>JBEEGH010000028.1:0-415330 GCA_041166745.1 Acidimicrobiaceae bacterium
CGCCTAAAAAACCCCCACAAACGCTCAAACGCCCATTCAGGCGTGGCGGCCGAGGGTGGCGAGGAGCTTGGTCTGGGGGTCGGCGTCGGCCGGGACGTCGACCTCGGTGCCGAACATGCCGCTGCCCTTGAGCAGGTCGATCTGCGGGGCGATCACCTCGAAGCAGGCGTCGACGAGCCCGGGATCGAGGGTCGTGTCCTGTCCGGTGGCCTTGGCGAGGTCCCATCCGTGGACGAGGACGTCGATGAACCGGTGCCCGGCGTAGACCTCCGCGGGGACCGGACCGTACGAGACCGCGACCGGCTTCTGCATCGCGCCCGGCGCCGAGAACGCCGCGTTCGCTTGCTCCGCCGAGGTGTCGTAGTCCTCGACCGAGAAGGGGCGGTCGAGCGCATCGCCCACCTCCGCGATGGTCTTGCCCTCGACGAGGGGCGCAACCCAGTAGTTGCCGCTGATGACGTGTTGCAGCAGACCGCGTACGTCGTAGTCCTCACACGGCGTCGGCGCGTCGAGCTGGTCAGCCTTGATCCCCGCGACGATCACCCCCGTCGCGGCGAGCGCATCGCGATGTACTTCGGGCAACGGTCTCATGCTTCGGCCTCCATCTGCTTGACGCGTTCTCTGGTGTAGTCCTTGCTGCCCTCGATGAACTGGCCGAGGTTGCCGTAGCGGTTGGCGGCGATGTCCTTGAACCAGTCGGGCACGTAGATCTCGAACACGTTGTCTTCGATCTGCTGCTTCACCGCGTCGACCATCGCCTGGACCGGGAGCGCATCGAGATCGGCGAGCGACGTCTCGTTGTCGGGCAGGTGGAACAACTCGGTGTCGATGATGCCGGGATTGACGAGGTTGATCTTGATGTCGGTGCCGTCGAGGTCGACCGCCAGCGATTCCATGAACGCGCTCAACGCCGCCTTCGACGCGCTGTACGCCGCCTCGCGCGGCGGGCCGAATCGCGCCGCGACCGACGAGATCGTGAGGATGCGTCCGGTCCCCCGCTTGATCATGCGCGGCAGCAACGCCAACGTCAGTCGCACCGGCGAGCTGTAGTTGATCGCCATCACGTCGTCGACGACGTCGGGCGTGAGTTGCAGCGCGTGGCGGCGCTTCGGGATGCCCGCGTTGTTGATCAGCAGGTCGATGCCGCCGAGCTCGTCGTCGGCCTGCTCGGCGAACGGACCCACGGCGTCGAGGTCGGACAGGTCGATCACCCACTTCCGCGAGTCGGGCGCCGTCTGCTGACAGTCGGCCAGCACCTCCTCGAGCCGGTCCTTGCGCCGCGCGCAGATGCCGACGGTGTGCCCGTCGGCCGCGAACCCCCGGGCCAACCCCGCGCCGATCCCCGACGAAGCTCCCGTCACCAGAACATTCACGTCAGTGCTCCTCTAGTTCCTGGCGAAATCCAGTGCACTACGACACAAAAGTGTGTCGCTATGCACTGGATTTGGCGTCGGTGGGGTGGCAGGCGGGGGGTGGGAGGTCGAGGGTGGGGTTGCGGTCGAAGAAGCCGACCGGGACCAGCGAGAAGCCGGCGTACTCGACGGGCATCACGGGCCAGTCCTCCGGGCGGGGGATGTGCGTGACGCCGAAGGTGTGCCACAACACGACGTCGGTGTCGACGAGCGAGCGGTCGGCCGCGGTCCACTGCGGCAACCCGTCGCCGCCGGCCGACTGGTTCGGATACCCGCCCGCAGCCCGCATCTCCGACGGCGCGTACGGCGTGACCCACAGGTTGCGTGTCGCGAACGCGGCGCGGCGGCCGACCGACGACGACGGGTCGGCCAGCAACGTCGGCGTCGAGCCGGGCACGAGCTTGTACGCCACCGGCTCGCCCAGCGCGTTGCGCACGTCGGGGTTGACGATCTTCCACGTGCGGCTCTTCGTCGGATCGACGACGCGCTGCGCGGCCTGCTCGCTGGCCAAGAGCGTCGCGTGCGGCTTGAACGAATGGTCGGACGCACCGGGGTCGGGCAGCACGTCGACTTCGTACACCTCGTTGTGCCCGCCGTCGACGTCGAGGTCGAGCCGCGCGCAGAACAGATGCTGGTGATACGGCGCCGCGAGCCCGGACGCGACCATCGACGCGTGCGTCGGCGCGTCGCCCGCGGGGTCGACCGCCATCGTCGACATGATCCCGGTGAGCTTCACCTCGAGCTGGATCGTGCCGTCGAGGTAGAGGTACCAGTAGAAGCCGTACTCGTAGTTGCCGACGGTCGAGATCGAGCTGACGACGAGCCGGCGCGAGCGGCGCACTTCGGTGGTGCCGCCCTGCATGTCCCAGTGCTTCCAGAGGATGCCGTAGTCCTCCTCGTGGATGCAGATGGCGTTCTTGTGCACCTGCGGTTTGCCGTGCTCGTCGGAGAACACGGCGTCGAGGTAGCGGATCTCGCCGAGGCAGTCGCAACCGAGCTCGAGCGAGTTGACCATGCGGCCGAGACCCCACTCGCCCGCGTCGAACGCGTTCTTCCATCCGTGCAACGGTCCGGGATCGCCGTAGGGTACGACCATCTCGCTGATCGACGCGCGGTGCACGATCGAGCGGCCGTCGAACGCGATCGTGTGGAGCACGAGCCCCTCGTACGGATCCATCGACACCTGCAGCGACCATCGCTGCCAGTCGATGCGGTGGCCGTCGATGGTGAAGCTCGGCCCTTCGGGTTGGACGATCTCGAGCGGCTTGAGATCGGTGCGGGCGACGTGATCGGCGGCGAGGTACGAGCCCTTGTCGGCGGGGATCGGCGTGACGCCGTGGTCTTGTACCTCGAGCACCTCGCCGCGGCCCATGTCGACGATGGCGACGACGCCCTCGATCGGGCGGCCGTAACCGTTGTCGGTGGGCTCGTCGCGCAGGAACGCGATCACCCGCGTGATGCGTCGCCCCTCTTCGTGCGCGATGCCGAACGTGCCCGCGGGCCACGGGTCGAGTTGCACCTTCGCCATGTCGTCGATGCCGCGCCGTTTCATCGCCGCGATGAACTCCGCGTTCTCCATCACGGCGACGATGGCGTTGATGCTGTCTTCGAACAGCAGCGCGGGACGCGCGTCGGGCACGTGCTCGACCGATTCCACGCACTCGTCCGTGAGCGAGATGATCGCTTCGAGCAACCCGGCTCCGGGACCCGGCACGAGCGTGATGGCGGCGCGCCGCTCGACCGCGTCGCCGCGTAACTCGTCTTTCGTCGGCTCGTCGAGCACGACGCGCGCCACCAGGCCGTCGTGTCCGAAGATCTCGACGGCCTTGATGATCTCGTCGGCGGTGAGGGGATCGAGCGCGTTCACAACCGCACACCATCGCGCAGCACCGGGAACTGACGGTCGGGATCGTCGCACGGCACGTTGCCGTCGTTGCTGCGCGTGTACGCCCCCGCGGGCGCGTACTGCACGATGTACGCCTTGCGCACCTCGTCGGTGAGGTTCGGACCCGTCAAGTGCGGCATCAGACTCGAGAACACCACCGCGCCGCCGGCCTTCACGGGCGCGGCCGCCTGCACCTCACCTGGCGGCTCGGCGAAGCACTCGAAGCCGAGCGGCTCGACGTAGTGATGGGCCAGCGTGCCGTGCTTGTGCAGCCCGGGTGCGACGCGCGGGCACCCGTTGTCGAGCGTGGCATCGGTGAGCGCCAACCACACCGTCAAGTACTGCTGCGGCTCGATGAACGTGTAGCCGTTGTCCTGATGCCACGGGAACCGACGGGGCTTCTCGGGCTTCTTGTAGACGGCTTGGTCCCAGTAGAGGTTCACGTCGGGGCCGATGAGATCCGCGCAGAGATCCGTGAGGGGCGCAGATGACACGAGGGCGCGCAAGACCTTCGATCGCGACGCGATGTGCGGGGTGAAGGTGAGCGCCCCGGACTCCGCAATCTCCATGCGCTCGTTGGGCTGCGTCTTGAGAAAGGCCTCGACCGACGCCTCGAAGCGGTCGGTTCGCTCGGTCACGGCGGCCAGCGTCGCAGCGTCGATCAGGTCCTCGATCACGATGTAGCCGTCGCGATCGAACTGGGCCGCCTGGTCGTCGGTCACACGGCGGAAGGGCCCTTTCCTGTCCTCCCACACGAACGACGTGTTCCAGTGATGGCGCTCGAGCGCCGCCTCGGTTTTCCCCACGGGTCAGCAGCGTAGATTCGGATCCTCATGGACATTCAGTTCGTCAAGATCCACGGTCACGACGTCGCCTACCGCTCCGCCGGCCACGGCCCCGAGGTGCTCGTCTTCGTACACGGCATCGCCGGCAGCTCGTCGACGTGGGAGCGGGTGATGCGCCGCCTCGACGGTGACCGCTACACGATGATCGCCCCCGACCTGTTGGGGCACGGTGAGTCGGCGAAACCGCGCGGCGACTACAGCCTCGGCGCGTACGCGTCTGGCATCCGCGACCTGCTCGCGGTGCTCGGCCACGAACGGGCGACGATCATCGGCCACAGCCTCGGCGGCGGCATCGCGATGCAGTTCGCCTACCAGTTCCCCGACATGTGTGCGCGGCTCGTGCTCACGTGCAGCGGTGGGTTGGGCAAAGAGGTCAACGCGCTGTTGCGGGTGATCAGCGCGCCCGGCTCGGAGTACGTGCTGCCGGTGGTGCTCACCGCGCGCGTGCATCGCGTGGCCGAATCGGTCGGACGGCTCATCGGTAAGTCCGGCCTGCGCGGCGATCCGTTCTGGGGTGAGGTGTGGGCGTCGTACACGCGGCTCACCGACGCGCGGACACAGCGCGCGTTCGTGCACACCATTCGCGCGGTGATCGACGTGGCCGGGCAGCGCGTCAGCGCCCGAGATCGCCTTTATCTCGCGAAAGAGGTACCGACGCTGATCATCTGGGGTAACCGCGATGGCGTGATTCCCGTCTCGCACGCCCATGCCGCCCACGAGCTCATGCCGGGGAGCCGGCTCGAGATCATCGAAGGGGCGGGCCATTTCGTGCCGATCGAGCACCCCGCGGTGATTGCGTCGATCCTCGACGACTTCATGACGACCACCGAGCCCGCGCACGTGCTGCCGGGACAGTGGCAGCAGGTGCTCACCTCGTGAACCGACTCAGCGGTCTCGATGCGAGCTTCCTCTACATGGAGAAGGCCAACGCCAACTCGCACATGCACGTGGCGTTCACGATCATCACCGACCCGAGCACGGTCGAAGGCGGCTACAGCTTCGACAAGGTTCTCGACCTCGTGCGCGAACGGCTGCCATTGGTGCCGCCGTTCCGCCGCCGGTTGGTCGACGTGCCGTTCGGTCTGCACCATCCGGTGTGGATCGAAGACCCGGACTTCGACCTCGAGTACCACGTGCGCCGCGCTGCTCTGCCCGCGCCGGGCGGGAAGGCCGAGCTCGCCGAGTTCGCGGCCGACGTGATGAGCCGTCCGCTCGATCACGACCGCCCGCTGTGGGAGATGTACATCGTCGAAGGGCTCGAAGACGGCCAGGTCGCGTCCGTGGTGAAGACGCATCACGCGGCGATCGACGGCGTGGCCGGAACGGAGCTGGCGGCGATGTTGCTCGACATCGAGCCGACGCCCGCACCGCGCGACATCGAAGACCTGTGGCAGTCCGAGCCCGTTCCGAGCGACGCGTCATTGGTGGCGAACGCGATGGCCGACCTCGCCGTGCAGCCCGTGCGCGTCGCGCGCGCCGCGCGCCGGCTGGCCGAGCGCACGATCGGGATGCAGCGCTGGAACCGGCGGCCGGAATCGACGTCGCTCCCGGGCACGTTCGCGGCGCCGCCGTCGATCCTGAACGTGGCCATCACCGGCCACCGCCGCGTCGCGTTCACCGAGCTCGCGTTGGCCGACATCAAGACGGTGAAGAGCGCGCTCGGCGGCACGGTGAACGACGTCGTGCTCGCAGTGTGCGCCGGTGCACTGCGCGGCTACCTCGAGAAGCGGGGCGAGCTGCCCGACGAACCACTCGTGGCGATGGTGCCCGTATCGGTGCGCACCGACGAGACCCTCGAAGGGAACCAGGTCACGGCGATGATGGCGCCGCTCGCCACCGACATCGCCGATCCCACCGACCGTCTCCACGCGATCACCGCGGCCACGCGCGACTTGAAGGAGCGCGAGAAGGCCGTCGGCGCGACGTCGATGACGGAATGGGCCGACGTGATGTCGCCGTCGCTGGCCGCGCTGGCCGGTCGATTGACGAGCCGCCTCACGATCGCGGAGATCATCCGCCCGCAGTTCAACGTGACGATCTCCAACGTGCCGGGGCCGCCGATCCCGCTGTACTGCGCGGGCGCGAAGCTCACTGCGCTGTACCCGCTCGGCCCGATCCCCGACGGCGCCGCGCTCAACATCACGGTGATCAGCTACTTAGAGCACCTGTTCGTCGGCGTGGTGGCCGACCGCGATGCGTTGCCCGACGTGGACGACCTCGCCGCCGCCCTGAACGACGCCCTCGCCGAGCTGCTCGCCGTTTCGACAACCTGAGGGCATTTCCTCCACCATTGATCCGTGCTGAAGCGGATCGCTGACGTTTGCTATCGCCATCGTTGGCGTGTCCTCATCGCGTGGATCGTGGTGCTGATCGGCGTCAACACGGCCGGCGGGGCACTGGGGGCCAGCTTCGGCGAGAGCTTCAACCTGCCGAGCACCGACTCGCAGAAGGCCTTCGACCTGCTCGACAAGCGCTTTCCCGAGCGCGCCGGCCAGACCGCGTTCATCGTTTTCAAGGCCACGCCGACGATCGAGTCGCAGAGGGCCGCCATCGACGGCACGCTGAACGAGCTGCGCAACGTGCCGAACATCATCGACGTGCGCGACCTCACCGTGTCGCCCAAGACGCCGCAGATCGCGTTTGCCGAGATGCAGTTCCAGTCGTCCGGTGGGCGCGAGCGGCTTTCCGACACGACCGTCGAGGCCGTGAAGGCCATCGCCGCGAAAGACTCGGCGGGATTGCAGATCGAGTTGTCCGGGATGTTCGGCGAGCCGCCCTCGTTCGGGCTGAGTGAGCTCGTCGGCGTCGGCGCGGCGATCGTGATCCTGCTCATCACCTTCGGCTCGGTACTGGCGATGGGCCTCCCGCTGCTGAACGCGATCTTCGGGCTCGGCGTCGGCCTCGCGGGGATCACGCTCATGACCCATCTGGTGTCGATGCCAGAGTTCGCGCCGCAGCTTGCGATCATGATCGGTCTCGGCGTCGGTATCGACTACGCGCTGTTCATCATCACGCGCTTCCGCCAAGGCATCCATTCCGGCCTCGACCCGGAGGCCGCGGTGGTGAAAGCGCTGGCGACGTCGGGCAAGGCCGTGTTCTTCGCCGGCTGCACGGTGATCATCTCGCTCGCCGGCATGTACGTGATCGGCATCGACTTCGTGAGTGGGCTCGCAACTGCGGCGATCATCGCGGTCGCGCTCACGATCGCAACGTCGCTCACCTTGCTGCCCGCGATCCTCGGCTTCGTCGGCAAGAACATCGACAAGCTGCACGTGCCAGGTGTCAGCCGCGGCGAACACGAGCGCGACGGTTTCTGGTACCGGTGGAGCCGTTTGATCCAGCGACGGCCGGTGCCGTTCGCGGTCGCCGCGCTGGCGGTGTTGCTCGTCTTGGCCTCGCCGGTGTCGACCATCCAGCTCGGCTCATCCGACGACGGCAACCGGCCAACCTCCGACACGACCCGCCGGGCGTACGACCTGCTGGCGGAGGGCTTCGGCGCCGGATTCAACGGACCCTTGCTGTTGGCGTTCGACGTGCCCGCCGGTGTTGGCGACGATGCGTTGGCGCGGATACACGACGACGTCGCGGCCACCCCGGGTGTGCAGTTCGCGCTGCCGGCGACGTTCAACCCGCAGCACGACACCGCGGTGATGCCCGTGTTCCTGACGACGGCACCGCAAGATCCGAAGTCGGTGCAGTTGATCCACCATCTGCGCACCGACGTGTTGCCGCGCGCCGTGGGTGACACCGGCATCGATGCGCACGTCGGCGGCATCACCGCCGCGTTCGACGACGTGAGCACGTACGTCGAGGAGCGGCTGCCGCTGTTCATCGGTGTGGTGCTGCTGCTGTCGTTCCTGTTGCTGCTGGTCGTGTTCCGATCGCTGCTCGTGCCGTTGAAGGCCGTGATCATGAACCTGCTCTCGATCGGCGCGGCGTACGGCGCGCTCGTCGGCGTGTTCCAGAAGGGCATCGGCGCGTCGATCATCGACGTGAAGCAAGGGCCGATCGAGAGCTTCCTACCGATGATGCTCTTCGCCATCCTCTTCGGCTTGTCGATGGACTACGAGGTGTTCCTCCTGTCGCGCGTCAAGGAAGAGTACGACCGCACGGGCGACAACGCCGCCGCCGTGGCCGACGGTGTGAATGCAACGGCACGCGTGATCACCGCCGCCGCGCTGATCATGGTCTTCGTCTTCGGGTCGTTCATGTTCGGCGACGATCGCGTGCTGAAGGAGTTCGGCTTCGGGCTGGCGGTGGCGATCTTCGTCGACGCCACGATCGTGCGAATGGTGCTGGTGCCGGCGACGATGGAACTGCTGGGCGACGCCAACTGGTGGCTGCCGAAGTGGCTCGACCGCATCCTGCCGAACGTGCACATCGAGGGCGAGCCGGATCTCGATCATGAGATCGAGGAGCTCTTGGATTCGACCACGGTGGTAGAAGAAAAGGGTGCCCCTCGCTGATTGGCCGGTCTGGCGCCAGCTGCTGGCCCGTGACGTGCACGGTCTGGGCGCCACAGCTCGGTCGTCCGCCACGGCGGCGCTGACCGCTCGGACGGCGTCGTCGTCATCATCGGCGGCGTCGGGTGCGGGTGCGGCGTCGGGTGCGGTGGACGCGGCGGCGGGCGGCTCCGTCGAGTCGGTGCGGTCGGTGTGCCCGTACTGCGCCGTCGGGTGCGGCCAGGTCGTGTCGGTGCGCGACGGGCGCATCATCAACATCGAGGGCGATCTCGATTCGCCGATCTCGCGTGGGCGGCTGTGCCCGAAGGGGTCGGCCACCTTCCAGCTGGTAACGGGCTCGTACCGCGAGGATCGTGTGCTGTACCGGCGCCCGGGCGGCACGGCGTGGGAGCCGCTCGACTTGGACGTGGCGATGGACATGGTGGCCGCTCGAGTGCAGTCCGCCCGCGACGCGCACTGGGACCCGGTGCACCGTCGGACGCTGGCGTTCGCTCACCTCGGCGGCGCGACGCTCGACAACGAGGAGAACTACCTCATCAAGAAACTGTTCACGGCGTTGGGCGCGATCCAGATCGAGAACCAGGCACGCATATGACATTCCTCGACGGTCCCCGGTCTGGGGACCTCATTCGGTCGGGGCGGGGCGACGACGTATCAGCAGGATCTCGCCAACAGCGACTGCATCGTGATCCAGGGCTCGAACATGGCCGAGTGCCATCCGGTCGGGTTCCAGTGGGTGATGGAGGCCAAGGCGCGCGGCGCCACGCTGATCCACGTCGATCCGCGCTTCACGCGCACGTCGGCCGTGGCCGACCTGCACGTGCCGCTGCGCGCCGGAAGCGACATCGCGTTCCTCGGCGGGATCGTGAACTACATCCTCTCGGAGGAGCGGTACTTCCGCGAGTACGTGGTGGCGTACACGAACGCGTCGTCGATCCTGCGCGAAGACTTCCAGGACACGGAAGACCTCGACGGGCTGTTCAGTGACCCGTCGACGTGGCTGTACGAGTCGGGGTCGGGCAACGACGACACGCGCGACGGTGAGTCGCATGAAGGTGGCGGACTGCACGAGGACGCGTACCGCGACCCGACGCTGACGCACCCGCGGTGTGTGTTCCAGGTCTTGCGCCGGCACTTCTCGCGGTACACGCCGGCGCTCGTGGCGGAGACGTGCGGCGTGTCGGAGTCCTCGTTCTTGGCCGTGTGCTCCGCGCTGTGCGACAACTCGGGGCGCGATCGCACGTCGGCGTTCTGTTACGCCGTCGGGTGGACACAGCACACGGTCGGCGTGCAAGTGATCCGCACCGCGGCGATCGTGCAGTTGCTGCTCGGCAACATCGGGCGACCGGGCGGCGGGATCCTCGCGTTGCGCGGGCACGCGACGATCCAGGGTTCGACCGACGTGCCGACGCTGTACAACCTGCTGCCCGGGTACTTGCCGATGCCGAAGGCGGGCGACGACGACACGTTCGGGTCGTACATCTCGAACCACACCGCGGCGTCCGGCTGGTGGACGCAGTTCCCGAAGTACACGGTGTCGTTGCTGAAGGCGTGGTTTGGTTCGGCCGCGCAAGCCGAGAACGACTGGTGCTACAACTACTTGCCGTTGCTGACGGGCGACCACTCGCACATGAACACCGTGGCCGACATGGCCGACGGCAAGGTGCGGGGCTACTTCGTGATGGGCGAAAACCCGGTGGTGGGCTCGATGCACGGCCGGTTGCAGCGCGCCGCGCTGGCATCGCTGGACTGGCTCGTCGTGCGCGACTTCGCGCTGATCGAGACGGCCGAGTTCTGGCGGTCGTCGCCTGCGTGCGAGACGGAGGTGTTCTTCTTCCCCGCCGCCGCGCACACGGAGAAGGACGGCACGTACACGAACACCCAACGGCTGTTGCAGTTCCACCACAAGGCCGTCGAGCCTGCCGGTGATCGGCGCAGCGAGCTGTGGTTCATGTACCACCTCGGGTTGCGGTTGCGCGCGTTGTACGCGGGGTCTTCGTTGTCGCGAGACCGGCCGCTGCTCGACCTGACGTGGTCGTACGGCACCGTCGGTCCGCACGACGAGCCCGACGTGCTCGAGGTGTTGAAGGAGATCAACGGGTTCACGGTGGCGGACGGCGTGCCGGTTCCGTCATTCACCGCGTTGGCCGACGACGGGTCGACCGCGTGTGGTTGCTGGATCTACTCGGGCTCGTTCGCCGACGGCGTGAACATGACGGCGCGGCGCTCGGCGTCGGGCGCGCCGTGGGGGTTCGCGTGGCCCGCCGATCGCCGGCTCCTGTACAACCGCGCCTCCGCCGACCCGTCCGGCCGACCATGGTCGGAGCGCAAGGCGTACGTGTGGTGGGATCCGGTGGCGTCGCGGTGGACGGGACACGACGTGCCGGATTTCATCGTCGACCGTCCGCCGTCGTACCGGCCTGCGAGTGACGCTGTCGGGCTGGACACGATCGCCGGCGACAAGCCGTTCATCATGCAAGGTGACGGCGTCGGTTGGTTGTTCGCGCCGACGGGCGTGGTCGACGGCCCGCTGCCGACGCATTACGAGCCACAGGAATCGGTGATGTCGAACCCGCTGTATTCGCAGCAACGCAACCCGACGCGGCTCGAGTGGTCGCGTGACGACAACCCGTACCACCGCCCGTTCGATGACCCCGACTATCCGTTCGTCGTCACGACGTACCGGTTGACCGAGCACCACACGGCGGGCGGGATGTCGCGCTGGCTGCCGTGGCTGGCGGAGTTGCAGCCGGAGTTCTTCTGCGAGGTGTCGCCGTCGTTGGCGCTCGAGCGAGGCCTGGCGAACGGCGAGTGGGCCACGATCTCGACGGCGCGCACGTCGGTGGAGGCGCGGGTGCTGGTGACGTCGCGGATTCCGCCGCTCATGGTGGGGCGCGGTCGGCGCCGGCGGGCCGTGCACCAGATCGGGCTGCCGTACCACTGGGGTTCGTCGGGGTTGGTGCGCGGCGACTCGGCCAACGAGTTGATTTCGTTCGTCGCCGACCCGAACGTGTCGATCCAGGAGTCGAAGGCGTTGACGGCCGACATCCGGCCCGGGCGGCGAGCGCGATGACGGTCGGGTTCTTCACCGACACGACGGTGTGCATCGGCTGCAAGGCGTGCGAGGTCGCGTGCAAGCAATGGAACCAGTTGCCGGACGACGGTTTCTCGTTCACCGGCATGTCGTACGACAACACGGTGCAGTTGGGCGCGTCGACATGGCGGCACGTCGCGTTCATCGAGCGGCCGCCGACTGGTGACGATGGAGCCGGCGACAAGTTCTCGTGGCTGATGATGAGCGACGTCTGCAAGCACTGCGAGACGTCGGCGTGCTTGGAAGCGTGTCCGACCGGGTCGATCATCCGCACGGAGTTCGACTCGGTGTTCGTGCAGCCCGACATCTGCAACGGCTGCGGGTACTGCGTGTCGGCCTGTCCGTTCGGCGTGATCGATCGGCGTGAGGACGACGGGCGGGCGTGGAAGTGCACGCTGTGTTACGACCGACTGGGCGCGGACATGACGCCGGCGTGCGCGCAAGCGTGTCCGACGGAGTCGATCGTGTTCGGCGAGTTGTCGTCGTTGCACGAGCGGGCCGCCTCTCGCGTCGAGGCGCTGCACGCCTCCGGCCACACCGAGGCGTATCTGTACGGCGTCGACCAGTCGGGGACCGACGGCCTGCACGCGTTCTTCCTGCTGACCGACGAGCCCGAGGTGTACAACCTGCCGTCGGCGCCGGTGGCGTACTCGAAGACGAACGGCCGGGCGTGGCGCTCGATGGTGGCCGCGGGGGTGGCGATGGCGGTGGCCGCGGTGGTGTCGGCTCGCCGATGACGTCGTACTACGACGTGCCGCTGTTGAAGCGGCCGGTGTGGAAGTGGTTCGTCCCGGCGTACTTCTTCCTGGGCGGTGTCGCGGGGGCGTCGTCGACGCTCGGGCTGGTGTCCCGGCCGCTGCGCCGCCGGTGTTCTCGGCTGTCGCTCGTGACGCTGTCCGCCGGGACGGCGTGCTTGATCGCCGACCTCGGCCGCCCGGAACGGTTCGCCAACATGCTGCGAGTGTTCCGTCCGTCGTCGCCGATGAACATGGGATCGTGGCTGCTCGCGGTGTACGGGCCCGCGGCGGGGGCGTCGGCCGTGCTGGGTTCGTCGCTGGGTGCGGGTGTGGCGGGTGTCGCGGGGATCCCGCTCGCGGGCTACACGGGCGTGCTGGTCGCGTCGACGGCGGTACCGGCGTGGCAGGACGCGTCAACGTCGATGCCGGCGTTGTTCACGGCGTCGGGGGTGGCCGGGGCGGCGTCGTTGCTGAAGCTCGGCGGGTGCGACGACGAGTCGGCGCGGGTGCTGCGCCGCTACGGCATCGCCGGTTGTGCCGGCGAACTCGCGGCGGCCGTCGCGCTCGAGCGCGAGGTGCGCGACCCGGCGGCCTACCGGGCGACGCCGTTGTGGCGGCTCTCGCACCTGTTGACGACCATCAGCCTGTTGCTCTCGCTCCCCCGCGGACGCAACCGCCGCCGCGAGCTGGCCTCCGGGGTCTCAGGCGTGGCCGGCAGCGCCATGGTCAAGTTCGCCGTAGCCCAAGCCGGCCACCACTCCACTTCCAGCAAATCCAGTGCATAGCGACACAGTTCTGTGTCGCTATGCACTGGATTTCGGGGTGCGGAGCCGGACGGCGGCTTTCATCATGCGGGTGACCTTGCCGGGGCGAGTCCACACGTCCTCCTCCCAGATCTCGTGCACCGTGAACCCGTCGTCCTCGAGCTGCTGACGGCGGATTGCATCGGCTTCACGATTCGAGAGCGCCCAGTGATAGAGCTCGCTCTGGACCTCGAACACCGCCTTCACATTGTCCTCGTAGAAGTCGACCCGACCATCGAAGCGGTCGTCGTTGCCGAGATTGACCTGCCGGCGCAGGTTGAGCCCGACTTCCTCGCCCAACTCCTTCACCCGAGATTCGAGCCCAGTCGCGGGCGCGATGTAGTAGTCGCCACGAGCCTTCAGGACGTCTCGATACAGGACCGTGCCGTCGCGGCCACGCCTGGCGAGATCGTTGAGACACGCCGTGGACGAACCGACGCTGAGCAGGCGACGGCTGAGGAACTGGTCGAACGTTCGTCCTGCCCTCTGGGGGCTGAGCTCGCCGCACATCTGGTAGGCCGCAAGCTCCGGCAGAACGACGCGGATGCCTTTGAAGGTTGTCACCCAACGCTCCGGTACGACCACAAGTGGATGCACGTGACCCAGTTGACCGCGTCGCATGGCGTGTCCGTTGACGTGGCTCACCCGCGCCGGAAGCAGCCGGAAGCCTGGCACTCCCCAATGTGCTGTTGCGGACTCGTGCGACAGCACCGCGCCGGGACCCGCGGAAAGTACGGCGGCGCTTGCCAACAGCAGTTCATCTCGAACCGCCCCGGGGACGACGAGCACGCGTCGACCCTCCAACTCCCACCGGGGAGAGTTTTTCAGGCGAGTGACTTCGGTTGCCGTCGCACCGAGCTCGCGGATCTGCCAATCCGCAACACAGGACCGCTGTTCTGCAGCTAGGTCGAGCAATGCCTTGTCGAGCCTCACGGTCGCGGAAGCTACTGACGGGGTGTGACACTCCCTGGCCCCGCGCCGCCGGCAAATCCAGTGCACTACGACACACTTGTGTGTCGTAGTGCACTGGATTTCGTTCCTTCAGGGCTACATGGCCGGGATGAGGGCTTCGATGAGGGTGGGGCCTTGTTCGCCGAGGGCCTTTTCGAGGGCGATGGTGAACTCGTCGGCGGTGGTGGCACGTGACGCGGGGACGCCCATGCCGTTGGCCAGGGCGACGAAGTCGAGGGCGGGCGTGGACAGGTCGAACATCTCCTTGGCGCGGTCGCCGCTCGCGCCGACGCGTCCGAGCTCCATGTTGAGGACGTCGTACGCGCGGTTGTTGTAGAGCACCGTGACGACGTCGAGTCCTTCCCGGGCCATCGTCCACAACGACTGGAGCGTGTACATCGCGCTGCCGTCGGCCTCGAGGGCGATCACCTTGCGGTCGGGGCACGCGACCGCCGCGCCCACTGCGACCGGCAACCCCTGGCCGATCGCGCCGCCGGTGAGGCACAGCCAGTCGTGCGGCGGCGCGCCCGCGGTTGCACCCGGCGCATACAGGCCCGCGGTGTTCGCTTCGTCCGACACGATCGCGCCCTCTGGCATCAGCGCGCCCAACGCCGCGGCCACCGTTGCGGCGGTGAGCGCGCCGGTCGGACGCTCGGGGCGCCCCGCCGGTTGCAGCGAGACCTCGACCGACGGATCGGCGAGCTGCGCGAGCAGCTCCGGATCCAACACCGACACCTCGCACCCTTCCGGCACCAGGTCGCTGGCCTTGCCGGGGTACGCGAAGAACGACACCGGCGACTTCGCGTCCACCAGCACGAGATGCTTGATGCCTTCGAGCTGCATCGCCGCGAACTCGGCGAGATACGCGAGGCGCTCGACCGGTGGAATGCCCGCGCCGCGTTGCAAACGCGTAGGGAACGTCTCGGCCAGCATCCGATGACCGGTCTGCGCGGCGGCGATGAGGTACTCCTTGCGGAGCGCCTTGCCGCCGAGGAACAGCACCGCATCTTCCGGCAGCGGATTCGGCTTCTTGAACACCGCCGGCTTCGCCATCACGATCGGTGGCGCAGGCTCGCCGCCGTCCGACCACGACGAGTCGGCCGGAAGGATCAACGTGGCGACCTCACCGCGCCGCGCGACAGCGACCGCCTCCGCCGCATCCTCACCGACCGATGCCGACGACGACGACCACCTGATCCACGACGACACGTTGCGCGCCACCGTCTCGATGTCGGACTCGAGCTGCGCGTTGTACTGCTTGTGGTACGTCGCGTGATCGCCGACGATGTTCACGACTCCCGTGTGGCCCTTGCGGGCGTTGTGCAGGTTGGCCAGCCCGTTGCCGAGCCCGGGGCCGAGATGCAACAACGTGGCCGCCGGCTTGTCGGCCATGCGCCCGTACCCGTCGGCCGCGCCCGTGGCCACGCCCTCGAACAGCGCGAGCACACCGCGCATCTCCGGCACGGCGTCCAATGCCGCGACGAAGTGCATCTCCGACGTGCCGGGGTTGGTGAAGCACACGTCGACGCCTGAGTCGACCAGCGTGCGTAGCAGTGCTTGGGCGCCGTTCAATCGAAGATCGCTCCTGGGTTGAGGATGCCGGCGGGATCGAACGCCGCCTTGATGCGACGCAACAGCGCCACCTTGGTCGGATCTTCGAGCGCGAGATAGTGGTGCTTCTTCTCCGACCCGATGCCGTGCTCGCCGGAGATCGCTCCGCCCAACGCCATGCCCGACGCGAAGATGTCGTGCAACACCTGCGAACGCACCGCGTCGTCGCCCTGGAAGACCGAGAAATGCACGTTGCCGTCGCCCGCGTGCCCGCAGCCGACGATGAACGAGCCGGTCTCGGTCGCCAGCTCTGACACGCGTGACAGGTACACGGCGATCGACGCTCGCGGCACGACCATGTCGATGATGTCGTTGGCGCCGCTGGCCTTCGCGGTCCAGAACGCCTTCTCGCGCGCTTCGATCAGCGCGGTACCCGAACCCGGCGGCAGGACGTACACGTCGATCGCGCCCCGCTCGGCCAACACCGCGGCGACATCGGCGACATCCTCGTCGAGGCGATCGGAGGTTCGGGCTTCCACGACAACGACGAGGTAGGCGATCGTCGCGTCCTTCACCTCGGTGGCGATGCCAAGGTCGAGCCCCGCGTTCTTCGTGATGCCCACCATCGACACGACGTCGATGTACTCGAGGATCATCGGCCCGACACCGCTGCCGACGATCGCGGGCACCGCCTCGGTGATGCCCTCCATCGACGCGAACGGCGCGAGCACCGTGGCCGAGAATCCCGGCCTCGGGTACAGCCGCAGGATCGCCTCGGTCACGATCGCGAGCGTGCCCTCCGACCCGATGATGAGTTGCGTGAGGTCGTAGCCCGTCGTGGCCTTCACGAACTTTCCGCCGCAGCGGATGATCTCGCCCGTGCCGAGTACCGCTTCGACGCCGAGCACCTGATGCCGCGTGACGCCGTACTTCACGGCGCGCATTCCGCCGGCGTTCGTGGCGACGTTGCCACCGAGCGACGCGCTGTTCTCGCCCGGAAACACGGGATACACGAGACCGTGCAACGCGGTTTCCTTGTCGAGCACGTCGAGCGTCACGCCCGGCTGCACGACCGCGACACCGTTGGCCGTGTCGATCTCGAGGATCGACGCCATCCGCTCGAACGACACGAGGATCCCACCGTGCCGCGGGATGCACGCACCGGACAAGCCCGTACCGCTGCCGCGCGCCGTGACCGGCACGCCCATTTCCGCCGCGATCCGCACAATCGCCGCGACCTCTGCGGCCGACGACGGCCGCACCACGACGTCGGGCAGGTGCCACTCGGCCGACAGCGCCTCGTCGTGGGCCAGGTCGTCGCTGATCGCGTCGCCGACGAGCACGTGCGGTGCCCCCAACGCCTCGGTCAGTCGTTCGAACAGGTCCGTGGCCCGAAAGTAGTCTGCGAGCGTGTCTTGGGCTGATGCGAACCTGAATCAGGATCCCAGCGACGCCCTGGCGCAGCGCATCACCGATCTCGAGCACAGCGTGAGCTACCAGTTGTCCGAGCTGCGGAACGAAGTCGGATTGGCCGCGGCGGCAATGCGCACCGGCGGTTCGGCCGGCGCCGCGTCGCCTCTCGGCAACTTGGAGGAGCAACTCGCACGAGCCGTGACGGTGTCGCTCTCGGCCGCGCTCGAATCCATTCGCGAATCGCTCTCCAGTGTCGTATCCGGCGCCGTGGCCGAGCTCGCGCTTCGCGTCGAGGCCGCGATCGCGTCGCAACCCGCCCCCGTCGCGCACGCGCAGTGGGACGCTTCCGACATCGAAGCCGTCGCGGCGTCGTTGCAACACGCAGTCCTGCTGGCGTTGAGCTCGTTCGAACGGCCCACTGTTTCGCACTCGGGTTCTGATCCGAACGACAGCCCGGCCACGGTGCGCGACGTGACCCGCGTGAACCAGCGTCTCGACGAACTCCGCTCGCTGTTGCTCGGCTGACGAGACGCAGGAGCGCCGCGACCCATGGGTATCCAGGGCTTCTCGCACGTCGGCGTCTGTTGCTCCGACCTCGAACGCTCCACTCGCTTCTACACCGACGTGCTCGGATTCACGGAGCTCTTCACGATGGAGATGGGCGACGAGGTCGCCGCCACCATGGAGCGCGACGGCATCCGATTCGAATCGCGCATGTTGCGGCGCGCCGACGTGCGCCTCGAGCTGCTGCACTGGCTGGAACCCGAAGCCGGCGGCGATCGCACCAAGCGGCCCATGACGAGCTTCGGCATGACGCACCTGTGCTTCCGCGTCGACGACATCGACGATCTCGCCGAGGCGGCCGAGAAGGCCGGCGGCGAGGTGCATCGGCATACGCTCTCCGAGCTGCCCGGCGCGGGCGTGGGAGGTCAGTCCGTGAAGCTGCTGTATCTCACCGACCCCGACGGCGTGCGCATCGAGTGCATGTCCGGAGCGCCCGACCTTGGCTAGCCCGACGGTGACCGAGGTCGAGGTCAATCCCTATCTCGGCGGCCCATACGCGCCGATCGCCACGGAGATCGACGCGTCCGATCTCGAGGTCATCGGCGAGATCCCCCGCGACCTCGACGGCGTCTACCTGCGCACCGGGCCGAACCCGCAGCACGATCCCCTCGGCCGCTACCACTGGTTCGACGGCGACGGCATGGTGCACGCCGTGCACTTCCGCGACGGCACCGCGACGTATCGCAACCGTTGGGTGCGCACCGATGCATTCGAGCGCGAGCGCGCCGCGGGCGAGGTGCAATGGCTCGGGATCATGGAGCCGCTCGCCGGCAACCCCGCCGACATGCCGCTCAAGGATTCGTCGAACACCGATCTCGTGTTCTTCAACGGCGACGTTCTCTCGCTCTTCTATCTCTGCGGCGCGGCGTACGCCCTCGACCCCGTCACGTTGGCGACGCGCGGGCAGCGTGGTTTTGGTGGACGCATGTCCGCCCACGCCAAGGTCGACGAGCAGACGAACGAACTCCTCTTCTTCGACTACGGACCTCGTCCGCCGTACTTGCGCTACGGCGTCGCCGGCGCCGACGGGCGCGTCACGCACACCGCTGAGATCGACCTGCCCGGACCGCGACTGCCCCACGACATGGCGATCACCGAGCACCACTCGATCCTCATGGACCTGCCGCTCGTCGCCGACCCCGACGCCGCCCGCGCCGGACGACACAAGCTGATGTTCGACGACAACATGCCGGCGCGCTACGGGATCATCCCCCGGCACGGTGCGGCCGACGAGACCAAGTGGTTCGAAGCCGACCCCTGCTATGTGTACCACTCGGTCAACGCGTGGGAAGAGGGCGACGAGGTCGTCATGGACCTCTGCCGCGTCACGAAACCCGAGCCCCGGGTCGACGCGGAGGGCCCGCTCGCCAAGCTGCTGTCGTACCTGCGGCTCGACGCGCACCTCTACCGCTACCGCTTCAACCTGCGCACGGGCGCGACGCACGAGGCGTTTCTCGACGACGACAACACCGAGTTCCCGTCGATCGACCTGTCGCGCCAGGGGCGGCCGAATCGCTACGTCTACAACGTGCACATCTCGCCGGAGCCAACGCTGTTGTTCGACGGCATCGTGAAGTACGACGTCACCACCGGCACGGACACGCGTTGGTGGTGCGGACCAGGACGTTGGGCGAGCGAGTCACCGTTCGCGCCGCGAGCCAACGCCACCGGCGACGACGACGGCTACCTCGTGAGCTTCGTGTACGATCAGCTCGAGGATCGTTCCGAGGTCGTGATCCTCGACGCCGCCGACATCACCGCCGGCCCGGTCGCCCGTGTGCTCCTGCCGCAACGCGTCCCCATCGGCTTCCACGCCACCTGGGTCCCCGGCTGGAAGCTCCCGGCCACGCCCTAGCCTTCGAGGAGGCGGTGGTCAGCGGAGCTTGAGGGCGTTGCCGCCTCGGGTGCGGGCGAAGCGGCCGACACCGCCGATGCGTGACGTCTTGTCGGGCGGCGCTTCGTCGGCGGCCGCGGCCGCGGCACCGGCACCGGCCGTGCCCACGCCACCGAGCAGGCGGGGCACCCGCACCGACTGCGTGCTCAACAACCACCATCCGACGACGAGCAGCGACGCGCCGCCCAAGGCGGCCGCCCGCGCGCCGCGGTCTGGGTCACCCAGTCCGACGACGTTCAGCACGTTGTCGGCCACGGCCGACCGTCCGGTGCTCGCCGCGGGTGCAGCGGCCGCCGGAGCGGTGACCGGCCTCGCCGGACCCGCCGCGACACCGGAGCTCCCGCCGCTCGGGCTTCCCCCGGCACTCGGCACCGTGGGTGCGATGGTCGGCAGCGGCGGCGACGTCGACTGCTTGCCGCCCGCGCTCTCCAACGAGTCGTCCGCCGGTGGCTCGAACGCGACGGCGAACGGTGTGGCCGACGTGAGCGGCACGATCGCAACGTCGAGCGTGCCGTTCGACACGAACGAGGCGTTGAGACTGAACGCCACCGCGCTGCCGTCGGCCGCCACGAGGCCCGGCGCGCACGGGTTGCCGTAGCTCGGCCGCGCGTCCCAGGAGCCCGCCCCGCCCGTCGCGGCCCAGCTGGACGTGATCTTGCACGCTTGCATCGATGCGGACAGCGCGACCGAACCCGGCGCGGCCGTGAGCGTCAGCGACGAGCTGGCCCCGTCGGCAACGCGGTACTGCACCGCTCCGAATGCCAGCGGATCGGTGGTCGCGCCCTGTTGCACGAACAGGCCGCCGTCGGGCACCACCGGAATGGGCACGGGCAGCGCGAGCGGCCCGGTGAGCGCCTGGAACCACCACCCCGTTTGCTCGGGTGCCTGCGCATGTGCTGGCGACACCGTGAGCCCGAGCACGAGCGCGACCGTGCCGAGAAGCACCGACATCGAACCGAGCCGGCGTCGACGCGTCATGCGCGCGCCCGCAACTGCCGGCGTCGTCGCGGCGGAGCCTCCTTCTCGGCCTCCGCGCCCGAACGGTTGATCACGTTGAGATCGCCGCCGAGGTAGGAGGACACGACGTGCGGATTGCTCAACACCTCGTCTGGCGTCCCCTGCGTCACCACCGCGCCGAGGTCGAGAGCGATGATCTGATCGGAGATCGAGCGGATGAGCGGCATGTCGTGCTCGATGATGAGCAACGCGCAACCGGCTTCGCGCTGGATGCGCTTCAACAGCGGACCGAGCGCCTCCGTCTCGCGTTGCGCGATACCTGACGATGGCTCGTCGAGGAGCAGCACGGTCGGGTCGTGCGCGATCGCCATCGCGAGGTCGACGATGCGCCGGCTGCCGGTCGACAGCTCACCGACGAACTTGTCGCGGAACGCGCCGAGCGACATCAGCTCGATGAGGTCTTCGACCGTGAACGCGACGTCTTCCTCCTGCTGCTGCACTGCCGGCAGGTTGAGCAACGCGGCGAGGTGATCGCGTTCGTTCAGGTGCCGCTCCAGACCGATGGCGATGTTCTCCGCCACGGTCAGGGTCGGGAAGATGCGGGCGTCCTGGAAGGAACGTCCGAGACCGAGCGCAGCCCGCTTGTCGGCGCCCAGCGAGGTGATGTCGACGCCCTGGAAGTTGAGACGACCACCGTCGATCGGCAGGAGGCCGGAGATGATGTCGAAGATGGTGGTCTTGCCGGCACCGTTCGGGCCGATGAGACCGAGGATCTCACCCTGGCGGAGCTTGAACGTGACGTCGTCGACCGCGGTGATGCCACCGAAGCGCTTCGTCAGACCGTTGACCTCGAGCACGACCGGCTCGTCGTCGAGGTGCTTGACGGTGGTCGAGGCCACGGCGGCGTCGCCCTTCATCGACGCGGCGCCTTGGAGGAACACCGAGCGGAGGATGTCGCCGCGCTCGAGCAGCTCTTGCGTCGGTCCGGAGAAACGCACCTCGCCCTTCTCCATGAAGTAGGCGCGGTTGGCGATCGTGAGCGCGACGTTCACCGACTGCTCGACGAGGACGATCGTGCAGCCGGTCTGGTGGATCTGGCGCACGATGTCGAGCAGCTGCTCGACGATCGTCGGCGCGAGACCGAGCGACAACTCATCGATGATGAGCAACTTCGGCTTGGCGACGAACGCCATTCCCAGCGCGAGCTGTTGTTGCTCACCGCCGGACAAGTTGCCCGCCATCTGCGTCCAGCGTTCCTTGACGCGCGGGAACTGTTGGAGCACGAGGTCGATGCGACCCTGGACTTCGTCCTGATCGTCCTTCTGGTACAGCCACGTGCCGCACTTGAAGTGCTCGGCAACGCTCAGCGTCGGGAACACCGCCTTGCCGCCCGGCACCTGGATGATGCCGAGCTTCGACGTCGTGACGGCATCGGCGTGCGTGATGTCCTGTCCCTCGAACCAGATCTCGCCGGCGGACGGGTCGACCAGCCCCGAGATGGCCTTCAACAACGTGGACTTGCCCGCGCCGTTCGTGCCGAGCAGCGCCACGATCTCGTTCTTCTGCACGTCGAGGTCGACGCCGAACAGCACCTGCACCTTGTCGTACGCGACGTCGATGCCGCGACACGCCAGTGCGGGCGCGTTGTCGAACGGCTGTGCCGGAATCGGTGCGGTCACCTCAAGAGCCGTCATGCCACGCCTCCACGGGGGCTGCGCCCCGCACCCCATCGCACCCGGCTCCCTGGCGGTCGCACGGTTGCGCCGTCATTCGCTCGCTGCGCTCGCTCATGCCGGGCTCGGAACCTTGAGGTGGTCGTGCTCGGCCGCGTCCACCAGTGAGAGGTGCTCACCGCACACGGGACACACGACGGCGGCCTGGCCGACGGCGGCCGCCTCTTCCACGTGGCGCTCCGCTTCCGTGATCAACTCGCCGGACAGGTTCTCCTCCTCGACGCGTCGGTCGGCGATGAGCGATGGCACGAGAATGTCGTGCTTCTTCGCGACCCACCGCAGGAACTTGTCTCGCCGTCCGAACAACACCTCGGCGGTGCCTCCCGGGTACTGATAGAGGTTGAGCAACAGCAGCGGGCCGGTCAGCAGCAGCGGCATGATCGCCACGACGTTCTGACCGAAGCGGTCGTACAGCTTGGGCCCGAACTGGATGAAGCCCTCGTACGTCACGAGACCGAGCACGGCCGCCGGCACCGACGTGAGCCCGCCGATCACGACCGCGAGGAACACGACGATGCTCTCGAGCGGCGCGTACGTCCCGGGGATCACCTGGTGCTGCGCGTAGGCCATCAACGAGCCGGCGAGCCCGGCGATGCCGCCCGAGACCGCGAACGCCGCCAACCGCGTGCGCACGAGGTTGATGCCGTACGCCGGCGCGGCCCGCTGGTTGTCGCGCGACGCGATGAGCACGCGACCGCTGCGATTTCGGCGGAAGGCCAGCGCCGCGAGGATCGCGAACAACAGCGCGACGACACACACGTAATAGAACGTGCGATCGTCCTCGAGGTCGAAGCGGTCGTACAGCAACGGCCGCCGGAACGTGGTGACCAAACCCTTCGGCAGGATCCGCTGGCCGAGCCACGTCGTCTTGTCGAGCGCGTAGCCGAAGCACGCGTACGCGAACGCCAGCGTGGTGACCGCGAGGTACAGCCCCTGGATCCGCACGGCCGGCAAGCCGATGAGCACGGCGGCAATGACACCCGCGGCGATGCCGGCGAAGATGGCGACGAAGAAGTCGGCGTTGTTGTTGAACACGAGCCCACCGGAGACCGCGGCGCCGATACCGACCAGCCCGAACTGGCCGAGGCTGATCTGTCCGGCCCAACCCGTGAGGACGACGAGCGACACGCCCACCATCCCGTAGATCGGGAGATACACGAGCTTGGGCATCTCGTTCGACCCGACGAGGAACGGCAGACCCAGGGCGGCGAGCGCCGCAAGCACGCACAATCCGATGCGGGCGACGTTGACCTCCGGCATGTTGCGGAGCTCCGCGGGAATCGGTCGGAAGTTCTTGACCACGTCCCACGACGACGTGTCGGCATCCATCGCGCGGGTCTGCGACTTCCGCTGCAACAGCAACGCGGCCAGGATCAACAGCAGCATGTACGCACCGACCATGCTGCTCTTGCCCGTGCTCGAGACGACGCCGAACTCGATGATGCCCGCGAAGGTGCCGGCCGCGAGCGCAACGCCGATGCGCTCCATACGCGCGATCACCGCGGCGCCCAGCGCGTACAGCAGCGTGTCGAAGCCGAGACTCGCGTTGCCGGGCACGCCGATGAGCGGCGACTGGAAGTAGATGGCCATCGCGCTGAGGAAGCCGGCGAGCATCCACGCCGTCGTCTGCACCCGCTTGACGGGAATGCCGAGCAGCGACGCTCGATCAGAGTTCTCGGACGACGCTCGCAGCGCGATGCCGATCCGGGCGTAGCGCAAGAACACGGCGAGACCGATCGACACGCCGAGCGTGACGAGGATCGCCGCGATCTGGTTGCCGGTGATGATCGGCTGACCGCGGTTGTCGTTCCACGCCACGTTCTCCCACGGCGTGGGCACCTTCGAGATCTTGCCGGCCGTCGCGCCGATCCAGATCGGGATGAAGAACCCGAGCGCGCCGAACCCCTGCGCGACACCCAACGTGACCACCGTGGTGATGAGTCGGGGCGAGCGGGCGAACCGCCGCATGATCAGGATGTCGGTCAACCCGGCGATGAGCGGACCACCGATCACTGCGATCGGCAGCACGATCAGGTAATTGAACCCGCGCTGCACACACAACAGCAGGGCGAAGATCGCCGGCACCGCGCCGACCGCGGCGGCCGCGAAGTTGATGATGCGGTTCGTGCGGTAGATGAGGATGATGCCCACGGCGATCAAGCCGTAGAGCGAGCCCAACGACACGCCGTTGAGCAACTCGTTCCACGACATGCCGAAGAACCACTTCAGGAAGAAGACGCCGAACACGCTGCTCGCGCCGAAGCGAGCCGCTTTGAAGCCCAACCGTTCGTCGAACAAGAAGGTCGTGGTCCACCGCCAGAGCGCGAGCTCGCGCGCCCGGGCGATGGCCCGAGACAAGGTGTCGCGCACGACTACTTCCGTCCCTCGATCGGGATGTTCGGTTCTCCGTCACCCGTCGCCTGCCAGCCACCGAGCTTCACCCGGTCGCCGACCTGGATGTAGCCGCCAGGCTCGCCGTTGTAACCCGACGTCGCGTTCTTGTTGAAGTAGATGAGCTTGACGTCTTGTGTCCAGAAGCCCGAGCCACTGGCGAAGTCGAGCAACTCATTCGGCGTTCCTGGGCCACCGACGCTGCCGAGCGACGCCGCCTGCGCCTGCATGGTCGACGGCGTGAGGCCCGGACCGGCCGCCTCGATGAGGTTGGCCAGCATGACCCACTGCTTGGCCGTCGACCCGAGGGTCTTGCCCTCGACGCTGCCGGGGAGCGAGGTGCCCCCGCCGGCGATGAAGACGCGGCTGCCGGTGTCGGATCCGGTGGCCCTGCCGCCCTCGGCCCCGTTCTTCTCCTCGGTCCCGAGCTCGCCGAGCCCGAACGCGAGGTCGTACTCGCAGCCGAGTTGCGGCGACGGGCAACCGAGCGTTCCGTTCGGCCCGTACGACTGGCCGGTCTTGTCGTAGTCCATGCCCTGGTTCGTGGCGATGACGTTCTCGGGGTAGTAGTTGTTCGACTGCTCGCCGGAGAACAGGAATGCCGGCGCGACTTCGTCGCACAGGCACAACACGGTGGTCGCCGGGTTCGTCGGTGTGTTCATCGCGGCGATGCCGGCGGCCACCTGCTTGGCGGCCGTGTTGATGTCCTGGTCGTAGAAGTAGAAGTGGTTGACGTTGATGCCGCACTTCTCCCTGAGCAGCGGCACGAGGAAATGCTCCACCGTCGATTGGTTGTCAGGGTCGTTCGTGCTGATGATCCCGAGCACGCGGGGCTTGCCGTTGAAGTTCTGCGCCGGGTTCTGCGTGCCCGCGTACTTCACGGGCCCGGTCATCTGGGCGCACCAGAACTCCGCGAACTGTTGCTCCATCGTCGTAGCGCTCTCGCCCGCGGTGTAGAAGAACGGCGCGAGCGCGCGGCCTAGATCGTCGCTGAAGCCGGTACCTCCGACCGCCACCGTCTGCAGGCGCGCGAGCTCCGCGTAACAGGCCGAGCACAACGTCGTCTGCCAGTTCACCGCGAACGGGTGATACGTGTTGACGATCGAATCCATTTCGGGGATGAGGCAGTCGTACTTCGGCGGCACGCTCTGGCACTGGCCCTGATACGTGACGATGTCGACCTTGCGGCCGTAGAGCACGTAGTGGTCGTTGATGAACTTCTCCCACGCGGCATCGAGCACTTGTGCGTCTTCGAAGGTCACGAGCGAACCTTGCGCGGCGAGGATGGCGTTCACCTGGGCGCCATAGTTCGACACGTAGTCGACGAGCGTGATCGTGTCGCCGGTGACGCCCTGATACGTGGCGCCCCCGTTGTCGATGCCAGTGGCGCCGATCGTGCCGGGTACGCACGGCGGGGCCCAGTACGCGATTGCGGGGTCGAACTCGCGGCCGTTCACGCAATGGGTCGTGTCGCCGGTCGAGTCTGCGCCCGGAGGCGCGCCGCCGACCGTGCCACCACCGCCACCACCTCCGCCGGCTCCCCCGGTGGCCCCTCCCGGGCCCACGGTGCCGTCGGCGTTCGTGCCCGATGCCGTAGCGCCGGTGGCGGTGCGGCCGCTGCCGTTGGCCGCGGCCACCTGCTGCCCGCCGGACTTGCCGGCCTTGGATGGCACGAAACCGATGATCAACAGCTGCAGAACAGCCAACGCCACGAGCGGCGCGTACCGCCGAGCCAGCGTGCTTCTGGTCACGGAAAGTCCCTCCTCCAGCCACGCCGCCGGCGACCCCCACCGGTACAGCGCGGGCTGCATCGGACTGATTCGCCGTCCAGTACGAATCCCCTGCCCCCGTACGGACCGCGGGAGGACCGCCACGAAGCGTCATGTACCCTGCTCCCCCGAAGGGGAGGGGTCGGCACCCAATGAGCACCAAGGAAATCAGCGCGCTTCTGGTCGATGACGAGCCAGACGTGCGGCTGTTGCTCCGCAAGATGATCGAGGCGGAGAACGACGGGCTGGTCGTGGCCGGCGAGGCCGCCGACGGGCACGAGGCGCTCGACGCCATGGATCGTTTGAACCCGTCGGTGATCGTGATCGACGAGCGGATGCCGGCGATGTCGGGCATGGAGGCCGCGGCGATCATCATCGCCCGCCGCCCCGGTCAGCCGATCGTGCTGTGCACCGCCCACCTGGACGACGACCTGCGCCAACGCGCCACAGCGATCGGCATCGCCGAATGCGTCGCCAAACGGGAGATGGCCACCATCCCCCTCCTCCTCAAGGACCTCGCCCGAACCGCCTGACCGCCTCGACACCTGTGTGCCTGGGGGTGACGCTCTGGATTGGAACTTTGCGGAGGTGTGGGAGGTCGTCGCCCGGCAGGTGCCGGAGGCGCCGGCGCTGATCCACGGCGACCGCACGATCGACTGGCAGACGTTCGACGCGAGGGCCGATGGCGTCGCCGCGGCCCTACTCGCCGCGGGGCTCGGGCACCAGGACAAGGTCGCGCAGTACCTCCTCAACTGCCCCGAGTACCTCGAATCCGTGTTCGCTGCATGGAAGGCCGCGCTCGTCCCGGTCAACACGAACTACCGCTACGGCGAGGACGAGATCGTCGCCTTGTGGGACAACGCCGATGTCGTCGCCGTCGTCTTCCACGGCGCCTTCACCGACCTCGCCGGTCGCGCCCGCCAGCGGCTGCCCGGCATCCGCCTCTGGCTGTGGGTCGACGACGGAGCCGGGCCGTGCCCCGACTGGGCCGTGCCCTACGAGGCGGCCGCAGCGTCCGGCGCACTGCCGGTCACGAGCTGGCCACGGTCGGGCGACGATCTCTGGCTGATCTACACCGGCGGCACCACCGGGGCGCCGAAAGGGGTGATGTGGCGGCAGGACGACCTGCTGCGCGTGCTCAACGGGCGGGCCGCGGTGCCCATGCCGCTCGATGCGGCCGACCTCGACGCCGTCGAAGCCCTGATCTCCCAGCCTGGCCCGGTCGCCCTGATCGCCTCGCCGCTCATGCATGCCGCCGCGCAAGTACGCGCCTTCCCCGTGCTCAACAGCGGCGGATCGGTCGTCACGTTGCCTGGCGCGGCCTTCGACACCACGCAGGTGCTCGACGCGATCGTCCGGTGGCGGGTCAACTCGCTGGCGATCGTCGGCGATGCATTCGCGAAACCGCTCGTCGATGCGCTCGACGCCGAGCCCGACCGGTGGGACATCTCGTCGCTCCGCACGATCTCGTCGTCCGGAGCCCTGTTCTCGGAGACCGTGGTCCGCGGGTTGCTACGGCACAACGCCGCGATGAGCGTGGTCGACGTCGTCGGCGCGTCAGAGGCGATGGGCATCGCGTTCGCGACCTGGACCGTCGACTCCACCTTCGCGCCGGGCCACTTCGTGCCCTCGCCGGACACGCGGATCCTCGACGATGGACGCGTTGCCCGCCGGGGCAACATCCCGATCGGCTACTACAAGGACGCAGAGCGCTCGGCGATCACGTTCCCGGTGATCGACGGCGAACGATGGTCGGTACCCGGCGACTTCGCCACGATCGAGGCCGACGGCTCGCTCCGGCTCCTCGGCCGCGGCACGAGCAGCATCAACACCGCCGGCGAGAAGGTGTGGCCCGAAGAAGTCGAGGCCGTGATCAAGGAGCTGCCAGCCGTCGCGGATGTGGCCGTCGTCGGCGTGCCGGACAACCGACTCGGTGAAGCCGTCACCGCCGTCGTCGTCGTCACTTCCGGGGCGTCGATCGACGCGTCCGCGATCATCGACCACGTGAAGCGGCGCATCGCCGGATACAAGGCGCCGCGGCGCGTCGTCTTCGTCCCGTCGCTCGACCGTCTCGAGAGCGGCAAGATCGACCATCGCCGCTGGAGGCAACGCGCCGCGGAGCTGCCGGCTACGTGACTTCCCAGATCGTCTTCGCGGCCACCGGACCAAGGCGGACGATGGCGCTCGGTGCCTTGTCGAGACCTGGGCCGAACACCTCGAAGCTCGCGGCCGGGTGCCATGGCAGCAGGTCGCGGTTGCGCTGGAAGACACCGACCCAGAGGTAATAGCGCCCGCCTGCGAGCGGCAGGCGCTCGAACGCACAACGAACATCGAGCGGGGTTCGCGGTTCGACCACGACCTGGTTGGAGACCATCACGATCGGGCTCGCAGGGCCCTCGCTGATACCGACGACGAGCAGTCCCTTGCCACCCACGTCGCTCTCGAGGCGAAGCCGGACCTCGAGCGGTTCATCGGTCGCGGGCACGGCGCCCCCCGGGCCGTCGACCTCGGCCTTCACCAACCGAATCTCGCTGTCGGCCGCGAATCCGACCTCGGCCATCTCCTCGACGCCGCGGCGGTACGCACCGACGACCTCGCGGCTGTCGCCGTCCTGCCGCAGAATTCCGTCGTCGAGCCACAGCACACGACTGCAGGTCGATTCGACCGCAGCGAGGTCGTGGGACACGAACACGACGGTGGTGCCCTGCGACAGCACGTGACGCATGCGGTCGAGACACTTCTGTTGGAACGAGGCATCGCCGACCGCGAGGACCTCGTCGATGAGGAGAACATTCGGCTCGAGGAACGCAGCGACTGCGAACCCGAGTCGCATCTGCATCCCACTCGAATAGAACTTCACCTGGCGGTCGACGGCCTGGGAGACCTCGGCGAAATCGATGATGTCGTCGAATCGACTTTGCACGTCGCGCCGCGACAGGCCGAGTAGTGACCCGTACAGCTGGACGTTCTCGCGGCCGGTCAGCTCTGGGTGGATTCCGGCTCGAACCTCGATGAGTGCGCCAACCCGACCGCGCACGTCCACCTCGCCCGCGTGCTGGTACATCACGCGGCAGAGGATCTTGAGCAGCGTCGATTTGCCGGAGCCGTTGCGGCCCACGAGCCCGACAGCCTCCCCCGGCCCGACATCGAACGAGACGTCGCGCAGCGCCCAGCGATACGAACGTCCGCTGCCTCTCGACGTGGCCAGCCTCTTGCTCCAAGCGTCGTAGCGGCCGCGCGCCGTGCGAGGGACCCTCTCGGCCCGAAAACGCTTCCAGACGCGGTCGGCGCGCAGGCTGCCGTCAGGCAACATCGCTGAAACCCGTCTCCATCCGCTTGAACACGACATAGCCCAGTGCGACCCACACGAGCGACGAGACGGCCGCGATGCCCAGTAGGCCGTACTCGGGTTGGTCGCCCACCAACACGGTGTCTCGGAAACCCTGAATGACCGGCCCCAACGGATTGCAGGCCGCGTACACGGGCTGCCATGCCTTCGGCACGACCGTGTTCAGGCTGTAGGCGACGGGTGTGGCGAACAGGCCGAGCTGCAAGATGATCGTCACGCCGTAGCGAAGGTCACGCACGTAGACCGTGAGCGCGGACAGCAAGAGACACACGCCGACCGTGAACAGCACCAGCACGACCGTGAGCATCGGAACCCAGACGACTCCCGCCGTCGGCATGAAACCGTTCACGGCGAACAGCACGAGAAGAGCGACCATCGCACAGGCGGTGTCCACTGCCGCGCTCGTGACGGTCGAGATGGGGAAGACCTCCCGGGGGCAATAGATCTTGTTGAGCAGGGCGTTGTTCTGCACGATGACCTGAGAACTCGCCGACACTGCGCCCGAGAAGAAGCTCCACGGCAGGAGCCCGACGTAGGCGAAGATCGGGTACGGAATGCCGCCGGTCTCGATATGAGCCACTCGCCTGAGGAAGACCGTGAAGACGACCATCAGGGTCACCGGCGTGATGAGCGACCACGCGAAACCGAGGAAAGTTTGCTTGTAACGGCTTCGAAGGTTCCGTTCGGTGAGCGTTCCGACGAGCTCTCGCGCCGCCCACAGTTCCTTCATCGCCGTGACCAGATGGAGCCTGCGGCGAAAGACGATCTCCGGCGGTGGTTGATCGGCAACTCCCGCCGGTGAAGAGGCGGAGCCTTCGACCATCCGATCATCTTCCCATAGCCGGTGCGGGCCCCCGACCGACCCGTGTACCGGCGCGCGGGTCGGACGATCTACAATCGCCGCTGATGGCCGGCTGAGTGTCGTGCCCCCTTGCCTGCGGAGCAGCCTGGCCCAGTGGAACCCCTCGAATACTTACGAATTCTTCGTCGGCGCAAGCTGTTCGTCGCGCTCGCCGTGTTGGTGGGTGTCATTGCCGGCTGGGTGAGTGCCCCCGGATCGAGCAGCAACGCTCCGCCGAACTACCGCGCCACGCACACCCTCATCTTGGCTCCGACAATCGTCGTGAAGGCCTTCAACATCGAGCAGACCGCGCTGCTCCTGACCGCTGGCGCGATCCCGCAGGCGGTCGCCCAAAAGCTCGGCCCGGGCACCGACCCCGTGCGACTCTCGAAGAAGGTGCAGCCGAAGGCGAACACCACGCTCGGTACGATCGACATCACCGCCATCGATCCCGACCCGAACTTCGCGGTCGCGGTGGCCGACGCCTTCGCGCAGGCCTTGGTCGACGATCTCAGTCGCGACGGTCTGCAGCGCTGGCAAGACCAACACGACTCGTTGAGCACGCAAGTCAACGACCTCAAGAGCCAACTCGACGCGCTCACCGGCACGTTCGTTCCGAACGTCTCATCCCCGGCCAAGAGCCAGTTCGACGCGATCAGCAGCCAGTTCACGGCCGCTCAGGCCCGACTCATCCAGCTCGACGCCACCGGCCCCCCGCCGCCGACGTTCTCGACGTTGCAGTCGGCCCGAGCGGTCCTGGTCACGCAATCGGGACTGAAGCCACCTGACTCGAAGCCGGCGCGCGCACTGCTGCTCGGCCTTTTGGGCCTAGGGCTCGGGATCGGGTTGGCGTTCGCCGCGGAGCGGCTCGAGACCCGGCTCACGACCAAGACCTCGGCCGAGCTGGCCTTCGGCCTTCCCGTCGTAGCGGAGATCCCGACGCTCCCGCATGCGAAGCGTCACGAAAACGAGCTGATGACGGCGACCCAGCCCGCAGCTCCGTTCGTCGAGTCGTACCGCGGGCTGCGCACGATGGTGTTGCTCAAGGCGCTCGACATCACGCACCACGACAGCGGAGGGGCAGCCGAGGCCGCCCGTGGTGGGAAGGTGCTCGTCGTCGTGTCGCCCGGCGCCGGCGAAGGCAAGACGACCACCGCCGCGCATCTCGCGGCGTTGTTGGCGGAGGCAGGCCACTCCGTCCTCGTGGTCTCGGCGGACTTCCGCCGTCCGCGAGTGCACGAGTTGTTCGCCGTCGAAAGCGCTCCCGGCCTCAGCGACGTCCTTGCGCAACGCAATCCACTGCCGTTGCGCTCGCTCGATCTGTCGACGCCCGTCAAGGGCGTGAAGCTGCTCGCGAGTGGAGCGCCCGTCGACAACCCTGCTCCCCTCCTCGGCGCGACGGTCGAGTTGATGCGCGGAGCCCGACCGTTGTTCGACTTCGTGATCGTCGACACCGCGCCGCTGCTCGTCGCCAACGATGCCAGCGAGTTGATTCGAGCTGCCGACATGGTGCTGGTGGTGGCCCGGTCTCGCCGTACCACCATCGAGGCGTGCGAACGGAGCGCCGAGTTGCTGAAGCGCATCGACGCTCCGGTCATCGGCTCCGTGCTCGTCGGCGCGAGCGACATGCCCGCCGCGTACCGCTACTACCGCTACCGGTACTACGGGGCCACGAGCCCGCCGACGTTGTCGCAGCGCTTGCGGGGAGGCGGCGCGAAGAAGGCGAAGACGGAATCCGAGCCGCCCGAACGGCGGCAACGCCAACGCGGTGAGCACACGGCGAAGCGTGGCCGCGGCCGGCGCGTCGAACGCGAGATGGTCGAGGATCCGCTCGACCTGCCGATGCCTGAACACGTCGAGCACGAGCGCGGCGAACCCGTCGAGGCCGCACCCGTCGAGCCTGCACCCGTCACTGGCACCACGAACGGATCCGGCGAGCCCGGGATCAGCGAAGAGTCGCTCTCCGAGTTCTGGCAGGAGTTCAAGGAACGCCGGTGAGTTCGGTGGCGCCCGACGGCCGCGCCATCCCGACCCGCGGCGCGTGGCTCATCGCGGGACGTCGCCAACGGGCGGATCATGCGCGGCACAACCCGTCGTCGATCTCGTTCGTATTGCTGCTCGGTGTCATCGCGCTCCCCGTCGCCCTGGCGGTGACGATGCAGACCACCAACTACGACATCTGGGGTGGCGTGCTCGTCGGGTCGGTGCTGTTGCTGCTCACCGTGCCGCTGGCGACGCGGGCCGCTCGCCGGCAGCAAGACCCGAGGATCGGCCGCATCATTCTCTTCGCGCTGTTCGTGAAGTTGTCGGTGGGCACGATCGCTCGCTATGTGGTGGCGTTCTACGTGTACAAGTCGTCCGACGCGGGGGCGTACTTCAACGCGGGAAGGTTGTACGCCCCTCGGTTCCGGGCGGGTGACTTCACCAATCTGGGCAAGCTCGTCGGAACTGGTTTCGTAGAGGTGCTCTCGGGAATCGTCATCGCCGCAATCGACGAAACGCGTCTCGGGGAGTTCATGGTGTTCTCGTGGCTGGCCTTCCTCGGGCTGTACCTCTTCTACCAGGCGTTTCGTATCGCATTCCCCGAGGGCGATCACCGCCGGTATTGCCTGCTGGTCTTCTTCTGGCCGTCGCTGCTGTTCTGGCCTTCGAGCGTGGGCAAGGACGCCTGGATGGTCTTCATGCTGGGGATGTGCGCCCTAGGCGTCGCCAATCTCCTCGTCGGGCGGTGGCGAGGTTTCGCGTGGCTGGCAGTGGGCTGTCTCGGATCGATCATGGTGCGACCCCACGTGGCGCTCATCGTCATTGCCGCGTTCGCAATCGCGCTGGTGCTTCGCCGCAACCGCGGGACGTACGCGCGCATGCTGGCGCGACCCGTAGGCACCATCGTCCTGGTCACGGGCATGATCATCGGTGGCGCCGTGATCTTCCAGCAGACGCAGAGCTTCTTCAAGCTCGACAGCCTCGATCTCGAGTCCGCCCAGACGGTGCTCGAAAACACGACGGACAAGACGGCGGAGGGGGGATCCTCGTTCACGCCGGCGACGCCGACATCGCCGCTCGGCTACCTCGAGGGCGCCATCACCGTCATGTTCCGGCCGCTGCCGACGGAGGTGGCCGGTGCCGCGCTCCTCTCAGGCTTGGAAGGCGTCCTCCTCGCCGGTCTTGTCGTGGTCTCATGGAAACGAGTCGTTCGCATCGTGCGAATGAGCCTGCGGAACGCGTACGTCGCATTCGCGGTCGGCTATTCGGCCGTGTTCATCTTCGCCTTCAGCAGCATCAGCAACTTCGGAATCTTGGCGCGGGAGCGGTCTCAGTTTTTTCCGGTGCTCTTCGTGCTGCTGGCCATCCCGAAGCGCACGCGAGGCACGAACGACGAGCCCGATGACGCCACGAACGACCCCGCGCTTGTTGCCGCGGGTTGATCTTGGATATCCGTCCGGCCGCGGCTGACGACCGTCCCGAGATCAACGCGTTGCTGCGGCGAACGCTCAACGTCGGCGACGACACCCGCTACGACGAGTTCCTCGAGTGGAAGCACCGGGCGAATCCTTTCGGGCCGTCGTACGAATGGGTTGCCATCGTCGACGGTGCCGTTGCCGGCTATCGATCGTTCCTGCGTTGGGAGCTCGTCGTCGACGGAGCCGTTCGGCGCGCGGTGCGCGCGGTCGACACGGCCACCGACCGCGACCACCAAGGCAAAGGCATCTTCAACGCGCTGACGGTGCACGCCGTCGAGTACCTCGTCTCCGACGGCGTGGCGTGGGTGTTCAACACGCCGAACGATGCCAGCCGACCGGGATATCTCAAGATGGGGTGGTCGGTCGTCGGCAAACTTCCTGTCGCGGTGATGGCTCGGTCCCCGCTCGCGTTGCGGCACCTCCGGCAGGCCCGGCAGCCGGCGGCGCGCTGGTCGGAGCGCTGCACCGCGTTCGAGCCGGCGGTCGAATCCATCGGTCGGATCGTTCGCGACGACGAGGCCGCCGCGAATGTCTCTGATCGCTGGGCGACGAACCGGACGCTGCCGTTCCTGCGGTGGCGGTACGGTCTCGATGCGCTGCAGTACCGCGGCGTGGAGGCCGAGGATGCCGTCGTGGTATTTCGCGTACGGCAACGAGGTCCTTTGCGCGAGGCGCTCATCGCCGACGTGATCGGGCCGGGGGCGCGACACGTGCGGCTGGGTTCGGTTGCACGCAAGATCCTGCGATCCACGGGCGCCGACGTCGCCGTCATCGCCGGGCGCCGTCGTCCCCGCACCGCCATCCCGATCGGCGGACCGCTCGTGACATGGCGGCCCGTGGCCGACGAACGGACGCCGGCCCTCGACCAGCTGGCGTTCTGCGGCGGCGACATGGAGCTGTTCTGATGCGCGGGCGGCGGGTGCTGATCCATCTGACGACGACGGACATCAGCCTGGCGTTGCTGTTGCAACCGCAACTCCGGGCGTTCGCCGACGCGGGCTACGACGTGATCGGCATGTCGGCGCCCGGGCCGTACGTCGACGACCTCACCCGCGACGGCATCCGCCACGAACCGGTCGCACACTTCACGCGCCGGATGGCACCTCACCACGATGCGCTCGCGTTGGCCGAGCTCCGGCGCGCGTTCCGACGCATCGAGCCCGACATCGTGCACACCCACAATCCGAAACCCGGTGTGCTCGGGCGGCTGGCGGCCCGCGCGGCGCGGGTGCCCGCAGTGGTGAACACGGTGCATGGGTTGTACGCCCTCCCGAGCGATCGCGCCGCGAAGCGTTTGGTCGTCTACGGCCTGGAACGGCTCGCGGCGAAGTGCTCGCAGGCCGAGCTCGTGCAGAACGAAGAGGATGTTCCCGTCCTCGACCGTCTCGGCATCTGCGCGCCGAAGGTCCGGCTGCTGGGGAACGGCATCGATCTCGCCCGCTTCGATGCCGCCGCCGGCGTTGCTAACCGCGCCGCCGTCCGGGCCGAACTCGAAATCGATGACGAAACGATCGTCGTGGGCGCCGTCGGCCGGCTGGTCGCCGAGAAGGGCTATCGCGAGCTCTTTGCCGCGGCGCGTGCATTGAGGAGCACCGCGCCGAATGTCCGCGTGCTGGTCGTCGGCCCCGCCGACACCGACAAGGCGGATGCCATCAGTCAGACCGAGCTCACCGATGCCAGGGCCACGAGCGGCGTGCGGTTCCTGGGCGAACGCCGTGACGTCGAGCGCCTGTATGCCGCGATGGACGTGTTCATCATCGCGTCGTGGCGCGAAGGCTTCTCGCGTTCGGGGATGGAAGCGGCCGCGATGGGGCTACCCGTGATCGCGACGGACGTGCGCGGCTGCCGCCAAGTCGTCGAGCACGAGCGCACCGGCCTGCTGATTCCCGTCAGAGACGCCGCGGCGATCCGCGATGCGGTCACGCGGCTGGCGGCGCACGCCGACCTACGCCGCAAGATGGGCGAGGCCGGTGTCGATCTGGCGCGTCGGGAGTTCGACCAGCAGCGCGTGATCGACATCACGTTGGCCACATACGACGACGTGTTGAGCTCACGGTGATCCGCGCCGGCACCGCTCGAGATGCGCGCCGCGCCGCGGAGCTCCATGCGTCGGCGATCTCCGAAGGCTTCCTGCCCCGGCTCGGGCCGCGTTTCCTCGCGAGGCTCTACCGCACCGTGGTGAACGACGAGCGGTCCTTTCTCCTCGTCGCCGAAGACGAAGGCCGCATCGTCGGCATGATCGCCGGCACCGAGGACGTACACGCGCTGTATCGCCGGTTCCTGCGCGGCGAGGGCATCATCGCGGCGGTCGTGGCCGCGCCGAACGTGGTGCGCAACCTCAGATCAGTGCTCGAGACGTTGCGTTACGGCGGCTCGAGCACGACGGAGCTGCCGCCGGCCGAGCTGCTCGCGGTCGCCGTCGACGAGGCAGCGCGCGGAAAGGGCGCCGGTCGCGCGCTCGTCGATGCCCTCACCTCCGAGTTCGCTCGCCGGGGAACCTCGTCCTCCAAGGTGGTCGTCGGTGCGGCCAACGATCCCGCGCTCGGCCTGTACCGCGCGTGCGGGTACCGCGACGCGTCGACCGTGGAAGTGCACCGCAACGTTGCATCCCAGGTGTTGGTGTGGTCGTCACCGGCGCGCTGATCAGCGCGCTGCTCGTGTCACCCGCAGCGATGTGGGTGGCCCGGCGGACCGGTCTCGTCGACCGTCCCGGTCCGCTCAAGGTGCACGCAAAACCCGTCCCCTACCTCGGCGGGCTCGCCGTGGCCGCCGGGCTGGCGTGGGGAGTCGGCGCGACGCGCCCGAGCCTGCTCGTGCCCCTCGGTGCCGCGCTCGCGCTCGGCATCTTCGACGACGCAACCGACCTGTCGCCGCTGTCTCGGCTGATCGGTGAGCTCACGATCGGCGCCGCCGTCGGCGTCTGCTTGCCGCTGGGCGACCAACGCGTCGTCGGGGTGGTCTTCGCCGCGCTCGTCACCCTGGTGTTGTGCAACGGCGTCAACATGATCGACGGGCTCGACGGGCTTGCCGGTGGAACGGCGGTGGTCGCGGCGCTCGGCTTCTACGTCGTGCTCACGGGCGACGGCGCGACCATCGCGATCGCGTTGGCCGCCGGTCTCGCCGCCTTTCTCGTGTTCAACCTGCCGCCGGCCCGCATGTATCTCGGCGACGGTGGGGCGTACCTCGCCGGCACCGCCCTCGCGGCGCTCTTCCTGCTCGCGTGCCGGTCGGGCTCCGGGGTTTCGTTCGGTGGCGCCGCTCTCCTCGTCGGCTATCCGGTGGTGGAACTCGTGTTCACCGTGGTCCGCCGCGGCGTGCAGCGGAAATCGCCGCTGAAGGGCGATCGGCACCATGTGTACGACCAGTTACACGCCCGCGGCGCGTCCACATCGATGGCGGCGCTGGCCTGCGTTGCGTTTCAGGCCGTGCTCGTCAGCGTCGCGATCGCCGTGGCGCCGCGGTCGGCCACGGCTGGTCTGGTGGTCGCGTGCGTGTGCGGCATGATGATCCTCGTAGCCGGGTACCTGACCGGGTTCCTGGCACCCCGTACGAGGAGATCATGACCCTGCCCGCAGCTCTGGGCGGACCCCCCGCCTTTCCTGACCGGCTTCGGTTCGCCCGCCCTCTCACCCCACCCCTCGACGACATCGTCCGCCGGTTACGGCCGTCGTACGAGGCCGGCATGCTGACGAACGGCCCGCTGCTCCGCGAGCTCGAAGAACGTCTCGCCGCTCGGCTCGGCGTCGCCCACGTCATCGGCACGTCGAGTTGCACCACCGGGCTGATCCTCACGCTGCAGGCCATCGGTCCTCGCGACCAGGTGGTGTTGCCGAGCTTCACGTTCTCGGCGACGGCGCACGCCATCGCGTGGAACGGTCTCACTCCCGTCTTCGCCGAATGCAACCCCTCCTCGCTCCAACTCGACCCCGCCGATGCGGAATCGCGGCTGGCGTCCAGCGGGGCGGGCGCCATCGTGGCGACGCACGTGTTCGGGGCACCCGCACCGGTGCAAGAGCTCACCGAGTTGGCCAACCGGCGCGGGGTGCCGCTCGTGTTCGACGCGGCCCACGGTCTCGGCACGATGTACGCCGGCAAGCCGGTCGGAGGCTTCGGCGTGGCCGAGATCTTCAGCATGAGCCCGACGAAGCTGGTCGTCGCCGGTGAAGGCGGGATCGTTTCGACGAACGACGCCAGCCTTGCCGAGTCGGTCCGCATGGGCCGCGACTACGGCGACCCCGGCGACTACGACACGCTCTTCCCGGGGCTCAACGCACGCTTGTCCGAGTTCCATGCAGCCACCGCGCTCGTATCGCTCGACCACCTCGACGAACAGGTCGAGGTGCGACGGGCGCTCGCCGATCGGTACCTCAAGGGTCTGGTCGATGTGCCGGGGCTCCGGACGCCGACCGTGGGCCCCGACGACATCGCCAACTACAAGGACTTCACGGTGATGTTCGACGACGCGTTCGGTCTCGACCGCGACACGGTCGCCGCCGCGCTCGACGCGGACGGGATCGAAACCCGCCGATACTTCTGGCCGCCGGTGCACCGCCATCAGGCCTACGCCCACCTGTCGAAGACCGACCTTCCGGTGACGGATCGCGCCGCGGGGTCGGTGCTGTCACTGCCGATGTTCGGCGACCTCAGCGACGACGAGGTCGACGGTGTCGTGGACGCGTTGCGATCGATCCACGACAACGCCGAGGCCATCGCGGCCGCGGCCAGGGTCGGAGCCGGTGCCGGTGCCGGAGCCGGCGTGTCGATGGCCTCGCGATCATCCGCAGGCGATTGACACTCGCAGGGCTGCCGTTCGTGCGGCCGCCCCGACTTCACGGCATCGCGGCGGTCGTCGCGCTCGGCGCCATCGTCGGCGTTCCACTCCTGTCCGCCTTCTTCCCCCGCTCGGCGGCGCGGTTGGCCGTGCCCTTGCTCGCGATCACGAGCGTCGGGATCTTCTTGACCGTTCCCGACACCGAACGGGTGAGTTTGGTGATGGCGGTCATGCTGGTCGCGGCGGTCGTGTGCCTCGCATCAGAGATCACGCCGAATCAGTGGGCGATCGCCGCGACCGCCCTCGTCGTCATCGGGGTCGCGATCCTGGACAGTGCCGGCCGCGGCGCCGCGATCGTGCGGGCCACGGGCTGTTTCGGTGTGCTGCTCGCCGCGCCTCTCGCCGAGTGGCTGAACCGGTTGCGCACGAACGCCGAACTCGAGCGCCGGTCGAACACCATCGTGCTCGTGGTCGCGCATTGCCTGGTTGTCGGGTTCGCGTCGCGGGCGCTGATCCGCGAGACGTCGATGACCCTTGTCGTGCCCGCGGTCGGGGGCGCGCTCTTCCTCACCGCAGTGCTGTTGTTCGCAGTGTCTCGACCGGCAGCAACGGAACCGTGACGCGCCGATTGCGGGTGCTGTGGGTCATCAAGGGACTAGGACCGGGTGGGGCCGAGCGGCTGCTGGTGTCCGTCGCGCGCGCCGCGGATCACGACGCCGTGACCTACGAGGTGGCGTACGTCCTGCCGTGGAAGAACCACCTCGTCGGCGAGCTGGCCGACGCCGGCGTGGCAACTCACCTGCTCGGCGGCCGGCGCGGGCTCGCCGATCCGCGGTGGCTCTATCGGTTGCGGCGGCTACTGCGGCGCGACTTCGACATCGTGCACGTGCACTCCCCCGCGGTCGCGGCGGCGGTGCGTCCGATCGTGCGATCGATGCGCCGGCGGCCGGCCCTCGTTGCGACCGAGCACAACCTGTGGTCGTCGTTCGGACGGGTGACGCGTGCGACGAACCGCGCCTCGCTCGCCCTCGACGATCTCCATCTCGCGGTCTCCGATGAGGTGCGGGAGTCGATGTCGCCGAAGGCGCGCACCCGTACGGAGGTCGTCGTGCACGGAGTGCCGGTCGACGAGTTGGACGCACGTCGCGCGGAACGCGCAACGCAGCGGGCCACCTTTGGGCTGGACGACGACGATGTCGTGGTGACGACCGTGGCCAACATGCGATGGACCAAGGACTACCCGACGTTGTTGCGCGCCGCGGTCACCGTCACGGCTCACCATCCGCACGTGCGGTTCTTCGCCGCCGGTCAGGGGCCCCTCGAAGCGGAGGTGCGCGCGAAGGCCGAGCGGCTCGGGCTCGGCGAGCGCTTTCGCGTTCTCGGCTACGTCGACGACACGGCCGCGCTCCTCAGCGCCAGCGACGTGTTCGTCCTCGCGTCGCGAGTGGAGGGACTGCCGATCGCGCTGCTCGAGGCCATGGCCATGAGGCTGCCGGTGGTCGCCACCGCCGTCGGCGGAACACCAACGGCCGTGACCGACGGCGTCGAAGGTCGGCTCGTGCGCGCCGGGCGTCCCGACGAGTTGGCCGCGGCCATCGGCGACGTCGCGAGCGATGCCGAGCGCCGGCGATCGATGGGTGCCGCCGCGGCCCGCCGAGTGCGCGAATTCGACATCGAGCGCGCCGCGCGACAACTCGAGTCGCTCTACGCCGGGCTAGTGGCGCGGTGAGCTGGACGTCCGGGCTACGTCGAGCCGTGGCGCAGACCGTGAAGGCGACCGCCGCCGGAGTCGACGTCGTGCGCCGTCCGAAGGCCGGGATCACCGTGCTCCTGTACCACCGCGTCGGCGGCGTGTCGGAGTCCGCGGTCGACCTGCCCGTCGACCTGTTCGAAGCGCAGATGGCGGAGATCGCCCACCGAGCAATGACGCTCGATGACGCACTCGACGCGCTCGCCGGTCGCACGCCCCCGACGGAACGCGACATCGTCGTGACCTTCGACGACGGCACGGCCGACTTCGCCGATCGCGCGCTGCCGATCCTTGTCGAGCACGGTGTGCCCGCGGTCGTGTACATCGCGACGGGGTTCATCGAGGCGGCTCGCTCGTTCCCATGGGCCGCGCCGCCGGTGTCGTGGGCCGCGCTGCGTGACGCCGCGGGCACCGGGCTCGTCACGATCGGCTCGCACACCGACGGTCACACCTTGCTCGACCGGGTCGACGGGCCGACGGCCGCGAGCGAACTCGACCGCTCGATCGATCTCATCGGCGAACGGCTCGAGCTGGCGGTGGCGCACTTCGCCTACCCCAAGGCCCAAGCTCCGAACGCGGCCGCCGCCGCCGAGGTGCGTCGCCGCTTCCGCTCCGCCGCGCTCGCTGGTACGACGGCCAACGTCTACGGCCACACCGACCCGTACCGGCTGGCGCGCTCGCCCATCCAGGTGGGCGACGGGATGCGGTGGTTCCGGCGCAAGGCCGCGGGCGGCATGGCGGTCGAAGACGCGCTCCGCCGTCTCGCCAACCGCAACCGCTACGCCAACACCGTCACCTGACTCCCACCGACCCTTGCGAAATCCAGTGCATAGCAACACAAAAATGTGTTGCTATGCACGGGATTTGCTAACCAGGGCGGGGTGGACCTTCGGATTTTCACCGAGCCGCAGCAGGGGGCGTCGTACGCCACGCTGCTGACCGTGGCGACGACCGCGGAGAAGCTCGGCTTCGACGCCTTCTTCCGGTCGGATCACTACATCGCCTTCGAAGGTGATGGGCTTCCCGGGCCGACAGATGCGTGGGTCACGCTCGCCGCGCTTGCACGGGAGACGTCGACCATCCGGCTCGGCACGCTCGTGTCGCCCGTGACCTTCCGGTACCCCGGGCAGCTCGCCATCGAAGTCGCGCAGGCCGACCAGATGTCCGGCGGCCGCATCGAGCTCGGCCTCGGCGCCGGATGGAACGACGTCGAGCACCGCGCCAACGGCATCCCGTTCCCGCCGACGGGCGAGCGCTTCGAGATGCTCGAGGATCAGCTCGCGATCGTGACCGGCATGTGGAAGACGCCCACCGGCGAGACCTTCACGCACGCGGGCAAGCGGCAGAGCGTCGAGGGCTCGCCGGGGCTGCCGAAGCCCGCGCAGCACGACGAGCGGAGCGGCGGGGTTCCGATCGTGATGGGCGGATGGGGCGCCAAGCGCACCCCGCGACTCGCGGCGCAGTACGCCGCCGAGTACAACCTGCCGTTCTCGCCTGCCGCGAACGCGGCGGATCAGTTCGCCATCGCGCGGGCGGCGTGCGAGCGCGCCGATCGCGACCCGGCCACGCTCACCTTGTCGGCCGCGGTGGTCGCATGCTGCGGAGAGGACGACGCCGCGTTCGTGCGGCGCGCCAAGGCAATCGGCCAGGACCCCGAGCAGCTGCGCAAGAACCAGCTCGGCGGCACCACGGCCGAGGTCGCGGCGCGCGCCAGGGAGTACGCCGACGCGGGCGCGCAGCGCCTCTACCTCCAGATCCTCGACCTCAGCGACGTCGAGCATCTGCACCTCCTGGCCGAGACACTGCGCTGATGCCCAAGGCTCTGCACGAGACGCAACGACTGTCGTTCGATGGCGCGGTCGACGCCGACGGGCACATCCTCGAGCCGCCCGACCTGTGGGAGACGTACCTCGAGCCCGAGTACCGCGATCGCGCGCTGCGGTTCGTGCGCGACGAGAACGGGCTCGAGGAGCTCGAGATCGGCGGCGAGCGCTCGCGCATGAGCCGGCGCGGGTTTCCGTCCACCCTCGGCGCCATGGGCGACCCCGATCTGCGGTCGATGCAACTCGACCCCGAGCGCACGTACGTCGGCGAGGCGCCGTTCGGCAGCATGGACCCCGACGAACGCCTCAAGGTGCTCGACGCCGAGCACATCGACGCGGCGGTGCTCTACACGACCGTCGGGCTGCTGTGGGAGGCCGAGCTCGAGGACGCCGAACTGTCCCAGGCCTACACCCGCGCCTACAACCGGTGGATCTGCGAGTTCTGCTCCGGCAGTGAGCGGCTGGTCCCGACCGCGCATCTCTCGTTGAGCGATCCGGTCGCCGCCGCGCACGAGCTCGAGCGCGCCGTCGGTGAGGGAGCGCGCGGCGCGTACGTCGCGCCGTTCACCCACGACGGTCGACCGCTCGGCCACGCGGACAACGATCCGGTGTTCGCAGCGGCGCAAGATCTCGACGTGCCGTTCGCCATCCATCCGACGTTCGAACCGCAATGGACGAAGGGCACGCGGTTCGGCGCGTGGGAGAACGTGAAGCAGCTGCGCCTGCTGGCGTCGGTCACCGCATCCGATGGCGTGCGCCAGCAGTTCACGACGTTGTTCGACTACGGCGTGTTCGATCGCTTCCCGCGGCTGAAGGTCATCGTGCTCGAGTCGGGCGGGGGCTGGATCGGCTACTGGCTCGATCGCATCGACGCGGTGTACGGCCACACGTTCATCGGCACACGCGTGCCGCTCGAGCACAAGCCGAGCGACTACTTCCGGGAGCGCATCTGGATCTCGTGCGATCCCGACGAGCGCACGATCCCGGCGCTGGCCGACCGCTTCGGCGACCGGTTCCTGTGGGCGTCTGACTTCCCGCACGCCGACCACACGCCGGAGTACATCAACGATCTCGACGAGCTCGTCGATGCCTTTCCCGAACCACGCCGCGCCGCGTTTCTCGGCGGCAACGCCCGCTCGCTGTTCGGGATCACCCCCTGATGTCGGAGCTGCCCCAGACGATCCCCGGGGTCGTGCGCCGAGCGGCCGAGCTCTTCGGTGCGCGCGAGGGCGTCGTCGACGGCGACGTTCGGCTCACCTTCGCCGAGCTCGCGGCCGAGATCGACACCGCGGCCCGCGCACTGATCGCCACCGGCGTCGAGCCCGGCGATCGGATCGCCATCTGGGCCCCGAACGTGTACGAGTGGGCCGTCGCCGCGCTCGGCGTGCACTCGGTCGGCGGTGTCGTCATCCCGCTGAACACCCGCTTCAAGGGAGCCGAAGCCAGTTACGTGCTCGGCGCCGCCGGCGCCCGCAGGCTGTTCACCGTCACCGACTTCCTCGACACGAACTACGTCGACCTGCTGCGATCGCACGACGCGGCGACTGACATCGAGCTCGACGACATCGTGATCCTGCGCGGCACCGTGCCCGACGGCTGCACGTCGTGGTCGAGCTTCATGGCCCGCGGCGCCGACATCGACCCCGGCGTGTCCGCGGCACGCGCCGACACCGTGCAACCGAGCGACCTCTGCGACATCCTCTTCACCTCGGGCACCACGGGTGCGCCGAAAGGGGCGATGCTCATGCACGCGGCGAGCATCCGCGCGTACGAGACGTGGTCCGACGTCGTCGGCTTGCGAGAGGGCGACCGCTACCTCATCGTCAACCCGTTCTTCCACGCCTTCGGATTGAAGGCCGGCATCCTCGCCGCGTTGCTCAAAGGGGCGACGATCGTGCCGCACCCGATCTTCGACGTGCCGTCGGTGATGCGGCGCATCCCCGAGGAACGCATCACGATGCTTCCCGGCCCTCCGGCGATCTTCCAGACGATCCTCAACCACCCCGACCTCGATCAGTTCGACTTTTCGACCCTGCGCCTCGCCGTCACGGGCGCGGCCCCGATCACCACCGAGATGATCATCGCCATGCGCGAGAAGCTCGGCTTCGAGAACGTCGTGACCGGCTACGGCCTCACCGAGGCGCACGGCATCGCCACGATGTGCCGGCACGACGACGACCCCGAGACGATCGCGAAGACCTCCGGCCGCGCCATCCCGGGCGTCGAGGTGCGCCTGGTGGACGACGACGGCAACGAGGTACCGACCGGCTCGCCCGGCGAGGTCGTGGTGCGGGGCTACAACCTCATGAAGGGGTATCTCGACAATCCCGCGGCTACGGCCGAGGCCATCGACGCCGACGGATGGCTGCACACAGGCGACGTCGCCGTGGCCGACGCCGCCGGCAACATCGACATCACCGATCGTAAGAAGGACATGTTCATCGTCGGCGGCTTCAACGCGTATCCCGCGGAGATCGAGAGGGCGATGGCTGCGCATCCTGGGGTGGCCGTCGTCGCTGTGATCGGCGTGCCCGACCAGCGCCTCGGCGAAGTCGGGATGGCGTTCATCGTGGCCACCACCGGTACGACGATCGACGACGCCGAGTTGATCGCGTGGTGCCGCGAGCGCATGGCCAACTACAAGGTGCCGCGCTACATCGAGGTGGTCGACGCCCTGCCGCTGAACGCGTCGAACAAGGTGTTGAAGTTCGACCTGCGCGAGCGCGCCGCGAAGCTGATCAGCTCAGGCTGAACGGGTCTTTGCCCATCTGGTCGCGGATGGGGGTCACCTCGGGTTGCGCCATCGCCCGGCGCTGCCAGTTGGCGCCGTCGACCACCATCGTGTGGCCGTTGACAAACGACGCGTACGGCGACGCGAGGAACGTGGCCGCCCACCCGAGCTCGTGGGGGCGGCCGACGCGGTATGCCGGCTGGCGACGAGCCTCCGCAGTGCCGCGCCCAGGCGTCGACATGATGTCGGCGGTCTCGTCGACGTGGGGGAACAGGCCCGGCACGAGGCCGTTGACGCGGATCCCGTACGGCCCCCACTCGACCGCGAGCGACTCCGTCAGGTTCTTCACACCGGCCTTCGCGGCGGCGGAATGCGCGAAGCCCGGTCCGCCCGTCCACGCATAGGACGCGCCGATGTTGACGATGGCGCCGGGAGTCGCAGCGGCGATGTGCCGGCGGCCGAACTCGCGGCAGCAGTAGAACGTGCCGTTCAGCACGATGTCGACGACGGTGCGCCACCCGTTGGCGCTCAAGTCCTCCGCCGGGACGGGGAAGTTGCCGGCGGCGTTGTTGATGAGCACGTCCGGCAAACCGAAGCGCTCCTCGACGGTGTCGAACAGCGCGGCGACCTGCTCAGGCTGACGAAGGTCGACGGCGACGTCGATCACGTCGGCGCCCAGTGCGGACATCGCGTCGACGCCGGCCTTGCGATGCTCCTCGGCGCGACTGGCGATCACGAGTCGAGCACCGAGGCGGGCGAACTCCGACGCGATCGCCTTGCCGAGTCCGGTGCCGCCACCGGTGACGATGACCGTTTGACCCGCGAACGTGTCGGGCTTCAGCGCGGTCTCGCCGATGGGCGGCGGTTCGGGCGCACCGATCGGCTGTTGCGCGTCTGCGGTCACGCGTCGCGCTCGTGCTTGAGGAACGTCTGCGCCACCATCTCCTCGTCCATGGACGCGAGCACGTCTGGGGTCGCGAGATGACCGAGGATGCGCCGCGCGACGCGAATCGTCGGCTCCGGCGCGGCGGCGATCTTGTTGGCCATCTCGAACACTTCCTCGTCGAGCTGGTCGCGAGGTACGACGCGTGACACCACGCCGTGGTGCAGCGCCTCTTGCGCGTCCATCGCGCGACCGGTGAGCACCAGGTCGGCGGTCACACCGTGCCCACACATCTGGAACAGCCGCGCGACACCGCCGGTGTCCGGGATCACGCCGTGCGTCACCTCGGGGAGCATGAAGCGCGCCTCCTCGCTCGCGATGCGGATGTCGCACAGCAGCGCGCGTTGGAAGCTGGCGCCGATCGCCCAACCCTGCATCGCCACGAGGATCGGCACGTGCAGATCGAAGATCTGGCGGATTCCGGCGTGGCCGCGGGCCATCAGCTCGTGATGCGTGAGCTCAACGGCCCCACCGCCGATGGCGGCCACATCTCGTCCCGACGAGAACGACTTGCCCTCCGCCCGCCAGACCACAGCCCGCACGTCGGGCAGCTCCGCGAGCTCGCCCAGGATCTCGAAGAGCCGCACATCCATCGCGTCGTCGAACGCGTTGTGCTTGTCGGGCTGATCGTTGGTGATGACGGCGATCGGCCCGTCGATCTCGAGCCGTACTCGCGCTTCGTTCGACGCCATAAGCCGGGGATCATAAGTTGCTGCGCCATGAAGGTTGCTCTGTGAACCCCCGTCCACCGGAGGGCGATTGGCTGGGCACGCCGTACCTGCGCTTCGAGCGCCACGGCTCACTTGCTCACTGCGTGGTCGACCGGCCGGAGAAACGCAATGCCATGACACCAGCGATGTACTTCGGCGTGCGGCGGGCCGTCGATGTGGTGAATCGCGACGCCGCGCTGGCGGGGCTGCTCGTCACCGGCGTCGGCGACGTGTTCATCCCCGGCGGCGACATGAGCTCGACGTACGACGACAACTGGACCGACCTCGGCGACGTGCTGAACATGGACGTCACTCCGTTCGACGCGATCCGCCACTCGGCCAAGCCGGTCGTCAGCGCGATCAACGGCATCGCGTTCGGAGGCGGGATGATGATCGCGATGCTGTCGGATGTGGCCGTCGCGTCGGACCGGTCGACGTTTCGTTCACCCGAGATCTATCGCGGCATCGCTGACACGCACTACAGCCAGATCCTCCCGCACCAAGTCGGCATCGCCCGAGCGCGCGATCTACTGCTCAGTGGACGCACGCTCACCGCCGCCGAGGCGTGCGACTGGGGGCTGGTGACGCGCATCGTTCCTCACGATTCGCTCATGGCCGCGGCGACGCAAGTACTCACCGAGTGCTGCTGGGGTGCACCCGAAGCCCGGCGTGAGGTGAAGCGGGCGATCAATCTCCAGTACGGCAGCTACGACCGCATGGCGATGGACGCCAGCCTTCGCGGCCACGAATACGTCGAAGGATGGACGTCGTTCTCCGAACGCCGCGCCCCCGACTGGATCCCCGAAGACATCCGCCCGGAAGGCCGCCTGTGAGCGTCGACGACATGATCTTCATCAGTGTCGACGATCACGTCGTCGAGCCGCCGAACGTGTTCGACGGGCGGTTGCCGGCCAAGTACGCGGACCTCGCACCGAAGGTGGAGCACACCAGCAGCGGCAACGACGTGTGGGTCTTCGACGGCCAGACGATTCCGAACATCGGCTTGAACGCGGTCGCGGGTCGTCCCAAAGAGGAGTACGGCGTGAACCCCACGTCGTTCGAGGAGATGCGGCCCGGTTGTTACGACGTGAACGAGCGGGTCAAGGACATGAGCGCCGGCGGCGTGCTCGCGTGCCTGTGCTTCCCGTCGTTCCCCTCTTTTTCCGGGCGGCTGTTCGGTGCCGTCGCCGACAAAGATCTCGCGCTCGCCGTAACGCGGGCGTACAACGACTGGCACATCGACGAGTGGTGCGGCACGCATCCCGGGCGCTTCATCCCCATGGCGTTGCCGGTGCTGTGGGATCCCGAGCTGTGTGCGGCCGAGATCCGGCGCGTGGCGGCGAAGGGCTGCCACGCGATGACGTTCACCGAGAACCCGGCAACGCTCGGTCTGCCGAGCTTCCACGACGCGCACTGGGACCCGATGTGGCGTGCGCTCGTCGACCACGACGTGGTGCTGAACGTGCATCTCGGTTCGTCGGGGAAGCTCGCGGTGACCGCTCCTGACGCGCCTATGGACGTGATGATCACGTTGCAACCCATGAACATCTGCATGGCCGCCGCCGATCTCGTGTGGTCGCGCGTGTTCAAGGAGTTCCCGTCGCTTCACGTCGCGCTCTCGGAAGGTGGTACGGGGTGGATCCCGTACTTCCTCGACCGGCTCGACCGCACGTACGACATGCACCACCTCTGGACCGGGCAGGACTTCGGCGATCGGGTGCCGTCGGACATCTTCCGTGAGCACATCCTCACGTGCTTCATCGCCGACCCCGTCGGGCTCGCGCTGCGCAACGAGATCGGCATCGACAACATCTGCTGGGAGCAGGACTATCCCCACTCCGATTCGTCGTGGCCTCACGCGCCCGAGGAGCTCGTCGAGATGGCGGCTCGCTACGACGTGCCGCGCGACGAGCTCGACAAGATCACGCACGAGAACGCGATGCGCTGGTACCACTTCGACCCGTTCGCCCATCGCCCACGCGAGCAGTGCACCGTTGGCGCGTTGCGCGCCTCGGTGGCAGGTCACGACGTTTCGATCCGTGCCATGGACCAGGGCCGCTTCGGAGGCGTTGCCGCCAAGACGCTCGCGCAGCTCGCCGAGGAAGCGACCGCGTAGCCCGCCGCGTCGCACTCAGCGCGCGGCCGGGAGCACCTCGTCCACGACGCGGTGCAAGTACGGCCACGCCAAGCTCGGCGGCAGGCCGCCGCACAACGGATGCAGCGGCAGGATGCCGTGGGTCCGGACGTGTTCGACGGCCTCGCCGACGGTGAAGACGCGATGGGCGCCGCCCTCGGCGCGCAGGTCGTCCACCGTCTTGCTGTGCGACACGCTCGCGATCTCGGCGTCGTCGTTCCATTCGGCGTACGTGACGGCGTCGTGCAGCAGGTAGGGGCCGAGTTCGTCCCACGCCTGATCGACGTCGTCGGCGACGAACACCGTCATCGGATCGCCGGGGCTCGGCAGCGTGATGTGTCCCGGTGTCCGGCCCACCCGTGCTGCCTCCTCGTTGTAGGCAACGGCCAGCTCGGGGCGATCGGTTTGCGCGAGGAAGTCGAGGCCGAACCGGGCGGCGCGCCTCGCGGCCGCCACCGAACCACCGCCGTACGCGATCGACGGGCCGCCGTCGGTCGATGGTTTCGGTGTCACCCAGATTCGTCGGCCGTCGTGGTCGAACGGCTCACCCTTCAGTGCTTCGAGCACGACCGCGAGGTTGTCTTCCGCGCGCCGCGCGCGGTCGGCAGACGCGACGCCGAACATCGCGTACTCCTCCGGCCGGTAGCCGAGCCCGAACACGTAGGACACCCGACCACCACTGATGATGTCGAGCACCACCATCTCCTCGGCCAGCCGCACCGGTTCGTAGAGCGGCAGGATCGCGGCGCCGATCAGCAACGGCAGGGTCGTCGTGCGAGCGGCCATCGCGGACGCGACGACGATGGGAGTCGGGAGGTATCCGTCGGGCGAAGCGTGATGCTCCGACAGCACCACCAGCGCACATCCCCTGGTCTCTGACCACTCGACCATGTCGAGGGCGGCGGCGTACAGCGCGGCCGGCGCGACGCCACCGGCAGGAGCGCGCAGGTCGAACCGCATCAGATACACGAGCCGGGAGCCTACGATCGCCCGCCAGGAGATCGAGATGCCGGACACACCCGAACACCATCCCTACGCGGAACGAATGTTCCCCGCGCCCGTCGACCACGGCATCGCGCAACCCGACCGCGCCGTGTGCAACGTGCCCTTCAGCACGAGCTCCAACCTCGAGGGCATCGGCGGCGAGGGCGGCCAGTGGTACGAGGGCGGAGGGGCCGTCGGCGAGCGAGCCGTCGCCGAGATCGTCGTCTATCCGCCGACCAGGGGCGTACAGACGCAGGGCGACCCGTTCGAGCCGGTGAAGATCGGGATCCTCGTCGACATGGATCTCGGGCAGTTGCTCGCCGACTGGCTCGACCCGTCCATCCTCGCCCTCGAGGATGCGATGAACGAGGGCGTGTGGGGCCGCAGCCCGGTCGCGCTCGTCACCGCCGACGCCCGAGGCCTCCCGCGGGAGAACTATCGCAAGGTCATCGAGGGCTACAAGTGGCTCGTCGACCAGGGCTGCGTCGTGATCATCGGGCCGTTGATCTCGGACAACTGCCTCACGTTGCAACCCGTCGCCGACGAGATCGGCGTGCCGGTCATCGGCTGGACGGGCGCGCACCGGTTCGCAAGTGAATCGTGTTTCACGATCGCCAACGGCGACATCCCCACCGAGGGCGTGATGTGTGCCAACTGGCTGTACCAACACGGCCACACGAAGGTCGGGTTGTTCTGGGAAGCCGGATCGTCCGGGCGCGACTACGCCGACTTCTTCCGCGACGAAGCCATGCGGCTCGGTATGACCGTGACGCGCGAGGTGATGCTCGAGCCGAATCCGCGCGGGCTCAAGGAACATCTGGCCGAGATGCGCGACATGGGCACGCAGGGCATCTACTACGGCGGCTACGGCTACTCGACCTTCCACTTCGCCGAGGCGTTCCGAGCCCTCGACTGGGATCCGCCCCGCGTGATGGGTACCGCGTTCATGTTCTATTCGAACTCGAACGCGTGGGCGCAAGGACTCGAGGGATGGCACGGCATCGACCAGCTGGGCGAGGACGGCGCCAACCCGAACTACGAAGCGATGCTGCAACGCTTCTCTGCGCGATTCGGTCGCGCGACGCGCAACGTCGTGGTCGCGCTCGCGTACGACACAGCTCGCGCCGCGTTGCAGGGCATCGCCAATGCCGCCATCCCCACGCCGCGTCACGTCCGCGACGGGCTCGAGCGCATCCGCTGGATGCCCGCGACCAACGGTGGACCGTCCTGCTACGTGCAGTTCGGCCCGGGCGACCACAAGGGGTACAAGGGCGACTTCCTCACCTTCCGCGAACTGCGCGACGGGAAGCTGCGCTTCGACGGCTACTACCGCCCGCAGTGGCCCTCGAATGCCGCTCCGAACGCGGACTCGAGGCAATAGGGGGCGGTTACCGCTCCCTATTGCCTCGAGAATGGGCCGCCGGGGGGTTCGAGGTGGACGATGGGCATGGCGACTTCGGGATGGGCATGCAGCGTCGCGAGGAGTGACACCACCACGTGCGCGAGGCCGTCGAGCGGCATCGTGTTGGCGGTGTGCTGACCGCGCTCGATCCACCGGTTGAACGCCTCGCCGAGAAGGTCGCCGTCCCAGCCGCCGGCAAAACCCGTGCTCATCGTGGGGCCGAGGGTGGCCCGCACGAAACGCACCTCCGGGTGCTCGGCCCGCAGACCGTCGACCAACCGGTTGAGCGCGGCCTTGCTGACGCCGTACGAACCGAGGCCCCACCGATGCTCGTCGTCCGTTGTCGACGAGCAGAACAGCATCACGCCGTTCGACGTAGCGAGCAGCGGCACGGCGTGCTTCGCCACGAGCGCGGCGCCGACGACATTGGTCTCGAGCGTGGCGCGCCAATCGTCGGCCGACTGATCGCTCAGGGGCGCGAGCTGCGCGATGCCAGAGGCGTAGAGCACGGCGTCGAGTTCAGCGATGGTGTCGAAACCCCTGGCGACGGACGCTTCGTCGCGCACGTCGAGCGTGATCGACCGCCACGCCTCGACGGATCGTCGGGCGGCGACGATCACGTCGTGGCCTTCGTGCACTGCTTGCGAGGCGACGGCGTGGCCGATGCCGGAGGAGCCGCCGACGACGAGCAACTTCATCGATCCAGACAGTACGTTGCCGCCGATGACCGAACGGGCGGCGGCGGACCGCTACCTCGACCTGCTCTCGGCCTGTCTCACCCGCGAGCTGTTCCTCGACCAGGAGGTGCGCGACGTCGATCTGGATGCGTGGCCCGGCGGTCGCGACTCGGTGCTCCCGGTCCTGCGCTCGAACGGTTGGCGGATCGTGCGCCCGTGCGGCGACACCGCGGTGCGGGCCGAGGGCCGCGACTGGCCGCCGGCCGCAGAGACGATGGTCGGGGGCGCTCGCTTGGCGAACGTGCGTTGGTGCGCGGAGACCGCGCTCCGCGAGGGCGTCGCGGGCGACTTCGTGGAGTGCGGCGTGTGGCGCGGTGGCGTCGTCGCGCTGCTGCGCGGCGTGCTCGCGGCGCACGGCGTGACCGATCGAACGGTGTGGGGGGCCGACTCGTTCGAAGGTCTCCCGGTGCCGGACGTCGCCCGCTTCCCCGAGGACCAGGGCTACGACTGGTCACACGTCGACGCGTTGAAGGTGAGTCTCGAGGACGTAGAGGCGAACCTGGCGCGTTACGGCCTCCTCGACGCGCAGGTGCGGCTGCTCCCCGGTTGGTTCGAGGACACGCTGCCGTCCGCTCCGATCGAGCAACTGGCGGTGTTGCGCATCGACGGCGACCTCTATCAATCGACGATGGACGCGTTGGTCGCTCTGGAACCCCGGGTCTCGCCTGGCGGCTTCGTGATCATCGACGACTACCACGGTTGGATCCCGTGCCGGCAGGCCGTCGACGACTACCGGTCGGCTCACGGCATCGCGGCGGAGATGACGACGGTCGACTGGACCGCGATCTGGTGGCGCAAGCCGGGAACTCGGAGCGCAACGTCGACCTATGGGTCCGGTTAGCGCTCTGAGATCGCAGCTACGTGCTCTCGCCGGGCGACGCGTTCCGGCCGGCGGCCCGGGCGAGCGTGGCGGCACCGATCGCGATCCACACCACGTTCAGCGCGGCGGACGGGAACGCGCGGTGGTACCAGGCATTCGTGGTGAGCAGGGCCGCGCCGACGACGTTGACGACGGCGCTCTTCGTTCCGGATGCAGGCCAGATGTCGCGCGTCGAGAGGAGATAGGCGCCGATCACGAGCACCGCTCCGGACCAGCCGAGTACCTCGACGATGACGTTCACCGCGGCACGGTAGCGGGGCCGTCACCAGTGGCTCGGCGCTGTCTCCACGCTGACGTGGCAACGTAGGGCCGTGAGCGCGATGCAAACGGATGCCCCTGAGCTGTACTGGGATCCGTTCGACGTGGAGATCGACGTCGATCCGCATCCGACGTGGAAGCGGATGCGGGACGAAGCGCCCGTCTACCGCAACGACAAGCTCGACTTCTACGCGTTGACCCGGTACCGCGACGTCGAGGCGGCCCACCGCGACCCGGCGACGTTCAGCTCGGCCAAGGGCACCGTGCTCGAGCTCATGGGCCACGATCTGAGCTCGACAGGGCAGATCATCTTCTTGGATCCTCCGGAGCACACGGAGCTGCGTCACTTGATCTCCCGGGCGTTCACGCCGAGGCACACGGCCGTGCTCGAGGACCGTATCCGGGGCTACTGCGCCGACATGCTGGACGCGCAATCGGGGAACAGCACGTTCGACTACTTGCAGGACTTCGGCGCGAAGTTGCCGTCGATGGTGATCTCGTCGTTGCTCGGCGTGCCCGACGAGGACCAGGAGACATTCCGTCACGTCCTCGACCGCATCTTCCACATCGAGCCCGGCGTCGGAATGGTGAACGAGGTGTCGATGGCCGCGGGACGCGAGGTGCACGAGTACCTCGCCGGGCTGCTCGACGAGCGCAAGGCCTCGCCGCGGGACGACCTCCTCACGTCGCTCGCGCAGGCTGGTCTGTCCCGAACCGCGAGCACGAGCTTTGCCAACCTCCTGCTCGCCGCCGGCACCGAGACCGTCGCGAGGCTGCTCGGTTGGGCAGCGGTGGTGTTGGCCGCCTACCCCGAACAGCGCGCGCAGCTCGCCGCCGACAGCGCGTTGCTACCGAACGCCGTCGAGGAGCTTCTCCGGTACGAGGCGCCGTCGCCGGTGCAAGGACGGTGGACGACGCGCGATGTCGAGCTGCACGACACGACGATCCCCGTGAACTCGAAGGTGCTGCTCCTCACGGGCGCGGCGGGCCGCGATGAACGCGTCTATCCCGACGCCGACCGCTTCGACATCCACCGCGATCATCACCACCACGTGTCGTTCGGATACGGCATTCATTTCTGCGTCGGTGCTGCGCTGGCTCGGCTCGAGGGTCGGATCGCTTTGGAGGAGACGCTGAAGCGCTATCCGACGTGGGAGGTCGACCACGACCGAGCGGTGCGGCTGCACACCAGCACCGTTCGGGGCTACTCGCAGGTGCCGATCATCGTGCGCTAGAACGCCGCATGCCCCGACTGCGAGAAGTGCCGCGCTCCGAAGCCGCCCCTTCGGTGCAACTCATGTACGACTTCCTGTTCGGCGACCGCGATCCGGTGGCCGAGCCCGGCACGTCGAGCGGTACCCCGGGCGACTGGTGGACGGTGTTCGCGCTGGTGCCCGCGGTGTTCGATCACGCGGTCGGCGGTTTCGGGGTGTACCGAGGCTCGGAGTCCGTGCTCGATCCCAAGTTGCGCGAGCTCGGGCAGTGCCGCGCGGGATGGGCCCGCGGCAGCCAGTTCGTCTTCTCGCAGCATTGCAAGGCAATGCGCACCCACGGCTTCACCGAGGAGCAGGTGCAAGCGATCCCGTTCGGCGCCGGCGCCTCGTGCTGGTCGCCGATCGAAGCGGCGGTGCTCGCGTACACCGACTGCCTCGTGTACGACGGCGGGCGGGTGCCCGACAGCGTGTTCGCCGCGCTGAAAGCCGAGCTCACCGACGAGCAGATCCTCTACCTCACCTACATCACCGCGCTCTACGACATGCACGCCGTGATGAGCAAGGCGCTGCGTACCGAGTACGACAACCGCGAGGAGCCGATCGTCGAGATCGGCGACGGCCCGCTGAAGGTCGCCGACCACGAGCGCGACGACTAGCAAATCCCACTCAGGCATCTACAGATCTGTAGATGCCTGAGTGGGATATCGAGTGGGTCATTCGGTGGCCAGCTCTCGCATCTTGGCGATGCGCTCGTCGTCGGGGCCGATGTACGTCGCGAGGGTGGCGATCACGGCATCGGGGTCGACGCTGCCGGCGGCGAGCATGTCTTCGAGGTCGGCCCAATCGCGACGCCGGTCGAAAAAGGCCTTGAACACCGCGAGGTCGAAGCACGACAAGAACGGCAGCATCTCGCCCGCGAACGGCTCGAACGCGACGCGCTGCGTGACCGACTCGTGGAAGTCGGTGGTGTTGAGGAACACATCTACGGGCGTGGTGTCCCAGTACAAACGCGTCTGCCCGTCGCGCTCGAGCTGACGGGTGTCGGTCGCAGTCCACACCACCTCGCGCGGAAGCGCGGCACGAACCTTGCCGACCCTCGCCGGGCGCACGAACACGTTGAGATCGATGTCGGCCGTTCCTCTCGGCTGACGGGTGCACCAAGCGAGCGCGAGCGCGCCGCCGAACGCGTGCGGCAGGGCGGCCTCGTCGAGCGCGCGATGCAGCGCCACGACCTTCTCGGCCAGTGTGGTCACGACCGCGCGAACCGCCGGCGGGCGAGCGGTCGGTGATCGGCCGGAAACTCACCGGCGAGGTCGAGGACCTCGAGGAGCTCGCGACCGCGCTGCGGGCGGTCCTCGAAGGGGACGATCGGTCGCAGCTGCGACTCGATCTCGAAGCCGCAGGCTCGAACGAGGCGGCGGAGCGTGGCGCTGTTCGGCGACTTCGCGCCGGACTCGTAGGCGGCAATGGCGGAGTGCGAGGTGCCGGCGCGTCGGGCCAGCTGGCGGATCGTGAGCCCGCTTCGGCGCCGCGCGTCTCGGAGCAGGGTGGCCGGTGTCATCGGGGTATGGTATCAAAACAGATACCAGCTCGGATCCTCCCGCCCGGGAAATGCCTGCCCCCTCGCGTCCATGATCGGCCACGATGGCATGCGTGGCGCACCGCACGACGGACGAGTTCGAAGCCGCTCTCGACACCCTGTGGGGGTCGCCGCCGGACAACGGCACGGTGGAGCTCATCGTCTGCCGGCCGGCCGTCGGCGAGCGTGAGCTGCTCGATGAAGCCGAGCTGACCGCCGAGGCGGGCGTCGTCGGGGACACGTGGCGAGACCGTGGTAGCCGGCAGACGCCCGACGGGTCGGCCGAAACGAATCGTCAGCTCACGATCATGAACGCACGCGCGATCGCGCTGTTCGCCGGCGAGGATCGATCGCGCTGGGCCGAGGCCGGCGACCAGCTGTTCGTCGACATCAACCTGTCGGACGACAACCTGCCGACAGGCACGCGCGTGCAGCTCGGCACGGCGGTGATCGAGGTCACGGCCGAACCGCACAACGGGTGCGCCAAGTTCGCGGCGCGCTTCGGGCAGGACGCGGCGCGGTTCGTGAACTCGCCGGAAGGAAAAGAGCTCCATCTGCGCGGCATCAACGCGCGGGTGGTGCAAGCGGGAACGGTGCGGCGGGGTGACGTGGCCGTGAAGCTCGCGGTGGTCACGTCTTCGCGCTGAAGCGTTGATGCGCGGCCTGCGTCGTCACGCCGAGTGCTTCACCGATGGACGCCCACGACGCGCCTTCGCCGCGCGCGGTGACGACGAGTTCCGATTGCAGGACGTCGACACCGCGGCGTACCGCGGCGGTCGCCCGCAATCCCGCTTCGAGGGTGAGAGGTCCGTCCACGAGCCGGCGCATGAGGGCCAGCAATTCGCGGCGCAGCTTGGCCGCGTCCATCTCGCTCATCGCGCCATCCTTGTTCGTTCGGTCAGGCGTTGGTGTCCTCGGGCGGTACGACATCCGGATCCGGCAGCGTCGCCGCGGGAGAGACATCGTCTTCCGCCGGCGGGCGCTGCGAATCGAGCGTGTACGACGTCATCGACAGGCTGCCCATCGCACAGCCCTCGATCATGACGTCGGCTCCTTCGCCCGCAGCCGCGGCCAGCCCGGCGATGTAGAGCAGCGGGATGAAGTGATCGGGTGTCGGGACGGCCAGATCGAAGTCGCGGTGCTCTTGCAACGCCAGCACGTCGTGGGGCGATCCGGTCATCGTTTCGAGCGCCGACTCGTCGAACCGTTGCGCCCAGTCGAAGCCGCCTTCAGGCCGACTCCAGTCGACGCGCCCGAGGTTGTGCACGACGTTGCCGCTGCCGACGATCAGCACGCCGTCGTCGCGCAATGGCGCGAGCCGCTCACCGAGATCGAGGTGGTACTCGAACGGCTTCATCGCGTTGATGGCCAGTTGCACCACCGGAACATCGGCATCGGGAAACAGGTGCGTCAGCACGGACCACGTGCCGTGGTCGATCCCCCAACTGTCGAGGTCGAGGCCGACCCACACCGGATCGACGACGTCGGCGATCTGTTCGGCAACGTCGGGCGCGCCCGCCGCCGGGTACTCCACGGCGAAGAGTTCGTCGGGGAAGCCGTAGAAATCGTGGATCGTGCGGGGTGTCTTCATCGCCGTGACCGCGGTGGCATTGATGTACCAATGCGCCGAGATCGCGAGGATGGCGCGAGGCGCCGGTACGGACTCGCCGAATGCTCTCCACGCCGCGGTGTAGCGGTTGTGCTCGAGGGCGTTCATCGGGCTGCCGTGGCCGATGAACGCCGCAGGCATCGTGGTCACACGGGCCTCCTCCCCAAATCCCGTGCATAGCAACACACTTTTGTGTGGCTATGCACGGGATTTCGAGGTGGGCATCGGGAGCCACAGGTGGATACCGATGGCGCGCAGCCGTCGGGCTTGACCGCCGATGATGACGCGCAGCAGGTCGGGCGTGCGTCCGAGACGCACGAACGCGGCCAACGGCGCGGCACCTTCGCGGCCGGACCACAGCATGTGTGCATGCATGACGCGCGCCGCTCGTGCCGCGCGAGCGCGGCCGCTCGGTGTCGTCTCGAGGAGATCGCGCAACACCCTCGTTGCCGCGGCCTCGTGCTCGACCTCGTCTGCGATCACCGTGTCGACGAAGGCAACGGTCTCGGGATCCGCGACCTTCTGCAGCCATTGCAGGAGGTCGTCGGCGATGCCCTCTCCGAGGTAACCGAACACGGCTTCTTCGATCGGATCGTCGGTCACGCGTGCGTGGTAGCGGTCGAGCGGCCGGCGATAGGGCGCCATCGCCCGTTCGGGATCGGCGCCGAGTGCTTCCAGCCGCTTCACGAAGCCCTTGTGATGTCGCAACTCCTCCGCCGCGACCTGTCGGTGCCAACGGCGTTCGTCCTCGGTCGTGGCCACCTCGGCCTCAGCTTTGGCTCCGTCGTACGCCTTGAGCTCGCCGTACGCGATCGCGCCGAGCACCTGGATCAACGCCGTGTTCTGCCCCATGTGTTGCTCCCGTTCAATGGCGTGACGAGATTACTTCGCGCTCTTTTTCCTCTGCTTCTTGGTCGGGCTGTCCTCGATCGCGGTCACGAGCAGTGCGAGGAACGGTTCGTACAGGTCGTCTTGGCCGCGGTCGAGGAAGGCCGCCAGCTGAAGGCCATCCGAGCAGGCCAACGAGAGACGCGCCAGCGTCAGCGAGCTCATGTGGAGGGTCTCTCCGAGGCGCACGGATTGCTCGTCGATGAAGTCGGCGATCATCTGCGCGAGGTCGAGGCGTTGCTTGGCCACCCGTTCCTGCGTCTCCGGATGACGGAGCACGAACAAGTTGAACTCGAGGCCGAGCGCGAAGTCGTGCGGATCGGAGTACTGCATCTCGTGCCACTGCTTGGCGAGCGACGCCAAGTCGAGATCCTCGACCGGCGTCTCGGGATCGATCGACTCGACGAACGCGGCGAGAAAGCTCTCGTTGAACCGCTTGTTCACCGCGAGGAAGAGCTCCTCCTTGGTGCCGAAGTGCTTGTAGATCGCGCCGCGCGTGTAGCCCGCGGCTTCGGCGATCTCCTCGAGGGACGCGCCCTCGAACCCACGCCGCGCGAACACGTCCTTGGCCGCGTCGAGCAACAGGTTGCGCGTGTGCTCCCGCCGTCGCTCCTGCGTCCATCGCTCGGCCACCGTGACATCTTGCACTTCGAAGCACCCTTGACATTTAGATACAGACTCGTATCTTAGTCACATGCCCGTATCTAACTCACCAATCGTCGTCCAAGGGCTGCGGAAGCACTACGGCGAACGGGCCGTCCTGACCGGCCTCGATCTGGAGGTCCGGCCCGGTGAGGTCTTCTCGTTGCTCGGCCCCAACGGCGCCGGGAAGACGACCACCGTCGAGATCCTCGAGGGCTACCGGAATGCGACCGCGGGGTTCGTTCGAGTGCTCGGGTTCGATCCGGCGAGCCATCCGCTCGAGCTGCGGCAGCGCACCGGCGTCGTGCTGCAGGAGTGCGGCTTCCCGAATCACCTCCGCGTCGGCGAGCTGCTCGACGGCTGGCGGGCGTACTACCCGACGCCGCGTCCGCTCGACGAGCTGCTCGATGTCGTCGAGCTGCGCGAGGAACGCACAACGCTCGTGCGGCGGCTCTCCGGCGGGCAGCGCCGGCGGCTGGACTTCGCGCTCGCTCTGGCCGGCGATCCCGATCTCATCTTCCTCGACGAGCCGACGACCGGTTTCGATCCCGAAGCGCGTCGGCGGTGCTGGGCCGCAATCGAGAACCTGCAATCGCTCGGCAAGACCGTGCTGCTCACCACCCACTACCTCGACGAAGCCGAACGGCTCTCCGACCGAGTCGCGATCTTGAGCGGAGGCACGATACGCGCCGTCGGCACACCGCGCGAGCTCACACACCTTGCGAACGCACCCACGCGAATCTCCTTCACGGCGGCGAGCGGCGATCGAGTCGAACTGGAAGCGGACGACAGCGCCGCGAGCCTGCGCACGCTGTTGGCCAACGGCGACGTGAGCGATCTCACTGTCGCCCCGCCAACGCTCGAAGACGCGTACCTCGAGCTGGTCGCGCCATGAACGGACCGAGGCTGCTCGTGCATCAGGTGGGAATGGAACAACGCGCCTTCTGGCGCAATCCGGAGGCGGCGTTCTTCACGTTCGTGCTGCCGGTCGGGCTGCTCTTGATCTTCGGGGCCATCAACTCCGGCGACACCGTGCGAGGACGGCCCGACCTCGACCCGCTGACGCTGTTCGTCCCCGGCATCCTCGCGTTCGGCATCATCGTCGCGGCCTACGGAACCCTCGCCGCGACGATCGCGACGCTTCGGGCCGAAGGCGTGCTCAAGCGGATGCGGGCCACGCCGCTGCCACCCGGCATGTACATCGCCGGACAGCTCACGAGCGTCCTGCTGACCTCACTGTTGATCGCGGTCACGACCGTGGTGCTCGGTCGAGTCGTGTTCGGCATCTCACCGCAGGTCGGTCGCCTGCCGTTGCTCGTCGGCGTACTCGTCCTGGGCATCCTCTGCTTCGCAGCCCTCGGCCTGGCGATCAGCGCGGCCATCCGTCGTGCCGAGACATCGGGTGCGATCACGAACGGCACGTACTTGCCGCTGGCGCTCGTCTCCGGAACGTTCTCCTACGGGCTCGTCCTGCCGGCGTGGCTCGATCACATCATCAGTGCCTTTCCGATCAAGGCGCTCACGACGAGCCTCCGGGCCGCGTACGACCCCGGGGCCGGCATACCGATCTCGAGCCTCCTCGTGCTCGCGGCATGGGCCATGATCGGCATCGTCTTGGCTCGCCGGTTCTTCCGGTGGGAGCCGTCGCAATGATCGGAGCGTTGTGGACGACATCGTTGCTGCACTCGCTGAGCAGCAGGCGGAGCTTCTGGGCCTGGTCGCGGACCTCGACGAGCGCGACTGGCAGCGGCCGTCGCGCTGCGAAGGCTGGAGCGTCGCCGACGTCGTCCTCCACGTCGCCCAGACCAACGAGATGGCGATCGGCAGTGCCCGTGGACGGTTCGCCGAAGTACTCAGCGAACTGACGGCCGGCGTCGGTCCGGCTACCGACGTCGACGAGGGCGCGGCCCGGATGGTGGAGCACGGGCGCGGCCTGCCGGGCGCAGCAGTGCGAGATCGGTACAACGCAGGGGCCGACGAACTGCGCGCCCTGCTGGCCGCGAGTGATCCGCACCTGCGAGTCGAGTGGGTTGCGGGCCAGCTGTCGGCACGCACGTTGGCCACGACCCGCGTGGCGGAGACATGGATTCACACCGGCGACGTTGCGGATGCTCTCGGCGTGGAGCTCGCACCCGCACCCCGACTCCGCCACATCGCGCGACTCGCGTGGCGCACGATCCCATACGCCTTCGCGCGCGCCCGGCGCTCCCTCTCCGGCCCGGTGGCGTTCAGGTTGCACGGCCTGAACGGTGACGCGTGGGACTTCGTTCCGGACGAAGCCGCGGTGACGACGATCAGCGGCGACGGTGTGGAGCTTTGCCTCGTCGCCGCCCGCCGCCTCGATCCGGCCGCGACGTCGTTGACGGGCGACGGCCCCGACGTCGACGCCGTCCTCGAACTCGTCCGCACCTACGCCTGATTCTCGAGGCAACAGGGGGCGGTAAGCGCCCCCTATTGCCTCGAGTATGCGACTAGATGGCCACGTTGATGCCGATGCCGCGGGCGCGGGCTTCGGCGAGCACGACTGCGGCGGCCGCCGCGTCCTGCACCGCCACCCCCACCGACTTGTAGACGGTGATCCGCTCATCGTCGGGACGAACGGGCTTCTCGCCGATCTCGGCGACATCGCGGGGCTCGAGAACGCCGAGCAACTCCACCGCGCCGGCGGGCGGCGCCGCGAACGCGGCGGCGCGTGACTCGACGACCACGAACGCGTCGCGGATCGTGGCGGCATCGAGCTCGCCAGATCCTTGCGTGTTGTACCCGACCGAGTTGATGTGCGTGCCCGGACGAATCCACGCGCGCTCGATCACCGGTGCGGCGGCGTGGGTCGTGACGCACACGACGTCCGCGCTGCGCACCGCGTCCTCGATCGACGGCGACGCATCGATTGCCTGCTCGTCGGCAAAGGCGCCGACATTGCCCGCGTCTCGACCGGCGACGACGAACTGTTCCAGGCCGATGCACCGGAGCGCCTGCACGTGCGTGCCGGCCTGCACGCCCGTGCCCACGATGGCGACCACCGAGCGATCCGCGCGCGCCAGCATCCGGGTGGCCGATGCCGATCCCGCGGCCGTGCGCATCGCCGTGATCAGCGTGCCGTCCATGATCGCGATCGGCGTGCCCGTCTCGGGGTCGAAGCAGCAGATGACGGCCTGGTGCGTGGGCCGGTCGTGGTTCTCCGGGAACACGCTCACCAACTTGGTCGTGAGCGCCCCGCTCGATGGGAGGTAGGCGGGCATCGCCGCCAAGATCGCGCTGCGGTCGGCCACCATCGCGCCGACACGAGGCGGCACCGACGCTCGGCCGGCGCTCATGTCGACCATCGCGGCCTCGACCGCGTCGATCAACTGATTCATGTCGAGCACCGACGCCACATCGGACTGCGACAGCACGAGCACGCCGGGAGACTAGAAGACGGGACTGCCGAACATCTCGCCGAGCGGGCCGCGATCCCCGTGCCGCGCCGTGAGCTCGTTGCGATTCATGCCGTCACCCAGACGAGCACCTCGGCGCCGTTCGGCCCGGCGGTGAGCTTCGGCGAGCCGGCCCCTACGAGTCGCACCGCATCGCCCTCTGAAAGACCTCCCGCACCTTCGAGCGCGGCGTCACCGACGGCGACGAACAGATGCGCATGGCGACCGTCGGGCACCGACACGATCTCACCCGGCTTGAGGCGTCCGCCCCACAGCACCGCGTCGCGTTGGCGAATCGTGATCGCCGCGTCGTGGCCCTGCCCCGAGGCGATCGGCTGCAGACCGCCCTTGTCGAGCTCGGCGTTGATGTCGAGCTGCTCGTAGCCAGGGTCGATGCGGTCAGTGTCGGGCGGTACCCACATCTGGATGAAGTGGACGTCTTCCGTCGTCGACGGGTTCATCTCCGAGTGCCAGATGCCGCTGCCCGCACTCATGCGCTGAGCCAGGCCGGGATAGAGCTCGCCCTGGTTGCCCTCCGAGTCCTTGTGCTCGAGCCGGCCGGACAACACCCACGTGACGATCTCCATGTCCTGGTGCGGATGGGTGCTGAAGCCGGTGCCGGCGGCGACCCGGTCGTCGTTCGACACGAGCAGCAGCCCGTGATGGGTGTTGTTCGGGTCGTAGTGGCCACCGAAGCTGAAGCTGTGGTGGCTGTCCAGCCACCCGATCTTCGTATGTGGGCGGGTCTCGGCTCTGCGAACGTCAAGGGCGGTGCTCATAGGGACGCTGCAACGGGATTCGAGCCGTCACCATTCCGCCGTTACTTCAGGGCGTAATCGAGCTCGTAGCTCGCGGTGGAGCCCATCGGGGCTTCCATTCGACCGGAGCCCTGCAGGCCTTCGAGGTCGTCGGTTCCCGAGCCGGGCACGACCGTCCAGTCGCCGGCGGCCTTGCTGCCGTCGAAGGTGCCGATGCTCTGCAACACGAACGAACCCTTGCGGTCGCCGAGTTGTCCGTCGATGCGCTGCATGCCGACCCAGTCGGCGGTGCCGTCGGTTCGGTAGAACATCGACCACTCGACCGAGCCGTCACCGGTGATGTCACCGGAGAAGCGCTGCGTCACGCTGGCACGAGTCAACTTCCGGGCCTCGTCGATCTCCACGTACGGCTCCTCGTCCCACGAGGCGATGTCGAACTTGCCCTGTGCGTGCTGCGTCATCAGACACTCCTCGGCTCGTTTGAACGTCCTACGGGAGTTCCCGAGCCGCCATGGCGCTAGCCCTTCGAACGCTCTCCGTAGTCACCAAACGGCCGGTCGCGTTCTCGCACCGCATCCCGCCACCCGATCTCCTGCGCGCGGGAAACGAAGTCGAGTCCCTCTTGGGTGTGGCGAGCAACGCCGTCGAAGATGAACCCGAGCAACCGGCTCGTATCGGGTTGGTACTGATGCCGCGCGACATCGTTGAGCATCCACTTCATCATCTGCAGTTGGTTCAGCGGCAACAGCGCCATGCGTTGGGCCAACGCCATCGCGCGCTCGTCGAGCTCGTCGTCGGGCACACACTCGAGGATCATCCCGACCTCGGCCGCCTCCGATGCCGACAACTCGTCGCCCGTGAACAGGTAACGCTTCGCGCGCTCGAGCCCCAGGCGCGCCACCCACACCCACGGTGCTTCCGGAACGCCCCACACTCGTGCCGGCGGATACCCGAACCGCGCCGCCTCGCCCGCGATGATCATGTCGGCGTTGAGGATCATGTCGGTGCCGCCAGCGATGCACCACCCCTGCACCGCGGCAAGGGTGGGCTTCGAGATCTCGTGCAGCTTGGCGAACGTCTTGCCGAACCGTCCGATCATCTGCACGTCGACGACGGTGTCCCAGACGCGTGCCGGCGGATCCGCGCCGGCGATCGGGCCAACGGTCGACCAGTCCAGCCCGAACCCCGCACAGAACGCCCGGCCCTCCGCCGCCAACAGCACGACCTTGACCGCGGGATCGCGCTCCGCTTCGTCGAGGGCGGCATCGAGCTCGTCGCGCATCTGGGGAGTGATGGTGTTGAACTCGGCCGGTCGGCAGAACACCAGCCTCCGCACCGCGCCGTAGTCTTCGGTTCGAATCGCGCTTCCCACAAAGGAAGACTGTCATGAAGATCCACGTCGACCAGGACCGTTGCGAGGGGCACGGCCGGTGTTACGCGCTGGCCCCCGCCCTGATCGCACCCGACGACATCGGCAATGGTCAAGAGATCGGCGACGGATCCGTCGCCACCGATCAGGAGCACAACGCTCGCCTCGCCGCCGCCAACTGTCCCGAGCGGGCCGTGATCATCGAGGATGGAGCCTGATGGGCCACCACCCCCCGGTTGACGACTGGACCACGGACTTCGACCACACCGACGACGTGTGGGCCGCCGACCCGTTCCCGATCTGGGACGACCTCCGCCAGAAGTGTCCGGTCGCCCACTCAGATCGGTACGCGGGTGTCTGGCTCCCGACGCGCCACGATGACATCTCGGCCATCGCATACGACACCGAGAACTTCACGTCGCGCAGCATCATCGTCACCGACTACCGCCCGCCCGACCTCTCGCCGCGGGGCATCGCACCGCCGATCTCCTCCGACCCGCCGTTCCATCACGGTGCCCGGCGGTTGCTGCTCCCCGCTTTCGCTCCGCAGGCCATCGATCGTCTCGAGCCGGCCACGCGTGCGTACTGCGAAGAGCTCGTCGCCGCGCTGAAGGGGCGCGACATCGTCGACGCGGCGGAGGAGTACGCGCAGCACATCCCCGTACGCGTGATCGTCAAGATGCTCGGCTTCCCCGAGAACGACGCCGACAAATTCCGTGGGTTCGTCAACCACGTCATCGAAGGCGTCTCCCTCCCCATGGAGGAACGCTTCGAAGGGATGCAGGTGCTCTTCGAGTACCTGCGCGACCAGATCCAGGATCACATCGATCATCCCCGCGACGACCTCACGTCGTTTCTCCTCGCGTCGGAGATGGACGGCCAGCCGATCGACATGGGTCACGTTGGGGGAACGATCGCGCTGTTGTTGCTCGCGGGCATCGACACGACGTGGAGCGCGATCGGCGCGTCGCTCTGGCATCTCGCCGACCATCCGGATGATCGCGATCGGCTCGTCAACGAACCCGAGCTGCTTCCGATCGCGATGGAGGAGCTCCTGCGGGCGTATGCGCCGGTGACGATGGCGCGGCTCGTGAAGCACGACATGGACTGGAACGGCTGCCCGATGAAGGCCGACGACTGGGTGCTGCTCCCCTTCCCGGCCGCCAACCGCGACCCAGAGGCGTTCGACGACGCCGACAAGGTCATCATCGACCGCGAAGAGAATCGCCATGCCGCCTTCGGCCTCGGCATCCACCGTTGCGCGGGTTCGCACCTCGCGCGCATGGAGCTGCGGGTCGCGCTCGAGGTGTGGCTCGAAGCCTTTCCGTCGTTCGAGTTGGCCGACCCGGCCGCGGTGCTGTGGTCGGGTGGCCAGGTGCGCGGGCCGAGGAAGCTGCCGATCCGCATCGGCTGACGTTCCGACGGGCTTCGCGCATGGCCGATGCGACAACATGGGCGCCATGACTCAGGTCGCTTCGCCGTTCAGCCCTTTCGTGGGGCCGATCGAGCCGATCACCGAATCCGACGACGAGATCCGGCGCATGCTGGAGGAGGCAGAGATCCCGCCGCTGCTGCCCGCGCTGGCGTACGTGACCGGCGATCTCACGCTCCTTCGTGACGACCTTCGTCCGAATGCCCTGATGCTCGCCCTGCCGCAGGGCGGACTCGACGAGACGCAGCTGGCCGCGGCCCGCGAGCTCGCGCTCGAGGCACTGATCCGGTTCCGGGACAGCGGCTCGCAGCCCGCTCCCCCGCCGTCCGACGAAGACGTGCTGAAGATCATGGAGTTCGCGGTTGCCAGTGATGACATGGCGGCCTACCTGCCGTTGCTCGAGGAAGAACTGGCGATCCTGGGTGAGGATCGGCGCGCACCGCATTGGCGCCTCGATGGCAACGACTTCCGCGTCGCCATCATCGGCGCGGGCATGTCCGGTCTGCTGGTCGCGCACCGCCTGCAACAGGCGGGCATCCCGTTCGTGATCCTCGAGAAGAACGACGACGTCGGGGGCACCTGGTACGAGAACAGCTATCCCGGCTGCCGAGTCGACAACCCGAACCACAACTACAGCTACTCGTTCGCGCAACGGCACGACTGGCCGCTGCACTTCTCGACGCAAGATGTGCTGCTCGACTACCTCCGCCGTTGCGCTGACGCGTTCGGTTTGCGCGAACACATCCGGTTCAACACCGAGGTGGTGTCGGCCACCTGGTCGGAGAACGACCTCACGTGGACGGTGCGCGCTCGCCCTTCCGATGGGCCCGAAGAGTCGATCGTCGCGAACGCCGTGGTGAGCGCGGTCGGTCAACTCAACCGACCGTCGTATCCGAACATCGCCGGCCGGGAGTCGTTCACCGGCCCGACGTTCCATTCCGCCCGCTGGAACCACGACCTCGACCTGACCGGCAAGCGCGTGGCCGTCATCGGAACGGGTGCGAGCGCGGTGCAGTTCATTCCCGAGATCGCGCCGCAGGTCGGCGAGCTCCTCGTCTTCCAGCGCACCCCACCGTGGTTCGGCCCGACCGAGGACTACCACGACCCCGTCTCGCCGGGTCAGCAATGGCTGTACGGCCACGTGCCGTCGTACAGCGAGTGGAACCGGTTCTGGATCTTCTGGCGGATGGGCGACGGCGCGCTGGCCAACGTGCGCGTCGACGACGAGTTCGAGCCCAAAGGTGCAGCGGTCAGCCCCATCAACGACTTCGCTCGGATGATGCTCACGGAGTACATCAACATGGAGTTCGCCGACCGGCCCGATCTCCTGGCGCAGGTGGTGCCCACGTATCCCGTCGGCTCGAAGCGGATGCTGCGCGACAACGGTGTGTGGGCGCGCGCCTTGAAGCGCGACAACGTGCAGTTGATCACCGACACGATCCGTGAGATCACACCGACCGGGCTCGTCATGGACGACGGCACCGCCCACGACGTCGACGTGATCATCTACGGAACCGGCTTCCATGCGTCGAAGTTCCTGACGCCGATGACCGTCACGGGGCGCGGCGGCGTCGACCTGCACGAGCACTGGAACGGCGACGCCCGCGCCTACCTCGGCGTCAACATCCCCGGTTTCCCGAACTTGTTCTGCTTGTACGGGCCGAACACGAACATCGTCGTGAACGGCAGCATCGTGTACTTCTCCGAGTGCGGTGTCCGGTACATCCTCGGGTGCCTCGAGTTGCTGCAACAGGGCGGCCATCGCGCGCTCGACATCCGCAAGGACGTCCACGACGAGTTCAACGAGCGCGTCGACGCCGAGAACCGGCAGATGGCGTGGGGTTGGTCAGACGTCAACAGCTGGTACAAGAACGACCTCGGCCGCGTGGCGCAGAACTGGCCGTTCACGCTGCTCGAGTACTGGCAGCGCACCCTCGCGCCGAAACCCGACGAGTACGAACTCATCGACTGACGTCGTCTCGTTCTTGCGCTGCTCAGCCCCTCATACGGTGGTCAGGCAACGCAATTTCGTGGAGGGGGGGTCAGGTCAGCGGCCGTTCGTCGAGAAGTGCTGGTAGTCCTGGAAGCTCGCGCCCCAGCCCCAACCGATCGACGCGAAGGCCTTCACGATCGCGGAGCCCGAAACGGCCATGCCGGGGCGGACGTCGCTGCGATCCGTGTACGCCGCGCCGGCGGACGGGATGATCCGATCGCCCTCGATGTAGGGGTTCTCGATCGGGTTGACGTCGATGGCGTGCCCGAACGCGTGCTGCGACCACGACGGTGCGCCGCTGCTGTTGACGGCATTGCGACACGAGAAGCCCGTCGAGTTGTCGTCGGGCGTCTCGAAGTCGTCGTACTCCTCCTGCGTGAAGATCGGCTTCATCTTGCGGATGGGGAACCCCGCCTCGTGCATCTGGCGGAATGCCTCGACGACCTTGGACGCCACGTCGGCATTGACGACCACCTGACCGCTGTGCTCCCCGCCGTCGAAGCCGACGAACGCCAGCGTCAACATCCGCAGGTTGGCGGGGTCGACGGGACAACCTTCATGCCACGACGCTCCGAGATCATCCGCCGTGACGGTGTCGATGCTCGAGGCGTACGGCGCTCGCGGCGGCTTGGTCGTCGGCGGCACGGTCGTGGTCGTCGTCGATGTGGTGGTGGTGGTCGTGCTCGTCGTCGACGTGCTCGTCGTCGACGTCGCGGTGGTGGTTGTAGCCGCGGCCTTCTTCGGCGCGCTCCTGCTACAGGACGCGACGAGCAGCAACAGCAAGGCCGAGAACAGCGCGACGGGCCGGGTCATCGTGCGCTCGGTGTACACGGCACGCAACGCTAGGCGGCACCCGCCAGGCGTACGCTCTCAGCCGCCATGGGCACCGCACCACAACGAGCGCTCGCACTGATCGTGGCCCGAGAGCTCGCCGCCAACCTGGCGACCCCGATGTTCCTGATCGACGCGGCCGGCGATCTCGTGTTCTACAACGACGCCGCCGAGCAGATCATCGGCAAGTCGTTCGCCGAGCTGGGAACGATCAGCGCGCTGACATGGGGCGAGATGCTCAAGCTGGCGAAGGCGAACGGGGACCCGTTGCGCCGCCGGGATTCGCCCCCGGGCATCGCGTTCGCGGAGCGCCGCCCGGCGCACGCGACGCTGCAAGCGACCGCCCTCGACGGCACGGTTCGCTTGGTCGAGGTCACGGCCTATCCACTCTTCGCGAAGACCGATGAGATGCACGGCGTGGTCGCCATCTTCTGGGAGACCGAGCGCTCGTGAACGTTCGCATCTGGGGCTGTCGGGGATCGGTCGCGACCCCTGGGCCCGACACGATGCGCTACGGCGGCAACACGAGTTGCGTCGAAGTACGAACGACCGACGGTGTGTCGTTGGTGCTCGACGCGGGCACCGGCATGCGCCCGCTCGGGGCGAAGCTGGACGCGGAGGGCGTGCGCGAGGTGCACGTGCTGCTCAGTCACCTCCACCTCGACCACCTTCAAGGCCTCGGCTTCTTCCGACCGCTGTTCGATCCGGAGGTGCACGTGCACATCTGGGGGCCACCGTCACCGGTGCAGACGCTCGAAGAACGGATCGCGCTCTACCTGTCGCCGCCGCTGTTCCCCGTGCGACTGTCCGACATTCCGTCCCGGGTGACGTTCCACGACGCGCCCGAGCAACCGGTCTCACTCGGCTCCGCCCAAGTGGTGGCCGCGGCGGTGACCCATCAAGGACCGACCGTCGGGTACCGGATCACCGACGGCGGCGGGTCGCTCTGCTACCTCCCCGACCACGAGCCGTCGCTGGGCGTGACCCTTGCCGATCTCGACACTGATTGGATTTCGGGGTTCGCGTTGGCCCACGGGGTCGACGTGCTGCTGCACGATGCGCAGTACGGCGACGGCGAGTACGCCCAGCACGTGGGTTGGGGGCACTCGGCCATCGAGCACGTCGTCGAGTTCGCGCGCAAGGCGGAGGTGGGCCGGCTCGTGCTGTTCCATCACGATCCATACCACGACGACAACGAGCTCGATGCACTGTGCGAGCTCGCCATGACGATGCTCGGCCGCGGCGAGGACGCGGTGCAGCTCGCATACGAAGGCATGCAGATCACGTTCGGTGTCTCGGAAGCGCTCCGGTAGACGAGCGCCGTGTACGACGAGCTCGGGTTCTCCACGCTGGCGGGCGCGCCCGAATCACCGCGCGAGCTGTTGGACGAAGTGCGCCAGGCCGAAGCGATGGGGCTCGGCTGGGCGTTCATCTCCGAGCGCTTCAACGTGAAGGAGGCGGCCACGCTCTCGGGAGCGGCGGCCGCCGTATCGGAGCGCATCCAGATCGCCACCGCGGCGACGAATCACAACACGCGTCACCCGATCATCACGGCGTCGTACGCCACCACGATGCACCGACTCACGGGTGGGCGCTTCACGCTCGGGCTCGGACGCGGCATCGATCCGTTGGTCAAGGCACTGGGGCTTGCGCCGGTGACCACCGCGCAACTCGAAGACTTCGTCGGCATCATGCGCCGCCTCTGGCGGGGCGAGTTCGTGGTGGGCCACGACGGTCCGGCCGGCAAGTTCCCGTTCCTCGTCCTGGACCCCACGTTCGACGAGGACATCAAGGTGGGGCTGATGGCGTTCGGGCCCAACTCGCTCGCCCTCGGCGGACGCGCCTTCGACATGGTCGTGCTGCACACGTTCTTCACCGACGAGACGCTCGCCCGCTCCGTTCGAACCGTGAAGGACGCCGCCGAGCAGGCCGGACGCGATCCGGCCGCGGTGCGCGTGTGGTCGGTGCTCGCCACGATCGGCGACCACATCCCGGAGCCGGTGCGCCTGAAGAAGACGGTCGGCCGGCTGGCGACGTACCTCCAGGCCTACGGTGACCTGCTGGTGAGAACGAACGGATGGGACCCCGCGGTGCTCGAGCGCTTCCGCGCCGATCCGGTCGTCAGCAGCTTCCCGGGCGCGCTCGACGACAAGGCCACCACCGAGCAACTCGAGCACGTCGCCACGCTCATCCCCGACGAGTGGCTTGCTCCCGCGGCGACCGGATCACCGGCGCAATGCGTCGCGACGATTCGGGAGCAGTTCGACCTCGGGGCCGACGGCGTGATCCTCCATGGCGTCGCACCCGTCGACCTCGCGGCGATCGTCGACGAGTACGCGCGTACTCGAGAATGAGCTACACCCAGCCGCCGGCGTAGGCGACGAACTGGCCCGTCGTGAAACGGCTGGTGCCGTCGATGAACGGCGCCGAGAAGTTCGCGAGCTCGTCCAACGAGCCGAGCCGGCCCATCGGCACCATGGCCTCGACACGCGCCCGGCCCTCGTCGTCCTCGGCCCGGTTCGCCTTGAGGAACTCGGGAAAGTCCATGAAGTTCGTGCCGACGGCGTTGACCTGCACACCCTTGCCGGCGACCTCTGCGGCCACGTTGCGCACGAGCATGTTGGCGCCGGCCCGAGCCGACGAATACAGCGGTGCACCGGGCGTCGGACGCGCGCCGGCCGCGCTCGTGAACACGAGCACCTGACCCTCGCCCTGCTCGACCATGGGAGGCACGACGGCGCGCAGGAAGTTGTACGGCGCTTCCATGCAGCCGATCGTGGCGGCGCGCAGGTCGTCGATGGTCGAACGCAGGAACCGTCCGACCACGATGCGCCCCGTGAACGCAGTAGCCGAATCGATGCGCCCGAAACGGTCGAGCGCGGCCTGCACGAGGCGCTCCGACGCGTCGGCCTTCGACAGGTCGCGCACGCCTTCGACGACCTCGACGGCGGCGCCGAGCCCGGCGAGCTCGTCGACCAGCCCATCGGCGGGGTCACCGACGACGAGATCGTGGTCTCGCGTGGCCAGCAGGCGCGCCAGCGCGGGGCCGACGTAGCCGGCAGCGTCGCTGACGATGGCAATGCGGCGGGTCATCCGACTCGTTCCGAGCGCGCGGTGAACATCGGCTCAAACTAAGTAGTGACAGAGCCTATGTCAATAGTTTAGGGTCGGGGCCATGCCGGTCTCTGCGCCCGTCGACGGTCGCCGCCTCCGCCGCGAGCAGAACCGAGAGACCGTGATCGACGCACTCGTCGAGCTGTTCCACGAAGGCGTGTACCAGCCGAACTCAGCGGAGATCGCCGAACGCGCCGGCATCTCGCCCCGCTCGCTGTTCCGCTACTTCGACGACATCGACGATCTGAACCGGGCTGCAGTCGAACGGCACCTCAGCACGAACCGAGCGTTGTTCGAGATCGAGGTCGATCCCGATGCACCGACCACCGTCAAGGTCGAGCAGTTCGTCGAAGCCCGCGTTCGCCTCCACGAGGCCGTAGCGCCCGCGGCCCGCGCCGCCCGCCTCGCGGCACACCGGCATGACGTGCTCGGGGCGCAGTTGCTGGAAACCAGGACGTTCATGCGGGCGCAAGTGCTTCGAACGTTCGCTCGAGAGCTCGAGGGTGACCGAGCCGCCCTGCTGCCCGCCGTCGACGAGCTGTGCTCGTTCGAGGCCTACGAGTTCATGCGCACCGGTCACGGGATGTCGGCCGCGAAGGCGAAGACGACATTGATCGCCGCACTCATTCAGCTGTTACGAGGAAAGAGGTAGATCGTGAAGGCCCTACGCACACCAGACGAGCGATTCGCAGCGCTTCCGGGCTACGACTTCGAGCCGCACTACGTCGAGATCAGCGACGGCCTGCGCGTGCACTACGTCGACGAAGGACCACCGGACGCCATGCCCGTTCTGCTGATGCACGGCGAGCCGTCGTGGTCGTTCCTGTATCGCAAGATGATCCCGGTGCTCGTCGCGGCCGGACATCGTTGCATCGCGCCCGATCTCATCGGCTTCGGACGCTCCGACAAGCCCAGCGAGCAAGGCGACTACACGTACGACCGCCACGTTCGGTGGATGAGCGAGGTGGTGTTCGACCAGCTCGCTCTGCGCGACATCACCTTCTTCGGCCAGGACTGGGGCAGCCTCGTCGGCTTGCGTCTCGTCGCCGCACAGCCCGATCGCTACGCGCGCGTCGTCATCGGCAACGGAGGCATGCCCACCGGAGACCGGCCGCCCAACGAAGCGTTCCTCGCGTGGCAGAACTTCGCGAAGACCGCGGACGACTTCCCGGTCGGAGGCATCGTCTCCGGCGGTTGCGCTGTGCGGCTCACCCCGGAAGTCGTCGCGGCGTACGACGCGCCGTTCCCCGACGACACGTACAAGGCCGGCGCTCGTTCGTTCCCTTCGCTCGTCCCCACGTCGCCGGACGACCCAGAACACGACGCCAACGTCAAGGCGTGGGACGTGCTGCGCGCGTTCGAGAAGCCGTTCCTGTGCGCGTTCAGCGACAGCGATCCGATCACCAAGGGAGGCGAGCGGCAGTTCATCGGGCAGGTCAAGGGCACCGAGGGCCAGGCGCACACCAAGATCGAAGGCGGCGGCCATTTCCTACAGGAGGACAAGGGCGAAGAGCTCGCCGCGGTGATCAATGACTTCATCGCCCGAACGTGATGTCGCACCGCTGATGGAGGTCGTGCTTCTCGGCACCGGGAACCCACTCCCGGATCCGCAGCGCGCCGGGCCGGCCACGCTCGTGCGCGCCGGCGGCGTCACGCTCCTCGTCGACTGCGGTCGCGGTGTCTTGCAGCGGCTGGGCGCGGCCGGATCGGGCGCGGCGCAGTTGACCGCGGTGCTGCTCACACATCTGCACAGCGACCACATCACGGACCTGAACGACGTGATCACGTCGAAGTGGGTCGTGTCGTTCACGCCGGCGCCCTTGCGGCTGATCGGGCCGCCCCGCACGCAGGAGGTCGTCGACGGGATCTTGGCGTCGTTGCAGCCAGACGTCGAGTACCGGCTGGCGCACCACGAGGACCTGACGTGGGAGCCCATCGTCGATGTCGCCGAGGTCTCGGACGGTGTCGTGTTCGACGAGTCGGGCGTGCGGGTGTTGACGGCGCCGACCGATCACCAGCCGGTGCACCCGACGAACGGGTACCGCATCGAGCACGATGGCAGATCCGTCGTGATCGCCGGCGACACCGTTCCGTGCGAAGGCCTCGACCGGCTGTGTGCCGGCGCCGATGCGCTCGTGCACACGGTGATCCGCGAAGACCTCGTGAACCTCGTCCCCGTTCAACGCTTCCGCGACATCCTCGACTACCACTCGTCGGTTGCCGACGCCGCTCGTACCGCGGCGCGCGCCGGTGTGCGCACGTTGATCCTCACGCACTACGTGCCGGGGATCATCCCGGGAGACGAGGACGCGTGGCGAGCGATCGCCGCCGAGCACTTCGACGGCACCATCGAACTCGGCGACGATCTCCACTCCGTCACGATCTGACCTACGGAGCGAAGTCGGGTTGGGCGGCGCGGGCAGCAGCCGCGCGGCCCTTCGGCTCTTCCCACTCCTCCTGGCGTCCCAAGGCGGTCATGTCCAGGAAGTAGTACGAACCGCCGAGCATTTCTGCACCGCGCGCGTACATCGAGTACGTGTGGAAGACGTCGTTGCCGTCGCGGAGGAACATGCTGTGCCCGGGTTGCTCAGACGATCCCTCGCCCATCCAGCCCAAGCCGTGCTGCTCGAGCTCGTCGAGCGTTCGGTAGTTCCACATGATCGGCGCGACCGACGCGTCGATGGTCACGTGGAAGTCGTAATTGAAGTCGCTGCCATACGACGAGAAGAACGGGAACGACCAGCCCCGGCTCGCTTTGTAGCGCTCGATGCCGTCGATCGGACCGCGGGAGATCACCACGAGGTTGGTGTCGCGCGCGTGCAGATGGGCGATGAGCCCGCCGGAGATCTCGTCCGCCGCGGCCGTGCAGCTCGGGCACCCCTTGTCTTCGTCCCACAGCCACATGAAGTGCTGGACGACCAGCTGGCGCTTTCCGTCGAACAGCTCGAGCAGTGTCTGCGTCCCCTCCGGGCCCTCGAAGACGTACTCCTTGTCGATCTTCACCATCGGTAGCCGGCGACGCTCGGCACTCAGTGCGTCGCGCTGCCGGGTCATCTCCTTCTCCTTGGTCAGCAGCTCCTTGCGAGCGACCAGCCATTCGTCGCGTGACACGACCTCTGGAAGGCTCATCGTGCTCTCCTGTTCGTCGACCTCACCTGTTTACGACGGTACGCAGGCCGAGAACTCATCGATCAACGGGCATCCCGCTCCTGCTGCTCGTAGATCTCCGCGAGCCGTTCGTGGACCGCCGCCGAGTCATCGAGGGATCGAGCCGCTTCCTCGTGCAGCGTGCGCTCTTCGCCCTCTGACGCTTCCGCGAGACGGCGTTTCTCGTCTGCTCGCTTTCGTGCGTTCTTCGCTAGGGCGCGTTCCCTTCCCGCCCCTTCATGCGTGGGCATCTTCGACCTCGATCTTCTGTGGGATGTACTGCGATCATCGCCAAAGGGGCCGAGCCCTTACCTCGCTCACATGCGTAGGCGTACCTACGCCTCGGTGGAGCACCGGTGAGTTCCCTGGCCCGATCCCGTCCTGTAGCAGTAGTGGCCGAGAACGACGGGTCGAACGCGATCGAGGTAGTGGTGCAATCGTCGAGGCCAGACCTCGGTCTCGTGGATGCGTTGGCTCGGCTCCAGCTCATCGCCCGCCGCCACGGCTGCTCGATCCGCGTGCGCCCGTGCGACGAGCTGCGCGAGTTGCTGCTGGTTGCCGGCTTGGCCGAGGTGCTAGCGCTCGAGCCGCGGCGGGAGACCGAACGCGGGATACAGCTCGGGATAGAGGAAGTGGTGCAGCCCGGAGATCCGCCCACCTGAGATCTCCACGATGTGGAGGTTGAAGGGCTCCCAGACGCCGGGACCGGCCAGCTTGTAGCTGGCAAATGCCGGGCAGCCGTTCGCAGAAGTGGCCACCAACCTGGAGCCCTCACACGCGCTGCCCTGGCCGACGTACCACTGGGCGATGTCGTCGGTTCCTTCCAACCACAACGCGAACGGCGGCATCGTGAACTTCGCGTCTTCGTGCAACAGCGCAACCAGCGACGTGATGTCGTAGCGCTCGAACGCGTCGACATAGCGCTCGAGCAGCGCGCGTTGCTCGTCGTCGACCTGCAACGGCGTCGAGGCATCGACGTTCACGGTCTCGAGTGTGGCGCGAGCGCGTTGGAGCGCGCTGTTGACCGCGGCGACGCTCGTGTCGAGCAACTCGGCCACCTCGGAGGCTTGCCAGCGGAGCACCTCGCGCAGGATCAACACGGCCCGCTGCGTGGCCGGCAGGTGCTGCAACGCGGCGACGAAGGCGAGACGGATCGACTCTCGCGACGCCGCGAGCTCTGCGGGGTCGCCATCCTCGGGCAACACGCGGGCGTCGTGGATGGGCATGACCCAGTTGTGCTCGGGCAGACCGCCAGGCAGTGGCGTGCTGGCCGGCGACGACGGCCCGAGGTCCATCGGCCGCGCCCGACGCTGCGGCCCTTGCAGCATGTCGAGGCACACGTTGGTGGCGATGCGATACAGCCAAGACCGCAACGACGAGCGGCCCTCGAAGCCGTCGATGTTCTTCCAGGCCCGCACCATCGTCTCCTGCACGGCGTCTTCGGCCTCGAAGCCGGAGCCAAGCATGCGGTAGCAGTAGCCGGTCAGCTCCCGGCGGTGCGTCTCGAGATCATCGAGCAGGGAGTTGCCGACGTCGACGCCAGCGGGAACTTCGGCCACGGGTGAACAGCGTAGAGGGCGGTTCCCCGGATCGGTTGTGGCGCAGCGCAGCCGCCGACCGCGCGTCAGATCCGGTCGCGCTCCCGGCGAGGCTCGTGCTCTTGGAGTCCAGGGTGAAAGGCGAGTTCATGGGCGACACCACACGACGTTGCCGACAACGATGGGCGGTCGATCACCAGACGCCTGTACTTGTCGAACATCTGAGGCTCGCGAAGGCGTTCGATGAACTCGCTGTACTTGTTCGCCGCCTCGAAGAAGTCGCCGCCGATCAGAAAGTGGTAGACCGCGATCGCATTGCGATAATGGTCGAAGTCCGGGAACGCCTCCTGAGCTGAGCCGAGTTGGGCAAAGTTGATCGCCTCCGGCGTGTAGAAGAGCCGGATGAGCTTGTCGATCACTTCGTATGCGCTCACCACTCGCTCGTAGGCATCGACAAACGCGGGCTCGCTGGTGGCAACGCCGTCGGCGAGTCGCTGATGCACCGCGTTCGACACGATGCGCGAGCTGTTCATGGCCATGAACACACCGCTCGAGAAGATGGGGTCGATGAAGGCCGAAGCGTCACCGACGAGACAGAAGGTGTCGCCCCACTTCTGCTTGCAGAAGTACGAGTAGTCGCCGTTGACCATCAACTCGCGTTGCATGTGTGCGCCATCGAGAATGTCTTTTGTGAATGGCGCAGCCTCGAGTTCTTGGAGGTAGAGAGCGAGCTTCCAGTCGTCAACGCCCTGGGCGCGGAGTTTGGCGCGCTGTGAGCGGTAGTACGCGGTGTTCATCACGGCGCCGACGCTGAGCCGGTCGTTGCCCAGTGGTATGCACCAGATCCAGCCCTGCTTCTCACCACCGAGGTAGACGATCTGGATCAATCCCTCCTCGAGGGTGTCCTTGAACTTCGCCCCCCGCCAATAGCTGCAGCTCAGGGCCGTGCGCTCGAGCTCCTTGTGAGCGACCTTCGTACCGAGGCGGTTCGACATGAAGGTGTCGCGGCCGCTCGCATCGACAACGAAGCGCGCCCGGATGTGCAGCGCCTCACCCCCCGGCCCGGTGGCATACACGTCGCCGCCGGTGTCGTCGAGGTCGACGTTGACCACGCGCGTCTCCTCGTACACCGTGGCACCGAGCCTCGCCGAGTGCTTGAGCAGCACATCGTCGAACTCTGAGCGAATGACTTGAAACGAGAGCGAGCTGTCGTCAGTGATGTGGTGCGAGAAGCACCACGCCGTGTGCGTGAGGCCATCGACATCGATGAAGCGCACACCCGGCTTGCGGACGAAACGCTCCTCCATCTCCTCGAGTATCCCGAGCTCCTTGAAGACGTGGTAGCAGAACGGGAGCATCGACTCCCCGACGTGCTCCCTCGGGAACCGTTCGCGCTCCAGCACGGTGACGGCGTGGCCCTTCATCGCCAGGAACGACGCCATCGTCGATCCGGCCGGTCCGCCCCCGATGACCACGACATCCGTTGAATGCTCCATAGACATGTGAGCCAAAGCCTATGGCGCGTACGCTCGCTGACTTGCCGACGCTCGCCGTTCTGAGTCCGGCCGAAGTGAACGTTCGGATCCTCGTCGCCCTCGCGGTGGTGTTGGCTACCTCGCGGTTCCTCGGCTGGGTCGTCTCGAAACTCCACCAGCCGCGCGTGCACGGCGAGATCCTCGCCGGGCTCCTACTCGGCCCGAGCCTGCTCGGCGTGATCTGGTCACAAGCCCTCGACTACCTGTTTCCGCTCGATGTGGTCCGGGGACTCAAGGTCCTGGCCCAGATCGGGCTGGTGCTGTTCATGTTCCTGATCGGCCTCGAACTCGATCTCGACAAACTGCGCGGGCACGGCCGCAAAGCCGTGGTGATCAGCCAGGTGTCGATCATCACGCCGCTCGCGCTCGGCTCGCTGCTCGCCGTGTGGCTGTACCCGAGGTTCGGCGAGCACGTCGATCGGCTCGGGTTCACACTGTTCATCGGCGCGGCGATGTCCATCACCGCGTTCCCTGTGCTCGCTCGAGTGTTGGAGGAGACCGGGCTGACGAACACGCGCATCGGCGTCATCGCCATCACGTGCGCGGCCGTCGACGACGTCACCGCGTGGTGTGTGCTCGCGGGCGTGGTGGCGATCATCGAGTCGTCGGGTGCCGGAGAAGCCGTGCAGACGATCGCCCTCGCCATCGCGTTCGTGATCGCGATGCTGGCGGTGGCCAGGCCGCTGCTCTGGCGCCTCTCCACGGTTCCGGTCTGGCTCGCCCTCTGCCTCGCCCTACTCGGCGCGTGGGTCACCGAACAGATCGGGATCCACGCCATTTTCGGCGCATTCATGGCCGGTGCGGTGATGCCTCGCCGTCCGGAGATCCAGCAAGGGATCCGTGACCAGTTGCACCACACCACCGTCACGTTCCTCCTTCCGGTGTTCTTCGTGGTGGTGGGACTCTCGACGCGGATCGACATGCTGGATTCGGCCTACCTGTGGGGCATCACCGCCTTGGTGGTGGCCACCGCCATCGCTGGCAAGCTCGGCGGATCGATGGTCGCGGCGAGGCTCATGAAGGAGACCTGGCGCGACGCTGCGACCATCGGCGTTCTCCTGAACACCCGAGGACTCACCGAACTCGTGATCCTCACCGTCGGCCTCGAGCTCGGCGTCATCACCACCACGTTGTTCACGATCATGGTGTTGATGGCACTCATCACCACGCTGATGGCGACACCGGTGCTGGCTCTGATCTCGCCCACGCACCACCAGACGACCCCGCGGTAGCTACCTCAACTGTTGTCGCGGATCCACCGCTCGGTGGTCTCGACCGAATCGAGCTCGGCGTTCCACAGCCGGGCGCGTTCGGGGCGGAACCGGGAGCCGATCGGCACCGAGAAGAGGTCTGGGTCGTCGTAGGCACGCTCGCGCTTGAGCACCTTGCGAAAGGCAACCATGGCCTCGTCGCGCCCCTTGTTGGGCATGCCTTCGTAGATCCGTCCGGAGAACACATCGATCATCGGCTCGCGGTAGCGCTTGTGGACCATGTAGCCGAACGCGAGCGGGTTCTCCCAGAACATGTCGATCATGTCCTCGAGGACGTCGATTCCTTTCTCAGCTCTCACCATGTGATCGTGGAAGAGCTGCGCGCCATCACGGGCACCCGCCTCGAGATACGCGACCGTCGTCTCGGTTGCCATCGCGGACTCCTGCAGCGCGACGTACAGACCAAACGAGAAGATGGGATCGACGAACCGGTGAGCATCACCGACACAGAGAAAGCCCGGTCCGCCGAATCCGCTGACCTGGAACGAGTAGTTCGGGATGACGTGGACGTCCTCGACCAGCTCGACATCCATCGTTCGCTCCGCGAGCCCGGGGTTCAGCTCACGGAGCTCGCGCACGTAGAAGTCGCGCTTTGATTCCTTCTTGCCACGGAAGTACGCGGCGGGAACGACGATGCCGACGCTCTGCACCTCGTCATCGATCGGGATGGCCCAGGACCAGTGGTATTTGCGGGTGTAGAAGATGTGCGTGTTCGTGGCGCGGCAGTCCGCGCGATCCGTCTCCTCATCCCGGACGAACCCCTTGACGTGGGAGAAGATCGCAATCTGCTTGTCGTACGAGCCCAAGTACTTCGCGCCTGTCGCCTTGCGGTTCGCGAGAAACGTGGCCTGCCCGCTGCAATCCAGGGTGATCTTCGCGTTCACGCGGACGGTCGACCCACCGACCTCGACCTCGGCGCCAGTGACCTTGCCGTCGTCGTCGACGAGAGGTGTGGTCGCCCGGCCTTCGAGCCGGTCCGCGCCTTTGGCGGTCGCGGCGTCGAGGAGCATCTTGTCAAAATGGGAGCGCCGGACCTGCCACGTCGGGTTGTACTCGGTGGTGAGATCGGGGTTGCGGCGCATCATCGGCAACCACCAATCGGGATTGCCTCTCACGCCGTGCACGATGACGCCGTGCTTCACGGGGTGGCGGTCGCGGATCATCACGTCTTCGAACCCGAGTTCGCGGACCAGCGTGCCGCACTCACCCGTCATGGATTCGCCGATGTGGAACCGGGGGAACGGCGCACGCTCGACGATCAGGGGCGTGATGCCGCGGTCGAGAAGCCTCAATGCCGAGGCGGATCCAGCGGGTCCGCCGCCGATCACGAGCACGTCGGTCTCGATGGATTTCGTCACGATTTCTCCGGCGTAGGCGTTGCGAGCGGGGAAGCAGCGTACCCGCGGCCAGCAGCACGAAGGCCACGGGTACGCTCGCTGCGCGCCGGCCCAACCCACCGTCCACCCTCACCAGATGACCGCTCTCCGAAGGCCCTCACGCCGCATCGCCTTGTTCCTCGTGGTCGCCACCCTCACGTGGTGTGCCGGCTGCGGCGGCAACTCCGACAACAAACCGCGCGCGACGAACAGCGGTGGCGCGACGAGCAACGGCCAGGGCGCAACTCAGATCCCCTCGCAGATCCTGCTCGCCTCGAGCTTCGAGCAGCCCATCTGCGGCACCTACCAGCACCCCGGCCCGGGGTGCGAGTTCGGTTTCGAGGGCGACGATCTCAAGACGGGCTCGTTCAACTGCCGGACCGGCCCGAATTGCTTGCAGCTGGGGCGTCTCGCCCAGAAGCACATGGGCGTGATCCGAGTTGTCCCGTTGCCTGACGGGCACGCCTTCATCGGTGTCGCCCATCGGGTGCCAGAACTCGCTCCCGGGGTGATCCCGGAGGTGCCCGGTTATCTCGAGATCATGCAGATGTCCCCTACCGACGGTACGACACAGCGTCCCGGGTATCCGGTAGAAGTTCGCCTCCATTCCGACCGTCGTCTCGGGCTTGCCCTCTTCCAAGGGCCCGACGAAGTGCTGACGGAGCATCCGGTTCCGGTGGACGAGTGGTTCTACACCCTCGTCGAGGTGACGAACGGGGTGAACGCAACGCAACGCCTGTGGGTCTACGGCGCCGACGACAAGCTCATCGACTCCGTCGAGATCCCCCTGGACACGGCGCAGGAGAACGTGCACGCGGCGCGTATGGCCCAGAAGGTCGGCGGTGTGACCTCGACGACAAGGCAGTTCTACACGTACGAGGACGACTGGTACATCGCCACGACCAACGGCGGCCCGCTGCACATCGACACCGCCGGTCAGCCGGTCCACTGACGCTCGCCGGGTACGATCTCGACGTGCCCAGCGGCGCGCCGGGGCTTCGTCGGGCTCGTCGGTTCTGGCGTCAGACGATCAAACGGCCCCTCCGCGAGCGTTACCTGCACGCGCGCGCCGACGTCGTCCTGGTCTCGTTCCCCAAATGTGGGCGCACCTGGTTGCGGCTCATGATCGGAGAAGCGCTCGACCGTCACTTCCGCCTCGAAGCCACAGAGCACGACAAGCTGGAGTTGACGCCTCTCGGGGAAAGAGCACGCGGCATCCCGCGGGTCGTGGTCGAGCATGACGTCGAGTGGAGCGGCAACGCCACCGACGTCGCGCGTCAAGAGAAGAGGAAGTACCGAGGCAAGCGGGTGATCCTCCTCGTCCGCGATCCCCACGACGCGATTGTGTCCCTGTACTTCCACGTGACGAAGCGTCACGGTCGGCGAGCGCCGTACGAAGGGTCGATGGCGCAATTCCTGCGCGAGGCCTCCGGGTCCTTGGACACGCTCTCGGCCTATTACAACGCTTGGGCGCGCGATCGCGACGTACCGGCCGCGATGCTGCTTGTCCGGTACGAGGATCTGCACCACGACGCCCCTGCTCAGCTCGCGCGGTTGCTTGCGTTCCTCGGCGTAGCCGACGTGTCCGTCGACGTGCTCGACTCCGCGGTGGACGCAGCATCGTTCTCACGGATGCGCTCCCTCGAAGAAGCGGATGCGCTCGGAACAAGACGTCTCCGCGCCAAGCGCGCCGACGACCCCGACTCCTTCAAGACGCGCCGTGGTCAGGTCGGCGGTTACGCCGACTACCTGAGCACAGCTGACATTGATTGGCTCGAAGCCCGTCTCGAGGGGCTCGACCCTTGGTTCGGCTACGGCGGCAGTCCCTGAGACCGCGCAGTGCTCGGCTACCGTCTTGCGCTTCGACCCTCATCAGCACGGAGGAAACCGGCGCGTGGACCGGATCGCGATGCTACGCACGTTCATCATCGACGAGCTCTCCGCCGATCCCGCCGACCTCGAGCGGACCGACACCCGCTTGGTCGAGGAGGACGTGATCGACTCGCTCGGGATCTTCTTGCTCGTCGATTTCATCGAGAACCGGTTCTCGGTCGAGGTCGACCCCGAAGAGATCAGGATCGAGAACTTCGCCACCCTCGCGGCGATCGACGCCTTCGTGGAGCGAACCCTGAAGGCGTCGTGACGGACGCGGCAGCGGGCGACGGCCCGCGGCTTCGCCTGCTGGCGTTCAGCGGCCCCGGGCTCGATCGAGTGCTCCTCGGCGAACCCCGCGACGGTGAACACGAGAATCTCGAAACCCTCATCGCTGCGCATGCAGGTGGCGCCGGCCGCGCCGACGTATCCATTGTTCCGACACCGTCCTCCGACCGGCTCGCGGCCGAGCTGGCACGGTACGACGACCTGGGCGACGTCGACGTCGTGGTGCTCTGGATCGGCAGTGCCCTGACCGAGGCCGACGAGATCGGGCCCGACCTCGGGGACCGATTCTTCGAACACGTCACCGCCGCCGTCGAGGTCGTGAAGTCTGCTGGCAGCCGCGTGCTTCTGGTGACCGGCTCGACGGTCGTGACGGGCGTTGAGCCGAGCGCGGCGCGGGCGCTGTCCCTCGCGATCGCTCGTCTCGACCTCGCCTCGATCAGGCTGTCGATCGCTCACGGCCTCTCGCTCATCGATGTCGATCGGACGATCGCTGAACTCGGAGCCGATGCGCACGTCGAAGGAGTGTTGGCCTACTCCGCAGTGGCCAGTCGCGCGATTCGGCATGAGCTGTTGCGAGTACTCGACGAGTACGGATTCTTCGACGACCGCTCCCTGCTCGAGCAGGTGGGACAGGCCGCCCGATGATCCTGCACCTCGTCGCTCCACCCGTGCCCCTCGCGATCGAGTCGATGCGCGTGGTGCGGTGGCATGCGAGCGAGGGGAGCGAGACCACCTTCGGTGTACTGGTCGTGGAGCTCGCGACCGCCGTCGGTCGTAAGCGAGGGCGAGGCTGGCGGCCCACCGCGACCGAACGTCGAGCGGCGGCGAATCCCGACGAGCACCGTGATCCGTCCAAGGGCGAACTCGTGCAAATCACTGCCTCCGAGCGCGCTTTCCTGCGCCGCATCGTCGCCCAGCCCAGCGATCACGTACGCACCGGAGACCTTCTGGCCGTCTTCACGAGCACACCGGACGAGCAGGTTGGCGACACCGCACCGGAATCGGCGCTGCAGCTGCGATCGGTCACGGATGTCGTGTCGTGGTGGGCCGAGCCTTCCTGGGGTGAGCCGTGACGTCGCCGGTGCGCCGGGCCTACCGGCGGTTGGTGAAGAAGGGCTCGCGGCTCGACCGCCAGATTCGTCAACGGCGCCCATCGCGCAACGAGGAGCGCGTATTCGAGGGATTTCGCATCATCGAGAACAGCCGATCTCTGGTGGTCGACCCAGACGAGGGCAGTGCCCCGCCAATCGGCATCTACCTCTACGGAGGCTGCGACCTGCCCAGCCTGTTCGGACTCGGCCTGCTCGCCGCTCCAACGGCGCGCGGCGGGATCGCGATCTCCGACGGGCGCGGACGCCTGGCGATGTCGCGCGCGGACCTGCTGCTCCAGACCCTCGAGGAGCTGCCGGCCGAGGCGGTCGACGAGACCGTGCGGCGCATGGGGCTTCCGCGTGACGACTTCTCCGAGTCGGAGCTGTTCTCCCCCACCTTCACCACCGACGTGAAGAAGTACCCCGAGGTGCCCAAGTCGGTCGTCGTGCTCAGCGGCGGCGCGAACGTGATCCGACCGGTCTATCGCCACAAGCAAGCCGGCTTCCTCGTCGACCCGGGAATCAAGTTTCTCGGCGCGGACGCCCGCATGAGCAGCGAGGATCTCGCTTGGTTCAAGTCCACCTTCGAACCGGCCGGCCGAATGAAGGTCGAGGATCTCGCCGACCTCATGACTCGGCTCGTCAAAGCGATCAAGAGCCGCACCGGCGCAGAGGTGCTCGTTCTCAACACCTTGACTGTCGAGCCGGGGAGCAGGGATCACAACTATCAGCTGCGTCGTTTTCCCGAGGGTCAGCGACGCCTCGAGTTTCTCATCGCGATGGCCGAGCTGGCGCCGATGGCCGGGTTCCATGTGGTCGATGTCGATGCCGTTCTGAAGCGTGTCGGCATCAAGGAGCAGCTCGACTTCGCCCACTTCCCGGCATCGGCGGCGGGCCCGGTCGCAGAGGAGGCGTACCGGGTGTTGACCGACATCGGTGTCCTATGACACCCGCGTAACGCGTGTCTGGCCTGTTTCTGCGGGACGACGCGCTCACCGACGTCACCGCCGCGGCGCGTCATGCGGCTGCCCTGCCGTCCAGCGAGTGGTTCTCGCGCGCCACGTGGCAGCACTGCGCGGCGGCTGGTCTCACGGGCCGGCCGCTCGACGCGCAGTGGGGCGGGCGAGGCGACACCTTGCTCGACACCGCGGCGGCGTTCGCCTCGTTCGGTCGCGCGGGCGCGCCGCCTGGCCTCGTGTTCGCACTCGGCGCACAGCTCTGGTCCGTCACGATGGTCATCGCCCGGTTCGGGTCGGACGCGCAGCACCATCGCTGGCTGGCACCGTTGTGCACGGGGGAGGTCACGGGCGCGCATGCGATGACCGAGCCGGGAAGCGGATCTGACGCGTTCTCGTTGGCGACGATCGCTCGAGACGATGGCGAGCACGTCGTACTCGATGGCGCCAAGACCTTTGTCACCAACGGACCGAGCGGTGACGTCTTCGTCGTGTTCGCAACGGCTGACCGTGCGCTCGGGTGGGCGGGCATCAGCGCGTTCCTGGTCGAGCGGGACACCCCTGGAATGATGGTCGGACCGGTGCTGGCAACAATGAGCCCCAGTTCCGCGCCACTTGCCGAGGTGGTGCTCGACCAGTGCAAGCTCCGGGCTGCAGACCGGCTCGGCCGCGCCGGGAGTGGAATGTCGATCTTCACCTACGCCATGGAGCTCGAGCGATCGATGCTCGCCGCCGGCATGGTCGGCATAACCGAGTGCCGCCTGCGGGCCGTGCTCGGAGGACGGCCGGCGCCCGTCCTGGCCGACGCGGCCGCGGGGTTGTGGTCCCGAAGCCAGACAACCCGTCTGCTCATCGAGCGGGCGGCGACGCGCCTCGATCAAGGCCGCAAGGCGCCGGTCGAGTCCGCGCTGGCGAAGCTGTCGGCATCCGAGCTGTGGTACGACGCTGCGCAACTGTCGACCCTCGACGGTGGCGCTCGCAGCATGCTCGCGGGCGGGGCTGACGACCTGGCCGACGCGGTGAGTACCCGGATCTATTCAGGAACGTCGCAGATACAGCGCGATGTACTCGGCCGGAAACTCGGTCTGTGAGCGGCGGCACCCGTACCCTCGCCGAGCTGCTGCCAGTGGCGGCGACCCAGTGGCCCGACCGTGTCGCGGTTGTCGACGGCGAGCGCACGTCGACGTATCGGGAGCTCGATGCGCTCGCCGCACGCGTCGCAACCGCGCTGGCCGCTGGCGGTGTGCAGCCGGGAGACCTCGTCGGTATCCATCTGCCGAAGTCGCTCGAGGCGGTCGCCGTCATCCACGCCGTGCTTCGACTCGGCGCGGCCTACGTTCCGCTCGACAGTGGCGCACCCGCGGCCCGGCTCGCGGTCATCGCCCGCGATGCCAGCCCGCGCACGATCGTGGTCAACCGGCGAACAGCGCGCGTGTGGACACCAACGGGCAACGCGACTGCGTCGCCCGCGCTTCTCGACATCGCGGACGCGACACGAGCACGACCACCCGACGCGACACCGCAGCGCCCGGTGTTCCCTCCTGCGCCTGATGATCTGGCCTATGTGCTCTACACCTCCGGATCGACTGGTGCACCGAAGGGTGTCGAGATCACCCACGCCAACTCGCTCGCCTTCGTCGATTGGGCCGTCGATGCATTCTCGCTCGACTCCGCCGATCGTCTCGCCGCGCATGCTCCCTTCCACTTCGACCTGAGCGTGTTCGACCTCTTCGCGGCCGCGTCGGTGGGCGCCGCGCTCGTGCTCGTGCCCAAGTCCGTCTCCCGGTTTCCGGTCGATCAGGCGCGATGGATCGAAGCCGAGCGCGTCACGGTCTGGTACTCGGTTCCGACCGCGCTCTCACTCCTCGTCACCAAGGCAGATCTGTTCTCCCTCGACCTGTCGGCGTTGCGGCTCGTCTTGTTCGCGGGTGAGGTGTTCCCCGTGCGTCACCTCGCGACGTTGATGGCCGCGGTGCCGCACGCACAGCACTGGAACCTGTACGGCCCGACGGAAACCAATGTCTGCACCGCCTATCACGTGGACGTGGCGCCTGATCCCGAGGGTGAACCCGTGCCGATCGGATGGCCCGTGTCGGGTGACCACGTGCGTGTCGTCGGCGACGACGACCGTCCGGTCGCTCCAGGGTCGGTCGGTGAGCTGATCGTCACGGGGCCGACCGTCGCGGTGGGGTACCGCGGGGCGCCAGAGTTGACCGCGGCGCGATTTCTCGATTCGGCCGATGGTCCGCACCGGAGTTACCGGACGGGTGACCGCGTGGTCGCAGACAGCCGCGGTTGCCTCAGGTTCGTGGGGCGCGTCGACGCTCAGGTCAAGACGCGCGGGCACCGAGTCGAGCTCGGCGAGATCGAGATCGCGTTGCTGCGACACCCCGATGTCGATGATGGCGTGGTGGTCGCGGTTCCGGATGAGCTCGTCACCAACCGGCTCGTGGCGTTCGTGGTCGCGACCGCCGGCCGCGAGCCGAAACCCATGGACATCCTGCGCCACCTCGCGACGCTCCTGCCGGCCGCGATGGTTCCCGAGCGCGTCATGCTGACAGCCGTCCTGCCGCGCACCTCCACCGGGAAGGCCGACCGCGCGCTTCTCACGTCGACCGCGGCGCGCGATCAGACGCGCAGCTCCGCGGAGTAGTCCGGACGGAAGTGGTGCACGTCCTCCACCTGATCGACAGCCTCGTTCCGGGCGGCGCCGAGTCCTCGCTGGCCGACATGGCGCCGTACCTGGTGCGAGCGGGCGTGCAGGTCGATGTCGCCTACCTCCTGGATCGACCCGGTGTGCAACAAAAGCTGATCGACGCCGGAGCCGATGTCTTCGCACTGGACGGTCCAGGGGGCCGCATCGGACGAGCGCGCCGCGCCCTGGCGTTGGTCCGCGAGCGGGACCCAGACCTGATCCACACATCGCTATGGGAGGCGGACGTCACCGGTCGCATCGCCGCGGCGCTCACCAGCGTCCCGGTGGTGACAAGCCTCGTGAACGAGAGCTACGGACCCCAGCAATTCGACGATCCTCAACTTCGGCGTTGGAAGGTGCGAGCGGCGCAGGCCATCGACGCTGTGACCGCCAGACGGGTTCGACGTTTCCACGCTGTGACAACCAGCGTGGCCGACACGATGGCGCGCCGCCTCCTCGTCAAACGCGACCGCATCGACGTGATCCCGCGAGGCCGCGATCCCGGCCGGCTCGGACAACGCACGTCCGAGCGCCGCGTTCGGGCGCGGGCCACGCTCGGCGCGACCGCCGACGATCTCGTCGTCCTTGCCGCTGCGCGACACGAACGGCAGAAGGGCCTCGACATCTTGCTGTCCGCAGCTCCCACGATTCTCGAGCTCGAGCCCCGCGCTCGCCTCTTCGTCGCGGGCCGCGAAGGCAATCAGACGAGCGAGCTGCGCGCGCTGTCCGACGCGACTCGCCCGGCACTACCAATCCAGCTCCTCGGCCAGCGCGACGATGTGCCCGACCTGCTGTGCGCGGCGGACGTGTTCGTCCTTCCAAGTCGCTGGGAGGGCATCGCAGGCGTGCTACTCGAGGCCATGGCACTCGAAGTTCCGATCGTCGCCAGCGATCTCCCCGGAGTGCGCGAAGTCGTCGACGACACGACCGCGGTGCTGGTGCCGCCCTCCGACTCGTTCGCCCTCGCCGAGGGCGTCGTCCGTGTGTTGCGCGATCGCGCCGGCTCGGCGAACCGAGCTCGGGCGGCGCGGGCGCGCTTCCTGGACGCCTTCACCGTCGATCGAGTGGCAACTCAGATGATCAGCTTCTACGAGCGGTCGTTGCGTACCCGACCTCAGCGAGGCCAGAGGGGCTGATCCGCGCCGAGCCATCGCTCCAGGTGGACCTCGTCCTCCGCGAGCCGCTCGAGGACATCAGGAGGAACCGGCGTCGACTCGGAGCTCTCGAGCTGCCCGGTCAAGGCCGCATCGTGGCGGGTCAGTAGCTGCTTACCGGCGCGGCGCAGCGACCTCGGGCCTCGGCGGGTCCACTTCACTCCCCAGTGCTCCGTCAACCACAGCAGCGGCCGCGTGTAGCTGGCCTTTGCAGCGGACAGGTTGTACGGCGTGGTCGGCGCCGGTCGAGGGCTGGCACCAAGGTGGGCGAGCACGCGATTCCATCCCCCGCGGCCCGGGTCGACGACGTCCTCGAAGCGAACCACGCAGATCCGCTCGGCATCGATCACCTCGAGGTACGGCGCCAATCGCTGCCAGTACAGGCTGTAGGTGATGTAGGGCGACGAGGGATCGGCGATCGCGTCGCTGAGCGACCGTCGTTCGCGACCGCGTTGCAATTGATGCCGATAGTGCGATCGCAGCCGCGCGACCGGGTCGCGAACCAGATAGATCAAGCGCGCGTCGGGAAGCGTCTCGGCGATGCGCGGCGCGGCGCGGCGCGCACCCTCAGGACTCGTGTAGGCGACAGACGCCTCGCCGGTGAGCACGTCGCGACCAGCGGCTGCGAACAGCGAGCCGTACCAATCGAGACCGCGCTCCCACACGTCGTCATCCGAGAAGAAGCGGGGCTCCTTGACACGGGGCATGACGAAATCCGGCTGAGCGGCGAACCAACGAAACATCGATGTCGTGCCGGACTTCATCGCGCCAACGAGCACGAAGTCGGGGAGCCGGCGCGTCACCGCTGGAGGGGCGGTCCGCACTGGTACGGTCGCCGTTCGATGGCCGGTGGGACGAGGAGAAGGAACACAGCCGGATCACGCTACGCCGACGCGACAGACCTCCCCGGCCGGTCCCTGTCCAGGCGACCTTCGAGCCCACCATCGAGGACGAGCGAAGACGCTGAGTCGAGATGACGCCACGACTCCGGACGGTGTACCGGAGCGCCTTTCCAAGGCCGTGGCCGAGGCAGGTCGTCGCCGCGCCGCCAAAGTGCCCGCCCGGCTGGACGATCGCGCCCCCGGACTTCGTCGGGGTCGGTGTCCAGCGCGCTGGCACGACCTGGTGGCACTCGATGATTGCTCGGCACCCCGCGGTCGCGGCGACACCTGACGGCAGGAAGGAGCTCCACTTCTTCGACCGACAATTCGACGACGGCGCGCGGATCTCTGCCGATACATACGCGCGCTTCTTTCCTCGGCCCGACGGTGCGATCGCCGGCGAATGGACGCCCCGCTACATGCACGATTTTTGGGCTCCGCAGCGCTTGGCCGAGGCGGCGCCCAGCGCCCGGCTCCTCGTCCTGCTCCGCGATCCGATCGACCGCTATCGCTCTGGAGTCTCCTTTGCGCTCGATCACAACGCTCCTCGACATCAGATCGTCGCGTCGGACGCGACAGAACGAGGCTTCTACAGCCGCCAGCTCACGCGGGTGCTTCGGTACTTCGAGCGGTCTCAGGTGCTCGTGCTCCAGCTGGAGAAATGCATCGCCGATCCCGAAGCCGAGCTCGCTCGCACCCACGCGTTCCTCGGGCTCGATCCCCAACCCGCGCCCGCGGACCTGCGTGAGGTTCGGCACCGCGGTAGCCGTCCCGCGGTTCTCAGTGACGAGCACCGCCGGCTTCTGGTCGAAACCTACGTGGACGACGTGACCGCGCTGTTCAGCAACTTCCCGGAGCTCGACCCTGATCTGTGGCGGAACTTCGCAGAGGCCATCGGCTGAACCGCGTCCCGCGGCCGCGGCCCGTCATGCAAGCCACCCCATCTCCAGGCCGACCAGCTCGTCGAGACCCTGGTTGGCTTCCAGGAGCTCGTCACGCAACTGGCGCTCAGAGCTCGTGAGCTCGACATCGCGCGGTGGCGACGCGCCGCGCGGCCCACTCGCGTTCGGGAAGGTCAACGGCTCCCACGGGCTCAGGCCGGCGAACTGCAGCAGCGCCGCAAACGTCTCTCGCGGACGCTCGACGAGGTCGTCGAAACGCACGACATGCAGGCGATCCCTCGGATACCACGCGAGCCACTGCTCGAGCTGCTCGACATAGCGGCCGCGGGCTCGGTAGGAGAATCGCAGGAAGGCGGGTGCGTCGTGCAATGGGTCCTGACGCAGACGAGCGAGGTCAGGTGCGATGCGCTCGTCCTCGCGCGCGAGCGCCTCTTCGAAGGAAAGGTGCTCGAATCCGAGCCGCGTCATGTGCTCCCAATGGGAGCACGCCCTGGCCACGGGGTCTCGCAGCAGCACCACGAGCCGCGCGGCGGGCACGAGCCGGGCCGCACGCTCGGGCGCGAGAGGATGCAGCAGGTAGTCGGGTGTGGCCTCGAACGCCATCAGAGAACTGCCGCGCCGCCGCGCCATGGCCTGGCGCGCGCGGAGGGGAAAGTGCGCGCGGTACCAACGCTCGCCGCGGTCATATCGGCGACTGAAATACTCGGTCTCCTTGCGAAGCGACGGCGCGACATCGGGGTGTTCTCCGAGCCATCGGTACAGCGAACTGGTGCCCGAACGCTGTGCGCCGATCACGAGAAGGTCTGGGAGCAGCCGCGCCCGTCCAGTGGGCTCGCGCAACCGGACGAGGGCGCGGGCCGCCTTCCGGCGCAGCCGCGTCGACCGATCGACGGCTGTGGTGCGGCCAGTCGAGCTGCGATGGTCGGGCGACGTCGTCACGGCGGGGCGATGGCCGCGGACTGATACGGTCGCCCGTCGATGCGGGGGCTGACGCTGGACACGACATCCTCACGCTACGCCGACATCAGCCTGCCCTCGAGCCGTTCGCCGCACGCGCCCGGAGTCCGGCGATGACAACCGCCGAGAGATCGCGCGAACGTGGCCACGTGGTCCGTCGGCTCCGCGCGCGCGTACGGCGGATCGTCCCGCCTCGTTGGCCGCCACCCGCGCTGCGCCCACCCCCTCCTTGCCCGCCCGGATGGACGATCGCACCGCCGAACTTCGTCGGGGTGGGGGTGCCGAGAGCGGGCACGACGTGGTGGCATCGGATGATCTCTCACCATCCAGCGGTGGCGCGGTCGCCGAAGGCGCGAAAGGAGGTCCGCTTCTTCGACGCGCGGTTCGGCGACGACGTCTCGAAGCTCGCCGCGGACGAGTACGCCCGGTACTTCCCCCGACCCGACGGATCGATCGCCGGCGAGTGGACCCCCGGCTACATGCACGACTACTGGACACCGAGGGGTCTCGCCGAGGTTGCGCCCGATGCGCGACTACTCGTGATGCTCCGCGACCCGGTCGAGCGGTACCAGTCGGGGTTGGCGCTCGCCTTCGTCCACAATGCGCCTCGGCATGCCATCGTCGCGTCGGATCAAGCCGGGCGCGGCTTCTATCACGGCGCGCTCGTGCGGCTCCTTCGTCAGTTTCCTCGCTCGCAAGTTCTCGTGTTGCAGATGGAGCGATGCATCGCCAGCCCAGAAGGCGAGCTCGCCCGCACCTACGAGTTCCTCGGGCTCGACCCGATCCCGGCGCCTGACGATCTGAGCGCAGTCGTGCATGGCGATCACGTTCGACCGGCGTTGAGCAATGAGCATCGGCGGCTTCTCGTGGAGGCGTACGCCGACGACGTCGCCGCGCTCCTCGCCGATTTCCCCGAGCTCGATGTGAGCTTGTGGCCGAATTTCGCCCATCTCTACGGCTGAAGCGACCGTGTCGCAACCGAAGGTCGTCGCCGTGACCGTCACCTTCCGTCGCACCGACCTCCTCCGCGCCGCGATAGCGAGTGTGCTGGGCCAGACGCGCCGCCCCGATGCGATCGTCGTCGTGGACAACGGTGACGTCGCGACGTCAGTGCTTGCGCGCGTATCCGGAGTCGAGGTGGTGAAGGCCGATTCGAATCTCGGCCCGGCCGGCGGGTACGCGCTCGGGTTCGGCCTCGCGCTCGAGCGGGGCGCCGACAAGATCTGGGTGGTCGATGACGACGACGAGGCCGAGCCCGAGTGCCTCGAGCGACTTCTGTCGGCCAGCAGCGGCAACGACGTCGTCATCCCGTTCCAGCGCAAGCCCGACCGTGATCAGGGGTTCCCACCGTCATGGAACGGGCCGTTGTTCGACGCCGCGGCCGTGCGGGCAGCCGGGTTGCCGCGCGCCGACCTGTTCTTCTGGGCCGAAGACACCGAATATTTCCTTCGCATCGCCAGGGCCGGCATCCCTGTGCGCCACGCCCCCGACGCGATGATGCTCCACCAGAACCCGTTGGCCCGCGTGAAGGGCGCGCAGCGCGACTGGAGGCTCTACTACGAGATCCGCAATGGTCTGTGGCTTCGGCTCAAGGTGCGAGATCGCACGTTCAAGCAGTACCTCCGCTCATTCCTCCTCGTAACGAGGACGTTGTTGAGCATCGTGCTTCTCGAACGAGGCAAACGAGCCTCTCTGCGGTTGTGGTGGATGGGCGTCAGCGATTTCGCGCGAGGACATCTCGGCAAGCGCGTCGACCCGGCGACGTGGACCGCCGCACGCGGTTCGCGCTGAGGCGGACGGGAGCCGAAGCCATCGCTACGAGAGGTCCGATGAGCGCCAACTCCGGCATGTTGCCGTTTCCCTGCATCATCGGCTCAGGCCGGTCGGGCACGACGCTGTTGCGCAGCATGCTCGACTCGCACCCCGATGTCGCCGTCCCCGGGGAGTCGAACTGGCTCGGTCGAGTCGTCCGCATCCGCCGTCGGCTCGAGGCCGGCGGAGTGCTCGACGTCGATGGCTTCACGCGAGTGCTCGCCAACCCCGCGTACGAGTTCCGGACGCGGTGGCAACTCGAGCCGCTCGAGGCCCGCAACGCCGTCGAAGCCGCATCCGCCGGCACGGTGGCCGACGCGGTACGGGCCGTCTATGCCGCGTATGCCCGCGGGAAGGGCAAGCTCCGCTACGGCGAGAAGATGCCGGGCTTCGCTCGTAGCGTCGACGCGCTCGGCGCCATGCTGCCAGAGCTGCGGTTCATCCACCTCGTTCGCGATGGCCGCGATGTCGCGCTGTCCTACCTCGACGTGCCCTTCGGACCAACGACGATTGGGGACGGAGCCATCTGGTGGCGCAAGCAAGTGATGGCGGCGCGGGCCGCCGGCACTCGGATTGGAGCAGCGCGCTACCTCGAGCTGCGGTATGAAGACCTCGTCGACGATCCGCCGCAAACGCTCCATCGCATGTGTCGCTTCCTCGAGCTCGATTACAACGAGGCGATGCTCGACTACACGGCCCGGGCTGACGAGCTGCTCGACACGGTGAGAAGCGAGGCGCACTCGGGGCTTCGCCGTCCGCCGACGCCAGGCCTGCGGGACTGGCGCTCGACGCTGGCGCCCGGAGAGGTGGCCTTGTTCGAGGCAATCGCCGGCGATGCGCTCGACGAGTTCGGCTACCCGCGCGTCCGGCCGTCCGTCACGCCCGGCGTCCGGCTCCGAGCGGCCGGCGCTCGGTCGCGGTACTGGTTCAGACGGGCCCAGTTCGCTGGTCGGCGGGTTCGCGGGCGCGCTCGCCGGGAGTGGACCCGGCGTAGTATTTTGCGGACACAGCATGATGGGCAGCAGTAGTCGCACCAATACGCAGCAGAAATCGGGGTGGACGAATGAGGCGGACCGGAGACTGGCAACGTCGCAGCGCGCGCGGAGCCGTGGTGACCCTTCTCTTCGCGGCAGTCGCCGTGGCCGGCGTGACCGCGCCGGCGTGGGCCGCGACCGCTTCGTGCCAGGCCGGCGACGTGCAGGTCAGCGTGAAGAACAACTTCTACACACCAACGCCCGTGAACATCACCGCCGGCCAGACTGTGTGCTGGGTCTGGAGTGAGACCACAGTTCGAGCACACACCGTCACCGCTGACAGCAACGCGTTCGACTCGGGATCGCTGACCCCCCCGAACGGACGTTTTCGCCAGACCTTCCCGACCAACGGCACCAACCCCTACCACTGCACGTTCCACGGAGCGGCGGGTGGCACAGGGATGGCGGGCGTGGTGCAGGTCGGCGGTGGGGGCGGCGGTGGGGTGACCGTCACGTCGGTGAAGCCGGTCTCCCGCGGCCAGGGCGCCACGAAACAGAAGGTGACGATCACCGGCACGGGTTTCGTGTCGGGAGCGACCACCACCGTCAGCGGCACCGGCGTAACCGTGACGGGAACCACCTTCGTGTCGGCGACCACGGTCGTCGCGGTGGTCAACGTCGCGACCAGCGCGACGGTCGGTCCTCGCAACGTCACCGTGACGCTGCCGTCGTCCGCCTCGGCATCGTGCACCAACTGCTTCACCGTGGTGGTCGGGCCGAAACCGACCGGTTTGTCGCCACCCTCTGGCGCGCGCGGAGCCGCGGTCAATGCCACGATCTCGGGCACCGGTTTTCAGAACGGCGCGGTCGTCACCGTCGGCAAGGGCGTGGCGGTCTCCAACGTCGTCCTCGTCAACAGCACGACGATCACCGCCACCTTCACGATCGACGCCGCTACCACCACGGGCGTCCGCAGCGTGATCGTCGTCAACAAGGACAAGGGCAAAGGGACCTGCGCGAACTGCTTCAACGTGACCTAGCGAGCCCGCGGGTCAGGTGAGGGCGCAGTAGGCAACTCCGGCGGGGAGCGAAGCCCTCGTCGTCTGCGCGCCGTTTGCCTGCAGCACCTCGAACACGCCCATCATCCCCTCATCCGAGTGTGGGATGAGGTGGCAGTGGAACACCGAACGGCCCGGGTAGTCGAGGAATCGAGTCCGGAATGTGACGCTGCCCTGCGGATCGACCTTGACGGTGTCCTGGTAGCCGGGGACGTCCACCGGCCTTCCGTTGATGTGGGTCACCTGGAAGGGGTTGATGTGGATGTGGAACGGATGGAACACGTTGCTCACATTCTGGATGGTCCACTCCTCGAGCGCACCGAGCTCGATGGTCTGATCGACCCGATCGGGGTCGAACGTCTTGCCGTCGATCATGAAGCCGCCGAGCGTCGAGAAGGTCAGCGTTCGCTGGCGATCCACCGTCGAGGTGCGCAGGTCGTCGAAGGGCTCGAGGAGCGGCGTGATGTTCGGTGCGGGCGGCGGTGTACCCACGGCGGAGTGCATCGTCGCGAGTACTGCTTCCGGAGTGGACAAGCCCCCTTGGGAGGTGAACGCCAACGTCTTCAGCTCGTACGTCCCGGCCGCGCCGGCTCGCACCAACAAGTCGGCCCGCTGGCCGGGCGTGAGGAAGACAGTTTGCCGTCGGACCGATCCCGCATATGGGTTTCCGTCGGAAGCGACCTGCACGAATTTGTGACCGCTGAGCGACAGCTCGAACACGCTGTTGATGGATGCGTTGACGAAACGCCACAGCTGGGTTTCGCCCTGGATGATGTCGATGGTCGGGTTGGCCTGACCATTGATGAGTCGCAGGTTCGTGGCGAGCGTGGGGGTGGGGAACGGCACCACCCGGCCACGGCGATCGAATTCCGTCGTCTGCAACACCATGATCCGCTCGCGGAGCCCGGAGACATTGGGCCCTCGCACGATGAGGGCGCCGGCCATGCCGCCGAACATCTGCTGAGAGCCGGTGCCGTGCGCGTGCGGGTGGTACCAGTACAAGCCGAACGGGTGATTGTCGGGAACGGGGTACCGGTAGTCGAAACTGTTGCCCGGTTGGATGTGCACGAAGATGTTGTCGGCGTGGCCTTCACCCGACACGTGCAGGCCGTGCGTGTGCAAGTTGGTCATCTCGTGCAGGTTGTTTACGACGTCGACGGCGAGACGGTCCCCCGGCGCGATCGACAACGTCGGCGCGGGGAACATCTTGTTGTAGACGGTCGTTCGGTGGGTGGCGCCCGCCACCACGACGTCATTGAATCCGGCCGTCAGCGTCACGGACAGTGCACCGCCGCTACTCGACAGCAGCGGCGGTTCGACGAGGATCGCGCCGCTCGCTGGCGACGCATCGGCGTACTTCAGGGATGCGGGGAACGCCGCCGTCGCCGCCGCCGCCGCGCTCAACCCCAAGAACGTGCGCCGCGAAACGCGACTGCGCGACACCGCCATGATGACCTCCCACCGGTCTGTTGCACGGCAACCTTACGTTCGTCCCGTCGACGGTGCCGTCCGGTCCAGACATTCCTTCCAGCGATCGCGGGGCCGCGATAGGGTCCCGTACGCATCGGCGCATCTGGCGAGCGCCAAATGGGGGAAGGCGACACGCGCCCTGGCGGATTGGACGTCAGAAGCAAAGAACAAGGGGAGCATGCATGGTCGGAAAGCGGTTCGCTGTGGTCTTGGGTTTGGTGGGCGTCGTGGGGTTGCTCGGTGTGACACCCGCCAGTTCGGCGCCCGCGCCGCCAGACGACACCTGTCAATCGCCGGAACAGGCAACCGTGGTCGGAGTCACCGGCACCTCCGGTGACGACATCATCTATGGAACCCCGGGGCCCGACGTGATCGACGCCGGCGACGGCAGTGACTTCGTCTGCGGTCTGGGCGGTGCGGACACGATCAACGGCGGGAACGGCGACGACTTCCTGCTCGGCGGGACCGGTAACGACACCATCAACGGTGGGCCTGGAAACGACGGTATGGCCGGAGGCGACTTCGGCGGCACACCAGGTGATCCGAGCAGCAAGGCGCCGGACGGGAACGACACCATGCACGGCAACGCCGGCAACGACTTCGCGACCGGGATGCTCGGCAACGACATGATCTTCGGCGATGTCGGCGACGACGACCTGTTCGGCGGCCCCGGCACTGATTTGGTCGACGGTGGCTTCGGCAACGACTCCGTCAACGGCAACATCGGCGCCGACGACCTGTTCGGCGGCCCCGGCGACGACGACTTGATCGGCAAGGCCTTCGGCGGCGACACGACCGGCCCGGACCGGTGCAACGGTGGCGACGGCCACGACCGATCCAAGTCATGTGACGTCAACAGGTCCATCGAGAAGGTCGGCGCGCCGGTCTAACAGGCGGCTACGCAACGGCTGATCCGCCGCGAGGCGAAACCCTCGCGGCGGATCGCCTCATCCGTAGAGCAGTGATCCTGGGGTGGTGAGCCTTCGCAACGTTGCCGTTGCCCACGCCAGCTTCGCGGCGTTCGATGCTCGTGATGACACCGGTGCGGTGTCCGTTCACCGGGAGCGGTACCGCCATCGGCTTCGTCAGCGGACGTAAGTAAGTCGCCGGCGCAAACGACGGCCCGATCGCCTCGTGTTGGCAACGCTCTTCGTTCGGTGTTTGTGCTGGTCAAGCTGTGCGCGCTCGGAGGAACTCGAATCCCCAACCTTCTGATCCGTAGTCAGATGCTCTATCCAATTGAGCTACGAGCGCAGATCGGACTCGGGAGTGTAGGCGAGCCCATTCGAGTCGCAGAAGTGAAGAGCCCCGTGGAGCTGTCCACGGGGCTCGACGCCAACGATGCAGTTGTCCACCGCGGGAGGCGTTACGCCGCCCACCTGCAGGCCCAAGGACTCCAACCGGACTGGTCGTACAAGTACTTCGCGTAGGTGCTGTTCAGGTACGGGTCGAGGATCTCGTCCCACGAGTGGCCGGTCACTGCTTCGAAGTCGCTGCGATGCACGGTGTTGATCTGGAAGAGACCCCAGTTCCCGCCGCCGCTGCTCACTGCGTCTGGATTGAGGGTCGATTCGCACTGGGCGACGCCCATGGCTTGATCGGCGAGGGGGCCGAAGGCCTGTGTGATGGCGTCTTGCGCGACGGATGTATCGGCCTGCGCGCTGGAGTCGCATGCCGTGAGGCCGAGCGCCCCGACGAAGACCACCCCGAGAAGGGCAGTTCGCAGTCGCTTGGTCATGGTTGGGATTCCTCCTGTTGTGCCGCTTCCGGGACGCGAAGATCCGAGGAAGTGGCTGGCGGGGAGGACCTGCGAACCTGCGGGCCGGGGCGGCACGGAGGCAAGGGACAGGCGGTCGATCAGCGCCTGGGTACGAGCACACACTCCTGCTGAAGAGCGAAGCATGCAGTGGCGTCACGGAAGTACAGCCGTGCCACCCATCCCAGCGCGGGTCCTATGGGCTAGTGCGCAACATGTTCGCAACAGTCGTCATGCAAATGCAAACTCGAGCGACGTGATTTGCGTCACATAGTTAGCAAACCGCTTACGGAATCTAGCAACCGCTTGGCGGAGAGGGTGGGATTTGAACCCACGAAGGGGCTCAACACCCCTTACCTTCTTAGCAGGAAGGCGCTTTCGACCGGACTCAGCCACCTCTCCAAGAGGAGGCCAGACGCTACCGCGTGTGGGACGATCGATCCGGAGCGATGGCCGAGTGGACGAAGGCGACGGTCTTGAAAACCGTTGGCCCGCAAGGGTCCGGGGGTTCGAATCCCTCTCGCTCCGCTGCAAGCATCAACCTGGAAATTGCGTCGCCCAACCCCTTCGGCGGTGGTCAGCCAGCGCAAGAACGATCAGCGGCCGGGCGGGACTTGGGCTCGGAGGTCGCCGAGCCAGGCGTCGGCCGCGCGCCACTTGGCGTCGGCATCGCGGCGTAGTCCCTCGCCGTGGGGCGACGCCGCGGGGTACGAGCCCAGGAACTTCACGTCGGCCTGCTTGCTCTTGAGATCACGCAAGCAGTCCGCCACGAGCTCGTCGGAGAGATGCCCCTCGAGCTCGATGAGAAAGCAGTAGTCGCCGAGTCCGCGCTTGGTCGGGCGGGAGTGCAGGTTCGTCAGGTTGATGGCGCGAGCGGCGAACTCCTGCAGGATCGTCAACAGGCTGCCCGGCTCGTCGGCCTTCTGGAAGACGACGATCGTGGTCTTGTCGTGCCCGGTCGGCGCGGGGATGCCGTCGCGGGCGATCACACCGAAACGGGTCTCGTTCTCCGGATGGTCCTCGATGTCGACCGCCAGCACCTCGAGCCCGTAGATCTCGGCGGCGAGCGTCGTGCCGATGGCGGCGGTACGCACATCGCCGTCTTGGACGACCTGCCGGGCGGCCTCCGCCGTCGAGTTCGACGCGAGGATCGTGGCGGCCCCGAGCTCCTTGTGCAGAAATGCGCGGCACTGCGCGGTGGCGACGGGAATCGACAGCACGCGCTCGAGGTCGGCCAGCTTCGCCCCGCGCAGGCCGAGCAGATTCATCTGAACGGAGATCACGATCTCGCGCTGGATCAACACGTCGGCGTCGAAGGTCAGCGTGTCGAGGGTGACGTTCACCGCGCCTTCGATGGCGTTCTCGAGCGGGACGACGCCGAGATCGACGTCGCCGGCCACCACGGCGTCGATCACGTCGGTGATCGACGGCAACTCGACGAGCTCCGATGATGCCAAGTCGGGTTGGGTCAGCAGCGCCTGCTCGCTGAACGTGCCGGGAGGACCGAGATAGGCGACCCGCGGCATGAGGGAGCAGGATAGGTGAATGGACGAAAGCGCCGTCCGGCGTTTACTCGACGCGGTGCGCGGCGGAACGCTGTCGGCCGACGATGCTTTGGCCGAATTGCGACGGCTGCCCTTCGCCGACCTCGGCTTTGCGCGCGTCGACCATCACCGCGCGCTGCGGCAGGGCCGCGCCGAAGCGGTGTACGGACCGGGGAAAACAGCGGAGCACTGTGCGGCGATCGTCGCCGAGCTGCTACGCGACGGCGACATTCCGGTGCTGCTGACGCGGGCGTCTCCGGAGCAGATCAATGCGGTGACCGCCGCGAACCCCGGCGCCACCGTGCGGGGCACGACCGTCGTCTGGCGACCTGCAGCGCCGCGTCCCGAGCGGGTGGTCGTCGCCACCGCCGGCACGGCCGACCTGCCGGTCGCCGAGGAGTGTGTCGCGACGTTGTGGGCCCACGGCATCGATCCCATCCGGCTCACCGATGTCGGCGTGGCCGGGGTGCACCGCTTGCTCGCCTCGGCCGACGAGATGATCGGGGCCGATGCGGTCGTGGTGGTCGCGGGGATGGAGGGTGCACTGGCCAGCATCGTCGGAGGGCTCACGCCCGCACCGGTGATCGCGGTGCCGACATCGGTCGGGTACGGCGCCGCGTTCGAAGGTGTCACCGCGCTGCTCGCGATGCTCGCATCGTGCGCGGCGGGCATCACGGTGGTCGGCATCGACAACGGCTTCGGCGCCGCGAGCGCAGTTTTGCGAATGATCAAATGAGTGTTGTCGCTTGGTACCACTGCTTCTCCGGCATCGCCGGCGACATGGCGCTCGGCGCGCTCGTCGATGCCGGCGCGGACATCGACGAAGTTCGTTCATTGTGCGAGCGCATTCCGGTCAGTGGGTGGACACTCGAAGCCGAACCGGTGTTGCGCGCGGGAATGGCGTCGACTCATGTCATCGTCCACTGCCAAGAGACGTCGGTGGTGCGCACGTACGGGCACATCGCCGCGATGGTCGAAGAAGCGCGCCTCCCTGAGCGCGTGCGCAAGCGTGCTCTCGCGACGTTCCAGGCGCTCGCGACCGCCGAGGGCAAAATCCATCGGCGGCCGCCTGAGCAAGTCCACTTCCACGAGGTCGGCGCGCTCGACGCCATCGTCGACATCGTGGGCACGGCGAGCGCGCTCGAGGTGCTCGAGGTCGACGAGCTCTACGCGTCGCCCGTCGCGAACGGAATGGGGATGACGCGGGCGGCTCACGGCGTGCTACCGATACCCGCGCCCGCGGTTGTCGAGCTGCTGCGAGGCGCGCCGACCTACGGCATCGACGTTCCGCACGAACTCACCACCCCGACGGGGGCGGCGCTGCTCGCGGCGAACGTGGTGGGCTGGGGCCCGATGCCATCGATGGAGATCGGGGCGATCGGCTTCGGAGCGGGCACCCGCGAGATCGACGGACGGCCGAACGTCGTCCAGGTCGTGCTGGGTCAACGGGTGAGCGCGCTCTCGTCTGGTCAGCCGGTGATGCAGCTCGAAGTGAACGTCGACGACGCCACCGGCGAGGCGCTGGCCCACGCCATCACCGCGCTGCTCGACGCCGGAGCTCACGATGCGTGGATCGTTCCGATCGTGATGAAGAAGGGCCGGCCCGCGTACACCGTCGCGGCGTTGTGCGACACGGCGTTGGCCGCACAGCTCGCCGACGTGCTGCGCCGCGAAACGGGCTCGCTCGGCGTGCGGGGCGCGTCGCTCGAACGGTGGCCATCGGCCCGAACGGCCGACGAGGTCGAGGTCGAGGGCTTCCCGGTGCGGGTGAAGGTGTCGGCGGGGCGCGTGAAGGTCGAGCACGACGACGCGGCGCGCATCGCCAGGCGAACCGGCCTGCCGTTGCGCGAGGTGGTGTCGCTCGCCGAGGAGTCGGCCCGGCGCGGCCATGGGCTCGTGTCGCTGCCGACGATCGGCGGCGACGGCAGTCGCGACGACCCCACTCGCGACGACCCCACCCGCGACGACCCCACTCGCGACGACACGGCGTGATCCTGGTCGACCCGGCGGTGTGGCCGTGGCGCGGGCGGCTGTGGGCCCACCTCGTCAGCGATCAGTCGTACGAGGAGCTCCACGAGTTCGCGGAGCGACTCGGTATCCCACCACGAGCGTTCCAGGGCGACCACTACGACATCCCGGCGGAGCTGCGCAACGAAGCACTCGCTCTGGGCGCGACTGCGGTGTCGGCGAGGGAGCTGGTGCGGCGACTGCTGGCTTCAGGTCTGCGGCGGCGCAAGGCTCGCGAGCTCCCGCGCGATGTTTGAGCGCGACCGCTCATCTGGCGCGATGGCGAGGAGCGACTCCAACACCGTCGAGCGTCCGACGCGCCACGACTCGTCGTTGACGTTGGCGTACTCGGCCCGCACGTCGCGCGCATAACGCTCGTACCGCGCCGGCTCCGCGCTGAGGATCGAGAGGTCGGCTCGGATCAACATCGATCCGTTCGTATCGCCGTCGGCGACCGTGTGTCCCGCGGTCAACAGGATGAGCCGCTGCACTTCGTCGATCACGTCGGGTGGCGCGCCGAGTGTTGCGAGCATTTCGCCGGCGTACGCCGCGCTGCGCGCCTCGCTGTTCGACGTGGTCGTGTCGTAGATGACGTCGTGGTACCACGCGGCCAGCTCGACTTCGGTGCCGCCGACGAGCGCGAGCACCTCTTCGATGTGTTCGAGCGTGTGGTAGCGACGGTGCGGCTCGTCGTATCGCGCGACGAGATCGGCGTAGGCCGCCTCCACGGCCTCAGCCGGCGCGCCCCACTGCGACGCGACTAGCTCGAACGCGACGCGAGCTTGCGCCATAGCGCGCGATAGCTCGGGTACTCGAGCTCGGGGGTGACGTAGCCGGCGGCGACGAGCTCGGCGTGCAGCTGCGGGAGCTTGCGCCAGGGCACGCCCATGTCGACATGGTGCGACAGGTGATAGCCGATGTTGTACGGCACCATGATGAAGTTCGGCAGCCAGGACTGCTTCACGGTGTGGCTCGTGAGCCGTCGATCGTCCGAGCGCTGCATCCCGCCGTGTTCGGCGATCGACCGCAGTCGGTTGATCACCCGCCATTCCGTCATCCACGGCACGAACCACAGGAACACATAGAGCAGCGGCCATCCGGCGAGCGTGCAGATCGCGATCAACACGACCTGCGAGGCGACGATCCGCCAGGCATGCACACGACTGCCTTCGAACTTCAGCCCGCGCAACAACCCCTTGAGATTTTTCCAGCCGCTGTTGCCGTCGATGTCGCGCGTGAGCTTGCGCCGCATCGAGGCCCGCGTGATCGGATAGCCGTTGTAGAGGTTCATATCGGGCTCGTTCGGCCCGAACTCGTCCTTGTGATGCGCCATGTGACCGCGCCGGTAGAGGTCCGTCGAGACGAAGGCGAAGTAGCCGACCACCCACCGACCGACGAAGTCGTTGATGCGCTTGTTGCTGAACAACAGCCGGTGGGCCGCTTCGTGGCTGAGGCTGGCGAAGCGAGCGAACTGCGGGCCCATCAGCAGGAACGCGACGATCCACCCGATCGGATGACTGATCCACGCGGCGGCCACGAAGATGCCGATGGTGCTGAGCCAGAGCGCGACGACCGTCCAGGCATTGGCGAGGTTCGGGATCCGACGCAGCTCCGCTCGCACCGCCGGCACCGGCATACCCGTGGCGCTGAGCCGCTCGGTGGGGAGAACGTCGGGGCGGGCCTCGGCCGGAGGAGTCATCGTGACGGCCATCGTCCGACAGTATTACAGTTCCTCTACACGTGACGCAACCACGTAATACCTTTTCACTGACCGCCAGATCGGTCATCGCCAGCACGCTCCTGGGCACCGAGCCTCCACGACTGCCTGGTCGCGTCCTCGTGCAGGTCGGCGAGCTCTTCGGGATCACCGAGGGCACCATCCGCACGGCGTTGTCGCGCATGGTGGCCAACGACGAGTTGGTGTCATCGGAGGGCGCCTACGAGCTCAGTGGCCCTCGGCTGCTCGAGCGACAGGCCCGCCAGTCCGCCAGCCGGAGGGCGACGAGACATGTGTGGCACGGGGCGTGGGTGATGGCGATCGTGATCACGGAACGGCGCGCCGCGGACGCACGGGCGGACCTGCGCGCCGCCCTCGAGTCGGTGCGGCTCTCGGAGTTGCGCGAGGGCGTTTGGCTGCGACCCGACAACATCGACGTCACGTGGCCAGCCGTGGTCGACGAGCAGTGCACGATCGTGCACGCCCGCGATGTCGACCCTGCGTTGGTCACGCGGCTCTGGTCGCTCGCCGAGTGGGCCGAACACGCAGAAGCGTTGCGCGCCGACATGGCGAAGCTGGTCGAGCCGCTCGAAGGGAACGACACGAGCGCTCTCGCCGACGGGTTCGTCGTGTCCGCTGCTGTGCTGCGTCACTTCCAAGCCGACCCACTGTTGCCGGAGGAGCTGCTGCCCCATGCGTGGCCCGGTCGGGCGCTCCGCGGGGAGTACGACCGCTTCGATCTCGCGTACCGAGCCCTGCTGCGCGAGTACTTCCGTATCCTCTGACCGATGGACGATCGGGTGTACTTCCGCCAGCTCCTCTCGGGACGCGACTTCGCGCAGCACGACAACATCGCGCGTCAGATGGTCAACTTCGTGTACCTGATCGGCGATCGCGAGACGGGTGAGGCGGTTGCTGTAGACCCCGCCTACGACATCCGCGGTCTGCTCGACATCCTCGCGGCGGACGACATGACGCTCACCGGCGCACTGGCCACGCACTATCACCCCGATCACGTCGGCGGATCGATGGGCGGCTTCACGATCTCGGGGGTGCGCGAGTTGCTCACGCTGCATCCGGTGCCGATTCACGTCCAGGCCGACGAAGCGCCGTGGGTGAAGCGCGTGACCGACGCATCGGATTCAGATCTCGTACTGCACGAGTCGGGCGACACGGTGATGGTGGGCGAGATTCCCATCGAGCTCATCCACACACCAGGGCACACACCGGGAAGTCAGTGCTTCTTCGTCGACGGCAAGCTCGTCGCTGGAGACACGTTGTTCCTCGAAGGATGCGGTCGGCTCGACCTTCCGGGCGGTGATCCCGCCGCGATGTACGACAGCCTCACGCAGAAGCTCGCCAAGGTGCCCGACGACGCGATCCTCTTCCCCGGTCACCAGTACTCGGCGGAGCCGTCTGCGTCGATGGGCGAGACCCGGCGAATGAACTACGTCTTCCGGCCCAAGACCGCCGAGCAATGGCTCATGATGTTCGGCAGCTAACGGGGGTCGACCGCTCCGGCCGCTCCGACCGCCCTCCGCCCCTCCGCCCGGCCGACTCCGGCCGTTCTCCCGGTTTTATTCGCCGCCTGGCGGCGAATAAAACCGCACAAACCAACGCGCAACTGTCTCGAGACAGACCCGGGCCCTGGCCGCGTCCGCCGACACGACCAGGGACGGTGTCCCGCCCTGCTCCCCGCCGGGCCTTAGACCACTCGCTCGCGATCTTCCACCAAACCGAGCGCTTGGCCCTGAAAACGCGCGGCGACGTCGGTCATCGTCCGCCGGGCGATGGCGGGGAAGTCCGTGAGTATCGATTCGAACGCCACATCATCGAAGACGAAGAAACGCATGGGCGAAGCGGCCACGACCGTCGCTGTCCGGGGCGCCGGATTGAGTACCGCCAATTCACCGATCACCGATCCCGTGTCCAGCAAGGCCAGCATCCGCCCGCCGGCCGTGACCTCCGCCTCGCCCTCTGCGACGACAAAGACCTCGTGACCCCAATCGCCCTCGTAGACCAACACGTACCCCGCCGGTACGGCTACTTCGTCGGCCATGCGGGCGATTCGCTCCAACTCCTCGTCAGAGCAGCCGTCAAAAAGGTGCACCTCGCGCAGGTGCTCGACTTTGACGTCACGGCGGGCCTTCATCGCATCTGCATGCTGGCTGACGCGGAGCGTGACGGCAATGCCTTCTGCGTCACACGTTCGCACGCTCGAGGTAAGGACTTCCTCACCATATGGACACCTCCTACGACTACGACGGGACGTCTCGGAGATCGGCGAGGGTGACCGCGCCTCTTCGGATGGCCTCGTTGGCCAAGCGAACCCGACGACGTTCGCCGGATTCGTACACCCCGAATTTGTCGTAGAGCCGCAAGAGGTGTTGTTTCACGGCCGCCTCGGTGACAACGAGCTTCTCGGCGATGAGGCGGATGGACGCCGGTTCGGTGAACAGGTCGGCGGAGAGCACAGGCCGGCACAGCGCGACGAGCACGTCGCGCTCACGGCGGGTGATGTCGGGGGCGGGCTCGGCCGTGCGGGTCGCGGTGGTATCGGGGGGAACCTCGGCGGAACGGAAGATGATGCGCGTGCGGCCGATGCGGATCTCGTCGCCGTGGCGCAGCGGTCGATCGCTCCACACGCGCTCGCCGTTGACGAACGTGCCGTTGCTCGATGCCAGATCGCGTACGCACCAATCGCCGCCGACGGGCTCGAGGATGGCGTGCAGTCGCGACAGCTCGGGGTCGCTCGGCACCGCGAGGTCGCTGGTGTCGGCCCGGCCTATCGTGACGCGCTCGCGGTCGAGCGCAACGAGCTCACGCCCATCGGGCTTCCAGACCTCGAGCTGGGCGACCACGAGGCAACCTTATTCCCATGGCTCTGGCCCACCTTCCGACCCCGTGCGACTCGATGGACCGTCTCGGAGCACTTCTGGGCTTCCCCGCCGGTGGCCTGCTCGTGAAGCGCGACGACCTGACCGGCCTCGCCGGCGGTGGCAACAAGGCGCGCAAACTCGAGATCTTGTGCGGCGCGGCTGTCGCCGAGGGTTGCGACACCCTCGTCACCGGTGGAGGCAAGCAGAGCAATCACGTGCGCATGACCGCGGCCGCGGCCAGCAAGCTCGGGCTGGCGTGCACGGTGGTGCTGGCGTCGGAACGGCCCGACGTGCCGACGGGCAACGTCGTGCTCGACGAGTTGTTCGGTCCGGAGATCGTGTGGGCCGGCAACCTCGACTACTTCTCACTGGAGGATCGCATCGCGGTCGAGGCGGAGCGATTGGCCGCAGACGGCCGCCGCCCGTACGCGATACCGATCGGCGGCGCCTCGACGCTGGGCGCGCTGGCGTATGCGCTCGCCGCGGACGAACTGCTCGAGCAGGTCCGTGCTGTCGATCTCGTCGTGGTCGCCGACGGCTCCGGCGGAACGCACGCGGGGTTGGCCGCGGGATTCGGCGATCACGCGAAGGTGCTCGGCGTCGACGTCGGCACGCGTCCCAACCTCGAGGAGGCGGTGCCGCGCATGGCGATGGACGTCGCTGAACATCTCGGTCGCGAGGCGGCGCGTGGCGAGATGCGCATCGACCATGACCGCTTCGGTGCGGGCTACGGCGAGCCCACTGACTCGTGCCTCGAGGCGCTCACGCTGACGGCGAGGCTCGAAGGCATCGTCCTCGATCCCGTGTACACCGGGAAGGCCATGGCCGGTCTGATCGCGGCCGTGCGCGAGGGACGCATCGATCCGGCCCGGGAGCGCGTCGTCTTCCTGCACACAGGCGGGATGCCGGCGCTGTTCTCGCCCCGCTATTCGTCTTGGATTCATTCCATAAAGTAATTTCACTCCCCATGCATGATCTTGTGATCCGGGGAGCCAAGGTTGTCGATGGAACGGGTGCGCCGGCCTTCACCGGCGACATCGCCATCGACGGCGAGCGAGTGACCGAGGTCGGCGGCACGGCCGGCGCGGCGCACCGCGAGCTCGCCGGCGACGGGCTGATCGCGGCTCCGGGGTGGGTCGATGTGCACACGCACTACGACGGCCAGGCCACGTGGGATCCCGAGATGTCGCCTTCGAGCTGGCACGGCGTCACCACGGTCGTGATGGGCAACTGCGGCGTCGGGTTCGCCCCGGTGCGCCCCGGTGGCGAGGACTTTCTCATCGAGTTGATGGAAGGCGTCGAGGACATCCCCGGCTCCGCGCTGCACGAGGGCATCGATTGGAGCTGGGAGTCGTTCGGCGAATACATGGACGCGCTGGAGGCCATGCCGCGCGTGATGGACATCGCCGCGCAAGTGCCGCACGCCGCCGTGCGCGCGTACGTGCTCGGAGAGCGCGCCCACGACGAAGCGACGCCCGAGGAGATCGGCGACATGGCCGACATCGTCGAAGCCGCTCTGCGCGCGGGCGCAGTGGGCTTCACCACCTCGCGCACGATCTTGCACAGCTCGAAGCACGGGCTGATCCCGGGCACCAACGTGACACCAGACGAGTTGCTCGCCATCGGCGACGCGATGGGCCGAGCCGGGCACGGCGTGTTCGAGATCGTGTCCGATCATCAAGGGCGCGAGCCGGAGCGCGAGTGGCTCACCGAGCTCGCCACGCGATCGGGCTGCACCGTCACCTACGCGCTGGCGCAGGCGCCGTACGCGCCCGAGGCCTACAAGGACTCACTCATCGACGCGCAGCGCTGCGCGGACGCGGGGCTGCACATCGTGCCGCAGGTGTCGAGCCGGCCGACGGGGATGCTCTTCGGATTGCAGTCGTCGTTGCATCCCTTCATCACACATCCGACGTACCGCAAGCTGAGCGATCTCCCGCTCGAAGAGCGCGTCGCTCGCCTGCGTGAGCCCGAGGTGCGCGCGGCCCTGCTCGCCGAGGCGCCGGCCACCGAGAACATCATCGCCACGACGTTGATGACGCGTTGGGCGCAGATCTTCCCGCTGGGCGATCCGCCGAACTACGAGCCGGCTCCGTCGACGAGCGTGGCCGCCGTTGCCGAACGCGCCGGACGCTCGCCCGAGGAGGTGGTGCTCGACTGGTTGCTCGAGCGCGACGGCAAGGCGTTGTTGTTCGCCCCGCTGGCGAGCTACGTCGACTTCGATCACGAAGCCATTCGGGAGATGATGACGCACCCGCGCACGGTGCTCGGGCTCTCCGACGGCGGCGCGCACTGCGGCTTGATCTGCGACGCAAGCATGCCGACGACGCTGCTCACGCATTGGGTGCGCGACCGCTCACGCGGCGAACGGCTCTCGATCGAGCAGGCCGTGCATCTGCAGACCGGCCGCACCGCGGCGACGTACGGCTTCCGCGACCGCGGCACACTTGTGCCCGGCATGCGCGCCGACATCAACCTCATCGACCTCGACGGCATGCGCCTTCATGCACCGGAGATGGTCTTCGACCTTCCTGCGGGCGGCCGTCGCCTCATCCAGCGCGTCGAGGGCTACAAGGCCACCGTCGTCGCCGGCCGGGTCACCTACGTCGACGGCGAGCCGACCGGCGAGCGCCCAGGCCGCCTGGTCCGCGCCACCTGACATTCCACGCTGGCGCTCAGGTCGACCCCAGGGCGGGCCCATCCTCGCCCGAGAGGTTGTGATCCATCCCGAACGATCGGGTCACGACCACAGGAGAGTCCCCCAATGAACCCCATGAAGAAGGCCGCGGTCGGCGCTGTGCTCGCCGCTTCAGCACTCACCGGCGGCGCCATCGGTGCCGCGTTCCTCAGCGGTGGAACCGCCAGCGCGCAGACGAGCACCGACGGCTCGACGTCATCGTCCGACTCGAGCGCCACCGCACCGGCACCCGCACCGCGCGATCCGAAGCTGGGCGGCCATACCGCCAACGGCATCACGGAATCGTTGCTCACCGGTGACGCCGCGACGTCCGCCACGGCCGCGGCGCAGGCCGCGGTACCCGACGGCACGGTCGACCGGGTCGAGAACGACGCCGAAGGCGCGGTGTACGAGGCGCACGTGACCAAGGCCGACGGCAGCCGCGTCACGGTGAAGATGGATGCTTCGTTCAACGTCACCGGCATCGAGACTGGCCGGTAGCGGTTCCTCGTTGCTCACGCCGACGGCTGCCCGCGCACACCCCACAAATGTCAACTGATCTCATGATCGATTCGGTGTGGCGTTTGGCAGGCCGGGGAGCAGGGTGGCGATGAGGCCGTCGGCGTGGGCCTCCACCCACGCGGCTTCGGTGGGCTCGGCGCCGGTCAGGAGCCGAGCCTCGGGCGCGTTGACGAACGGCAACGAGGCCGCGCCGACGATCACGTAGTGGACCATCGCCGGATCGATCGGCGCGGCGATGCCGGCGGCGCGCAGCCGCGACCACACGATTCGTGTCGCCTCGTACAGCGGGCGGACGTGGCGATCGACCATCCAGCGGAGGCGGTCGCTGTCCTCGGTGGCCTCGTGCACCATGATCCGGTTGAGTTCCGGGTGCCGGGCGGCGAAACGGACGAACCGCCGGATCGACTCGGCGAACGCCGAGGCCAACTGCGTGGGATCGTCGGTGCCGGCGGGTAGCGGCAGGCCGGCTAGCGCCTCGCCGAGCAGTTCGAACAGATGGTCGACGGCGGCGAACCACAGCGCCTCCTTCGAGGCAAAGTGGTAGTTGATCTGAGGTTGGTGGGCGTCGGCCCGCTGGGCAATCGACCGTGTCGACGCACCCTCGAACCCCTTCGCGCCGAACTCCACCAGCGCCGACTCGAGCAACTGCTCGCGGATGTCCACTCTGGTCCGGCGCACGCCGCCATGTTATCATTCGATAATATGCAGATCCTGCCACTAGCGACCGAGCCGTTCACGCCCCCGACCGATCGCGACATGCTCCCGTCGGAGCGACGGTCGTTCGTTCGCACCCACCGCACGTGCGTGTTCGGGACGGCTCGACGGGCCGACGGACCCGCGATGTCGATCGTGTATTACGTGGCGACCGACAGCGATGAGCTGTTGGTGTCGACCATGCGCGACCGGAGCAAGGCCAAGGCGGTCGCACGACTCGGCAAGGTGAGTCTGTGCGTGCTCGACGAGCACTGGCCGGTCGCCTATCTCCAGGTCTACTGCGATGCCGTCGTCGACGATGACCCGAACCTGGTGGTCGACGTGATGATGGCCGCGGCCTCCCGTATGTCGGGGGAGCCGCTGGCCGACGACGCCCGGCCCTTCGTCGCGGCGATGGCCGCCGAGGAGGATCGAGTCGTGCTGCGTTGCGTGCCCTACGCCACCTTCGCCCAGCCACCCCGGCACCTCCATCGCAACGATCAGGACGAGCCGATCACTCACTGGGTCTCGGCCTCGATGCCATGGGACGCTCCCGATGCTGGGTGAGCTGCAGCTCGGATACCTCGGTGTCGAGGTACCGGACACGGCGGCGTTGGACGGCTTCCTCGAAAATGTCATCGGCCTGATACCGGGCGACGATCCCGGCACCTGGCGCAACGACCGCAAGGCCCGCCGGCTCGTCGTGGCGGAGGGCCCGTCAGCGGACGCAACCTTCCTGGGCTTCGAGGCCGCCAACCCCGACGCCTGGGCCACGACCGTGGCGCAGTTGGAAAACGCCGGCTACCGCGTGGCGCGCGGCAGCGCCGAGGAAGCCGCAGCCCGACGGGTCGAGCAGCTCGTCTCCGTCGACGCGCCGTGGGGCATCCGGGTCGAGGTCGTCCACGGCCTCGCGGACGCCGACCAGCCGTTCGCCTCGCCGCTGGTGGCCGGCGGCTTCGTCACCGACGACGAGGGGTTCGGCCACGTCGTGTTCGGCACGACCGCGTTCGACGAGTCGCACCGCTTCGTGACCGAGGGGCTCGGGCTACGCCAGACCGACTGGGTCGAGACCGAGATCGCCGCGGGGATCGAGCTCGAGATCCGCTTCTACCACTGCAACCCCCGCCATCACTCGCTGGCGCTGGCCCGCGCCCCGTTCGACCTGCCCCAGCGATTGCACCATCTGATGGTCGAGGTCGCCGATCGCGACGACGTCGGCTACGCGTTCGACCGAGCCTGGAACGCGAAGTGCGTCATCGCCAGCGGCCTCGGCCACCACCCCAACGACCAGATGTTCAGCTTCTACGTCGCGTCGCCCGCGGGCTTCCAGGTCGAGGTCGGCCACGGCGCGCGGCTGGTGAACGAGGGTTGGAGCGAGAACCGCCGCTACGACCGCATCAGTAGCTGGGGCCACCAACCGCTGCCCGCCCGATAGCAACGGTTTGGTGGAACATCACCGTGTCCGTGAAGGCCTCGGTCAGGCGCCGATGTAGGCCGCGAGATGCTCGCCCGTGAGCGTGGAACGTTCGGCGACGAGATCGGCGGGCGTGCCCTCGAAGACGATCCGGCCGCCGTCGTGGCCGGCGCCGGGGCCGAGGTCGATGATCCAGTCGGCGTGCGCCATCACCGCCTGGTGGTGGGCGATGACGATGACCGAGTTGCCGGCGTCGACGAGCCGGTCGAGCAGGCCGAGCAGCTGTTCGACGTCGGCGAGGTGCAAACCGGTGGTCGGCTCGTCGAGGACGTAGACGTCGCCCTTCTCGGCCATGCGCGCGGCCAGCTTGAGCCGCTGCCGCTCGCCGCCGGACAACGTCGTGAGCGGCTGACCGAGGCTGAGGTAGCCGAGCCCGACGTCGGCGAGCCGGTCGAGGATGGCGTGCGCGGCCGGCGTGCGCGCCTCGCCCGCGCCGAAGAATTCCTCGGCCTCGATCACCGACATCGCGAGCACCTCGCTGATGTCGCGGCCGCCGAGGTGGTAGCCGAGCACCGACGCGTCGTACCGCTTCCCCTCGCACACCTCGCAGGTGGTGGCCACGCCGGCCATCATCGCCAGGTCGGTGTAGATGACGCCCACGCCGTTGCAGTTGGGGCAGGCGCCCTCGGAGTTGGCGCTGAACAGCGCCGGCTTCACACCGTTTGCTTTGGCAAACGCCTTGCGGATCGGGTCGAGCAGCCCGGTGTAGGTCGCCGGGTTGCTGCGCCGCGAGCCACGGATCGGGGTCTGGTCGACCGCCACCACACCGTCGCGCCCCGACACCGAGCCGTGAATCAGAGAGCTCTTGCCGGAGCCGGCGACGCCGGTGATGACGACCAGCACGCCGAGCGGGATGTCGACGTCGACGTCGCGCAGGTTGTGCGTGGTCGCGCCGCGGATCTCCAGCGCGCCGCTGGGCGTCCGCACCGTCTCCTCGAGGGCGGCTCGGTCGTCCAGGTGCTTCCCGGTGATCGTGCCGCTGGCCCGCAACCCGTCGACGGTGCCCTCGAACACCACCTCGCCACCGGCGGTGCCGGCGCCGGGGCCGAGGTCGACGACGTGGTCGGCGATGGCGATCGTCTCCGGCTTGTGTTCCACGACGAGCACCGTGTTGCCCTTGTCTCGCAACTGCAGCAGCAGGTCGTTCATCCGCTGGATGTCGTGGGGGTGCAGACCCGCGGTGGGCTCGTCGAAGACATAGGTGACGTCGGTGAGCGCAGAGCCGAGATGGCGGATCATCTTGGTGCGCTGTGACTCGCCGCCCGACAGCGTGCCCGACGGCCGATCGAGCGAGAGATAGCCCAACCCGATCTCCACGAACGACTCGAGGGTCCGCTGCAGCGTCGTCAGCAGCGGCGCCACCGACGGCTCGTCGAGACCGCGGACCCAGTCGGCGAGGTCGCTGATCTGCATGGCGCAGGCGTCGGCGATGTTGATCTTCTTGATCTTCGAGGAACGGGCGCCCTCGCTGAGCCGAGTGCCGTCGCAGTCGGGGCACGTCGTGAACGTGACCACCCGCTCGACGAACGCCCGGATGTGCGGCTGCATCGCGTCGACGTCTTTCGAGAGCATCGACTTCTGGATCTTCGGGATCAGCCCTTCGTAGGTGAGGTTGATGCCGTCGACCTTGATCTTGGTCGGCTCCTTGTGGAGCAGGTCGTTCAGTTCCTTCTTGGTGAACTTGCGGATCGGCTTGTCCGGGTCGAAGAAGCCGCAGCCGCCGAAGATGCGGCCGTACCAGCCCTCCATGCTGTAGCCGGGAACCCTCAGCGCACCCTCGTTGAGCGACTTGCTGTCGTCGTACAGCTCCGTCAGGTCGAAGTCGGTGACCGAGCCTCGACCCTCGCAGCGCGGGCACATGCCGCCGGTGATGCTGAAGCTCCGCCGCTCCTTCCTGGTGGTGCCGCCGCGCTCGATGGTGACCGCTCCTGCGCCCGAGATCGAAGCGACGTTGAAGGAGAACGCCTGGGGCGAACCGATGTGCGGCGTACCCAGTCGGCTGAAGAGGATTCGCAGCATCGCGTTGGCGTCGGTAGCGGTGCCGACCGTGGAGCGGCTGTCGGCTCCCATCCGCTGCTGGTCGACGAGGATCGCGGTCGTCAATCCTTCGAGCACGTCGACCTCGGGCCGCGCCAGTGTCGGCATGAAGCCCTGCACGAAGGCGCTGTAGGTCTCGTTGATCATCCGCTGCGACTCCGCAGCGATCGTGCCGAACACCAGCGAGCTCTTGCCCGAGCCGGAGACGCCGGTGAACACGGTCAGCCGGCGCTTCGGGAGCTCGACGCTGACGTCTTTGAGATTGTTCACGCGCGCGCCGTGCACGCGGATCAGATCGTGGCGGTCGGCAACGTGTAGCGCAGGCGACTGCGTGTCCGTCCTCGTGGCCTTGCTCATCGGGCTGCCGCTTCTCGGGACTGGTGCGAGATCTCCCATTGAGGGTGGTGGTGGTGGGCGAGGGGGGACTTGAACCCCCACGTCCTTTCGGACACAGGAACCTGAATCCTGCGCGTCTGCCAATTCCGCCACTCGCCCGAGTGACAAGGGAGGCAACGTTAGCAACGACCCCACGGCGGCGACCGCGGCGAGCGTCCTTGTGGACCACGGGGCCGAACCGGTGGCACATCTCGTGAAAAAGGTGAAGGCTGCGCAAACCGGGCGCAAGACCGACACGGAGGACAGAATTGACCGTACGACGCAGATTGCTCGCACTCGCATCCGCATTGCTGCTCGTCAGCGGCACCGTCATCGTCAGCTCGTCCGGCGCGGGTGCCGCAGCACAGGGACCCGCGATCACCACTCGCGTCGTTCACGGCGGCAGCACCACCCATCTCGCCAAGGGGACTGACTCGGCGGGTGAGACCGCGCCCGACTCCGGCCCCGAGTCCGGAACGGTCCGTGCTCCGGTCGCCAATCGCAGCCAATCGTCACAAGCGAGGGCAACGCGAGGCGGCCCTGGACTGTCGGGCATCCCGGCGACCAGTTCGGCGGTCCAGCCCGCCGCCGGCGCCACCAGCTTCGAGGGCATCAACCACCACCAGCAGCGACTCGAGATCGCAGGCGGAAACCAGTGGTCGCTCGAGCCGCCCGATCAAGGATTGTGCGTGGGCGGTGGCTACGTGTTCGAGGCCGTGAACAACGCCGTGGCCGTGTACGACACGACCGGTGCGAGGCTCGCGCTCGACTCGCTGAACCACTTCTTCGGTTACCCAGTCGAGATCGACCGCAGCACGGGGGAGGCCGGGCCCAAACAGACGACCGACCCAACCTGCCTGTTCGATCCGACGACACATCGGTTCTTCCTGACGATCCTCACCTACGACGCCGACACGGCGGGCAACCCGTTGCCCGCGGGCACCAACACGCTCGACACTGCGGTGAGCCCGCCGGGCTCGCCGTTCGGTACGTGGTCGATCACCCACATCGACGCCACCGACGACGGCAGCAACAACACCCCTGCCCACGCGGGCTGTCCGTGCATCGGCGACTACCCGCACATCGGCGTCGACGCGCACGGCTACTACATCACGACCAACGAGTATCCGTGGTTCACTGACGGCTTCGTCGGCGCGCAGATCTACGCGTTGTCCAAGGCGCAACTGGCGTCGGGCTCCGAGGCCGTGACGGTGACCCAGGTCGACACCAGTCGCGCCGATCCCAACGGCAAACCGGGCTTCACCGTGTGGCCGGCCCAGTCCCCGACCGCAAGTCAGTACGACACGAGCGCAGGGGGCACGGAGTACTTCCTCAGCACGAACGCGGCTGAGGAGGCCGCCGGTACCGGCCGATCCAGTGACCTGCTCACGTGGTCGCTCACGAACACCGGGTCGCTCGACACGAGCCCGCAACTCGGCGTCCACGTGCGGCGCAGCACCGTCGGCACGTACGCGGTTCCATTGCCAGCGGACCAGAAGGCGGGACCGGTTCCCCTCGCCGACTGCCTCAACGTCACCGCGTGTGCCAAGGCCGTGGCGGGCACGCCCGACAAGTTCAAGGAGAGCGAGCAACCGCTCGACTCGCTCGACTCGCGCATGCAACAGGTCATCTTCGCCAACGGGCTGCTGTACGGCAGCCACGGCACGGCTGTCGACGTCGGCCCCACGCCGTCTACCGCGGTGCAGAAGGCCGGCGTTGCGTGGTACATCACGGATCCGACCACGGCCGCCAACGGCAACCTCAGCACCACCGTCCTGCGCCAGGGTCGGTTGGCGACGAGCGGCAACAACCTCGTCGATCCGGCGCTCGGCGTGCGCCCTGACGGCTCTGCGGTCATCGCGATGACGCTCGCTGGCGTCGATCACTATCCGAGCGCGGCGTACGTCAACCTCGCGTCCAACGGCACCACCGGTCCCGTCCTCGTGCTCGCCGAAGGCGTCGGACCCGAGGACGGTTTCGCGGGATACCGGCTGTTCGGAGGCCGGCCGCGATGGGGTGACTACGGCGCCGCCGCGGTCGACGCCGGCGGTCACCTGTGGGTGGCCAGCGAATGGATCGCGCAGCAGTGCACGTTTGCCCAGTATCAAGCCGCTCCGTTTGGCCAGTGCGGCGGCTCTCGAACGGCGCTGGCCAACTGGTCGACCCGGATCAGCCAGGTCGCCGCGCCCTGACCGTTTCGCGTAGGGGGTCGGTGCGCGTGCGCCGGCCCCCATTCGCGCGCGTCGGCCGCCTGCCCCTCGGACGCGAGGAGGGGTCCGCCTACAGTGTCGGCCCGTGGGTCTATCCGGGTTCGAGCGTCGTTTGGAGCGCATGGTCGAAGGTGCCTTCGCGCGCGCCTTTCGCAGCGGCCTGCGGCCCGTCGAGATCGGGCGCCGGCTCGTGCGCGAGATCGACGACAACCGGTCGGTCGACGTGCGCGGCCGCACGGTCATCCCGAACCACTTCAGCGTCCAGATCAGCGCCGACGACAACGAGCGCTTCGCGGACATCCACGACACGTTGATCCGCGAGTTGTGCGACGCCGCCCGGGAGCACGCCCGGGACGAGGGCTACACGTTTCTCGGCCCGGTCGAGGTCGAGATGGTCGTCGACGATCGGATGCACACGGGTGCCTTCCAGATCGAAGGCCGTATGCGGGAAGGGACCGGCGGCAGTGGTGCCGGCAGCCTCGTGCTTCCTACGGGTGAACGCGTGGTTCTCGGGGAACAGGTGATCTCCGTGGGACGGATGCCGGAATCGAACATCGTGCTGGCTGACCCGAACGTGAGCCGCAACCATGCCGAGATCCGGCCGCAGGGCATCGGCTACGTCGTCGTCGACCTCGACTCGACGAACGGCAGCCGGGTGAATGGGGTGCGGGTCAAGGAGCAGGCGTTGGTCGACGGCGACGAGTTGGCGTTCGGCAACACGCGCATGCGCTTCGAGGCGAGCTGAGTGGCGCTGCATGAGTGAGCAGCTGCTCAACATCCTCAAGCTCTGCCTGCTGGCGCTGATCTACCTCTTTCTCGTGCGCGTCCTGCGCGCGGTGTGGGCGGAGGTGACGCTGCCGGCCCAGGTCGATCGAGGGCGCCGTCCACGCCGGGGTCGCGCGCCCACACCCGCAGTCGCCGCCGCCCCGGCGCCACCGAGAGGGCGCAAGTCACGAGGCTCCCCCACCGAGCTGGTCGCCGTCGAACCGCCGGATCAGGTCGGACGCCGGTATCCACTCGGTGACGAGATCACCGTCGGCCGTGCGGCCGGTTGCCAGGTCACGGTCGACGACACGTACGTGTCGCAGTTGCACGCGCGCGTCTTCACCCGCGACGCGCAGCTGTTCGTCGAGGATCTCGGGTCGACCAATGGCACGTACCTCAACCGGGTGAAGGTCGCCGGACCGATGGTCATGCAGAAGGGCGACAGGTTGCAGGTCGGCAACACCGTCCTCGAGGTGCGCTAACGGTGGTCGTACTGCGCTGGGGCGAAGCGACCGACGTCGGACGCGTGCGCACCAACAACGAGGACGCGGTCTTCACCTCGGAACGGTTGTTCGCGGTGGCCGACGGGATGGGTGGTCACCAGGGCGGCGAGGTCGCCAGCGACACCGCGCTGCGCACGTTGGACCAATCGTTCGTCGAAGCGACGACCGAAGGGCTCCTCGACGCGGCCCACGACGCGAACGACGCCGTCCTGGAACGGGCCGCCGGCGATCCTGATCTCCGCGGCATGGGAACCACCCTCGTCGCCATCGCTCCGCTGGACGACAGCGAAGCCATCGCATGGGTCAACGTCGGCGACTCGCGCCTGTACCTCCTGCGCGACGGTGAGCTCACCCAGATCTCGGAGGACCACAGCCTCGTACAGGAAGCGGTGCGCGCCGGCGACCTCTCGCCCGAGGAGGCGCACACGCATCCGCAGCGCAACATCGTCACGCGCGCGCTCGGCATCGATCCCGACATCACGATCGACGGTGATCGCGTCGACGCGTTCACCGGCGACCGGTACCTGCTGTGCAGCGATGGTCTCTACGAGTTCGTCGAGGATGACCGCATCGCGTCGACGTTGCGCCGCCTGGACGACCCGACCGAAGCCGCTCGAGAGCTCGTACGTCTCGCCAACGAGGGGGGCGGGCGCGACAACATCACCGTCGTCGTGGTCGACGTGGTGGACGACAACGATCAAGCGGCCATCGCCGCCAAGGAGATCGAGGGCGACACGGCCGAAGGACACGCGCTGGCTCCGTCCAAACCGGCGTTCGCCGCCAAGGCGGCGCCGACGACGAAGCCACCGAGACCCCGCCGTCTCACGTGGCGCGTGCTGCTCTTCATCGTGCTCTTCATCGTGATCCTCGTCGGAGCCGCCGGCGCGGTCGGCTACTACGCCCGCAACACGTACTACGTCGGGTTCCAAGGCGACTCCGTCGTGATCTTCAAGGGCAAACCGGGGGGCGTGCTCTGGATCAAGCCGACGTTCGAGGAGGGCACCGGCCTGACGCGCGCCCAGGTTCCCCCTGCGCAGCTCGAACGAGTGAACAAGGGTCAAGAAGAAAGCTCGTTGCCAGCAGCGCGTGACTACGTCGAGAACGCCCTCAGGCCCACGACCACGACCACGACGACCACCACGACGACAACAACCACCACGACGATCCCCCCGCCCCCGCCCGGATGATCGCCATCATGCGCCGGCGTACGGAGCTGGGGCTCATCGTGCTCGGCTCGGTGATCGTCGCCAGCGCCTACACGCTGGCCACGCTCGGGCGAACGTCGTCGATCCCCGCCAACATCGGACCGTTCCTCGCGGTGGTGCTCGGGCTGTTCGTTGCGGCGCACATCGCGACGCGACGCTATGCCCCTGGTGCCGACGGCCTGCTGCTCCCGATCGCCGCGCTGCTGAACGGCATCGGGTACGTGTTCATCGCCCGGCTCGACGAGACCAGCCGCCATCCGCAAGGCCTTGCCGCCGCGCAAGCGGGGTGGACGGTGATCGGCATCGGCGCGTTCATCCTCACGCTGCTGTTCGTGACGCGGGTGCGCGACCTGCAGCGCTACCGGTACACGTTCCTGCTGATCGGGCTCGCGCTGCTCATGGCACCGCTGGTGCCAGGGGTCGGGCGCGAGATCAACGGCGCGCGCATCTGGGCCTACATCGGGCCGATCAGCTTTCAGCCGGGCGAGTTCGCGAAGGTCGTGCTGGCGATCTTCTTCGCGTCGTACCTCGTGGAGAAGCGCGAGCTGCTGGGCATGGCGACCTTCCCTCGCTTCCGCCCGCTGCTGCCCGACCTCAAGCATCTCGGGCCTGTGCTGCTCGCGTGGGGATTCTCCGTCGTGATCATGACCGCAGAGAAGGACCTCGGTTCGTCACTGCTGTTCTTCGCGCTGTTCATGCTGATGACGTGGATCGCCACGGAACGCACCGCGTACGTCGGCGTGGGCGGACTGCTCTTCGCCGGCGGCTCGCTGATGGCCTATAAGGGATTCGGTCATGTCCACGACCGTGTGCAGGACTGGCTGAACCCGTGGGCGCACAAGGCGACCTCCGGGTTTCAGGTCATCCAGAGTTGGTTCGCGATGGCGTGGGGCGGGGTGGCCGGCACGGGGCTCGGTCTCGGCAACCCGAATCAAATTCCGGTCGCATCCACCGACTTCATCTTCGCGGCGATCGCGGAGGAGCTCGGCCTGCTCGGTTCGGCCGCGGTCATCTTCTGCTACGTGCTGCTCGTCGGCTGCGGCCTGCGCATCGCCGTGCGCGCCGACGCGCCATTCGAGAAGCTTCTGGCCACCGGCATCACCATCCTGCTCGGCGTGCAGTCGTTCATCATCATGGCCGGTGTCACGCGGTTGCTTCCGTTGACCGGCGTGGCGTTGCCGTTCGTGTCGTACGGCGGGTCGTCGCTCGTCGCCAACTACGTGCTGCTCGCCTTGCTCGCCCGCATCTCGGATGACACGGCTCGGCGCGCCGGGGAAGTCCAAGAACGAGACCAGGTGGCGGCGTGAACAAACAGCTGCGCCGCCTCGGCGCCGGTCTGCTCGCGTGCTACCTCGCGCTGTTCGCGATGGTGAACTGGGTGCAGGTCTTCCACGCGCAGGCTCTGAACGACCATCCCGACAACAGCCGCAAGATCGTCCGCGACTTCAGCCGGCCCCGCGGGCAGATCATCGCCGCCGACGGTGCTGTCCTCGCCACGACGGTTCCGTCTGCGTTCGGTGATCCGTTCCCGCTCCAGCGCACGTATCCCGAAGGTGATCTGTTCGGCCACATCACCGGGACGTTGAACTTCAACTTCGGCGCGACCGGCGTCGAGCAGACGTACAACGATCAGCTGAGTGGGGCGACGGTGGCGCAGGAGTACGAGACGCTGCGCGATCTGTTCGTCGATCGTCAACACACCGGCGACGTGACGCTGACCATGCGCAAGGACGTTCAACAACTGGCGCGCGACGCGCTCGGCGCGCAGAAGGGCTCGGTCGTGGTACTCGATCCGCGCGACGGATCGATTCTCGGGATGTGGAGCTTCCCGTCGTACGACCCGAACGTGCTCGCGTCGCACAACGCCCAGGACGCGCAGAACGCGAAGGCGTTCCTCGAGGGAAGTCCCGATCGACCCTTGCGCGGGCGCTCGTGGCAAGAGCGGTTCTTCCCGGGATCCACCTTCAAGGTCGTCACTGGCTCCATCGGTGTCGAGTCCGGTCTGGTGACGCCCGACGAGCCCGTCTTCCCTGTCGAAACGGAGTACAAGCCGCCCGACGGCAACCCGATCCAAAACTTCGGCGGCGAATCGTGCGGTGGGCCGCTGTTCGACATCCTGCGCGTGTCGTGCAACTCGGCGTTCGCAACCATGGGCGCCGAAGTCATCGGCCAGGACATCATGCAGGCGGGTGTGAAGAAGTTCGGCTTCAACACAACGGTGCCCATCGACCTCCCGAACCCCGCCGTCTCCAACTTCCCCGACACGAAGCGATCGAAGGCGTTCCTCGGGCAGGCGTCGATCGGACAGTTCGACACCGCCGCATCACCGCTCGAGATGGCGCTGGTGGCCTCCGGTGTGGCCAACAACGGGATCATCATGACGCCGCACGTGATGAAGGAGATCAAGGACGACAACGGCAAGGTGATCAAGACCTTCGATCCGAAGCCGTGGCTGACAGCGATCAGCCCGCAGACCGCGGCCACCATGCGTCAAGCGATGATCGGTGTCGTGCAGGCGGGAACCGGGACGGCGGCGCGCATCTCCGGCGTCGAGGTCGGTGGCAAGACCGGAACCGCGCAGCTGGGCACGAGCCCCCCCACCTCGAACGCGTGGTTCATCTGCTTCGCCGGAGCTCCGGGAGCTCCCGCGTCGGTCGCCGTCGCCGTGATCGTCGAGGCGGAACCCGGCGTCAGTGAGGGCACAGGCGGTCGGATCGCCGCCCCGATCGCCAAACAGCTCGTCGAGAAGGTGCTCGCAATTCAAGCGGGAGGCTGAGCCGGAGGCGCAGCCTCCCGAAAGCACAGTGGTAACCGGTGCGCCAGCACCGGCTTACCCCTTGAGGGAGCGCAGCGACCGCAAGGGGTAACCCCTGCCACCTCGGGAGCGTCGTACGCTTCGAAACGCCCATGTCCCAGGAAACGGTTTTCAACGGTCGCTACGAGCTGCATCGCCGCATCGCACGCGGCGGTATGGCCGATGTCTTTCTCGCCCGCGATCAGCTGCTCGATCGACCGGTGGCGGTCAAGGTGCTGTTCCCCGAGTTCGCCACCGATCCGAGCTTCGTCGAGCGGTTCCGCCGTGAGGCCCAGAGTGCCGCCAACCTGAACCATCCGAACATCGTGTCGGTCTACGACTGGGGCCAAGAGCAGGGCACGTACTTCATCGTCATGGAGTACATCGAGGGCCGGAGCCTGGCCGACATCCTGCGCGCCGAAGGCCCGTTGCATCCGCAGCGGGCGGCCGAGGTCGCGTCCGACATCGCCGCCGCGCTCGGCTTCGCGCATCGCAACGGCGTCGTGCACCGCGACGTGAAGCCCGGCAACGTGCTCATCTCGCCGAGCGGTCAAGTGAAGGTCGCCGACTTCGGCATCGCCCGCGCGCTCGGGGCCGATCCCGAATCCAACCTCACCCAAGCGGGTTCGGTGATGGGCACCGCCACCTACTTCGCGCCCGAACAGGCGCAAGGGCTTCCGCTCGACCCGCGCAGCGACCTGTACTCGCTCGGCGTCGTGCTCTACGAGATGGTCACCGGCCGGGCGCCGTTCAGCGGCGAGAGCCCGGTGGCGATCGCCTACAAGCACGTGCAAGAGCAGCCGGCACCCCCGCGGCACCTCAACACGAACGTCCCCACCGATCTCGAGGCGATCATCCTCAAGCTGCTGTCGAAGAACCCGCAGGCGCGCTATCCGTCGGCCGACGACCTGCGCGCCGACCTGCGACGCTTCCGAGAGGGACAGCCGGTGTTCGCCGTCGCGGGTGCCGCCGCGGGCGGAGCCGCCGCCGCCGGCGCGACGCAGGCGATGGCGGCGACGCAAGCGGTGCGCGGTGTCGAGGGAACCGCCGCGGTGCCGGTCAGCGAGTACGCCGCGGGCGGCGCCGAACCTCGACGAAGTGGCGCGTTCCTCGTCGTCTTGATCTTGTTGCTGCTGATCCTGGCCGGCTTGCTGTTCGCGCTGGGCAAGGTCATCTCGGGCGGCGGAAGCAGCGGTGAGACCGTCGACATCACGGTTCCGCAGGGTGGAGTGGTCGGCAAGTCCGAGGACGAAGCCACGAAGACCCTGCAGACGGCTGGCTTCGACGTCACGCCCGTCCACGAGAAGAACGACACCGTGCCCGAGGGCATCGTGGTCAGCGTCGACCCGTCCGAAGGCACCACCGTCAAGGTCGAGAAGGGGAAGCGCGGCTCGGCAACGCTCCACGTGAGTGCCGGTGCCGACACCGTGAAGATGCCGAAGGTCGTCGGCCAGTTGAAGGACGAGGCCGAGAAATTCCTGAACGACCAGGGCTTCAAGTCGGTCACCTTCGTCGACGGCACGTCCGAGGATCCGGGCGTGCAGGTCAACGAGGTGATCAGCCAGGATCCCGGCGAGGGTCAGGACGTGAGGAAGGACGCCCCGATCAAGCTGACGATCTCGACCGGCAAGCCGAAGGTCGCCGTCCCCGATGTGCATGGGAAGTCCGTCGCGGAAGCCGCGAGCATCCTCGGCCAAGCCGGATTGAACGGGTCGAAGACCCAGACCGAAGCGTCGGAAGACGTCCCGAAGGATCAGGTGATCCGTACCGATCCACCCGCCACCACCCAAGTCGACAAGGGCTCGAACGTCACGATCATCGTGTCATCCGGCAAGCCCCAGGTGAGTGTGCCGTCGGTGACCGAACTCACGAAGGCGGCGGCCGACAACGCCATCACCAACGCCGGACTGGTGCCGCACGCGACCTGCCACATCACCGGTGGCGCGCCTGCGGGCGGCAAGGTCACGAGTCAGGACCCGACCGCCAACACCAAGGTCGACAAAGGGACGACGGTCAACTACGACGTCGACACTTCTGATCCCACGCTTTGCGCTTAAGACACCACTTGGGTCATCGCGAGGAAGTTGCGCAGCAGGTCGTGACCTGACGCCGTGAGGATCGACTCCGGGTGGAACTGCACACCTTCGACGGCGTACTCGCGGTGGCGCAACCCCATCACGATGCCGTCGTCGGTCTCGGCGGTGATCTCGAGCTCATCGGGAACCGACGCCCGGTCGACGATGAGCGAGTGATACCGCGTCGCCTCGAACGGATTGGGCAGCCCTTCGAACAGGCCACGGCCGTCGTGGTGGATGATGGAGGTCTTGCCATGCATGACCTGCGGAGCGCGCACGACCTGTCCGCCGAACACCTGGCCCATGCACTGATGACCGAGGCACACCCCGAACACGGGCCGGCGGCCGGCGAATGACCGGATCACGTCGTTGGACAATCCGGCATCATCGGGCGTACCGGGGCCCGGGGAGATCAGGATGGCATCGGGATCGAGCCCGAAGATCTCGTCAAGTGTCAGCGCGTCGTGCCGATGGACGATGGGATCAGCTCCCAGCTCGCCCAGATACTGGACGAGGTTGTAGACGAACGAGTCGTAGTTGTCGATGACCAAGACGCGGGGACGCATAGAACATTCGGGAGGGTACTCGGGTGCCTGATCAGGGTCGCCGGGGTTCTCTGTCGCACCGACTCTCGGCTTCGACGCGGATCCTCGCCGTCGAGGACGAGGACGACATCGCCGAATTCCTGCGGGCCTATTTCCGGGCCAGCGGCTACGACCTCGTGCACCTCGACCCGTCCAGTCCGGCCGAGGTGATCGACGCCATCGATGAGCACCGGCCCGACCTGATCCTCCTCGACTACGGGCTGCGAGGGTTCTCCGGCGACGACGCGTATCGCCTGATCCGAGCGCAGGAGCGGTTCGCGTTCCTGCCCGTGATCGTCGTGACGGGCGACGCCACCGCGAAGGCGAAGAGCGCGGTCAGCGCAACCGGGCTCGACGGATTCGTCGCCAAACCGTTCAATGTCAACACGCTGGCCGGTCTCGTGGCCGAACGCATCGAGGGCGCCCGCACGGTTTCCGAAGGCGGACGTGACGAGACCCTCGGCGTGATGACCCAGTCGTATCTGACGGCCCGGTTGAGCGACGAGATCAACGCCGCGGGCTCCGGCCACTCGGTCTCGTTCGCACTGGTGCAGCTCCGCACGCTCGGGGCGATCCATTCCGCGGCCGGGGCCGCAGGCGTCACGTTCGTCGTACGCGAGTTGATCGCGTTCGCCCGTGGTCGGCTGCCGGACGGTGCGGTGCTCGGCCGCACCGACGCCAACGAGCTCGCGGTGTTGCTCTCCGGATCGTCGGCCGCGACCCTCGAACCGGTGCTCGCCGCGGCGTTGGCCGCCAGCCCGGGGACGGTCAGCCTTCCGGGCGGCGCGACGGTCACGGTCGAGTTGGCCGCCGGGCTGGCCTCGTTTCCCGAGCACGCCGGCTCGGTCGACGAGCTCTACATGGCCGCCGACGCCGCCCTCGCTGACGCCATCGACGGCGGCCAGGCGCTGGCTGTCGCCATCTAGGGACGCGAGGGCTCTAGTAAGTTCCGCCGTGATGGCGAAGCCCACGAAACGACGGGTGCAAGGCGGCCGAACAACGCCGAAGGGCGGCCCCACGCGGGCCCCCAAGGTCACCGAGCCGACCCCCAGCGCGCGGTACACGCCCCCGATCCCGCGCGACGTGAAGATCAGCCCGATCTGGGTGCCGATCCTGATGTTCGTCTTCCTCGGGATCGGAACGCTGGTGATCCTCGTCAACTACACCGGAGCGGTATGGGACACGAGCAACTGGGTACTGCTCGGTGGCCTCGGCGCGATTCTCGCCGGCATCGTGACGGCCACGCAGTACCACTGAGGCATAGTCCAGATGAACAGTGTGTAACCGTTCCGTCGCGCCAGAGTTACAACGGTGTGGTTCTCCCCAGGTTGATCCACACGCTGTGGAAAGACTCAGGTCAGTCGTCGAGGAGATTCGCGACGAGATCCATCTCGTCCTGGCAGTGCCGTGGCGGTTCGGGTACCGCGTCGTTCGCCGCTGTCATCCGCAGCTCGGTGCCGCAGATCGAGCACCGGTAGAGCAGCTTCACCTTGCGCAGCTCCCCAGGCGGGGGCGGCTCAGGGATCGGGCGAGCCAACCCGCCGAGCATCGTCGTACCGACGCGCCAGATCAGCAGTCCGGCCATGACGGCTATCGCGAGCTTGACGACGATCATGCCGTGCCAGTCTGCCCCCGTTCTGCCGGTTTCTTTCGCCGCCACGCGGCGAAAGAAACCGCACAAACGTGAGCGCTACAGCCGCTCGATGATGGTGGCGTTGGCCCCATCTCTTGCGCCGCCTGCGGCGACGCTGGCCAACGCCGGGCCTGGCGGCCCGCTTGCTCGTCAGGTCTCCCGACGGGTCAACCCAACCTCTCGATGATGGTGGCGTTGGCCATGCCGCCGCCTTCGCACATCGTCTGGAGGCCGTAGCGGCCGCCGGTGCGCTCGAGTTCGTTGAGCAGCGTGGCCATGAGCTTGGCGCCGGAGCAGCCGAGCGGGTGGCCGAGCGCGATCGCGCCACCGTTGACGTTGACCTTGGCCATGTCCGGGTGATGCTCCTTCTCCCACGAGAGCACGACGGATGCGAACGCCTCGTTGATCTCGGTGAGGTCCATGTCGTCCATGGAGAGCTTGGCCTTCTCGAGCACCTTGGCCGTGGCCGGGATTGGGCCGGTGAGCATCATGACGGGATCGACGCCGGCCAGGGCGAACTGCACGAACCGGGCCCGGGGCTTGAGGCCGAGTTGCGCGGCCCGCTCCTCGCTCATGATGAGCATGGCGGCGGCCCCATCGGTGATCTGCGACGAGTTGCCGGCGGTGACCTTGCCGTCCGGCTTGAAGGCCGGCTTGAGCTGGGCCAGCGTCTCGACCGTCGTGCCGGGGCGGATGCCCTCGTCGGAGGTCACGAGCGCGTCGGACTCGATGACCTTCCTGGTCTCCTTGTCGAGGCGCTTCTCGGCGACCGGGATGATCTCGTTGTCGTAGCGCCCTTCCTTGGTCGCCTGCTCGGCCAGCTGCTGGCTGCGGGCGCCGAACGCGTCGAGGTCTTCACGGGAGAGGTTCCACTTGTCGGCGATCATCTCGGCCGAGATGCCCTGGGGCACGAGCCCACCGACGTCGGCGTAGCGCAGGCCGACGGCGGGTCCGAACGGGAAGCCGAACGTGCCGTCGCCGATCGACGCACCCATCGGCACGAGGCTCATCAACTCGACACCGGCGGCGACGACGATGTCGTACGCCCCGGCGATCACACCCTGAGCCGCGAAGTGAGCCGCTTGTTGCGAGGAGCCGCACTGGCGGTCGACCGTGGTCGACGGCACGGACTCCGGGAACCCGGCGGCGAGCACGGCGTTGCGGCCGATGTTCACGGCCTGCGCGCCGGTCTGCATGACACAGCCCATGATCACGTCGTCGATGAGCGCGGGATCGAGGTCGTTGCGCTGGACGAGGGCCTTGAGCACCTCGGCGCCCAGGTCTGCGGGATGCCAACCGGAGAGCTTTCCGTTGCGCTTGCCGCCGGCGGTGCGGACGGCGTCGACGATGACGGCAGTGGTGGCCATGGACGGGCTCCTTGCGTTTCGTGCGAAAGTGTGGTCTCTTGACCGCTCGGTCAAGAACGCTACCGAAGTCTGGCCATTTCTGGCCCGGCGGGTCAAACGGTGGTGAAGTGGAGGCAGTGGGGGTGGGCGACAGCAACGCGGAAGCCAGATTGGCGCGCATTCTCGACGCGCAATCCGTCCTCGCGCGAGTGGCCGCGACCCTCGGACCTGACCTCGACATCGACGAGGTACTGACGACGGTGCTCACCGCCATGCGCAAGATCGTCGACTTCAAGGGCGGCACCGTTCAGCTCATCGACGAGCGCGGGGTGTACATCGCCGCGTCGGATCCGCCGGTCACTCCGGAGATGGCCTCGCTGCGTGTGCGTCTCGGTGAGGGCATCTCGGGTCGAGTGATCACCACGGGCCGCGCACTGTGGTCCGGCGACATCAAGCAGGACGAACGGGTCAGCATTGCCATGCGCACCGCGGGCAGCAACGCCGACACCCACAGCTATCTCGCGGTTCCTCTCGTCTGCCTCGGCGAAGTCATCGGCGCGTTGCAGATCGACGCGAAAGAGTTCGACGCGTTCGACGAAGACGATGTCACGTTGCTGGAAGGACTCGCTGCGCAAGTCGCAGGAGTGATCGAGAGCGCCCGCCGCTACGCGCTGGTGATGGAGCTCGAGCGATTGAAGAGCGATTTCATCTCGCGCGTGTCGCACGAGTTGCGCACACCGATCACGATCATCGACGGATTCGTGATGACGATGCTCGACCACGGCGAACGTCTCGACGCAGACGCCCGCCGCGACATGCTCACCCGTTGTCGCACCGCCAGCGCGCGCCTGTCGCGCCTCATCGAGGAGCTCATCACGTTGGCCCGCCTGGAGACCGGAGTCATCCAGTCGCAGCCGGCACCAACGAAGATGAAGAAGCTGCTCAACGACGTCGCTCTGGCCGCCACCGATCCCTCGGTGGTGCACATCGATGCGCCCGACGATCTCGTGCTCGACATCGATCCAGAACTGACGCGTCGCGCGCTCGGGTTCCTGATCGACAACGCCGCCAAGTACGGACAAGAGGCGACGGTCGTGATCACGGACGGCGGTGTCATCGAGGTCCTCGATCGCGGCCCGGGCATCGCCAGCGACGTCAAGGAGTCGGTGTTCGAGCTCTTCACCCGGGGACGAGCGACGACCGACATCCCAGGGCTGGGGCTCGGGCTCCCGATGGCGCGCACGCTGGTGGCGGCCATGGGCGGGGAAATGACCATCGACGACCGCCCCGGTGGTGGCACAGTCGTCCGCATCGTTCTCTGACCACCGAGCTCTCTCGAAATCCCGTGCATAGCCACACACTTTTGTGTTGCTATGCACGGGATTTGCTTCGCTTGCCATGACTGCCACCTTGCTTGCGCGCGATCTGACGCTGTCCTTCGGCGACCAACTCGTCCTCGATGCGGTCGACGTTGGTGTTTCGTCGCGCGACCGCGTTGGGGTCGTCGGTCCGAACGGCACCGGCAAGACGACGCTGTTACGCGTGCTCGCGGGGCTGCAGGTGCCCGATCGCGGATCGCTGTCCCTCGCACCACCCACCGCAACGGTCGGCTACCTCCCCCAGGAGCCCGAGCGACGCGCCGGCGAGACCGTGCGTGCGTTCTTCGCTCGACGCACCGGCGTGATCGCCGCCACCGCGGAGTTGGAAGCGGCCACGGAGACCATCGCGGCCGACCACGATCGGTACGACACCGCCCTCGCCCGCTGGCTCGCGCTCGGTGGTGCCGACCTCGACGCTCGCATCGGGCCCATGTGGGCGGGCCTCGGACTCGACGCTCGACTTCTCGACCAGGACATGACCACGCTCTCCGGCGGACAGGCGGCGCGCGCGTCCCTCGGCGCGATCCTGCTCGCCCAGTTCGACGTGTTCCTGCTCGACGAGCCGACGAACGACCTCGACTTCGACGGCCTCGCCCGGCTCGAGAGCTTCCTCGACAGCCTCCCCGGCGCGGCGATGATCGTGTCGCACGACCGCGCCTTCCTCGAGCGCACGATCACCAGCGTGCTCGAGCTCGATGCGCAGAGTCATCGGGCCAGTGTGTTCGCCGGCGGGTGGCTCGCCTATCTCGAGGAACGCGCGACCGCGCGGCGCCACGCCGAGGAAGCATTCGAAGTCTTCCAAGCCAAGCGCAGCACCCTGGAGGATCGAGCGCGCTCGCAGCGCCAGTGGGCCGTGCAGGGCGTGGCCAAGGCGAAGAAGAACCCGAAGGACAACGACAAGGCTCAGCGCGACTTCCGGTTGAACCGCACCGAGAAGCAGGCCGCCAAGGTGCGCGTGACCGAGAAGGCGCTCGACCGGCTCGACGTCGTCGAGAAGCCGTTCGAAGCCTGGCAGCTCCAGCTCTCGATCGCATCGGCACCTCGGTCGGGCGCGGTCGTGGCTCGCTTGAACGACGCCGTCGTGCGGCGCGGCGACTTCACGCTCGGGCCGATCGACGTCGAGATCGGTTGGGCCGAGCGCGTGGCCATTCTCGGGCCGAACGGCAGCGGCAAGACGACGTTGCTCAACGCGTTGCTCGGACGGCTCCCGTTGACCGCGGGAACGCAGTGGCTCGGACCGGGTGTCGTTGTCGGCGAGATCGATCAAGCCCGTTCGAGCCTGACCACCGACGTGCCCGTCCTCGATGCGTTCGTGCGGGCCAGTGGGTTGCAGCGAGAGCAGGAAGCCCGCTCGCTGCTGGCCAAGTTCGGGCTCGGCCCGGACCACGTCACCCGGCCCATCGCCTCGTTGTCTCCCGGCGAGCGCACTCGGGCGGTGCTGGCCGTGCTCATGGCCCGCGGCACGAACTGCCTCGTGCTCGACGAACCCACCAACCACCTTGATCTCGCGGCGATCGAGCAACTCGAGCAGGCCATCGACACCTTCGACGGCACCCTGCTGCTCGTCACGCATGATCGGCGCCTGCTCGACGCCGTGCGAATCGACCGAACCATCACGCTTGGCCGTTAGTCTCCGCGGCGATGCTCGAGACGTTCGCGGCACCTTCGACCTGCACGCGGGTGCGGTTCACCTCCGACGAGCTCACATCGCTCTGCCCGCTCACCGGTCAGCCTGATTTCAACTCGATCGAGATCGACTACGAACCAAACGAGAGCTGCATCGAATCGAAGTCGTTGAAGTTGTACCTCTGGTCGTTCCGCGACAAGCAGGCGTTCGTCGAACAGCTCGCGGCCGAGATCGCCGCTGAGGTGCAACGGGCGGCAACGCCGTTGCGAGTGCGGGTCACCATCACGCAGCACGCGCGCGGCGGCATCGTCACGGAGGCGACGGCGCAGCTCCCCTGAACTCCACGCCCGCGGTACAGGTTTCGCGGACGACGATCTTGCTCAGCCCTGGAAGCTCCAACCGCTCCCAGATCCACATCGCCAATCGCTCGCTCGTCGGGTTGTCGAGTCCGGGCACCTCGTTGAGGTAGCGATGGTCGAGCTGTTGGTGCAGCGGCGCGAACGCGCGGTCGATGTCCGCGAAGTCCATCACCCACCCAGACTCGGCGCCCGGTTCACCCTCGACATGGACCGCCACCATGAACGAGTGACCGTGCAGCCGCGCACACTTGTGCTCGGGGGCGACATTCGGCAGGCGGTGAGCAGCCTCGAATGTGAACTCCTTGAACACCGAGATCACGGAATGCCCAAGTACTTGTGGGTCTGCACGCTCAGCCGCCACCGCGGATGGGCGAGGCAGTACTCGATCGCCGCGGCGGTCTGCGCGTCTCGATCGGGTCCGTCCATCGGTTGCAGGAAGAAGTGCCTGAAGTCGAGGTGCTCATAACGCTCCGGCTCGCCGCCCTCCTGCCGGTAGACGAGCTTGAGCTCATCGCCGTGGGTCACGACGACATCCGCTTCGGCCTTGGGACTCATGCACACCCAGTCGATGCCGTCCGGAACCGGCAACGTCCCATTGGTCTCGATCGCGATCTCGAGGCCCCGCTCGTGGAACGCGTCGATGAGCGGCGCATCGAGCTGCAACAACGGCTCACCACCGGTACACACGATGAAGCGCGTCGCACCCGCGACTCGATCGACGTGGGCCGCGAGCGCGTCCGCATCAGCGAACCGGCCGCCGCCGGGGCCATTCGTCCCCACGAACTCCGTGTCGCAGAAGCGGCACACCGCGCCGGCGCGATGCGCTTCGCGGCCCGACCACAGGTTGCATCCCGCGAAGCGGCAGAAGGCCGCGGCGCGGCCGGCGTTCGCACCTTCGCCTTGCAGCGTGGCGAAGACCTCCTTCACGACGTAGGCCATCAGGCGTACTTCGTCGGGTCATCGATGCCCGCCTCGGCGAAACCCTTCTGCCGCAGCCGGCACGCATCACATTCGGCGCAGGCGCCGCCATCGGCAACAGGGTCGTAACAACTGATCGTCGCCGAGTAGTCGACGCCGAGCTCGACGCCGACACGAATGATCTCCGCCTTCGTCATGTCGATGAGCGGGGCGTGAATGTGCAGTGCCTGATCCGACTCGACGCCGGTCTTCGTCGCCAGCCGGGCCATCGTCTCGTATGCCTCGAGATACTCGGGCCGGCAGTCCGGATAGCCGCTGTAGTCCAGCGCGTTCACGCCGATGAAAATGTCGTCGGCTCCCAGCACCTCGGCCCACGCCAGCGCGAACGACAGGAAGATCGTGTTGCGCGCCGGCACGTACGTGACCGGGATCGTCGACGGATCGACGCCGCCTTTCGGGACGTCGATGTCGTCCGTCAAGGCCGACCCGCCAAAGGCGCGCAGATCGATGTCCACGACGCGGTGCTCCACGGCGCCCGCCGCCGTCGCCACCCGCGCCGCGGCGTCGAGCTCGACCACGTGTCGCTGGCCGTAGCGGAAACTCAGCGCATAGACGTCGTATCCGTCGCGTCGTGCGATGGCGGCGACGGTCGCAGAGTCGAGGCCACCCGATACGAGGACGACGGCGCGGCGAGTCATGCGACCACCCGCCACGTGCGCATCTGGCCCTTGCCCTTTACGTCGACGACCCCTCGCTCCTCGCAGGTGAAGCCGGTGTGCACGAGGTCGTAGGTGGCGTCGGTGATCTGGACGGCTCCCGCGATTCCCGTCGACTCCATGCGGCTGGCCACGTTCACCGCATCGCCCCACAAGTCGTACAGGAAGCGCTTTCGGCCGATGACGCCCGCGAAGACCGGGCCGGAGTTGATCCCGACGCGAAAGCGCAGCGCCCTGCCGCTGAAGGTGCGCTCGGCGACGAACGCCTGCATCCGCAGGCCGAACGCGCAGAGCGCCTGCGCGTGGTCTACACGCGGTTCGGGGACCCCCGCAGCGACCATGTAGCAGTCGCCGATCGTCTTGATCTTCTCGAGGCCCATCTCGTCGACCATGCCGTCGAGTTGCGAGAACACTTCGTTGAGCATCGCAACGACTTCGCTCGCGGCCATCTGATCAGACAGGGCGGTGAAGCCTTCGATGTCGGCGAACAAGATCGACGCCGAATCGAACTCGTCGGCCACGACGAGATCTCGCCCCAACGCCGACGCGACCCTCGCAGGAAAGACGCGCAGCATCAACCGCTCGATGTGCACGCGCTGCGCGCGCTCGACGGCCAGCTTCTGGCCCAGCACCGCGATCACCTCGCTCACGAGCACCGCTGCGATGACCATGCCGCCGCCGACGACGATCGCTCGCGCCACGGTCACATCGCCGGCGATCGCGACCGAAACGGCGAACAACGCCATGTAGTACGTGACCAGGATCCGGCTCGCGCGCGGCGAGCCGGAGAGCACACCAACCGTGACACTCCCGGTGAGACACATCAACAAGAACCCGGGCCACCAGTGCCCGAACGGGCGGGTCGACACCAAGTAGGCGACCGGTGCGAGCACAGCGCCGAATGCGGCACGGATGATCTCGACCCGCATCGGGTCGCGCCAACGAGCGGGAGAACGGCTCGCGGCCAGGTTGACCACCAAGAGGGCGCCGATGGCAAGCGCCGGTGCCGCGTCGGCGTCGCCGCGCGCCCACGCGATCGCCGCAACGAACGTCGACAGCACGCAGAAGGCGACGAGCACCGCGTCCGCGACGAACAACAGCCGTCTCGGACCTTCGTCACGCAGCATCGAATTCGGCAGGCGTTCCTCTGGCTCGATGCGCATGTCGATCATGCGAAGACCTCCTCGACGAACGCCAACGTGCGGGCCAACAGCACGTCGGCTGCGCCCGACAACAGATGACCTTCGCCCGGAAGCAGCACCAGCTCACCCGTTCCCGCAATGAAGCGAACCATCTCGCTCGCCTGCGGTGGCAGCAACTCGTCACGATCGCCGTGGAACATGAGCAGCGGCCGGCCGTTCAGCTCGTCCGCTTGCTCGCAACCGGCAGACTGCGTCGCGAACGTCACGACGGCCTTCACGGCGTCGCCCAACGCGCAGGCGGTACGCACCGCGATCGCCCCGCCGAACGAGTGCCCCATCGTGACGGCATCACGCCCGCCACCGCGGGAAGCCAGATCGACCGCGGCGCACATGTCGATCGTGCATCCGTCGAGGTCGTTCGGCCGGCGATAGCTGATCCGCATCGTCCCCACCCCTCGCTCGGCCAGCGCCTCACCGATCCGGTGATACAGCCCTCCTGCAGGACCCAACAACCCACCCATCGCCCCACCACCGGCCACGACCACGTGCTCGGCGTCTCGAGGCCCGTGCCACAGGATCGTGAGGAGACCCCGCATCGTGAAGACCTCGACGTGGCGCAATCCGGGGGTCAGGTGGACCTCCTGAACGGCCAGGGCCTCGAGCAGATCGAGCGGCGGAGTCACTGCCGGCAGCGTACGAGGGTGCGGGAGCGCGAACATCTGCGCATGCCCTCCCCCCACATGGTGGCCTCCGTCGGTGAGCTCCAGGCGCTGTACCGGCCAGCCGGGCGGGGCGCGCTCGACAAGGTGATCGACCGTCTCGACGAGCACTGCCGCGACTTCATCGCCCACGCCCCGTTCGTGATCGTCTCGACCGCCGACGAACGCGGCCGCTGCGATGCATCGCCCAAGGGCGGGCCGTGCGGATTCGTGCAGGTGCTGGGCGACACGCAGCTGGCATGGGGCGACCTCGCCGGCAACAACCGACTCGACTCGATGCGAAACCTCATGACGAACTCCGGCATCGCTCTGCTCTTCCTTGTTCCGGGGCTCGACGAGACGCTGCGCGTCAACGGCGAGGCCGAGATCACCACCGACCCCGAGATCCTCGCCCGCTGCACGATCGACACCACGGTCCCGCGCGTTGCCGTCACCGTCACCGTGCGCGAGGCCTACATCCACTGCGCGAAGGCGTTCCGACGATCGGAACTGTGGCAACCCGACGCGTGGCCAGACCGTTCCGACATGGCGAGCGTTGCGTGCATGCTTCGCGACCATGCCGGCTTGCGCGATCTCGAGCCGTCGGTGATCGAGGAGGCGCTCGAGACCGACTACGAGCGCACGTTGTGGCAGGCCGGCGGCAACGACAAGGAGTCAGCCGAGCTCGGCTGACTCCGCCCGAGGGTCGAGTCGCTTCGCCCACACCGCGTACAACGGATCGCCCCGGTGGTCGGGCTTCGTCCGTCGCTCGACGATCGCGGGGCTCCAGGCTCGAGCCCGCCGGAAGTACTCGGCCACCACCGAGCAATGCTCGTCGTCTGATGTCGCCAGCCATCCCCGGATGGCCTTCGTCGGAAAGCATCGGTTCGAGAACGTGCACACGAGCAGACCGCCCGGGCGCACGACGCGAGCCGCGTCGACGAAGACGTCGATCGGACGGACCAGATAGTCCACGGACACGCAACACACGGCCGCATCAAACGTCGCGTCCGGGAACGGCAGGCGAGGGTCTCGGTTGAGATCGTGCAGCACTCGATTCGTCGCCTGCGGGTTGGCGTCGAGCTCGCGGGCATTCATCCCGAGCACCGTGAGCCGGCGCGGTGGGTCTCGGAAGTGCGACACCCACGAGCTCATGAGATCGAGCACGTCACCTTCGATCCCCAGTTCCGCATACAAGTCCCCGACCGCGGCGATCGCGTCCTCGTCGATGTGGGTGACGAGTCGCGGCCACGAGTAGAAGTCCGGATCGGGCGTCGGATCCGCACGGTCGAAGAACCCCTCCGGGAACCCGTCGTAGGGATCGTGGCTCACCGATCCACAATCGCGGATGGGCGGCGTGCCCCGCAGATCGTCGTAACGGCAGACCTCCCGTTTACGCGAACGCGCTATGCAGTCGACCCCGCCGCGCGTCGACCAAACGGGCATGGACTCCATTGCGACTTCACGTCGACGTCGCCCGGGCGTGGGGGTGACGACCCGGCTGATCGCTCTCGTCATGCTTCCGGTGACCGCCATGTGCCTGCTGGCCGGTTCGGTCGTCCTGTCCCGCCGGGGCTCCGCTTCCGAGGCCGTCGCCGTTGACCGCGGGGTCGTCGCGTTGAACGAGATGGTCACGTTGCGAGACGCCCTTCTCGTTCAGGAGACATCATCGGTGTTCGACGGCCGCGTGCTCGAGCTCGGCACGACCCGGGAGATCGCCACCACGTTTCTCGGTTTCGATCCGGGGACGGAGGTCGCCACGCAACGAACGCTGGGCGACAGGGCAATCGCGGCCCTCGGGCCGTCCAGCCCGGTCGGAGCGGATGTCCTGCACGTGCTGTACGCCGGTATCGACGCGGGCACGATCGATCCGCGTGTGGCCGCACAGCGCCTCGGCGGCTACATCACGGTGACGGTCGAGACGCTCTTGCGCTCCCTCGATTCGCTCGAAGGAGGAGCACGCGAAACGCCGCTCACGGCCGCGTTGGAGTCACTGCGGGAGGTGATCGGGCTCGTCGATCTCGCCGCGCCCCAGGCCATCGAGCTCAGCGAGGTCTGGTTCCCCTCGCCGGGGGCGACACCGCAAGCCACCGCGGTTGTGTCGACGCAATTCGCCGAACGGCGCGCCGACTTTGCCGCAACCAGCGGCCGGCTCCGGGCGTTGGGCGTCGAAAGCGTGATCGCGGCCATGGGACGCATTGACGCAGACCCGGAGGTGCAAGCCTTCGAACTCGCGGCGACCGACGCCCTGCACGGCGTGCCGCTCATAGCAGCCGGCGCGGTCCTCGACGCAGCGAAAGTCGCCACTGCGTTCCGTGGCTACTTCACCAGGCGCGTGATGCTGGAGGATCTCATCGGGACCACCGTCACCTCGGTGCGCAGCGAAGCCCACCACCTCGCGGCCACAGAGCGCGCTGGGTTTCTGACGTGGGCGCTCGGCACGGCTGCACTCGCATTGGTTTCGGTCGGCGTCGCCCTGCGGCTGGCCCGCTCGATCTCCAAGCCCCTCAAGGAGTTGGCCGACTACGCCCACAAGGTCAACGAGGGCGAACTCGAAGCCGAACCCTCTCCGAGTCGCAAACACGGACCACGCGAGACCCGGTTGGCCTACAGCATCTTCACCGATCTGGTGGCGAACCTGCAGCTGCTCGATGCGAAGGCAAACGCCCTCGCCCTCTGTGACTTCGACAACCCCGTCCTGCGCGCGCCGCTGCCCGGCCGCCTCGGCCGCTCGCTCGAGAGCTCGGTCGCACTGCTGTCCGGCTCCATCGTCGAGCGGGATCAGCTGCAGACCCATCTCGCGTTCCAGGCCACCCACGATTCGCTCACCGGCATCGGCAACCGCCCCGCGGCCATCACCGCAATCGAGGCGGCCATGCACCGTGCCGCCCGCACCGGAGCCACCATCGCGGTGCTGTTCGTCGACCTGAACGACTTCAAAGCAGTCAACGACCGCCATGGTCACGAAGCGGGTGACGCGGTGCTACGCCACGTCGCCGAACAGCTGAAGATCGATCTGCGTAGCGGCGACTTCCTCGCCCGCCTCGGAGGCGACGAGTTCGTCGTTGTCGCCGAAGGGATCGACGGCGTCGCCGACGCCACCGATCTCGCGCGTCGTGTCATCGAGACCATTGGCCGGCCGACCAAGGTCGGAGGTCTGAACGTCAGCATCGGAGCGGCCGTGGGCGTCGCCATGACGCTCGACGGCCCGGAAGAGCCCCTCCAGCTGCTCGCCCGCGCCGACGCGGCCATGTACCGAGCCAAGCTGCACGACGAGTCCGCCATCGAGATCTTCGACGCCGGCTTGCAGCAGCAGATGATCGAGCGCGTCGACATCGAGACGGCACTGGCGGCCGCGTTGGCCGACCCGACCGGTGGTGGGCTCCAACTGCACTACCAGCCGGTACTCGACGCGGCGTCCGCCAGACTGGTCGGCGTCGAGGCGTTGATCCGTTGGGACCGACCGGGCATCGGGATGCTCCAGCCCGACTCGTTCATCCCGATCGCCGAGGCGACCGCGCTCATCATCGATCTCGACTGTTGGGTACTCGCCGAAGCAACCCGCCAGCTGATGGCGTGGTCGACCGTCGCCGAGCTCGCGGAAGTTCCCGTGGCCGTGAACATCTCCGGCCGCCACCTGCTCAGCCGGCACCTCCCCGACCACATCAGCGCCGTGCTCGACAAGACCGGGATCGATCCTCACCGTCTCAGCATCGAGATCACGGAAACGGTGCTCCTCGCCGATCTCATTGCCGCCGCCGTGGAACTCGACGCGGTGCGTGCTCTGGGCGTGAGCGTGGCCATCGACGACTTCGGAACCGGCTACACCTCGCTGGCTCATCTCCAGCAGCTGCCGATCGACACCATCAAGATCGACCGCTCGTTCATCAGCCAGCTGAATGTTCGGCGCGGCAGCTCGCTCGTGCGCATGGTCACCGACCTTGGCCATGCCATCGACATCAACATCGTCGCTGAGGGCGTCGAGACCGACGAAGAGATGAGTGCTCTCCAGGCGATGGGCGCTGATCACATCCAGGGGTACCTGCTGAGCCGACCACTCACGCCGGTCGCGCTGTGCGCCTGGGCGCACGAGCGAATTGCCGCCTGATGCGAACGCCCCTCCCTTCCGAGCCCAGACCGGCCGACGTCCAGACCGTGGAACCGACGCGCGATGAACGAAGGCTCGCCGAGGTTCGAGCGAAGATCGACCTGCTGCACGTGAGCAGCACCGACCATTTCAACTTGCCGGCTCGCTACCGCGCGCTCGTCACCTTGGAGACGATCCTGGTCGACCGGGTCGATGCCGCTACTCGCTCACAGCCTCGCTCGGATACTGGATGACGCCCTCGCGGACTGCCGTAGCCACGGCCTCCAGCTTCGAGTGTGCCTGCAGCTTGTAGAGGATGTTCTGCGCGTGATTGCGCACGGTGTTGAGGCTCAGGCTGAGCCGTTGTGCGATTTGCTTGTTCACCAATCCAGACGCGATCAGCTCCAGCACCTCGAGCTCTCGCGGCGTGATGTCCGCACCCAATCCTCGACGTGTCGGCCGCAGTTGGCGCAACAGCGGGGCCAGGACACTTGGCGGCGTGAGGGTCTCGCCTTCGTACGCGGCGACGATGGCGTCGAGAAGTTCGTCGACCGCGTCTTCTTTCTTGACGAAGCCTGAGCATCCGGCGGCGATCGCACGAATGAGCGCCGTGTCATCGGTGCGCGCCGTCAACATGATCACCTTGACGGATGGCATCAGGGCCTTGATCTGCTCCGTGGCCTGAGGGCCGTCGCCGTCGGGGAGCTCGAAGTCCATGAGGATCACGTCGGGTGCGTAACCCAATGCGGCGGCGATGGCCTCCGACACGGTGCCCGCGGTCCCCACCACCTTGAGCTCGGGGCGGCTTCCCAAGAGCCGAACGAGACTGTGGGCGAAGATCTCGTGATCGTCGACCACCAGAATGCGGATGCGCGATGGCACGTCCTCCTGATCGGGATACGCGGAGCGGATCGCCCTGATCTCGCCCATCGATTCGAAGAAAGCGTCCAACAAGCGTGGCTCGAACTGACGGCCCCGAAGCTCCTGCATCGTGGCGATGGCGTGCTCGAACGACACGCCGGGGCGATACACGCGGTTGCTGGTCAACGCGTCGAAGACGTCGGTGATAGCTGCGATCCGTGCCACTTCGGGAATCTCGTCGCCCTGCAGCCCGCGGGGATAGCCGCCACCGTCCCACCATTCGTGGTGATCCAGCGCGATCTCGGCTGCCGTTCGCAGGAGGTCGGAGGTCGAGCCTGCGAGTAGCTGGTAGCCGATCTGCGCGTGGCGCTGCATCGCGGTGTACTCGTCGCTCGACAACGATCCGGGCTTGAGCAAGATGCCATCGGGAACACCGATCTTGCCGACGTCGTGCAGCGCTGTCGCGAGGCGGAGATCATTGAGCGACATGCCGGTGAAACCCACCGCGTTCGCGAGCGCAACCGCATACCTACTCATCCGTTCGATGTGCCGGCCCGTCTCTTCATCGCGCAACGACACGGCACGCGAGAGCCGCTCACTGATCGCTTCGTCAGTCTCCAGTGAGGCGCCCGATCCGCGCTCGAGTCCCTGGATCACACCTCCGAGCACCCGCGTACGCGCGATCGTCTGCTCGAGCGTCCGAACGTGACCGCGCTGCGCCGACTCGAGCTCACGTCGCTTCAACGCGCTCCCCAGACAGATGAGGAGCTCGTTCGTGTCGAACGGCTTGATGAGATAGCCGAACGCGCCGAATTCGAAGGCCACCTCGGCGACGTCAGGGTCGTCGACGCCTGTCATCATGACGATGGCGAGGTCAGGGGCGTCCGCGGTCAGCTCCCTGAGCAACTCCATACCGGACTCGCCCGGCATCTTGATGTCGCACAGCACCGCGACGACGTTCTGCTCCGCCGAGAGAACGACACGGGCTTCAGCGCTGCTGGCGGCTTCGAGGCACTCGTAGCCATGCGCCATGAGGGTTCGAGCCAAGCTGGTTCGAAACGCGTCGTCGTCGTCAACGAGCAACACGCGGACAATTGGCGCAGCCATCTTCCGACCTCCTCGATCGACTGGCTGCGCCCTCCCGACCAGTGGCCCTCAGCGACCGAGTGACCGCCGAACGCCGTCTGTCAGACTTCCCGAAGCCAGACACGCGGTCCAGTGATAATTTTCGATTGGATTACGCGACCGAGGAGCTGAATCGACCGTGGAACTCCGCCAGTTGGGGCATTTCGTGGCCGTCGTCGAGGAACAGCACTTCACCCGGGCGGCGGCGCGGTCCCACCTGTCACAATCCGCGCTCTCGGCGTCGATCCGCGCCCTGGAGCGCGAGCTCGGCGCCCCGTTGTTCCTCCGCACGACGCGCCGAGTCGAGCTCACTGATGCGGGATGGGCGCTGCTCCCGAGCGCTCGTCGCGCCATCGAGGCAACGCGCGCCGGTGGCGCAGCGGTGAACGCCACAAAGGGACGGCTCGGCGGGTCGTTGAGCGTCGGCGGCATTCAAACCAAGGTGGTGATCGACCAGGCGGAGCTGTTGGCGCAGTTCCACGAACGCCATCCAGACGTCACCCTCCGGTACGCGACGGGGGTGTCAGCGTCGCTCATCGACGAGGTTCGAGTCGGTCGAATCGACGCGGCCTTCGTCACGCTCCCCGAGCGGGGTGCTCCCGAGCTGGAGGTGCTCGAGGTGGCGAGGATCCACACGATGCTCGTCTGCCGACCGGATCATCCGCTCGCCGGCCTCGAGAGCGTCGACTTCGAGATGTTGAAGTCCGAGACGTTCATCGCGGTACCACGCTCGGTGACACACGGAGCGCTCAACCGTGTCCTGCGCGCTGCGGGACCAGCGAGCCGGCCGCCGCTGGAGGTGAGCGATGTGGAAAGCACGCTCGAGTTCGTCGCGCACGGACTCGGTGTCGCGTTGCTATCGCGCGAACTGGCGGCGACCCGCCCTCCGCTCGTCGCCGTCCCACTCTCCGATCCGACGATGGTCTGGACCGTCGGAGTCGTGACGGCAAGGCCGAACCGCAGGACGCCTGCGACTACGGCGCTCCTCGAGCTCTTGGCGTCGCGCGTGGAACCGTGACCTACGAATGCGCGAGGAGTTCGTCGTGGATCTTGCGCAGCAGATCGTCGGCCGAGAACGGCTTTTCGATGAGGCTGACACCTTCATCGATCACACCCTGGTGAACGATCACGTCCTGGCTGTAGCCGCTCATGAAGAGCACCTTGATCTCCGGCCGTAGCGCCGTGACGTCTACGGAAAGGTCCTTGCCCGAACGCCCGGGCATCACGACATCGGTGAGCAACAGGTCGATGGCGCCGGAATGCGCACGAACGATGTAGAGCGCGTCGTCGGAATTTCGTGCAGTCAAGACGGTGTAGCCGTGCTTCAGGAGGATGCGCCGCGTCGGTTCACGCACGATCTCCTCGTCCTCGACGAGAAGCACCGTCTGGCCTCTGGCCGCCATCGGAACCTCTGGGTTCGGCGCTCGAGGATCTGACGCCTCGTCGCACGTCGCGGGCAGGCTCACCCGGATCGTCGTTCCCAAACCGACCTCGGAATAGATCGCGACGTCGCCCCCGGCTTGCGTCACGATCCCGTAGACCGTCGCCAACCCGAGGCCAGTGCCGTGGCCATGGGCTTTGGTGGTGAAGAAGGGATCGAACGCGTGGTCGGCCACTTCTTGACTCATGCCCGTTCCTGTATCGGACACGGTCAGCCGTGCGTACGTTCCGGGTTTGATGTCACGAAGGTCGGCGTACTGCTCGTCGACCTCGAACACCGTCGTCTCGATTTCGAGCCGGCCACCGTCAGGCATCGCGTCGCGCGCGTTGACCGCCAGGTTCATGACCACTTGATCGATCTGGCCGCGATCAGCCTTGATCAATGGGAGGTCCTCGGCAAGAACGATCTGCAGGTCGTCGACGTTCTCACCGATCGTGGTGCGCAGCAGCTTCTCCATGTCGCTGATGATCGCGTTGAGGTCCAGCACTTCGGGATGCATGACCTTGCGACGACTGAAGATGAGCAACTGATGGGTGAGCGCGGCCGCGCGCTTCGCCACATTCATGATTTCGTCGACGTCCTGCGCCAGCGTCACGAACGCCTCGTCCTGCGCCAGTCCCCGCTTGGTCATCTCCTCGTCGAGACTCGTCGACACGAGACTCGCGTAGTTCATGATCCCTGCGAGCAGGTTGTTGAAGTCATGCGCGACTCCGCCTGCCAATTGGCCGATGCTTTCGAGGCGTTGCGCCTGCTGGAGTTGCGCCTCCAGCGCGCGGCGATCAGCTTGCGCTCGCCTGGTCTCGGTCATGTCACGGGCTACGGAAGAGGCACCCGTCACCGCACCGGCGGCATCGCGGATGGGTGAGATCGTCATCGACACCTCGAGGGGGGTGCCGTCCTTGCGCACGCGTTCCGTTTCAAAGTGCTCGATGCTCTCGCCATGAGTCACCCGCTCGAGGATCGACGCCAACTCGTGGACTCGGTCGTTCGCCATGAGCTCGGAGATGTTGTGGCCGATGATCTCCTCCGCGTTGTATCCGTACATGCGCTCCGACGCGGCGTTCCAACTCACGATCACGCCTTCGAGCGTCTTGCCGATGATCGCGTTCTCCGAGGACTCGACGATTGCCGCGAGGCGCGAAGTGGCCTCGAGGGCATCGAGCCTCGCCTCGAGATCACGACGGTCTGCACTGTCCCGAACGGCGGCCGACAGCCACGGGCCGTCATCGGTCTCGAGCACCGAGAACGAGGCGTCGACGAGACACTCGCTGCCGTCTCTGCACCGGACGGGAATGTCGCGGCCGGCCTCGATGGGCCGGCTCGTGGCGCCTTGGAGGAACGCCCGGCGAAGGCCGTCGAGATCGGATCGTCCCCGCTCGGGAAGCAACACGTCGACCGACTGGTGGAGCAACTCGTCGCGGGCGTAGCCGAACAGGATCTCGGCTTGGCGATTCAACAGCCGGATCATGCCGGTCGAATCGAAGATCACGACGCCGTCAGGGGCCGAATCGAGCAACTGCTCGATCGACACCGAGATCGACCTGGGTCGCTCGTCGGTGGCTCCCAAATCGGTTCTCCCACCGCCCGGTAGGCCTTCCACCCTACGGCCTCGCCGAGCACACTGCTCTTGGGCAGCATCGAAGGATCCTGCCTAGCGCGTTCGCGCCATCGTGCGTGGCGGCCGATGGGTCGACAAAAAGGACATGACGATTCACACCTCCCGCGCCCGGCGCGTGGCGGCCGCCCTGATCGCGGTCGCCCTGCCGGCCACAGCCGTGCTCACGGTCGGCAGTGCGGCCAGCGCCGCCAACTCACCGAGAGTCCCGCTCGGGACGTCGGCCCAATACTCCGTACTGGGCGCTGAAACGGTCACCAACACCGGCAACAGCGTCCTCGCCGCCAGCCTCGGGTTGTCACCAGGAACCGACATCACCGGGTTCCCGCCGGGCCAGGTGCTGCCACCGGGAACGACGAACGCGACCAACACCGCGGCCGCCAAGGCCCAGCAAGACCTCACGACCGCCTACCTGAACGCCAAGGGCCGGTCGATCGATGGCACCACGCCCGCCGATCTCGCAGACCTCGAGCTGCAAGCCGGCGTCTATGCCGGACCAAGCCACGGCGCGCTCACGTTGAACGGGCCATTGGTGCTCGACGGAGCCGGCGATCCGACCTCGGTCTTCATCTTCCAGACCGACTCGTCGCTCATCACCGGAGCGGGAAGCACTGTGTCGCTGATCAACGGCGCGCAGGAATGCAACGTGTTCTGGCAAGTCGGTAGCTCCGCCACGTTGGGCACTGCTTCGGTGTTCACCGGGAACATCCTGGCCCTCACATCGATCTGGTTCACCGACAGCGTGACCGTCCACGGCCGAGCGCTTGCGACCACCGGCGAAGTCACGTTGATCAACGACACGTTCACCAAGCCCACGTGCGACATGCGGACTCCCGTCGGCGGAGGCGGCGGCGGCTCTGGCGGCGGCTCGACCACGACGACTCCCGGCGGCGGCACGCCGACGACCGTTGGCTCACCCACGGGTGCGACCCCCGGTGGTCCCGCTGGTCCCGGAACTCCGGGCCTCACCCCCAGCGGTCCCGGAGTTCCGCCAGTCATCGGCCCACCTCGGACGGGCGGCGCTCGGCTCCCGACCGGAGGTACGCAGTGGCTGGGCGTGATGGCGGGAACGCTGTTGGCCGCGGCGGGAACCGCGGGGATCGCTCTGCGCAAGCGCTTGTGAGACAGCTGGCCCCGGGCGGAAGCCGCCTCGCGATCGTGGTGGCCGCGACGGTGTTCCTCATCGGCACGGCCACCGTCATCCGCGCGAAGCCAGCCGCTCGACCTCCGGCGATCGCGCCGATCAGCGAATCAGCCGCACTGTCGTCGTCGAGTTCGGCGGTTCCCGCGGCGCTCATCGACGACGCCCTCGACTTGCGTTCCGGCCCCGTCTCGGTGCCGTTGGAGCTTCAGTTGCCATCGCTCGACGTCACTGCTGCGGTGACGGGAGTCGGTATCACGCCAACCGACGTGATGGATGCTCCGATGGGCCCCGCCGACGACCCCGTCTGGCAGCAAGCCTTCTGGTATCGAGGCAGCGCGGTGCCCGGAGCGCTCAGCACGGCGTTGTTGGCCGGCCACGTCGATGACCCGCTCGGACGTCCTGCGGTGTTCGCACAGATCGATCGTCTGCAACCAGGCGACCTGATCGTTGTCCGCGACACGCGCAACGGGCTCGAGGTCCGCTTCGCCGTCACGGGCTCGGCGACGTATTCGCTCGAGGAAACCGCTGATCCGGTGGTGTTGGCCGAGATCTATGGGGTCGGTCCGGTCGCAGGGACGCGGCCGCAACCGTCGGTCGACGGGCTGTCGCACCTCACGCTGATCACGTGTGCAGGGACGTTCACGAACGGGACGCACGACCACCGGCTCGTCGTCTATGCCACCCGCATCACCTGACAAGCGCGTCGAATTTCCCAGAGCGCTCAGCGCGGACATCTGCGGTACCGTCTGCGCCGGCGGCGAGCTTTTCCGTGCGTGTCGGAGCGCACACACTCCACGACGCCCTGCGCACGGACCACCACTCGTCCTTCCTGGATCATGACGGCAGCAGAGTCCCGGCGATCCGGGCATCACACAAACAGGAGGCGATGATGAGCGAGACCAACGAAGACACCGAGGGCCAGTCCTTCAAGATGAAGTCGGAGCCCGCCGGTACCGAGGACACCGAAGGCCACGGACACCGTGGGCCTGGCGGGCTCGACGACGCCGGCAAGGACGACACCGAAGGCCAAGGCAATCGGTGGGGTCTCGACGACGCCGGCAAAGAGGACACCGAAGGCCAGGGCTTTCGGATGGGCCTCGACGACGCCGGCGAGGACGACACCGAAGGCCAGGGGCACCGAGGGCCGGGCGGCTGAAAATGAGCGGTCGGTCAGGCGTCGTCTGGCCGGCCATTCTCATCGTCGCGGTGCTGAGCACGCTCCTCGCAGCGTGTGGCGGCGGCGGCGGAGGGAAGGCCGCGTCATCGTCGAGTAGCACGGCCAGGTTGCAGATCCGCGACCAGGCGGCTCAGTTGCGCGTCAAGGCCGCTGCCGATTTCGCGGCGGCCAACGACGGACAAGCACTCGCGCTCGGCGACACCGTGAAGACGAACGGCACCGGCTTCGCGCAGGTCGACTACGGCGACGGTTCGCTCACCCGAATCGATTCAGACGCGCAGTTCACCGTCACGGACCTGACGACCGCCGGCCAAGCCCAACGGGTGGTGGGTTCGCTGGACGGAGGCCGCGCGTGGTCGAACGTCAAGAAGATCACGTCATCCGACGGCCGCTACGAGGTCGACACCAACGTCGCGACGGCCTCGGTGCGCGGCACCCACTTCGACACGGACTGCCGCGCCGCCAGCGGATCGTGCACGTTCACCGTCGTCGACGGCACCGTCGCCGTCACCCCGACGGGAAAGACGGAGATCGCGCTGAATGCTGGACAAGCGGTGATCGTGCACCGCGACGGAACGGTCGAGCGGCTGACCGATCGCACGCTCGACGAGCTGCGCACCGATCCCTGGATCGCGCAGAACATCGACCTCGACGGCGGCAACGAGAGCTCGGGCCAGTCCTCGAAGGGATTGCACACCGACGACCTTGCGGGCACCTTCAAGGTGACCCGCACCGTCACGACGGGCAACTCGAGCGTGCCGGCCGGTCAGACCGACGAGTACACCGCCACGGTCTCCTGCACCGGATCGCCGTGCGCTCCGCAGTCGCAGGTGTGGCAGGGGCTCGAACTGGTGGGCAACGAGATCAGGTCGACGCAGCAAATCCCGGGCCAACCGTGTCCAGACGGCAGTCCGGGGAGCTACACGGCGGATTCCGTCATCATCCTGCGGGTCACCGCGCTCGCGGATCGAGGCGGCCGGCAAGTTCCGACAAAGCTCGAGGGCGTCCAGACGGTGAAAGCCATCGACTTCACCTGCCAAGTCCCCAACGAGCCACTGACACTCTCCCTCGTCGCTGACCGCCAGGGCTGACGTGGATCACACCATTCTTCAAGACCTCTCCGAAGACGATCGGCGGCGCGTGCTGGCCGCGACCAACCGGCGGCGGTTCTCGAAGGGCGCGACCTTGTTCTACGAAGGTGACCCGGGCGAGTCATTGCATCTTCTCGACAAGGGACGAGTGGCGATCCGCGTCTCCACTCCTCTCGGCGATGTCGGCACGCTGAGCGTCCTTGGTCCCGGCGAGTCGTTCGGCGAGCAGGCGCTCGTCGACGAAACCAGCAAACGCTCTGCAACCGCGGTGGCGATGGACACGGTCGAGACGCTCACGCTCGATCGCGTCGCGTTCGACGAGCTGCGCAAGGGACACCCGTCGATCGATCAGGTGCTCGTACGGACGTTGGCCGAGCAAGTTCGCCGGCTGTCGACGCTGGTGATAGAGGCGCTGTATCTGCCCGCGGAAACAAGGCTCCTGCGACGGTTGTCGGAGCTGGCTTCCTTGTTCGCGAGCGGCGACGCCGAGGTGCTCGTTCCGATCACACAGGAGGAGCTGTCCACGATGGCCGGCACGACCCGACCGACAGCGAACCGAGTACTGCGCGCGGGTGTCGACCAGGGTTACGTGCGACTCGAACGAGGACGAATCGTGGTGCTGGATCGCGAACGATTGGCGAAAGCGGCCAGATGACGCGGTCGACCGGCCTCCGGGCGCTGGCGACCGCGGTAGTCGTGACCGTGGCCGCGTGTGGCGGGGGCGGCGGCGCCAAGCCTGCCGACACGGGGGCCGCCGCGACGTTGCAGATCCGCGATCAGGCGGCCGAGCTGCGAGCGAAAGCCGCTGCGGCGTTCGCCGCCGCCAACGACGGGCAGGGCCTCTCACTGGGCGACACCGTGAAGACGAACGGCACCGGCTTCGCGCAGGTCAACTACCACGACGGATCACTCACCCGCCTCGACGCCAACGCCCAGTTCACCCTCACCGACCTGTCCACCGCCGCGCAGGCGCAACGAGTGGTCGGCACCCTCGACGGCGGCCGGGCCTGGTCGAACGTACAAAAGGTCACGTCGTCGGAAGGCCGTTACGAGGTCGACACCTCCGTCGCCACCGCGTCGGTACGCGGCACTCGGTTCAACACCGACTGCACCGCCGCCGACGGCTCGTGCACCTTCACCGTCGTCGAGGGCGTGGTGACCGTGACACCCCAAGGCGGGAGCCCGATCGACCTCGGCCCCGGCGACTCCTTGACCGTGCGCCGCGACCGAACGTTCACCCGCAACCAGCCACTCAGCCCGGATCAACTCCGCCAAGACGCGTGGATCGCCAAGAACCTGACGATCGACACCAACGAACCGCGGTCACGTTCATCCTCGTCATCGGCGAGCGGTGCAGGCACTGGCGCGCCACTCTCCGTTGATGCGTGCTCGTTGCTGACCGACGCCGAGGTGACGGCGTACGCAAACTCCATCGGCGGCCGCTACAAGGTGCAGCCACCGGTGGTCGCGAGTGCGACGCGCCCATTTGCCGGCGGCCCGACCACAGACCCGACGCGTCAGCACTTCTGCACATGGAGCTTCAGCCAGACGACGGGTGACGGAACAACGGACAACGGCGGGACGGTGGACGTGAAGGTCGAGCGACTTCCCGTTGACACCGTCGGGGAAGGGTGTTCGTTGACCAACAGCACGCAGGTGACCGGCGTCGGCGACCATGCCGAGATCACGGCCGACGGTGCCCTCAACTGTGTGCGTGTCGGCGACGTGGTCGTCGAGCTCGGGTTCGGCGGTTCGGTCGAGAATCCGACGGGACCGGGCGACGGAATCGCCGCGACCACATTGAGACAACTCGCAACGAGAGTGGGGACCGGATGACGACCATCCAACCTGGCCGAAGCGTTCGCACACGCTGGCTGGTGCTCCTCGCGTTGAGCGCGTTGGTGGCCTGCGGCGGTGGTGGGAGCAAGTCGGCGGGCGCGTCTGCGGATGCGACGTTGCAGATCCGCGATCAGGCCGCGCAAGCCAAAGCCAAGACTGCGGCGGACTTCGCTGCCGCCAACGACGGGCAACGCTTGTCACTGGGCGACACCGTGAAGACGAACGGCACCGGCTTCGCGCAGGTCAACTACCACGACGGATCACTCACCCGCCTCGACGCCAACGCCCAGTTCACGCTCACCGACCTGTCCACCGCCGCGCAGGCGCAACGAGTGGTCGGCACCCTCGACGGCGGCCGGGCCTGGTCGAACGTACAAAAGGTCACGTCCTCCGACGGCCGCTACGAGATCGACACCTCCGTCGCCACCGCGTCGGTACGCGGCACCCGGTTCAACACCGACTGCACCGCCGCCGACCACTCCTGCACGTTCACCGTCATCGAGGGCACCGTGACCGTCACACCCAAAGGCGGCCCCCCCATCGACCTCCAAGCCGGTGAATCGATCACCGTGCACGCCGACGGCACCGTCACCGCCAAGACGACACTGACCCCCGAACAGCTCCTCCAAGACCCCTGGATCGGCAAGAACCTCGTCATCGACACCAAAGAGCCGCTCGTAGGTGCGTCGTCATCGTCCGGCGGCAGCGCGAACACGCCGACGGTCGATCTCGTTTTCACTGGCTCGCATCCCTTCACCGCGAAAGGCACGAAGGGCCGCTGCGGAAGCGGAGGCTCCTTCAGCTTCGAGATGACGGAGGCCGACTATCCGGGCGTGGGACAGAGCTTCTCGATCGCGAGGTTCTCGAACGGCGGGGCGGCCGACATCAAGTGGGTGATCGACGCCACGAGCGCTTACGGCAGCAGCGCCAACGCGTCGCTCATCTTCTCGTCCGATCAGAAGACCCTCACCGTGGACGACGAGCTGGGGCACCCCGCGGAGGTGGGCGCAGAACACGTGCACGGAACGGTCACGTGTCCATCCGCGTCGGCGCCATCGAACAGCTCCGCCGGACCAGCGCACATCGATCCGTGCGTGTTGAGCGCAGCTGAGGTCCAGGCGGTCGTGGGCATCAGCATGTCGCCCGGCACCAAGGACGGGAACGAGATTTGCCGCTACTTCCCCACGCAGAACACCGATCAGGTCGCAACGGTGGACGTCGTCGTCAGCGCGGCGTCTCCGGGTGCACTCGACGCGGAGAAGCGTTCGACCCCGAGCGGAGTTCCCGTCGAAGACATCTCTGGCGTCGGTGACGCCGCGCTGTTTGCCGACTACTACCCGAACGGCGAGTTGTTCGCCGTCAGAGGCGGGACGCTGTTCCACGTGAGCGTCAGCAGTCCGACAGACCCGGACACGCAGGAGTTCACCGCCGACATCGCCACGCTCAAGGCGCAATGCATCCAGCTGATGAACAAGCTCTTGAGTAGGTAGACCTACGCCCGCGACGCTGATCGACGTACTCCGCGGCGTGCGATTGCTGTCCGGTCTCGACACGGGCGCGCTGGAGACCCTCGCCTCGAGCGCGCTCCAGGTGAGGGTGCCGGCACGAGGGTGGCTCTTCCGGCAGGGCGATGCCGCCGACGACTTGGCCGTTGTGGTCAGCGGACGCCTCGAAGTGATCGTCGACGCCGACGGCGACCTCGACGACAGTGGCGACGCTTCCGTCGCTCGCCACGTCGGACCGGGAGCCGCGCTCGGCGAGCTGTCGCTGCTGACCGGGACCGAGCGCTCGGCTTCGGTGCGCGCCATCCGCGACAGCGAGTTGGTGGTCGTCCCTCGGCCCGCCTTCGAGCAACTGCTGGCCAGCGATGCGGGTTTCGCAGGCTCACTCGCACGGTTCCTTGCGACCGACCTGCGCGAGAGCCGCAGCTTCGCGTTGCCGCCAGCGGTGCCCACCGTGTTCACCGTCGTGCCGCTCGAGCATCGAGCACCAGCCGTCGACATCGCGTCGCAGTTGGCTGCCGAGCTGCGCTCCTGGGGATCGGTCGCACTGCTCGACGACGGCACCGCACGTGACGCACCGTCGCACAGCGCCCTGCTGTCTCGTTGCGAGGCGGACCACGCCTACGTCGTGTTGGTGAGCGACCAAGGGGACGACGATCCGGAGTGGCGGGCGTTCTGCGTTCGCTCGGCCGATCGCATCATCGCCGTCGCGCATCGAGCGCCGTCTGCTGGCTGGTCGCCGGATGCCCGGCATCACCTCGCCGGGTCGGATCTCGCGGTCGTGGAGGGGACGCCCGCGAGCGCCATCACGGCGTGGATGCAGCTCCTCCGGCCGCGCGCCCGCCACACCATTGCTGCGGGAGCGACGATCGGTCAGGGCGCTGCGCGGATGGCCCGCCGGTTGACGGGGCGATCGCGCGGGCTCGTGCTGTCGGGCGGCGGCGCTCGTGGTCTCGCGCATCTCGGTGTGGTCGGGGTGTTGGCCGAGGCGGGGGTCGAGATCGATCGGGTCGGCGGCTGCAGCATGGGCGGCTTCATCGGGGTGATGCTCGCGTCGGGCTGGTCGCCCGAGCGGATGGTCTCGCAGTGCCGCGAAGAGCTCTCGCGCCGGAGATGGTTCAGCGACGTACGGCTGCCCGGCAGCACATTGCTGACGGCTCGTCGGGCGACCGACATGCTCGAACGGGTCTTCGGCACGACGCTGATGGAGTCGTTGCCGACCGACGTGTTCACCGTCAGCGCCGACCTCGTGTCCGGCGAGCTCGTCGTGCATCGCGACGGTCTCGTGCGAGAGGCCGTCGGGGCCAGCATGGCCGTGCCTGGTTTGATACCGCCGCTCGTGAAGGACGGACGCTGCCTCGTCGACGGCGGCGTACTCGACAACCTCCCCGTCGACGTGATGGCCGAGGTCGAGGATGGTCCCATCGTCGCCGTCGACGTGATGCGCCGGCCGACGACGTCGTCCCACCACGCGCCCGGGATGGTCGAGACGATGGCACGAGCGATGGTCCTCGGAGGCTGGCAACGCGCCGAGCGGAATCGGGCCGACGCCGAGGTCGTGGTCACGCCCGATGTCGACCGCATCGGCTTCCTCGAGTTCGAAGCCATCGATGCCGCGATCATCGCCGGCCGGCGTGCGGCCGAAGCCGCCCTCTCGTCGTTGCGCTGACTACGGAGAAGCGCTCACGACGTGTTCATTGCCAGCGAGGCGAGAATCGTGCGTACCTGCCACGGTGTGATGCCGGGATGTGCACCAACGATTCGTGCCGCGTGCCCCGCGATGACGGGGGCCGCGAATGAGTTGCCCACGGAGCGGATCGTCTTGCCTTCGCTCCACGCCACCTCGACATCGATTCCCGGCGCGCCCCACTCCGCGGGTGGATGCGCGTTGCAAGCGAAGAGCTCTCGGTCGTCACCCCGCATGGCCGCAACCGACAAGACGGACGAGAATTCCGCCGGGTAGCTCGGCTTGCGCTCGTTGTTGAGCGCGGCAACAACGACGATGCCGGCGTACGCCGCGAGATCGCACAGCTCGTGGAACCCGGCGTACCAATCGTCGTTCGTGGTCGACAGGCTGAGGTTGATCACCTGCATGCCGTTGTCGATGCACCACTCGAGGCCGCGGGCGAACACATACGCGCGTCCCGTCAACCGCGCCCCAAGCACGCGAACGCTGTACAGCTCCACGTCGGGCGCCAGCTCGCGGATGATCGCCGCGCAGGCGGTGCCGTGGCCGTACAGATCGTCGTGGGCGGTCTCGACCAGACGCACGCCATCGCGCGCGTCACTGTCGGGCTCGACCACCGCGCCGCCGACGACCTCACCGATGGCTGGGTGATCCGCGTCGATCCCACTGTCGACCACCGCCACGCGCACCCCCGCACCCGATCCGTCGCCGTACGCCCAGGCGCGATCGATCGGCAGCATCGCCGCGGGGCCCGAGGCGATTCTCTCTGGAAGAAACGCGTCCGCCCACGCGGGCACAAAGCTCATCGCCGGCGACCGCGAGCGGCACGAGCATGCGCCACCAGCTCGTCGAGGATCTTCCCGGCAGTCGCAGTGATGCCCGGACCCAATCGCCGCAGCTCGCCGATGCGGGCCGCCAGCGCAGCCAGCTCCGCGTCTCGTCCTCTCGTCGACGCGGCTCGACGTCGTAGTGCCGTTGCGAGCTCCGAATCGTTGTTGCGGCTCGCATCGGCCATCGCGCGCAACAACGTCGAACCCAGTCGCTCGACGGACGACGCGACTGCGAGCGCAAGTGCGGCCTGGCTGGCGAACGCCGTTGCGACATCGAGGGCTTCCGCTGACGCCGGGCCTGCGCTGCCGGCGTCGAGCACCGACAGCACTCCCATCACTTCGCCGGTCGGTGCGGTGATCGGCACGACAAGAAGATGATTCGGCACATAGCCAGTCCGCTCGGCGACGTCCGCCGCGAAGCGAGGATCGTCCGCGACGGCATCGACCCCGATGGCCATTCCGGATGAGGCGACGTAACCAGCGATGCCTCGACCGATCGAGAGCCGCAGACCGACCACCTCTTCGCTCCCAGCTCCGTCGGCGGCGCGGTACACGAGCTCGCCCGCTTCTTCATCAAGGAGGGCGATCGAGCATGCCGCTGCCGCGAACACGTGGCGAGCGGTGATGCAGATCGCGCTCAGCAGATCATCCGCCGACGGGAGGCCGAGGGCAGGCGCGACATCGTCGGCGATCGCCGCGAGCTGCCTGACGAGATCCGGTTGGTTGGGGCTCAATTACGCGGAGGCCCGCTCGGGTCCCGGGGCGAGCTCTTCGTCGTGACCTCCGACGGCGTGAGCCCCGCGGCGAGTTGGTCGTCCGTCATGCGAATGTGTCCCGCAACGTCGTCGTCCTCGAGATCCGGTGCCTCGGGAAACCTCATCCCACTGCCCTCGGTGTCCTCGTCGAGATGGCCCGTGCGCACGCTGTTCCCGTCAGTGTCGTCGACCCCTTCGGGCTCGACGAACTTGTGGTTCGAGGTGTTGCCCTGCGTGTCGTCCGTCGTCGGCTGTCCCGGATGGAATTTCGACGTGTGCGCTTCGGTGTCGTCGTGCTGGCTCATGGTTGCCTCCTGTTGTGAGTGGATGGTGCCAGGATCCGCCGATCAGCGCTCGCTGTCTGTCGGCGAGGCGACACTTCCTTCGTTCGCTCCGGCACGGGCGAGGCGCGGATGCGTCCGTCCCAGCCGTACACCGAGGCCACGCTCGAGCGCCGCGGGACGCGCGTCGATCCCCGTCAACGCCTCGAGGAACGTCTTCCCGGGGATCCGCCACAATTCGACCTCCGTGTCGGAGGTGACCGTGGCCGTGCGGGGCACACCGTGCAGCAGACCGATCTCGCCGAACCATTCGTCCGTTCCCAGGGTCGGCAGCGCGTGCATGCGGTTGTCCTCCCCTCTTGCCATCACGCGCAGCCGCCCGTCACGGATCACGTACAGATCGTCCGCAGGTTCGCCCTGGGCGACGATCAGGGTCTCCGGCGGCACCCGTTCGGTGCTGACATCGGCCGCGAGGCGTTCGAGCGCGGCGCGACTCGCCCCGTCGAACAGCCCGATTCGCCCGAGACCGTCGACCACCGGTCGCAACGCTTCAGCCTTGGCGGCAAGCTCGGCTCCGAGCCGCGACAGCCGCGGCGCGGCCAACACGCCGAACGCCGCGACTGACAGTCCGCCGACCACCACCGCGGCTTGCAACCCCACTGTTTGGACAAGCACGGGTGCGATCAGGGTGCCGGCGACCATGGCGGCGGCAGATGCTGAGTCCTGGAGGCCCGAGGCCCGAGCGAGGTCGTCGCCCCGCAGCAGTCGCTGGAGCAACGTGACCACTACGACCTCGAACACGATGTTGCCGACGCCCTCGACAAGCATCAGCGCGCAGGCCAGGGCCGGCGACCGGACAAAGGCCAGCAGCGCGAACGGAGCGCCGAGCAGCACCGCCGATGCGGCGAGCGCAGTACCGGCTCTCGGCGATGCTGCGATCCGACCGCTGACCGGAGCGATGAGCAGCCCGCCGACACCGACGCCGCCCAGCAGGAAGCCGGCGCCCTCGGCACCGATGCCCAGCCGTTGCGCGGCAACCAGCGGATGCGTGACCACCTCGAAGCCATAGGCGAACAGCACGCTGACGAGCAGCAACTGCAAGAGAAGAACGCCGGAGGTCTTTCGCATGGCCGACCAACCCGCGACGAAATCGTCGCGCCATGACGATCGTTCCTCGCCCGCGTCGCCCGCGTCGTCCTCGACCACCGACGGCCGACCGCTCGCCTCGCGAACGCGCGAGATCAACACTGCGGACAAGAGAAACGAAGCACCGTTCACCAGGAACGAGATGGAGGCCGACGTCGCCGCGAACAACAGTGCTCCGATCGCGGGCCCGATGAACAGCGCGAGCTGCGTGATGGTGGCCTCGACGGCGTTGGCGGCGGCAAGGTCGTCCTCGCCCACGACGTCGGGAGTCACCGCCACCGCCGCCGGCCGCCAGGGCGTGGTGGCGACGTTGTTGCAAAATGCCAACGCAATTGCGACCGCCACCGGTGCCTTGGCCGCAGTGACGAGCGCAAGCAGCACCATCACCACCGCCCGCGCGACATCGGAGATGACCATCACGCGGCGCCGGTCGTACCGTCCCGCGATGACACCCCCCAACGGGCCGAAGATGACAAACGGCAACACCCGCACGCCTGCGACGGCCGCCACCCACGTGGCTGACCCGGTGCGGTCGAACACATACGCCATGAGGGCGACGATGTAGATGAAGTCGCCGGAGGACGAGATGGCGTAGGCAGTGAGAAGTGCACGGAAGGGCTTGTGCCGCCACGCGGAGCGCAGCGTCCCCCGACGTTCTTCAGTCTCGGACAACGCCGCCCACGTCCTCGTCGGCTGTTGACAACGGGCTGAAGCGAACCGCGGGCATGCCGTCGGCGACACCCTTCAACTCGAGTCGACCGAGATCCTTATAGTCGTGGCGTGGATGGTCGAGCCGGTCGAGGAGGGCCGAGGCCGCGACCACCTGGTCCGCCAATGCTTGACCACACAGCCGCGAGCCGACGTTCACGGTGTCACCCACGACGGAGTACTGCCGGCGATGAACGGGCCCGACGTGCGCGGCGACGACCTCACCCGAGTTGAGCCCGATGCCGAAGCGCACCGGCGGCAGCCCGAGCCCGGCGAGCTCATCGTCGAGCCTCGGCCGGTCGCGTTGCACCGACAATGCGCATTCGAGGGCCGCAACGGCGTGATCGCCACGAGCGATGGGCGCGCCGAACACGGCGAACACTTCGTCGCCGACGAACTGCATGATCGTGCCGTCGCGTTCGAGGATCCGCGAGCAGACATGTTCGTAGTACGCATCGAGCAGCATTCGTACCTCGGCCGGTTTCAGCGCCGCCGCAATCGGCGTGAAGCCGCGCAGGTCGCAGAAGAACACGGTGATGTCGAGACGAACGCCGTTCACGACGTCATCGAAGAGGTCGTCGTCGACGAGCTGTTGGGCAACGGTGGCCGGTACGTAGCGGGCGAACAATGCGTTGACGCGACGCCGCTGCCGGACCTCGGTGAAGTAGCGCACGACGAGCGCTCCAACGGTGGCCCCGATGATCCCGGCGACCGGATAGACGGGGTCGATGATCACGCCGTGCTGAAAGCGGTAGAGGACCAGCACGGCGAACGCGCCGACTTCCACTACGACGAGCGCAAGCCCGACCAGCAACCGAAGATGCAGTAGGAGAAGCCCTGCAAGCAAGGCAACAATGGCGACCGTCAACACGGTCGCTGATGAGGACTCCGTTCGCAGATACGCGCCCGTGAGCATCGTGTTCAACGCGGAGGCGTGGACGACGACGCCGGGAACGCCATCGCGTTTGTTCGGGGGCACGAGATGCGAGTCACCCAGCGTCGGATCGGTCGTGCCGACAAACACCACCTTGTCGCGAAGTGCGTCGGCCGGGACACGCCCCCGCAGCACGTCGATCGCCGAGATGACCTTCGAGCGGTCGATGAGACCATCCGAGAAGCTCAGCGTGAGCGAGTGGCGCTCGCCGGTGGGGACCGACACATTGCCGACAACGACCGCGTCGAGTCGGAGCACGATGTCGGTGGTCCCTTCGAGTTGCATGAGAGCGGCCAACGCGAGTGCCGGGGTGAAGTGGCCGCGCTCGTCCTCGACCACCAGTGGGATCGATCGCACGACGCCGTCGTCCGGGTCAGGCGTGACAGATGCGTGGGCGACGCCCGCCGACGCATCGGCCAGCGCGGTCGCCGGGTCGGTGCGCGCCACCGTGCGCAGCAACAGTCCGTCGGGGTCGGGTTGCAAGCTCGCGGATGCGGCGACGATCACCGGCACCCCGCGCTGCATCGATGCTGCAAGCGCGGGATCACCTTCGGTCGCAGGTGCGAAGACGAGATCGTCGACAATTACCTTGGCGCCCGCATCTACGAGCCGGTTCACGAGTTCGGACTGCACCTGCCGCGGCCACGGCCACGGTTGGCCGAGCTCGTCGAGTGAACGGGCGTCGATGCCGACGATTGCGACGCGCTGATCAGTGACGCCGGTAGGGAACAGTCCGTCAGCCGCGCGTTGCCGGAAGCCTTGGAAGGCGCCGGCGTGGACTCCGATCGCAGCGATCGCCGCTGCGATCACCGCGATCGTGGGGCCAGCCAGTAGCCGAACCCACCTCCGCCGGCGCGCCGTGCTCACCCCGCCGCGACCCTCCTACGTCGATCAGTGCCGTCCCACACACGTGGAACGCCGGAGAGTACGCCCGCTACGCCGCATGCGCCGTGAACCGCCGCCGACGGCGACGAGCGATGACACACTGCGGATGCACCCTCTTCACGCCGTACCACCGGAATTCTCGGGCCGCGATGTCGAGAGTCTGCGTTCGGCTCCGTCCTTGAGGTGGATGCGGCCGGCAGGGTCGCCGTCGAAAGAGGAGAACACCATGGCCAAGTATCTGTTGCTCAAGCACTACCGAGGCGCCCCGGCAGCCGTGCACGATGTGCCGATGGATCAATGGACTCCGGAGGAGGTCGAGGCGCACGTCCAATACATGAACGACTTTGCTGCCCGGCTCGAGCGCACGGGTGAGTTCGTCGACAGCCAGCCGCTCTCGCCCGACGGTGTCTGGGTCCGTTTCGGCGGTGAGGGGCGACCGCCGGTGACCGACGGCCCGTTCGCGGAGACGAAGGATCTCATCGCCGGATGGATGATCATCGACGTCGACAGCTACGAGCGAGCGCTGGAGCTCGCCGGCGAGCTGTCGGCAGCACCCGGCGCCGGTGGCGAACCGATCCACGAGTGGCTGGAGCTGCGCCCCTTCCTCGGCGCGCGACCCACCGTCGAGTGATCGTGGACGAGGTCGAGCTGCGCGAGCTCGTCCCCCACGTATTGAGCGTCCTCGTGCGCCGCGGTGCCGATTTCGCGACGGCCGAGGACGCGGTGCAAGAGGCGCTGATCCAGGCACTCTCGTCGTGGGAGGACGACACACCGTCGGATCCTGCGGGCTGGCTGATCACTGTCTCCTGGAGGGCGTTCATCGACATGGCGAGATCGGACGCCGCACGCAGGGACCGGGAGGTCAGGTTCGACCGCGATCCACCCACCGGTGTCGTGCCGAGCGCTGACGACACCCTCGCTCTCTACTATCGGTGCGCACATCCCGACCTGACTGCGTCATCGGCGGTCGCCCTGACGCTCCGCGCCGTGGGTGGCCTCACCACACGCCAGATCGCGCAGGCCTACCTCGTGCCCGAGAGCACCATGGCGCAGCGGATCAGCCGCGCCAAGCGCACCGTCGACCGGGCTGATCTGAATCGTCCCGGCGGCACGCAAACCGTGATGCGGGTGCTGTACCTCGTCTTCAACGAGGGCTACTCGGGCGACATCGACCTCGCGGCCGAGGCCATCCGGCTGACCCGGCAGCTGGTGACGTTGGTCGACGATCCCGAGGTCGAGGGTCTGCTCGCCCTGATGTTGCTGCACCACGCTCGCCGCCGCAGTCGCACCCGGCCGGATGGCGGGATCGTGCCGCTCGCCGAGCAGGACCGGAGCCAGTGGGACACGACGCTCATCGCTGAGGGAGTCGCCATCCTGCAGGCCGCCCTCGCGCAGGATCAGCTCGGCGAGTATCAGGCGCAAGGGGCGATCGCCGCGCTTCACGCGGACGCGGCCCGCTTCGAGGACACCGACTGGGTGCAGATCGTGGAGTGGTACGACGAGCTGCTCCGATTCGCCGACACTCCGATCGTCCGGCTCAACCGTGCCGTCGCCGTCGGCGAAGCGGACGGCGCACCCGCAGGATTGGCGGCACTGTCCGACGTCGACGATCACGTCCCGCGACGCGACGCGGTCGCCGCGTATCTCCACGAGAAGAACGGCGATCTCGACCTCGCTGTCCGGCTGTATGCGGTCGCAGCTCGCAACGCGCCGAACCTCGCAGAACGCGACCATCAGGCCCGTCAGGCAGCGCGTCTCAACCAACGCCTGCACCACTGATCGCCGTACCGGAGCCTGTCTCCAACCGCCGGCTCCGTGCTGCGCGGTTGGGTTCGTTGCGGGCAGGATCGCGGGGTGGCAAGCGAGGATCGACATGATCTCGGCCGGGTGTTCGACGAGGTGCCCGACCTCTACGACCGCGTGCGACCCTCGTACCCCGATGAGCTCTTCTCGGACCTCGTCGCGATCACGGGCATCGACGAAAGTTCGGCGGTGCTCGAGGTGGGTTGCGGGACCGGTCAGGCAACCCGCTCCCTGGCCGCGCTCGGGTGCGCGGTCACCGCCGTCGAGCTCGGCGAGGGGATGGCGGCGCTCGCTCGCCAAAGGCTCGCGAACGCCTCGAACGTCGAGGTCGAGACGTCGTCATTCGAGTCGTGGGACGACCGTGGTCGGCGTTTCGATGTCCTGGTTGCCGCGTCTTCGTGGCACTGGGTCGACCCGTCGATTGGCTGGAGTCGCGCGCACGACGTGCTTCATCCCGGTGGATGGATGGCGCTGCTCGGCAACGTCGTAGTGCGCCGACATGGCGAGCCCGAGGTGTACGCCGAGACCGCCGATCTCCACGAGCAGTTTGCTGCCGGCAACCCTGCTTGGGGTGAGCCGCCGCTCGAGGAAGAGGTGCGTTCGACGGACGAAGGTTGGGGTTTGGTCGAAGACCCCGGCGTGTTGTTCGGTTCGACGATCGTGAGGTGGTACCCGACAGTGCAGTGGTTCGACGGTGAAGGCTTCGCGGATCTGCTTCGCTCGACGTCCCTGTACAGGGCGCTCGACCCCGACGCGCGTGAACCGCTGCTCGATGCAATCGCCGAACGTATCCGGGCGCGCATGGGTGACCGCGCGTCACGTCGCTACCTGAGCGTCCTCCGAGTGGGTCGGCGCGCCGACGTTGGCTACCCCTGACCAGCAACAACGTGGTGGAGACGATGGGACTCGAACCCACGACCCCCTGCTTGCAAAGCAGGTGCTCTAGCCAGCTGAGCTACGTCCCCGCGAGGCGCCGATGCTAACGGTCGCCGATGGCGAAGAACTTCCCCGATCGGGTGCCCAAGTAGATGCGCCCCTTCCACACCGCGGGAGTCGACTCGATGCAGCCTTTCGGCAGTTGCAGCTTCCACAGCTCGGGCGGGTCCTTCGACGTGTCGCTCACGTCGTACGCGTGGAGTACGCCTGAGCAATCGCCCTCGATGAGCACGTTGTCGACGACCACCGGTGATTGCCACGTGGGCCCGGGAAGGTGCTTCGTCCATCGGATCGCGCCGGTGATGCGATCGATCCCCAGGAGACGTCCGCCGTTCGTCGCGACGTAGACCATGTCGCGGTCGAGCGCCGGAGTGGCCCACACACCCGCGGGCAACGCGTCGTGATCTTGGATCGACCACACGAGCGGATCATCGGGCTTCGACGGATCGAGCTTCATGATCTGGCCGATCTCCTTCGAGCGCGCCGTTTGACGCTCGTACTCGGAGCCGACGTACAGCATCCCTTGGTCGTCGATGGCGACCGATGCATCGGTGTCGTCGCCCGTCCAGAATCGGAACACGCGCTTCGGTGTCGTTCCGTCCGCCAACCCGGTGACGTCCCACCCCTCGACGAGCCCACCGGAGTTGGCGAAGTACACGACGTTGCCGAACATAGACACCGAGCTCTCGATCGACACGTCGTCGCCGCCGATGTCGCGGAGCTCTTGGTCGTCCCAACCAGGCGCGTGGAACACCAGCTTCGGGGCCACCGTCACACGGCCGTCAGCGTCGATGGCCCGGTTCAGCTTCACGATGTGGAACTGGCTGTTCTCGCCACCCTCGAAGAGGTAGTCGTCGCGCACGAGACCGGATCCGTCCCAGTCGTTGTTCCATTTGGTCGGGGAGACCTCGTAGGCCCACAGCTTCCACAGCTCGGTGAGCTCGGGGCGGTCAAACGAGTACACGTGGAAATAGTCGTCTCGTGATCCGCTGTAGATCAGCGGGAAGCCGTCAGGGTCGACGCTCACCGACCCCTTGATGAGATCTCCGGTCACGAACGGCGGATACGCGTCCGACCCAGTGCTTGCGTCGAGTACGTGCAGCGCGCGGTCGTAGGCGCCGAAGGCCACCAGCGTGCGGCCGTCCCGCTCCCACACTGCCGGCTCACCCGTCCACCCGGTGCCGCACCACTCGGCGAATCCCGCGAGGTCGTGCGACTGCGAACACATCGCCTTGTCCGGATACGTCCACAGCACCTCCGGATGCTGCGGCACGGGCCCTTGGCCGTACAGCGTCCGGGTGGCATTGCCTCGGAAGGTGAGCAGTCCGTTGACGGCGCTGGAGCCCGGCTCAACGGAGATCGGCGGTGCTCTTGGCGTCGTCGTGATCGACGTGCCGGCGACCGAGGCCGAGCGTGAGGCGGGACCGTGTGTCGCCGAATGGGTCACCCACACGGCGACGAAGCCGGCGAGGAGCATGGTCGTGGCGATGAGCACCGCGAGCCTGTGCCACACCGGGGCCGGCACGGCGTGTTTCGGCACGCATCAAAACGTAAGCGGTCACCTGCGGACCGCGACGGATCTCGACCGGTCAGCGAGGAGCGTGGTCGACGAGGGCAACCCGCTCGAGCGTGCCGTCCGCCCGGCGGAAGACGGCGTCGGCGCCGTCCATCCCCACCAACTCGGCGCGGGTCTCGTCCCGGAACGCGAAGCCCAGCACCACGGAGAAGGGGAGGCTGAGCACGGCCCAGATCGCAATGATCACGACAACTGTGGACATCTCTCCCCCTTCGCCAGCGCGTGTCCGCTTTGGGTAGCCAAGCGCATTTCGGCTCGAGGAGCTATGGCCCGATTAGGCCATTTTCGACTAGCCCTGCCCTTCGGCGACGAGGCGGGCGAGCGTGAGCTCGGGTTGTTCGCTCTCGACCCGCTGCAGCCAATACGGGCTCTCGAACAGGGCCAGCAACGCGCCGTCGGATCGGGCGAGCACGGTGACCCCACGCATCGATCGCAGCGCCGGGGTGGAAGCCAGGTCGGTCTGACGGGCGACGGTGTAGCCCGTGGGCGACAGCTCCACGGGGGCGCCGAACTCGTTCTCGAGTCGATGCACGGCCACCTCGAACTGCATCGGGCCAACGGCTGCGAGCATCGGAGCCTGATCGCCCATCGTCTCATCGCGCAGGACTTGTACCACGCCCTCTTCGTCGAGCTGCGCGATCCCTTTGCGAAACTGCTTGAACCGCCCTGTGTCCCGCACTCGAATCACCGCGAAGTGCTCCGGAGCGAAGCTCGGGATCGTCGGGTACGTGACGGGCTCGTCGACCCAGAGCGAATCACCGACGCGCACATCGGTGGCGTTCACCAGCCCGATGACATCACCAGGGAAGGCCTCGACGATCGTCTCGCGCTCCTGGCCGAACACCGAATGCGCGTACTTCGTGGCGAACGGCTTCCCCGTGGGCCCGTGCGTCACGACCATGCCGCGCTCGAAACGTCCGCTGCACACACGAACGAACGCGATGCGATCGCGATGGGACGGATCCATGTTGGCTTGCACCTTGAAGACAAAGCCGCTGAACGGGGCGTCGAGATCGCGGGGCTTGCCTTCGGCGTCAGACCGGGCGGTGGGCGGTGCGGCGAGATCGACGATGCCGTCGAGCAGCAACCGCACGCCGAAGTTCGTGAGCGCCGATCCGACGAACACCGGGGTCGTGATCCCGGCGAGAAACGGTTCGACTTCGAAATCGGCGCCGACGGCCGAGAGCAACGCCAGTTCTTCCTGGGCCACCTCCCACGCCGCGCCTTCCTCGACTGCGGCGCGTTCGGCGTCGACGATCTCCTCCGGTGCCTCGCTTGCGCCCCGCGCCGTGCGGGTGAATCTGACGAACGTGCCGTCGCGCCGATCGACCACGCCGCGAAAATCACCCGGATGCCCGATCGGCCACGTGACCGGCGTCGGTGTGAGCCCGATCAACTTCTCGATCTCGTCGAGCAGCTCGAGGGGCGGGCGACCCGGGCGGTCGTACTTGTTGAGGAACGTGAGCAGGGGCAGCCCTCGGTCGCGGCACACCTCGAACAACTTGAGCGTCTGCGGCTCGATGCCCTTCGCCGAATCGAGCACCATGATCGCGGCATCCGCGGCCGCGAGAACTCGATACGTGTCTTCGGAGAAATCGCGGTGACCGGGTGTGTCGAGCAGGTTCAGCACGTCGTTGCGGTACGGGAACTGCAGCACCGTCGACGTGATGGAGATGCCCCGCTTCTGCTCCATCGCCATCCAGTCGGACGTCACCCGCCGGCGTTCACCCCGTGCCTTCACCGCGCCTGCCTCCTGCACCGCGCCGCCGTAGAGCAGGAATTTCTCGGTGAGGGTGGTCTTGCCCGCGTCCGGGTGGCTGATGATCGCGAACGTGCGACGGCGCGCGGCTTCGACGGACGGACGGGGGGTCACCCCACTAGCAAACCTCAGGACGGACGCAGATCCAACAAATCCGCCGTGATGTCACTCGTCAAGTGGAACGTGGCGTAGGTGGCGTCGAGCGTGCTGTGGCTGCGGACGCCGACCTTGTAGATCGGCGACACCCACGACGTGAGGTGTCCGGACCCGTTGATGTCGCCGGAGAAGGTGAGGTCGGTCTCGACGACCACGGTGTCGACGGACTGGCCGCCGATGGTCACGGTCTCGGTGCGGTCGATGCGCGAGCTCTGGTGAACGTGGGTCAGGGCATCCGTCGATGTGAGGTCCCACGCCCAGGCCTGGCCGACCGAACCCGGAACCGGCGCAAAGAGAACGGGTCCGTTGAAGACCTTGTGCACCGCGCCCGTCATCTCGAGCGACAGGAGCTCGATCTTGTCGCTGCTGTAACGCAGTACCTGCACCTGGTCACCCGCACCGCCGCCGCCGCCGGTGGTGGTCGCCCGCTGGTCGTCGTCATTCAGGTCCTCGATGGTCGTGACCGCCTGCACGTCGACACTCGACGGAGGGCCGTTCAGACTCGTCGTTCCGGTCGCGTGATACGTGTACTTGCCGGCGAAGGGCTTCAGTCCCGAGGGCGCAGGTGCGTCGGTGTTGCTCGGCGATGGCCCGCCGGCGGGTGCACCACCATTGTCCGCGTCGGCCGCAGCCGAACCGCCGTCGATCTGCGCATCGCCGGCCGAGCCGCTTTCGTTCGGGCCGGAGGCCTCCGCTCCCGCGCCCACAGCCGAGCCGTTGCTCGCCGATCCGGTGGCGGTGGCGTTGGACTTCTGGCCGCCCCCACCACACGCAGCGAGCGCGGCAACCACCACCGCGACGACGACTGCTCGACCCCAGCGCATCAAGCTCCGCTCCTCAGACGAACGCGACGGGCGCGCCGACGGCCTCGTAGCTCGCCTTGATCAGCCCCCGGGTGCGCGGGTCGCCGGAAAGGTTCTGCATCATCCGGTTCATCACGTAGCCGACCGCGAGCTGGTTGTCCGGATCGGCGAAGCCGACCGAGCCCCCCGCGCCCGGATGGCCGAACGAACCGGTGCCGCCGAACGGCGAGAACGCCGACGATGTCATGTAGCCCAGGCCGAACGACGTCTCGAGGAACAAGACCTGGTCGTTGCCCTCGGTCTGGCGTTGGCGGGCCTGCTCGATCTGCGCCGCGGTGAACAACGGAGCCGCGGGCGCGTCCGGCAACTGACCGGTCAGGCCGGCGTACATGCGGGACAACGAACGCGCGTTGGTGATGCCGTTCGCCGCGCCGATCTCCGCCGCGTGCACCTCAGGCATGTTCCAGTCCGGGATGTCGAACACGCCGTTGAGCGTGAGCGCTCGTGAGAGCAGCGAGTCCGGCCCGATGAACTGCTCGAACAGCTCCTTGAGCTCGGGAGGGATCTCGCTGCCGTCGGGGATGAGGCTGCCAACGACGGGCGACACCCGATGCTCCTCGGACGGCGGCAGGCCGATCCAGAACTCGAGCCCGAGCGGTGCGGCGATCTCCTCCGCGAAGAACTGACCGAGGCCGCGACCGTCGACCCTGCGAATGAGCTCACCCAACACCCAGCCGAAGGTGACGGCGTGGTAGCCGTGCGCCGCTCCCGGTTCCCACAGCGGCTCCTGCACCTCGAGCGCTTCGACGATCGGTTCCCACGCCAGGACTTCTTCGAGGGCCAGCGTCTTGTCGATGGTCGCCAGGCCGGCCTTGTGGCTGACGAGCCACCGAACCGGGATCGACTCCTTGCCGCTCTGCGCGAATTCCGGCCAGTACTGGGCGACGGGGGCGTCGAGATCGATCAGTCCTCGTTGCACCAGGAGGTTGACGCACGATGCCGTGGCGCCCTTGGTCGTCGAGAAGACCAGTTGCAACGTGTTCTCGTCGTACGGGCGATCACCCGTCTCATCGGTGGTGCCGCCCCAGATGTCGACGACCTTGCGGCCCTCGACGTGGAGGCAAAAGCCGGCTCCGATCTCATCATGCGTATCGAAGTTGCGCAGGAAGGCGTCGCGCACACCCTCGAAGCCCGGCTCGACCAATCCATCGACGTTTGTCGCCATGCATCCCCCTGTGATTGGCAAGAGGTTCTACGGGGGCCGTCGATTGCCCTTCAAGTCGGGGGGCATGCGACGATGCGACAATGGTCATGCCGCCGGTCGATCGCGCCCTGCTCGACGAGGCTGTCGCGCTGGCGCGCGAGGCGGGCCGGCTCACATTGGAATGGTTCCGTTCCGTTGATCTCGCCGTCGATCGCAAGGGCGACGGCACGCCCGTGACCGCGGCCGACCGGGCCGCCGAGCGTCTCGTGCGCGATCGCTTGGCCGCGAGCCACCCCGACGACGCCATCGTCGGCGAGGAGGAGCCCGAGCTCGCGGGCACCAGCGGGCGGCGGTGGATCGTGGATCCGATCGACGGCACGAAGGCGTTCACCCACGGCGTTCCGTTGTACTCGACCCTTCTGGCGTACGAGGACGAGCACGGTCCGGCGATCGGAGTCATCGACCTCCCCGCGCTCGGAGAAACGGTGTATGCCGGCCGCGGCCTCGGCTGCTTCTGCAATGGCGAACCGGCGCGTGTGAGCACGCGCGATCGCCTGCGGGGCTCGTACCTCACGACGTCGGGCTTCGACTATTGGGTCGAAGACGCGCTCATGGCCGCACGCGCGTCAGGAATGTTCATGCGGACTTGGGGCGACGGCTACGGCTATGCGCTCGTCGCGACGGGTCGAGTCGAAGCGATGGTGGACCCGGTCGCGGCGCAGTGGGACGTGGCCGCGATGCCGGTGATCATCGGCGAGGCCGGCGGAACGTTCACCGACCTCAGCGGCTCAGCGCGGATCGACGGCGGCAGCGGCTTGGCCACCAACGGCTTGCTGCACGACGAGGTGCTGCAGATCGTCAGGCAGTGAGGACCTCGACGCCGTCGTTGGTCACGAGAACGGTGTGCTCGAACTGCGCGGACGGTTGACCGTCGAGGGTGACGATCGTCCACCCGTCGTCCCACTGCACCACATCTGGATTGCCGAGCGTCAGCATTGGCTCGATCGTGAACACCATCCCTGCGCGAAGGCGCGTGCGATCGCGGGGCTCGTCGTAGTGGTGGACATACGGCGTCGAGTGGAACTCCTCGCCGATTCCATGACCGACGAGCTCCCGCACGATGCCAAGACCCTCGCGATGTGCCACGGCTTGGATCGCCCGGCCGATGTCGCGCACGCGACCACCTGGCCGCACTGCGCCGATGCCGACGGACAAACACTGCGCGGTCACGTCGACGAGGTGGCACGTCGCCGGATCGACGTCGCCGACGAGAAAGGTCGCAGAGCAATCGCCGTGCATGCCGTCGAGATAGATGGTGATGTCGCAGTTCACGATGTCGCCGTCGGCGAGCGGCCGATCGTCGGGGATGCCGTGGGCGACGACTTCGTTGACCGAAGTACAGATCGACTTCGGGAAGCCGCGGTACCCGAGCGGGCTCGGATAGCCGCCCTCGGCGACATACGCCTCGTGCGAGATCGCATCGAGCTCATCCGTCGTCACGCCAACGGCAACGGCGCCTCCGACCCGCTCGAGCACGCGACGAGCCGCGGCGCACGACGCCCGAAGGCGCGCGATCGCTCCGGTGTCGGTGAGCGGCGGCAAGGTGCGGCCCGACGGCTGGCCGTCGTTGGCGATGTAGCTCGGGCGCGCGATACCGCCGGGCACGATTCGCGAAGGACTCAACCGACCGGGGCGAATCGGCCGGGTCGAGGTACGCACACCGTCATGATGCCCGCTCACGGAATCGGCTGCCCGACTCCTCGGCACGCCCCGCCTCGCTCCGGTGCCGTCGAACCGTTCCGGAACTCGTCGACGAACTGCTTCAGCCTCGGATCGGTCACGGACTGCAGCTCGAGCCGGTGCTCCCATGCCACGACCGTGATCGGTGCGGACATCCCTGCGTACGGCGACACGATCACGTGGTCCAACTGGGCGAACGCCTTCAGGACGCTGACGTCGCTCGCGGAGGTCTTCGGATCGAAAGCGATCCACACGGCACCGTGCTCGAGCGAGTGGACCGCGTTCTCGTCCGGTGGCTGCTGGTCGTAGAAGCCGCAGGTGAGCGGCACGGCATTGTGGTCTCCGCCCGATGGCGGATGCTTTCCGGGGTAGTCGATGTGGCCCTGACGGTGGTTGCGACCCGGCGCCCGTTCAAACGCGACGCCGGGAATGTCGGCCGGTGCTGGGCCACCCCCACCACCGCTGCTGCAGGCGCTGACGATCACCGTGCCGGCCAGGACGGCCGCCAAGAGACTGCGGGGAACGCGCACGACAAGCGAACCTACCGGCCGCGCTCAACCTCGCCGCCGTCGGGGCCGACACAACCAGGATGAACCGCCAGCTCACCGTCCTCGTGGCCGACGATGATGTCGTCCTGCGCAGCCTTCTCGTGCTCAACCTCGAAGCCGAAGGCATGAACGTGCACGAGGCCGAGAACGGTGCCCAGGCCCTGCAATTCGCGCTGACGTACCAGCCCGACCTGATCGTCCTCGACGTGATGATGCCCGTGCACGACGGCCTCAAGGTGCTGCGGGCGTTGAAGGACGAGACCACAACGGCATCGATCCCCGTCGTGCTCCTCACGGCCCGAGCGGGTAGCGAGGACATCGAGGAGGGCTGGGCGGCGGGTGCCGACTACTACATGACCAAGCCGTTCCACTTCGACCAGCTACTCGCGTTCATCGGCGAACTCGCCGGCGTCTGACCGGGTCGAGGCCGCGTTCCCTCCTCTAAGGAGCCAAGGCGGCTGGATGCGCCACTTTCGCTCCTCAAAGCGGCTCAGACCGGAGCTTCCTCGAGCTCTGTCGGGCGGCGCAGCACCCCACCGGCAACGGCGGGCCGCACCTCGGTCTTCTCATCGGTGTTCTGCAGGGTGCGACTCACGGCCAGGCAGAAGCTCGACCCGCCGCCGGGCGTCTCGGTGAGCACGAGCTCGCCGTCGAGCACCTCTGCGAGCTGCTTGCACAGGTAGAGACCGAGTCCGAGACCGCCCTGGGAGCGGGTGAGGGACTGATCGAGTTGCACGAACCGCTCGAAGACCCGCTCGCGGTCCGTCGGGGCGATGCCCGGCCCGTGATCGGTCACGAAGAAGACGATCCGAGCGCCGGCAGCCATCACGTCGATCTCGATGGGTCCGTCGGGCGCGTACTTGGCCGCGTTCTCGATGAGGTTGACGAGGATGCGCTGCAGCTTCTGCTCATCGGTGTGGATCTGACCGCTGCTCGGGCGCACGGTGGCGACGACGCGGCCGTCGGTGACCACCGATGTCTCCTTCACGACGCGCTGGACGAACCCGTCGAGGTCGAGCTCCGTCGAGTGGACGCTCGCCGACGACTGCTCGGCGGCCGCGACGAGCAACAACTCTTCGATCACTCGGCTGAGTCGCTCCCCGTACCCGACCGCGCCCGCCAGCAGATTGGCCCGGCGCTCGTCGTCGAGTCGATCGCCGAGACGAGCGACCGTCTCGATGGTGCCGATGATCGCCGCCACCGGTGTGCGCAGCTCGTGCGACACCGTCGCGACGAACTCCCCCTTCTGCCGGTTGAGATCGAGTTGATGGAGGTACGCGGCCTCGACCTCTTCGAACAGCCGGGCGTTGGCCACGGATAGTGCGGCTTGGTGGGCGAAGCTCGCCAGAGTCTTTGCTCGGTCCGTGTCGGTCCGTCCGTTGCGACCGTCGCGAAAGGCCGCGACCACCAGCGGGACGGCCAACTCGCCAGCAGAAGCGACGGTGACTCGACGCGCCGGCGGCAGGGGCAGCCGGGTCGTGAGCAGGCGCTCGTGCAGGTCGATCTCATGGGCAACGCCGTCATCGGGGGTCAGCTCCCGCAGCGCGGCAATGGCATCGGGGGTCGCGGGTCGCCCGCCTTCGCCGTCGACGATCATTCCGGCCCAAGCACCGCGGGCATCGAGCGAGCAGCACATCGCCGCGGTCGCACCTGTCATGTTCCGAACTTCTTCGGCGGCCGTGGCGAGCGCGTCATCGAACGTACGCAGGCGGGCGGTCCGGGCGAGAGCGGCGAGCAGCCGGCTGACCCTGCCGCTGTCGGCGGATCGCGCCACGACCCGGCGGCCGCCGAGCACCGCGGCCGCCGCTCCGAAGGCGGCGAAGGCCCCGGCGTAGGCGAGACCGGTGAGGCCAAAGGGCGCGAGAAGGGAGGCGATTGCGATCCTCCTGAATCGGCGGTCCCGTTGTCCCTCTTGAGATCACCGCCTCTCCCCCGATCGGGCTAGACCGATCGGACTATTCCCTCGCGCGCAGCCTGAGGACGATGGCATGGCTCGTCTGCGGCGAGAGAAATGAACCGGATGACTCTGGCCGCGACCCTCAAGTTTTTCATTCACTTACGCCGACAACTGTCGTGGGAGATGCGTTGTCACTGGAAGGGAGCCCGTGATGGGCGAGGAAGCAGATCGTTCTGCTCTCATCGAGCAGAACTTGGGACTGGTGAACCACGTCGTGCTGCAAGTCGCGGTGCGGTTCCCCCGCTATGTCGATCGTCAAGAGCTGGCTCGCGCCGGCGCACTCGGCCTGGTCGAAGCCGCTCGCCGGTATGACGAGTCCCGGGGCGTTCCCTTCGACCGCTTCGCCGCCCGCCGTATCCGTGGCGCGATCCTGGACTCGGTTCGAGCAGCCGACTGGGCGCCGCGCTCGGTGCGCACGCTCGGTCGCAAGCTGGAGCAGGTCGAGCAAGACCTCGCCAACAGCGGCGGCGAGCTGCCCAGCACCAACGAAGTCGCTGATGCGCTCGGACTGTCACGCGACGAACTGCACCGCCTTCGCGATCGCGTCTTCCGCTCCGTCGTGCTCGCGTTGGAGCACATCGTCACCTCACCGGACGACGACGGCCTGACGCTCGTCGATGTCCTCGCCGACCGCACCGCCGTCGAACCGTCTGAAGAGCTCGAGACGCGCGAGTTGCTCGGCTACCTGCGTGACGCCGTCGGCCTGCTGTCCGAGCGCCATCGCATCGTCGTCGTCGGCTATTTCCTCGAGGGCCGCACGTCGCTGGAGCTCGCCGAGCTACTCGACGTGACCGAGTCGCGGATCTCGCAGCTGCGCAGCGAAGCGTTGCAGATGCTGAGGGACGGAATCGAGGCGCAGTACAGCGCCATCGAGGAACCTGCCCCGCAGGGTCGGGCCGCCCGCCGGCGTGCCGACTACGCGACTGCGATCGGTGAGGCCAGCGAATGGCGCAACCGCATCGTCGTCGCTGCACCCGCCTGACTACGCGGCGCCTTCGAACACCGCGGCCTTCACGCCGCGCTGCGCGAGCAGGCCGAGGAACCACAGCGGGTCGACGAGTTCGGCCAAGCCACCGGCACCGCGTCGGCGGAGCTGACCCGACCCTGCGGCTACGGCGGCCAGCGCCGCGACCGTCCCGGCGGCTACCGCCGGACGATCCATCGCGCCGAGCACCTGCACGACTCTGGCGGAGCCGCGACGACCGCGCACCTCGACTCGCGCCGCGCCCGGGCCGCCTTCCGGATGGGGCGGACGCAACATCGGGAACCTCGACGTGATCCGATCCCGGCGGTTGGCCCCCATGCGCGCCGTGATGCGTTCGACGCCGGGGAAGGCGGGAGCGAGCAGCAACGCGTCCGGCAGCGCGGCCCGGTAGCAGTCCTCACCGCCGATCGGATCAGGGAACCAGCACAGCTCACGCCCCGAGCCCGCGCGGCGGGTGACCCACTCGCCGTCGCGCCAATCCAGCGCGGCACCGGCAAGCGCCCGGTGATGCGCCTGTGCGCATGACGGGCCGCCGGTGCCCACCTTTGCCACGTGCACCTCGTCGACACGATCGAGCGCTGCGGCGGCGTGGGCGGCGAGCACACACGTGAGTCCGGGCGAGAAGCCAGCGCCGACGACGACCGACACGTCCTTGCGTCTCGCCATCTCGTCGAGCTCGAGCAACGAGCGCACGTCGCCGATGTCGTCGGCGACGGATACGACCGGGATGCCCCGGTCGACGAACCGGCGAGCCGCTTCGGTGTGGCTGCCAGGCGCCGCGAGAATCACGACATCGACGTCGGTCGGGTCGTCATCCACCGCCGACAGCTCCTCGCCGAGCGATGCGACCACGCCACGGGCTCGCTCGGCGTCGGCATCGGCGACCAGAACGAACTCGACGGCGTCGGTCGACGCCAGTTGTCGAGCCGCTCGCGCACCGACCGCCCCAGCACCGACGAGCGCTACGCGCATGAACGGGTCAACGCAGGTCGGGGCCGGAGAGCTCGCGCCATCCACCGCTCTGCGGTGGTGAGCCACCGGTTCCTCGTAACCGCAACACGGCCGCGATCACGCCCGCCACACCAATCGCAAGGAGTGCGCGTCGCAGAGCTTTCATGCCGGGCGACCAACGCTAGTGCTCCGAGTCGCCCGCTTGTCGAAAGGCCAAAAGCCCGCAACACGATCACTACGAAGAGTGTGCTCGTTCGCCGAGTCGCAGGTCACCGGGTTGAGCAAAGGGTTAGATGGTCACGTTCTGCGGGAATATTGCAAATATGTAACAAACGTGTTACGGCAATAGGGAAGCAGGCGTCATGCATACATCGACCCGATCAAGGCCATCATGGTCAGCGCGAATCGGGGTGATGTTGGGTGTTGCGTGCTGGGCGGCCGTAGCGATGACGGCTGTCGCCTTCGCTGACCCGGGCAATGGCAACGCCTATGGGCACGCCAACGCCAACAGCAACGCCTCTGGCGACCTCACCGCGCCCCAGCCCGCGTCGAACGCGGACAGCAACGGCACCGGCGCCAATACCTCCGGTCCGTACGACAGCACCCGCGACGGCTCGGCGTCGGCGAACGGAAACGGCGATGGCAACGCGACCGGCCAACCGTGCGCCGGCTGCGTCGGGAAAGCGGACAACAAGAACCCGCTCGGACAACTGCCCGGCCCAGACGACAACAACAACGGGTACGAGTGCGACGGCAACAACGGCATCGCCCAGACGAACCCGGCCCACACCGGTTGCGGCGAGGTGCTCGGCGAGACGTTGACCCCGCCCACTCCGCCTGCGGTGCTCGGCGAGACGCTGACCCGCCCTGCCGCCACTGCGGTGCTCGGCGTTACGTTGGCTCGCACCGGCTTCGATGTGGTGAAGCTGATGACGTTCGCAGCGCTGATGATCGCCGGTGGTGGGTTCATTCTCGCCGGAGGTCGCAGGTTGGAGCGACACCGAATCTGAGCCTCGGTGGAGATCGAGCAGTAGAGGAGCACTCGGCAGCGGACGCTGTCGGGTGCTCTTCTTGTTGTGCAGACCAGCCGGCGGCTAACCCGCGGTCTCGGCCCCGTCCGACGACATCGCGACGGCTCTTCGCCGGTGCCGCCTACTTGTTGGCCAGCCGGTCGACCTCTCGGGCGATGATGAGAGTCGCCTTGTTGATCGCGGTGACGTGCTGCATCACGAGGTACTGCAAAGCTGCGAGGGCGTCGCCCGTTGTAGCGAAGTCGTGGACCTCCATCCGCCGAAGCAGCTCCATCGACGTCTCGAGTTTTCTGACCGGTTCGTTGATGATCTCGGCGACTTCTGCGGCGATCGGCATGTTCGGAGTCTCGCGCCATGTCGTGCGTAGTGGGGCTAGTAAGAATCGAACTTACGACCTCATCCTTATCAGGGATGCGCTCTAACCGACTGAGCTATAGCCCCTCAGCGGAGGGCCAAGCTAGCGCCTGCCGGCGTCCGGCTCAGAAGCGATAGGACGCGCCGTTTCCTCCTCGATCACGCTCACGCGGATGCCGCCGACGAGATCGCTGATGAGGTTGAACAACACGGTGAGGAGCACGTTGAGGCCGCTCCCGGCGATCACGAGAATCATCCCGGCGAGGAAGGTTGCTCGGAAGATCGTGGCGCCGCTGAACGAGAACGTCTTGAAGGCACCGATGTCTTTGATGAAACTCTCGATGCTGGAAATCGTCCCGGCTGCGCCCGCCAGATTCCACAGCAACGTGCCGGCCACCATGAACACCACGAACAGGCACGCGTAGAAGAGCAACGAGAGCTTCAACACCGACCACGGGTCGATGTGGCGAACGATGCGCTTGACCTTGCGAGCTCGCAGCCGTCCGAGCTGACGGCGTTCGCGTTTCGTGAGCTCGTGCGGCTTCTCGTGCGGGACCTCGCCACCGTGGTCGCCTTCGTCGGGCGCAAAGCGATGACGCTTCGGTGGGGAGACAACGCCGTGGCCGTTGCCAGGCGTGGTCGTCTTCGTGTCGGGGTCGTCGAAGAGCGACGGGGGCAGCACGGGCTCGGACGCGGCTGTCACCCCGGGCTGGTCGGCGGACACGGCCCAAAGTGTACGGGATCGGGTTGGGGCGCTTGTCGGCAGCCTCCGTCGCGGCGAGCGCGGGCCGTGGCGTGGGTGGAACCGACGCGCACACGCACCTCCACATCGGAGCCGACCGCCACGAACGACTCGAGCACCGCACCGTTGGCTCGCGCCACCTCGTCCGCCGCGGCCCGTCCCTCGGCCGCACCGGCGAGGGCGGACGCATCCGCGGCCGTGCGGGCGTGGGCGCGATGCAGAGCGAGCACACCGAGATGGACGAGCAGGAGCATGGCCCCGCCCGCCACCAACACGATGACTGCGTAGAGCGGCGCGAGCTGTCCCTCCTCTCCACCATGTTCCGCAACGCGGTCCTGTGGGGCGCGCATGGCCCACCTCCTACTGCTGTGCAGGTTGTGAGGGAGAAGCGCTACTGCTCGTCGTCGGTCTGGAGGACCGGCGCCACTGCGGCCACCGACTGGCCGGGTTCGAGGTTCATCACCCGAACACCAGTGGCGTCGCGCCCTTGCGAAGAGATCTCGCGCACGGGCATACGGATCACGATGCCACCCGAAGCGATCACAAAGATCTCGTCGTCGAGATGCACCATGAACGCGGCCACCACGAAGCCCTTCTTGGCCGTGAGCTTGATGGCCCGCACGCCCTGGCCGCCGCGGCCTTGGCGATTGAAGTGCTCGAGCTGCGTGCGCTTGCCGTACCCGGCATCGGTGACGATGAGGATGGCGGTGTCGTCACGGCACGAGTCGAGCGACACGACCTCGTCGCCGGCGCGCATCTTCATGCCGCGTACCCCGGCCGCGGCGCGGCCCATCGGACGCACGTCGTCTTCGCTGAACCGGATGCCCTGGCCGAGCTTGGACACCATCAGGATGTCGTCGCCGCCGTTGGTGGGGATGACCTTGACGAGCTCGTCGCCGGCTCGCAGGTTGATGGCGATGATGCCGCTGCGCAGCGAGGAGTCGTACTCGTTGAACTTCGTCTTCTTGACCTGACCTTGCTTGGTCGTGAAGAAGAGGAACCGGTTCGTCTCGTAGTCGCGGGTGTCGATGATGGCCCGGATCTTCTCGTCTGGTTGCAACGGCAAGAGATTCACGATGGCCGTGCCGCGCGCCGTGCGCTCCTTCATCGGGATCTCGTGCGCCTTCAGGCGATACACGCGGCCCTTGTTGGAGAAGAACAACAGGTACGCGTGCGCGGTGGTGGTGAGGATCTGCGTGACGTAGTCCTCGTCGCGCAGCTTCGCTCCCGCCACGCCACGTCCGCCCCGGCCCTGCGTGCGGAAGGTGTCGGCCGGCATCGTCTTCGTGTAGCCCTTGGCCGAGAGCGTGACGATGAGGTCTTCGTCGTCGATGAGGTCTTCGATGTCGATGTCGCCGGTGTCGAAGGTGATCTTGCTCTTGCGGTCCGTCGCGAACTTCTCGCGGATCTCCCCGAGCTCGGTCTTGATCACCGTGTTGAGCTTTTCGGGACTGTTGAGGATCGACTCGAGCTCGGCGATGGTCTCGCGCAGCTTGGCCATCTCCGCGTCGAGCTCTTCCTTGCCGAGGCGCGTGAGCTGCGACAGGCGCATGTCGAGGATGTGCTCGGCCTGCACCTCGCTGAACTCGAACGGCTTGGCCAGCAGCGCCTCCCTGGCGGCGGCCCGGTTCGCCGAACTGCGGATAGCGGCGATGATCTTGTCGATCATCCCGAGCGCCTTGAGCAGACCCTCGACGATGTGGGCGCGGTCGCGTGCCTTCCGCAGCCGGAACTCGGACCGGCGGGTGATGACCTCGACCTGGTGGGCGACGTAGTGCACCAGGAGCTCGCGGAGGTTGAGCGTGCGGGGCACACCGTCGACCAAGGCCACGGTGTTGACCGCGAAGTTCGACTGCAGTGGCGTGTGCTTGTACAGGTTGTTGAGAATCACGAGCGCTGGCGCGTCGCGCTTCAGCTTGATCACGAGGCGGGTCTTGCCCTTGGCCGACTCGTCGTTGACGTCGGCGATACCGTCGATCTGCCGGGTCTCGACGAGCTCTTTGATCTTTGCGGCCGTCGTCGAGATGGATGTCTGATACGGCATCTCGGTCACGACGATCTGGTCGTTGCGCTTGCCTTCTTCGATGTCGGCGACGGCGCGCAGCTTGATCGAGCCACGACCGGTGCGGAAGGCGTCGATGATGCCCTGACGGCCCATGATCTGCGCGCCAGTCGGGAAGTCGGGGCCTTTGACGAACTGCATGAGCTCGTCGGGCGTGGCATCGGGGTGATCGATGAGATGTGCAGTGGCGTCGATGATCTCGCCGAGGTTGTGCGGAGGGATGTTGGTGGCCATCCCGACGGCGATGCCCTGGCTGCCGTTGACGAGCAGGTTCGGGAACCGGCTCGGCAGCACGACCGGCACCTTGAACTCGCCGGAGTAGTTGTCGATGTAGTCGACGGTGTCTTCGTCGATGCCATCGAGCATCCGCATCGCCAGCTGCGACAAACGGCATTCGGTGTAGCGCGAGGCAGCCGGGCCAAAATCTGGGCTTCCGAAGTTTCCGTGGCCGTCGATGAGTGGATGGCGCAGCGAGAAGTCCTGCGCCATCCGGACGAGTGCGTCGTAGATGGCGCCTTCGCCGTGCGGGTGATATTTGCCCATCACGTCGCCGGTCACGCGTGCGCTCTTCATGTGGCTGCGGTCGGGCCGCGCCCCGAGGTCGTACATGCCCCAGAGGATGCGGCGGTGCACGGGCTTGAGGCCGTCGCGCACATCGGGCAACGCCCGCTGGGTGATGACCGACATGGAGTAGTCGAGGAACGACCGCTCCATCTCCACTTGGATCTCGATCGGCTCGATGTCGCCGAACGTCAGCGCGCCTTGCTCTTCGGGAGGCAGATCCGACATCAGATGTCCAGGAAGCGAACGTCGTTCGCGTTGGTGACGATGAACTGCTTGCGGCTCTCGACGTCTTCACCCATGAGCTTGGCGATGGCCGTGTCGGCCAACGCGGCGTCTTCCACGTTCACGCGCAACAGGGTGCGGTGCACGGGATCCATCGTGGTGATCTGGAGCTCTTCCCAGTCCATCTCGCCGAGACCCTTCAACCGCTGGAAGTCTTTCTTGTGGTTCGGATGCTCGGCCAAGAACACGGCCTTCGCGGCATCGTCTTTCAGGTAGATCTTCTCCTTGCCCACCTCGGTGGAGAACAACGGTGGTTGCGCGATGTAGATGTGCCCGTGCTCCACGAGCGTTTTCATGTTCCGGTAGAAGAACGTGAGCAGCAGCGTGCGGATGTGGCTGCCGTCGACGTCGGCGTCGCACATCGCGATGATCTTGTCGTACCGGCGCTTTTCGACATCGAACTCTTCGCCGACGCCGGCGCCGATCGCCGCGATGAGCGCTTGGATCTCGAGGTTCTTCAGCATGCGGTCGAGGCGGGCGCGCTCGACGTTGAGGATCTTGCCGCGGATCGGAAGGATCGCCTGGGTCGACGGGTCACGTCCCGCGACCGCCGGCCCACCGGCCGAGTCGCCCTCGACGATGAACAGCTCTCGCTCCTCGCGCACCTTCGACGTGCAGTCGCGCAGCTTGTCGGGCATCCCCGCGCCGTCGAGCAACGTCTTGTTGCGGATCACGTCGCGCGCTTTGCGTGCCGCCATCCGGGCCTGTGACGCCGCAATCGCCTTCTTGACGACCTTGTTGGCCTCGGTGGGGTGCTCTTCGAGCCAGTCGCCGAGCTTCTCGTTGGTGGCCTTCTGCACGAGAGTCTTCATGCTCGTGTTACCGAGCTTCGCCTTCGTCTGACCTTCGAACTGCGGATCACGCAACCGCACCGAGATGATGGCGGTGACGCCTTCGCGGATGTCTTCGCCGAGGAGGTTCTCGTCTTTCTCCTTCAGCATGTTCTTGGCCCGTGCGTACTTGTTGACCACGCTCGTGAGCGCCGAGCGGAAGCCTTCCTCGTGCGTGCCGCCTTCGATCGTGCTGATGCCGTTCGCGAAGGAGTGGATGCCATCGGTCTGGTAACCGGTGCTCCACTGGAACGCGGCTTCGACCTCTTGGCCGTCTTCGGCCTGCTCGAAGTAGCCGACCTTCGAGAACAGCGCCTCTTTCGACGCGTTCACATGCTTGACGAAGTCGATGATGCCGTTGGCGTACTTGTACGTCGTCTGCTGATCGTCGTGACCTTCGCGCTCGTCGGTGAAACGGATCTCGAGGCCCTTGTTCAGGAAGGCCATCATCTGCAACCGCTCGAGGATCGTTCGGGCGGAGAACTCGATGGTCTCGAAAACCGTGTCGTCTGGCCAGAACGTGACCGTGGTGCCGGTGCGACCGCGGGGTGCGTCGCCCACGGCCTTCAACTTCGCCGTGACGCGGCCGCCGTTGCCGAACTCCATGCGGTACCGCTTGCCGTCGCGGTCGACCTCGACGATGAGCTTCTTCGACAGTGCGTTCACGACCGAAACGCCGACGCCGTGGAGGCCGCCCGACACCTTGTAGCCGTCGCCACCGAACTTGCCGCCGCCGTGCAGTTTCGTGAGCGCGATCTCGACTCCGGAGATCTTGTGCTGCGGGTTGATGTCGACTGGGATGCCGCGGCCGTTGTCGACGACACGGCAGGCGCCGTCCTTCAGAATCGTGACATCGATGCGCGTCGCGTACCCCGCCATGGCTTCGTCGACGGAGTTGTCGACGACCTCCCAGACGAGGTGATGGAGACCGCTTGGACCGGTGCTGCCGATGTACATGCCCGGGCGTTTCCGGACGGGTTCGAGACCCTCGAGGACCTGCATGTCCCCGGCGCCATAGCTGCTACTTCCCTTCGCCAACGCGCGCCTTTCGAACGGGTGGATCTGTGGGTGTTCGGGATGCGCCTGACCTGGGCTTTTGCAGGCTGCAACACCGAATCACGATGAAGGAAAGTCTACCAGCGGGGAGTGACAGTGAAGGCCATCGAGCGGCCTCCTGACGCATCAATTTTCGGGAGTTTTTTCGAGCCGGACGCGGACGTCGATTCGGGTCACGACGCCCTCTCCCAGCTCGGCCGCGAAGCGCTGTAGGAGGCCCGCGTTCTCGTACCGAAATCGCGTCGCCCATCCGGATTCGTCGACGACTACGAGCAGGCACTGGCCGTCGAGCGAGACGGGTTTCGCGTGCGCCGCGGTCTCACTGCCGACGAGCTCCTCCCACTCGGAGAACACCGTTCGCACCGCCGCGACCCCGGGATTGCCAAGCCCGCGCAACACACGATCGAGACCCTCACTGATCGGCGTGGGCTCGTCATTCATGGATGGTGCCGGCGTCGATGCGAAGGATCTTGTCTGGCTTCGCCCTCGGTGGCAGACCCGCGGCGGACGTGAGCAACGTCTGGCCGGATGGAAGGTGCTGGAGCAACGCGTCGCTGCGTTCGGGATCGAGCTCGGAGAACACGTCGTCGAGCAGGAGCACAGGCGGGGTCCCTGTGTCGGCGGTGACGATCTCGTGCGCGGCGAGCCGCAAGGCGAGGGCCAGCGATCGCTGCTCGCCCTGCGACGCGTGCGTGCGCGACGGCAGTCCCGCGATCCGCAGCTCGAGGTCGTCGCGATGCGGGCCCACCAAGGTGACGCCTCGGCGCAACTCGTCTCGGCGCACGCGCGCCAACGCGGTCGCCAGCCCTTCGTCGAGCCACGGAGCGTCGTAGACCGCCTCGATGTCGGCCTTCTCGAGGCCAGCGACGGCGCCGTAGGCGTCGCTGAGCGTGGGCCCGAGACGCTCCACGAGATCGCGCCGGGCGTGGGCCAGCGCTTCGCCCGCTTCGGCGAGCTTGGTGTCCCAGACGTCGAGTGTGAACGCGGCGGACTCATCCAGTCGTGAGCCTCCTGCGCACTGCTTGAGGAGCGTGTTGCGTTGTCGAAGAACGCGTTCCACATCGGACCGCAGCTGGTCGTACCGGGGATGGAGGGACACGAGCGTGTCGTCGAGGAACCGTCGACGCCCTGAGGGACCGCCTTTCACGAGCTCGAGATCATCCGGTGAGAACACGCTCACCCGCAGTGCCCCGAGCAGGTCGCGCGAGCGCTGCAACCGCTGCTTGTTGACGTACACGCGTCCGCGTCCGCCGAGTGCGAGCTCAGCCTCGATCAAGATGTCGCGGGATTCGGATGCGCATTCCGCGCGGATCACGGCGGTCGTGGCGCCCGACCGGAGCAATGCCTCGGGCGGTGCTCCGCGAAAAGAGTCCAGCGTCGCGAGGTAGCCGAGCGCCTCGAGCAGGTTGGTCTTCCCTTGGCCGTTGGAGCCAAGGATCGCGGTCACGCCGTCAGCAGGTGAAACATCCGCTTCGACGTACGAGCGGAAGTCCGTCAGCCAGAGCCTCTTGACGAGCAATTACGCGCACCTCGATCATGAAACTCGAACGGGCATCAGGAGGTAGAGGAAGTCGCCGCCGTCGGTCGATCGGATCACCGCCGGCTTCAGCGCGTCGAGCGTCGAGACGACAACCTCGTCGCCGGGTGTGACCTCGACGCCATCGAGCAGGTACTCGGGGTTGAACGCGACCGTGAGCTCGGTGCCTTCGTATTTCGCATCGAGCTCTTCGTGCGCTTGGCCGACGTCCTGGGTGATGGCGACGAGCTCGAGGCCGTCGGTACGCATCACCATGCGCACCGGAGTGGCCTCACGGGCCATCAGCTTCACGCGTCGCACCGCCTCGAGGAGGGCCTCACGACCGACGGTGAGCCGGTTCGGGTAGCTCGCCGGAATCAGGCCGCGATAGTTGGGGAACTCGCCTTCGATCAGGCGCGTGGTGAGGCGGATCGTTCCCACTTGGAACGACGCATCGCGCTCGCCGAGTCGCAGCTCGACGTTGTCCGCCCCGGCGAGCACACGCGCCAGTTCGGACAGCGCCCGCGACGGGACCAGCACCTGTTGGCCCTCTGACAACACCGCAGCACCCGGCAGATCGCGCACCGCCAGCCGGTAGGAGTCCGTTGCGACGAGCCGCAAACCACCCTCTTCGGCTGCGAGCAACACGCCGGTCAGGATCGGGCGAGCGTCGTCGGAGCTGGCTGCGGTCACGACCTGCTTGAGCGCGGCAGACAGGTTGTCTGCGCTGATCGTGAGCGGATCGCCCGTCGGCTCGGGCAGCCGCGGATACTCCTCCGCCGGGAGGATGCGGATGGTGAACTCGGCACGGCCGGACGTGATGCTGGCCTCTTCTTCATCGATGTCGACCACCACCGCACCGGGAGGAAGGGCACGCACGATCTCGCCGGCCAACTTCCCGGGGAGCACCACCACCCCGTCGCCCTCACCGTTCACCGTGATCGCGACTTCGATCGTCAGGTCGGTGTCGCTCCCGGTCAGTTGCAGCGCGTTGCCAGCGAGCTGCGCGCGGATCCCGGACAACACCGGCATCGCACCGCCACGAGTCGACACTGCACGGCCGGCGCTCCCGAGCGCTTCGACCAACACATCACGTTCACATCGGAACTTCACAGCTGCTCGCTTTCTGGTCTGAAACTCTTGGAGTGGTAGTAGGCCCTGGGGATTGTGGACGAACCACCGTTCCTGCAGGTCAGGGGAAGTGCGACATGCCGACGGTCGTCCCCAGCGTCGCGCAGGTTGCCCTGTGTGCTGCGGACCCCTCGGGACAACGCGCGAAGTACCCCCCGCGCGAAATGGGTTTGTCCCCCACGCGTCCACGGATTGTCCCCGAGGCTTTCCACAAACCTCACGTGGCGTTCTTGATGAGCTGCGTGAGCTCGTTCACCTGGTCGAAGATCTGACGCTTCTCGCCCATCAACTTCTCGATCTTCTGGACCGCGTGGATGACGGTGGTGTGGTCGCTCTTGCCGAAGGCCTTCGCGATCTGGGGGAAGCTGAGGTCGGTCAGTTCGCGGCACACGTACATCGCGATCTGGCGGGCGATGACCAGTGGGCGCGTGCGGCTGCTCGAGAGCAGCTCTTCGCGCGACATGTCGAACATCTTCGTGGTGGCTTCCAGGATCCGGTCGGCCGTGATCACCCTGGGCTGGCGATCACTCAGCAGGTCGCCGAGCACACGCTGAGCCAGTTCCACGGACAGCGGCTCGTTGTAGAGGCTGGTGAACGCCGAGATCCTGGTGAGGGCGCCCTCGAGCTCACGGATGTTGTCGGTGATGTGGGTCGCGATGTACTCGAGCACCACGTCAGGGATGAGGGTGGTCTGTCCCTCGGCCTTCTTGCGCAAGATCGCGAGTCGAGTCTCGAGGTCAGGCGGTTGGATGTCGGTGACCAGGCCGGACTTGAACCGGGTGCGGAGCCGGTCCTCGAGCGCGGGCCAGTCGTCGGGCCGGCGGTCGCTCGAGAGCACGAGTTGGCGGCCGGTCTCGTGGAGGGCGTTGAAGGTGTGGAAGAACTCCTCCAGGGTCTCCTTCTTGCCCTCGAAGAACTGGATGTCGTCGACGAGGAGGACGTCGACCCCCCGATACCGGCGCTTGAAGGAGTCGGCGACACCGGTGCGGATCGAATCGACGAACTCACTGAGGAAGGTCTCACTCGAGACGTAACGGACGCGGTAGCCCCGGTAGTTCTCGTGCACGTAGTGGCCGATGGCCTGCAAGAGGTGGGTCTTGCCGAGTCCGGCATCGCCGTAGACGAAGAGCGGGTTGTAGGCCAGGCCGGGGCGTTCGGCGACGGTGAGCGCGGCGGCGTGGGCGAAGCGGTTCGACGAGCCGATGACGAACGCGTCGAACGTGTAGCGCGGGTTGAGTGTGTCGCCCGCGCGATGGCTGGCGCGTTCGTCGCGGCTGTCGCGAGTTGGTCCGTCGGTGCGCGTCGCCGTCATGTCGGAGCCCGTGCGGCCGAACGTCTCGTCGTCGAGCGTCGGGTTCGCCTCAGCGGCGTCGGGCCGCACCTCGATTTCGATGTCGTACTTCGCGCCGACGTCATCGAGCGCGGCCTTGACCATCTCGAGGTAGCGAGACTCGATCCGCTCCTTCACCCAAGGGCTCGGAACGGACAACACGAGACGGTCGTCGTCAATACGGAGCGCGCTGGCTTCGGCGAACGACGACAACCAGACCGCTTCAGAAACCTGCTCGCGCAGCACGCCGGCGCATGACGTCCACAGGAGCTGCGCTTCGCCCACCAGCCTCAACGCCTCCCCTGCTCGGTCCGAGTCCACAAGTACGTCCACACTCTGTGGACAACTCCCGGGGAACGACGACGGAACCCGTTCCGCTTTGTCCCCGATTCGCCACATACGGTGGCGGGATTTCGGCCGGCGAACCGCCTCTTGCAACGGCGGCGCCGGACCCCACTCCGTCCGTGGCCCGGGCACCGTAGCACTCTGTCCACAGGCATCCAAGGGGTCAATTCTCCCGGTTTTTCCGTGCAGGAGCAGGGTTGTCGCGCCAATCCCGGCTCGGGGCGGATTGCCCGCGCGGGGCATCGTCCTCTACCCTGTGCGCCCGGCGCGGCACCGGATCGCGCCCTGGTCCGCGCGCCTGGAACGTGCGAACAAGCCATCGTGGCAAAGCTCTCACCCGAGGCCCTCACTTCGGCCCGCAGAAGAGGAAACAGTGAAGCGCACCTATCAGCCAAACGTCCGCAAACGAGCGAAGCGACACGGCTTCCGGCATCGCATGTCCACCCGGGCAGGGCGAGCCATCCTCAAGGCGCGCCGCCACAAGGGCCGCCACCGCTTGTCGGCCTGACGCCGCCCGAACGCTGGTGCGGTGTCCCTCTCCCCCTCCCCACGCGCCGTTGGTCGCGTGCGCGACCGCCACACCTTCGACGCGCTGCGGCGCGAGGGAACGCGTCATCGGTCTGGTCCTGTGTCGGTGACCGTCTTGCGTGATCCGGCCACGTCGAGCACTCGGGTCGCTTATGCCATCAACCGGGCGGTAGGCGGCGCCGTGAACCGGAACCGGCTGCGCCGCCGTCTCCGGGCGATCGTCCGCGCCGCCGAGCTCGCGCCTGGCGCCTATCTCATCTCGGTCTCGCCGCCGGCGGCGCTGCTGTCGTTCGACGAACTGGCCGCCCACGTCGTGAAGGCGTCCCGGCCGTGAGCCTGCCGGTGGAGGCCGCTCGGCCGTCTCGGGCGGCGCGCCCGTTACTGTCCTTGGTGCGGCTGTATCGCCGCGTGCGGGCCGGTCGACCGTCACCTTGTCGGTTCGATCCGACCTGTTCGACGTACGCACTCGAGGCGCTCGAGCAGCACGGTGCCGTGCACGGTTCGTGGCTCACCGTCCGCCGCCTCGCCCGCTGCCACCCCTGGGGTGGCCACGGTTGGGACCCGGTTCCTCCCAACCCTCATGCAAAGGTTGAGAACATATGTTCGTAGCTGTTTCGCTCTTCGAGCCATTCGCCAAGCTGCTGGCCTTCTTCTACAGCATCTGGCCGTCGTACGGAGGGGCGATCGCGCTCTTCACGCTCACGATCATGGTCGTGCTCACCCCGCTCACCCTCAAGGGCACCCGCTCGATGATGGTGCTCCAGGCGCTACAGCCGGAGATGAAGAAGATCCAGGCCCAGCACAAGGACGACCGCCAGAAGCTGAACGAAGAGCTGCTCAAGTTCTACAAAGAAAACAAGATCAACCCGCTCGGCGGATGCCTGCCGCTGCTCGTGCAGCTGCCGGTCTTCATCATCCTCTACAACGTGCTCAAGGGGCTTACGGCGCACTCGGAGATCGTCGATGGCAAGGAGGTCTTCCTCCCGCAGTACCTCGATCCGTCGAGCAAGATGTGGCAGGCACTCCACAGCTCACACGAGATGAAGTCGTGGGGCATGGACCTCTCGAAGTCGGTCACCACGGTGATGAGCGACTCGGGGTTCGGCAAGGCGCTCCCCTACATCCTGATGATCGTTTTTGTCGCTCTGACCAGCCTGATCCAGCAGAAGCAGATCAGCGGCCGGAATCCGGCGGCCGCGAGCAACCCGCAACAGCAGATGCTGATGAAGCTCGGCCCGATCATGCTGACCGGCATCTCGATCATCTACCAAGGCGGTCTCGTCATCTATCTGCTGGTCTCGAACCTGTACCGCGTCGCCCAGCAGGCGCTCATCTCTCGCACGATCTACAACACCCCCGAGGCGAAGCAGCTGCTCGCGCAGCAGATGAAGGACGCGGAGGAGAAGAAGAAGTCGGGAGCCCCGCAAGGAGGCTTCTTCAAGCAGTTGCTCGGCGACGCCGCCCCGCAGCTCAACAAGGACAAGGCCGGTAGCAACGGCGGCAAAGGTCCCCCCAAACCCGCGGCCGGGGGAACCAAACCTCCCGCGGCCAAGAGCAACGGAGGTCGGACTACGCCACCGAAGAACCGATCGGCCGCCGCCCGCAAGAAGAAGAAGCGGAAGTAGCGCACATGGAATGGGTCGAAACGACGGGCAAGACCGTCGACGAAGCAAAAGAAGCCGCCCTCGATCAACTGGGCGTGCACGAGGATGACGCCGAGTTCGAGGTGGTGGAAGAACCTCGTACCGGGCTCTTCGGTCGGACCCGGGGAGAGGCGAGGGTGCGCGCCAGAGTGCGCCCCACCAGCCCCCGCCCGAAGGCAGAGCGGGGCAATCGCCGCCGGCGCCGTCCCGAATCAGGGCGCAAGTCCGAGCAAGGTGGCGGAGCGGATCGGCCGGCACCGTCCGAGGATCGCCCGACGGCGTCTCCAGGGCGGCCCGACGGTCGGAAGTCGACAACTCGGCGCCGATCCCGCGGTGGGCGGAGTGGCGCGGAGCAGAGTGGTGGCGGGGCCGGCGAACGAACGCCCCGCTCCCCCAGGAACGTCAACGGAGACGATGAGCAGGAAGGAAGCGGCATGGACGCCACCGTGGAGGAGCAAGCTGCGATCATGCGGTCGTTTCTGGAGGGACTCGTCGATGCCTTCGACCTCGACGCCACCTTTGAAGAGGAACGACTCGATGAGGACACGATCGAGCTGAAGGTGGTGGGCGACAACCTCGGCCTGATGATCGGCCCCAAGGGCCAGACCTTGCAATCGGTGCAGGAGCTCGCCCGCACGGTGGTGCAGCGCCAAGCGACTGGCACCCACCACGGAAGGGTCCGCATCGACATCGGTGGGTACCGGGAGCGCCGCAAGGAAGCCCTCGCCCGCTTCGCCACGCAGGTCGCCGCCGACGTGGCGACGAGTGGAGTGGCCAAGGCCCTCGAGCCGATGCATCCCGCCGACCGAAAAGTGGTGCACGACACCGTCAACGAGCTCGACGGTGTCGCCACGACATCGGAGGGCGAGGAACCTCGCCGTCGGGTGGTCATCCTGCCGGCTGCAGCCGCAACGGCCGAACCCAGCTGAACCTCGCGCGTTCTCCGCTGACGCTGGTGCTCGAGCGGGCCAAGCGGCTCGGTTTCCTCGGGCCGGGGCCGGTGGAGGAGCACCTGCAGCACGCAGCCGCCTTTGCGTCGGCAGTAGCGGCGCCGGACCTGGCGCTTGATCTCGGCAGTGGTGGAGGGATACCAGGACTGGCGCTTGCGGTGCGCTGGCCCGATTCGCGGTGGGTGTTGCTCGATGCCAACGCCCGCCGCACGTCCTTCCTCGAGTCCGCGGTCGGGGAGCTCGGTCTGGCGGACCGGATGACGGTCGTGGCCGATCGGGCCGAACGCTCGGCCCGCGACGACCGCTGGAGGGGCACATTCACCCTGGTCGTGGCTCGAAGTTTCGGCCCGCCGGCGGTGACGGCCGAGTGTGCGAGTGGATTCCTGCACGTGGGTGGCCGCCTGTTGGTCAGCGAGCCCCCCGCCGATGACCCGAATCGCTGGCCCCCGGGCCCCTTGGTCGAGCTTGGGCTGATCGATCACGGCCGCTGGGGCCAGATTCGGGTGCTCGAACAGGCAGCACCTGTCTCGGAGCGGTATCCGCGGCGAGTCGGCGTGCCCGCCAAGCGCCCACTCTGGTGACCGAACGTTCCACGGGGAACGATGCGCTCGGCGGAGTGAGGCGTTTCACGTGGAACACGTGCCTCAACTAGTCCTTGACCGGGCCGAGCCTACGCAGCATGATTGCGCACCTGGTGAGCGACGCCCCTTCTGACCTCGTTTCACGCGGCCAAGCCATCTTCGAACGATTGCGCGCCGAGCCTCAAGCGCCAGTCGAGACCCCCGCTCCTCCTGCCGAGCCGGACGCCGCCACCGTGGTTGCGGAAACCGCTACAGATGTGGCCGCGCCCGAGCCCCAGACCGAGCCAGAAACCGAGCCGGCGGTCGACGCGGGCCCGGAACCAGAGGTGGTCGATCCGGCGCCCGCACCAGATGTGGCGAAGGATCCCGATCCTGCCCGTTTCATACGGCCGCTCCCGCGGGTGATGGCCGTGACCAACCAAAAGGGTGGCGTCGGCAAGACCACGACCGCTGTGAACCTCGGTGCCGCGGTGGCGGACTTGGGCTACCGGGTGCTGGTTGTCGATCTCGATCCCCAGGGCAACGCCACTACCGGCCTCGGCTTGAACACCCGCGATCTGCAATCTTCGATGTATGACGTGATTCTTCATGATGCTTCGATCGACGATTGCATCGAAGCGACGTCGGTGCGCAACCTCTTCGTGGCCCCTGCCAGCCTGGACCTGGCCGGCGCGGAGATCGAGCTCGTTCCGGCCTTCAGCCGGGAGCTCAAGCTGCGTAAGGCGCTCGAGGAGGTGTCGGCCGACTACGACTACGTGTTCATCGACTGCCCACCATCGCTCGGGCTGCTGACGGTGAACAGTTTGGCGGCCGCGACCGAGGTGATCGTTCCCATCCAGTGTGAGTACTACGCCCTCGAGGGTTTGGGTCAGCTCCTGCGCAACGTCAACCTCGTGCAGAAGAACCTCAACCAGGCGTTGGAGGTCAGCGCCATCGTGTGCGTGATGTACGACGCCCGCACGAAGCTGTCCGACCAGGTGGTGCAAGAGGTCAGGGCCCACTTCGGCGAAAAGGTGTGCCGCACGATCGTGCCACGGACGGTGCGACTGTCCGAGGCGCCGTCGTACGGACAGCCGATCACGGCGTTCGATCCGACCTCGCGAGGCGCGATCGCCTATCGCGAGCTGGCAAAGGAGATCACTGGTGGCACGCCGCAGCGGACTGGGTAAAGGACTCGGAGCGCTCATCCCGTCCGAGGTGACCAGCGCCGACTCGGGACCGCTCACCCTCACCGAACTGCCGGTCAGCGTCATCGACGTCAACCCGAACCAGCCGCGCAAAGCCTTCGATGAGGAGGCCCTGGCTTCGTTGACGGCCTCTGTGCGGGAGCTCGGGGTACTCCAGCCGGTGCTCGTCCGGCCCCTGGCCGACGAGAAGTACGAGCTCATCGCCGGCGAACGGCGTTGGCGGGCCGCCAAGCGAGCCGGCCTTCCCTCGGTACCGGCCATCGTCCGCGAGGTCGATGACACCACCTCGCTCGAGCATGCGTTGGTCGAGAATCTCCACCGGGCCGATCTGAATGCCCTCGAGGAAGCGGCCGCGTATCAGCAGCTCATCGAGGATTTCCACCTCACGCACGACCAAGTGGCCACCCGGGTCGGTAAGAGCCGAGCCGCCGTGAGCAACACGCTCCGGCTCTTCCAGCTCCCACCCGCCATCCAGAAGCTGGTGGCCGACGGGCAGTTGTCGGCTGGACACGCTCGGGCGTTGCTCGGTACCCCCGACCGGGCGTATCAGGAGCAGCTCGCGCGTCGAGCGGTCGCGGAGACGCTTTCGGTGCGCGACGTCGAAGAGGCGGTACGCACTCGCGGCGAGCTGGCCGAGGCGACTGCCCCACCAGGGTCGGCCGCGGCCCCCGTCGATTCCCCCCGCAAGCTGAGGGCTCCCGGCCTCCTCGAGCTGGAGGAGCTGTTCTCGCAGTACCTCGATACGAGGGTCAGCGTGACCGCGGGCCCGAAGCGGGGGCGGGTTGCGATCGACTTTGCCGACCTCGAAGACCTCGAGCGCATCTACCGGCTGATCACGGGACCCGATAATGTCTCTAGTAGTGATTGAGAGTTTACGTGAACCTCCGCTTCAGCTTGTCCACATCCTGTGCAGAATCCTGTGGGTAGACCGAACTAGTCTGGGTTGACAGGACCCAGAGCCCAGCGGACCAAGGCGCGGGTGAGACGCTCCGCGAGTTCGGCGGTGTGTTCGACCACAAGTGCAGGTGGGCCGACCTCACACACCACCGCGGCCATGCGTGTCTCTCGCAAGATCGGGAGTTGCATGCCGGTGGCGGCCGCCGCCGGCGGAAAGACGTCACCGCCGACCTCGTCCAGGACGAGTTCGGCCAACTGTCGACCTCCGATCGACTCGAAGGCTCGAGCGGCGAAATAGGCAGTCGAGCAGTGAGCGTCCGCACACAGCGCGAGTGACAGAAACACTTCGGCGTTGAAGGCGTTGGCTTCACCGGCTTGTACCGATTCATCCGGGTGGTGCAGCACCGCTACCACCGCGCCGGCTTCGACGAGCGCCCGGCCGACGGCGTCGGCCAACGCCGCCAGGCCTCCGGTCTCGCCGATGCCCACGCGCCGGCCATGGAGCTCTCGCGGCGCGTCGAGCAACCGCTGGGTCTCGCGCACCGATGCGACCGGAGGTGAGCTGCCGGCCGGCCGAACGACTCGTCGCAGGGTCGCCACCGAGTCGGGTCCGCAGATGCCGTCAACCGTGAGGCCGGCGTTCCGCTGGAATTCCTCGAGCGCCGCAACCGTGCGGGGACCGAAGATGCCATCGACCCGGCCGGCGTCGAAGCCCAAGGCGCCCAGGTCTTCCTGCAGCTCGCTGACGTCATCGCCGCGCAGCATCGGTGCTCGCAGGTACAACAGCCGGTCGCTGAGCCGATAGCCGGCCTCGACGAGCGCCCCCCAGGTCTGGGGGCCGCAGATCCCGTCGACACGCAGGCCTCGTTGCTCCTGGAACAGACGAACAGCCTGCTCGGTGCCATCGCCGTACAGCGCCGCGGGGTCGCGGCCGAGGTCGAGGCCGAGCCGGGTGAGCCGGCGCTGCACGTCGCGCACGGGTTCCCCGGCAGCACCGGGACGGAGGGGGAGAGGGGTCGTCACCTACGCGAAGAGGCCCGGGTCGATCGTACGACCCGGGCCGTGAAACCTATCCCCTCATTGGTGGCGGGATCAGACGATGAATTCGTCGAGTTCCTGGAGGAGTTGCCCTTTGCCCTTCGCTCCGATCATGCGCTTCACCGGCTCGCCATCACGGAACACGATCAACGTGGGGATGCTCATCACTTCGTAGCGTCGAGCGGCGTCGGGGTTGTCGTCCACGTTGAGCTTGGCGACCCGCACCTTGCCGACGTGCTCCAGCGCGATCTCCTCGAGGATCGGGGCGATCATCTTGCACGGGCCACACCACTCGGCCCAGAAGTCGACCACGACCACCTCGGCCGAACCGCCGATCTCTTCGTCGAAGGTGGCATCCGTCAGGGTGCTGATGCCCTCAGCCATTGATGTGCCTCTCGTTTCCGTTGAGTCAGTGAGCGAACGGGTCTTGGAACCCCACGAACTGTGCCCGCATTCCTTCTGGACCGAACGTGTCGCCTGCGGTGAACACGACCGAGATTCAGTGGTTTTCGAGCCAGCGCTCGGCGTCGATGGCGGCCATGCAGCCCGAGCCGGCGGCCGTGATGGCCTGACGGTAGACGTGGTCCTGGACATCCCCGCACGCGAACACCCCATCCACATTGGTGGACGTCTCACCGTCACCGAGGCCGGTGATGAGGTAGCCGTTGTCCTCCATCGACAACTGACCCTTGAACAGGTCGGTGTTCGGGACATGGCCGATGGCGACGAACAGCCCGCTCACGCCGAGATCGCTCTCCGCGCCGGTCTGCGTGTCTCGGACCCGCAACCCCTCGACCTTCTTCTCGCCGAGCACTTCGTGCACGACGTGGTTCCACAGGAACTTGATCTTCGGGTTGGCCTTGGCGCGGTCCTGCATGATCTTCGACGCCCGCAGTTGGTCGCGGCGGTGGATGAGCGTGACGGTGTTGGCGAACTTCGTGAGGAAGTTGGCCTCCTCGACCGCTGAATCGCCGCCGCCGACGACCGCGATGTCCTGGTCTCGGAAGAAGAAGCCGTCGCAGGTGGCGCACGTGGAAACGCCATAACCGATGAGGGGCTGCTCGTTCGGCACATCGAGCATCAACGCCTGCGCGCCCGTGGCCACGATGATCGTCTTGCCCAGGTAGGTGGGCTCCACCGTGTCGGGGTCGCCGACCCACACCCCGAAGGGCGGCGCCGACAGATCGACCTTGGACGCCTTCACCATGTGCAGCTCGGCCCCGAAGCGCTCGGCCTGCTCGCGGAAACCGGCCATGAGCATCGGACCCATCACCCCGGCCGGGAAGCCGGGATAGTTCTCGACGTCGGTGGTGAGCATGAGCTGACCGCCGGGCTGGTCGCTGGTGGACGAGGGCTCGCCCTCGAGCACAAGCGGAGCGAGGTTGGCGCGAGCGGCGTAGATCGCCGCCGTCAGGCCGGCTGGACCGGATCCGATGATGATGACGTCACGTACGCCCTCTGCTGCCATTGCTGACTACCCCTCGTCTGATCGAGGCTTGCGCTTCGCCCAGAGGACGAGCGCAACACCGCTGAACGCGAGCCCGATCAACAAGTGAGCGGCCCATACATGTTCCTCACCGAACACGGAATCCGGCAGGTAGTTGTTCAGCAGGCGCACGGCCAGGATCGACACGAGCACCAGGGCGGTTGTGCCGAGGATGGCAGCGAAGAGACCGAACACGATGGCTCTGGCCGCGGTCGTGACCGGGCCGGTGACCTTGTCGCTGGCGGTACCGACGACCTTGACGATCGTGTCGGTGGCCTGCGTAGGCCAGTCATCGGTGCGAACACGTGTCGTGGAGAGGTCGACCGGGTCAGGCACGGGCGGCAGCGTAGTCTCCGACGGATGTTCACTCATCAGGCCGCACCTTCCCCAAAGCCTTGAGCATCAGGCCTGTCCTGGGCATCGTGTGTGCAGCCGTCGCCTGCGCCCTCGGCGCGCTCATCCTCGGCGAGTACGAGTTCAGCGGCGCGACCCCTCTCGGCGCCGGTCTGCTGTTCGGGCTCGTCATCTCCGAGCTCGTGATCGAGGTCGGCGCCACGCGCGCACCGATCATCGGGATCGTGACTGCCGCGCTGGTCGCCGGTGCTCTGGCCTGGGCCGGGTGGGTCTCTTCCGGTGAAGGCTTGCGGCCCTTCCCGTCGGGTGCGTGGGTGGCGATGGCGATCGGGGCGGTGGCCGCCGCGGTTCGCACGGGCGGCTGGCGCCGGCCCGCGGCTGACGTCACACCGGCTGACTGAACACCTGTGTGCACGTCGTCGAGTCGGTGACGATCAACGTCAGCGACCCATCAGCGCTGGTGAACACGTCTAGCTGGACCGAACGTCCCTCGAGGACGGCGGTGGCCGCGTAGGCCTCGTTCGTCGCATCAGGTGGTGGCGGCACCAGACACGCCGGCGGGGACGCGCCCGCGAAGCCGGTACCGCCTCCCGCAGCGGCCGAATCGGCGGCCTGCTTCGACTGATTGAACGACGGATCGTGCACCTGGGATTGCGCAGCCGCCGTCAGCGATGCTCGGTCGGCGAAGGAGCCGAGCGCCGCCCGGCTCGCGGTCGACAGCCCGGTTGTTCCGGCGGCGGTCGACGCCGCTTGCGGTACGCGCTCGGCCCCCGCGTCACCAGCGCTGGACCCGATCGAGCCGGCGACGGCCTGGAACTTGTCCTGGTTCTGGTTGCTGGCGGAGCGGATCAACACACCAGCCGCGCCGAGTACCAACACGATCGCCGCCGCGATGGACGCGACGCGGAGGCGGCGTTGTCTTCTCGCGGCGTCGAGGTGCACCACATTGGACACTGCGAGGGCGGCGTGGATGGCCGCATCCCGTTCGACGGTGGACGGGGGAGTGACCGGGTCACGGAGCGCGTCACGAACCGTCCGAAGCTCTTCCACCCGGGCCAGCAAGGCCGGATCCGCCTCGACCCGCGCTCGCTCGTCGACGCTGGCGTCGTCGTCGAGGTACGCCGAGGCGAGCTCATCCGGGTCGGGAGAGAAATCACTCATCTGGTGGGGTCTGACGATCGGAGGCGGGCGACGGGTTCCCGCCGATGCGATTGGCGAGCAGGGCCCGGCCGCGAGCGATCCGTGATCGGACGGTACCGGGCGGGATGTCGAGCACCTCGGCGATCTCGGCGTAGTCGAGCGTGCACACGTCACGCAGGATCACCGCAGCGCGGAACTCGACAGGGATGTGCTGCATGGCCTCGTCGAGGGTCATCCGAGCCGCGATCTGTTCGTCCATGCCCGGCGAGCTCGGGTCCGCGCCGAACGCGGCCCGGTCATCATCCAGTGGCGCGGGGTCGGGACGCCGTCGCCGGCGGCGCAGTTCATCGAGGCACGTGTTGGTCGCCACCCGATAGGACCACGTCGTGAACGCGGCTCGACCATCGAATCGACCGAGGCCGCGAACGATGGCGATGAGCGCTTCTTGGGTGGCATCGAGGGCGTCGGTCTGGTTGCCCATGATCCGCCGGCAGAGAGCGAACACTCGGTCGTGATGCCGCCGCAACAACACGTCGAGCGCGTCCCGGTCGCCCGCTTGCGCGGCGGACACGAGCGTCGCGTCGTCGTGGTCCCCCCGGATGACCGAAAAACTAGTTGGCGCCCACGCTGACCTCCGCGATCTGTGTGTGGAACCGGCCCGAGTCATCGGGCGACGTCCCCACGTTGGTGATCCAGATCAGCACGGCTGCGCCTTGGTGGCCGCCGAGGTCGAGGCTGACCGTGCCGCTCGAGATGCCGTCCTTCTGGGCGACGGGTTGACCCCAGGACGCCAAGTCGGGTTGCTTGCTGTCGGCGACATAGATCTGCACGGCCCACCCGCTCGTGGGCGAGGTGACCTTCAGGGTCTTCAACTTGGCCGCCTGCGCGAGCGTGACGTAGATCCCGACGCCGGGCTTGATCTTGATCGCAGGGTCGTTGTACCCCTGGGTCTGCCAGAGCGTGTTCGGGTCTCCGTCGATGGCGTTCGGCGCGTCGGCGTCGTTCTCCGACCCGTCGCCGGGGGGAGGATCGAACGCACTCGCGCCGGTCAGCGTGATCGCGTTCGTTGCGGTGGGGCTGTTGTTGCCGCCGCCCCCACCGATGACCGGGACGCTGCCACCGCCGGCGACCAGCACACCCACGATGATCAGGGCCAACGCAACCAGCACGATGACCACCGTCGGTACGAGCCACCCACGCTCGGTACGAACGAACGTGGGCGGGTTGCCCGTTGGCGTGTGGTCGGCTGGCCGGGGCCCGCTGGTGGCGACGGTGGCGTCACCGTGCGGTGGTGGTGGAGGCGCAATCGACAGCGGTTGGCCCGGAGCGGTGCCGCGGCCCGCCGCCAGCAGGGCGGCCCGAAAGGCCGCCGCCGAGGCGTAGCGCTCGTCGGGATCGCGCGCCATCGCGTGCAGCACGACGTCCTCGAGCGCCTTCGGCACGCCTGCACGCACGTTACGGGGCCGCATCGGCTCTTGATGCAGTCTCGCCAGCGCTGTGGCGGCTTCGGTTTCCGCCACGAACGGCGGACGCCCGCACAACGTTTCGTACAGCACGACCCCGAGGGCATACACGTCGGAACGGGCGTCGACCGGCTTGCCTTCGACCTGTTCGGGTGCGAGGTACTTGGCGGTGCCGAGTGTGGTGTTCGTCGTGGTGAGGTCGCCGCCCGCCTTGGCGATGCCGAAGTCGGCGACGAGCACCCGCCCGTCGGGGGACAGGAGGATGTTGGCGGGCTTCACATCGCGATGCACCACGCCGCCCTGATGCGCGGTTTCGAGCGCGTCAGCGACCTCCGCGATGATCGTGACCGCCTGCCCGGGTTCGAGCCACTTCCGCTCGTCGAGCAGTTCGCGCAATGTGGAACCCTCGACGAGCTCCATGACGATCGCCTGACAGTCGTCGTCAGCGCACGTGTCGTAGATCGACACGATCGATGGATGCGACAACCGCGCCGCTGCCACCGCTTCGCGCCGGAACCGCGCGACGAATGACTCGTCGGCGGCGAGATGGGGATGGAGCACCTTCACGGCGACGCGGCGGGCCAAGACCTCGTCGGTGGCCTCCCACACCTGCGCCATGCCGCCGGTGGCGATCAGGCGGTCGAGGCGGTACCGGCCGCCGAGCACGCGACCGATGTGCGCGCCGATGGAGGAGTGGTCGCTCAGCTCATGCCCCGGTGGGCTGTTGCCAGGTCACGCCCATGACCCGCGGCCCACCGTGCGTACCGATCACTGCCCCGATGAGCCCGACGCGGATGTCGTCGCGCGAGAAACGGGGCGCGAGCAGATCGAGGAACTCCTCGAGATCGGTCGCTTCTCCGTGGCATACCGACAGTCGTTCCACCGCGGGCTCTTCGAGTAAACGGTCGGCGAGCCATCGCAGTGCTTTCTTCCTGGTTCTGGCCTTGCCCGCTTCCTCGACCTTGCCGCTACTGACGTCGAGCAATGGCTTGATCGACAGGAGGTTGCCGAGCAACGCCTGGGCGCCTCCGATGCGACCACCCTTCTTCAGGTTCTCGAGCGTGTCGAGGGCGGCGATGACCCTGGTCCGCTTCGACATGCTCTCGACCATGGCGACGATGTCGTCAGCGCTTGCGCCATCCCGGGCGGCTTCGGCAGCCGCCGCGACCTGCGCACCGAGGCCGGAGGTGATGGATCGCGAGTCGACGACGCGAACGTCGACGGTGTCGGCGACGGCCCTGGCCGCGTTCTGCGCGGATTGAATCGTTGCGGAGAGGTCCGACGACAGGTTGATGCACACCACCGCGTCTGCGCCGTTCTCGGCGGCTCGGCGGAACACCTGCTCGAACGCACCAGGCGCCGGCGCGGCCGTCTCCGGCAGCTCGACCGCCTCGTGCAACAAGCGGTAGAACTCCTCGACGCTGAGGTCGACGCGATCGGTGAACTCCTTTTCGCCGAAGCGGATCGACAGCGGAACGATGTCGATGCCGAGGTGCTCGGCTTCGTCGGCTGTGAGATCGCAGGAGCTGTCGGTGACGATGTGGACGGCAGCCATGGGCCCAGCAGGTTAGGTGAGCGGCGGACCCAGTTCTCAAGCGGCGGGAGCCGCCGTGGTCTCGGTCAGCGAGATCCAGCGCAGCGCACCGGCCGCCGGATGACCTCAGTCTTCGGCGCGATTGGCGTCGCTACCCCTGACGCTGTGCTTCAGACGGCTGCGACGTTCCCGACGTACGGCAATGGCATGGCGCAGCCACCACAGCGCGAGGAAGCTGCCAGCCCCCACAGACAGGATGATCCCAACGCCCGAGAAGGCCGTCGACCGAATCGTGACGCGTGTCCGGCCGATGAGCAGATGCCCATCGGGTGTCGTCGCCGTGACATCGAGCGGCGAGTCGCCGGACGCGCGGGTGCGCACGTTCAGCGAGACGCGAGTTGTCTCCGCGGTCAGCGTTTGCTCCAGTAGGCCGTTCTCGTGACCGGGGAATTCGAGCTTCTCGCCCTGCAAACGCAGCAGCACCTTCACCGGGTAGCCGGCGGTGTTGCGCAGCGTCAGCGAGATCACTCCGTCGCGCGCCGTGAAGTTGATCGTTTGCCGGGGTGGCGGCTGCACCTTGGCGGCTTCGCCTTGGATCGACGCCCTGACTGTCTCGAGCGCGGCGATCTGATCTGACGCCGAGAGGTCACTCGAACCGGCGACCAGGGTCCGGCGTTCGAACTCGGCAGGACGCGGGTTGTCCGCGGTCACCATCCCCCGGTACGAGTCGAGATCGGTCTCCGCCGACCGCAGCTGGCTTGCGAACGGCGAGAGATTCGCGCCGAGGGTCGGAGTCAACGTGCGCGCCAGAGGCGTGCCCTTCCCGTTGGTCTCGCCTCGTGAGCCCGCTCGAGGCACGGAGGAAAAGAGTGTCGCGAGAGTCGTTGGTTGCAGGATTCGATTCGTCGCCGGCTCCAGCGCCGTCAGCAGCGCGTCGAGCAGCTTGGGATCGACGTGTTGGTCCTCGTTGAACGCGACGACCGCGGCGCGCTTGTCCGGTGGATTGTCGAAGTACAGCACGGCGAGATCAGCAACGAGGTGGTTGGCGTCGAGGATCGGATCGCCGGTCTCTCCGGCGTGCGCGCTCAAGGAAGCATCGGCCACCGCGGCTTGCACGCCATCGACACCGCTCAGGCTGAACGGCTGCGTCAAGGTGCGATTGAAGAGCCGTTCATCGAGTGGAGACACACCGGTCTCTTGCACGACGAGCGAGCGCACCCCCCGAGCGCGCAACGTGAGCGCCGCCTCCGCGGTGAGTCGGTCGTCGGCGACGTACGTCGAGGTATCCGGCGCCGCGAGGCGGTCGCGGATGTCGTCGACGCCTCGGTCGAACTCGCGACCCAGTTCTGGTGCGAGCCCGACGGCCAACCATTCCGCCGGATGGAGCCGGACGTACGGCGTGAGCGTCAACTGTCGGCCGACGACGGCCTTGCGCAGCTCGTCGGCCGTTGTGGTCTCGAGCGCGTCGACGGTCTCCGCGGTCGGCGAGATCGTGATGGGAAGGGTGGCGTGCGCTTCGAGCACCGAAGCCGTGCTCAGCACCGCCTGCGCACTGGCGGCGTCGAGCTCGGTGCTCCCGTCAGCTCGCAGAGCGGGACGGCCACCGACAGGCAACACGATCGCGACGCCGAGCGGCCCGAACTCGCGGCTCAGGGGCAGCCGCACCATGAAGGTGAGGAGTGAGTCGAGGGCCGAACCCTTGTCGGTCAACAGGTCGACCGTGACCGGGTACACCCCCTCGGACTGCAGATCCCGCGTCGTGACCGTCGCCACCACGACCCCGGTTGCGTCGGGCGTCGCCGGGCCCTGGAACGGCCCGGCGACGCGGGGGCGCGTGGTCTTGCCGGTGAGCGTCGCCTTGAAGTCCGAGCGCGTGGGGATGCGGCTGCGTATCTCGACTCGGATCTGTGCACCGACCGGCGCACCCGACACACGCAACCGAATCGTGAGATCGCCGCTCGGCTCCACGACCGGTGTTTGGCTGACGAGCTGCAAGATGTCCGAGCGCGGCTGACTCGACGTCGCCGATGCCGGTCGAGGGAGCGCGACGCAGCCGAGCAGCACGAGAACAACGGCAAGGCCACGTCTCATGTGAGAGCGATCTGCAACACCGCCAAGCCGCCCGGTTGCAGGCGGAACCCGAGGTGCTGATACAAGGCGAGTGCCCCGTCGTTTCGTTCTTGGGTGTTCACCATCGCCCGGTCGACCCCGCGCCGCTTCATCCAACGCAGCCCGTCGATGGCCAACGCCCCGCCGACGCCGCGGCGTTGATGCGACGGATCGACCGCCAACCGTTGCAGAAAACCGCGCTGGCCCGCTCGGCCCGACACCGCATACCCGATCACTGCTTGTTCATCGTCCGCGACGCGGAAGCGACTGGATGGCGTGGCCGCGATGGCCTCGTCGAACCCGCCGTCATCCAGCCGCCAGAACGAGTCGAACGACCGAGCGTCGACCTCGAGCGCTCCCGCCCGATCGATGCGGCGCCCGCGGCGCAGTGGGGCCGGCGGCGCGGCCGGGAGGTCGAGCAAGTCATGCGCCAGCAGGTGCAGGCGTTCGCGGACCTGAAAGCCCGCCTCGATGAAGCCCCGCGACTCCGCGGGTCCGAGCGCGGCGGTGATGACCTCGCGAAAGCCGCGACCGCCCAAGACCTCACAGCAGCGGCGAACGGCATCGACGTTCGCGGGCGCACCATCGGCCAGCGGAGCGATGTAGGCGATCCGCGCGTCTCCGCGCCACGAGCCGACGCGCAGTCGGTCGGTGCCCCAGCGCACGAGATCAAGGCTCAATCACGTCTCCTGAACACCCCTCGCAGCGTAGGTGTTCGGCACAGACGGGTACCCTCGTCGGTCGTGCCGGTGCTGTTTGCGACCCATGCGCGTTACCTCGATCACGTCGCTGGTCGCCGGCATCCGGAGCGCCCGGCTCGTCTCGATGCAGTCCTTGCTGGAGTCGAGGCGGCCGACCTGGGTGAGGCGCTCATCCCGTTCGCGCCGCGGTCCGCCACCCGCGACGAGCTCGGCCGGGTACACGACACGGCGTACGTCGACCGTGTGGAGGGGTTCTGCCGAGACGGGGGCGGTCGCCTCGACGCCGACACGGGCGCGAGTGCGGAGTCGTTCGAGGCTGCACTGCTCGCGGCAGGCGCGGGCCTCGATGCGGTCGATCGCCTCGACAGAGGCGAAGCCGACAGTGCCTTCTGCGCGGTCCGACCTCCTGGACATCACGCTCTCGCGAACCGGGCGATGGGGTTCTGTCTCTTCAACAACGTCGCCGTCACCGCGGCGGCGCTGGCCGATCGCGACGAGCGCGTTCTCATCGTCGATTTCGATGCGCATCACGGCAACGGCACGCAAGACCTCTTCTACGACGACCCGCGGGTCACGTACGTGTCAATGCACGAGTGGCCGCTGTTCCCGGGAACAGGAGCGCTCAACGAGACCGGTGGCGCCGACGCCGCAGGTTGCACGGTGAACTTCCCCTTCCCGGCGGGTACCGCCGGCGACGCCTATCTCGCGGCGGTCGACGACGTCGTGACGCCGCTCGCCGAGGCATGGCGGCCCACGTGGTTGCTGATCTCGGCGGGGTTCGACGCCCATCGGCTCGATCCCCTGACGGACATGGGCCTCACGAGCGGGGACTACGGCCTGCTGACCGAGCGTCTCGTCTCACTGGTGGCACCACGCAGAGTGATCGGCTTCTTGGAGGGCGGGTACGACCTCGATGCCCTCGCAACCTCGTCCGGAGCGTGCGTCGCGGCGCTCGCCGGGCTGAAGTATCAGCCGGAAAAGCCCACCTCTGCCGGGTTCGGCCAAAACGTTGTGGCCGCCGCGCTCAAGATCCATGGCCTAGCGCACGATGGTTGAGTAGTTCCCCGACTCTGAGGATGCGCGCGTGGCCGAGCTGCAGGAGCTCCTTCAATACCTGATGGAGATGCGTGGCTCCGACCTGTACGTCAAGGTCGGAGCGCCGCCGCATGTCCGCATCGACGGTCGGCTCCAGCCGGCTCCGTTTCCTCCGGTCGACGTCGCGCAGACACAGGCGCTGGCTGACGAGATCGTTCCTCGTAACCGCGTCGCCGAGCTCGAGGAGCGCGGCGACCTCGACTTTGCCCTCGGCGTGTCGGGAGTCGGCCGGTTCCGTGTGCACCTGTACCGCCAGCGCGGTTCGCTCGCACTCGTCTTCCGCCGAGTTGTTCCCGGTATCCCGTCGTGGGAGCGCCTCGGATTGCCTCCGGTCGTGGAACGGCTGGCCGCGGAACAGAGCGGGCTCATCCTCGTCACCGGTCCAGCAGGGTCGGGCAAGACGACCACGATCAACGCCTTGATCGATCACATCAACGACAACCGCGCCGCGCACATCATCACGATCGAAGATCCGGTCGAGTACTTGCACACGGACAAGCAGTCGATCATCAGTCAGCGCGAGATCGGCACCGACACACACGACCCGGCCGACGCCGTGCGGCGCGCGCTGCGCCAAGGGCCCGACGTCTTGGTGGTCAGCGTGCTGACCGACTTCGAGACCCTCGAAGCGGTGCTGGCGGCTTCGTCGACCGGACATCTCGTGCTGGCCACGATGCCGACCCAGAACGCGGCGGAGACGATCAACCGCGTCATCGACTTCTATCCGCCTCATCAGCAGAAGCAGGCTCGCCACCTGCTGGCGTCGTCCCTGCGAGCCGTCATCAGTCAGCGACTGCTGGAACGGGCCGACGGAAAGGGTCGCACCGCGGCTGTCGAGGTCTTGGTCAACACGCCCAAGGTCTATGACTGCATCGTCGATGTCGACCGGGCGAGTGCACTCGAACGCATCGTTGCCGAAGGTGAGTACCACGGCATGCAGACGTTTGATCAGGCACTGTTCACACTGTTCAAGGACGGTCTCGTCAGCCTGCGCGACGCGCTGTCGGTTGCCTCGCAGCCGGAAGATCTCCGCATCGCGCTGCAACAAGCCGGGCTCGCGTCTGCGTATTGAGTAGCCGGCGCGAATTTGGTGCGCCACTACCCTCGACACCGTGATTCAGGAGCGGCTGCGGCCCATCCTCGAGGAGACGCGGCCCTTGGCTGAACGGTTCGCCGCGGCCGGGCACCGGCTGTATCTCGTGGGTGGCATCGTGCGCGACCTCCTCGCCGACCGTCCACTCGACCACCCGGACATCGACCTCACTACCGACGCCCGCCCGGAACAAACCAAAGCGTTGTTGAGCGGATGGGCCGATTCCGTGTGGACCCAAGGTGAGCGCTTCGGAACCATCGGCGCCAAGAAGGACGGCCGAGCGTTCGAGATCACCACGCATCGCGCCGAGGCCTACGACCCTGATTCGCGTAAACCGTCGGTCGAGTTCGCCGACGCCGTCGAGGCCGATCTGTCGCGCCGCGACTTCACCGTCAACGCGATGGCCCTCACCCTCCCGGAGCCCGAGCTCGTCGACCCGTTCGACGGTCGCAGCGACCTGCTCGTGCACCACCGGTTGCGTACGCCGCTCGACCCGGATCGATCGTTTGCCGACGATCCGCTGCGCATGCTCCGTGCCGCGCGTTTCATCTCGGGCTATGGGCTCGTGCCCGACGATGCGATGCGTACGTCGATCGAACAGCAACGACACCGGCTGGAGATCGTGTCGGCCGAGCGCATCCGCGATGAGCTCGACAAGCTCATCGTGGTCGACGATCCGTCGGCCGGGCTGTGGTTCCTGCACGACACGGGGCTCTTCGACGAGTTCCTGCCCGAGATCTCCGGGCTTCGCTTGGAGCAGGACCCGATCCATCGCCACAAGGACGTGCTCGAGCACACGATCGCGGTGGTGGCGAATGTGGCGCCGCGCACGCCGGACGGCGAGAGCAACAAACGGGTGCGCCTCGCCGCGCTGCTGCACGATGTCGGAAAGCCGAAGACGCGCTCGGTGGGCAAGCACGGCGTGACGTTCCACCATCACGAGGTCGTCGGCGCGCGGATGGCACGCGAGCGTCTCACCGCGTTGCGCTATCCGAGTGACGAGATCGACGCCATCAGCAGGCTGGTGTTCCTGCATCTGCGGTTCCACGGCTACGGCGAAGGCGACAGCGGCTGGACCGACAGCGCGGTTCGGCGTTACGTCCGCGACGCGGGCGAACTCCTTCGTGACCTGAACGAGCTGACCCGCTGCGACTGCACGACCCGCAACGAACGCCGTGCGAAGACACTGGCTCGCCGGATGGACGCGCTCGAAGAGCGGATCGCGCGGCTACGGGAGCAGGAGGAGCTCAACGCGATCCGCCCGGAGCTCGATGGCAACACGGTGATGCGCGTGCTCGACCTCTCGCCGGGACCCGACGTCGGCGAGGCCATGCGTTGGCTGCTCGAGCTACGGCTGGACGAAGGCGAACTCGGCGAGGAAGAGGCGACCCGCCGCTTGAAGGCGTGGTGGGCAGCGCGGAGGCTTTGAGGAGCGAACGTGGCGCATGACGCCGCCTTTGCTCCTCTAAGGAGTTCTAGATGCCTTGTTTGCGGGCTCGGACGATGAGGGTCGAGGGCACCCAGCGCATCGCTTCGGTCCAGTGCCGGCCGCGCGGCTGGGCCTTCAGCGGTTCGGGCTCGAGCACGGTGTCGACGCGGAAGTTGGCACGGCTCAAGCTGGTGAACAGATCCGAGATCGTCAGCGGATGATCAGTGCCCGTCTCGGCGCCGACGACCCACGGGATCGGTGTGTGGTCGAAGTAGGAGCGACGGAGGATCGGTGGGTTGCCGAACGCATCGACGATACGAAACGCCGGGTGCGGCAGCGAGATCACCAGCGGCGCCTCTGGCCGCAACACGCGGTGCACTTGCCGGAAGACGCGATCGAGGTCTGGCACAGCTCCGAGCGCATAGATGCTCACGGCCACGTCGATCGTGTCGGCCCGCACGAACGCGAGGTCGGCGAGGTCGCCGTGGCGGAGCTCGACCTTGGTCTCCTCCCGCTCGACCAGCCGTCGGGCGTGCGCCACCTGCTCCTCTGAGTCGTCCACGGCGATGACCCGGGCCCCTTGCTTGGCCATGGCCACGGCGTTCGGCCCACCGCCCGATCCGAGTTCGAGCACGCGCTTGTTCTCGAGGTTGCCGAGCAGCCGGAGCTCGGCCTCGCTCGGGATGTCGGGGCCGTACTGGACGATGTCGAGCGAGAGGTCGACCCACGCCGGCCAGGCGGTGAACGACCGAGCGTTCAGCGCCGCTGGTTCGGTCCGCCCGAGGGTGGAACCGACGGATTCCGCCGAGGTGTAGTCACTCACCTCGACAGTGTCTCAGAGTCGAGCCTGGATGAACGCCTCGAGCGCGTCGCGGGCCTCTTCGTCGTGCACCTGCACCGGCGGCGACTTCATGAAGTACTGGCAGGCGGGAGTGACCGGTCCACCGATACCACGGTCTTGGGCCAACTTGGCGCAACGCACTGCATCGATGATCACGCCCGCGGAGTTCGGGGAGTCATGCACCTCGAGCTTGAGCTCGACCGTGAGGGGGACGTCGCCGAAGTTTCGGCCTTCGAGACGGATGAGCGCCCACTTGCGATCGTCGAGCCACGGCACGTGATCGGACGGGCCAATGTGCACGTCGCGGTCGCTGATGCCCTGGTCGATCTGACTCGTGACCGACTGCGTCTTCGAGATCTTCTTCGACTTCAAGCGGCTGCGCTCGAGCATGTTCTTGAAGTCCATGTTGCCGCCGAAGTTCAGCTGGTACGTGTGGTCGATCGTGGTGCCGCGGTCCTCGAACAGACGGGCGAGGGTGCGGTGCACGATCGTGGCGCCCACTTGACTCTTGATGTCGTCGCCGACGATGGGTACGCCGGCCGCTTCGAACTTCGCGGCCCACAGGGGATCAGACGCGATGAACACCGGAATGGCGTTGACGAAGGCCACACCGGCATCGAGGCACGCCTGGGCGTAGTACTTCTGCGCCTGCTCGCTGCCGACGGGGAGGTACGACACGAGGACGTCGGCCCGTGCGTCGCGCAACGCTTGCGTCACGTCGATCGGCTCGGCCGGCGACTCCTCACAGGTCTCGCGGTAGAACTCGCCGAAGCCGTCGAGCGTCGGCGCCCGCTGCACCGTGACGCCGAGGTGCGGGACGTCGCTGAACTTGATGGTGTTGTTCTGCCCAGCGAAGATCGCCTTGCTGGTGTCGATGCCCACCTTGTCGGCATCGACATCGAAGGCCGCCACGAGCTGGATGTTGCGGATGTGGTAGCCGCCGAGCTCGACATGCATGAGGCCGGGGACGCGTTCGTTCGGGTCGGCGTCCTTGTAGAACTCGATGCCCTGCAGCAGCGAGCTCGCACAGTTGCCGACACCGGCGATCGCGAGGCGGATCGTGTTGTTGCTCATGACGGGGCGTCCTCCAATGCAAGGCCTTGTTCTCCGGCGATCAGCCGGTCGAGCCAGGCGAGGTCTTGTGACAAGTTGGCGTCGTCGCGCTCCCGCAAGGTGCGGAGGTAGCGATCAAGCGTGCGGTCTGGGCCGCGACGACGTTCGGCGATGCGAGCGAGGAGCTCCGCTCTGCGCCGCTCGAACAGCTCGAGGCGTTGTTCGGTGGGCAAGTGCCGGCAGAACGCAACCTTCAACGCGAAGGTGCGCTCGTCGGCGGGTTGGGGATCGGTGATCATCTCGACGAGGTGGGCTTCGCCCTTCGGGGTGATGCCGTAGACCTTCTTGCTGCGCCCGCCTGCACTCGACAGATGTCGCGCCCGGAACGCGGCGAGCTCGCCCGCGAGCGACCCGCTGGACGGCGGCGCCTTGTCTGTCCGGGTGTTGGCCTCGACGGCCTTCACCAGGCCTGACCGCTCGAGGCGCGCAAGCGCCGGGTAGAGCGAGCCAAAGGACACCACACCCGAACGCGCTCCCGGCAGGTCGCCGAGCCGCTTGCGCAGCTCGTACCCGTGGAGTTCCTGCTCCTTGAGGAGCCCGAGGATGGCGAGGTCGATCATCGTTGCGAGGGGAGCATAGCGACTCGACGTATCGAATCGATGTATCGAATCTAAACAGCTTCGCTAAGGATGTCAAGCGCTGCCGTTCCAAGCCCCGGAGCGACGGGGCGGGTATCCTCCCAGGCCAGATGTTCAGGCCCGAAGCGATCCGCGGGGTGACCGTCACCCAGCCCGGCACGGTGGACTACCGGCTGGCGCGCCAGGCCTTGGTCTCGGAGTTCCGCAAGAAGCGCCTTGCGCAGCACGAGGTGTGCGATGCGCATCCCGAGCTGGTGCGGGCTGCTCGTGAGTGCGGTGAACCGACGTCGATCGGTTGCCCCATCTGCGAGGCCGCCAACGTGGTGCTCGTGTCGTACGTGTTCGGCCCGCGCCTTCCTGCCTTCGGGCGTTGCATCACGTCGAAAGACGAGCTCACGAAGTTGTCTCGTCGCGCCGACGACCTCGCGTGTTACGTCGTCGAGGTCTGTCCCGAATGCTCGTGGAACCATCTCGCCCGCGCCTTTCCCCTCGGGCGAGGCCGCCGCTCCTGAGCATCCCGCCGCCACCAGGCCGGCTCCGCGTTCGGGTTCGTCGCGACGACGTACCACGGCCGCCGCCTGAGGCACCACCGCCCCCGCCCGAAACGCCATCGCCTCCGGCGTCCCCGCCCCCTCCGGCAGACCTACCGCGGGCTCCGAGTCGCGAGCTCGTCGTTCCGATGCCCCGGGCCGCATTGTTGGCGGCCGCCTTCGCTTTGGCGGTGACCTCGCGGGGCGACGTCGTCGTGCTCACGCTGCTGCTCGGCTTCGGCGCGGCGCGGCGGGCCTCTGGCCTGGCGTCGGCCCTGGCCCTCACGGCGGCGTTCGTGCGGTGGGGATCGCCGGCCCTCGGTGCCATCGCGGGCGGGCAAGCGGTGCTCGGTCCCGCCGGGTGGACCGGATCTGCAGCCGCGGTGGCGTCGGCCTGGTGCAGCGCGTTCGCTCTCGTGTTCGCGGCCGTTTCATGGCCCGTCGCGGCCGCCACCGCACCGGCCCCGAGCCGGCGCGACCGGCGACAGCGAGCGCCGCGAACGCTCGCCGCGAGCGTGTACCCGGTTGCGCCGTTCGCGATCGCGGCCGCCGATGTCGTCGTCGGGCCCGCACCCGGTGGCGCGCTCGCGTTGCGCGTGCTGGCGAGCGTGATCGCTCTGGTCGTCACGACGTTGGTCGCGCGCTGGCGTTCGCTGCCACTGCTTGCGTGCACCAGTGGCGCGCTCGCGCTCCTCTGCGCGGGGTTGGCGCGGTGACGTCAAGCGCTTGGGCGGATGCGCTGTTGGTCGCCGTCGTACTCGCACCGCTGGCGACGATGGTGCTCGCCGTTGCGGTCGCCGCGCCGAACCACGACCAGCGCTGGACGATCGGTGGCTGCGCGATCGCTGCGATGGGAGCGGCGGTCCTGCTGGTGTCGGGGCAGCATCCGCATGTCTCACGTCTCGCGCCGGACGACGTCGCGTTGGCGGCGGCCGGCGCGACCGCGTTCCTGGCGATCGGGGTGCGGGCATCGGCTCGCGCACCGACGGTCGCGGCGGCGGTGACGGTGGTGACCTGTGGGATTGCTTCGGGCTCGCCCGGACACCCGTCGACGGTCGGACCGGTGCTCGCGATCGCCGCCGCCATCGTTCTGCTGACCCTCACCCACGGTCCGGGCAGGATCACGATTGCCGCGCTGAGCACCGGTGCCGTGGTGGTCGCCGCCGGGGTTCGCACCGGCGGGCACGGGGGAGCGGCGGCGGTGATCATCGGCGTCGCGCTCGTCGGGATCGCGGCGAGCATCTCGACCCGTCGGGCGATCAACCTGCTCACGCCACTCGCCCTGCTGCTCGGCCTGCATGTTGCGCCCGCGTTGACGGACACCGCGCAGGCGCGTTGGCTCGCGGTGGCGCTCGGCGTAGCTGGTGCCGGGCTCGCGCTTCTGCGTGCGATTGCGCCTCGAGGCGCGGCGCCGGCGCTCTGCGCCGCGCTCGTCCCGTGGACACTGGCCGCCGCGGTCGGGCCGCTGTCGGGCACTGGGGTTGCTGCGCGTGCGCTCGCCGCCGGCACGGTGATCGCGCTCGCGCTCGGTGGCCCGCTGGCGCTTCTCGCCGCGACACCCGGCGGGGCGCTCCTCGCCTACGCCATCGCGGACGGCCAAGGGTGGCCGCGGCCCGTACTCGCCGTCCTGGTCCTCGCGACAGTGTTCGGCCTCACACAGGGCCACGCCGGCGTGACGGCGGCGCGGTTGCGCGTCGTGGATGTCATCGCGATTGCCGGGGGTGCATGGTTCGTTCTTCGTCCGACGTCGTGGACGTGGACTCGTGTCGCTGGCCTACGGGCCTACAGCGACGGCGCCGCGCTGGCGGTGGCTTCGGCGTTGATCGCCGGAGTGCTGGTCGCGATGACCGGAGGTCGTCCCGCGACCGAGCCGCTCGCATCGTGGATGGTCGCCGGGGAGGATCAGGATTCGTCGCCGCCGGCTCGGCTGGGGCCGGGCATGGTCGCCGCTACCGCCCTGACGGGGCTGATCGCAGCCGCGTTGGTACGCTCGGCCCGCCTCTAGTGGTCTCTCCCTCCCCCCATGCCCAGTAGCACCAAGAAGAAGAAGGGTCGCCGCCGTCGCGCGGCGCATCCCTCTGATCTCAAGCCGAACGGCAAGCGCCGCAACATTCTCTGGCGATGGCGGCGCGGGCTCTTCCTGCTCGGGCTGTTGCTCGTGGCCGGTGTCGCGGGGCTCGGCTACTCGCTGGCCCAGATCAAGCTGCCTCCCGAACGCCTCCAAGCCCAGACGTCGTTCATCTGCGCGGCTGACGTCTCGGCGAACTGCAACGACAGCAATGCCATCGCGAGCCTGCACGGCGAGCAGGACCGCGTGAACGTGACGCTCGATCAAGTGCCGCAGGTGGTGGTCGACGCGGTGCTGGCTGCCGAAGACCGTACGTTCTTCGATCACGGCGGCGTCGACCCGTGGGGGACGGCACGTGCCCTGTGGGCCGACCTGCGCAATCAAGGCGGCACCCAAGGCGGCTCCACGATCACGCAGCAGTACGTGAAGAACGTGTACCTCACGAGCGAGCGCACGCTGTCCCGCAAGATCAAAGAAGCCGTGCTGTCGATCAAGCTCGAGCAGGAGTTCAGCAAGCAGCAGATCCTCGAGCGCTACCTCAACACCGTGTACTTCGGGCGCGGCGCTTATGGCATCGGCGCGGCGGTGCGCACGTACTTCGGTCACGATCTGTCGAAGGTCACGTTGCCGGAAGCCGCGTACCTCGCGGGGCTCATCCGCTCGCCCGAAACGGCCGACGGCGCAAAACCCGAGCAGACAAACCTGGCCATCACCCGGCGGCGCAGCGTGCTGCAGGGGATGCTCGAGACCAAGAAGATCGACCAGGCGCAGTTCGACGTGGCAGACAAGACGCCCTTCGTCGTGGGCGCGGCCGGCGATCCGACCACCACGATCCTGGCTCGGCCGCCCGATCAGAAGGGCTTTGGTCCGGTCCAGCGGGCCGACATCGGCACCGAGTACTTCCGCGACTACGTGGTGCAGCAACTCAAGCAGCACGGCTTGGACGAAGCAAAGCTCTTCGGCGGCGGACTTCGTGTGTACACGACGCTCGACCTCGACAAGCAGCAGAAGGCCTACGACGCGGTGACGAGCACGCTCACCTCGCCCGATGATCCGCTCTCGGCGTTGGTGTCGCTCGATCCGGACGGACATATCATCGCGATGATCGGCGGACGCGATCACTCGACCGACGAGAACAACTATGCCGCTCCCGGCCTCGGTGCCGGCGGCCGGCACGCAGGGTCGTCGTTCAAGCCGTTCGTGCTCGCCGAGGCGGTGAAGCAAGGCATCTCGCTGCAATCCCAGTTCGAGTCGCCGAGCGAGATCGTGCTGCCGAAAGCGAACGCGGGCAAGGATTGGGACGTCCACAACGCCGAGGCGAGCAGCGGCGTGCTCAACCTCCTCGACGCGACGAAGCACTCGTCGAACACGGTGTTCGCGCAGCTGATGTTGAAGGTGCATCCACAGAACGTGATTCCGCTGGCCACGCAGATGGGCATCACCACGCCGTTGCCCGAGGTGAACTCGCTCGTGCTCGGCACCGGCGATGTCTTCCCGCTCGACATGGCGTCCGGCTACTCGACGTTCGCTCACCGCGGCACACACATCCAGCCGACTGGAATCACCAAGGTCGAGGTGCCCAACGGCAGCGGTGGCTACGACACCATCACGTTCGATCAACCACAAACGAACCCGCTGACCAAGCAGGAGTCCGATCTCGTCACGTTCGCCTTGCAAGGCGTGGTGCACGGCGGCACCGGGAGCGGAGCGTTCTTCGGGAAGCCGATTGCCGGCAAGACCGGCACCACCGAGGACAACAAGGACGCGTGGTTCGTCGGCTTCACACCGAACGGCTACTCGACCGCCGTCTGGATGGGCTACCGCAACGCGCCGGAGGACGGCCCGGCGCGGTACATGACCAGCGTGCACGGCCGAGTCGTGTTCGGCGGCACCTTCCCCGCGACGATCTGGAACAAGTACATGAAGTCGATCACCAGCGGCATGGACGTTGGGGACTTCAGCAATCCGTCGACGTTCCCGGGCAAGGTGCTCAACGGGGATCTCACGACCACGTCGTCGACCGACACCACGCTGCCCGACACGACGACGACGAATCCCGCGTCGACGACGACGGAGACGACGAACCCGGACAAGACCACCACGACGATCGAGCCACCGACCAGCACGACGGCCTTACCCAATTGACGGTGAAGCACCGAAACTTCTCACCGTGGGCGTACTGGCGATTGCGGGTCGACAGCGCGGCGCCCCCAGCGGTCGTCACCCGCGAGCGCCTCGGCGCGTTGCTCGGTCGGCTACCCGCATTGGTCGACGCCGACCTCGAGGTCCTCGAGGTCGAGCAGCGCGACGGCTATCGCGTCGAACGCATCGTCTTCGACGCTGAAGCCGCCATGTCGGTCCCCGCTCTGCTGTTCGTGCCGGACAGCGCCGATGCCGACGCGCCTCGTCCTGCGGTGCTGGCGGTCCACGGCCATGGCACCACGAAGGAAACGATCACGTATCCGCCCTGGCTCGCGGCCGCTGGCGTCGTCGTCCTCGCGCCAGATCTTCGCGGGTTCGGCGAACGGTCCGATTGGACGCCTGACGACCACTATCACTGCGATGCCGATCTCGTGAACGGAGTGCTGGTCGGAACGACCCCGTTCGCGCAGAACCTGTGGGACATGGCGCGCTGCATCGATGTGCTGCAGGGGCTGCCGTATGTCGACCGCGATCGCATCGGCGCGTGCGGCTGGTCGTATGGCGGGACGATCACGCTGTTCCTGTCGGCTTGGGACGAACGGGTCGCCGCCGCTCTGGTCAGTTGCGCAGTTGCTTCGGTCGCGTCGTCGCATCGCGTTCCCTGGAACTTCTGCGGGTCACAGGTGCTGCCTGGGATGGCCGACGAGCTCGATCACGCCGGGCTCGTCGCGCTCATCGCGCCTCGTCCGCTCATCGTCGAGAACGCCGAGGACGATCTCATCTTCCCGCTCGACGCCGCGATGGCAACGCTCGAGCAGGCCGGCGCCGCCTACCGGGAAGCCGGAGCCCCCGACGGCATCCAGCTCTTCGTCATCGACGGCGACCATCGCTTCGACGGCACCGACTCGCTCCCCGCTCTGGTTCAGGCGATTTCGTCCACTTCTTGATGCGGGTAGTGGCTTCGACACGCGAAGCACCAGTGCTCGATCTCGTCCACCACGTCGACCTTGCCCTCGGTGTCCCACGTCTCCGGCGTGACGTAGACGCGGCGCACCGAGACGACCTCCTCGTCCTCCCGCCCGCAGGACTCGCAGCGTCTGGTGTCGAACACGAGACCGACGGTACAGTTCGTTCACCGCCGGCAGCCATGTGGCGCCGGACGCACAAGGAGGCCTCGATGGCCGCATCGATCACCGCACCCTCGGTTCGGGCCCGCAAGGTCCGCGCCGGTAGCGACCCGCTCGTGATGGTCACCGCCTACGACGCCCCTGGCGCGCGCATGGCTGACGAAGCCGGAGTCGACCTCATCCTCGTGGGTGACTCACTCGCGATGGTGGTTCTCGGCTACGACGACACGCTGCAGGTCACGATCGACGACATGGCCCACCACGTCGGCGCCGTTGCCCGGGCCCGTCCGCAGCCGCTCATCGTCGGCGATCTTCCGTGGATGAGCTACCACGTCTCGGTCGAGGAGACCGTGCGCAACGCCGCCCGCCTCGTGCGCGCCGGTGCTCAAGCGGTGAAACTCGAAGGTGGCCGCAAGCGGCTGCCGATGGTCGACGCGATCATGGACGCCGAGATCCCCGTGATGGGTCACATCGGCCTCACGCCGCAGTCGATGCACGCGATGGGCGGCTTCAAGGTCCAGGGCCGCGAGGTGTCTGCGGCGCTCGCGCTCGTGGACGACGCCAAGGCGCTCGAGGATGCGGGGTGCTTCTCGATCGTGCTCGAAGGCGTGCCCGACGAGGTGGCGCGGATGGTCACCGACTCGCTCTCGATTCCGACCATCGGCATCGGGGCCGGACCGCACTGCGATGGACAGGTGCTCGTGTTCCACGATGTGCTCGGTCTCGAAGATCGCATCATCCCGAAGTTCGTCCGTCGGTATGCCTCGCTGAAGGCGGATGGCATCGCCGCGCTGAGCGCGTTCGCCGACGACGTGCGCTCCGGCCGCTTCCCTGCCGACGAGGAGAGCTATCACCTCGCGGGCGACGTGGCCGAGACGCTCGGGCTGTACGGGGGTGGTAGCAAGACAGCGTGAGGAACGAGCGCACTGGGGTTCGGGGGCGGAGCCCCCGGGGAAGCGCGCCGTGAGATCGCCGTTCCCGGAGATTGACAGCCCGCTGGGGCTCGCCATCCTGCGGTGGATCATCGGTGCGATCCTCGTCTTCGGCCTCATCGGCTGCGTCGTCAAAGGGGCCAACAACCCGGCCGATCCGTATCTCTCGGCGCCGAGCGCGGGATCGGCGAGTCGTACGCCGCTCGCAGGGTTCGGTGAAACTCGGGTCACGGTGCACACCACCGACAAGCTGCTCAACTGGTGCTTGCTGCTGGCGGCCAACAATCAGCAACGAGCTCGCGGTCTCATGCAGGTCAACGACACGACACTCGGCGGCTACAACGGAATGCTGTTCCGGTACGACAACGATGTCAGTGAGTCGTTCTGGATGCGCAACACGCCAATGCCGCTGTCGATCGCGTACATCAGCAGCGCCGGCCAGATCGTCACGACGGCCGACATGGAGCCCTGCTCGGACAGCCCCGACTGTCGCGACTATCCGCCGGCCGGTCCGTACCGGTTCACGATCGAGGTGCCCCAGGGCAATCTCGCGTCGCTGGGCATCATGGACGGCGCCACCATCGTCGACGAGAACGCCCCCTGCACATAGCCCGGCGACGTTTGTGCGGTGACAACCGGAAGAATTCTCCGGTTCAGGCGGGGAGAACCGTCGCTGTCATACCCCCCTCGCATCATGGGGACCGTGACCGCTAACCTGCGTCGTCCAATCGAAACCCTGCTCCGCATTCGGCGGGGCTCCGGCTCTGCCGGATCCACAGGGAGGTACTGACTCGCTCATGCGAGCTTACGAACTCATGGTCATTGTCGACGGAGCGGCGGACGACGCCGGCGTCGACGCCGCCATCCGCCGAATCGGCGAACAAGTGCAGGCCAAGCAAGGTGAGATCAAGACCACCGAGCGTTGGGGCCGGCGCCGTTTCGCCTACGAGATCGATCACAAGACCGAAGGCTTCTACCTCGTCTTGCAGATCCTGGCCGAGGGCGGCGCACTCGACGATCTCGAGCGCCAGCTGCGGCTCGCGGACGACATCGTCCGCCACAAGCTGATCCGACTGCCCGACCAAGAGGCCGCCCGCCGCGGCCTTCTGGGCGAGCCGGCCCCGGCCGCTGCGGCCGGATGACCTGAGGAGAATTGAATGCCCGATAACACCGTCACCGTCGTGGGCAACATCACCCGCGATCCCGAGTTGCGCTTCACCCCGGCCGGCCAAGCCGTCGCCACGTTCGGAATGGCGGTCAACCGCCGTTACCAGAAGCAGGGCGAATGGGTCGAGCAGACCTCGTTCTTCAACGTGACCGCGTGGGGAACGCTTGGTGAGAACGCATCCAACTCGTTGCACAAGGGAGCCCGCGTCCTCGTCAACGGTCGCCTCGACCAGCGCTCGTGGGAGACACCCGAAGGTGAGAAGCGGTCGGTTGTCGAGATCGTGGCCGACGAGATCGGTCCGAGCTTGCGCTGGGCCACCGTCGACATCACCAAGAACGAGCGTCGCGAAGGCGGCGAGTCGAGCGGCGGCGGAAGTCGCCCCGCATCCAACGAGCCTGCCCCGGTCTACGCCGGCGGCGATGAGGAGCCGTTCTAACCGTGGCAAAGAAGGCTCCCCGCACCAAGAACAAAGACAACGCTCGACGCTCGAAGAAGAAGACGAGCGTTCTCGTCCAAGAGAGCGTCGACTACATCGACTACAAGGACATCAACCTGCTGCGCCGGTTCATGTCCGACCGGGCCAAGATCCGTGCTCGTCGCGTGACCGGCAACGATGCCCAGCAGCAGCGTGAGGTGGCGCGCGCCATCAAGAACGCTCGTGAGATGGCGCTGCTGCCGTACACCAACCGGGTCACCACGCAGCGCACCTCACGCGATCGCGGTCCTGGTGGCCCCGGTCGCGCCGACGGACCGCCGCCGCGCCCGCAAGGTCCGCCGCCGTCCGGTGGTGAGGAACGCGGCGACGATGTCGGTCTCGATGAGGTGCTCGACGATGTCGTGATCGAGATCGACGGCGACACGGAGCTCGTACTCGAGGACGACGCGTGAAGGTCATCCTCCGTTCTGACGTCGCCGACGTGGGCAAGAAGGGAGACATCGTCGACGTCGCCGATGGCTTTGCCCGGAACTACCTCGTTCCAAAGGGATTCGCGCTCAAGGCAACCAACGGCAACATCGAGCAAGCCGCGTCCATGCGGCGCGCTCGCGACATCCGTGATGCCAAGGATCGAGGCGCGGCCGAGGAGGTTGCACAGAAACTCGTTCCCAAGGTCATCACGGTGAAGGCCAAGGCCGGCGCCGAAGGACGCCTGTTCGGCTCGGTGACGTCCGCCGACGTCGCCACCGCGGTGCAAGAGCAGACCGGCATCGAGCTCGACCGCCGCAAGCTGCACCTCGACGAGCCGATCAAGTCGCTTGGAACGCACCAGGTGGCGACGCGCCTGCACTCCGACGTCGAGTTCGCCATCACCGTCGAGGTCGTCAGCACCTAGTTCGGCTTCACTGTCACACCCCGTCCCCAGAATGTGGGGGTGTGTCCACAGGGATTCCACAACAAGTTCGGTCTATCGGTCCACAAGACGTCCGCGGCAAGGTGAACGGGCGATGGCGGACGGAAGACCGGATGTTGAACGGGGAGCAGCGCGTCCTGCGCGCGTTCCCCCCCACAACCTGCAAGCCGAAGAGTCGCTGCTCGGCGCGATGTTGTTGTCGAAGGACGCGATCGCCTCGGCCGTAGAGACCGTCGGCATCGACGACTTCTACAAGCCGGCCCACGGGCACATCTTCGACGCCATCACGTCGCTCTACGGAGCGGGCGAGCCATCCGACCCTGTCACCGTGGCCGAGGAACTGCGGCGCGCGGGGTTGCTCGACGCAATCGGCGGACAGAGCGCACTGGTCGGGCTGCAGAACAACACGCCGGCCACGAGCAGCGCCGGTCGTTACGCCAAGATCGTCGAAGAGCACGCGCTGCTGCGTCGGATGATCTATGTCGCGGGCGAGATCGCGGAGAAGGCCTACGGGCTTCCCGACGACGTCACGAAGACCATCGACGAAGCAGAGTCGATGGTCTTCGGCGTGGCCGAGCGCCGCATGGCCGATTCCACCAAGGTGCTGCGAGATCTTCTCGATCCGCTGCTCGATCGGCTCGAGTTGCTCTACGAGCGCAAGGAGGCCGTGACTGGCCTCGCCACCGGGTACACCGATCTCGACGAGCTACTCGCCGGCCTGCAACCGAGCTCCCTTGTCGTCGTAGGTGCCAGGCCGAGCATGGGCAAAGCGCTCAGCCTCGACACCCCACTGGCGACGCCTCACGGCTGGACCACGATGGGCGACCTCGGTGTCGGCGACGAAGTGCTCGACGACCAAGGCCGGCCCTGCACGGTCACGTACGCGACTCCGGTGCAACACGATCGGCAGTGCTACGAGGTCGAGTTCGACGACGGCTCCGTCATCGTCGCCGACGCCGATCACCAGTGGCTCGCGATCGCGCGTGAGCTCGGCCAGCACCGCTGGGAGCCGCGCGTTGTCACGACGAAGAAAATGCTCGCCGAAGGTGTGCGCGGTCCGGGCGGGCGGCGCCCGAACTGGCATGTGCCGGTCGCGCGAGCGCTCGACTTGCCCGATATCGACCTGCCGGTCGACCCATCCACGCTCGGACGCTGGCTGAGCAAGATCGAGCAGGTGCCGGCGCTGTATCTGCGTGCGTCGTTCAAACAACGGTTGGCCCTGCTGCAAGGATTGCTCGAAACCGACGCGGTGATGTCGAACAACAACGGCATCGTCGAGCTGTGCCTTGTCAACCGCAGCCTGCTCGAGCAGGCGCGCGAGCTCGTCTGTTCGCTGGGGCACAACCCGGGGCCGATACGCCAGCGCTCGACGCGGCTTCCCGACGGGCGTCAAGCCGTGACGTTCGTCTTCCGGTGGACGTCTCGAGACGATGACCGCCTCACGAGACACGCAATCGTCGCGATCCGTCCGGTGGCATCGGTGCCTGTTCGCTGCATCACGGTCGACTCGCCGAGTCATCTCTACTTGGCCGGTGCATCGATGATCCCGACGCACAACACGGCCTTCGCGCTCGGGATGGCGCGGAATGCGGCGGTGCATGTCGGCAAGCCGGTGTTGCTGTTCTCGCTCGAGATGAGCCAGCTCGAAGTCACCGAGCGGCTCATCGCGGCCGAGGCGAATGTCGACGGCAAACGCTTACGCACGGGTCGGTTGTCGACGAACGACTGGACACGCATCAATCACGCGGTCGGCCGACTTTCCCCCGCACCGTTGTTCATCGACGACAACGCCATGCTCACCGTGATGGACATCCGGGCCAAGGCCCGTCGGCTGAAGAGCCGCATCGGCGAGCTCGGGTTGGTGATCGTCGACTACATCCAGCTCATGACCGGTCGAACCGATCGCGAGAGCCGGCAGGTCGAGGTCTCGGAGATCAGCCGAAACCTCAAGGTCTTGGCTCGCGAGCTCGAGACCCCCGTGGTCGCGTGCGCGCAGCTCAACCGCCAACTCGAGGCCCGTGCCGACAAGCGCCCGATGCTCTCCGACCTGCGCGAATCCGGGTCCATCGAGCAGGATGCAGACGTCGTGCTCTTCCTGTACCGCGATCAGGTGTACAACCCCGAGACCACCGACCGCGACATGGCCGAGGTGATCGTGGCCAAGCACCGCAGCGGACCGACGGGCAACGTACGGCTTGCCTGGTTGCCGCAGTCCGCTCGGTTCCACGACATGGGTCGGGAGATGTAGCGGCGCGAGACTGGCGGTCCCGTGCAGGTCGTCGACGCTGAACCCACGCGCACTGCGGTGCAGCGCTGGACCTCCGGCTGGCGGCTCGCGGTCATCGTTGTCGTTGTCGCCGCGGTCACGCACCTTCCCGGCTTCGTGCGCACGGAGGTCTTGAACCCGGACGAAGCGTTCCTCGCCACGCAAGCGCGCGTGATCAACGACGGCGGCCAGCTCTACCGCGATGTGGTGGATCGCAAGCCCCCTCTGGTGCCGTACCTCTACGCGGCGACGGCGCGCGTGACGGGCTCGGATGCTCTGATCTGGGTGCGGCTGCTCGCCGTCGGCGCGCATGTCACGACCGCGTTGCTCCTCGCCGCGATCGCGAGACGGCGCTGGGGCGACCAGGCCGCCTTCGCCGCCGCGCTGCTGTACCTCGTGGCGAGCGTGGGGCTGGTGGTCGAGGACAGTCAAGCCGCCAACTTCGAAGTGTTCATGCTCCCGTTCATGTCAGCGGCGATGTTGCTCGCCGATCGACGGCGCAACGCGGGCGCCGGTTTCGCAGCCGCAGTCGCGACGCTGGCGAAGCAAGTAGCCGCCACGACCCTGCTTCCGCTCGCGTACCTGGCGTGGCGGCGAGATCGAGCGCCGGGCGTGCTGCGCTTGGGGGCCGCGTTCGTGCTCCCGATCGCGGTCGCGGCGGCACTCTTCGGTTGGAGCGACTTCTTGTTCTGGGTGTTCACCGGCACCGGCGGCTACTTGGACCCCAGCGGCTCGTGGACGGTGGCGATCGGCCGCGGGGCGTGGGGTTCGTTCATGTTCCTCATGGCCAACCTCGGCGCGCTCATCCTCGTGGTCGGTGCGTGGCGCCGACGTCGCGCGGATCTCGACCTCTGGCTGTGGCTGGTCGCCGCCGGGATCGGAGCGGCTTCCGGCTTTCGGTTCTTCGGTCACTACTTCTTGCAGTTGGCGCCGCCGTTCGCGCTGTTGGCTGCCGGCACGCTCGCGGCCGCGAGACGTCCGGCCTGGGTTCGCACCGCGTTGTTGGGAGCCGGTGCAGTCGCCATTTCTCTCGCCCTGGCGTTCACCTCTCACCCTCGTCTGCTGCATTCCTACGAGCGAGTTGCCGCCGCTGTGGATGCGCGGACCGGGCCCGACGATCACATCTTCGTGTGGGGTCAGTTTCCTGAGGTGTACTGGGCGTCCGACCGCCTCCCGGCGACGCGGTTTCTCACATCGGGGTTTCTCACCGGCTTCGGTGGCGGTCGTAGCGCGCAGCACGTCGGCCGGCAGTACGCGGTCGACGGCGCGTGGGACGACTTCACGTCGGATCTCGCGCTCCATCCTCCGGCCTTGATCGTCGACGCGTCCGTGGGAACGTCGTTCTCGATCGATCGCTTTCCCGAGTTCGCGGACTTCGTCGCGGCCAACTACGGCCGCGCCGAAGACGTCGACGGCGTGGTGCTGTACACACGCCGGTGAGAGTCGCCACCTGGAACGTCCGTCACGGTCGGCCGCGCCACGGTTTCGCCTCGAACCGAGGTTTGGCGGCGGGAGTGCGCGCGCTCGACGCGGATGTGCTCGCGGTGCAAGAGGTCGACTTCCGTGTCATCAGGTCGTGGTTCGCCGACCAGCCGGCGTTGATCGCGCGCGCCGCGCTCGCAGCCGGCCGCGCCTACGCACCGGCACGAGGTCTCGCCATCATCGGGAGTGACGGCGTCTCGCTGTCCGCACGCGGCCAGCTCCGCCGACACGAGGTGCTCGACCTCCCGCACGAGGAGGGCCAACCGCGTGTCGCCTTGCTGGCCGACGTGGACGGCGTGATCGTCGTGACGACGCATCTACAGAACGAGGAGCACGAGGCGCACCGGCAACTCGAGTGGCTACTGACGAGACTCGAGCAAGAGACTGGGCCGTGCATCCTGATGGGCGACCTGAACCTGCGATCGCACGACATCGAGGACATGATCACCGGTGCCGGGTTCGCGCTTGCGGGCGGCGGTCCGACGGAACCGGCGCACGATCCCGTGCAGCAGATCGATCACATCGCGGTCCGCGGGTTGACTGTCGAGAACGTGAAGGTCGGCGAGGCGCCCGTCAGTGACCACCGACCCCTCATTGCTGAACTCCGACTCGAGGTTGTCAGCGGCGGCTAACTGGGTGGGCGGGCCGGGCCGCCGCGGGCGGTCTCACTGAGATCCGCCAGGTGCACGAGGGCGTCGCCTTGGGACACGAGTGGGTTGCGGGTGTAGCCGAGCACGATCCCCGTACGGCTGGCGCGCACCGCTGCGTGCCGCGTGCCGAGCGCGTCGCCGATGATGCCGAGGACGTCGCCCCGCTCGACCGCCTGCCCGGGAAACACGTCGATGCGCACGATGCCACTGCGTCGCGCGCGCTCCCAACGGCTGTGACGCACGATCGTCGTCTCGACGTCGGGGGGCACGCCGGAGCCCTGGATCATCCCCAGCTCCGCGAGCACCCGCAGCGTTCCCTCGATGCCCACGCGCACAGCGTTGGCGTTGAAGCGATGCGCCTCGCCTCCTTCGAACACGAGCAGCGGGATGCCGATGGCGCGACACGCCGAGCGCAGCGAACCGTCGCGGTAGGCCGCATCGACGGTGACCGGAGCCGCGAACGCCTTGGCCAGCCGCTCCACCTCCGCGTCGGAGAGATCGACGCGCAACTGGGGCAGGTTGGTTCGGTGATCGCTGCCGGTGTGGAAGTCGATGCCGTAGTCGCAGCGTTCGACCACTTGCGTCATGAACAGATGTGCGAGCTGTGCGGAGAGCGATCCGCGCGGAGAGCCCGGGAACGATCGATTGAGGTCGCGACGGTCGGGGAGCTGGCGGCTCTCGTTCACGAAACCGAAGACGTTCACGATCGGAACCGCGATGACCGTTCCGGCCAGGTCGCGGGGTCGGAGTGTCTGCAGCAGCTGGCGAATGATCTCGACGCCGTTGACCTCGTCGCCGTGGATCACCGCATTGAGCCACAGCTTCGGCCCGGGGCGAAGGCCGTTGATGACCGCGACCGGCATCGACAGCGAGGTGTCGGTCGGCAGTCTCGCGACGGGGAGCTCGACATGTCGGCGCGTGCCGGGCGCAGTGGTGACGCCGCCGATGGTGATCGGCTCGTTGCGGGGCGCTCTCGCCCGGAGCGGTCTGCTACCCCTTGACGCGGTCACGAGTCTTGTTCGGCGCGGCGTGATTTTCGATGAACTCGATGATCTTGCCAGCCACGTCGACATTGGTGGCGCCTTCGACGCCCTCGAGGCCGGGCGACGAATTCACCTCCATCACCACTGGGCCGTGATTCGATTGCAGCAGGTCGACGCCGGAGACGTTGAGCCCGACCGTCCGTGCGGCCCGCACGGCGATGGACCGCTCCTCGGGCGTGAGCCGAATCTTCTCAGCCGTGCCGCCGCGGTGCAGGTTCGACCGGAAGTCCCCCGGCGCCCCGGTTCGCTTGATCGCCGCAACGACACGGTTGCCCACGACGATGCACCGGATGTCGGAGCCGCCCGACTCCTTGATGTACTCCTGCACGAGGATGTTGGCGTCGAGCTGGCGGAAGGCGGCGATCACCGACTCGGCCGCCTTCTTCGTCTCGGCCAACACGACGCCGACACCTTGCGTGCCTTCGAGGAGCTTGACGACCACGGGCGCACCGCCGACGGTCTCGAGCAGGCCATCGATGTCCTTCGTCGAGTGGGCGAACCCGGTGACCGGCAGGCCGATGCCGGCTCTGGCCAACAGCTGGAGGCTGCGCAGTTTGTCGCGGCTGCGGGTGATCGACTGACTCTCGTTGGGGGTGAATGTGCCCAACATCTCGAACTGCCGCACGACGGCCGTGCCGTAGAACGTGTGCGACGCGCCGATGCGAGGGATCACCGCGTCGAAGCCTTCGAGCTCTTTGCCTTGAAAGAAGATCTGCGGCTTGCGCGACGTGATGTTCATGTAGCAGCGGAGGTAATCGACGATTCGGACTTCGTGACCGCGCGCCTCACCCGCCTCCTTGAGGCGGGTGGTCGAGTAGAGCGACGAGTTGCGGGAGAGAACGGCGATCTTCATGAGGGGCGGGAAAATCTATCCCCACCACCGACGAACGACCTGCCGGGGTCGACGACGAACCGTCGACGTACAGCGGAGCGTCCGAGCAACATCCGAAATCCCATCTCGTCGCGACTCGTGAGGGTCAGTTCGATCTCGAGTTGTCGGCCGAGGACGAGCGCGTTCGTCCGAATCACAGGACGCACCTCGACCTCGCCATTCGAGCTGCGTACGTCGCGGTGCTCGACGAGCGGGGCCGTCGCGGCGATCACGACGGATTCATCGTCCTGCCACGGGTGCAGGTTGAATCCGACGACGCCGGTTGTCTCGTCGACCCGGATGTCCCAGGCGTGCAACGAAGACGACTTGGCGCCGGTGTCGACCTTCGCCTTCACCCAGTCGACGCCGAGGTCGGGCAGACCGACCCACTCGCGCCATCCGATGACCGCCTTCTCAGGCAGGAGCGTCGACCTTCGTTGCCTTGTGGAAGGACGGCATCGGGGGATCCTCGAGTTCGGGTTCCGCAGTGGCGAGCAGACGAAGGGCGTGCTCGCGGTCCTCTGCGGTGTAGGGCTTGGTGTCGGTGCACCACTCGACGAGGATGCCGTTGGGATCGTTCGTGTAGATCGACGTGCACCACCCGTGGTCGATCTCGACGACGTCGTATCCGGAGCCGAGCCACCGTTGCTTGCGTTCCTCGATCTCGTCGAGGTCGCGCGCCGCGAAGGCAAGGTGATTGACCCACACCTCGAGCCCCAGGCCCGTGGAGATCGCGGGATCGAAGTCGGCCATCGAGTCGTCGTGCAGGTCCCAGAACGCGATGAGCCCGTCGCCCCCGGTGTCGTAGAAGACGTGTTTGGCCCAGCCCCCCTTCGGATTCGGGGTCGGAGCCACGATCGCCTTGAGGAGCTCGAAGCCCATGACCTCGGTGTAGAAGCGGTGGGTCGCGTCGAGGTCCCGTGTGGCCAGCGCGACGTGATGAAACGCCATACGGCACAGTACCTTCCGGGGCATGAGCGACGGCCGTGGACCGGTGGCCGTTGCGCTGCTGTTCTTCGTCGGTGCGTGCGTTGCGGCCTTCACCATCGGGACACCGTCGCGGTCACTACGGGGCGAGGCGGCCGCGCAGACGTTCCTCACCACCTGGCGACAGAGCCGTATGGCCACGTTCGTGGTCGACTCCGACTACACCCGGACGCTGCCCGACGGCAACAAGCTGCAGCAAACGGTGCGCGTCGTGCAACAGCCGCCTGACAACCGGCTCATCATCGGGCTCGGCTCCGTCGCGGGACGTCTCGGCGGCAAGATCCTGCGGTGCGCGTCGACGCCGGGCGGCTCGTCGAACTGCATCACCGCAGAAGCGGCGCCGGACTACACGACCGACGTCGATCGTGAGATCGCCGGGCTCGAGGTGTACCTACGCGGCGATCGGCCGCTGTATCGCGTGATCGATTTCGCAGACAGTGTCGACCACTGCTTCCGACTCGACCTCGCCGTCGCGATCCCGTCGCCGCCCTACGGAGATCACGCCCTGTTCTGCTTCGACCGGTCCAACTTCGCGCCGTCACTCACGGTGATCGAACGGGTCGAGGCCACGGACCGTACCCAAGCCAAGGTCATCCGCACGACGGTCGCGGCCGACGATCTGCATGCGACCGCTGACCCAGGCGCCTTGGTGGGCGTACCAGGACAGACGACCAGCACGACGACTCCGGCGAGCAGCGGGGGATGACCCCGAAACCGTCTGGTTGCGAAGCTCGGAGCCGAGCATGTTGCCGTTCAAAAACACCACCGCCCCCTGGCGAGGGGGCGATGGCATCTGGAACTCGGGGGCGGGACGGAGGCCACGAAAGGCGCCAGCACCCTGGAAAGTGCTGGAGGCGATGCGTTTGGAGGGAGTTGCAACCCCCGCCCCGGATCCCCGGTTTGTGCCTGATGGGGGCGATGACCATCAGGTAGTTCTTCTTCGTCTGCTGGCGCGCCAAGCTTGAGCGAATTTCCGAAAAAGTTTGACGGTGCGTGGTCGAACGGCCCCTCACCGTCACCGGTAGCGGGTCGCACACCCCAGGCGGCCCCTGCTCCGTTCCGTGTATCGGCATGTCCGGCTCTAACCTCAAGCGAAATGTTGCTCGGTGGCCCTGACCTGCTGCGTTACCTCGTCCTGGCCTTGGGCGGAGCGCTCGTTGTCGGCAACGTGCTGGCGCTCGTCCGTCCTCCGGAACGTCCGAAAGATGGCGAATTGGAGCGGGCGCCCGTCGCCCGGACCGTCGTGATGGCATCGGTCGGCGGCCTCGCCGTGCTGTGGGCGATCGCCACCATCCTCACGCGCTAGACGAGTTCGCGCTCCCGGGGGCGGGCGGGTGTGGACGCCGGTGTGGGCTCTTGCTCAGACGACCTCGTGCCCCGGGTGCGCAGCGGCGGCTGCTTCGGAATGCGAGTGCAGGCGAGCACGAAGGCCGCAGCCCAAACGATCACCACGACACCGATCACCACGTAGGCGATCACCATCACGGTGTTCGGACCAGGCTTCACTTCGCGCAGGAGGTACTGCTCCTCGCCGGAGAAGGCGATGGTGCGCGACGTAGCGGGAATCTCGGGGACGCCGATCTCGGGATCTGCCGGCAGGAACACCGGCGCCGACATCATCACGGCCCCGGTGTGGAGCCGAATCATCGACTTCCATCTGCCGCCGACTGGAAGCGGCGCGTCCGACACGTAGGTGCCGGGCGCGACGGCGTGGAGACCGACGACACGCAAGCCGCCGCCTTGCCACGCGATGGCCTGGAACCAGCGTGCGTTCTGCGCCGCGTCGATCGGATCGAGGTGCACCGTCAATGCCACGGTGTCTCCGGTGCGGATCATGTCGATCTGCGCGACCACGTTGCTCGTGCGCCGCGGCATCGGAAGCAGGATCGCGATGACCACTGCAGCCGTCGCGGCGAGGATCGCCATCCGCGGGAGACGACCCGGCTGACGGTTCACTGCGCCCGCATACGCCGCGCCCAACACCGCGGAGCCGATGGCGATGACGAGACCGAGGATGAACGCGTCGCGCATGAGCGCGCCGTTCCACGGCTGGCTCGCGTCGCGGTTCCACCACCACTCACCTGCCAAACCGATCGTCGCGACGCCAACGCCTGATGCGATCGCGAAGCGCAGGCGTCGCTCTGTGCCGAAGAGCACGGCCGCGAGCTCGACGGCGACTGCCGATGCGATGAACATGCCGGGCGTGCGCGTCGGCACGAATCCGTTGCTTCCCGTGCTCGACATGAATCCGATGCTCTCCGGAAGGAACGTCGCCAGCGCCAGCGCGATGGCCCAACCACGACCGAGCACGATGCGGGTCGGCACAAAGGCAAACGCCGCCGCCAGCAGGAGCAACAGCGGATGGAACAGCTGCTGGAACTGCGGTACGCCGAAGCGAAACTCACCGAGCGGCGCCGTCAGCCCAGCGAGAACGAACCACGCGGCGATGAAGTGGGCGATCTTCGTCCAACGGTTCTGCCGAAAGCTCACTCCCGCTTCGGCGAGCGCCAGCCACGCGGCGATGAGGCTGAAGGCCGCGCCGCAGATCATCAACATGTGGGTGGGGCTCCACATCGTGACGTCGATGCCGTAGGTGGCGTGCCAGAGATCGTCGAGCGGGAACCCGCTGAGGGCGCACACGCCGAGCAACCCGAGCGGCACAGCCGACCACGGCACGCGCAACGCCTTCACGCGAAGCGCAGTGTCGACCCGTTGCAGGGTGGCGAACAACACGCCGACGCCGGCGGCCAACGCGATGAGACCGAGGCCGACGATGATCATCGTGTGCGGCGCGGTGAAGAGCTCGTTGTCGCGCCCGCGGCCCACGTGCCACGCGACGTCGTTGTAGAACCCGATTCCGGCGACGAGGAGCCCGAAGGCGGCGGTGCCGATCATCCCGGCGGCCCAACCGGGGATACCGGTGACGCGCTCGAGCCCGTTCGGCACCCAGAGCAGCCAGTCGTCGTCGCGCTTTGCCCGGCGGCCCGTGATGGCCAGCGCCACCACGATGGCCCCGAAGGCGACGAGCAGGATGAGCAGGAGATCCCACCGCTCGAGCTGAGCACCGGGTTGGGCAGCAAATGTCATCGTTCTTCCTCACGTGTAGCGGGGACAAGGCCTCCGAGGCCGTGCCAAAGCAATGCAGTGATGTCGTCGACGAGGCGAGCCCGGGTCATGGTGCGACGCTCGAGCCACCAGTCGCCGGCCAGATGGACCATGCCCACGATCCCGAAGGCCCACGGTTCGGCCGGGCCGGAGTCGATCCCGAGGCTTCGAAGTTGCTCACCGAGTACGAGGGCTACCCGAGATCCGACCTGAGCGACCAACCCATTGGCGACCTCATGGCCCACGGGGGCGCCCAGCCGCCCGATGAGGAAGGTGTAGAGCTGCGGGTCCCGCTCGACGAACGCCAGATACGTGTCGATCGTGGCCCGCAAGAGCTGCTCGGGGGGAAGGTCCTGGGTGAGGGCGTCGTCGAGCTCGGCCACGAGCTCGGAGCCGAACTGATCGGCCAGCGCCGTGGCCAAACCGACTCGATCGCCGAAGTGGCGATAGACGATCGGCTTGGTGACGCCGGCTTCTGCCGCGATCACGTCCATGCTCACCATCGGGCCGTCTCGACGGATGGCTCGCACGGCGGCGTCGAGCAGTTCGGCCCGGCGGGTCGCCCGTCGGGCGGCGCGGTCGTGCTCGCGGGCGTGGGATCGCTCCCGGGTCGAAGACATGTTACTTACCGTAACGTTACTCAGAGTAACAGTCAAGGGGAGGCGCTGGTCCCGAACCCGGGCGACGTACTCTCGTGCCATGAGAGTCGTGGTTGTCGGGCAGGGCTACGTGGGCTTGCCCGTGGCCATTCATGCGGTCGGCGCCGGTTTCGACGTGGTCGGCTACGACACCGACGTCCGGCGGGTGAAGCGACTGAATGCCGGCGAATCGATCGTCGACGACGTCAGCGACGCAGACCTGCGGGCGGCGCTCGACAGCGGGCGCTACCGCGCCACCCATCAGCCGGCGGATCTGAAGGAGTTCGACGTCGCGGTGATCTCGGTGCCGACGCCGCTGCGCGATGGGGCCCCCGACATGTCGCACATCGAGGAGGCCGCGGCGACGTTGGGCGCCCATCTTTCGCGCGGCGCCTGCGTGGTCCTGGAGTCGACGACGTACCCCGGCACGACCGAAGAACTCGTTGCCCCGTTGCTCGAGTCCGCTTCTGGGCTGACCGCCGGTAGCGACTTCATGCTGGGCTACAGCCCCGAGCGCATCGATCCTGGCAACCGCGTCTACACATTGCGCACCACACCCAAGGTCGTCTCCGGTATCGACGACGAATCGCTGCGCGCCGTGCGGTCGTTCTACGACGCGTTCGTCGATGTCACCGTTCCGGTCACGAGCACGCGGGTGGCGGAGCTCACGAAGTTGCTCGAGAACACGTTCCGCCACGTGAACATCGCGCTCGTGAACGAGGTGGCGATGTTCGCCAACGACCTCGGCATCGACGTCTGGGAGGTGCTGGGCGCGGCCGAGTCGAAGCCGTTCGGCTACCTGCGGTTCACGCCGGGTCCGGGCGTCGGAGGGCACTGCCTGCCGATCGATCCTTCGTACTTGTCGTGGCGCGTACGCCGTTCACTCGGCCAGCCGTTCCGCTTCGTCGAGCTCGCGAACGACATCAACGAACACATGCCTGACTATGTGCTCCGGCGGCTCGTGCTGGCGTTCAACCGCCGCGGTTTGTCCGTGCAGGGTCGCCGCGTGCTCGTACTCGGGATGGCGTACAAGAAGAACACCGGCGACGCCCGGGAGTCTCCTGCGCTCGAGGTCTTGCGGCAGCTCGTCACCATGGGCGCCGACGTCGCGGTCACGGACCCGTACGTCGAGGATCGTTTCGTGCCATCGGACGTCGAGCGCGTCGACTGCACCCCGGAAGAGATCGACGCGGCCGATGCCATCGTGGTGCTGGTTGACCACGACGTGTTCGATTACGCCGCGTTCACCTCGGCGTCGTACGTGTTCGACTGTCAACACCGGGTGGCCGCAGGCCCGAACGTCGAATACCTGTAGGTCGTCGCCTGGAGCTGGTGTGGGTTCGCGCCCCGGCAACGCGGGGGTGCAACGATGAGTGCCATGGCACTTGCGACGACCGAAGGTGGCCTTGACCTCGTCGTCGCTCAGATCGCCAGATTCCCACGACTTCGCTACATGGGCTCGAAGTACCGCTTGATCCCGCATCTGGTGCAGGTCTTCGATGATCTCGCTCCAGCCGCGGCCCTCGATGCGTTCAGCGGCAGTGGGGTCGTTTCCTACGCGCTCAAGGCCGTCGGAGCTTCCGTCACGGCGAATGACTTTCTGGCGTTTCCGGCGGTCATCGCTGACGCGACGGTGGCGAACCACCGCGCCCGACTCAGCGTCGCGGATATCGAGCGCCTGATCGGACCGCCGGCCGATGATCGGGACTTCATCAGCCGGACGTTCGACGGCCTCTACTTCACGAGCGACGATCGGGCCTTCCTGGATTCGGCTTGGTCGCACATCGACTCGATGCGAGGAGCGAAGCGGGCGCTCGCTATCTCGGCCCTCTTGCTCGCCGCGGCTCGCAAGCAGCCCAGGGGTGTGTTCACCTTCACCGACCTCCGTTACGACGACGGCCGGCGCGACCTACGGCTGTCGCTGCGCGAGCACTTCGTCGAGACAGCAGCTGCATACAACGCAGTCATCTTCGACAACGGACGCCCCTGCCGGGCTCTGCACGGGGACGTCTTCGACATCGATCCCACGGGGTTCGATGTCGTCTACCTCGATCCGCCCTACGCGCCGCCGCGCGACGACAACTGCTACATCAAGCGCTACCACTTCCTGGAAGGGCTCTCCGTCTACTGGCGCGGTCAGACGATCATGGAGCACACGAAAACGAAGAAGCTCGAGAAGCGCTACACGCCGTTCTCGTACAAGCGCACCGTGGTCGAGGCCCTGCAAACGACGTTCGAGCGCTTCAAGCGGTCCTCGATCGTCCTGTCGTATAGCTCGAACGCCGTACCGGATGCGGAAACGATCGAACGCCTACTGCGCAAGGCGAAGGGCTCAGTCGACGTGATCGAGATCGATCATCGCTACCACTTCGGAACCCACGCGCAAGCAGAGCGCCGCGAGGCGGTCGAGTACCTGTTCATCGGCACATGAGTCCGGCACCAGCGCCGTTCGACGCCTACGTCGCCTCGCTCAGCCAGCTCGACAAGCCGTTCGACCCCACGATCCCTACGGCAGAGACCGAGGAGATCCGCGCTGTGGCAGCGCATGTCACATCGCTTCCGAAGGTTGACCGCGACGTCCTCGCGGCCTTGATTCAGGATCAGCCGGACGCCGTCCCGATCCTCGGTCTTGCCGTCGGCCTGACACGGGAGCGGCTGAAGAACGTTCTCAAGCATCACCTCGATTCCGCCGGCTGGATCACGCTGGCCCGCGAGCGACCGGCGGAGGTCATCGCGATGCTGGACACCGAGTACGACGTGGTCCGGCTGGTCGACGAGCAGCGCAACAAGGCCTACGACTTCGGCGACGTGCTCGCGGCCCGGGCTGGCAGTCGACGAACTGCGACAGCCGCAGGCGTAACGGGGCGCAAGGTCGAGGACGAGATCGAAGCTGTCGCTGCTTCGCTCGGCCTCGCGTATGAGCTCCGAACGCGGTTCCAGGGACGCGGTGCTGCCACAGCCCCTTGTGATCTCGCGGTGCCGGCTGGAGGCGTCGATGCGCGGATCGTCGTCGCCGCGAAGGGCTTCGACTCGACTGGCTCCAAACTCACCGATGCCGTCCGAGAGATCGAGGAGATGGCTGAGGTTCGGCTCCCGACGCAGTTCGTGATGGCGGCGGTCGACGGGATCGGCTGGAAGAACCGCGCTGCGGACCTCAGGCGCATCTATGACCTCCGGGATGGGGATCGCATCGACGGCCTCTTCACGCTGAACACGCTGGGCGATTTCAGAACCGATCTCGAGGCGGCGGCGCATCGACTCGGTCTCGTCTAGGAGCCGGCGTGACAGCTTCCTCGACCTCGGTGCTCGATCTCCTGCGAGCCGGAACGATTCATGCCGGCGAACCGATTGTCATGCGCCGTCGTAGTGGTCCGCCGAGGGAAGCGAACGTGCAAGCAGACGGCACGATCGTCCTCCGCAGTGGCCAGGTGTGTCGCACACTTTCGGAAGCTGCGAAAGAAGCGGCGGAGGTCGGGTCGGCCGATGGCTGGCTCAAATGGCGAGTTCCGCGGCTCGATGACAAGACGTTTGCGGCCCTGAGGGCCGAGGCCGACTGAGGCGACCCGGCATGCAGTAGTTGGCCCTGACCAGGCACTTCGCACGAGAGCGGGTGACGAGAATCGAACTCGCGTTCTCAGCTTGGGAAGCTGATGTTCTGCCTCTGAACTACACCCGCGAGGAGCCGCGATCGTAGACGAGGGTCTCCAACCTGCGATACGTCAACTGCGGCTCCGCTGCAAGCGCCGGCTGCCCGCGACGAGCAGTCCGCCCGCGGCAAGCATCAGCGCCGAGAACGCGACCGGATCGAGGACGTCGATTCCCGTCCGCGCCAGCGCTGCGCCGCTCACCACCGGATCGCGCGTGATCACCTCTCCGAGCACCTCAGAGCAGCTCTGGACCGACGCGTTGCACGCAGGGCTGCAGTCCTGGACGGCGGCGTCGCACCCAGGGGTGCAGTCCTCGACCGCAGCGTCACAGTCGGGGGTGCAGTCCTCGACCGCAGCGTCGCACCCAGGTGTGCAGTCCTCGACCGCAGCGTCACAGTCGGGCGGCGGGTTGCCGGGGTCGACACATCCGGTGTGCGCCGGGTTGGTCTTGGCGATGCCGTTGTTGCCGTCGCACTCATAGCCGTTGTTGTGGTCCTCAGGGCCAGGTTGTTGCCCCGGCGGATTCTTGTTGTCCGCCTTCCCGACGCATCCCGCGCAGGGCTTGCCGGTGGCGTTGCCACCATCGTTTCCGTTCTCCGACGCCGACCCGTCGCGCGTGCTGTCGTACGGACCGTTCACGTTCGCACCCGTGCCGTTGTCGTCCGCCGTCGACGGCGGTTGCGGCAACGTCGGATCTCCCGACGTGCCTGCGGTGCCGTCCGTTGCGTGGTTGCTGCTGTTGCTGTGCGTCGCGCTCTGCTCTGCGCCGTTGTCGTTGCCGTACGCATTGCCGTTTCCAGGGTCGGCGACTGCCGGCGAAGCGAACGCCAGGAGCGTCGCGAAGCCCACACCGAAGGCGACACCCAATCGCCACACCACCGATCGCCCCGTGCGAGCCGATACTTCCATCGCCCTGTCCTCCCACCTGCATGACACGCCCTGTCATGCAGCGACCACAGATACCACGTTGCGTGGTGGTGTGCTGCAAAAGTTGCGGATTGTCGTGACGATCCGTAGGCGAAACCGGATCAATCCGGTCGACAGGCGCACAGCTCGCGACACCATCGGCGTCGCGAAGCAGGAGAACCGTTCCAAGTAGCGTTCGCAACGGTGACCGCGTTCGACGTGCCGAAGCCGGGGGTGTTGCCGGCGCAATGGCTGCACAAAGCCGTCGACGCGGGGGTGATCCGGTGGGACCGGGCGATGCTGCCCAAGGCCGCCATCCAGCCGGCGAGCCTCGACCTGCACCTCGGCAACGTGGCCTACCGGCTGCGGTGCAGTTTTCTCTCCGGCGAGAACCACACGGTCGAGCAACGGCTCGAAGACTTCGTGATGGGCGAGGTCGACCTGACGCGAGACGGAGCCGTGCTCGAGACGAATCGTCCGTATCTCATCCCGCTCATCGAGGAGCTCGATCTTCCGCCCGAGATCCGGGGCAAGGCCAACCCCAAGAGCTCGACCGGCCGCATCGACGTGTTCACGCGTCTCATCACCGACAACGGACAACGATTCGACGAGATCGCCGCCGGCTATCGCGGCCGCCTGTATCTCGAAGTCATCTCGAGCACCTTCACGATCAAGGTGCACCCCGGCTTGGCCCTCAATCAACTTCGGTTGATGCACGGCCGGGCCGTCGTGACCGACGAGGAGTTGGCCTTGGTGCATCAGCGCCAGCCGATCTTGTTCGTCAACGGGCTGCGAGTGGCCGACGAGGAGTTGCATCTCTCCGACGGCGTGTTCCTCGGCCTCGATTTCACCGGCGACGAGCGCGGCACGGTCGGCTACCGAGCGAAGCGCAACAGCCGGCTCCTCGACCTGTCGGAGATCGGCGGCCATGATCCCGTCGACTACTGGGAGCCAGTCAGGTGCGAGCGAGGCGATCAGCTCGTGCTCGAGCCCGAGGAGTTCTACCTGCTGCTGTCGGCCGAGGCGGTGTCGATCCCGCGTGAGTTCGCCGCCGAGATGGCGGCCTACGACCCGACGAGCGGCGAGTTGCGCACGCACTACGCCGGGTTCTTCGATCCCGGCTTCGGTTACGACGGACGCGGCCTGGCCGGCAGCCAAGCGGCCCTCGAAGTGCGCGCTCACGACGTGCCGTTCATGGTGCAGCACCGTCAGCGCGTGTGCCGTCTCGCGTTCGAGCGGCTCGTCGAGCCGGCGGACACGCTGTACGGCGAATCGATCGGCTCGAACTACCAAGGCCAGCAGAGCACGCTCAGCAAGTACTTCTCGCGACCCGCGCCGCGCGACCAGCTCGAGTTCTTTCGCTAGTCGGCTATTCCGCGTAGGGCTCGGCGTGGCCGGTACGGCCTTCGGCCGATGCGGCGTCGAGCTCACGGCGCCGATGGCGGGCGCGCTCATTGTCCGGTCGACTCAGCACTTCGGCGATCTGTCCCAACAGCTCGTTGGCGTGGAACGGCCGAACCACGAACGCGTCGATCCCCGCTTGCCAGGAGAACATCCGGTTGCTCGTCTGCTGTGCCACGAGTACCACGCGCACACCGGAAACGCTGTTGGCCATCGCCGACCGAATCGTGTCGAGCAGCTTGAGGTTCTGCCCGATGCCGCCCGTGGCGAGATCGAGCACGACACAGTCGACGCGGCCGACATTGAGCTGGCCGAGCGCCTGCTCACCGTTGTGGGCCCGTTGCACGCGGTGGCCGGCGCTCGCGAGCAGTCGGCACAACAGCTCACACGCGGCCTCGTCGTCGTTGACGACGAGGATCTGCGTTGGTCCGGGGGCGAAGTCCGCGTTCTTGGGATGCTCGGTCTTCGTCGCTCGTCGTAGCACTGGCTACTCCTCGTCCGCCGAGACTCGTTCGAGGGCCTCGAGAAGGTGCATCGAGATGTCTGCCACCTTCACTTCGTCCTCATCCTTACCGGCGCCCTTCACTCCGTCGTCGATCATGATGTAGCAGAACGGGCACGCGGTAGCGATGCGCGACGCACCGGTGGCGATGAGCTCCCGAGATCGAGCGTCGTTCACCTTGGTGCCAACGGTCTCCTCCATCCACATCCGCGCGCCGCCGGCTCCGCAGCACATGCCCTTCGTGCCGTTGCGCTCCGCCTCGACGACGTCGATGCCGCCGAGCGAGCCGATCACGCGGCGGGGGGCGAGGTACACGTCGTTGTGCCGGCCGAGGTAGCAGGAGTCGTGGTACACGACTCGCTCTTCGAGCCGGGCGCCGGTCATGTCGAGCTTGCCGGTCGAGACCAGCCAGTCGAGGAACTGGCTGTGGTGGACGACCTCATAGTTGCCGCCGAGCTGCGGGTACTCGTTCATCAGCGTGTTGAAGCAGTGCGGGCACTGCGTGATGATCTTCTTCACGCCCATGTTGTTGAGCGTCTCGACGTTCTGCATGGCGAGCATCTGGAAGATGTACTCATTGCCGGATCGGCGGGCCGGGTCGCCGGTGCAGTTCTCCGCCGGACCGAGAATGGCGAAGTCGATGCCGGCGCGCTGCATCAGCTTGGCCATCGCGATCGTGACCTTCTGGTTCTTGTCGTCGAAGCTGCCGGCGCAGCCCACCCAGTACAGGTACTCGTGCTCGAGCGGCGACGTGCCGTCGACGATGTCGACGCCTTCGACCTTGCTCGTCCACGCGGCGCGGTCGCTCTGGCTCATGCCCCATGGGTTGGACGAGTTCTCCATGGAGCGGTAGGCGTTGCCGAGCTCGGTGGGGAAGTTCGACTCCATGAGCGACAGATAGCGCCGCATGTCGAGGATCTTGTCGAGGATCTCGATGTTCACCGGGCAGATCTCGTCGCAGGCCTTGCACGACGTGCACGCCCACACCTCTTCGGCGGTGATCCGCTCGAACAGCGAATTGGCCGAGACCGTGATCTCGGGGTCGACACCCAGAGGCGGCGACACTGGCGGCGTCCCGGTGAGGGCCATGACCTCGCCGGTCTTCAGGACGATCTCGCGAGGGTCGAGCGACTTTCCGGTCGCGTGCGCGGGACAGACCGAGGTGCACCGGCCGCACATGGTGCAGGCATCGGTGTCGAGCAACTGCTTCCACGTGAAGTCTTCGATCGTGGACGCGCCGAACGACTCGAGCTCCGTCTCCATCAGGTTCGGCATCGCCTTCATCGCGCCCTTGGGACGCTCGCGCTCACGGTTGTACATGTTCAGCGGCGACGTGAACATGTGGCGGATCATCGTGATCGGAAGGATGACGAGGAACACGAAGAACCCGAAGATGTGGGCCAGCCACATCGCCTGTTGCCAACCGTGCAGATGCTGGGTGTTCCGGAACAGGTACGAGATCGGGTAGGCGACGAAGCTCCACTTCTCGAAGTCGGGCCGACCGAGAAACGCGATGCGGAAGGCTTCAGCGACAAAGCCCGTGACGCCGAGCACGAAGAACACACCCAGGATCAGCAGGTGCTCCGGCTTGGACTTGATTCGGATGCGGTACGGCCGCTGCACGTAGCGGCGAACCAAGGCCCAGCCGATCCCGATGACGAACACGAGGCCGGCGGCGTCACCGACGAACGAATACGCCTGGTACGTACGGCCGTGCAGGAACTTCCAGCTCTCTGGCACCTGGTCCTGGATCTGCGACACGACCGTGACCGCGAACAGGATCAAGAACGAGAAGTAGATGAGCGAGTGCATGAGCCCCGCCGCGGGGTCGCGGAGCAGCGTCTGCATGTAGACGCCCGCTCGGAAGTCCGCAAAGCGCTTCGGCGCCGTCTGGAGGTTGGTCTCGCGAGCGTCGGGTGCGCCGCGTTCCCAGTTCTTGACGCGATTGGCGAACATGACGGAGCCGTACACGAACAGCACCGGAAGCAGCGTGTAGAAGCCGAGCCTCCAAGCTGACGGGATGTTCTCGAAGACCTCGCGCTGCACCGGCGAGTCGTCGAACCACTGGAGCAGCAAAGGCGCGAGCCCGGAGCCGATGCTGAACAGCGCCCAGAAGACGCCGAAGCCGACGACGAGGTGGTACGGACGAACCCGTGTCTTCATCGAGTCTGAACCTACTCGCGGCTCGAATTCGGTTACGAAATGCTGCGATTGCCTGTTGGCCGACGAGTTGCTGTCGCGACGGAGCTAGCCGAACACCTTCGTGTCGAGCTCTCGGATGCGCTGCGCGAGCGCCGCGAGCAGCTTGTGGGCCAGCTGCGGAACTTCGTCGAGCACGGCGGAGAACTCGCGGGGCCCGAGCACGAGCACCGTGCTGTCGGACTCGGTCGTTACGGTCGCGGTGCGCGGGCCCTTGTCGAGCAGCGACAGCTCGCCGAAGTACGCACCAGGGCCGAGCGAGGCGACCTTGCGGCCGTTGATGTCGACTCTGACCTTGCCCTCGACGAGCACGAAGCACTCCCGGCCGACGTCGCCTTGCTTCATGAGCGCGCGACCCTCCGGAATCTGCACCTCGTCGGACGCTCGCGCGATCCGCTGCAGATCTTTTTGCGAGCACGCTGCGAAGAGCGGCACCGATGCCAAGTGCTCGAGGTACGTATCCCTTCGGACCATCACGACTCCTCCCGACCGAGGGCCCCAGCGGCGCCAGATCGGGCGAGAGCGTACGTGCATCGGCCGGATCGCGCTGAATTGTGTCCACATCGCTTCACCTTCACGAAACAACCAAGAAACACCGGACTCGTACGGTCCCAGAGGTGATGGACGTCATCCTGGTGCGCTGGCCGGTCGAGGAGTCGAGACGTACCCAGCTGCGGGATGACGGCGTACCCCGCCTGCTGCTCGTGGAGAACGGGGCGGCACCCCCTCGCACCACGGACGATCTCGAGGATTGGGTCCGAGTGCCCGCGGACGAGGTCGACCTGCATGCCCGGGTCGAGAACCTCAATCGGAAGGCGCAGTCGAGAACGGAGATGATGCCGGAGCTCGACGACGACGGCGTGTTGCGTGCCGGGGCTGGTTGGGTCCCGCTCCCGCCGGTCGAGGCCCGCCTCACGTCCGCGCTCATCGATCGCTACCGGTCGGTGGTGAGCCGCGACTCGCTCGCTCGAGCGGGATGGCCGCACGGCGCTCCCGGTCGGAACGCGCTCGACGTGCACGTACTACGGCTGCGACGTCGCATCGCGCCGCTCGGTCTGGCGATTCGCACCGTACGCAGTCGCGGTTACTTGCTCGAGTAGAGGCTCGCCTCAGCGATGCCGTGCAGGATCGCTCGTTCGATCTCGCCGAGTGTCCTCGAATCGGTCACCTTCCTGCCATCCCGGTCGCGCACGTAGAACGCGTCGACGACGTGCGTGCCGAGCGTCTGCACTTTTGCCGACCGGATGTCGAGCTCGAGCTCGGCCAGCGCTCGCGTGACGCGAAAGAGGATGCCGGTCACGTCGGGAGCCTCGACATCGATCACTGTGGCATCAGCCGAAGCGTCGTTGTCGAAGGCCACCGATGCGGCGCGAGCCGGCAGGCGCGACTGACGCCGACCGTCGTGGGCGGCGGCTCGCTCGGACAGCCGGGCGTTCAGCGCGAGGCGTCCGTCGAGCGCAAGCTCGAGGTCCGCGATGACGCGGTCCCAAGGTGTCTCATCGCGGAACGGATCGGTGACGCGAAAGCGCGCGAGCGCGCGACCCGTTTCGCTCGAGTAGGCCATCGCGTGCAGCACGTCGAGCCCCCTGAGCGCGAGGACACCGGCGACGCGGCTGAACACACCGGGACGGTCGGCGGTCATCACCGTCAGCTCGTCCCGGTAGACGTCGAAGCGCTGCTGGCCCGACTCGAGTCGCTCGAGCTCCTTGGCGGAAGGAAACTCCTCGACCATGGCCGGGCCGGGAAGGTCCGTGCCGAGACGGCGGGCCACTCGCACGATCAACGCGTTGACGAGCTCGGCCTTCCACGCCCCCCACGCCGCTGGCCCGGTGGCGCGGCCGTCGGACTCGGTCAACGCGGCCAGCAGCCGAAGACGTTCGACCGAGCCGACGGCGGCCACGACCCGGTCCACGGTGGCCGGATCGTCGAGATCGCGGCGGGTCGCGACGTCGGACAGCAGCAGGTGGTGCTCGACCAGCGAGACGAGCACCTCGATGTCGTGATCGTCGAGACCGATGCGCCGCCCGATGCCCTCGGCCAGCGCCATGCCGGCCGCGGTGTGGTCGCCGGGTTGGCCTTTGCCCAGATCGTGCAGCAGCGCGGCGAGTACGAGGAGATCGGGGCGCAGCACGAGATCGGCGCGGTTCGCCGCGTTCACAACCGTCTCGAGCAGGTGACGATCAACGGTGAAGCGGTGATACGGGTTGCGCTGCGGCCGAGCGCGCACCGATGCCCACTCGGGGAGGAGGTATGTCCAGATGCCGCGCTGGTCGAGGGCTTCGATCACCGAGATGGCACCGCGACCGCACAGCAGCAACTCGACGAACAGTGTGCAGGTCGCCGCGGGCCAGGGCTCCGGCGGCGACACGGTTTCGGCGGCGAGTCGCTCGAGCGTCGCCCGCTCGATGGCGGCGTCGTGGGTCGCGGCGGCGAGCGCGACGCGCAAGGCGAGATCGGGGTCGGCGGGATCGGCGTTCTCGTCGAGATGCACCTCGCCATCGAGCAGGGCGACACCGGGCGCCACGGTTTGACCGCGCCCGACACCACGGCCGGAAGGGCCGGTGAGGCCAGACTTCACGCGCCGCCATGCGTCGTCGCTGGTCCACGCGATGGATCGGGCGGCCGCAGCCACGCGCTTCATCAGTGTCTCGGCGGACGCGTCGCCGAGCGCCTCGGCCACGGCGGCCTGGTCTTGCAGCATCAGCATGTTGGTCGACCGTCCGGTGTGGCGATGGAGCTCCACTCGAGCCTCGAGCAGCACCGCGTACGCATGCTCGAGCTCGCGATCGTCGTGGTGGAGAAGCACGCGCCGCGCCGCCTCGGCCCATTGCAGCGCGTGCACGTCGCGCATGCCGCCGCGCCCGTCCTTGAGATCCGGCTCCAATCGGAAGGCAACTTCGCCGGCTTCGTGATGGCGCGATTCCACCCGCGTGGCGAGCTCACCCAGCCAGCGGCTCGCCTTGTTGGACCATTGCTCCTGAGCTCGCTTCGCCAACTCAGAGGTGAGCAGCTCGTCGCCCGCGACGTGCCGTGCGCTCAACACCGCGGTGGCCGTGTCCAGGTCTTCGGACGCGAGGCTGAGCGCTTCGCGAACCGTGCACACGCTGTGGCCGAGCTTCAGGCCTTCGTCCCAGATCGGATACCAGACACGGTCGGCGATCGCGCGAACGTCAGCCCGCTTGTCGCGCAGCAGCATGACGTCGATGTCGCTCGACGGGCACAGCTCGGACCGGCCGTAGCCACCGATCGCGACCAATGAAACCCCTGACGCGGGAGGGCCCGCCGCGCCCAACAGCGCGGCGAGCCACTCATCCACGAGGCCGGTGTACGCCTCACACCATGCGACCCCGGTCAGCGCACGATTGGCGAGCAGGGGTGCGCGATCGAGTCTCACGCCATGCGGCGTGTCACAAAGCGTCATCGCCGATCTCGCCCGTCCTGACGCGCAGCAGGCGATCGAGGTTGACCGCCCATGCCTTGCCATCGCCGATCTTCCCGGTCCGGGCGTGGGTGGCGATGAGATCGAGGACCTTGTCCACGTCGGAGGTGTCGACGATGACTTCGATCTTCACCTTCGGCACGAAATCCACCTTGTACTCCGAACCCCGGAAGGTTTCGCTCTTGCCGCCTTGGCGGCCGTAGCCCTGCACTTCGCTCACGGTGAGCCCGAGGATGCCGGCGCCTCGTAGCGCTTCCTTGACCTCTTCGAGTTTGAACGGCTTGATGATCGCCGTCACGAGATGTGCCACTGGTTTCTCCTGTCGATGCTTGCAGATGATGGTCAACGACGTCGTGGTGAACGACGTGCCGAGTTGCAGTACGGCCGAAGCCGGGGCGCCGTTGCCCCGGCCTTGGCCGCTGCGTTGGAATCGCTAGGTCGAAACCGGTTCGTGTTCGGTGTCGATTTCGTGTGGCTGACTGCCGAGGCCGCCCATCGGTCCACTGCTGCCCGCGGGCGACGTGTACGTCATGCCGTAGCCGAACTCGACGTGGTAGGCGGGAGAGCCGTGCTCGTGGATGTCGAGCCCTTCGAGCTCGCCGTCCTTCGAGACCCGCAGGTTCCATTGGCCCGGGATCATCCTGATGACCTTGAAGATGATCAGCGACACCAGCGTCACGACGATGACGCACGTGAGGCTGCCGATGAGCTGCGCCTTGAACTGGTCCAATCCGCCGCCGTGGAACAACCCGTTGATGGTGAAGGTCTCGTTGTCCGCACCGGTCGTCGTAGGTAGTCCGAACTCACCGGCAGCGAACAAGCCAAGGCTCAACGTGCCCCAGATGCCGCAGAAGCCGTGGACGGCCACCGCGCCGATCGGGTCGTCGATCCGGAGGTGCTCCAGCAGGTCGACGCCGAGCGGAACGACGATGCCCGCAATCGCTCCGATGATGATCGCGTCGAGCGGTTTCACCCAATAGCACGGACAGGTGATGGCCACGAGGCCGCCGAGAAAGCCGTTGATCGACATCCCGACGTCCCACTTCTTGGCTCTCGGATACACCCAGAGCACCGCGACCATGCCTCCGGCACAGGCGGCCAGCGTGGTGTTGGCGGCTACCCGGCCGATGCCGACGAAGTCCATGGCCGACAACGTCGAGCCCGGGTTGAACCCGTACCAACCGAACCACAGGATCACCGCGCCGATGGCGGCGATGTTCAAGTCGTGCGGCGGCGTCGGTCCGCCCCCGTCGCGCTTGAACTTCCGGCCGATGCGGGGCCCGAGCACGATGGCACCGGCGAGGGCGACGAAGCCACCGACCGTGTGTACCACGGTCGATCCGGCGAAGTCACGGAACACGATGCCGTCGCCGACGAAGCCCGAGAACCAACCCATGGTGTTGCCGAGCCAACCGCCCGGACCCCACACCCAGTGACCGAAGATCGGGTAGATCAGGCCGGACACGCAGGCGCTGTAGAGGATGTCGCCCTTGAAGCTGGTCCGCCCGACCATCGCACCCGAGGTGATCGTCGACGCGGTGTCGGCGAACGCGAACTGGAACAGGAAGAACGCGAGGAACGCGACACCCGTGGTCCCGTAGGTATCCCCTGTGCCTTGCAGGAAGAAGTTGGAGTGCCCGATGAACCCGTTGCCCGTCCCGAACTGGAAGGCGAAGCCGACCGCGAAATACAGCAGCCCGCACAAACAGGTGTCGAAGATGCACTCCATCATGATGTTCACGGATTCTCGAGAACGGGCGAAGCCCGCTTCGAGCGCCATGAACCCTGCTTGCATGAAGAACACGAGGAATGCGGTGACCAGCACCCACATCGTGTTGATCGGGTTGACCCACTGATCGGTGGCCGCGGCCGCGTCTTGGATGGGTGCCGCACTCGCGACCGACCCGAAGAAGAAGCCGAAACCCTTCACGGCGGTCAGGATCGTGAAGATCCCGAGCATCTTCCCACCAAGAAGGGCCGCGAAGACTCTGCGGGTGTCCTTCTCTTTGAATCGCTTGAGCGATCGTTTTCTCATAGTGAGCGAACGTAGGGAGTCGACGTTTCGCTGTTGTGTGCCAGATGTTGCGGCTAGTGGGCGACTTTCTTTCGCATACCTGTCAGCCAACCTTCGTCGTATCGAGATATCGGGACAAGGTGGGCGAAAGATCGTCGTCGAGCTCGTAGACGAGCGGATTTCCGGTCGGGATGTTGAGCTCCATGATCTCACCGTCGCCGATCTGGTCGAGGTGCTTCACGAGCGCACGCAGGGAATTGCCGTGGGCCGCGACGAGTACGACGCGCCCAGACCGTAGGTCCGGCACGATGCCGTCCTCCCAGTAGGGCAGCACGCGTTCGAGCGTGTCCTTGAGGCACTCCGCGAGAGGAACCACGTCGGGTGGCAGCTCTCGATACCGCGGATCGTTCGAGACGTCGAACTCGCTCCCACGCTCGATGTCCGGCGGCCGCACGTCGTACGACCGCCGCCACACGTGCACCTGCTCGTCGCCGTACTTCTCGGCGGTCTCCTTCTTGTTGAGCCCTTGCAACGCGCCGTAGTGACGCTCGTTGAGGCGCCAGCTGCGTTCTACCGGCAGCCACGTCAGGCCCATGACGTCCTGCGCGATCCATGCGGTGCGCGTGGCGCGCACGAGCACGGAGGTGTGCACGACATCCGGACGAATGCCGGCGTCGGCCATCAGCTCGCCCGCCCGCTTCGCCTCATCGACGCCGCGTTCGGACAGGTCGGAGTCGACCCAACCCGTGAACAGATTGCGATCGTTCCATTCGCTCCGGCCGTGCCGCAGCAGAATGAGTGTTCCCACGTCTAGGACGTTACGGCACCGCTCGGTGGTCGAATCGGGAACACCGCGACCAGATCGGTGACGGTGATGAGGCCGTCGCCGAGTGCGCCGGTCGAAGCTCCCCGGCTGACAGCGGTGGCGACCTTCTCGACCTCGTCGTCCTCGACGATCACGGTAATGGTCAGCTTGTGCGTGACTGTCACTTCGTACGGCACACCGCGCCATTCGCCGACCTTCTCGGGAGAACGACCGTGACCCCGTGCGTCTTGGATCGTGAAGCCATGGAACCCGGCTTCGTCGAGCGACTGGATCACCTGATCGAGCCGCTCGGGCCGGAAGATGGCCTCGACCTCTTTCATCGCGCGATCTCCTCTCGTAGTGACTTGGCGGTGACGGGCTCGTCGTGCTCACGCGGCATGAACACCGTGCCTTGCGCCTCGAGGAAGTCCGGATACGCCATGGCACCCATCTCGGGCATGTCGAGGCCGCTGATCTCGGCGTCGTGATCGCTGCGCATGCCGATGGTCTTCTTGAGAATCGTGAAGAAGACGATCGTCATGATGCTGCAGAAGATCACGACGACGATCGCATCGGTGACCTGCGCGGCGAACTGGCCGGCATCGCCGTAGAACAGCCCCTTCACACCGCCGGCGACGCCGTTCAGCCCGTCGCCGTACTCGCCGTCGGCAAACAGCCCGACCGCCAGGACTCCCCACAAGCCGTTGGCGCCATGCACCGCGACCGCGCCGACCGGATCGTCGACTTTGGCGACGCGCTCCACCAACACGACGACGGCAACGACGAGCACACCGGCGACGGTGCCGATCACCGCGGCGGCCCACGGCGCGACGAACGCGCACGGCGCGGTGATCGCGACCAAGCCGGCCAGCAACCCGTTCGCAGTCATCGAGGGGTCTGGCTTTCCGAACACCTTCCACATCACGACCATCCCGGCGAGACAGCCGAAGGCCGACGCAAGGATCGTGTTGACGATCACGACCGTGAGGCGCAGGTCGGTGCCGGCAAACGTCGAGCCGCCGTTGAAGCCCATCCACCCGACGAGGAGGATGAAGGTTCCGAGGATGGCCATCGGTAGGTGATGGCCCGGGATGGCGCGCGGGGTTCCGTCCTTCGCGAACTTGCCGACGCGCGGTCCGAGGATCTTCGCACCCCAGAAGGCGGCGACACCGCCCATGGCATGCACGACACCGCTGCCCGCGAAGTCGACGGCGCCGTGGCCCCACTTGGGGCCGAGCACGCCGAGCTGCGACAACCACCCGCCGCCCCACACCCAGTTGCCGTAGATCGGGTACAGCAGCATCGAGGCGAACAGGCCCCACACGCAGAACGAGCTGAACTTCCAACGCTCGGCCATCGCCCCTGTCGGGATGGTCGCGGTCGCGTCCATGAACACGAGCTGGAAGAAGAAGAAGCCCAACACCGACACGTCATATGCCGTGCCCCCCAGGAAGAATCCGGAGTGGGCGAGGAGATTCCAGTCGCCGATGTGCCACGCGCTCCCAAGAGGGGTCAGCCCGATGACGGTCGCCCCGGTTGCACCGAACATCAACGCGTAGCCACACACGAACCAGCCAACGACGCCCAAGGCGAAGATGACCATGTTCATCATCATCGTGTGCGCCGCGTTCTTCGCTCGGGTGAAGCCGGTCTCGACCAATGCGAACCCGGCCTGCATGAACAGCACGAGGATGCCGCCGAGCATCAGCCACGTGACGTTGATGGCGACGCGGTTCTTTTCCGTTTGCGCCGCGACGTCGCCGAGCGTCGGGTCCGTGTGATCGGAGCCAGCCGGCACGATGTTCTGGACGTCCGTGCCGGTGCTCGATCCATTGGGATCGCCGTTGGACGCGTATGCACCGCCGGCCATGCCCCCGACAACGAGCAGCGCGGAGATGGCGGCAACTGCCAGCCGGCCCTTGCGGTTCTGCTGGACGGTTCGCGTGGTGAGTGCGCCCGATCGACGCAGGTGCCGCTTGTACATGGCCGGCAACAGGAGGGCCAGCGTGAACAGCGACATGAGCAGGGGTCCGTTCGCCATACGGCGATCAGATCAAGGACAGATTTCGACAATCCGTCCGGAATATGAATGCTGTGTTTCGAGCCACGCACCTCCCTCCTGGGGTTGCTAATACCGCGCTCAACTTTTATCCTTTGACGAGTTCAACGTCCTTCCCTTGTCTGCAACCACGCTCCACGGAGGCTTCCTCATGCCCAAGGCCGTCGGTATCGACCTCGGCACCACCAACTCGGTCGTCAGCGTCCTCGAGGCGGGCGACCCGGTGGTCATCCCCAACTCGGAGGGGTCCCGTACGACTCCCTCGGTCGTCGCGTTCGCCAAGAACGGTGAAGTGCTGGTCGGCGAGGTCGCCAAGCGTCAGGCGATCACCAACCCCGATCGAACCATCCGGTCGGTGAAGCGCCACATGGGCACGAACTGGACGATCGACATCGACGGGAAGAAGTACACCGCCCAGGAGATCAGCGCCCGCACGCTGATGAAGCTGAAGCGGGATGCCGAGGCCTACCTCGGTGACACCGTGACCCAGGCGGTGGTGACCGTTCCCGCGTACTTCGACGACGCGCAACGCACCGCGACCAAGGAGGCCGGCCAGATCGCCGGACTCGAGGTGCTGCGCATCATCAACGAGCCGACGGCCGCGGCCCTCGCCTACGGCATGGACAAAGAGGGCGCCGACCAGACGATCCTCGTGTTCGATCTCGGTGGCGGCACGTTCGACGTGTCGATTCTCGAGATCGGCGACGGCGTCTTCGAAGTGAAGGCCACGCACGGCGACACGAACCTCGGAGGCGACGACTGGGACCAGCGGGTCATCGATTGGCTCGTCGAGTCCTTCAAGTCGGCGCACGGCGTCGATCTGAGCAAGGACAACATGGCGTTGCAGCGGCTGAAGGAAGCCGCGGAGAAGGCCAAGATCGAGTTGTCGCAGGTGCAGCAGACGCAGATCAACCTGCCGTTCATCACTGCGACGGCCGACGGCCCGCTCCACCTCGACGAGCAACTCTCGCGGGCCAAGTTCCAGGAGATGACGGCGGATCTCCTCGACCGGTGCAAGGTGCCGTTCGAGCAGGCGATCAAGGACGCCGGCCTCACCAAGGAGCAGATCGAGCACGTGATCCTCGTCGGAGGGTCGACGCGCATGCCCGCGGTGCAAGACCTCGTGACCGGCATCACCGGCAAGGAGCCGAACAAGGGCGTCAACCCCGATGAGGTCGTGGCGGTCGGCGCGGCGATCCAAGCGGGCGTGTTGAAGGGCGACGTCAAAGACGTCCTGCTGCTCGACGTCACACCGCTGTCGCTCGGAATCGAGACCAAGGGCGGCGTGATGACCAAGCTCATCGAGCGCAACACCACGATCCCGACGCGCCGCACCGAGGTGTTCACCACGGCCGAAGACATGCAGCCGTCGGTGGAGATCCACGTGCTCCAAGGCGAGCGCGAGATGGCGCAGTTCAACAAGACGCTCGGCAAGTTCCAGCTCGTCGACCTGCCTCCAGCGCCACGCGGCGTACCGCAGATCGAGGTCACGTTCGACATCGATGCCAACGGCATCGTGCACGTCTCGGCGAAAGACCGCGCGACGAGCAAGGAACAGTCGATGACGATCACCGGCCAGTCCTCGCTCGATCGAGACACGATCCAGCAGATGGTGCGCGACGCCGAAGCGCACGCGGACGAAGACCGTCGTCGCCGCGACGAGGCGGAGGCTCGCAACAACGCCGACACGCTCGTCTACCAGACCGAGAAGCTGATGCGCGAGCAGGGCGACAAGGTCCTGGGCGACGACAAGGACGCGGTCGAGTCGGCCCTCGCGGACCTGAAGAGCGCCCTCGCCGGTACCGAGGTCGAGCCGATCAAGTCCGCGACCGAGCGGCTCATGTCGGCGAGCCAGACCTTCACGCAGAAGCTGTACGAAGCGGCCTCGGCCGCTGATCGTGAGTATCAGCAGAACCCGGGTGCGGGTGGTAGCAGCACGCCGCCGGACGATGACGACGTCGTCGACGCCGAGATCGTCGACGAGGACAAGTCGGCATGAGCGAGCGTCAGCGAGTGATGCCGGTCGGGCGCGTTCGCGCCAGCGAACCGCACGACGATGGGGTCCGGGGGCGCAGCCCCCGCGGAAGTACGGCGTAAGACGGATGTCCGACGAGTCCGACAACATCGATGAATTCGAGGAGGAGTTCGACGACGCGTCCTCGATGATCGAGGACGACGACGACGTCGAGGCGGCCGCGGAAGTTCTCGAGAATGACATCGCGTCGATCGCCGCGCAGCGCGACGAATACCTCGCGCTCGCGCAGCGATTGCAGGCCGAGTTCGAGAACTACAAGAAGCAGACGATGAAGCGGAACACCGAGGTCGTCGAGCATGCCGGCTCGCAGTTGGCGTCCAAGCTGTTGCCGGTGCTCGACGCGTTCGACAACGCGATCATCCAAGGGGTCGACGGCATCAGCCCCATCCACAAGGCCCTGTTCGACGTGCTGCAGAAGGAAGGACTCGAAGTCATCGACACCGACGGCGTCGTATTCGACCCGAATCTGCACGAGGCCGTGATGCACGAGGCGGCGGACGAGAACGACAAGGAACCCGTCGTGAGCGACACGCTGCGCACGGGCTATCTCTGGAAGGGCCGTGTGCTGCGTCCCGCCATGGTGAAGGTCCGGGGCTAACCGCGTGACCGCGCAACGGGAGTGGTTCGAGAAGGACTACTACAAGGTCCTCGGCGTCCCGGAGACCGCGACGGCCAAGGAGATCAAGAGCGCGTTCCGCAAGCTGTCGCGCCAATTCCACCCGGACACCAACTCCGGTGACGCCACGGCTGAAGAACGGTTCAAGGAGATCTCGGCGGCGTACGACGTCGTCGGCGACGAGACGAAGCGCAAGGAATACGACGAGGCGCGCCGGATGGGCCCGATGGCCGGCGGTTTCGGCGGCCCCGGCAACTACACCTTCACGACCGACAACCTCGGCGACCTCGGCGACTTGTTCGGGAACCTGTTCAGCCGCGGTCCTCGCGGCGGCCGGCGCGAGCCGCGTGGGGCCGGCCCGCAGCGCGGGGCCGACCTCGAGACCGAATTGCAGCTGTCGTTCTCCGGCGCGGTGCAGGGCGTCACCACCACGGTCAACCTCACGAGCGACGTGGCCTGCCACAACTGCCACGGCACGGGAGCCAAGCCCGGTACGGCACCGCACCAATGTCCCCGCTGCGGCGGCCGCGGGGTGCTCGACGAGAATCAGGGCTTCTTCTCCTTCAGCCAACCCTGTCCCGAGTGCGGCGGCACCGGGTCGATCATCGAGGAGCCCTGCCCGGTCTGCCACGGCACCGGAGCCGAGCGGCGAGCTCGCCAGGTGAAGGTACGTATCCCGTCGGGCGTGAGCGACGGGCAGCGCATCCGCCTGAAGGGCCGCGGCGCGCCGGGTCGTCACGGTGGGCCGAACGGCGATCTGTACGTCGTGACCCGCGTCGAGCCACATCCGTTGTTCGGGCGTCGGGGCGACGATCTCACGATCAACGTGCCCATCACGTTTTCGGAGGCGGCGCTCGGTGCCGACGTGAAGGTGCCGACGCTCGACGGGGCCCCGGTCACGATCAAGGTCCCCCCGGGCACTCGCTCCGGCCGGACGTTCCGTGTGAAGGGCCGCGGAGTGCCCAAGGCCAAAGGTGCTGGCGACCTGTTGGTCACCGTCGAGGTCGCGGTGCCCGCAAAGCTGTCCGGTGAAGAACGCAAAGCGGTCGAGGCGTTGGCCGCGGCAACCAGTGAGTCCCCTCGCTCACATCTGGGGGTGTAGCGCATGGCTGATCGAAGCGAGCAGCGCAGTCGGGCGTTGTACGTCATCTCGGTGGCGGCCGAGCTCGCGGGTGTGCATCCGCAGACGCTGCGGATCTACGAGCGCAAGGGCCTCGTCGACCCGGCGCGCACCGGCGGTGGCAGCCGGCGGTACAGCGATGCCGACATCAGCCAGCTCCGCCGCATCCAGGAGCTCACGAATGCGGGGCTCAACCTCGCCGGGGTCAAGCGGGTCCTCGAGCTCGAGGCCGAGCTCGAACAGGCCCAACACCGGCTCGACGAGGCTCTGGCTCAGGCATCAATGGCCCTTGAACGCACCCATCGCCAGTACCGGCGCGACCTCGTCCCGTTGAGGCAAGCGGTCGCGCTGTTCGAGCGCCCACGCTCGAAGTAGCGACCGGCGCCGCCTTGTGGCCGCGCTACGTCGGCAGTACGGTCACTCAGAGCGGTCGGAGACCGTCGCTATCCGTGCCTTGGTCGGCATCCCGACGGCGGAACTTGAGCCACATTCGAACATTCCTGCTGGTCTGGCGGGTGAAAGCGGAGGAAGCTGCGCGTATGGGACACATCGGAAGGAAGTTCGCCAAGGTCGCTGCGGGCCTCGGCATCGCAGGGGCAGCGTGGTTCATGTGGTCAGGCGAGGCATCAGCCGCCCCCGCGCCGAAGACCGCGACCGCTCCAGCCTGCGTCGGAGAGGCGGCGGTCACGAACGTTTCGTACACCGATCAGAGCGGCTCGCTCACGGTCGACGCCAACGGAGCGATCCAAGGTGTGGACTCGGGCGACCTCGTCACCGTGCACTTCTCGGTTCCAGCCAGTTGCCCGGACGGGGTCGTGCTCTCGCTCGTGTCCTACAGCGCGGCAGGCGCGACCTTCCCTTCGGTCCAGACGCTCTCTGCCGTGCAGACGGCGACGTTCGCCCCAGGTGGTCCCTACACGTTGACGGTGCAGGTTCCGAACGGCGGGTCGGGCGATACGGGCGGCGACCAGAAGAACCCGAATGCGGTGTGTGACGGCTCGACCAACAGCGACACCGGCCACGGAGCGAACCAGGGCGGTCCATACGACAACACGTGTCCGGACGGTGCGTCCCAGAACGGCAAGAGCACCGACAACAACTCGAGCAAGCCGTGCGCCGGTTGCGTCGGCAACGCTGACGACAAGAACCCGGGTGCGGCGAAGCAGACCAACGGCCAGTACCCGAACGGCACTGACCACAACGCGGGATACGAGTGCGACCGGAACCAGGGCATCGGACAGTCCAACCCGGCGCACACCGGTTGCGGAGGAAACTTCCAGCTCGACTTCGTGACAGGCCAGCCGATCCTGAGCTTCGACAGCACAGGTCATCCGAGCTATTTCGATGAAGGACGGTTGATCAACTACGCGAACGGCTGACGATCCCGCGGCGCTCTCGATGCCCCTCCCTCGCGGGAGGGGCATCGTGCGCTTTATCCTCAGGACCAATGGCGCTCGATCCGAACCGGTGGACGATCAAGACCCAAGAGGCGTTTACGCAGGCCATGGACGCCGCGCGGGGGAACTCCAATCCCGAGGTCACCGCGGACCACCTGCTCGCCGCCCTGCTCCGACAGGAGGACGGGGTCGTGCTTCCCATCCTCACTCGAGTCGGCAAGCAACCCCTGTCGCTGCGCAACGCCGCCGATGAAGCTGTTTCCAAGCTCCCCAAGGCCTACGGCTCCGACGTCCGCCTGTCCCGTGAGCTGCAGCAGACCTTCGATGCGGGCGACCGGGCACGCGCCGAAATGGGCGACGAGTACCTGTCCACCGAACATCTGCTGCTGGCGCTGGCGGACAAGCTCGGCGTCAACCGCGAAGACCTGCTGGCCGCATTGCAGGAGGTCAGGGGCAGTCATCGCATCACCAGCCAGAACCCCGAGGAGCAGTTTCAGGCGCTCGAGAAGTACGGCCGTGACCTGACCGAGGCGGCCCGCCACGGAAAGCTCGATCCCGTCATCGGCCGCGACGACGAGATCCGACGCGTGATCCAAGTGCTCTCACGCCGAACCAAGAACAACCCGGTGCTCATCGGCGAACCCGGCGTCGGCAAGACGGCCAACGTCGAGGGCCTCGCGCGGCGCATCGTCGAAGGCGATGTGCCCGAGGGCCTCAAGAACAAGCGACTGATCTCCCTCGATCTCGGGTCGATGGTGGCCGGGGCGAAGTACCGCGGCGAGTTCGAAGAGCGGCTGAAGGCGGTGCTGAAGGAGATCACCGACGCGCAGGGCGACGTGATCACGTTCATCGACGAGTTGCACACGATCGTCGGCGTCGGCGCGGCTGAGGGCGCGATGGATGCCGGCAACATGATCAAGCCGATGCTCGCCCGCGGCGAGTTGCGCTTGGTCGGAGCGACCACGCTCGACGAGTACCGCAAACACATCGAGAAGGACGCGGCCCTCGAGCGTCGCTTCCAACCGGTGTACGTCGATCAGCCGTCGGTGGAGGACACGATCGCCATCTTGCGCGGCTTGAAGGAGCGCTACGAGGTGCACCACGGCGTGCGCATCCAGGACGCGGCGCTCGTCGCCGCGGCCGTGCTGTCCGACCGGTATCTCACGGGCCGGTTCCTGCCCGACAAGGCCATCGACCTCGTCGACGAGGCCGCCAGCAAGCTGCGGATCGAGATCGACTCGATGCCGCTCGAGATCGATGTCGTCGAGCGCCGTATTCGTCAGATCGAGATCGAGCGTGTCGCGCTGGCGAAGGAGACCGATGCCGCCAGCAAGGAGCGCCTCGCGGCCCTCGAGGAGGAGCTCGCGAACCTCAACGAGCAGAAGGCGGCGATGGTCGCCCACTGGCAATCCGAGAAGGAGGCCATCGCCACCATCCGCTCATTGAAGGAGGAGTTGGATCAGCATCGAGGTGAGGTCGAGCGTGAGACCGATCTCGAGCGGGCAGCCGAGATCCGTTACGGCGTGATCCCTGAACTGGAGCGCAACGTCGAGGAAGCCACCAAGCGACTCGCCGAGCTCCAGTCGAATCAAAAGATGTTGAAGGAAGAGGTCGACGAGGAGGACATCGCCGAGGTCGTGAGCAAGTGGACGGGCGTGCCCGTCAGCCGGCTCATGGAAGGCGAGATGCACAAGCTGCTGCGCCTCGAAGACGTGCTGCACCAGCGGGTCATCGGCCAGGACGAAGCCGTCCATGCCGTGGCCAACGCCATCCGGCGGAGTCGGGCCGGGCTGTCCGACCCCAATCGCCCCATCGGTTCGTTCCTGTTCCTCGGCCCCACCGGCGTCGGCAAGACCGAGCTGGCCCGGGCACTTGCCTTCTTCCTGTTCGACGACGAGCGGGCGATGGTCCGCATCGACATGAGCGAGTACCAGGAGAAGCACACGGTCTCGCGACTGATCGGCGCGCCGCCGGGCTACGTCGGGTACGACGAGGGAGGCCAGCTGACCGAGGCCGTCCGCCGGCGGCCGTATGCCGTGGTGCTGCTCGACGAGATCGAGAAGGCCCACACCGAGGTGTTCAACGTGTTGTTGCAGCTCCTCGACGACGGTCGCCTCACCGACGGCCAGGGCCGCACGGTCGACTTCACCAACGTCGTGCTGATCATGACGTCGAACCTTCCGGGCGAGCCGAAGGACTTCTTCAAGCCCGAGTTCATCAACCGCATCGACGACATCGTGCGGTTCCGGAGCCTCACGGCCGAGGATCTCGGCGCCATTGTCGACATCCAGCTCGAGCGTCTACGCGAGCGGTTGTCCGCCCGCCGCATCACGCTCGAGGTCACCCCGGCCGCCCGAGCCCTCGTTGCCGAGGTGGGGTACGACCCTGCCTTCGGGGCGAGGCCACTCAAGCGGGTGATCCAACGGGAGATCGGCGACCGGCTCGCCACGGCGATCCTCGACGGCACGATCGCCGAAGGCGACCAGGTCACCGTGGATGCCGAAGGTGACCAACTCGTCGTGAAACGTTGATGGCGCCAGCCCGCCCGTCACCGTTTCGTAACACTCTTCGTAGGCCATCCGGACTATTGCACCACCCTGCGTGAGGAACTAGTCTCCCCGTGGGGAAAGCACTGATCCTCCCGGCGCACTGGTCGCTTTAGCCGGGTGGGGAGCGAGAGCGAAACCGGCCCCGGACATAGGTCCGGAAGGCCGGTTTCTGAGGTTTTGGAGCCCGGTCGGACCGAAACATCTCGACTCCCACGCATACAAGGAGCAGTTCGATGACCCAGGTCAGCGGGACCGGTCGGAGCGACAACCTCCGCCCAACGTCATCCCGAAAGCTCGTCTATTTGATCGGCCTTCTCGTCGCCGTTCTCGGTGGACTCTTCGTCTCGTTCGCACCCACCGCGGGGGCGGCCACCGAAGCGACCGTGCCTCCGATCACCGACTACGCGACGTACCCACAAGCCGGACTCATCCCGACTGACTGCCACGCCGACGGTGCGGCGGTGCTCGTCGGTATCACGTACACGATCACCCACGACAGCGTCGATCGAATCGTCACGGACTTGTCGGCCGAGCAGCTCTTCATCGGCGACACCGTCAAGATGTCTTGGACGGACTACGCCAGCGGCTGTGAGGGAATCGGCGTCAGCCTCGCGGTGAAGTCGACCGATCACAACGTGTTCGTGATCACCGACAACCAGCAGCTCGTCAGCTACCAGTACTGCAGCGACACCAGTTGCGGCGGCAACGGCGAGGGCATCGGGAATCTGACGATCCACGTGCCCTCGAAGCAAGACGCCTGCAACTTCCAGTTCGATGCTGTGATCGGCCCGCCGCTGCAGACCGTGGGTCCCGAAGGCAGCTACTACAGCTCGTTCACTCGCGGCGACAGCGGCCCGAACATGCTCATCGGCTACAGCAACGGCGGCAAGGGCGAGTGCGTTGCTCCGACGGCGACGGCGACCCAGAGCTGCACGACGCAAGGCGGCCCGTCTGTCGACGTCGCGATCGTCAACCCTGATCCCAACGACGTCGCGACCGTCAATGTCTTGAAGGACGGCGTAGTCGTCCACAGTGACGTGAGCGTCCCGATCGGCGGCGAGCCGGCGCACTCCTTCGTGCCCTTCGGCGTCCTCGAGAAAGCAACCGTCAGCGTTGTCTGGACCGACTCTGCGGGGCCGGTCGACCCCCCCAAGGAGATCTTCAGCCAGGAGTTCACGTTCGACTGCGTCGGCCCGAGCGCGACGATCACGCACACCTGCGCCGCAGGTGGCGTGGTGGTCGACTTCGCGAACAACGGACAGACGGGAACACAACTCTTGGTCACCAAGGGTGGTGCGCTGATCGACACGGTGAATGTGGCGGCCAACGGCACGGCGCAACGGACGTACCCGATGGGCGAGGACGAGTCCGCGACCTACCGAGTGACCGGCGACGGCTACGACAGCGGCGACGTGGCGTTCACGCACGACTGCGTTCTGGCCGAGAGCACCACGACCTCGACGCCGAACTCGGTGCAGGGCACCGAGGTCGTGCGCGGCACGACCCTGCCTCGTACCGGTTCGAGCTCGACGCTGCCGATGTCAACGATGGCCGGTCTGCTGCTCATGACCGGTGGTCTGTTGCTGGCCCTGGCCAACCGGCCGATGCCGACAGCGCTTACGGCAAACACGCGTTCGCGGGGGCGATGACAAACCCGGTGACGCCTCGGTGGTGGGGCGGCACCTGATCTGACCGGCACGGTGGAGTGCCGGTCAGATCTACATACCGCGTGGGAGCGGAGGCGGCGGCACGGGGTCACCCCCCGTGCCGCTGTTTTTTTGGGCCGAGGCCGACAACTACCCTTGCTCCGTCAAGCAGGCTCGCGAGGGAGAAACATCAGATGCCTGCGACCGTGGTGGTTGGCACGCAATGGGGTGATGAGGGCAAAGGTCGGTTCACTGACCTCTTCGCCAAAGAGATGCACGTCGTGGTTCGCTACCAGGGCGGCCACAACGCGGGCCACACGCTCGTCACTCCCGACGGCGAGAAGTTTGCCTTGCAGCTCGTGCCGAGCGGCATCCTGTACGACCACATCACCCCGGTGATCGGCAACGGCGTCGTCGTCGATCCGGCAGTGTTGCTCTCCGAGGTCGATGTCCTCACTCGGCGCGGCGTTGATTGCAGCCGCCTGAAGGTGTCCACCAACGCGCACCTGATCCTGCCGTATCACCAAGCGCTCGACCGCGTGACGGAGCGCTATCTCGGCAAGAACAAACTCGGCACGACCAAGCGTGGCATCGGCCCGGCGTACGCGGACAAGGCGTCACGCGTTGGTCTGCGTGTACAGGATCTCTTCGACCGCAAGATCTTCGAACAGAAGCTCGACATCGTGCTCAAGGAGAAGAACGCCCTTCTCGCCAAGGTGTACAACCAGCTGCCGATCGACCGCTCGTCGATCGTGCACACCTATCTCGACGAGCTGGCGCCGCAGCTCGAGCCGTATGTGTGCGACACGGTTCGTCTCGTGCACGACGCGCTCGACATCGGCCAGAACGTGTTGCTCGAAGGGGCGCAGGCGACGTTCCTCGATCTCGATCACGGCACGTATCCGTTTGTCACATCGTCGAACCCCGTTGCGGGCGGCGCCTGCACGGGTGCGGGCGTCGGTCCCCGTGACATCGATCGCGTCGTCGGGGTGGCGAAGGCCTATGTCACGCGCGTTGGCTCCGGTCCGTTCCCGACGGAGTTGTCCGATGAAACGGGCAAGCTCCTGGTCGAACGCGGCCACGAGTACGGCACGAACACCGGCCGTGAACGTCGACCGGGCTGGTTCGACGCCGTCATGTTGCGGCACGCCGTCGAGCTCAACTCGCTGTCGGAGGTCGCGCTCACGAAGCTCGACGTGCTCGATCCGCTCGAGACGGTGAAGGTGTGCGTCGCCTACGAGGTCGACGGGCGACGCATCGAACATTGGCCCGACAACCAGTCGGTGTTGCACAAGGTCCGACCGATCTACGAAGAGTTGCCGGGCTGGCGCACCGACCTGTCGGCCGCCACCGAAGCGCACCACCTACCGGACGCGGCGCGTCGGTACGTCGAGCTGCTCGAGGCGCAGGTCGGCGTGCCGATCCACCTCATCGGCGTCGGCCCCGCCCGCGACCAGTACGTCCAAGTCGGGGGCTGAGTCGATGCGGGTCGTGGTGGTCGGCGGCGACGGACGCGCGCATGCGCTGGCGCACGTGCTCGCGCGATCCGCCGACGAGGTCGTCGTGAGCGGCGGAAACGCCGGCACACCGAACGCGGTGGCAACGCCGGCGGAGGAGCTCGAGGCTGACCTGTTCGTCATCAGCCCCGAGGCGCCATTGGTCGACGGTCTCGCGGATCGCCTGAGGGCCCGGGGCAAGCGGGTCTACGGTCCCGGCGCGGACGGGGCTCGGCTCGAAGGCTCGAAGGGCTGGATGAAGGAGCTCGTCGCGAAAGCGGGCGTGCCCACCGCTCGCCACGGCACGTTCAGCGATGCCGGGGCCGCGCTCGACTTCCTGCGCACCATGAAATCGCCGTTCGTCGTCAAGACCGACGGGCTCGCCTCAGGCAAGGGCGTCCTCGTGACAGAGTCGCTGATCGAGGCCGAAGACGACGTGAAGGCCAAGCTTGCGGGGGCGTCGTTCGGTGATGCCGGCCGCACCGTGGTGATCGAAGAGGGGATGGCCGGCCCTGAGCTCTCCGTCCTCGCGGTGTGCGACGGGCGGCGGGCGGTTGCGCTGGCACCGGCGCAGGATTTCAAGCGGGCCCTCGACGGCGATCGCGGTCCGAACACCGGAGGCATGGGCGCGTACTCGCCGGTGCCGATCGCCGGCGACGACCTCGTCGCGCTCGTGATGGACCGCTTCGTCGAGCCGACGCTGGCGGCCCTGCGCGCCGAGGGCATCGACTATCGCGGCACGTTGTATGCCGGTCTCATGCTCACCCCCGATGGCCCCAAGCTGCTCGAGTTCAACGTGCGGTTCGGTGACCCGGAGGCGCAGGTGGTCCTGCCGCGATTGTCGTCGGACTTCGTCGACCTGTTGGCGGCTGCCGCCGATGGCGACCTCGGCAATCGATCTCCGCGTTTCACGACCGATGCCGCGGTGTGCGTCGTCGGCGCCACACCGGGGTATCCGGAGGCGCCCCGCTCGGGCGCACTCGTCGATGCGCTCGACTCGATTGCCGATCTCTCCGATGTGCTCGTCTTCTGCGCAGGCGTCGATCGGGACACCGATGGCCGTCTCGTGACCGCTGGCGGTCGCGTCCTCGATGTCGTGGGCTTTGGTTCGACGATCGCAGCGGCGCGCGCGCGAGCGTATGAGGGTGTTCACCGCGTCGGGTTCGCGGGCATGCAGTTTCGTAACGACATCGCCGCCGCGGCGGCCAAGGAGGAAACGTGAAGGTTGGGATCCTCATGGGATCACCGAACGACCGGGACAAGATGCAACCGGCCGCGGACACACTCGCGACGTTCGGCATCGAGACCGACGTGAGAGTGCTGTCGGCTCATCGCAATCCCGCCGGCGTCGCCGAGTTCGCGGGGGCGGCGCGAGACGGCGGCTATGTGGCCATCATCTGCGGAGCAGGTATGGCGGCGCATCTCGCTGGCGCTGTGGCCGCGAACACGACGCTCCCGGTTGTCGGCGTACCCCTGTCCGGCGGCGCGCTCAACGGGGTCGACGCGCTGTACGCGACGGTGCAGATGCCCCGAGGAATTCCGGTCGCGACCGTGGCGGTCGACGGATCAGTGAACGCGGCGCTGCTCGTCGTGCAGATGCTGGCGATCAGCGATGCGGATCTTGCGGCCAAGCTCGCCGACGATCGTCGGGAGCGAGCGTCGGCTCAGTAGCTGGCAGGAAGTACCGGCGACGGCACGATGGCCGGCATCGAATCGAGCGCGGGCATTGGTTCGAGCATCGGCTCGGGAGTGCCCGAGCGGCGCTGCTTGCGGGCGGCCGAGCGGCGTTCCTTGCGGAGCGCCTTCAGCTCACGAGCATCGGCCATCGGCCGGATACCCGCGTTGGATCGGATGCCGGCGGCGGCGACGGCGCAGGGGATGCAGAACGGGGGCTTCTTGGCTCCGAACGAGTACACGAGGCACTCGCCACAGAACTCGTATCCGCACTTCCCACAGCGATCCTCTGCAGCCTCGAACAGGTGCTTGTCACATCGTCCCTGCATGTCCCTACTCCATGAATGTCGAGCGCTTCCAGGTATGTCCTTCCATGCTTCGGCACGTTCCGCGAGATACTTGACCTCTCAATGTGGTGAACCGGCGATAGAGACCAACGGCCCATGACCGATTTCATCCCGAATGTCCTGGCGGCGAGGTATGCGTCGGCACCCCTCGTCGAGCTCTGGTCACCACGTCACAAGGTCGTCCTCGAACGCCGGCTCTGGGTGGCCGTGCTGCGGGCGCAACGGGATCTCGGCATTGCGGTCCCCGACGGTGTGATCGAGGCCTACGAAGCGGCGATCGAGGATGTCGATCTCGACTCCATCGAGCAACGAGAACGGGTCACCCGCCACGACGTGAAGGCGCGGATCGAAGAGTTCGCCGCGCTGGCGGGCTCCGAGCACATCCACAAGGGGATGACGTCGAGGGATCTGACCGAGAACGTCGAGCAGCTCCAGGTGAGAGCGTCGCTCGACGTCGTGCGGACAAGGGTGGTGGCGTCCCTCGTACGACTCGCGACCCTGGCGACCGAGCACGCCGAGCTGGTGATCGTCGGGCGCTCGCACAACGTGCCGGCCCAAGCCACGACGCTCGGCAAGCGATTCGCATCGGCGGGCGAGGAGCTGCTCGTCGCCCTCGCCCGGCTCGACGACCTCATCGGGCGGTACCCGCTGCGGGGAATCAAGGGGCCGATGGGCACGTCGCAGGATCAACTCGACCTGCTCGACGGCGACGAGGCCAAGCTCGCCGAGCTCGAGCAGGCCGTGGCCCGGCATCTCGGCTTCGACCACGCCCTCGGCTCGGTCGGCCAGGTGTACCCGAGGTCGCTGGATCTCGACGTGGTCGCCGCGCTGGTGCAGTGTGCAGCCGGACCATCGTCGCTGGCGACGTCGATCCGGCTGATGGCCGGCAACGAGCTCGTCACCGAAGGGTTCGCACGCGGCCAGGTCGGTTCATCGGCGATGCCGCACAAGATGAACACCCGCTCGTGCGAGCGCATCAACGGATTGATGAACGTGTTGCGCGGTCACCTCACGATGGCCGCGTCGTTGGCAGGCGATCAGTGGAACGAAGGTGACGTGTCCTGCTCGGTCGTCCGCCGCGTGGTACTGCCCGATGCCTTCTTCGCCACAGACGGTGTGTTCCAGACGCTGCTCACCGTGCTCGACGAGCTCGGGGCCTACCCGGCTGTCATCGCTCGCGAGCTCGATCGATACCTGCCCTTTCTCACGACGACCAAGGTGCTGATTGCCGCAGTGAAGGCGGGCGTTGGTCGCGAGGTGGCGCACGAGGCGATCAAGGAGCACGCCGTCGCGGTGGCGCTCGAGCTTCGGGAGAAAGCAGCCGAGAGCAACGATCTGCTCGACCGGCTGGCGGCCGACACGCGGCTGAGGTTGTCGCGCGCCGACCTCGACGCCATCGTCGCCGATCCGCTGTCCTTCACGGGTGCGGCGGCGGCGCAGGTGCACGCGTTCGTGCAGCGCGTCGACGAGGTAGCGCAACGACACCCGGAAGCGGCGGAATACCAACCGGAACCGATCCTCTAGGAAGTACGTTCGGCGTCATGCTCTCGCACCTCTATTCGGGCAAGGTCCGTGACATCTACGACGCCGGCGACGGGCGGCTGTTGATGGTGACGTCTGATCGGATGTCGGCCTTCGACGTGGTCATGAACGAGACGATTCCCAGCAAGGGCCGCGTGCTGACCGCCATGACCGCCTTCTGGCTCGAGCACCTCCGCGACGTCGCGGGCAGCCATCTGATCTCCACCGACCTCGCCGATCTCCCGGAGGAGGCCCGGCTCCCGGAGTGGGAGGGCCGGGTGATGCTGTGTCACCGCGCCGAGATGCTGCTGGTCGAGTGCATCGTGCGGGGCTACCTGTCCGGATCTGCGTGGAAGGAGTACAAGGCCACCGGCACGATGCACGGCACCGAGCTGCCGAGCGGCCTGCAGGAGTCGGACCGGCTTCCCGAACCCGTGTTCACGCCGTCGACCAAGGCCGAGCAGGGCCTGCACGACGAGAACATCACGTTCTCCCAGGCGGTCGACATCATCGGCGAGGAAGCCGCCACCCGGGCTCGAGACATCAGCCTCGAGTTGTACCGACGCGGGTCGGAGTGGGCCGCCGAGCGCGGCATCATCATCGCCGACACCAAATTCGAGCTCGGGTTCGTCAACGGCGAGCTCGTCGTGTGCGACGAAGTGCTCACCCCCGATTCTTCGCGGTTCTGGCCGGCGGACGAGTGGAAGCCGGGCATCACGCCCCCGTCCTTCGACAAGCAACCGCTGCGCGACTACCTCGACGACCTCGACTGGGACAAGAGCCCGCCACCGCCGCGACTCTCCGACGAGATCGTGAACGAGACGAGCGCGCGGTACCGCGAGGGCTACGAACGCATCACTGGCCGGTCTCTGGATCAATGGCCCGGCGCGTAGAGTTGGGCAGGTGAAGTTCTCGGTCGTCGTCGAGGTGCAACTGCGAGCGGGCGTCGCGGATCCGCAGGGGGCCACCATCGAGCGGTCGCTTCCGCATCTCGGGTTCGATGGCGTGAGCGAGGTCCGTGTCGGCAAATGCATCCGGTTCGTGATCGATGCCGCCGACGAGGGTGCCGCCGACCGCGAGGCTCAGGACATGTGCGCTCGCTTCCTCACGAATCCCGTGATCGAAGACGCCGTGGTGCGCATCGAGGAATTCGTTGTATGACCCGCGTCGGGGTCGTTCTCTTTCCCGGGTCGAACTGCGAACAGGATGTGATCGAAGCCGTCACCAACCTGGGCGGTGAGGCGTGTCTGTTGTGGCACGGCGACCGCTCGGTCGGCGACGTCGACGCCGTCGTGGTGCCCGGCGGATTCGCGCACGGCGACTACCTCCGACCGGGCGCCATCGCCCGGTTCTCCCCGGTGATGGCGGCGGTCGCGAAGTTCGCGGGCGACGGTGGTCCCGTCGTCGGTATCTGCAACGGTTTTCAGATCTTGACCGAGGCCGGACTGCTGCCGGGAGCGCTGCAAAAGAATCGGGGGCTCAAGTTCCTGTGCACGACGGTGGAGTTGCGGGTGGAGTCGACTCGGTCGGCGCTCACTTGTGAGGCCACCCCAGGCGCGATTCTCCGTGTTCCGATCAATCACTTCGAAGGCAACTACACCTGTTCGCCGGAGACGCTCGCGGAATTGCGAGCAGACGAACGGATCGTCCTTCGCTATGTCGACAACCCGAACGGCGCCATGGACGACATCGCCGGCATCTGCAACGAGGCCCGCAACGTCGTCGGATTGATGCCCCATCCGGAGCGAGCCTGCGACCCACTTTTGGGTTCGAGCGACGGGGTGTCGCTCGTGCAATCGCTCCTGGTTTCGGCCGGGGTCAGCCAGCCCGGCTGATACCGGCCTTCTTCAAGACCTCTGACGGCACCCCCGCCTCCCGCCACACCTCGTACGAGATGCCCCGCCGCTGGCCGTAACTCTTGGCGGCGACGACGAAGTCGTTTTCGACTTGTGCGAGGTCGACCTTTTCGTCCATTCCGGCGAGTTCGGCCTGGAGATCTCGGCGCTCCTGGCGCAAATTCAGTGCCTTGAGCGGGTCGGTTCCAGACAGCTCGGACTCGATTGTGGCGAGCCGCTTCTTGATGGAATCGGTGGTGCGCTTGCGGCCTCGCTTGGGCTTTGCCGCCTCCAGCGCGTCGAGGTAATTCCGAACTGCTCTGCCCTGAGTACGCCCCTCCGCCAAGGCGGCCTTGTGCTCATCCGTCATGGATCGGGGGCCCTTTTTTGCTGCCATAGAAAGAAAGGGAACCACACCTATTCATCCAAAAGCAAGGTTCACGGAAGGCGAGTGATGCTTGGGTAGGGTGACCCAATGGGCGATCAACCCCTGCATCGTGCTTTGGGGTTGACCGACGACGAGCTCGCGACGATCGAGCAACTCCTCGGGCGTTCGCCGAATCACCTCGAGCTCGCGATGTACGCGGTGATGTGGTCGGAGCATTGCTCGTACAAGTCGTCGCGCCTGCATCTTCGGCGCCTGCCGACCGAGGCGCCATGGGTGCTCGTCGGCCCTGGCGAGGGTGCCGGTGTCATCGACGTCGGCGACGGCATCGCCGTCGCGATCCGAATCGAGAGTCACAATCACCCGTCCGCGGTCGAGCCGTATCAAGGCGCCGCGACCGGTGTCGGAGGAATCCTTCGCGACATCTTCTCGATGGGGGCGCGCCCGATCGCGGTGATGGACCCGCTCCGGTTCGGTCCACTCGACGATGCCCGCAGCCGGTGGATTGCCGAAGGCGTGGTGTCGGGGATCTCCGGCTACGGCAACGCCGTCGGCGTACCAACGGTCGGCGGCGAGATCGTGTTCGACGAGACGTACACCGACAACCCGTTGGTCAACGTGCTGTGTCTCGGCGTCCTGCCGGTCGAACGGCTTGTGCTCGCGCGTGCAACTGGCGTCGAGAACCTGGCCGTGCTGCTGGGTTCGTCGACCGGTCGCGACGGCATCGGCGGCGCCAGCGTGCTTGCGTCGGCCGGTTTCGGCGAGGACGACGCTGCGAAACGTCCGAGTGTGCAGGTTGGTGATCCGTTCGAGGAGAAGCGCCTCATCGAGGCGTGCCTCGCGCTCCTCGACGCCGGGTTGGCCGTCGGCGTACAGGATCTCGGCGCCGCCGGTATCACGGGAGCCACGAGCGAGACGGCCGCCAAGGGCGGGGCCGGCCTCGACGTGTACCTCTCCGAGGTCCCGGTGCGTGAGCCGAACATGGAGCCGTTCGAGATCATGACGAGCGAGTCCCAAGAGCGCATGCTCGCGATCGTGACGCCGGCGAACCTCGACGAGGTGCAGTCGATCTGCGAGCGCTGGGAGGTCACGGCCTCCGTGATCGGGACCGTGACCGGCTCCGGCCGTTTGCGCGTGCTCGATCGGCTCGACGGCGAGGTGCTCGCCGATCTGCCGGCGAAGTCACTCGACGAAGAAGCGCCGCGATACGACCGACCGTTGCGGGCCCCGACCGCGCCGCCACCCGCGCCGCCGATCACCGACCCCGCGGCGCACGTGCTCTCACAACTGGCGGACGCGTCGTGGGTGTGGTCGCAGTACGACCACCAGCTGTTCCTCAACACGGTCGTCGGTCCTGGGGCTGATGCGACCGTCTTGAGGCTCAAGCACCCGACGACCGGAGTCGACACCGGCCGAGCCTTGGCACTGACGACCGACGGCAACCACCGTTGGTGCGCGGTCGACCCGCGAGTGGGCACGTCGTGGATCGTTGCCGAAGCCGCGCTCAACCTGGCGTGCGTCGGCGCCCGGCCGCTGGCGCTCGTCAACTGCCTGAATTTCGGCAACCCCGAGCATCCCGAGGTGATGTGGCAGTTGTCTGAAGCCATCGACGGCATGGGTGACGCGTGCCGCGCGCTCGGCATCCCCGTCGTCGGCGGCAACGTCAGCCTCTACAACGAGTCGAGGGGGCGTGACATCGATCCGACGCCGATCGTCGGGATGGTCGGCATCATCGACGAGTTGAACGCGCGGCCTCCGGTTGTCGGCCTGGGTGATGGCAGCACCCTCGTCGTGTTGGGCCCAGCCGCGGGTTCGCCCATCGACTACGCCGTGCACAAGGCGGTCTGCCAGCTTGTCGCCGGGCTCGTCAACGATGCACTCGTCGATGGGGTACACGACGTGTCCGACGGTGGGCTGGCCGTCGCTCTGGCGGAGATGGCGGTGCGGTCACGGATGGGATTCGAAGTGACGGCCGCCGACGCGCTCGTCGAGTCTCCGTCGAGGGTTGTCGTGTCAGTCCCGGCGGCCAACGTGGCAGAGCTGCACCGTCGTCACACTGAAGGCGGCGTTGCGGCGGAGATCATCGGGAAAGCTGGCGGCGACCGTCTGGTGATCGATTCGGTGTTCGACCTCGCGCTCACCGACGCGGTGAGCGCGTGGCGGGATCGTCTCCCGCAGTCCCTCGGAGCGGGGACCGCTCAGTAACTACGACGCGGTCATGCCGCCGTCGACGACGAACTCCGAGCCGGTGCTGTACACACTCTCGTCGGACGCCAGGTACAGCGCGAGGTTGGCCACTTCGCGCGCGTCGGCTGTGCGGCCGACGGGCACGCGCTCCATCACCGCTCCCATGACGCCCCACTTCTCGAACTCTTCGAGCATCGGCGTTTCGATGATGCCTGGATGGATCGAGTTCACGCGCACACCGAATGGCGCGACCTCGAGGGCCACGGACTTGGTCATCCCCCGCACGGCCCACTTGCTCGCGCCGTAGGCGATCATCCCGGGCGAGCCCATCAGGCCGGCCACGGACGAGATGTTGATGATCGAGCCTTGCTGGCGCTCGACCATGTGCGGCACCACGGCCTTCATACCGAGGAACGTGCCGATCTGGTTCACGTCGATCACCCGGCGGTACTCGGCCTCGGTCGTCAGGACGAGCGGTGCGATCGCGAGGATGCCGGCGTTGTTCACCAACACGTCGAGCTGGCCGTACTCGGCGAGCACCGCGTCGACGACGCTGGTCCATTCGGCCTCGCTCGTGACGTCGTGATGATGGAACGTCGCGGCCGAGCCGATCTCCGTAGCCGCTTGCTTCCCGTCGTCGTCGAGCACGTCGGTCAACACGACCGAAGCGCCCTCGGACGCGAACAACCGCGCCTCTTCGGCGCCCTGGCCGCGGGCCGCTCCGGTGATCAACGCGACCTTGCCGCTCAGTCTGCCCACAAGGGCGAAACTACAGGAAGGGCGCCGGGCCTTCCGGGTGCTCGTGGGTGACCTTGAACAGGATTCGGTCCAAGATGAAGAACTTCGCCAGCCAGAGCACCCCGAAGCCGGCGACGTTCCCGACATTTGCGAGGATCTTGCTGTCGGGATAGCGGTCTTCGAGGAAGACCACGGCGATCGTGGAAAGCAACAAGCCCAAGAACGTCATCACCCAGAAGGGGACCACCTCGGCGTAGAAGTTGCTCCTGCCGCGCTTCTGCCAGACCCACGCGCGGCTGATGTAGTACGTCGGCACCGTACTGATCGCTACTGCCGTGACGTTTGCCCAGCCCCACGACCAGTCGAGGACCTGCGCGAACAGGAAGATCAAGCTCTGGCCCATGACGACGCCGACGACGGACGTCATCGAGTACTTCCAGAACTTCTGGATGATCGGGCGCTCGTAGAGCGCGGCCAACGACGGGGGGATCCGGGAGGCGCGCTTCGACGAGGTGGCGGGCTCCGGCACGCCGAGACTTTATGCGCTGGCTGCGTCGGCGCTCCGGAGCGCCACCTCGTCGACCGTGATGTGGCGCGATACCGGCAGCGGCACGACCCGCTTCGCCCACTGCGGTACCTGGGCCGCGGTCACGAGCCGTCGGCGACGCGCCGGAACCAGCATCTGCGTCACGGTGTGCCACGCGATCCACACGTCGAGCCGGAGCGACCGATGCTGTAGGTAGACCATGTCGAACTCGGGATGCTCCGGGATGAGCTCTTGGCAGTGGTTGCTCACCTGCCACAAACCGGTGCAGCCTGGCCGCACGCTCGTGCGCGCCGCGGCGAACGCAGGCTCCAACGCGGCGTGGAGCGGAGGCATCTCCGGACGCGGGCCGACGAGGCTCATGCGCCCGGTGATGACCAGCAGCAGCTGCGGAAGCTCGTCGATGTGGAAGCGCCGGAGCGCGAGACACAGCCGCGGGATCGGCAACTCGGAGATCTGGTACTTGTTCGCGTAATGCGGGGTGGCGGGGGGCAGCGTGCGCAACTTGATGAGCCGAAACAGCTCACCGCCGCGACCTACCCGGTAGTGCCAGAAGAACGGCCACGCCCGCAGGGAGACACCGGCGGCCACGGCCGAAACGAGAATCAGGGGCAAGGCCGCCAAGAGCATCAGGGCAGCGACCATGACATCCAAGATCCGCTTGGCGGTGTCCGCGAGCGTCATGGTCTTGTGAGCTTCCTCTCCCTGTACACCCCAGTGCCCGCCCAGAGCCCGAGGGAGTGTAGAGCACGCTGGGATTTCTTCCGCTCCTCAACGTACGACGCGGAGAGGTCCCGTTCCTGCTCACCCTGCGCGGGACGGCCCGCTGAGATACATCGTCAGCAACCAGGAGGGTCGCTGAAGCCGCAACGCAGCAGCAGGATCCGAGACGTGCCGGGAACCGCGACCTGCCGGTAGCGAGGGGGCGCATCCTCGGGTTCGTTCGCGGTCACGGGACGCACGAGCCTCGCGACGGCGACCGAATAGCGGGCGTCGGCCACCAGCACGATGACGTCCGGCCGGCGTCTGGCCGCCAGACCGTCCACCGCCACCTTGCCGTCGGGCCCGGGGCGAAGGGCGTCCTCTGATACCAGCCCTTCGAGATCGGCGATCGGCAGCCCGGTCTCCCACCCGACGACTCCGACGTCGCCCACCGCGATCAACCGCGCGCCCGGTGCGTCCTGGCGGATCGCGTCGGCGACGCGCCGCAACTCGGTTGTCGACCCCTCGAAGCTGTCGTGCCGGCGTTCGAGACCGACAGGCACCGTCATGAGCGCGACGAGCGCCGCACCAGCCGTGACGACTGGTCGCCATCGAGCGAGCTCCGGCGCGGCGACGCGGCCGAGCCAGCGGGCGAGCACGTCCGACGTGGTCCACCACGTTGCGACCGCGGTGGGAACCGCATACCAGCTCCACACGCGGACCGGATCGCCGATCGTGTACAGCCCCCAGGTGAGCAGCGGCATCGCGGCGATGGCGGCGGACGGGGACCGGTCGCGCACGTACATGACCAAGCCGATCGTGGTCATCGTCGTCAGCCCGAATGCTCCGACGACGGCGAGCACGCGAATGAGGCCGTCGAGCCGGTCGATCTCGCCGCTCGACACGCCGAACGTGAGCGACACCAGTTTCGTGACCGCGCCCACGCCCGTACCGGTGACGCCCGACTTTGCCCGCGCCGGCTCGGGAATCACGTCGCCATACATCGCGACCGCCGCCGCTATCCATCCGGCGAGGATGGCGAATGCGGCGACGACGCCGCGCCATGGCGTGTGCCACCGACCCGACCAGACAACGGCGCCGACGAGCGCGACGGCGAACAGCACCCCCTCCGGCCGAGCGAGCACGATGAGCGCGAGCACGATCATCGCGGGGTTGAATCGATCGACGGCGACGAGTAGTACGGCGCCGTAACAGAGCAGGAGAAAGAGCATCGTCTCCATGCCGTTCACCGCGCCGTCCACGAACGGGAACCAGAACAACCAACCGATGAGAAACGTCCACTTCGCTCGGTGCCCGTGGTTCGCGTAGTGCCCCATCACGACTGTCGCGGCGACGAACAGGACGACGCTCAACATCTGCACCGCGCCGACGAGGTGGCGGGCTCCGATGACCTTGCCGATAGCGGTGAGCAGTAGGACGTAGAGGGGTGAACTGAAGCCTTGGACGTGTTCGCCGACGTTGAAGACGAGCCCGTGTCCGTCGGCCGCGTTTTCGGCGTATCGGAAGAAGATGTACGCGTCGTCGACGAACGTGCCGAACGATCGAAGGACCGCAACTCGAAGCACGACTCCGATGAGGGCGATCCCCAGCAGCGTGACGCCGGCGGAACGACCGCGGGCCGCGGCGATCACCGCTCTACGGGAGCGACGCCGGCGCGCTCCGCGTACAACCGAGAGAGCGTCCGGCCCATCTCGCGGACGTCGAACTGCCGCCGCAACGACTCTCGTCCGGCCGCGACCATTCGTCGGGCCGACGCGCCATCCTCGAGGAAACCGATGACCGCCGAGGCCGCCGCACGGCTGTCTCCGAACGGGACGACTCGTCCCGTGACGCCGCCCTCGATCGCGTCGGAGTTCCCGGTCACATCAGTGACGACGACGGGTGTGCCCGCGCGCAGCGACTCGAGAGGCGTGTACGGGCCTCCTTCGAACCGCGAGAGCAGAACGAACACATCGAACTGTCCGAGCTCGCTGCTCGCGGCGGGGGTATATGCGATCTGATGGAAGCACGCGGTCAATCCGGCCGCAGCGACCTCGCGGTCGACGACATCCTGAAGTGGCCCACTGCCGATGAGCACGAAGTGCGCGTCAGGCCGATCGCGATGAACGGCGGCGCAGGCTCGGACGAATTGGTCCGGCGCCTTTTGCGGCACGAGCCGTGCGATCGTCCCGACGAGAGGCGTCTGCGGCCCGAGCTCCCACTCGGCGCGCAGATCCCGCGCCGCCTCGGTTCGGGCGTCGACATCGATGCCGTTCGGGATGACGACGATTCGATCAGCCGGCGCGAGCTTCAGCCGGGCGGCCGTCGCGCCCTCGCTAGGTGAGGTCGCGATCAGCCTGTCGGTCGCCCGCGCCAGCAACCGTTCGACGACGAGGTGATGCCGGGTTGTGACGATTCCGTTCGGCGTGTAGAAGATCGGACGACCGCGGCCGACGACTCGGCTCAGCGCCCCTCCGACCGAACTGTGTCCGTGGACGACATCGGGCTCGATTCGGGCGACGAGGTGACGAAGCTCGAGCAGAGCGCGGAGGTTGCGCGCCGGTGAGGCACTGCGACGCATCGGGATGAAATGAACGTCGTGAGCGAGCCTTTGCAACTCGTCGATTGCCATCTCGTCGGTCACCCCCGCTGACCGACTCGCGGGTATCGCGACCTCGTGCAGCGCTCCGGACGCGTGGGTCACCACATCGACTAGGTGACGAGCCGTGCCCCCTTCGATCGCCTCGAGCACGTGCAGCACGACGAGCTCACCGGCGCGACGCATCACCGGTTCTCGAGAGCAGCGCGATGCACCGCCATGGTCTGTTCGGCGGCCCGCTCCCACGTGAACGCGGCGGCACGGTGTCGTCCCGCGGCGGCGAGCATGCCTCGCAGTGCTTCGTCGTCCGCCACCCGATCGATGGCGTCGGTCCACGCAGTCCGGTCGGTCGGATCGACCAGGAGCGCGGCGTCACCCACGATCTCCGGCACGGATCCGGCGTTGGCGGCAACGACGGGCGTCCCGGCGGCCATCGCCTCCAGGGGTGGCAGGCCGAAGCCCTCGTCGAGCGAGGGATAGACAAACATCAGCGCGGCGGCCACGAGCGCCGGCAGATCCTCGTCCGAGACGAAGCCGATGAACCGCACGCGGCCGACGATGTCGAGACGATCGCACGCGCGGCGAACGCGGTCGGCTTCCTGGCCGGTGCTGCTGCCCGCGATGACGAGCACCAGATCGCGTTGGGGAATGGCCGCGAACGCTTCGACCAGAAGCACGAGGTTCTTGCGGGCGGACACTCGCCCCACTGCGAGCACATAGTGGCCGGGCTCGATGCCGTACCGCGAGCACACGCTGGCGCGGGTGTCGTGCGCGGGCGGGTTCCGGAAGGGGTCACTGATCGCCAACGGCACGACATTGATGTGGCTCTCGGGCACTCCGACGGCTTCGAGTTCTCGGGCCACGTATCTCGAGTCCGCGATCACGTGCCAGTTTCGGTTGACGAGCTCGTCGATCGCGTGTCTGAAGCCCCATCTCTCCACTCGGCCATGCCATTCCGGGTGCTCGCGCGGGATGAGGTCGTGAACGGTCATGACTGCCGGCAGCTGGGTCGGGATGGGGAACGACGGCTGCAAGGCGTGCAGCACGTCAGCCGGGCCCACGAGACGCTCCAACCGCGGCTTATCCAGCAACGTCCACGAGAGGTGCACGGCTTTGCGGGGCCACGGCACGACACGACGGCCGACGCCAGCCGGGAGCCACTCGGGCACCTCGCGCTCCCTCGTCGACGCGATGTCGTAGCTCCAGCCGGTCTCGCTTCCGAGCGCCGCGAGCGCCCGCGTCATTTCGATGACGTAGCGCCCGATGCCGGTCATCGCGTCCAACGGACCAGACAGGCGATGGGCGAACAGCAGGCCCTTGGTCACAGCGACGTGTACACCTCGATGATCTGGTCGGTCATCCGCGAGCTCGTGGCCGAAGCCCGCACCGACACCGCGGCCTGGGCCGCCATCTCGTGAGCGTGCGCGGGGGCGGCGAGCACTGCCGCGATGGCTCGCGCGAGCGCGGCCGGATCCTCAGGCGGTACGAGCGTGCCGATGGTTCCGCCGCCCAATTGTTCGGGCACCGCGCCGACGGCGGTGGCGACGACGGGAACACCCGCGGCCATCGCTTCCAGAATGGCGATGGGCTGCAGTTCGGTGCGCTCCCGCGACGGCTGCACGTAGACGGAGGCACTTGCGAGCAGGTGGGCGACTCTCTCGACGTGACCCGGGAGCTCCACGACGGCGTCGAGCCCGAGGTCGCGGCGTAGCGCGACCAGCTCGTCGTGATGACGCTCGACGCCTCGCTGCGGTCCGCCCGCGACGATGACCCGCACATCGGGAACGGCGGGGCGCAGCAGCGCCACGGCGCGCAGCAGCACATCGATGCCCTTGTCCGGATGCAGACGACCGACCGTGACGAGCGTGGGCACTCGGGGGCAGGACCCCGCTGCCGGCGCGAGGGCGGCGGGCGGTAGGGCGTACGGCACGACTGCGACCGCACGTCGGCTCTCCAGCGCCGGCATCCGGTCGACAGCCGTGCGGCTGGGAACCACAACACGGTCTGCCAGCCTCGAGCAGAGGCGGTTGAGCACGCGGTTGGTGCTCAGTGAGTGGACGTGCCAGACGACCGGGAGCCTCGCGAGGCGGGCGGCCGGCCCGGCGATGATTTGGCCCCTGTGGTCGGCAATGTGCACGATGCCGTCAGCCCGCCGAAACCAGCGTCCGAGCCGTAGCCAGTACCACGGCAGGACCAGCGCCGCGGTCACTGCCCGTACGCCCCGTGTCTGTCCGCCGTACCGCTGGAGCGCTCGGGGAGCTTCGAGGATCGTGACCTCGAGGCCGGCCGTGCGGGCGGCATCGACGTATGGGCCGGCCATGGTCGCCAGCACCTTCACGTGCCATCCCCGATCGGCCAGCTCTGTCGCGAGGAGCAGCGTCGCTCGTTGCGCCCCCGTGAACACATGGGGGTAGGTCTCCACGAAGACGACTCGCTGTGACGGTGGATGAGTCGTCGCTTTGTCGAGCCGCTTCATCCCACTGCACGCTTGTAGGCGTCGACGGTCTTGCGAGCGCATTCCGCCCACGTGAAGTGCTCGAGCCGGTCCTTGCCTGAGATGACGAGGCGACCCGCAAGGTCGGAGTCGTCGAGCACGGTCGCGAGCGCGTCGGCGAGCGCGCCCGCGTCGTCGGCGGGGGTCAATATCGCGGCACAGCCGGCTACCTCACGAAAGGCGGGGATGTCAGATGCGACGACGGGAACGCCGATCGAGAACGCCTCGAGCAGAGGCAGCCCGAAGCCCTCTGCTCGGCTGGGCAGGCACACGGCGTTCGCGCGGCGATACAGGGCGCTCAACCGAACATCGTCGACCCATCCTTCGAAGCGAACACGGTGCGCGATGCCGAGTCGTTCGACGAGAGCGAGGAGCCCCTCGGCGGCGTTGCCGGGCGGCCCGGCCAGGATCAGCGCGTCGTGGTCGAAGCGATGATCGGCAAACGCCCTGACGAGTACATCAATCCCCTTACGACGATGGAGCTCGCCGACATGCAGCACGACGCGGTCCGCTCGTTCGACCGTAGCGGGAGGGGAATCGGCCAGCTCCGTTGCGCCATAGTGAACGACGGCTACGCGATCTTCGGGAACACCATGGCGAGCAAGGGAACGAGCAGTCGTGGCTGAACCACTCATCACCACCCGTGCCCGTCGAAGTGATGCGACGAGCGCTCGCTGGAGGGAAACCGACCGCCGCGGGTGAAGCGTGGGGAAATCCAGCGCGTCGAGGTCGTGCACCATCGCCACGGCCGGCCGACGCGTGGGTGGCACGATTTGATCCGTGTGGAGCACGTCCCCGACCGGGACGAGCCACTCGGCGAGCGGCAACCGGGTGGCGCGCCATGCGAGATGCAGCGCCCGTCTCGGTACCCCGCATCGCCGGGTGGCCGGCGGTGGCCGGAGCTCACCTCGCCCGAACGCGACCAGTTGCACGTCCACGAGCTGAGCACGAAGCGCCCGCTCGATCTGTTCGTTGTAACGAGCGACTCCGGTGTGGCCGGTCAACCGGGACGTCACGTCGAGGGTGACGTGCAAGGCCACTAGTGGCCGTTGTTGGGGTCCGGCGTGGCGCCGTAGCCGTAGCCGTACCCGTACCCGTAGCCTCCGGCCTGCGCCTCGAACTTGTTCAACACGATGCCAAGTAGCCGCGTCTGATTCCGGGTGAGCGCGTCCTTGGCGCGTTGCACCGCGAACTCCGGCGTTCGGTTGGCTTCGACCACCAGGACGGCACCGGCCGCCATGCGTCCGATGACGAGCGTGTCGGCCACGGGAAGCACCGGTGGCGTGTCGAGCAGGACGATGTCGGCTTGGCGCGTCAGCCCCTCGAGAAGGCTCGCCATCTTGGCCGCGCCGAGGAGCTCTGCCGGCTCGGTGACCGAGACACCGGCCGCGAGAAGGTACAGGCCGACCGCGAGTCGGCTGGGCGTGAAGCCGGCGTCGAGAAACTGCAGACAGTCCTTGAGTGGCTGGCGGTCGAGCAGCACATCAGTGACACCGCACTCGTTGTGCCCCCGCAGCAGCGAATGGGCGGTCGGATTGCGCAGGTCCAGATCGACGACGAGTACCCGACGCCCGCTGCTGGCCAGCGCGAGTGCCAGGTTCACGCAGACGGCGGTCTTGCCTTCTCCGGGATAGGCGCTGGTGAGGATCACGCTCGATCCTTCGAGGTCCTGGAGGGCCACCTCGATGTTTGACCGCAAGATCCGAAACGACTCCGTTCGCGCGACGTTGTCGTCAGTGTTCTGCCGGACAGACGGGAGTCGTCTACGCACGTCGTGTGGTCTCGACTGCGCTGGCAGGTTGCAGGGGGCGAACGCGAACCCCCGCCGGCGACATCCCGGAGTTCAGCATCGGAATCACTCCGAGCACCGGCAGCCCGAATCGTCGTTCGGCATCATCGGATGAACGCACCGTGAGATCGACGTAGTCCAGTATGAACGCCGCCGAGCAGCTCATGAGGAGCCCGAAGACCGCGCCGAGTACGACGTTCTTGTTCAGATCGGAACCGAGCGGCACGACGGGCAGAGCTGCGCTCTGGAACTTGTAGGCAGGCAGGAAGGGAAGCGACCCTTCCGTGGTAGTGGGCTCGAGCTGCTGCACCTTGCTGACGAACGCGTCAGCCATGCCGTCGGCCAGCTTCTGAGCAATCGCCGGCTCGCGATCGGTGACCGAGATGATCAGGAGCTGGCTCGTCTGTGGTGTCACCGTCGTCTCGGCGACGACCTGCACCGGGGAACGAGTGACGGCGGTCGTGTCGATCGCGTCGCGTGCCGTCGACACGCTGTCGATCATGAAGGCGAAGCTCCGGGAGACATCTGCCAGTGCGACTTGACGATCGGTGGAGATGTTCAGGCCGCCCGTGTCCGCGCCGCCGATGAGGACTCGACTTCCGATGTACACCGTGCTCGACGCGCTGTAGGTGTTCGTATGCGACGTTGTGAGATACCCCGCGCCGGCTCCCACGAGGGCGGTGACGACGATCAGCAGCCAGCGGCTTCTCAATATGGCCAGATAGCGGCGGAGTTCCATGAAAGCCTTAGGTGATAGCGGTACGTCGACGGCGATCGTACAAGTGATGCACCGCGGGCGACCGATCGGGCCCGGCAATGGCGAGCCCAGCGGCAGCCCAGTACACGAGGGCGGTCTCCGTGCCCGCCCACACATGGAGGAACAGACCGCCGACGCTCAATCCGACGCCGGCGGCGAAGACAGCCCCGGTCAACGCCGACTCGTCCCCACGCGTCGCTCTCTTCGTGCCGCGCAGCATGAGGAAGACAAGCGTCATGAACAACCCCATGTTGAGGACACCGACCTCGACCGCTACCTGCAGGTAGTAGTTCTCGGTGATAACAGGCCGCCCGCGTTCCAAACGCTGATTGGAGTCGGGTGCGGTGCCGAGCCCGAGTCCCAACGGTTCCCGCGCCACGGTGTCGAGTCCCTCCAGCAGGCGAGCTCGGTGCTCCTCTGTCGATGTCGAGTCGCCACCGAGCACTCGAGCCGCGACGCCCGTGCTGATCGTGATCGGCACGAGCACGATCACGACTGCAACGAAGCCGAGCGCGAAGCGGGCTCTGGATGCTTCTGACCGACCCGGCAGGGCCGCAATCGCGAGAGCGACCACGGCCGCGGCCGCGATGATCGCGCTTCGAGTCTGGGTGAGCAGGATGGCGAGCGCGCAAGCGGCCGTCACGACTTGGATGTGCGTGCGACCGCGGTTGCGCAATATTCGTTCGACGCCGACCGCCAGGGGCAGGATCATGTCGAACCCGGCCGTGAGCGGGTCGAACACCACGGATCCGGGCCGCACGACGAGTTGATCTCCCACCGTTCCGTAGGTTCGAAGGTCGAATGGATTCCCGGTCGTGATGTTGAAGATGTCGCGCCGAAGCTCCGGCACATGCAATGTGTTGACCGCGAACTGGTTCCAGCTCGACGACGCGAGGAACTCGAAGATCGTTACGCCCGCCATGATCCCGCCCACGACGAGAACGACGTCGCCTGCGCGGCGTTTTGTGCGTTCGTCGAAGGGCCCATGGCGAACGACCAGGAAGAGGACCACGTACAGCACGAGGTTTCGCCAGGCCACGGACCGGGTGTACACCGAGACTGCTTCCGAGTCGCGACCCAGCAGCCACGGCGCCAACAGATAGAGGGTGGTGCCAACGACGTATGCCAGCAGCACCTTGTCCAAGAGGTCGACTCGACGTCCGCTTGCCGCCCAGTGGCGCGCGGCCACCAATGCGAGTCCCGCGACGACGTACTCCTTCCAATAGTGGAGCTGCTGGACGGCCGCCTCCGGGAGGCCAATCCGGTAGAGCGCGGCCAAGATCACGACCTGCAATGGAGCAAAGGCGAGAAGAAAGATCACCGCGCCCTTCGGTCGTGCCCGAACGAGGAGGATGACGCCGACAACGGTCGTCGCAACACAAGCAAGCTCGATTCGTTCGGGCGGCCCTCGCCGCACGACGACGAACACCCCGACCGGCACGAGCCACATCACATGCCGGGATCGGAGGAACGCCATCGCCGGCAGCCGGATCGCCGCGGTGGGCCCTCGATTCGTCATCGTGCTGAAATTACTGTGCCGCTGCGTGCGTCGAGTTGGCGTAGGCGCACGTTCGCACAATCATGGGGAGTCGTGCGAAGGCCGACGGCGGTGCTCAACGTGCACGTGCCGCCGAACACGCTCCAGTATCCGTCCACGCTGCCGGCTCGATTGATGGCCGACCTCGGTTTCGACGTGCACGTCGTTTCCCGAGGACCGACGGACACCGGAGAAGTCGAGGGCGTGCCCCTTTGGGTCGAAAGCAGTCACGCGGCCCTGGCTCAACGAATCGCGCGATTGCGGCCCAAGCTGCTGTTTGTCGAGTCGACCTCCTACGGCTGCTTCCTCCGGCCGCTGGTGCATCGGATCTGGGTGCGTAACCCTCCCGTGTCACCGACCTCGTCGATACGAACGGGTCAGCGGGCGGCGTTGTGGGCGGCGAACGCGATCTCCTTCACGAACCCGGAGGCGCGACGAGCGTGGAAGTTCCGACCCTCACAGGTCGCGGATCTGCCGTATCCCGTCGACACGACATTCTGGGCCTCGCCGACGAAACGCGATCCGTCGTTTTGGACCAGTCGTTCGCTGTCGGTGCCGAGCGGCCCGGTGATCGCTTATGTCGCGGGTCTCCAACGGGTCAAGCGCCAGCCTGAAGCGTTGGTCGCGTTGACCGGACTGCTTCGGACCCGCCCGGACCTCATGCTCGTGTTCGTCGGCCATGCCTTCGAGTCTTCCGTCGAACAGGAGTTGAAGGCCTCGCGCGCGGCCCTCGGTATCGAGAAGCAGGTGCTCCTGCTGGGCGCGCTGCCGCACGCCGACATCAAGTCGCTGTACGCGTGGACCGCGCTGACGGTGACCAACTCAGAACACGAGACACAGTGCATGTCGGTGTACGAATCGTTGGCAGCCGGGGTGCCGGCCGTGATTTCCGCGATCCCCGAGCTCATGTCGCAGTTCCCGGGTTTGCCCGCGCACGCGGATGGTGTTTCGCTCTCGGCCCACGTCGAGGAGTTGCTGGCGAACCCACGACGAGGGGCCATGCTGGTCGAAGACGCCCGACCGCAGGTGGCGTGGGCTGATCGCAAGCGTCACGACGACGTCTTCGCACAAACGGTCGAGCGCTTGGTGCCAAGGCGATGATGAAGGGCCCGAGCCGATGAGCGTGCCGGTTGTGTCGCTCATCGTCGTGACGTACCGCAGCGCGCGTCTCGCTTCGGCCCTGCTCGACTCGGTCGGCGCGGGTGCGGACGAGGTGATCGTGGTCGACAGCGCGTCACCCGACGACGACGAGGGCCTCGCGCACCTGGCGGATCGCCATCCCGACGTGACCGTCGTCCGGCTCGACTGCAATCGGGGATACGGCGCGGCCGCCAACGCCGGACTGGCCAAAGCCACAGGGGATGTCGTGGTCGTGTCCAACGCCGACGTGACGATCAGCGAGGAGGCGTTGCGCAGCCTGTGCGACGAAGTTGGACGCCAGGGCGTCGTGCTCGCCGCGCCCCGATTTGTTTCGCAGGACGGCGAGTTGCAGCGCTCGGCCCACCGTCGCGACGTTTTCGTCCTCGCCACCATCGACTCGTTTTGTGGCCCGGTCGCGCATGTCGCCCGCCGGATCTCGCACGACTGGCATCCCACCTACTTCGCGAGCGTCTCTCACTCCTCCCTGCTCGAGTGCGCGCATGTGCTGGGTGCGCTCATGGCCATCGATGCCGACGCGCTGAGAGCAGTGGGTGGCTTCGACGAGTCGTTCTTCATGTATCGCGAGGAGACCGACCTGTGCCGTCGGCTCCGCGCGCGGGGAGGGCGAATCGTGCACGCCGGTGCAGTCGAGGCGGTCCACTTGGGTGGCGGTAGCACGTCGGATCCCTGGCCTCACCAAGGCAACCTCCGGAACCTCGAGAGTCACTACCACTACATCGACAAGCACCACGGCCGCGCCGTCGGCTTGGCGGTGCGTGTCCTCGGTGCTGTGTGCGCGGCGACCTGGCTGCTCGCCGGCCCAGCGCTGAGCCGGCCGGTCGCCAAGCGAGCGCTCCGCTGGCACGTCGGATTACCGGTCGGCCGACCGTGAACGTGATCTGGGCCAGTTCGCACATCGCCGACCCGGCGCTCGGTGGCGGATGGGCGTACGAGTACGAGCTGCTCGCTCACGCGGCCGAGCGGCATCAGGTCGTCGTGGTGTCCGGTGAGCTTCATTCATCCGATCCGCTGCCCGCGCCGTTGGCGGACCTCGGCGTCGAGGTGGTTCCCGCCGCCGTGCCCTCACGCGAGCTCCCCCGAAGCCGGGCCCGGCTTCTCCGCGTGCTCGCGACCAGCTCAGCACCGTTGGGCGCCTGGATGTTCGAACCTGTCCGGTCGTCCCTGCTCGCCGCAGTGCGATCGCTCGAGTCAGCCCGTGCGGTCGATCTCGTGCACGTCATGCCACAGGAGGCGGCGCCGATCGCCGCGGCGACGTCGGGCCCAAGCGCAATCGTGCTCGGCGACAGTTACACGGTGCAGGCCGAACGCGAGCTCTCGGCCGCAACATCTGCGAAGGATCGTCTTCGACTGCGGCTCGAGTGCCGGAACGCGCGCCGGTGGGAGCGAGCGTGGTACCCGCGGGCGTCGGCGCTCGGTTGCGCGTCGCCTGCGGACGCACGTGTGCTGTCGTCGCTCTGTCAAGTCCCTGTCGACGTCGTTCCCGTCGCGGTCGGTGACGAGTGGTTCGTGCCCTCGACGGTCGCCAGGGTCGACGATCTCGTCGTGCTCGTCGGTGCGCTTGACTATTGGCCGAATGTCGATGCAGTCACCTGGTTTTGCGACCAGATCTGGCCGTCGGTTCGGCGCCGGCGGCCGTCGGCGCGCTTGCGGGTGATCGGCCGCCGTCCGACTGCCGCGGTGCGAAGCTCGGTGGCCGGCGCGGGAGCTGAACTGCTCGCCGATGTTCCCGATGTGCGTCCGCACTACTGGGAGGCGAGTGTCGCGGTCGCCCCGGTTCGCCTCGGGTCGGGCGTCAAGAACAAGGTGCTGCACGCGGCCGCTTGCGGCGCTCCGCAAGTCGGCACGACCTTCGCGTTCGATGGCGTCGACGCGGTCAGCGGCACCGACGTGCTCATGGCGGACACGGCCGAGTCACTGGCCGACGCGGTGTTGGCCACGCTGGCCGACCGAGGGTCGGCGGCCGCGAGGGCGCGCTGCGCCGAACGCATCGCCGATGCCCACCGACGCGTCAGGGCCGGACTGGCGCTCGACGCGCTCTGGAACCGGGCCTGCGCGGTTCGTCGGGTCACAGAGTGAGCCCGACGGTGGCGAGTCGAACCGACGAGCCCGCGCTCGACGCCAGCGTGGTCGTCGCCACCCGCGAGCGCCCGGAGTTGGTTGCCCGGCTACTCGACGCGCTGGCCGCGCAGGAGGGTGACGTCGCCTTCGAGGTCGTCGTGGTCGACGACGGGTCGTCGCCCACCGCGTGGGTTGCGCTCCAACGACTCAGCGCCGCCTTCCCCAAGCCCATTCAGCTGCTTCGGCAGGCAGAACCGGGCGGGCCGGCGCGGGCTCGAAACGCGGGCTGGAGGGCAGCGCGTTCTCCGGTCGTCTGTTTCACAGATGACGACTGCAGGCCCGAACCGGCGTGGCTCGGTGCGTTGCTCGAAGCGATGCGTGGTGATGCGGATTTCGTCCAGGGATGCACGTTGCCCGATCCCGACGATGCCCCGAACCGAGGCCCTTGGAGCCGAACGGTCACGGTTCCCTATGAGCAGGGTTACTACGAGACGTGCAACATCGCGTACCCGCGAGAGCTACTCGAGCAGCTCGACGGTTTCGACGAGTCATTTCGATTCCCCTTCGGCGAGGATGTCGACCTTGCATGGCGCGCGAGAGAACGCGGCTACCGCCCGGCATTCTCCCTGGCAGCCAGAGTGCGACATCGGGTGTGGCCCTCGGACTATCGAGCGGCGCTGCGAAACGTTCGCCGCTACGAGGGCCTGGTCCACGCGTTCGCAAACCACCCTCAGCTACGCGGACACTTCGGCGTGCGCGTGTTCTTCCGGCCGACGCATTCGTGGGCGCTCGGGACATTGGCCGCGAGCGCCGCGGTTGCGCTTCGACCGAGGTCGGCCATTCGAGCGGTGGTCTGGGTGGTGGTCGTGCTGCGCTACGCCTGGGTCGTCCGGCAGTTTCGGCCCAAGCCGGAGCTGCGGACGCAGTGGCTCGTGGTGGTCCCGATGGCCCTCGGCGTGGACGTCGGTGAAGTCGCTGTCCTCGCGAGGTCGTCGATCCGCTATCGATTCCTCTTGCTGTGACCGAGGTGGAGCTCTCCGAGTTGGGCGGCGAATCGATCGGCCGTGAATTCGTTTGCGGTCACGAGGCCCGCGCTGACCATCCGGTCGCGGAGTGCTCGATCGTCGGCGAGACGGGTCAGGGCCGCGGCCAGGGCTTGCGGGTCACCGGGCGGGAACAGCAGACAGTTGGCTTCGTCGACGAGGTATTCGGCTGATCCTCCGGTGCCGGTCGCGATGACCGGCGTGTTGCAGGCCATCGCCTCCAGGGGCACGAGGCCAAACGGTTCGTCCCATTCGCTCGGGAACACGCACGCGTCGGCGGCGCGATAACGGGCCGCGAGATCGGAGCGGGGGACCGCGTCGAACGTGACGCGGTCCGCGAGACCCAGGCGCGCCGCGAGGGCATGCAGGCGATCGAGGTGCGCCACCTCGGGCGGACCAACGACATCGAGACGCGCCCGATCCGGTAAACGCGTCAATGCCTCGAGCAAGGTGTCGACCCCCTTGGACGGATCCAGACGTCCGACATAGAGCAGCCGCCACTCCCACGGCCGAGATGGGCGCGGCGACGAGGGGAAGTCGTGAGCATCGATCCCGAAGTGACACACGTGGGTGTCCCGAAACGGACCATCACGCGTGTCAGCGTCGAGCATGCTCGTTCGCAGCGCGTCGCTGGCGAACGACCATCGCCCGACCGGGCCCAGGGGTCGCAATGACGTCGGCACTCCCGTGACGCGACTGGCGATGTTCCGGACGGTGGAGGGCGCGCGTTGCCATGCTGCCAACCAGGGGTCGTTGATCCGGACGCGCGGCAGCCACGCATCACCCATCACGAACACGACCGGCCGCCCGAACCCCGCGATGCCTTCGAGCAACGATCCGGGCAACCCCGCCCAGTTCCAGACCGAAATCACGTCGGGATCGGCGCGCTCGAGCTCTGCGTGCAAACGCGCGTGGGCCGTGCGCTCGACTAGGAGTCGTCTCGCCTTTGCGGGTGGCGGAACGAAGACCGACGAAAGGGGCAGGACGCGAGCGACGTCACTGACGCGCTCGGCCGAGTCCGATCCGACATCGGGCCGAACATGGGTCGACGTGATCACCGCGATGTCGTGTCCGGCCGCACGCCAGCGGCGTACGGTGTCCGCGCACAACAGTTCGTACCCGCCGTACGCGTGAGGGGGGTACAGGTTCGATACGACCGCGAACCGCGTCACGGCGGCTCAGTCAGACGTCGTGACGTTGCGCACCGCCCGCGAGACCCGCTGCAACCGTGTCGGCGAGCGGTGTTGGGTACGTGCCTCGAACCCACGGAGCGGCTGCGCCCCATCTGGGCCGGTGCTCGGATACACGAGCAGGATTTCCGGGTGCGCGGTCTCTTGCACGAGCTGAAAGTCGGCCGCTCGGAGGAGGGCCAGCGCGGCGTTGCGGTTCATGACGAACCAGTTGGTCGTGTCACCTTTGAACTGGTGCTCGATGAAGTACAGCCGAGGGAATCCGTTCTCACTGAACAACCGCTGCCCTTCGCGCTCGCCGAAGTCTTCGGGGATGTCGATCGGCTCCGAGAATCCCCACATCACGGTCTGAAACAGCATCAGTTCCCGACAGCACGAGCGGATGAGATCGAGCGCCAGGAGCGGGTGGCGGAGGTGGTACAGCACTCCGAAGAAGACCACGACGTCGAATTGCTCGCCGAGATCACCGATCTCGTAACAGTCCATCTCGCGGTACTCGACATCGAGCTCGAGGTGTCGGGCCGCAAAGCGGGCTTGCTCGACGAACCGCGGGTTCGAATCGATCCCGAGGACGCGCCGCGCGCCACGTCGCTTCATCTCCAACGAGAAGAAGCCCGCGTTGCAACCGATGTCGAGGACGCTTTTGCCCTCGAGGTCGACGGGGAGGAACGGTGCGACGAAATCAAGCCGGTCCTGTGGATGGTTCCCGTCGGGATGGTTCGGGCGGGTGAGTACCCCTTCGCCGAGGTCGATGTTCTGGTACCACTCCCCGAGCCGATCGACATTTCGGCGTAGCTCCTCTGCCGATGGTCGATCGTTGCGATCGAGCGCGCCATCGTCCGTCATCGAGCGTGAGTCTTGCATGCGCCACTCATCCCGAGACGGCGAGCGGGACGCCGACGATCAGTCGCGCGACAGGTGATGGCGGTCAACGACCGGTGAGCCGGCGACCGCGAGTACGAGCGCGTTGTGCCTGAAGGTATGCGGCCTCCCAGCGCTCGCGCGGTAGCCGCGCGATCAACCAGTTGGCAACGGTGCGACCCTCGAGCGTGGCACTGCCCCACGGTGTGCGCCGCACGGTGTCCCAGTACGAATCGCGGAACGGATGATTGCTGAGATAGTGCCAAGGCTTGCAGAGCGCCGGTCCTTCGAAATGCAGGATGGCGGGGTCGTCTCTCGCATCGAGCGCCTCATCGCCGTAGACACGATTGGCCCACTCCGGCCACGTCCACAGGCTGTTCATGGCGTTCCAGCGTGGATGGAGCCGATGCCAGCGCCCGTTGAAGACGACGTTCAGCGCGTCCTGGTCGAACCACGGGTTGTTCGGGTGGCCGACGGCATAGTCCATGACCGATGACGCCAGGTGCTGCTCGCGCCACAGCTCGAGATCGACGATGATCACACCGGCGTTGAAGTAACCCGCCGAGCCAGTCACCCCCATCGACGCCACGTGAGCGTGCATCCCGGGATGGACGACGTTCGGTACCGCCGCGATCGGCGCGCCTTGCAGATCGATACGCCAGAGGTCGCCGATCGGCGCCCGTACGAACACGTCGGCATCCAGGTAGATCACGCGGTCGATGTCTGGCAGACGATCCGGGAGCAGCGTCCGCACCCAACAGATCCGGCCGCCGCCGGCCGCCGTTTTCGCTGGAAGTCTCGCAAGTGCCGCGTCGTCGACCGGCAACAGTTTGGCGAGGGCGCCTCTGGTCGCCATGAGCTCGCGCAGATCGTTTCGGTCCTGCTCAGCTACGTCGTTGGCGAGGAAGAGGTGGACATGGATGTCGTCTGCGCCGCTCGACTCGATACAAGAGAGAAGCGCAGCGGCGGTCCAGGGGACGTAGGCGGCATCGGTTGCCGCAGCCACGTGAACGACGCTCATGCCGTGTGGGAAGGTACCTCAGTGTTGACCGAGCCCGACCCGGGTCGGGCCTATCTCGATCTCCTCAAGCGCTCATTGCTCGGGCTGACGACCGGTCCGGTGACGTTGCACCGACCGGTCGATCCGCCTGGCAAGTTGCGATCGTGGATCCTGCGCACGATCGTGCGCCCGGGTGACGCTGTTCTCGCGCAGCCGGTGGTGATCGACCTCGATCAGAATGCCGAAGGCACCCTCAGCGTGTGGGATCTGCCGTCATGGCCAATGACGATGATCGGTGCCGTCCGCCTCGACAATGTGGAGGCCTGTATCAGCGACGCGCTCGAGTCGGGAGTTCCTGGCGATCTGATCGAGACGGGCGTGTGGCGAGGCGGCACAACGATCTTCATGCGTGGGGTGTTACGCGCGTATGGCATCGAAGACCGAACCGTCTACGTCGCGGATTCGTTTGCCGGACTGCCGACGCCGGACGCCGAGAGGTATCCCGCCGACGCTGCGCTGGATCTTCATCTCTGGCCCGGACTGGCAGTCGGTCTTGATGAGGTGAAGGCAAACTTTCAGCGATTCGGTCTGCTCGACGACCACGTCGAGTTCGTCCAAGGATGGTTTCGAGACACTCTTCCTTCGCTCAGCCGTCATCCCTGGGCCGTGATTCGCCTCGACGGGGACTTCTACGAATCGACCATGGACGCGCTCGAGAACCTCTACCCGACGTTGTCGCCGGGCGGCTGGCTGATTGTCGATGACTACGAGATCTCGGCCTGCCGGCAGGCTGTGACCGACTTCAGGGCGAAGCACGACGTGACCGAGCCCATCGTTGAAGTCGACTGGACCGGCATCTGTTGGCAGAAGCAAGCCTGAGGCCATGAAGTGCGTGTGTTGTGGAGCAACGAGCTTCATACAGCGTCCCGTGCTGTGGGATGACTTGGTGACCGGCTGGAACCTGTCGCCTGACGAGGCTGGCTACATCGAGCGACAGCAAGGTCTGTTCTGCAGGGGCTGCGGAACGAATCTGCGTTCGATCACTCTCGCCGCAGCGATCATGCGAGCTCATCGCGTACGCGGTCGCTTCAAATACATGGCCCTGCGCCGCCCGTGGCTTCGACTCCTCGAGCTCAACGAAGCCGGCCAGCTGTCGCACTGGCTTCGACGGTTTCCTCGACACAAGCTCATCACGTATCCCGACTACGACATGACAGCGCTGCCGCTGCCCGACTGCTCGTGGGATCTCGTCGTGCACTCCGACACGCTCGAGCACGTTCGCGACCGCATGCTTGGTCTTCGAGAAAATCACCGCATATTGCGCCCCGGCGGTGTCCTCTGCTTCACGACTCCGGTCATTGTCCGCCGTTTGACGCGCAGCACGGAGAGCCTCGCGCCTACCTACCACGGCGATACCGAAGACATGCGCGTGCACACCGAGTTCGGTGCTGACGTGTGGTGCGATCTACTCGCGTCAGGATTCGACGAGGTACGGATGCTGTCGTTGGAGTACCCGGCCAGCCTGGCGATCACCGCGCGGAAGCCACACTTGGCCAGCGATGCCGGCGAAGGATCCGCGCCCGCCACCTGAGCGGCGCCGTCTGGTGGGTGGCCGGGTCCACGCCTGCCCGTACCTCCCAGTCGTCTCCCCATTTTCGGCGTAGACCGTCGATCGCGGCGGGATAGCCGGCCGCGCCGTACTCCTCCAGGCCGTCAAAAACTGTCTTTGCGGTAACCGACTTCTCGTGATGAAGGTACGACAGTGAAGTGACGGCGGCCACGAGACCCGCGTCGCGGACCCGCAGCCCGTAGTCGATGTCTGCACCCCAGCCGACGGGCCCGAACATTTCAGCGTCGAGCACTCCGATCATGTCGACGGTGGACGCCGGCACGAACATGCAGGTGCCGTCGAGGAACGGCGCATGAAAGTGCACATTTCGTGGCCTGTACCGCTCGACCGGGACCGGTCTGCTCAACCGCTGGTGCATCCAGTGGCAGTCGTAGAACGGCCCGACCAGGCCGGCCTTCGTGTCGGTCCAGCAGCGCATCAGCCCGGAAACGAAGCCCGAGGACAGCCGTGTGTCGTTGTTCAACCACAAGAAGGCCACGTGCTCGGGACCAGCACACGTCAGCGTGCCGAGGTTGGTGGCCGCGGCCCATCCCAGGTTGTGTCCGGGCCGCACGACCACTTCTTCGGCGATGGACGGGTAGTCGCCGCCATTGTCGACGACGACAACGTCACACAGACCACGCTCGCGCCGCAGGTCGTTCATGAGCTCGTGTGTCATGTCGTGATGGCCAAGCACAGGGACGACGACGAGCACCCGGCCGCTCATTGCGGGGCGCCGACTCACCAACCGAATCGCACCGTGCGCCGGGAGGACACAGGCAAGACGCGGTCGAGTACGCTCTCGTACGCTGTCACGGTTCCGACAGTATTCCCTTGACCACTTCGATCTCGCACCCCATGACGAGCGCACTTGCTGGATTCCGTTGCTCGGCTCGACGTCGATGGTGTCGTGGACATGGTTGAACCTTCGTCGGCCAGTTTCCCGCTGACGGGCCATCACCGCGTGCTCAGGCTCGACGAGCATCCCGACGGTCGACGAGCGTGGTTCGCAGGGTTGTGGGCCCACCGTGAAGTGCTCGACGTACTTGCCCGGAAGGACTTCCAAACTCGGTACAAGCGCGCGACGTTCGGGCTGGCGTGGGCCGTTGCCGTCCCCACGCTGCAAGCGGCAGTCATGGCGGTCGTGTTTTCGAGAGTGATCGCGCTCGGAACAGATCGCCACTTTGCGGTGTACGTCATGAGCGGTGTCGTCGCGTACTCGTACTTCAGTGTCGTCACGCTGAGCACCACCACTGCCATTGTCGACGGCGCCGGCCTCACGGACAAGGTGTGGTTTCCCCGTGTCTTGCTGATCATCGTTCCGTGCTTGTCCAACCTCGTTGGGTTTGCCGTGACGCTCGTCGTGCTCGTTGCTGTCATGCCGTTCTTCGGGCTCGGGCTCGGGCTGCACGTGCTCTTCATCCTGCCGGCGACCGCGCTCCTCGTCGCCTTCTGCCTCGGGCTCGGAATGGTGCTCGGCGCTCTCGACGTCTACTTCCGAGACGTGAAATTTCTCGTGCAGGCCGCGCTGTTGGTGTGCATCTACTTGACGCCGATCCTGTATCCGCAACACGTCGTCGGCCCGATCGGACCGTGGCTCGACTTGAATCCGCTCACCGGCATCGTCGTGTTGTTCCACATGGCGACGATCGGCAGCGGCGGTCCGTGGGTCCGGCCGGTCACCGTCTCCGTACTCATCACGGCTGCTCTCTTGGTGGTCGGCGCAGAGGTGCAACGGCGCCACGATCGATTGTTCGTGGACCAACTGTGACTGCCGCCATCGAGCTTCACGCAGTGAGCAAGCGGTACTGGCAACTGCATGAGCAGGCGATGTTGCTCAAGTCGTTGATTCCGTTTGCCCGGCCGACCAAGACCGAGCTCTGGGCGCTTCGCGAGATGACCACCTCGATCGCGTCGGGCGAGACCGTAGGGATTCTCGGTCGCAATGGAGCGGGTAAGACGACCTTGTTGCGACTGTTGGCGGGAGTCACGCGCCCCACTGACGGCCATCTCGTCGTTCGAGGGCGGATCGCGCCGCTGATCAGTGTCGGAGTTGGCTTCCATCAGGAGATGTCAGGTCGCGAGAACATCTACGTGAGCGGAATGTTGCTCGGCCTCAGCCGACAGCAGGTACGCGAACGTATCGACGAGATCGTGACGTTCGCCGAGCTGGTCGACTTCGTCGACACTCCGGTGAAGTTCTATTCCACGGGCATGTTCATGCGGCTGGGATTTGCAGTGGCAGCGCACGTCGATCCCGACGTCATGCTGGTCGATGAGGTGCTCGCAGTCGGTGATATCGCCTTTCAACTCAAATGCATCGAACGATTGCACGAGCTTCAGCAGCGGGGTACGACGATCGTGCTGGTGAGCCATTCCGTGCACGCCATTCGACTGTTGTGTCCGCGGGCGCTGCTGGTGCGCGCCGGGAGATTGGAGTTCGACGGCGACACTGACCTCGCGATTTCTCGCCACCTCGAGCTGCTCTCGGTCGACGCCGCGCCGTCCCCGGATGCAGACGCCTCAACAGACGAACGTCACGTCGGAGCAGTGTCGATCGTGAAACGAGAGCTTCTCGGGCCGAATGGGCCAACTCGTCACCCTCGGCAAGACGACGACGTCATCTACAGAATCACGCTGCGCTTTGAGCGCGCCGTGGAGAGCCCGCACCTTTCCTTCAGCATCCTCACCGAGGAAGGCATCTCCGCGTACGGGATGGCAACGAGGATCGGTCGTGACTGGCAGACATTTCATGCCGGAGACGTCGTGGTGGCAGACATCGCCTTTCGCATACGGCTCAGCGGCGGCACCTACAGGCTGGCTGTTGTCGTGATGGACAGGGACGGACGCGAGTTGTTGTGCGCCGATCACGACGGCCCCCTCATGTACATCGATCGGCGTCCAGGATCGAGTGGTATCGCCGAACTCGAGGCGAGCATCGTGATCGGCGATCATCGGCTGACGGAGCAGGCCGGCCGGATGATGGTGGCGCCACAGGGCCGGCTGACCGCCGAGGAGGGCCCTCCGGAGTGACGAGCCATGACGCCACTCCTGAGAGAGACCTGAAGGGAGTTCGAGCCCGCCTCGCGGAGATTGGCTGGTACCACGCGATCGACGTCTTCCCTGGGGTCACGACCGAAGGCTGGTTCGATCTGCGCCACGCGCTCCCGCTCATGCCCTTTCCGGATGTGCGGGGTAAGCGGTGCCTCGACATCGGGACGTGGGACGGGTTTTACGCGTTCGAGATGGAGCGGCGCGGCGCCACCGAGGTGGTTGCCATCGACGTGCCCGACCTCTCAGACATGGACTATCCGCCGGCGATACGCGACGACGCGACGCTCGACCTCAGCCAGTCGAACAACAAGCCGCGCTCAGCCGGGTTCCGCCTACTGCACGAGCTGTTCGAGTCGAAGGTCGAATGGAAGGGTCTCAACATCTATGACCTGACCCCCGCGATCGTCGGCACGTTCGACGTCGTGATTCTTGGAAGCCTCTTGGTCCACCTGCGCGACCCTGTGCGCGCTCTCGATGCGGCGCGCAGCGTGCTCGATCGCGACGGCCAGTTCCTGCTCGTCGACTACGTCCATCCACCGGTCAACCTGATGAGCAGGCGGCGCCCGCTCTTCGAGTTACGAGGCGAAGGCGCAGACTTCCAGTGGTGGCTCGCGAGTAACGCCGGTCTGCGCCAAGCCCTGAAGGTGAGCGGCTTCGAAGTTGAACGGGCGTCGAAGTACTTCCTGCTGCGGCCATTTCGTGATGAACGCGAGGCGCCCTACAACCGAGGTGTCCGGGCGCAGGCCAAGCGTCTCACCAATTGGGTGCTGACAGGCGATGCGACTCATGGCGGACATCTGCATCGGGCCTACCTCAGCTCGCGGCGATTTTGAACGATCCTGCCGGAGTGAGTTCGAGTTCTTCGCCCGTGATAGCTGTCGTCGTCGCGTCGTACGGCCGCGCCAATTTGCTCGCACAGCTCGTCGGTGGCCTCGAGGCGCAAGACCTGAAGCAGCCGTTCGAGGTCGTGCTCGTAGACGATTGCTCGCCGGACGGCACGTCAGCGGTCCTGGCTCAGCTCGCAGAAAGCGCGCGATTCCCGCTCAAGGTCTTGCGGACGGATCGCAATCGTGGGCCTGCCTTCGCGCGCAACCTCGGATGGCGTGCGTCGTCATCGCCGCTGCTCGCATTCACAGATGACGATTGCATCCCTGAGCCGGGCTGGCTCAGCGGCCTCGTCGCGGCCCTCGAGCGCGTCGATGTGGTCCAGGGTCGCACGCTGCCGAATCCGTTGCAGGCTGAGCGGGTTGGCGCATTCAGTCGTTCTTTGCACATCACGGCGCCCACCTCGTTCTTCGAGACCGCCAACATGGGCTACAGACGGCGGGTAGTCGAGGATGTCGGCGGTTTCGACGAATCGTTTCCGCTTGCCGCCGGCGAAGACACAGACCTCGGTCACCGCGCGATCGCGGCCGGGGCCTCGTTCGTGTTCGCGAGCGATGCAGTCGTCCATCACGAGGTCCATGCTTCGAGTTTTGTGAGCGCTGTCGCGAAGACGAAGAGCTGGCAAGGTTTGGTGAAGGTCGTCGTGCGTTACCCCGAGTTGCGTCGTTTCTTCGATGGCCGGCGTTTTGTATGGCATCGCCGGCACCAACTCGCGCTGGTCGCCCTTCTGGGGTTGACCCTCTCGGCCGGGCGTCCTCGGCTCGGAGTCCGGCGCGGGGCACTCGCGCTCATCGTTCCCTATGTGAACTGGCGGCTTCGTCGCGAGCCGTTGTGTCCTGGCAGAGCGGAGCGAATCGCGCGCCTGCCCCAGGCCTTGGTCTTGGACTTGGCCGAATGCACTCACGCCGCGATCGGTCAGGTCCAATCGCGGGGTGACGCGCACGCCGGCTGACGTCTCGAGTACGAGTAGCGTACGCGTCGATGGGCCACGGCGGCGTCCCCACGGTCATCCTGTGCGGGGGACGCGGGAGCCGGATCAGCGACGTGAATCCAATGGTGCCGAAGCCATTGCTCCCCATCGGTGGCCGACCAGTGTTGTGGCACATCATGAAGATCTATGCCACGGCTGGGCACACCGAGTTCGTGCTCGCCCTCGGGCACCTCGGTGATCAGATCCGGCGATACGTTCTCGACTACGAAGCGTTGACGTGCGACTTCAGTATCGAGCTCGGCGTCCCGAACAGCATCGAGTTCCATCGCGCACACCCCGAGAAGGGCTGGCGGGTGTCGTGCATCGACACCGGCGCCGAGACGCAGACCGGCACACGGGTTCGTCGTGCGGTAGAGCACATAGCCGACGGACCGGTGATGATCACGTACGGCGATGCGGTCGCCGACATCGACATCGATGCGCTGCTCGCTCATCATCGAGCAGAAGGTCGGCTGGCGACCGTCACCGCTGTCCGACCTGTTGGACGCTTCGGCGAGCTGATGATCGACGGTTCGCGTGTTGCCGATTTCGCTGAGAAACCTCAGACGACCGACGGCGCGATCAGCGGCGGTTTCATGGTTTTCGAACGGGAGGCGATCGATCGGTACATCCCGGCAGGTGACGACGTGATGCTCGAGCGCGAACCGTTGTCTCGTCTCGCGGCTGACGGCCAACTGACGGCGTATCGCCACGACGGGTTCTGGCAGCCGATGGACACTCCCCGTGAGCACCGACTGCTCGAGGAGCTCTGGCAGACGGACGCACCCTGGCGCATCTGGAACGAGGAGTGATCGTCAGAGGCGTGGCCGCGCGACGACCGCGCGATGGAAGACGCCAGCCGACCGATCACCGGTAAGCCCCCAGGTCGCAGCTCGCCGAACGAGCTCACGGGCGCCGAGTCGGGGTTTCGGGTGCTGGTTGTATCTGACGATGTACGGCTTCGACCGCTCGGTGATGTCGAACCCGGCGGCGTAGAGCATCCGCGCGTGGCCGGCGGCGTTGGCGAGCCACCACTGGCAGAACTGCCCGCTGCCGTTCAACTTGAAGAGTGGGCGCCCTCGCGCGAGCACCGAGGTCCACAACTCGATCTGATCAGAGGACACGAGCACGCCGCGAGTGACTGACCTCACCGCCTCGAGCGCCCGGATCGGATCGCGTAGATGGAGAAGCAAGGAACCGCACACGACCACGTCGTACATGCCCAGATCGTCCGGCGACAGGTCGTAGATGTTGCACGTCCTCCACTCGACGTTCGATCCGATGAGCTCGGCGATCAGGCGAAAGCCGGTGCCCTTCGGCGGGCCGTGCATGCTGATGTGCCGGCCTTCCTCGACGCCCTCCAGACCTGGGCGGGCATCTGCCGGCCAATCCCACAAGGTGTGGTCCTCGATGTCGGTCGCCACGACGTGCGCCGCTCCCCGTCGCTCGAGCTCGAAGGCGAAGAAGCCGTCATAGGTGCCGATGTCGAGACACCGCTTACCCCGCACATCCGGCAACGGAATCGCATCGAGCGAGCGGCGCAGATCGAACCAGCCAGGCGTGGTGACCCCCGGCGCCAGGTCGATGGTGTGGTACCAGAACGGATGAGCCTGGAGATCCCGCAGAGCCTCCTCGGGAAGACTGGGCGTGAGCGCCGACACAGGCGGACGACCGTAGCCCGGTTGCAAAGAGCAACTCACGTCGCCGGGCGAGATGATGAATGGCAAGCTCGCGCGGGTGAATGACGCAGTTGACCGCGCTCCTGCTCGCGCGGTGGGGCTTGGCTACGTCAAGCCCCTCGATGGCTTGCGCGCCTTGGCGGTCGGACTCGTCGTCGTCCTTCATGCGGGATTCGTGCTCTCGCCTCGTGGAAGCCTGTTGCGCGGTGGCTTCGTCGGCGTCGACGTGTTCCTCGTCCTATCGGGCTTTCTGATCACCTCCCTGCTGTTGTCCGAGCACGCGGCGACGAACAGGATCTCTCTCCCGGCGTTCTACCTGCGTCGCGCCGTCAGGCTGCTCCCAGCTCTGGCGCTCTTCGTGCTGTTCCACGTCGTCTACGCGGTCGCGACGCGACGATCGCTACGACTGGAGGCTCAATCCGCCATTGCGATTGTCTTCTATGCGTCGAATGTTGTTCAGTCGCTCCACTGGACGATGCCGGTCGAGCTGTCCCACACCTGGTCGCTGTCGTTGGAGGAGCAGTTCTACGTGCTCTGGCCGGGAGGCCTCCTCCTGCTGCTGCGTCTGACTCGGTCGGCCCGCCCCGTCCCTCTCGCGATCTACGTCGGGATCGCGACGGCCGTGTGCGCCCGGTTCATCACCTGGCAAGTGCAGGGCTATCCAGCCGCGTACATGCTGCTGTACTCGCGGGCGGATTCGTTGCTTGCCGGCGCGGCGCTTGCATTCGTCTGGCACCGCGGCTGCCTTCCACGCCGGCATGTCCGCGCAGCGGGATGGGTCGGGCTCGCGGTCGTCTTGGCCGCCGCAGTCTGGGTCGACGGCACCAACGAAACGCTGTTCTACACAAGCTTCATCTTTGTCGCGCTCGCCTCGACTGCGATGATCGCGGCAGTGTTGGACGGTCGCTGGGCTATGAATCGAGTGCTCGCGCTGCGGCCGATGGTCGCCGTCGGGCGTGTGTCGTATGGCCTGTATCTCTGGCATGTCGCCGTTTTCGTTCTCGTCGAGCGCAGCTTTGGTTCTCAGTCGAGTGCCGTGCAGATCGTCATAGCGCTTGTCGGCTCGGCCGCGGCCACGGCGGCGTCGTGGTTCCTCGTGGAGCGACGGTTCCTCGTGCTGAAGCATCGTTGGGCCCCGTCACGGCTTCAGGCCGATCAGCGTTCAAACTGGGTGGGCGAGTCGACGACTCTGCTGTCGCCGTTCGCCACCGAGACGCATCCGCAACTATGAGCACCTTCGACCACCGCCGGCCCGGACGCTCGCGTGACGCAGATCGAGATCCGCAAACGGTGATCCGGTCGGCCAACCTCGACGTGCTTCGAGCCGTCGCCGCGCTCGCGGTGCTCGCGGGGCACTCGTACCTGCTGTCCGGCTCGTACATCGCTCCGACGGACCGGAACCCCGTTCGTCTGCTCATCAACAACGGTGCCGCCGGTGTGTGGCTTTTCTTCGCGCTCAGCGGCTACCTCATCACCCTGCCATTCATCAGGGCGCTGCTTGCTGGCACAGAGCTGCCGAGCCTACGAGTGTTCGCGACGAGGCGAATCGCCCGCATCTTTCCTGCGTACCTCGTTGCGTTTGCGATCGTCCTCTTGCTCGGAGTTGCACCGGGAGTCTCGGTGCGTTGGTGGCAGATCCCCGTTCATGCCGCCCTGCTGCACAACCTCGTACCCGGGGAGGAGCAAGCGATCTTCTTCGCTTCATGGACCTTGACCCTCGAGGTCGTGTTCTACGTGTTCGTCCCGCTCGTGGCGATCATGCTCCGTCGAGTTCACCCATCGGCGGTGCGAGCGTCCCGGCTGTCGGTGGGGGTGCTCGTGTTGTGGACGGCGAGCGTCGTGTTCACGTCGGCCATCGCGTACTCCGGTTCGGCGCCGACGAGCCTCTGGTTGCGGCTGACCTTCCCTTCGATGCTGTCAATGTTCTGCCCGGGCATTCTCGTCGCGATCGGTGTTGCCAGCATCGACGCTCGGGCCAAGCCACCATCGTGGTTCCTTGCGGTTGCCGATCATCGTCGCCCGGTCATGGCCGCAGCCGCAGTCCTCATCCTGTTCGGGGCACTTGGCGCGACCTCGACGAACCTTCGGCTCTACGACGGTGCACGTCAGCTGTTTGCGATTGCGTTCGGCATCGTGCTCGTGCTGGCTCTGACCCGTCCGGAGGCGAGGAGTCGAGGCGGGCAACTGTTGGCTCGTCTTGGTCTGATCTCGTATGGGATCTACCTGTGGCACAGCGCGATCGTCCATGTCTTGGTCCGGCAAGGCATCTCCGATTTCGTTCCGCTGGCCCGTATCGGCGCGCTGCCCTACCTCGTTCACGTTGCATTCCTGCTGGCGTTGACGCTCCCACTGGCGTGGATCAGCTGGGTGCTCATCGAGTCGCCGGCGATCGCCGCGAGCAAGTGGCGAACCGGTGCTCCAGCGACGATCGACGTGGCGCCAGGAGGGTGATCAGTTGAGTGAGCGCAGATTCATCTTCCTGCACATCCCGAAGACGGCCGGTCTCACGCTCCGCCACAGCTTCGTGCTGCGTTTCGGCCCGTCGAGGGTCTACTCGGTGAACGCCGAGTACGACCTCTTTGAGCCATTCCTCGACTATGTACGAGGCGAGACTGACGAGTTCGAGTGGCACGACGGTGACGTGGACAACGCGAGGCACCTGGAGCGATTGGCGGCCTTGGACGAGGACGCGCTGAAGCGGACCCGGATTTACATGGGCCACTTCTGGTACGGGGTCCATCAGCACGTTCCCGCACCCAGCACGTACTTGACCATCCTTCGCGACCCTGTCGAGCGAGTCCTGTCGCTGTACGGTCACCGCACGAGACGGCACGGGCTCACGCAGTCGCTCGAGCAATATCTTTCAGAGGCGCGTGACATCGACATAGAGAACGGTCAGACGCGTCGATTGGGTTCGGAGACCGACAGTCGCCGAGGCGATCGGGTCACGCCGAAGATGCTCCATCTCGCGAAGCAGCGTCTCGTCGAGAACTTCGCGAGCGTTGGCGTCACCGAGCGTTATGACGAAAGCCTCGTCGCCCTGGCGAGCGTGCTGGGGGTGCGTGCGCTTCCTTACGAATCGACGAACAAGGGTGAGGGCCGGCCACGGCGGACAGAGGTCGAACCCGGCCTTGTTTCGCTCCTGGAGGAACAGAACCAGTTCGACGCCGAACTACACCGCTACGGCCACCAGCTTCTGGACGACCAGATCTCGCGCCTCGACCTCGAGCGAGGGCTGGCGCAGCTGCACCGCGCGAACCGATTCATACGCGCCAGGAAGAGAAGCCATGCCGTCGGGAAGAAGGCCGGCCAGGTTGCGACTCGCGTGAGGCGAGCTGCGACTCGAGTTACACGGGCGAGCCCCTGACCGCGCCTGGCGGAGCGATCACGTTGGGTCGACCGCGTCTGCCCGGCGGGCTGACGGGAGAAGAATCGGCGCGCGATCGGAGGGAGTCCCCTCCACGTAGCCCTCCGCGGCGGCGACATGCCAACGCTCGAACACGTCGACCAGCCGCTCCAGACTGAGTTCCCGGACTGTTCGGAGCCCACCTTCGACCACGTGGTGGCGCAACTCCACGTCGACGGCGAGTCGGCGGACGGCGCGCTGCAGTGACTCCGGGTTGCCTCGGTCGAACAACAGGCAGTTTCCCTCGTTGACGAGGAATTCAGCAGATCCGCCGCTGCCGGTCGCGACAACTGGCGCACCCGAGGCCATGGCCTCCAACGGGACGAGTCCGAAGGGCTCGTCCCACTCACTGGGGAACACGAGTACGTCGGCAGCTCGATACTCCGGCGCGAGCTCCGAGCGATCACGCGAACCAAACGTGACCCGGTCGGCGACGCCGACCTCGGATGCGACAGCACGCAACCGGGACACCTCCTCCTGCCCGCCTCGTCCGAAGAACGACGCCGTTGCTTCGGGCGGGAGGAGCGGCAACGCGCGCACCAACGTGTCTGCTCCCTTGCGTGGATCGAATCGACCGGTGAACAGCAGACGCCATGACCAGCTTGGCTCGACTGGGCGCGGGACGAACTGCTGATCGTCGACTCCGCCCCACACGACCGTCGAGCGCGGGAAGCGCCAAGGGCTGTCGCGCGCTGCCGTCCGTCGAGTGAAGTCGCTCATGAAGCAAAAGGCGCCTGACGCCCCGATGTCGGGTGCGGCGGTCGGGACACCTACCAGCGGACGGATCATCCGTCCGAGCCATCGACGCCAACGAGGTCCCGCGAACTGCCTTCCCCAGGGATCGAGTTGCAGCGCGTAGACGAGCCAGTCGTCGCATACCGAGTACACGAGGGGGGTTCGGCGCTCGATGATCGTTGTGAGCACGCCTAAACCAAGCGCGGATGGTTGCCACACCGACACGACGTCGGGTCGGAACTGATCGAGCAACCTCATCACCCGTGTGCGGTTTCGTCGTTCGATCGCGAGGCAGGTCCACGGCGACGGCGTGTACAACTTCTCGTTGCGGAAGTACATCTCGAGTTCTCTATGCACGTGAGACTCGGATGAAGGTGCGGCGTCGACGCTGGACAACCGATGATCGCTGCACAGAACCTCAACGTCGTGGCCCCGCCGGATGAGTCCTTCCATCACGTCATGGCAGCCCAGCTCGTATCCGCCGTAGTGGTGCGGCGGGTACCAGTTGCTCAGTGCGAGAATCCGAGTCAAGGGTGGATTCTCCCACGCAGCGTCACTGTGACCGTCCTGTACGTTCCCGCCCGTGAAAGTCGCGATCACGCACCCCTACTGCTGGCCGGAGGTCCGGAGGGGCGCCGAGCGCATCATTGTCGAAATGGCGCGCGCCCTGTCGTCGCGCGGGCATCGTGTCACCGTCATCACATCCGGTTGGCAACCTGGTCGCGATCATGACAACGGGTTCACGCTCGTGCGCGTGCGCCGGATCTTCAATACGCCTGATAGGCACGAGCGGTGGTTCGCTGGCAGAGCTGTTCCCTATTTGCTGCTCGGCGGCTACGACGTCGTGCATTCGATCTTTCCTCGAGATTGTGTCGCCGCGATCCGAACGAAGAAGCTGCGGCGTCATCGCACCGTCTATGAGGAGATGGGTCTGCCGTACAACCACTGGTGGGACAACATGCTCGACGGGCCCACACGACGGCGAGTCGCGCGCGACGTCGATGTTTACGGCTGCATGAGCCAGTTCGCCCGAGACGTCTTGCTCCGAGAGTCCGGACGAGCGGGCGTGTTGATACCTGGCGGCGTGCGTATGAGCGAGTTCCGGCCGGCGTCCGAGCGCGACAGCCGGCCGACGGTGTTGTTCTCCGGTGCGATGTATGAGGAACGCAAGGGTCTCGCCGTATTGCTCGAGGCGCTGGCACTCGTTGCGGAATCCCGCCCCGACGTCCAGCTGTGGTTGAGCGGGGAAGGTGATCCGACTCCGTATCTCGATGCCGCACCCGCCGCGGCCCGACAAAGAACCACGGTGCTTCCGTTAGGAGAGCCAAATGCGATCGCCGAGCGGTATGGCCGTGCTTGGGCAACGGTCCTGCCGTCGACCGATGACTCATTCGGGATGGTGCTGCTCGAGTCCCTCGCGTGTGGCACGCCAATCGTCGTTGCTGATCACTCCGCGCCGCCCGAGCTGGTAACGAAGGCGACTGGAGCCCTGTGCGAGCCAGGCAATGCTCCCTCGCTCGCGGGGGCGATCCACGAGGCGCTCGTGCTCGCAGCCGATTCGTCGACGACTGAACGCTGTCGATCGTTCGCTCAGCGTTATGACTGGGATGACGCCATTGCGCCCCTACTCGAGCGTATTTACGCCGGCTCCGGTCGTGACGAGTGAGGCTCAGCCGTGGCGCACCCCCCAGTCGTACGGGATGTCGTTGTCGAGCGGATCGAGACGGTGGATCTCGCCGGGGTCGTGCGCTCTCGTGGCGCAGTTCGCCACCAGCGCGGCGCGATCGCCCTCGCCCTTGAACCCGTTCCACACGCCGGGCGGGATGGTGACGAGTTGATAGTCGAGCTCGCCGACGTGCAGCTCGAGCACGTTGCCTCGTGTCGGCGAGCCCTCGCGGTCGTCGTAGCACACGAGCTTCACCATGCCGATGGGAACGGCATAGTTCAGCGTCATCTTGTCGTGGAGATGCCATCCCTTCACGACGCCGGGGTACACGAGTGAGAAGTAGACCTCGCCGAACCGCTCGAAGCCTTCGCTGTCTTCTCGCAGCATGTGCAGCACGGCGCCCCGCTCGTCAGCGATGCGGCGCAACGGCCTGATCTGCACGCCGGCGATCTCCGTCATCGATGCACCATCCGATCTGCACAGAAGCGAACCGTCTCGTCGATCGCATCGGTCAGCGACGTCGTTGCAATGATCCCGCGCGCCTGTAGTCGCGAGACGTCCACTCGATAGGGCTTCGGCGGATCAGCCGGAGGATTCGGTGCCTCGAGCGTGGGCTTCACCCCCGTGAGCCGTTCGACAGAACCTTGCACCAGCGTGGCCAGGTCGAGGACGCGTGTTGGGCAGCCGGACCCAAGGTTGTATGTCCCCGTCGGCACCTCGTCCGTGCATGACGCCGCGATGGCCGTGCACGCATCAGCCAGTGCGATGAAGTCGCGCCACTGCACGCCGCTCGTGTCGAGTGTCATTTGTCCGGTGGTGACGGCTTGCCGGCACAAGTCGTTGGCGACGAGCGTCCAGCGCTCGACCTCCGGGTCGGCCGGGGCTCCGACGCCATTCGTCAACCGAAGGATCGCCACCGAGAAGTCTCCTTGCTCGCCGGCACTTCTCAGTACGTGTTCCGAGGTGAGACGTGCGATGGCGTACGGGTGGCGGGGCTCGGGTCGAAGCTCCTCGTCCAGCACCACTCCCGGCTGCATTCGCGCGCCGTACACGTGAACGGTCGATGCGTACACCACGCGGCGCACCCGCGCGACCGACGCGGCTGCTGCGAGTCGCTGCGAACCGAGGACGGTGTCGGTCAGCACACCTTCAGGGTCCTGCGCGGCGTCGACCTCGCTCCTACCGGCTAGGTGCACGACGACGTCGATGCCATCGAGGGCATCGGCGACGGCGGCGCTAGGGGAGGTGACCAAGTCGACCTCGATCTGCGCGACATCGAGCCATGACCGCTCGCGGCGAACGAGTGCGCGAACGTCGGCTCCGCTGTCCCGAAGGTGCTCGATCAGCCGGCCACCCACGTACCCGGCGGCGCCAGTGACCGCGACCGCGGTCATGCGAATCCGAGATCGGACCGGTACCAGTCCACGGTCGCGGCCATCGCCTCGTCGAGCTGGTATCGGGGGGACCACCCGAGCTCGTCGAGCGCCTTGGTCGCGGAGAGGTGTTGCGCGCTGATCTCACCGCCGGCTTGTCCGCGAACGTCGAGTTCGAGCGTGGTGCCCACGGCGCGTTGGATCAGCTCGACCATCTCGAAGACGGACAGCGGATGCTCCATCGAGAAGTTGTAGGCGCATCCGACGTGGCGCTCGTCGCAGGCCATCGCCTCGGCCAGTTGCAGATAGGCGAGGGCGCCATCGAGCACGTAGAGGTAGTCCCTCACGAGGGTGCCGTCGGAACGGATCACCGGACGCTCCCCGTTGAGCAATGAGCGGATCGTGCCGGGCACGAGCCGGTCCCAGTTTCGATCACCAGGACCAAAGAAGTTGCCGCACCGGGTGACCGAAGCTGGTGTTCTCCACGTGCGGTGGTAGCTGGTGGTGATCAGGTCGGCACACGCCTTGGAGACGTCGTAGGGGTTCACCGGTCGCAGCGGCATGCTCTCGTCGTACGGGAGCGACGGCTGATCGCCGTAGGCCTTGTCGCTGCTCGCGACCAGCACCTGTTCGACGCGTGGGGACCGTCGAACGGCTTCGAGCATGCACCAGGTTCCTCCGATGTTCGTTTCGAAGCTGGAGACCGGGTTGGCGTTCGCCACGACGACCTGTGTCTGGGCCGCGAGATGGAACACGGTGCGCACCTCGTACTCCCCGAGCATCCGCTCGAGGGTGCGCTGATCGAGGACGTCGCCGTGCACCACCGATACGTCGTCGAGCCACGCGCTCATGACCGATGTTCGTGGCACTCGGTCGCGTTCGAGTATGACCAGGTCTGCCCCGAGCTCATGGAGCAGATGTGTGAGGTGCGTACCGAGAAACCCGGTTGCGCCGGTGATGGCAACCGGTCGGGATCGCCAGAATGTCGCCTGCGGCTCCCACCTTTCGCCTGCCACTACGCCAACAGTACGCCGCATCACAGCGGGGTCGAGTGGAGAGAAGGCGTCAGAGTCGCTCAGCTAGCCTCGTTCCATGGCCGATCAGGGGGCGGGCGACGACAACGACATCGGTGTTCGCTTGACCTGGCCGCGTGACGACCTGAACCCGCGCCCGGATTCGGGGACGATGATCGAAGCTCCACGCGACAGCGACTTCGCCCGCGGAACCGACGACGACGACGACGGTACCGCGTCGTCGATGACCAGGCCTCCCCTGTTGGTGACCATCACCAACAAACTGGAAGAAATTCACGCGACAGGGGAGGCGATGTCGGCTCGTCTCGACTTGCTGGGCAGCAGCCTCGCTGCGCTCCAATCGGTGATCTCGGATCGGATGTCGGCGCATTTCGAGACGACCGCAGCCGCCGCTCGTGCTCAGTCCGAGGCACTCGAGGGGTACCGGCACGGGAACGAACGAGCCGTGGCCGAGCTTCGCAGAGGGATGGCGGCGAGCCACGAGACAATTCGGGAGTTCGGTGCGCACATCGCAGAGGTCGCGGGAGACACGCAGTCCATCCTCGCGTTGCTGCAAGGCTTGACGGAAGGCGGGTGGGCTGATGGTCCGGTGGCGGCTGCGCACTCGGCCGGCGACGCCGGTGTAGGAGACGAGCTCGCGTTGCTGCGCGACGAGATTCATCAGCTGAAGCGCCGCGTCGGCCTTCGGGCGCGCGCTCCCGTCACCATCGACGATGAGCAGCTCCAGGCCATCGCGGACCAGGTTGCCGCCCGAAGCGGCGGGGTCACACTGGACGACCATGAGGCCGACCGCCTCACCGAGATGATCGTGGATCGGCTCACGACGATGCTGGAGGTCGTACCCGACGCTTCGGAAGCTGCGCCTGCGAACGGGGAGTTCGTTCCGCCGGCGCCGCCGCCTGTACCTGCCCCTAGTTCAGCGCCAAGCGGCGACGGCCCGAAGAAGCGTTCACGTTCGAGGTCCGCCGGCGCGACCGCAGCCGCCACCAGCGAATCATCACGCCGGAAGCGGTGAGGCGACCGCCGAACCAACAGCGCGGTCTGTTGGCCCAACTTCGAATGCGGCTGCGGCTGCCGTCGACGCGGGCGCTGCTGTGGTGCGCGGGTGTGGGCATGGCCGTGTTCCTGGCGACGTGTTCTATCGCGGCCATTCGACTCGTCTCGATCGCGAGCGATCTGCGGCACGCCCGGTCGGACATCGATCAGGCGAGTGCAGACATACGCGAGGGTCGGCTCTCGGACGCTCGAGCGAAGCTGACGAATGCTGAGCAATTGCTCGTAGTCGCGAACGACCGGATGTACGGCCGCATCGAGTTCGATCTCATCGATTGGGCGCCGGTCATCAGGCAAAACCTGGACGCGCTCCAGTCTTCCGTCGCGCTCGCGCTCCAGCTCGTGCACGGCGGCAATCAACTCCTGGAGATCACGCGCCCGCTCGAAAACGCCCAAGGCCGACTCGAGGTGTCGTTGCGGCACGGAGCGGTACCGCTCGCGGAGATGCAGAAGGCTCGCCAACAGATTCAGGAACTCACGGCCACCTTGCCGAGCGGACGACCGAGCTCGAGCTTGCTCGTGGGGCCGGTCGCTGATGCCCAACGGCGCCTGTACGACGAAGCCCTCACGCGCCGAGCGCAACTCGACAACGTCGGGCGCGGGTTGAAGCTGCTTGCCTCGCTGGCGGGTGCCGACGCGCCCCGCCGATATTTGATCGCCGTGGCCAACCCCGCGGAGATGCGGGGAGCAGGCGGGATGATTCTTTCGTACGGCATCCTCGAATCCCGCGCCGGCACGTTCTCGCTCGGCGACTTCGGCGGCATCGACGATCTCCTTCTCAACGCGCCCGTCGACGCGGCTGCGCTCCGACTCCCGGCTGACTATCTCAACCGATGGAGCGGGCGCGAACCGACGTTGCTGTGGCGCAACACGACCCTGGCGCCCGACTTTCGATTCGATGCCCCCGTCATGGAGGCAATGTTCACCGCCAAGACCGGGCTGCCGGTCGACGGCGTGATCCAGATCGACCCGGCTGGGCTTGCCGCGCTCCTTCGGGGCACCGGTCCCATCAACGTCCCTGGCGTGGGGCAGGTCACGGCCGACAACGTCCTCGATCTCACGATCAATCGGGCGTACATCGACTTCCCGCGTCGCGATCAACGCCAAGAGGTGCTGGGCGACGTGGCGCGAGCGGCGTTCGACGCGCTCGTCAACGGCGAGTTCGACAGCCTTCGCCCGTTCGGCGAAGCGCTGTTCAACGCCGCGGCCGCGCGACACCTGATCCTGTACGCAAACGACCCCGCCACGTCGGCCCAAGCGTCGTTCTTCCACGCTGACGGAGCGCTACCCGACCCGCAAACGCAGGACTACGCGCTGATGACCGTGCAGAACTTCAGCAGGAACAAGCTCGACTATTACGTCGACACGTCGATCGATCTGTCTGGATCGAGGCCGACCAGCGAGAACGGCGAGCTGTCGGCGATCATCACTGTCGCCAACACCGCCCCTTCAGATGTTCCTTCCACCTACATCATGGGGCCCAACTTCCCGGGCGAGAGCTCCGGTCTCTACCGGGGCACGGTGTCGCTGTATTTGCCGAGCGGAACCAGACTGATCGACGCCTCGGGTTCGGCGAGCCCCCCGACCCTGTCCTCCGAGGCGGGCCGCACCGTGACGACGTACGACGTCCAATTGCGGCCGGGGCAGACCAGCACGGTGTCCCTGCAGCTCGAGCTGGTGCCGAGACCCTCGGCCCCGTACGCCATCCAGCTCGTACCCGTCCCTCGGGTCCGGCCGACGGTCTTCTCGGTGGACATCGACGACGGGTCGGAACGCCTGGCGCTGCGGCCGGCGGCCCCGCTCGTCGTCCCAGAAACCGTCCGGGCCGGCGCCGCGGGGTAATCTGGTGAGGCCAGGGCCCGGGGCAAGGGGCCAGCAATTCGTTGCGCCCCTCGCTCGCTGGTCTAACGTCTACGCGGTTCGCCTGAACCTCAGGCTGCTGTGGGAACGAGTGCGACTGTTGAAACGGAAACCGGATTCCAAAGGACGCGCACTACGGGTGCTCGTCGTCGCCAGCTGTGCGCTGATCGGCGCACTGATTGTCATGCCCCGTGCCTCGGCAACGTCTGTCGCCTCAGGGCGAGCGACGCAGGCTACGACCTGTGATTCCGTCTACGGGTGTAACACCACCCCCCCGACGACGGCGCAGGCCACGTGCTCGCTCGACAAGACGAGCGCGAGCCCGGGGTCGACGATCAAGGCCACCATCAGTGGCGCACCGGCGAGCAGCGAGGTCTCCGTCAAGTTCGACGGCGACACCGTCAAGACCGGCACGACAGACGCCAACGGCGCGGGATCGATCAGTTTCACGGTCCCAACTTCCGCGTCCGCGGGTTCCCACACGGTCGTTTTGTTCGGCGCCGGGTTCAGCTGCGACGCCACGGCCGGGGCCGGATTCACGGTGCTCGGAGGCTCGCTGTCGAGAACAGGTACCGACGTCGCCAAGTACGTCGCGGTCGCGTTGGTCCTGCTGGTCGTCGGATTGCAGCTGGTCATGTTGGCTCGCCGCCGGCGGGCCGCGGGTCGCCGGCGTGCGCCCGCCTACACCACCCCGTAGCTGCCGACTTGTAGGAACACCCATCACCGCCTTTGCGGAGGTGCTCCGTATCATGGGGTTCTTGCCTGCGTTCGAAGCCTTCGACTACGACGCCGCCCACCCAAAGGAAGCCTGCGGTGTTTTCGGTGTGTACGCACCCGGTCAGGCCGTCGCCCAACTGACCTATCTCGGACTGTTCGCGTTGCAGCATCGAGGGCAAGAAGCCGCCGGCATGGCGGTGAGCGACGGGAATGAGCTCATGGTGCTGAAGGAGCAGGGCCTCGTCGCCACGGTCTTCGACGATCGAAAGCTCGCACCGCTCACCGGTCATCTGGCAATCGGCCACACGCGCTATTCCACGACCGGCTCGAGCACGTGGGGCAATGCGCAACCCGTGTGGCGCAGCGTCGGCGAGACGGCCGAAGACACGAACCAGTTCGCGCTCGGGCACAACGGCAATCTCGTGAACACCGAAGCGTTGGCCACCGAGGCGGGCATGTTCCCCGGCATGGTCACGAGCGACAGTGACGTCGTGGCGGAACTGCTCGCGAAGGAGATCGCGACGCAGCGCGATGAGCGCAGCGACGACCGCGCGCTCGAGCGAGCGTTGATGACCGTTCTGCCGATGCTCCGTGGCGCGTTCTCGCTCGTGTTGGCCGATGAGGGTCATGTCATCGGTGTTCGCGATCCGCACGGCTTCCGTCCGCTGTGTCTCGGCAAGCTCGAGAACGGCTGGGTGCTCGCCTCGGAGACGCCGGCGCTCGACATCGTCGGCGCTCACTTCGTGCGTGAACTCGATCCCGGTGAGATGGTCGTGATCGATGCCACCGGCTACCGGTCGGTGCGTCCGTTCCCCGACTCCACCGTTGCACCGGCTCTGTGCCTCTTCGAGTTCGTGTACTTCGCTCGTCCCGACAGTCGCCTGTACGGGCGGGGAGTGCACCAAGCGCGTGTACGCATGGGCGAGCAACTCGCGGAGCAAGCCCCAGTCGAAGCCGACATGGTCATGGGTGTCCCCGAGTCCGGCGTACCCGCGGCCGAAGGCTTCGCCCGGGTGAGCGGCATTCCGTACGGTCAAGGGCTGGTCAAGAACCGCTACATCGGCCGTAGCTTCATCGCGCCGAGTCAGGCGCAACGCGAATCTGCCGTGCGCATGAAGCTCAATCCGTTGCGGGAGAACATCGCCGGGAAGCGTCTCGTTGTCGTCGACGACTCCATCGTTCGGGGCACGACACAACGCCAGCTGGTGAAGATGTTGCGCGAGGCCGGAGCGAGCGAGGTGCACTTGCGCATCACCTCACCGCCGATCAAGTGGCCGTGTTACTACGGCATCGACACCGGCGACAAAGGTGAGTTGATCGCTGCACAGATGGAGCGCGAGGAGATCAAGGAGTACGTCGGGGCCGACAGCCTCGAGTACCTCGGTCTCGAGCGGTTGAAGGATTCCACGAACGCCGTCGGCGCTGGTTTCTGCGACGCCTGCTTCACCGGCAACTATCCGGTCGAGGTTCCGGTCAACCTGCGCAAGGAAGTGCTCGAGGGCAACACGATGCCGCCTGGCGAGCTCGAGCGCACCTTGCACGAGCCGCCGTTGTTGATGCCGGATGGGTGAGTCGTACAAAGACGCCGGCGTCGACATCACCGCCGGAGAAGAAGCGGTCGAGGCAATAAAAGAGGAAGTGCGATCGACCTACCGACCGGAGGTCATCGGTGACATCGGCGGGTTCGGCGGTCTGTTCGCTTTCCCGCAGCATCGCTACACAAATCCGGTGCTCGTCTCGTCAACCGACGGTGTCGGTACGAAGGCGCTGATCGCTCAAGCCGTCGGACAGTTCGAGACCATCGGCATCGACCTCGTGGCGATGTGCGTCGACGACCTTGTGTGCCAGGGCGCGGAGCCGCTGTTCTTCCTCGACTACATCGCAGTCGGCAAGCTCGATCCTGCGCACATCAAGCAGCTCGTCAAAGGCATCGCCGAAGGCTGCCGCACCGCCGGCTGCGCGCTCGTCGGTGGCGAGATGGCGGAACACCCCGGTGCGATGGAGCCCGGCGAGTTCGACCTCGTGGGCTTCGCCGTCGGCGTCGTCGAGCGCGATCGGCTCATCACGGGCGAGAACGTGCGTCCGGGCGATGTCCTCGTGGGATTGCGCTCACCGGGTCTTCGGTCGAACGGCTACTCCCTCGCCCGTCGGGTGCTGCTCGATCGCGGCGGTCGTGCGCTCGACGAGCCCGCCTTCGAAGGCGCGCATCACGATCTCGCGCAAGAGCTGTTGCGACCTTCGGTCATCTATGCACCTGCGGTGTTGGCGCTCCAGCACATCGTCGAGGTTCGAGCGGCCGCACACATCACCGGCGGAGGGATCCCCGGCAACTTGGCCCGCATGCTGCCTTCGGGCTGCGACGCCGTGGTCGATCGTTCCACCTGGGAGCCGCCGCGCATCTTCGACGAGATCCAGCGGCTCGGCGACATCGACGACGCCGAGATGGCCAACGTGTTCAATCTCGGTATCGGAATGATCGTTGTCGTGCCAGCTGAAGACCTGCATCGAACCATCGATCTGCTGCAGGCCAAGGGCCACGCCCCGCGTGCGATCGGATCGGTCGAAGAGGGCGATGGGGGAGTACATCTCGTAGGGCGATAACTTCTCGGCCCGGGCGACCGAAAGTAGAGCCATGGCTCGCATACTCGTCGTTGACGACGAGCCCGACATCTTGTTGCTGCACAGGCTCAACCTCGAGGGCGCGGGTCACGAGGTGCTGCTCGCCGCGGACGGCCAGAAGGCGCTCGAACGCATCGGCACCGACCAGCCCGATTGCGTGGTGCTCGACGTGATGATGCCGGTGCTCGACGGATGGGGCGTGCTCGAAGCACTTCAGGATCGCAGCGACCCGCCACCTGTGCTCGTGGTGTCCGCCAAGTCGGCCGCCGCTGACATCGAGCATGCGCTGTCGATGGGAGCGAAGGCGTACCTGGCCAAGCCGTTCAACGCCCACACGTTGCTCGAAGAGGTCGCCAAGCTCGTCGCGACGGTCAACCCCGCCAGCTGACGTTGCACCAAGTGCGGTGCTCGCACACGGGACAACGCATCCAGAAGTCGTGTTTGCGCAGCGGCACGAACAACGAACCGGTGAGCAAGCGCACCCCGACATCGGCGATCGGCACTCGAGCTCTCCCGTGACACGATGCACAGTCGACGACGACCGTTCCTGGCTCGTGGGGCCCGACCGAGAAGACGGCATTGCGACCATCGCGCGGGCGGCCGGGCTTGAGTGCCTCGGGCGGAGCGGTCACGGGCGCCTCGAACAGTGCGCGCTTTCCATCAGGATCGAAGCGCGTCATGCAAATATCGCTTGCGCCAGCTGGCGGTAGGCCTCGGCTGCCTTCGACTTCGAGGAATGCGTGAGGATCGACCGTCCGCGTCCGGGCGCCTCCGCGACGCGAACCGACTTGGGCACGGGCGGCTCGATGACTTCGAGGCCGTAGCGCGTGCGCACGTCGTTGATCACGGCTGCGGCCAGGTTCGTGCGGCCGTCGTACATCGTCGCTATCACACCGCGCACCGCGAGCTCGGAGTTGGTGTAGGCGCGCACGTCTTCGACGGTCTCGAGCAGTTGACCGACCCCGCGAGACGACAACGTCTCGCACTGCAACGGGATGAGTACCTCGCCGGCGGCGGTGAGCCCGTTGATGGTGCAGATGCCCAGCGATGGCGGGCAGTCGATGAGCACCGCGTCGTATTCTCCGAGCAACGGCTCGAGCGCGCGCCGCAGCACGTACTCGCGGCCCGTCTTCGAGAGCAGATGCACTTCCGCACCCGCCACATCGATCGTCGATGGCAACACGTGAAGGTCGTTGACCTTCACGATCGCGTCGGCCGCCGAACAGCGTCCGAGGAGCACGTCGTGCAGCGAGCGTTCGAGCGCGTCGGGATCGGTGCCGGTGGACCACGTGAGACACGCCTGCGCATCGAGATCGACGAGCAAGGTGCGCAGACCGCGCTCGACGAGCGCTGCGCCGAGCGAGTGGACTGTCGTGGTCTTGGCGACGCCGCCCTTCTGATTGGCGACCGCCACCACTCGAGCTCGACCCATTGGTCCGAATCTTAGGGGTACCGTCGACGTTGATGAATCAGGCACTTGTCGACCATTTGCTGAAGCACTCGGTGAAGCGCGGAGAGTTCACGTTGCGGTCAGGGAAGCAGAGCAACTGGTTCATCGACGCGAAGCAAACGACGTGCTCTCCCGACGGGATGCTCCTCGTGGCCGACGCGTTCCTCGCGGTTCTGCCCGACGAGATCACGGCCGTAGGAGGCCTCACGATGGGCGCAGATGGCATCACGTTCTCGGTCGCGGCCATCGCCGCGACCCGGGGACGCATGCTGCGGAGCTTCAGCGTCCGCAAGGAGGAGAAGGATCATGGGGCCGGTGGGCGGATCGCCGGTGCGCTTCAGCCCGGCGATCGAGTGGCGCTCACCGACGATGCGATCACCCGGGGGGTGGCCTTTCTCGAAGCGGCCGCCGCAGTGCGCGCCGCCGGTGCGGAACCGGTCATCGCCATTCCCGTCGTCGATCGAGGGGGTACGGCCGCGGCCATGTGCGCCGCCGACGGCATCGCTTTCACCCCGCTCGTGACCGCCGTCGACCTTGGTTTCGACTACGAGGGCTGACTCGAATCCCAGGCCAAATCCCATGCACACGCACACGTTTTTGTGTTCCTATGCATGGGATTTCGCAGCGAGGCGTTGTTCGGCGAGGTGATCGGCGGCGGCGGCGGGGGTGATGCCCTGTTCGTCGGCGATGGCGAAGATCCGCAGCACGGTGTCGTGGATCGTCGCCACCCGCTTCCATGCACGGTCGCGGTGGTAGCCGTCGGAGCCGAGCTCGTCGGCGATGTTGATGACGCCGCCCGCGTTGACGACGTAGTCCGGCGCGTACAGCACACCAGCAGCGGCTAGCCGCTCGCCATCGGCCTCCGTCGCGAGCTGATTGTTCGCACAGCCGCAGACCGCGGCGCATCGCAGGGCGGGGATGCTGACCTCATTGATCGTGGCTCCGAGCGCGCATGGGCTCAAGACATCGCATTCGACCTGATGGATCGCGTCGGGATCGATGGTGCGCGCTCCGAGCTCGTCAGCGAGCGCCGCCGCGACGTCGCGGCGGACGTCGGCGAGCGTCAACTCGCAACCCGCCGCGGCGAGGTGGCGGGCCAGCGCGCTGCCGACCTTGCCGATTCCGGAGATCGCGACATGACGCCCTTCCAGGGTCGCCGAACCCCACAGCCGCTCGGCTACGGCCTTCAGCGCGTGGTACACGCCCCAGGCCGTGGCCGGTGACGGATCTCCGGAGCCACCGAGCGATTCGCTCACGCCGGTGACGTAGGGCGTGACCGTGCGGATGAGATCCATGTCGGCCTGGGTCGTGCCGACGTCCTCTGCCGTGAGGTAGCGACCGCCGAGCCGATCGATCAGCCGGCCGTATGCCCGAATCAGCTCGTCGGTGCGGATCGTGCGCGGATCTCCGATGATCACGGCCTTGGCGCCGCCCAGATCGTTCCCGCACGCGGCGTGCTTGTAGGTCATCCCCTTGGCCAGGCGGAGAACGTCGACCAGCGCGTCGTGCTCCGAGGCGAACGGATAGAACCGCGTTCCGCCGAGACCTGGCCCGAGCACTGTCGAGTGAATGGCCACGATCGCCCGAAGCCCCGTCTCCTCGTCGGCTGCGAACGCGACGTGCTCGGCACCGTGCGTTGCCGCGAGATCGAGCAATTCGAAGCTCATCGAGGACGGACGCTACCGAGTGGGCCAATGCCGACAACGCCGGACTAGTCCCTGACAACCTCGCAAATGACCCCATCGGGCTATGGCTCGCTCGACGGCGCGCTCTTATCTTTCAGGGAGGAACCGGACATGCCGCCCACCGGGTCGCAGTCCATACGACAAAAGGACACGACCAAATGGCGCAGACCGACGACTTCGATGCACCCGAGGCGCTGTTGACCCCGTCAGAGGTCGCTGCTCTGTTCCGGGTCAACCCCAAGACCGTGACCCGCTGGGCCCGGGCCGGCAAGCTCACGGCCATCCGTACTCTCGGCGGCCACCGGCGCTTCCGTGTCTCGGAGATCCGCCGTTGCCTCGAAGAGATGTCCCGCGAAGAGGCCTGACCTCGACGTAGTCGCGGTCGCTACAGCCGCACGACAACGAACAACATCGAGGCCTCGCACGCGACCTTTCCGTTGACCCGGGCCACCCCCGAGCCGCGCCCCGCGGTCGACCCGAGCTTGTCCATCGTGGTCTCGAGCTCGAGCGTGTCTCCGGGAACCACCTGGGCGCGGAAGCGGGCCTTGTCGATACCTCCGAACAGCGGCAACTTGCCGGCGAAACGTTCGTCGCTCAACACGGCGATGCCTCCGAGCTGCGCGAGCGCCTCGACCATCAGCACGCCGGGCAGCGTGGGCCTACCTGGGAAGTGTCCGGCGAAGAACGCTTCGTCGCCGGTGAGATGCCACCGGCCGCGGGCAGAGACACCGGGCACGACCTCATCGATCTCGTCGATGAACAGAAACGGGTGACGGTGGGGGAGCACCTCCTCAGGGCGCATCGCCGACCGCCTCCTTGATCGCTTCCTCGAGACGGTCGATGCCGTCGGCCTTCTCGCAGTACACGTAGCCCCGTCGTTGCGTCTCGCGACTCAATCGTTGATCGAAGAGCGAGCTGAAGATCACGATCGGTTGGTTCGGCCGCAGCTCACGGATCTCTTCGGCGACGTCGAGACCGTCGAGGTCGGGCATGACCTCGTCGAGCACCACGACGTGGGGATCGAGCGCCTCGATCTGCCCGAGCACATCGGTCGCCGTGGTTCTCCCAACCACCTCGTAGCCCTCGTCAGTGAGGATGTTGCGCACCAGCGCCACCATCTTCGCGTCGTCGTCGATCAACAAGACGCGAATCCGGGAGCCGGTGGAGATCACACCCCAATCTTCTCGCGTCCCAGCGGGATCTTCTCGCGTCCAGCGGCCACGAGCGGGCGTTCACGTCGCGGACGGCCGTTGACCTGCGGGGCGAGCGGTGTTCTGGCTGGTGCAGGGAGGATGATTTCAGGAAGCTCGACGTGTTCGGTGATGCCGATTCGATCGTGGATCCGGCGAAGGAACGGCGGTGCCCACCAGTTCACTTCACCGGCCAAACGCATGAATGCGGGCACGAGCGTGCCCCGAATCACGAACGCGTCCATCAGGATCGCCAAGGCGAGCCCGATTCCGAACAACTTGATGAAGGTGACCTGCGAGGTCGCGAACGCAAGGAACACGACAGACATCAGGAGCGCGGCGGCGGTGACGATCCGGCCTGTGCGCTCCAGTCCAACAGCGACTGAACGCACATTGTCCCCCGTGCGGTCGTGCTCTTCCTTGATGCGCGACAACAGGAAGACCTCGTAGTCCATCGACATCCCGAAGGCGACACAGAACATGAGGATCGGCGTCGTCGAGTCGAGCGCGCCGGTCGGGGTGAAGTCGAGCACGCCCGACAAGTGACCGTCTTGGAAGATCCACACCATCGCACCGAAGGTGGCGCTCAGACTGAGCAGGTTGAGCACGACCGCCTTCGCCGGCACCACGACGCTGCCGAACATCAAGAACATCAGCACGAAGGTGATCGCGGCGATGAGCAGCAATGCGAGCGGAAGCTTCGAGAACAGCCCCGCCTTCGAGTCGACGAGTTGCGCCGACATTCCCGCGACCTGCACCTTGAACGGCGCCTGCACGGCCCGCACGTCCTTCACGAGTTGCTCGCCTTGGTCGGACAGCGGTTCGACTGACGGGATCACGCTGACGAAGGTGGCGCCGTCGGCAACGAACCGGGTGTACAACGCCGGGTTGCTGTCCGCCGGCCGCGCGAACCCACCGGGGAGGTAGCTGCCTGTCGCCGCATCAATACGCGAAACGCCGGGCAACGTCGCCAGCTGCTTGGCGTACGCGTCGATCTCGGCGGCTCGAGTGCCGGCGTCCACGCCCGGCGCGACGACCGAGAGCGCCCCGACCTCTTTCGACGGGAACTCGCGGCGGATGATGTCGCTCACCTGGCGAGCGGGTTTGTCCGGTGGCAACACACGATCGTCGGGCAAGCTCAGCTGCATCCGCAGCGCTGGGCTGCCGAGAAACAACAGCACGATGATCGCGGCCGTGGCGAAGGGGATCGGTCGCCGCATGACCCGAAGGGCCATGTTGTGCCAGAACCCTTCCTCGGGCGGCTGGATGGCTTGGCGGCGAATCGTGAGTGCGTCGACACGCCGCCCGAGAACGGCCAGAAGCGCCGGCAACACGACCACTGCGTACAGCCCGGCGAGCGCAGCGACTGCGATGCCGGCGTAGGCGAACGACTTCAGGAAGGCGAGCGGGAAGACCAACAGCGCACACAGCGATGCTCCGACCGTGAGCGCGCTGAAGGCGACCGTGCGTCCTGCGGTCGCGACGGTGCGCTCGATGGCGATCGGTGGTTCGGCACCGGCTCGCAACTCCTCGCGGTACCGCGAGACGATGAACAGGCTGTAGTCGATCGCGAGCCCGAGACCCATTCCGGTCGTGAGGTTCAACGAGAACACCGACACCTCGGTGAAGCTGTTGATCACGAGGAGCACGAGGAACGTGCCGACGATCGAGAGCGCGCCGATGGCCAGCGGGAGGAGTGCGGCGACGCCGCTTCCGAAGACGAGCAACAGGAGCAGCAGGGTGATCGGCAGCGCGATCATCTCGGCCCGCACGAGATCGTGCTCGATCGTGCGGCCGACCTCGCGGAAGATCTCACCGAAGCCGCCGACGGCGACCGTGATGCCTCCGCCGGACCGGGTGTATTTGGGGCCGAGCGCATCCATCGCCTTGTTCAGCTCGTTCGATGTTCCGTCGAACCGGGCGAACACGATCGCCCGATGGCCGTCAGCGGTCTTGAGTGGCGGCGCGTTGCCCGTGGTCCAGTACGACGCCGCGAACACGACACCGGGTTCCTGGCTCAGCTCGGTCGTGAGCGATTGGCCGGCGGCCGCGATGCCGGGGTCGTCGACGGTGACGCCGGGGTCCGCGGTGACCAGCAGCAAGATGTTCGGCAAGCCCGCTTGGGTGAAGTGATCGTCCAGGTACTGCTGGGCCTTGGTCGACTCTGCACCCGGATCGTCGAAGCCGCCGGACGAGAGGCTGGACGCTACGTTGCCGCCCAACATGGCCGACAACGCGAACGCCACCACCGCGGCGATGAGGATGAACCGGCGACGCCGAACGATGAGGCGGGCGATTTTCACCATCTGGTCATCGTCCAGAACAGATGGTTCCCTGTCCAGATGACAGTCGTCACGTTCCCCGGAGCACGTCGACCGGATCGGCAGCGTTGGGTGGCCGACCACGGGTTGCGGCTCGCCGTGTGGGAGTGGGGCGATGCCGGTGCCCCGCCGCTTCTGCTCGCGCATGGCGGGTTCGATTTCGCGGGCACGTACGACGTTTTCGCGCCGATGCTGGCAGATGCCGGTTGGCGGGTGGTGAGTTGGGATCAACGCGGTCACGGCGACTCCGACCATGCGGTGCTCTACAGCTGGGACAGCGATGTGCGAGACGCGCTCGCGGTGCTCGATTCGACGACGCGCGAGCCGGTGCCCTTCGTCGGGCACTCGAAGGGCGGCAGCGTCGTCATGCAGATGGCGGAGGCGATGCCGCACCGCTGTACGCATCTCGTCAACCTCGACGGCCTGCCGTCACGGCGGAGCTGGCCCGACGTTCCCGATCACGAGCGCACGCGCCTGCTCGCGAGTGAGCTCCGAGCGTGGCTCGACCATCGCGCCGCGGCTTCGAGCAAGGAGCGCAAGACCGGCACGATCGACGACCTCGCGAAACGCCGTCAGCGGATGAACCCGAGGCTGACGCTCGAGTGGCTCCGGTATCTCGTGACCGTCGGCGCTCGCGAGGATGCTCCCGGGCAGTTCCGGTGGAAGCTCGATCCGATCATGCGCTTCGGCGGTTTCGGTCCGTGGCGGCCCGAGTGGTCGATGATGCGCATGCCCGGTCTCGCGATGCCCGTGCTCGGCGTACTCGGCCTCGTGGGTGAGTCGATGGGTTGGGGCACCCAGCCCGAGGACGTGGCGCATTTCCTTCCGCCGGGTGGCGTGCTCGTCCCGCTCGAGGACAGCGGCCACTTCGTTCACATCGAACACCCCCGCAGAGTGGCCGACCTCGTCCTCGACTTCATCGGCGCCCCACCCGTTCGCGCCTCGTGGGGACCCGTCGGCGAGGGAACCCCCGCCCCCGATCGCGCCACACGCCCGACTGCCCCCGCCGCGCCAATCATCCGTCTGCGCCACGCTCGCGCCGAGTTGGCGTTGCACGAACTGCAAGCGGGACAGGGACGAGCCCTATTGCTCCTTCATGGTCTCGCCGAACGATCGCCCGATGTGTTGCCGCCACATCTCGCGGGCTGGCCGGGCCCGGTCTTCGCGCTGGACTTCGTGGGGCATGGCCTGTCGACGGTCCCGCACGGCGGCGGCTACACCGCCGAGATGCTGCTGGCCGACGCCGACACCGCGCTACGGCATCTCGGTGAAGCAACGGTGCTCGGGCGTGGCCTCGGCGCGTACGTCGCACTGTTGCTCGCCGGCGCGCGCCCTGACGCGGTGCGCGGAGCGATTCTCTTCGACGGACCGGGGATACTCGGCGGCGGCACGGGCCCCGGCCCATCCGTCGTTGCCGCCGTCGATTCGACTGCGCCGGCCCCACCCGATCCATTCGCGCTGGCCGAGCTGTCGCGCGATCTCAGGCCGCCGGACTACGCCTCGAGCTTTGTGCGACTGGCCACCCAATCGTCGTCGTTGGAGCACCCGATTACGGTTGCGTCGGTCAACCGTCCCGACTGGGTCGAGGCCGTTGTGCGGGAGCCGGGCGTGCTCACGCTGTCATTGGCGGATGCCCTTGCGAACTACGCAAGGGCCTGATCATTCGAGTGAGGTGCTCATGCTGAAGGAATTCAAGGCATTCATCATGCGGGGCAACGTCGTCGACCTTGCCGTTGCCGTCGTCCTCGGTGCCGCGTTCGGTGCTGTCGTCACATCGCTCGTCGAGAACATCATCACCCCGCTCATCGGAATTCCTGGCAAGACGGATTTCGGGTCGCTGCACTTCACGATCAACGACAGCGTGTTCCGCTACGGGCAGTTTCTGAACACGCTCATCTCGTTCGTGTCGATCGCCGCCGCGATCTTCTTCTTCGTCATCAAGCCGCTCAACATGCTCGCCGAGCGCCGCAAGCGCGGTGAGGCCGCTGAGGAAGACACCCCGGCGCCGTCCGACGAGGCGTTGATCCTCGCCGAGATCCGCGAGCTACTGCGCGCGCAGCAGGCGCGTTAGTCGAGCGCGGTTGTAGCGCTGCACCAACAGGCAGGGCAGGTTGGCGACAAGCGCGTAGACCAACATCAGCACTGCAACCCACCACCAGTTCCACACGACGAACACCGGCGTGGCCAGCATGATCGTCCAATGCGTCCACTCGGCGCGGCGCGTCTCGATGACGAATCGCTCGAGGACCTCGCGGTCGCGGGTGCGGACAGATCGTTTCGAGAATCCACCCGTGAACAGCGCGCCGGCCTCTGGCAGGCGGTCCTTCCATCGCTTGATCCCCAGCCGCTCGTACACGCGACCGCCGTTCTCGAAGGCGCGGAGCCGGTACAGCCACGAGTCGTCGGCGAAGGCGGCCGCCGGACGGCGATGAGCCCAGTACCCGACGGCGGCACTCCATCCTCCCCACACCGCGACATCCAGAACGACCATCGCCCACTCCGGAAGGTCAGCTACCAACGGGGATTGCGAGCCAGCAGTTCGTCGAGCGCGTGCGGCGTGAGCGGCTTGGCCATGAGGAAGCCCTGCGCCATGTCACAGCCCAGCGCGCGCAGCTCGCTCAGTTGCTCCTGCGTCTCGACCCCTTCGGCGATGGCCTTCATGCCCAGCGTGTGCGCCAGGCTCACGACCGCGGCGACGATCGCCCGGTCCTCAGCGTCGCCCGTTTGCGCGTCGAGGCCGTCCACGAAGGCACGATCGACCTTGAGCAGCTCGACGGGGAATCGCCGCAGATAGGCGAGCGACGAGTAGCCCGTGCCGAAATCATCGACGGCCAGCCGCACGCCCAGATCCTTGAGCGCGCGCAGGAGCGTGGTCGACACCTCGGGGTCGCGCATCACGACGCTTTCGGTGATCTCGAGGCCGAGCAGGCTCGGGTCGAGGCCGGTGCGTTCGAGAATGCTCGCGACGTTGTCGACCAGCGCGGCAGTGTCGAGTTGGCGACCGGACAGGTTCACGCTCACGAACATCGGCTGGTCGTCGGCGCGCGCCGCATGCCAACGCTGTGCTTGGCGGCACGCTTGCTCGAGCACCCACATGCCGATTGGAACGATGAGCCCCGTCTCCTCGGCGACCTCGATGAACTCCGACGGGACGAGCGGACCGCGCTCGGGGTGCTCCCAGCGCAGGAGCGCCTCGACGCCGACGATGAGACCGGTCTCGAGGCTGATCGTCGGCTGGTACACGACCCGCAGCTCGTGGCGGGTGAGCGCCCGGCGCAGCGCGGTTTCGATGTCGAGCCGCTCCACCAGGGTCGACCGCATGCGCTCGTCGTAGATCTCATAGCGCGCTCGACCGCGCTCCTTCGCGAGGTACATCGCGGCGTCGGCGTCGCGGATCATCGCCTCGGGCTCCGTGTCGGCGCTGGCAAACGCGATTCCGATGCTCACCGCCGCGAACACTTCGGTCGACTCGACGGTGAGCGGCTCGTGCACGGCGCGATTGGCGCGCTCGGCGATCGCGACGGCGTCGTGCTCGGTCACGAGCTCGTCGCACAGGATCACGAACTCGTCGCCGCCGAAACGAGCCACGGTGTCTCCAGGGCGCAGGGCCTCGCGCAGCCGCTCCGCCAGTGCGACCAGGAGACGGTCGCCGGCACTGTGGCCGAGGCTGTCGTTCACCACCTTGAAGTGATCGACGTCGCAGAACAGCACCGCGACTGGCCGGTTGGTCCTGCGGCGACGAGCCAACGCCAACTCGAGGCGGTCCAGGAACAGCGTTCGGTTCGGAAGGCCGGTGAGCGGATCGTGGGTCGCCTGGTATTCGAGTCGTTGCTCGAACGCCTTGCGCTCGCTGATGTCGCGGGTGACGGACGAGACGAACTCGATGTGGCCGTCGCCGTCGTGGTGTGCGAGGAACAATGCCGATACCGAGACTTCGAAGCCGTCATGGAAGTAGGCGAACTCGCCGCTCCAGATGCCGTGGTCGCGCAGCGCCGGTCGGGTCTCGTTGAGGTATCGCTCCTGAGACCATTGCGGCGTGAACGGCGTGAAGTCGAAGTCCGCGATCGATGCTGTGGGGCCGAGGCCGAAGAAGCGCCGGGCGGCGCCGTTCATGTAGATCATCCGGTTGTCTCGATCGGAGATCACGACCAGGTCGCTGGTCGCCTCGACGATGTCCGACAGGCGCTCGGTGTCTCTTTGAGCCGTCAAGCGTTCGGTGATGTCGTCGAGTGTTCCGACATGACCCGTGAGCGTTTCGTGCTCGTCGAACAGCGGCTCTGTGGCTGCCATGACCCAGCGCACCGCGCCATCAGGCCGAACGACGCGCACCATGCCGCGGAACGGCCGGCCCAATGCGCCGCTCGTCGCCCATTGCTCGACCATCACCCCGCGGTCGTCGGGGTGGAGGAACTTCTGCCAGTTCCCTCCGAGGGCCTCGGGCGCGTCGAAGCCGGTGATCTCCTGCCAACGTTCGTTCACGAAGCACAGGACGGGCACGTCGTTCATCTCGTAGATGCCGATGGGCGACGCATCGGCCACCGATCGGTAGCGAGCCTCGCTGTCGCGCAGTGCGTGTTCGGTCTCGATGCGCGCCGAGATGTCACGGAAATTCGTGACGATGCCCCGCACGGTGGGGTCATCGAGTTTGTTGTGGATGATGCTTTCCACCCATACCCACGAGCCGTCCTTGTGACGCGATCGCGACTCGGTGCGGAGCGATTCGCTCGCCGGGTCGCTGAACATGTCGAGGAACTGCTTGTACACGCGCTCGTAATCGTCGGGATGACAGATCTCGGAGCCCAGCCGGCCGATCAGCTCTCCGGGTTCGTAGCCCAGGACGCGTCGCACGGCGGGGCTGGTCCAGAGGATTCGCCCTTCGGCGTCCATGAACTGCACGACGTCGGAGGCGTGCTCGACGATGAGCGCTCGAAAGCGTTCTTCGTCGCCGAGTAGGTCGTCGAGGGCGACGGCCTCTCCGGGCTCCACGCGCCCAGGGTACAACGCCCTACTGTCGCCTGAGCCATGGACCGCTACCAGTACTTGTTGCTGATGGGAGCGTGCGCGGCGGGCACCCTGCCGTTGGAATGGGTGTTCCGCGCCCGGGTCTACCGGCAGCCGGCGCGGCTCCTTCGCTCCCTCTGGCTGCCCTTTCTCGCGTTCGTGGCGTGGGACGCGGCCGCGATCGCTCGCGACCATTGGACGTTCTCCTCGCGATACACGACCGGTTGGCAGGTGCCGTTCGACGTGCCGGTCGAGGAGCTCGCTTTCTTCGTCGTCATTCCGCTTTGCGCGCTGCTGTCGTATGAGAGCGTGAAATGGATGCTCGGGCGACGGAGCGGTAGCGGGCGGTGATCCCCGAGTACACCGTCGCCGCATTCGGCGCGGCCGTGCTGGTCGTCGTGATCGACGTCCGGGTCTGGCGCACCGGTCTCTTCCGTAGCCGCGCGTACTGGACCGCGATCGGAATCTGCGTGTTCTTCATGATCCTCGTGAACGGGTGGCTCACCAAGCTCTCGGCGCCGATCGTGTTGTACGACGCGGACCAGAAGACACCGTGGCGCTTCCCCTTCGACATCCCCGTCGAGGACTACGCCTTCGGTTTTGCCTTGCTCCATTGGGTGCTCGCTCGCTGGGTGCGCTTCGGCGAGAACGAACCACGCAACCCCACCACGCCCTTCAGCGGCCGCGGGCCAAGGCCGCCGTCGTAAGGTCTCTTGGTGCCTCCGGTCGTCCTCGTGCTCGCGGCCTTCGTGCTCATGGAGCCGGTGGCCTACCTCACGCACCGGTTTGTCATGCACGGACGGCTGGGCGCTTGGCACACCAGTCATCATCAGGCACGCGTGCGGCCCATCGAGGCCAACGACCTGTATCCGCTTGTTGGTGCCGCGATCTCGATCGTGATCATCGCGTTGGGCACCGTGGTCGATTCGCTTGGTGCGCTCGCGTGGGTCGGAGCCGGAATCACGCTCTACGGCGCCGGCTACCTCTTCGTGCACGACCTCTACATCCATCGCCGGATCCCGTCCTTCACGTGGCGCTGGGCGCCGCTGGAGCGGGTGCGAGAAGCGCACCGAATCCACCATCTGTGGGCCGGCGAGCCGTTCGGCTTCCTGTTTCCGGTCGTTCCGAGCGAGTTACGAACGCGCGCGAGAACGGTGACCCGTGATCCCCTGGAGAACTACGGCGGCCTTCTGCCACGTCGGCACTGACGCTCGCATGGTGAACACGTCGTAGTCGTTGCGTTCGATCACGTCGAGGATGCGGCTGTAGAGCTCACGGGCGGCAGCGATGCATCGGGCCGACGAGGGAGGAAGCAAACCGATGCCCTGTTCGGCCGACTTGTAGAGCTGGCGGGTTCGGTCGATCTCGAAGCTCATGAGCGCGACGAACGCCGGCGTGACCCTGCGCTCCGCGAATGCCGCCTCCGCGCCGAAGCGACGGATGTCTTGCTGAGGAACGTAGACGCGCCCGAGGTCGAGATCCTCGTTGATGTCTCGGAGGAAGTTGGTGAGCTGGAACGCATTGCCGAGGTCGCGCGCCGGGGCGAGCGCCGCGGGCGAGAGCGGCTCGAGGATCGGCAGCATCATCTCGCCGATGACTGCCGCGGAACCCTCCATGTAGCCGAGCAGGTCCTCGTAGGTCTCGTACGACTCGATCGTCAGGTCCATCGCCATCGAACGAAGAAAACGCCGGAAGCACTCGATGTCGATGTCGAAGCTGCGCGCGGTGTGGACGACAGCCTTCAGAACGGGGTCGTCGCTTCGTCCCGCGTCGAGCGCTGCAAAGAAGCGGTCGCCGAAGGCGGTGAGCTCCTTCTCGCGAACGTCGGTGGGCACGTCGCCGAGATCATCCACGATGTCGTCGGCGTGACGACAGAACCCGTACAACGCGTGTACGTGATGGCGTTTGATCCGGGGCAGGGCATAGGTCGACCAGTAGTACGTCGTGCCGTGCCGCTTGTTCAACGCGCGGCAGAGCTCGTAGGACTCTTCCAGTGTCGTCATGGACGTAGCCGGTCGACGCGTTCCGCCGCGAGCCGGCCGGAGATCAGCACCATCGGCACCCCCACGCCCGGAACGGTACCGCTGCCCGCGAAGACGAGCCCCGGGGCCCGCTTGTCGACGTTGCTCGGCCGGAACGGTCCGGTCTGGAAGAACCGATGCGACAGCGCGAACGGGGTGCCGCGCTCCATGCCCTGGCGCTCCCACTCGAGCGGATCGACGATGGCCTCGACCTCGATGGCGTCGCCGTAGCCGAGCGCCGCAACCTTGGCTGCGAGTTGGTCGCGCGCTCGTGATCGTTCGATTGTCCAGTCGATTCGGCCGTCGAGATTTGGCGCCGGCTCGAGCACGTAGAGCGTCGAGCAACCATCGGGGGCCATCGACGGCTCGTCGATCGACGGGACCGAGACGAGGATCGACGGGTCGGGCATGCGGGTGCCGTCGTGGAGGATGGCACGGAACGCGTCGTGCCACTGATGTCCGAAATGGATGTTGTGATGCGCCGCGTCGGAGGGCGGAGCCGCTCTGACACCTGCGTGCCACACGATGCACGAAGGCGAATACGCACCGCGGCGGGCAACTCGCGGGGCGCGAAGGCCGGGAAGGAGCGTGCGGTACGCGACCGGCAGGTCGGGATTGCACACGACGGCATCGGCGGCGATGAACTCGCCGGTTCCGGCGATGTGCACGCCCTTCGCCCGGCCTTCGGTGCCGTGTTCGAGCACGATCCGGTCGACGGCGGTGTCGTATCGGAACTCGACACCGGCCTTCTCGGCTGCGAGCGCCATGGCTTTGGGCACCGCATGCATGCCACCCTCGGGGAAATACACGCCGTTCACGGCGTCCATGTACGTGATGACGCAGTAGATGGCCAGCGCCTCGTACGGAGCGAGGCCGGCGTACATGGATTGAAAGCTGAAGATTCGCTGGAGACGTTCGTCTTCGAAGTAGTGGGCCACCCGCTTGGCCAGCTTGCCGAAGCCGCCGAGACGCACGAGGCGGAGGGCAGGCCCGATCGGGCGAGCAAGGCTCAGGGGCGAGTCGAAGTTGCGGTCGATGAACGTCGGCATCTCGAGCTCGTACAGCTCGGTCAACCACGTGCAGAAGCGATGGAACTCGCGCGCCGCGCCCGGTCCTGCGAAGCTGCGGATCTCGTCGGCCATCGCGTCGCGTCCGTGGCGCACGCGCAGCGTCGAGCCATCCTCGAAGCAGGCCCGGTACATCGGGTCGACAGGGTGCAACGTCAGGAAGTCGTCCATGTCGACACCGATTGCCGCGAAGCAATCGCGGATGAGCTCGGGCATCGTGAGCACCGTCGGGCCGGTGTCGAAGCGATACCCGCCCTCCTCGAAGGTGCCCGCGCGGCCACCCGGCACCGCGCCGCGCTCGAGCACGAGCACGTCGTGCCCGCGCCCCCGCAGGTGACAGGCCGCGCTCAAACCGCCGAGCCCGGCGCCGATGACGAGGGTGTTCAACGCGGATGCTCGAGGCTCATTTGTCGCGCCAGGCCACGTACTCCGCCAGCTCGACCAGCGCCGCCGATGCTTCCGCGGTGATGGGCGCCGACTCGATGGCGGCGATGGCCGCGCGGGTGAGCCGATCGATCGTGGTTTCGATCTCGGCCACGGCGCCCGTACCCACGAGCACGGCCTGCACAGAGGCGATGTCGTCGCGGCTGAGCTCGGCCGAGCCCACGAGCGTGAGGAGCGTGAGCTCGTCGCCCCGTGCTCGTTCGGTGGCGATGGCGAGCAGCGGGGTGGGCTTGCCCTCCCGCAGGTCGTCGCCGACCGGCTTGCCCGTCTGCGTTTCGTCCCCGAACGCACCGAGCAGATCGTCTCGCAACTGGAACGCCTCGCCGAGTGGGTCGCCGTACGCCGAGAGCGGCTCGTGGAGCTCGCCGTAACGATCGGCGATCGCCGCACCGACGTGCAACGGCCGCTCGATCGTGTACTTGCCCGACTTGTAGCGCGCAATACGGCGGGCGCGCGTGAGATCGGTGTCCGCTCGGGCCGTGCCGACGACGTCGAGATATTGGCCGACGTTCAGCTCGACGCGCAGCTCGTTCCAGATCGTGATCGCGTCGGCCGGCGCACCTGTCATGAATCGGTCCGCGTAGACGTGCGCCAAGTCTCCGATGAGGACGGCGACTCCCTCGCCGAACCGGCGCGCCTCGCCTCGCCAGCTGGCGCCGTCGTGACGTTCGGCGTAGTCGACATGAACGGAGGATCTCCCGCGGCGAGTGGCCGAGCCGTCCATCACGTCGTCGTGGATGAGTGCGAAGGCCTGCAAGAACTCGAACGCGGCACCGGCCTCGACGATGCGCGGATCGTCGGCGTCGCCACCGGCGCCGACGAAACCCCAATGGCAGAACGCCGGCCGCAACCGTTTTCCGCCGTCGAGTACGAACGACCGCAGGCTGCGCAGTGGGTCGACCAGCGTGTCGTCGAGCGCGCGCCAGCGTTCGATCTCGGCGTCGAGCATCTCCCGAAGACGACCCTCGACCCGTTCGGCGACGAGCAGGAGGCTCGCCGGCACCGGCACGCTTCGTGTCGGGGCGTTCATGGCGGCCAAAGCGTAGGACGATGATCGAGGGTCTCGTTGGCCTTTCTCGCGGCAATTGGCCGCTTCTGACTGAAGATCCGCACCCCTCCTACCGATGGAGAGAGTCGTGAAAGCGATCGCCACTGCTGCTGTTGCCGTCCTCCTTGCGGTGGTCGGGCCGGCATCGGCCGCGTTCGCTCAAGCCGCCCCCGACGCGACGACCCCGCCGTCGCTGCCGCCGGGGATCCCCACGGTGGCGCCGCCGGCCGATCCGAACGCGGACCCGACGCTGCCGGCGCCGCCGCCGGAGCCGGCGCTCGCCGATCCTTCGCCGAAGGTGGCGATCGTGATGGCGCAGTTGCACGTCTTCGACGCGCAGAAGGCCCTCGAAGGGGCACAGTCGGCCCTCGACGCCGCGATGTCGGCTGAGGCCCGTACACGGGAGGCCCGAGACGCGGTCAAACGTGATCGTGACGCCAAACGTCACCTGCTCACCGACGTTGCGGTCAACGTGTACGTGAACGATGGCGTCGACAACGGCGTCGCGCCGGACATGTCCGAGTACCTGCCCGCCGAGTCCGCTCGTCTGTTGGCAGACAGCGCGGTCGTTCACGATCAGGCGCAGCTGCGAGACGCCGACGACCGATTGCGCTCCGCCGAGCAAACGCTGTCCGGCGCGGTTGCCAAGACGACCGAGGCACAAGCGGCGCGCGATGCCGCTCGATCCGCCGCGGATGAAGCGATCTTGTCGGTGCACGACGCCCGTCGTCTCACGAACGCGAAGGATGTGTCCCCAACCGTGATGGGCGACGCCGTCATGACCGCCGAGGAGATCGTCGGTTGGTACACCGCACAAGGCGTCGTCGGCTGGGCCAGCAGCGTCGATCTGGCGACGATCGCCGGGTACTACGTCGACGAGGGCAAGGCCGAGCAGATTCGCGGCGACGTCGCCTTCGCCCAGTCGATCGTCGAGACAGGTGCGTTCACGTCGCCCTTGACGACACACAACAACTTCGCCGGCATCGGAGCCTGCGACTCGTGTCCGACCGGGTTCGACTTCGCCACGCCACAACAGGGCGTGCGCGCCCAAGCGCAGCTGTTGCACGCGTATGCCGACAAAGCGTTGCGCATCTCCACGCTGGCCAACCCGGCGGTGGGGTCGAACCCCGATCGCCTCAGCGTGCGCGGGTGCTGTACGACGTGGAACAAGCTCACCGGCACCTGGGCCACCGACCCGAACTACGGGCCGAAACTCATGACGGTGTACCTGTCGATGCTCCAGTACGCCCTCGCCCAACGAACCGCGGCGGCGTCCGTGCCCACAGCGCCGCTCCCGGCCGTGTCCGGCTGACCTTCCTGCTACTCGTCGAGAATGGCGGTACCGCTATTCGAGACCTTCGACGATCCTGGTGACGTCGATGCGGGCCGACTCGATGCGCCCCCGGCACAGCTCGATCAGCGCGGCGGCTCGTGCCACTCGTTCGGCGAGGTGGTCGATGTCGACGTCGTCACGCTCGAGGTCGGCGAGGATCGCCTCCAACTCGTCCATCGCGGCGGCGTAGGGCAGCTCTTCGTCAGCCATCGACCGTGCTCCGCACGACCCCATCGGCCACGGTGGTCACCAGGCCCGCACCGGCGGCGACATCTCCGACCGCTCGAACCAACCGTCCATCACGGTCACGCGTGATCGACCAGCCCCGCGCCAACACGCGCGCAGGATCGAGTGCCCGCACCCGAACCTCGACCCCGTCGATCACCCGCGTCGCATGATCCAGGGCACGCGGCGACTGTCTGGTCAGCTGCGTGGCCATGCGGTCGATCACCGATCGGTCGACGGCTCGCAACGCGGCTCGGGCGATGGACCGTCGCCGGTCGTGGAGCCGACCGCACCACTCGGCGACGCGATCCACCAATGCGCCCGCACATGCTGTTGGTGTCAGGCAACGACGATGAGCCACCAAGTCGGCGATCGTGGTGTCGATCTCATGGCCGATCCCCGTGAGAATCGGGACCGGGAAATGCGCAATCGCTCGTGCGATGGCCTCCGAATCGAACGCCGCGAGGTCCGTACGGGCTCCGCCGCCGCGCACGATGCACACCACGTCGACCGGATCGGGCAGGGCGAGTAGCCGATCGAGCGCATCGAGCACGGATGCTTCGGCTTCGAGCCCCTGCACTCGCGCGTCGACCAGAACGACCTTCCACGCGAACCCACTGCTCTCGAGCGTCTGCAGGAAGTCGTGCGCCGCCGCGCTGTTGTCGCTCGTCACGAGCCCCACGGTCAACGGCACGGGCTTCATGGTGAGCGCGGGCTGTCGAGCCAAGAGGCCCTCAGACGCGAGCCGGCGCATCAACAGCTCACGCGCTTCCGCCAGTCGCCCGAGTGTGTAGGCCGTGTCGATCGACAGCATTCGCAGCGACACCTGCCCGCGCTTCGCGTACCAGGCCACCCGCACCCGGACGCGCACTTCGGTGCCGTCGGTCATGCGCACCGCGCCGCCCGATCGACGCAGCACCGCGTTGACCACCTGCCGGTCGGTCGCCCACAACGTGACCGACAGCGCGCAGTCGTCGTCGACGAGATCGAAGTACACGTGGCCCGACGGCGGACGGCTCAGGTTGGCGATCTCACCCCGGACCCACAGCTCGTCGGGGAACGCTCGGCCGAGCACCGCGCCGATGCCCGCGTTGAGCTCGGCGACGGAGAACGTCGGCTCCTCGGCGAACAACGCCTCCTGCATCTGGTGCACAGTAGGCCCATGCACACCGAGATCGGTCCGGGCGTCATCCAAATCGACACGCTCCTCGGCGGATGGCACAACGTCACCGCCGGATACCTCATCGAGGGCCGAGAGCCGATCCTCGTGGAGACCGGGAGCCAGTCGTCGGTCGACTCGCTGCTGGCGGCGCTCGCCGAGTTGAACGTCGCGCCAACCGACCTCGCCGGCATTGCCGTCACGCACATCCACCTCGATCACGCGGGCGGAGTCGGCAACGTCGCCCGTGCGTTCCCGAACGCAACCGTGTACGTGCACGAGAAAGGGGCCCGCCATCTCGTCGACCCATCGAAGCTCGTGCGCAGCGCCGCGCTCGTGTACGGCGACCTGCTCGACACCCTGTACGGAAGGCTCGACCCCACGCCGTCCGAGCGCGTCCACGTGTTGGTGGACGGCGAGACCATCTCGATCGACGCCAACCGCACGCTGACGACCGTCGACTCGCCGGGCCACGCCAAGCATCACCTCGCCTTGCACGATTCCGAGAGCGGATTGCTGTTCGCCGGTGACGCCGTCGGCGTCCGGTTGCCCGATGCCGGAGTGCTGCGGCCTTCGACGCCACCGCCGGACTTCGATCTCGAGCAGGCGATCGTCTCGTTGCACCGCTTCGCCGAGCGTCGGCCTACCGGCGTCGCGCTGGCGCACTTCGGGTTGGTGCCCGACCCGATGGCAACGCTGGTCGAGGCCGAGGAGATCCTTCGAAAGTGGGCCGAGGTCGCCGAGGCCGCCTTCCGTGACGGACGAGACATAGCAGAGGCGCTCGATGCCGCGTTCGGCGCTGAGCTCGACGCCGTCGATCCGGTCCACAAGGAGAAGCTCGAGACGCTGAACGGCATTCACTCGAATGCAGCCGGGTTCCGTCGGTGGCTCGAGCAACGCAACCACGGCCACTCGCACGACCACCCGCACCCCCACCCCCACTGACGTGGCGATGCAGATGTTCTGCCACGGCTATCAGTCGTGGTCGGAATCGGAATGGAGGACGATCGGCGTCGACCACGATCCATCGTCAAATCCCGACGCGATCCCATTGGTCATCGACATGCACAGCGGCGATCCGACGCCTGCAGCTCCCGGCGAACTGCGCAGCGAGCTGGTCACCGCGCTGCGGGCGAGCCGTGACGAACCACCATCGGTCGTCGGCGGCCCCGGAACGCTCCGCTTCGTTGATGGCGAGCTTCAGGGCGGGACGCGCGACTTCGAGTCATTCGAGCAATGGGCCGACACCATCGGTCGTGAGCATCACGCCCGGGTGAGTGCACCGTTCCAAGTCGGCTGGTGCTCTTGGTACCACTACTTCGACAGCGTCACGGAGGACGACATCCGCGCCAACCTCACCCGCGCGGACGGCTGGCCGTTCGACGTCTTTCAGATCGACGACGGCTTCCAGTCCGAGCTCGGCGACTGGCTCGTCACGAATGACAAGTTCCCTTCAACGCTCGATCAGCTCGCCGAGTCGATCGCGGCGGAAGGGCGACGACCGGGACTCTGGATCGCACCGTTCCTGGCGGCGCCGAGCGCTGATGTCGCGCGACAGCATCCGGACTGGTTCGCGATGCACGCCAGCGGCCGTCGACTCGTAGGCGCGGTCGGCGATCACTGGGGCGGTGCAGTGCACGTACTCGACACGACGAACCCTGAGGTGCTTGCGCACCTCGAGCGCGTGGCGCGCGAGTTGGTGGAGGCCGGCTTCACCTACCTGAAGCTCGACTTCACGTACGCCCCCGGCCTCGCCGGCACGTACGCGGACGCAGCGGTACCACCGGGTCAGCGGGTGCGGGCGGGATTCGACGCCATACGCAACGGTGCCGGTGATGAGGCGTTCCTCCTTGGTTGCGGAGCGCCCCTGGGTGCCGCGATCGGCGTCGTCGACGGTATGCGCATCGGGCCCGACGTGGCGCCCTGGTGGGACCTCCCTGCGGACCGCCCGTTCCCACCCGGTTACAAGGCCACCCAACCCTCGACGGCGAGCGCGCTGCGGGCGACCGAGGCTCGACAGTTCATGCATCGCCGACTCTGGCTGAACGACCCGGACTGCGTGATGTTGCGCACGACGGACACGCACCTCACCCAGGACGAGGTTCGGCGGTGGGCGTTGGCGGTCGGTGACAGCGGCGGGATGGTGCTGGTCTCCGACGACCTCTCGCTGCTCGATGCGAACGGCAGGTCTCTACTCGATGAGGTGATCGCCCGCGGTCGCGAAGTCGACCGTCAGGCGATCGGCTCGACGTCGGCGCGCACCAACGTGTGGTAGAGCTCGGCGTACAGCCCACCGGCCGCCAGGAGATCGTCGTGGTGGCCGCGCTCGACGAGCTGTCCCTCGTCCACCACCAGGATCTGGTCGGCGTTCGTGATCGTCGACAGGCGATGGGCGATGACGACGGCCGTTCGTCCTTCGAGCGCGTGCGCGAGTGCCTGTTGGATGGCCGCCTCGTTCTCTGAGTCGAGTTGGCTCGTGGCTTCGTCGAGGATCACGATCGCGGGGTTCTTCAGCAGCATGCGAGCGATCGCCACGCGTTGCTTCTCGCCGCCGGACAACCGGTAGCCGCGCTCGCCCACCACCGTGTCGTAGCCCTCGGGTAGCCCGATGATCACGTCGTGGATCTGCGCAGCCCGGCACGCCTCGTGGATCTCTTCGATGTTCGCTGACGGACGGGCGTAGCGGAGATTGCTCAACACCGAGTCGTGGAAGAGGTGCGCGTCTTGCGACACGACTCCGATCGCCGCTCGCAACGACACTTGCGTGAGATCACGCACGTCGATGCCGTCGACGCGCACCGCACCCGACGTGACGTCGTACAGCCGAGGCAGCAGATTGCTGATCGTCGTCTTGCCCCCGCCGGATGGACCGACGAGCGCAACCAGCTGTCCAGGATCGATGGACGCCGTAACCCCTCGCAGCACCATTGCTCCCGGTGCGGCCGAGAGCGCGCGGCCACTCTGGGGATCGGCTTCGAGCGAGGCGATCGACACCTCGGCCGCCGCCGGGTAGCGGAACCAGACGTCGTCGAACTCGATGCGGCCCTTCGGATCGATCAGGTCGACTGCTCCCGGACGCTCGACGATGACGCTGGGTGTGTCGAGGACCTCGAACACTCTTTCGAACGAGACCAGCGCGGTCATGATGTCGACGCGCGCGTTGGTGAGCGCCGTGAGCGGTCCGTAGATCTGGCCGACATAGGTGGCCAGCGCGACCATCGTGCCAAGGCTGATCGCGCCCGAGATCACGAGCTGCCCGCCGATCAGGTACACGGCGGCCGTGCCGACCGCACCAACGAGCGTGAGCGCGATGAAGAACACCCGCCCGTACATCGCGCTGCGCACGCCGATGTCGCGAACGCGCCCGGCCCGGTTGGAGAACGCGGACGCCTCCTCGGCGTGGCGCCCGAACAACTTCACCAGAAGCGCACCCGCCACGTTGAAGCGCTCCGTCATCGTGGTGTTCATCTCGGCGTTGAGGTTCATCGACTCGCGGGTGATCGTTTGCAGTTGGCGACCGATCCGTTTGGCCGGAAGCAGGAACAACGGGAGCAGGACCAGCGTGACGAGCGTCATCCGCCACTCGAGCACCGCCATCGCCGTGAGCGTGACGACGAGGGTCACCACGTTCGACACGACGGAGCCCAGCGTGCCCGTCACCGCTCGCTGGGCACCGATCACGTCGTTGTTCATCCGGCTGATGAGTGCACCGGTTTGTGTCCGCGTGAAGAAGGCGATCGGCATGCGCTGCGTGTGGTCGAACAACGATGTCCGCAGATCGAAGATCAGGCCTTCTCCGATACGCGCCGACCACCATCGCTCGCCGAGCGACAGCACTGCCCCGACAAAGGCGAACGCCACCATGAAGAGGGCGAGGGTGGTCACGAGACCCTTGTCGTGGTTGGGGATGGCGTCGTCGACGATGCGCTTGATGAGCAGCGCGGGGATGATCCCGATGAGTGCTTCGATCACGATCGTGAGCAGGTAGCCGACGAGCATGCGGCGATAGAGCCGAACGAAGCTCCAGACCCGAAGCAGCAGCGAGCGCTGCAGGCGCTTGCCCTTCACCGCGTCGGGATCGCTCCCGAGCATCGCGTGAGGTCCCATCTGCCGCATCGCGGGAATGGTAAGGGCTAGTTGTCGAAAGGCGTTGCGACGCGACGGGCGGGGGTCACCTGGTTTCGGCGAGCACCACGCCCGTGTTCGACGGGTCGGCGCCGGCGGTGGCCTCGACCTCGCTGGCCAGCGCGAAGTGCAGCAGGTTCACGGAGTCGAGCCGCTCGCCGCGCACCAACTCGTGGAGCTCCAGCGGGCCATCCGGCGTCCGTTGGTAGAACGTGATCCCTTCGCCCTCGAGGCCGTAGGTGATCGACGGGATCTTGTGAGCGATCGTGAACGAGAACGCCTTGCTGGCCATGCCGGTGTTGTTCATCGTGCCGACCGGGGCCGCCAGACGGAGCGTGTACACGTCGGTGCGGATGTCGTGTTCGAGCTCGTTCTTGATCCAGTCCACGCAATACACGGCCAGGTCGTCGCGAAAGCTGCAGCCGGTCGGGCCGACGTCCTCGGGGATGCCGTCGTCGAGCTGTATGTCGAGCTCCGGCGCACGGGCGAGGATGATCCGCTCCTCATCGCTGGCCGGCGCTGGGTTGCGGGTGATGCGGTACACCTCGAGGCGACGGATCGTGGCGTCGGCGTTGAGCATGAAGTTCCCGGTCGGGTCGACCATCACCCACGAGTGATGTGAGAAAGGGCCCTTGATCTCGAGCGTGCCGGCGGTCGCGAGCGTGGTGAGGTCGAAGACCTTGAAGATCTTGTCGATCCCGTTGCCCGGTGATTTCTCGAGCGGCGTGAAGAGGAACCCCTCAGCCGGTCCCGCTCGACCGATGCTGGTGTCGCCGATGTGGTTGAAGCCGGCTTGGCCTTCGGATCCCGAGATCGGAGTGTTGTTCTCGGCCAACACGTCGTAGCAAGGCACGGCGTCGTCGTCCGGGCTGGGACATCCGAGCGTGGTGCGGTAGAGCTGCCCGCGCGAGTTGAACACCAACTGGCCGGAGCGCGTCGAGGACACGCCTTGCTCGTAGTTGAACGGCAAAACGTCCCGACCGGTGTGAGCCCAAGCTTCGGAGCCAGGTGTGATCGTCAGGTCGCCGACCTCGTACAGCGTGCGTCCCGCGCTCGTGTTGGCCGTGCGCGTGAACGACGCGCCAACGACCGGTTGTGCACTTTGGAACAGGACGGCCGCGGTCAGGCAGAGAAGAAACACTCGCCTTCGTTTCACGGCAACTAGTTCGACGTTTCTGTCCCGGTTGCCTCGCTGGCTGGCTGGCGGAGGGTGTGGGATTTGAACCCACGGTGACCCGGAGGCCACAACGGCTTTCGAGGCCGCCCCTTTCGTCCACTCAGGCAACCCTCCGCCGCCGACCTTACCGGGGGTTCGTGGGGCGCCCTTGACGCAGTTCGCCGAAGAATCGGTTCAGCAGCGCGGCCGCTTCGTCGGCGCGGACACCCGCCGCCACCTCGATCTCATGGTGTAATCGCGGGTCGGCGCACAGGTTGTAGAGCGATCCGCACGCACCTGCCTTGGGGTCGGGAGCGCCGAACACGAGGCGCTGCACCCGAGCCGCGAGGAGCGCGCCTGCGCACATGGCGCACGGTTCCACGGTGGCGACCACCGTGGCGCCTACGAGCCGCCAGCCCGCTCCGATGGCCGCGGAGGCGTCACGTACGGCCAGCAGCTCGGCGTGGGCGGTCGGGTCGCCCAAGTGCTCTCGCTCGTTGTGCCGGCGGGCGATGACCTCGCCGTCGACGATCACGATCGCCCCGATCGGTACATCGGCGTGCCCGAGCGCCGCCTCGGCCTCGTCGAGCGCCAGACCCATGGCGGCGTCGTCGTCCATCGCCTGACCGTAACGCCGGCAGGAATGCCCTTGTCGCACGGCGAATGCATGATCAAACGTTCGGGCGGCGCTGGGGCCGTCCGGCCGGGGTCGATCAAGTCGTACTGGGAGGGCAGCACGGACGATGGGCGGACAGCGCACGTACCGCCTCTTGTTCGTCGCGCTTGCCGTGCTGCTGGCGGGCTTCCTCGCGGTGCCCGCCAAGCTCTCGCCGTCGCGTGATCGCACCAGAGTCGCGGTCGCCGTCGCGCCGTCGACGTGGAGCGCGCCATTCGGTCCCGGAGCGGCGCCTCCCGCGCGTCCGGCGCCCCCGCCGCGCCGGGAGCACCCGATTCAGCCCCCCGCCGTGTCGGACCCTGTCGTCGCCGCCGCGAACATCCCGGAAGCCGCTCCGGTCGACGTCCCCTTTCGAGACCGCGCCCCGATCGTGCGCGCGCCGACCACTACCGCCGCCACCAGCGTGTACGGCGTGATCATCGGCATCAACGACTACCCAGGGGACACTTCCGACCTGCGCGGAGCGGTGCCCGACGCCGAGGACATGTCCGACGTGCTCGCGATGAACGGTGTTCCGTCGGCGAACGTGCGCACGCTCCTCGACGGCAACGCCAGCACGACGAACATCAACGACGCCCTGCAGTGGCTGGTCGCGACGACGAAGCCCGACTCGACGGTGGTGTTGTTCTACGCCGGCCATGTGCGCAAGATCGAGAGTCAGACCGAAGCGATCATCGCCGCTGACGGAGGCGTCCTACCGGACAAGTATCTCGCCAAGCAGATCGAGGGTCTCCAGGCGCACAGCGTCTGGATCGTGATGGCCGCGTGCTACGGCGGAGGCTTCACCGAGCTCATGGCACCAGGCCGCATCCTCACTGCGGCGGCAGATGCGAACAGCCTCGCCTACGAGAACGAGTCGTTCGGCCGCTCGTACCTCGACGAGTATTTGATCCATCAGGCGCTGCTCCAGAGCAGGAGCAGCGGTCCCACCGCGCAGCAAGCGTTCGCGTACGCGCAGGCCGGTCTCCAACGCGACTATCCCGATCGCACGCTTACCGAGCTCGATCAGTCGACCGAGGCGATCTCGCTGGACGGGGTGCATCGAGACACACCTGCGGCTCCGCCGGGAGGCTCGAACGGGCCACCCGGAGGTGGGCCATCGCCGCCGTCGATACCGCCGCCGACGACACCCCCGTCGCCACCGCCGCCGCCATCGCCCCCTCCGCCGTGCCAGAACGTCCTGGGCCTGCTGTGCCCGCCGGGGTCGCGATCTTGAGGCGGTAACCTCGTCGGGCCCCGCCTTCGCATGTGGCGGCCGGGTCCTGTGCAACTGCGGACCGTGAACCGAGTCAGGGCCGGAAGGCAGCAGCTCTCAGCGGATCCCGCGGTGTGCCGCAGATCGCCTGGCCGTCACTTGCGAGGGCGGGGATCAGTTTGGAGGGGTGCGAGAGCGGCCGAATCGGCACGCTTGGAAAGCGTGTGTGGGGCAACCCACCGTGGGTTCGAATCCCACTCCCTCCGCTCTACGTGATTTCGGAGGCGTTTCCGGGTTTGACGTGCTTGTCGACCCCGCACCTCGCTACCAGCTGTGCGGGATGGCCGGTCAGGCTTTCGACGCCCTCTACCCGACGGCGACGAGGTGTACTTCTGCCGGCAGATCGAGGGTGAAGGTCGCCCCACCTTCTGCTTCGCTCTCGACAGTGAGGTGACCGCGCATCGCGTGAGCGAGTTGTCGCGAGATGTACAGACCGAGCCCGGTGCCAGCCTGCACGTGGTGGTGATCGAGGCGTTCGAATCGGTCGAAGATCCGCTCGAGGTGCTCGCTCGGAATGCCGGGACCGTTGTCACTCACGAGGATCTTCAGCCGTTCGGGCTGCTCGACGACCTTGATGTGCACCGTACTCAGAGGTGCGTACTTCAACGCGTTGCCGACCAAGTTGCTCAAGATCTGCTCGATGGACATCTCGTTGCCGATGGCCATGACGGCGCCAGACCCCGGGGCAAAGGTGATCTCACGCTTCGGCCATGTGTCACGGACTTCCTCGAGCACGTTGACACACGCCTCGTTGACGTCGATCGGATGCCCTGGTGACGTGACGCCGTCGGCCTCGACGATCGAGACCTCCAGCAGGTTGGAGATCAACCGCGACAACCGACGCGTGCCCTTACGGATCATCGACAGCGCCTCGACCTGTCGCTCGGCATCCATGGTGTCCGGAGCCTCGAGGAGCAGGTTCGTGAAGCCCATGATGGACGTGAGTGGTGTGTGCAGCTCGTGCGACACCGTTGCAACGAAGTCGTCCTTCAACCGATCGACTTCGCGCTGCCGAGTGACGTCGCGGGCGACGACCACCAGCGATTCCGGCACGGTGGCCGTGATCGCGTACGAGCACTCGAGCCAGCGCCGTTCGCCGGCCCGCGTGAGGATCTCGACGTCTCCGGGCAGCCCGACGCCGCCCCGGCCCTTCCAGCGTTCGAACGTGACCTCGGCGCTGTTGTCGTCGCGCGGCCGCAGCTGCGCCAAACCGTTGCCGCCGAGCTCCTCAGCCGCGTATCCGGTGATTCGCGTCATCGCGGGATTCCAGGTGTCGACGTTGCCCTCTGCGGTGATCGTGAAGATTGCGTCTGACGAGCGATCGATCACGTCGAACAGGTGGGCGCGCTCGCGCACGAGGGCGTTGAGCAGGTCAGCGCGCTCGAGCGCACCGGCGAGCTCGCTCGCAAGCGCTTCGAAGATCGACGCTTCGCCGGCCTCGAACCCCTCGAATCCCGTGCGGTCGTACGACAGGAGCCAACCTTTCACCTCGGCTCCCTCGCGCAGCGGCGCGTAGAGGCACGCCCGCCGGTCTCGCTCAACGAGGAGATCGCCGATGTACGAGCCGTCGCCGGCGGTAGCTCGCGCGGCGCGCGCCCCGGACCCGAGTCCGGAGATGATCATTCTGCTCAGGTCGGTGGTGTCGATGTCGCCGGAGTGATGTGGCCGGTCGCCGTCGTTGTCGAGCAACACGAGGTCGACCGCCATCGACTCGAACGACGTGCGGACCGCCTCGAGGAAGCCGGTGATCGCCGCTTCCGCGTCCACCGTCGTCGTCAGCTCGCGGGTGGCCCGATGCAGCGCTTCGATACGGGCGCGATCGGCGCGCGCCTCGGCGTAGCCACGCTGCGCCCAGTGGAGCACGGCAAGGGGCACGAGCGACAGCGGGACGAGGACCGGGGTGCTGAGCGCAACCGAAGCGAACAGCACACCGAACGAGATGTTGATGCCGCCGCCGAGCAACCACCCGATGAGGATCACCGACTCGAGACCGTCGATCACCTCACCAAACGTCTGGTGCTGCACGAGCGCCAGCACGGCCGTGACCGATAGGTGGTTCACCACGATGCCCGCGGACATCGCCAACGCAAGTATCCCCATCTGTGTCCCGCCCTGAGCGGTCGGGCCGTTCCATTGCACGAACACGAAGCTGGCGATGGCTGCCGCTGCTGACCACTGCGCGACGTTGAACGAGGCCTTCACGCCCGGTACGCGCAGCAGGCGTTGCGATACACCCTTGGCCAACGCGGCGAGCACAACCGCGCCGACCCCCGGAGCGATGAGGATCACGGGCATCAGCGCGGCCTCGAACAAGTCGAGGGCCTCGAGGTGACCGCGGTACTCGAAATGCAGCTCGAGCAAACCGCCGACGATCAAGACCGCGAGCAACGGCACGAAGATCCAGGCCGGCCCCGAGCGCGTTGCACCGGTGGCTATCGCGACACCCACCGCGCTCGTGGCCAAGCCTGCGGTGAGGACGTCGACCGACCGCGGCACGCCCCGCCTACGCACGTTGGCCTAGCTCCAATAGCCGCTTTGCCAGTTGGAGCCTTGCCAGTTGGAGCCCTGCCAGTTGGAGCCTTGCCAGTTGGAGCCTTGCCAGTTGGAGCCTTGCCAGTTGGAGCCTTGCCAGTTGGAGCCTTGCCAGTTGGAGCCTTGCCAGTTCGAGCCTTGCCAGTTGGAGCCTTGCCAGTTGGAGCCTTGCCAGTTCGAGCCTTGCCAATCGAGGCCCTGCCAGTTCGAACCTTGCCAGTTGGAGCCCTGGAAGTCGGCGGCCGTGCTCATGCCGCCTGGGAAGAACATCGGATGGAAGACGTTCTGATTGGCGAGGCCGGCAGGCGCGACACGCGCCGCCTCGATGTCGAAGACACCCGCGCCGACTTCATTGGCGGTCGCACCCGTCACCGGTCGGCCCGAGCTCATGAGCGCGAACTTCACCCGGTCGTTGGTGATCGTCGGGTCTGCCGCGAGCAGCACGGCGGCCGCGCCGCTCACGATGCCCGCAGAGAACGAGGTACCGCTGCCGCGCCGGTAGGAGCCGTCGACGAAGTACGGGTACGCCGCATCGACGGAGCTTCCCGGCGACCGGAGCGACACCAGGCTGCGGCCGGGCACAACGACGTCAGGCTTCGTGAGCCCGTCCGTGGCGGTCGGTCCCCGGGACGAGAAGCTCGAAACGACATCGTCGGAGATGGACGTCGTGCCATGGTCGTCGACGGAACCGACGCTGATCACCCACGGGTCGTCCGCCGGCTTGGCGATTGTCTGGGCACCAGGTCCCATGTTGCCGGCGGACACCACGACGACGATGCCCGCAGACCAGGCGCGCTCGACGGCCAGGTTCACCGGGTCGAGTCGGTAGCTGAGGCTGGAGTCAACGCGCAGGGACAGGTTGAGCACCTTGATGCCGTACACGTCCTTGTTGACGAGCACCCATTGGATGGCCGCGAGCACCTTGCTCACGTTCGAGGTGCCGTCTGCTCCGGACAGCTTCAGAGCGAGGATGTTCGCCGCGGGAGCGACGCCTGGGAAGGCGCCACCGGACGACGCGCCGTTGCCCGCGATGAGCCCAGCGACGAACGTTCCGTGGCCGTACGAGTCGGCGCAGCCAGACTCGGTCGACAGGTTCACGCACGGCGCGGACTGCCCGGTCGTCGGGTTCGTGACCGACACGAGTCGACCAGCGAGGTCGGGAACATTGGAGACGCCGCTGTCGATGACGGCGACGGTGACGCCTTGACCCGTTCGTCCTGCCGCGTTCGCCGGTGTGGCGCCGACGACATCGCGATAGACCGAGGGCGCGCCGGACGTCGTCGGGACATCCTGCGGAAGCACCAGTGCGTCTGCGGACACGACTCGGACGGCGGGGTTCGACGACAGCGTCCCGACCGCAGTCTGCGGAATGGATGCGGCGAAGCCGCCGATGACGGGCAGGTTGGCGGTGATGGTGCCGCCGAGGTTGAACAACGCGAGCCGTGCCGTGGAGTCGTTGCCGTCCCACTGCTGGACGATGACCGACACCATCGGTGGCGGTGGCGGTGGCGGCGGCAGCAGCGCCGCGGATGCCGGAGCGGCGAACGCAAGCGCGGCCAGCAGCGTTGCGCAGAACCGAATGATGTTGCGATGACCCAGAGTCACGATCGGTACCCCCCGGACCACGAACGGTGATCCCCGTACCGAGTATCACGGCGCGCGAGGCGTACAACCATCCCCCGTTCCGACCATTCGGCGGCGCTAGACCGCGCTAGTCCTTCGCCGAATAGGGCGGTATTGGTCGCTCTCGCGGCTTTGGCGACGGTACCCAGCGGTCCGCGCGACGCTGGCGCCCTATGCCTGTTGACCAGCCGTATGGAGGGGTCGTCGGCCGCACGTTGGCCGAATCGACACCGTGGTGGCCAGACCTGCCGTCCGCGCCGGAGGGGGCGCCGAACGTCGTGATGGTGTTGCTCGACGACGTCGGGTATGCGCAGTTCGGGTGCTACGGCTCCGACATCGCGACGCCGACGTTCGACGGGCTCGCGACGAGCGGCCTTCGCTACAGCAGCTTCCACACCACCGCGCTGTGCTCACCGACGCGCGCGTGCTTGTTGACGGGGAGAAACCACCACAGCAACGGGATGGCGCGCATCGTCGAGTTCTCGGCTGGCTTCCCGGGCTACGACGCGACGATCCCGAAGGAGAACGGCTTTCTCTCCGAGATCCTGCTGCGCAACGGCTACGCCACCTTCGCGGTCGGCAAGTGGCACCTGACGCCCGCGACCGAGATGACAATGGGCAGCCCGCGCGATCGCTGGCCCCTCGGACGTGGCTTCGAACGGTTCTACGGGTTCCTCGCGGGCGAAACCGATCAGTTCCATCCCGACCTCGTGTACGACAACCATCAGATCGATCCGCCGACGACGCCCGACGACGGGTATCACCTCACCGACGACATGGCCGACAAGGCGATCCTCTTCATGAAGGACCTGCGCGCCGTCGCGCCGACGAAACCGTTCTTCCTGTACTTCACCCCTGGCGCGTGTCATGCGCCCCACCAGGCACCGGCCGAGTACATCGAGCGCTACCGCGGTCGGTTTGACCACGGCTGGGACCAATGGCGAGACGAGGTGTTCGCGCGCCAGCTCGCCTCCGGCCTGCTCCCGAGCGGAACGCGCTTGAGCGAACGTCCCGCCTGGATACCGGCGTGGGACACGCTGTCGGATGACGAGCACCGCCTGTACGCCCGAATGATGGAGGTGTACGCCGGCTTCTTGGAGCACACCGACGCGTGTGTCGGCCGAGTGGTCGACTTCATCGACTCATTGGGGGAGCTCGACAACACGATCGTGCTCATCATGAGCGACAACGGATCGAGTGCCGAGGGCGGCGTGCGCGGCTCGTTCAACGAGATGTACTTCTTCAACTTCGAGCCCGAGAGCCTCGAGGAGAACCTGCGGCGTATCGACGACCTGGGCACGCCGCGCGCGTACGGCCATTACCCCTGGGGATGGGCGTGGGCGGGTAACACTCCGCTGAAGCGGTGGAAGCGCGAGACCCACGAGGGCGGGGTGACCGATCCGCTCATCCTGAGCTGGCCGCAGCGGCTCGGGACGCGCGGCGAGACCCGTCATCAGTACGTCCACGCGATCGACGTGTTCCCCACGTTGCTCGACGTCATCGGCATTCCGGCGCCCGATGAGATCAACGGGGTCGCGCAGAGCCCCATCGAAGGCGTGAGCTTCGCCGCGACGCTGGACGATCCGACAGCGCCGTCGGCGCACATCACGCAGTACTACGAGATGCTCGGCTCACGCGCCCTCTACCACGACGGTTGGAAGGCGGTCACGTTCCATCCGCTGCCATCGGTGAACTACGGCGACGGCCGCGACCCGCGGGCGTCGTTCGATCTTGATCAGTGGGAGCTGTATCACGTCGCCGAGGACTTGTCCGAGATCGACGACCTGGCCGAGAAAGAGCCCGACAAGCTCAAAGAGATGATCGACATGTGGTGGTCGGAGGCGGAGAGGTACGACGTGCTCCCGCTCAACAACGAGCCCGGTCGCGGTGGGGACCGGCGCTTCCGACACGACCGGTACGTCTACTACCCAGGCATCGGCAGCCTGCCGCCCAACGTCGCGCCCAACCTGCGCGACCGCGGTTTCCACATCCTCGCTGAGCTCGAGGTGCCAGAGGCCGGCGGCGTCGAAGGGGCCATCGTCTGCCACGGCGGGCCCGCCGGCGGCTACGCGGTGTACGCCAAGGACAACCGCATCCACTACGTGCACAACCTGCTGGGCGCAAACCTCTACACCGTGTCCGCGTCACTTCCGTTGCCCACAGGCAAGGTGTCGGCGCGGGTCGTGTTCACCCCGACCGGCCAGTTCCAAGGCGACATCGCGCTCTACTACGACGACATCCCGGTCGGCGAGGGTCACATCGCGCGAACGACGCCGATCACGTACGGCGTGGAGGGATTCACCGTCGGCTATGACCGAGGCGCGGCTGTCACCCCTGCCTACCAGGCGCCATTCGAGATCGACCACCACGTGCTCAAGCGGGTGATCATCGACGGCTTCGGGCCTCCGTATCGCGACCGAGTCGCGGAAGAACGCGTGGCGATGGCCCAGCAGTGAGTGACTGCACCAATCGTGGCGGCCGCGCGAGCAGTCGGCCCGGCTGCTGCGTCACGTCCCACGATCACGAAGGCGTGAGGCTCGCGTAGACAGCGAGGACTGCCTCCGCGGTCGTGGTGATGGAGAAGCGGGCGCGCACATCGGCGGCGGCGGCGTTGCCGAGAAGCACACGAAGCGGGTCGTCGAGGTGAACGCGTTCGATCGCATCCGCCAGTGCCGCGGTATCGCCCGGGGGCACGAGGATGCCCGTCTCACCCTGACGGACGATGTCGCGCGGCCCCCCAGCATCGGTGGCGATGCAGGCGAGCCCGTGTGCCATCGCGTCGACGAGCACCAAGCCAAACGGCTCAGGTCGCACTGATGGCAACACGAACATGGCCGCTCGTGCCAACAGCCCATCGATGTCGTCGACGTAGCCGAGAAGGCGCACGCGGTCGCCGACACCGCGATCCGAGGCGAGCCGTTCGAGCTCTTCGCGTCGATGCTCCTGTCCGGGAAAGGTGTCCCCGGCGATCTCGACTCGAATGGTGACGCCACGATCACGCAACAGCGCGACCGCTTCGATCAATACGTCGTGACCCTTCCAGTCGTTCAGACGGCCGATCGCCACCACTGGTCCACTGCCGGAATCGAGAGGGCGCGGTGCGTCGTGCGTCGTGAACTCGACGCCGTTCGGCACGACCCGCACACGGTCCCCCAAGCCGGCGGTTGAGGTCTCGGCGGCGATGTCCGCGGACGTTGCGATGACCGCAGACACGAACGGCCTGATGACGCGGCAGTACGTGCGCCATTGGCGCTCGTGGCCGGCATACGTCTCCCGCACATGCAGTACCACCGGGCGTCGAGCCAACCCGGCGCCGAGGATCCCACCCAGAAGGTTGGACGTGTTGATGTGGACGACATCGAAGCGCCGTGCCAGGCGTCGGAAACGTTGCACTGCCAACGGCAGGTCCCGTAGGACGTACACGACCCATTGACGCTTTGAGAACACCCGCGGGCGAATGGGCGCGGGATCGGCGATGGTGACCGGGATGCCCGCCTCGACGAGATGTCCGTGAGCGCCCCCGCGCCCGGGCATCGACACCACCACGTCCGTGCCCGCGGCGCGCAACGCGGTCGCCAGCAACACGAGCGAACGATCGGACCCGTACCACTCGACATTGCCGTGCACCAAGAGCACCCGCGTCATGAGGCCGTCTCGGCAAGGGCGATCAGCCGAGTGGCGTTGTCCGTCCAACGTCGCGACGCCGCCAGGGCGCGACGCCCTCGGCGAGCGCCCGCATCGTCGTCGGCGGCGCTGCGGCGTACAGCGTCAGCAAACGCGCCGGGGTCATCGGCGACGCTCACGGCATCGCCCAGCTCGTCCGTCGCGCCGTTGCTCGAGGACACGACCGGGAGGCCGGCGGCGAGGTACTGGAGGACCTTTATCGGAAACGACTTCCGGTTGAAGGGCGCCGGCGAATACGGCACGATCCCGACGTCGACGGCGGCAAGGTACGTGCTCAGCTGGTGACCCGGGCGATGGCCTATGGCCACGACGTTCGGCGCCCGCAGCAGGGCGGCACTGCGGGGATCCATACGGGGGCCGTAGTCGTCACCGATGATCACGACGGTGCCGTCCCCCGCGCCGTCGCGCGCCGCCTCCAGCAGTGTGTGGTCGATCCGGAAGTTCAGGCTGCCGAGATAGGCGACGAGCGGCCGCGGCAGCCGCGCGAGCTCGGCCGGCATCGGTCCGGGCTCGGTCAGGGCGTCATCATCGGTGGCGTGCGGCAGGTACACCGGCTGCGCACCCCGCGCCGCCAGCTGCTCACAGAGCGGCAGCGAGCAACCAACGACGACATCCGCGCCCCCGATGAGTTCGCCCTCCCACCGCCGCAACTGCGCGGCGTCACTGCCGGGCAGGTCCTCGAAACTGTCGGTGCAGTAGTACACGCGGGTGCCCGAAAGACTCGGCAACACCGTGCGCGACTCGAGCGAGAAGGCGACGGTGAGGTCGAGGTGCGGCAACGCCCGAGTGATCCCCCGACGCAAGAGCGCGGCGTTCAGGCGCTGACCGAGGTGGCTGTTCTGCCCGGGCGCCACCACCGGATGCCATACCCGTAGGCCGGTCGCCGCGGCCTCCATGCGCGGTCCGCGCAGATCGCGCATTCGATCGCGGTCACGCACGGTCGAAGCGACGCTCACGGGCGGGTCGACGTAGAGCACGTCGTGGCCGAGCGACGCGAACGCGAGCGAGAGGTACTGCTTGCTCAACCGGAACAGCGACCATCGTGCCGGCGAGACGACGGCGACCTGCATTCAGGTCGTTCTCATTCGCCGCCGCGGCCGGCGCGCACGCGTAACCGGTGAATGGCTCGGTGCACGAGGCTGCTGGCCCGATGTCGCGCCCAAAGCCGCGCCCGACGCGCGATCGGCAGGAACGCGTAGTCGGGAAACGCCTTGTTGATGCCTTGGAGCCGCCAGTAGTCGTAGGGCGCCGGCCGTTCCACCAATCGATGCACAGTCGCCTGATCGTCGAGCCGACCGAGCAGCTCCCACTCGGAGGCGGCGACGAGGAACCGATTCAACACGCCGACGGACGGTATGAACGCGTCGTCCAACAACAGCACCCCGCCGACCTCGAGCCGCTGACTCAGGTAGTGGAAGTCGACGACGGGAAATGGGAACGAGTGGGCGCCGTCGATCAGAACGAGGTCGAGGGCCGACCGCTCGAGCGCGGGCAGAACCACATCCGACGAACCATGGGCGAGCCGGACGCGGCCGGCATCGACACCGATGCGGTCGCAGTACTCCCTGGCGCGCTGGTACTCCTCAGGGTCCGGGGTGACGACCGTGTGTTGACCGCCGGCGGCCGCGAAGAGCACGGTGCTCGCGCCGCAACCGGTTTCGAGGCTGCGCGTCGTCGGGTCGGCGTGCTGCCGGATGGCATGGAGCATCCCTTCGGTCACATCCCAATGGGCTTCCCCACCCGAACCGTGGAAGCCCGGCCGATCGCGCAGCAGCGCGGCGATCGCATCGAGGCACCGCCGGTTGCTGTCGGGGTCCACCGGCGGCACGCTAGTGGCCTGCGGCCAGCGCCACCCCGTACCCTGCCGAGGCGTGTGCGGTATCGCGGGAATCGTCGGGCGCCGCGCACCCTTGACCGACGCCGATCAACGCGCGCTCGGTCGAATGCTCGATTCGCTGTATCACCGCGGCCCCGACGACCGAGGAACGTGGACCGACGCGAACGCTCGTGTTGCACTGGGGCACACCCGGCTGTCCATCCTCGACCTCACCGCCGCGGGCCACGAACCGCTCGTCGTCGACGACGGGCGCACCGCGCTCACCTTCAACGGCGAGATCTTCAACCATCTGGAGTTGCGGCCCGCGCTGGAGAAGGCGGGGCATCGATTTCGCGGACACTGCGACGCGGAGACGTTGGCGGTCGCGCTGGCGGCGCGGGGTCTCGACGTCCTCGATGATCTCCGCGGCTTCTTCGCGTTCGCGGCGGTCCTCGGTGGCGATGTCGTGCTGGTACGCGATCGGCTGGGCAAGAAGCCCCTCTTCTATGCCGCCGACGCCGATCGGGTCGTCTTCGCGTCAGAGGTGCGAGCGCTGCTTGCATCGGGCCTCGTCACCCCGGCGCTCGATCCTGCGTCGCTGGATGCCTATCTCGCCCTCGGCGCGGTCGCTGCGCCGGGCACGCTGCTGCGAGGGGTGCACAGCGTGCCTCCCGGCAGCCACGTGACCATCGGTACGCAGATCGGAGAACCGATCAGGTGGTGGCGACCTCCTGACGGCGTGCCCGACCATCCGGCCGACCCGCGGCCGCGGGACGTCCAACTGGAAGGCCACTTGCGGGCGTCGATCCGTGACCGTCTTCTCGCTGACGTACCCGTGGGGGCGTTCCTCTCCGGCGGACTCGACTCCCCCACGATCGTCGCCCTCATGCAGCAGGAGAGTGGGACGCCCGTTTCGACGTTCACGGTGGGATTCGACGGCGATCTCGGCGTGCCCGATGAACGAGCGACAGCCGCGCACATCGCTCGAGCGCTGCACAGCGACCATCAGGATGTGGTCGTCTCTCGGGCCGAGGTTCCCGTCGTCTTCGACGCGTTCCTCGACGCTCTCGACCAGCCCGCCGGCGACGCCTTCAACTCCTTTCTCGCGAGCAGGGCCGCGGCGGGCCGAACCACCGTCGTGTTGTCGGGCGTCGGTGCCGACGAGCTTCTCTACGGCTACGCCTTCTGGCGGCGGGCGACCCGTCTCGGGCTCGCGCGCTCTCGTTCTCCAACCAGCGCGCGAGCGCGCGCTCGCGTGGTGGCGGCCGTCGGCGGTTCCCAGCGGCTCGGTCGGCGCGGCCGGTTGGCCAAGGCTCTCGCGGTCGCCGTCGCACCGGCGTCGGCTCGCGTTCTACTGACTGCGACGGAGCGTCGCGCGGTGTGCCGATGGCCCATCGACGGCCCGGTCGAGTCGTGGCTGGCAGGGCTTGCGCACGGCCGCGATCCGGCCCGCCATTCGGACATGCTCGCCTACCTGCAGCCGATACTGCTTCCCGATCTCGACGCGATGACGATGCACCATTCGTTGGAGGCGCGCGCGCCGTTCCTCGACCACCGTCTCGTCGAGTGGGCGCTTGGGGTGCCGGGCCACGAGTGCTGGGATCGTCACGGCGGGAAGGCGCCACTTCGCGCCCTCGCTCGCCGGCTGCTGCCCGCCGCTGTGGTCGACGCCCCCAAGCGCGGCTTCGTGCTGCCGTACGGGGCCTGGCTCGACGGTCCGCTCCGATCGGCGGCCGACGAACTGGCGGCGAGCGCGCAGGCGAGGGGACTCGTCGATGGTGAACGCCTGCGCGGTTGGCTACACGACGCCCGGGCCGGCCGGCGCGACGGGCGGTCGGTGTGGCACCTGCTCGTGCTCGAGGGCTGGCTCCAGCGCCACGCTCCAGGGCTCACGTCGACCGGTTCGTGACCGCCGACCCCACCGGACGACGTTCGTTACGCTCGCGACGGTGGGATCGCTCCGGAAGGCTCGCACGCAGATGGAGCAACTGCGCGTCCGGGTCATTCTCGGCCTGTTGCAACTGCGCATGAAACTCATAGGGGCGTCGCTGGAACTCGACATCGGTCCGGGATTCGCGATCGGCCGGCGGGTGCAGTTCCGTGTCCAGTCCGGGACGCACAACGTCATTCGCATGGGCAAAGGGTGTTCGGTGGGCGACGACGTCGTCTTCCTGCTGAAGGGCGCAACAATCGAATGGGGCGATCGCGTAGAGATACGCAGGGGCACCACGTTGAACCTGTCAGGCACGTTGCGGCTCGTGGGCCGGAACATCATCAGCTACAGCAACGTCATCCATTGCGCGACGTCGATCACCATGGGCGAGTGTGCTTCCACGAATGAATACGTCTCGATCATCGACTCGACACACCACCACGACGGCGAATACGACTTCTTCTACGAGAACACCTCGGCCGAGCCCATCGTGATCGGTGCCAACGTCTGGATCTGCAACAAGGCTTCAGTGCTGATGGGCACCACGATCGGTCCGAACGCAGTGGTCGCGTCCCACTCGGTGGTCAATCGGGACGTGCCCGAAGCGACGGTCGTCGGCGGCTTGCCGGCGAAGGTTCTCGCCCCTCGAGCGGTGGCCGGCGGCGCCTTGCGTTTCAGCTCCGCGCAGCCCGTGTCGATGGGCGCTCCCCCCGGTTGACCGGCATCGAGGCCGAGCCCCGCTCGATCTGCCTGACCAATCCGTTCGCATGGCCGTACGTCAAGCGCGGGACCGAGACGCTCGTGCGCTCGTTGGCGCGGTGGCTGCAGCGATCGGGGCGTCAGGTCGAGATCGCCGCCGGGGGACCGGCGACGACCTCGTACGACCTCGATGGTGTGCCCGTCGCTCTCTTTCGGGCCCGCAGTGCTCGACGCGTCCACGTCGACCTCGATGAGGAGACCACGTTCATCCCGGCGATGGCCCGTCATCTACGGCGCGCGAGACCCGACGTGGTTCACGCGTTTCTCTTCGAGGACGCGTCGGCCGCCCGGCTCGCCCGCCGGCCCTATGTCGTGTCGTACGGGGGTATCGCTCTTCGGGCCTCGACTGCCGGTCATCCCCTCAAACGTCGCCTCTTCGCGTACGGGACACGAGGTGCACGAGTGGTGCTGTGCCCGAGCCAGGCCGCCGCGACCCATCTCCTCGACTCCTATGGCTATCGCGCCCACGTGATTCCCAATGGCATCGACGTCACCGAGTTCACGGTGGGCGCAGATCGCGACGACGTCGTGCTGTGTCCTTCGACGCCCGACGATGACCGCAAGCGTGTGTCCGTCTTGGTCGACGCGTTCGCGATTGCGGGGCGCCACAGCAAGACGCTCGAGCTCGTGCTCGCAGGTCGCGCCTCGGATGGGCGCCGACAGTCCTTGCTCGACCGCTTGCCCGAGGAGCTCCGCACTCGCGTTCGGTTCACGGGTGAGGTCGGGGCCGAGCGGCTGCGCGAGCTGTACGGCTCGGCGGCGGTGACCTGCTTGCCGAGCCTCAACGAGGCGTTCGGGATGGTCCTCGTCGAATCCTTGGCGTCGGGAACCCCGGTCGTCGGCGCGCGCCACGGCGCGATCCCGGAGATCGTCGACGAGGAGGTCGGCGCGCTCTTCGCGCCGGATGATGTCGAGGCGTGCAGCCGAGCCCTGCTCACCGTCGTGGAACGCGCCCGGCATCGTGACCTCGCCGCTCGATGTCGAGCACGGGCCGAGCTCTACGATTGGTCGGTCATCGGCCCCCGGTTACTCGACGTGTACAAGGCGGCCTGCGCATGAGTAGCGGGATGGACGGTGGTGTGGAGGTGCAGGTCTCCGTCTGCATGCCGACGTACCGGAGACCCGGCCAGTTGGACAGCGCCCTCGGTGCGATCACCGCCCTGGAGCCACCTCCTGGAGGCTTCGAGGTGGTCGTCGTCGACGACGGTTCGCCCGACTCGGACGGCATCGGCGCGCTGGTGGAATCGTGGGCAGCCCGGTCGCCCGTGCCGGTTCGGTTCGTCGCGAACCGCGAGAACCGCGGGCCGTGTGCCGCGCGCGAAGACGCTTGGCGTCGCGCGCGGGGCGAATGGATCGCGTTCACCGATGACGACTGCCTACCGCGATCCGATTGGCTGCTGCAGTTGATGAGCGCGGCCGACGACGCGGATGTCGTACAAGGACGCACGCAGCCGGATCCGACGCGGGCCCACCTGCTGAGCCAGCCCTTCGCTCGCTCGGTCCAGGTGGACCGACTCAACGGCTACTACCAGACGTGCAACATCCTGTACCGCAAGTCGCTCCTCGACCAGCTCGACGGCTTCGACCTGACGTTCCGGTTCAGCGCGGAGGACACCGACCTCGGCTGGCGTGCGGAGGCCGCTAGCGCCCGGATCACCTTCGCCCCCGACGCCGTCGTGACGCACGAGGTCGTGGTCGGCGACTGGCGACGTGACGTCCGCGGTCGCAAGCGCTGGGCCGACGTCGTCCACATGGTGGCCAAGCATCCGGGCGCCCGCCGGCTGGCGTGGAAGCCCTACATCTACCGACGTTCGCACCTGCCGGTGCTGCTGTACGCGGTGGCGGTGTTGCTGACGATGACGTCGCGCACGCGGCGCTTGGCCGCGTTGGCCGTTGTCGTTCTCGCGGCCCGAGACGTGGCCGAGGCGAAGTCACCGCGTCGCGCCATCTTCGTGGCCCAGACGCGGATCGGCGACGCCTACGAGATCCTGATCCTGTTGCGTGAGAGCATTCGGCACCGCACGCTGCTCCTGTGATGAATCGCGGATCGTGATGGCGCGCCGCACGAAGTCCTCCATTGAAACATCGGAACCGGCGCCGCGCTCGCTCGCCAATCTCACCGGGCGGGGCGCAGTCGTGAACCTCGTCTTCGGAGGTGTGGTCGATGCGCTCGCGGCGATCCAGGGCATCCTCGTGCCCCGTCTCCTCGGGCCGGGAAACGTGGGCCTGTTCGCCCTCGCATCAGGCGGTGTGGCGATCGGTCTCTCATTGAAGGCGGTCGACCTTCCGAAGAAGGTGGTGCAGGAGCGCGACGTCGATCTCCACACGGCCTACGGCGTGGCCTTCACGATGGAGATCATGCTGGCAGGGTTCTTCACGTTGGTCGTGCTCGGGATCGCGCCGATCATCGCCCATCTGTACGACAAGCCCGAGCTGTGGTTGTTGACCAGCGTGCTGGCCGCAACGGTGTTCTCGACCGCCTTCTTGGAGCTGCCCGCGGCGATCCCGTACCGCGAGATGAAGTTCTTTCGCCGGAACGTGCTCACGGCGGTGGGGCCGGTGGTGAGCTTCGCCGTCACGATTCCCGCCGCGTACTTGGGGGCAGGCGTCTGGTCGTTGGTGGCGGGAACGCTCGCCGGTTTCGCCGCTTCCGCGCTCGTGTTGCTGTTCGCCAGCCCCATCAGACCGAAGCTGACATGGGACGGCGTCGTGATGCGCCGATTCCTCAGCTTTGGTTGGCCGGTCTGGGTGTCAGGGCTGTGCGGACTGCTCGGCGGCTGGGGCTCGGTGTTCGCAGTGTCGGCGGCCGTCGGCGTGGCCGGGCTCGGGTTCTTCGACCTCGCGCAGAACTGGGCGATGCGCGCCCTGCAGATAAACGGCGTGTTGAGCGACGCAGTGTTTCCCGCCCTGTGTTCCATGCAGAGCTCCGTGGCCCGCCTGCGTCGTGCGTTCATCGCGATCACTCGCCTCGGCATGCTCTGGGCAGGGCCTGTCGGGTTCGCGCTGCTGCTGTTCTCGAAGCCGGCGATCGACATCCTGCTCGGCCCCTCGTGGCAACCGGCGTTGATCCTGATGCAGGCCGAGGCGGCCGGCATCATCTTCAATTCGGTCGGCCAGTCCTGGAACTTGTTCTACGCCGCGCGAGGGCAGACGAAGCCATGGCTGGTCAACAGCGTCCTCGGTCTGGTGTGGACCTTCGTCGTCGTCGTACCCCTCGTGCTGCTGTTCGGCACCAACGGGGCGGCGATGTCGATCGTCGTGCTCGCGCTGGGGTCCTACGCCTTGCGCCAGTACTTCGTACGCAAGATCTTCGGGCCGATGTTCCTGCTCGGGCTCGCGTGGCGCGAGCTGCTCGTCGGAGGCATTGCCGCGGGCGCCACGTCGCTCGTGCGCCTGGCCGGCTGGGAGGTACGAAGCCTCGGCGGTTTCGTCGCGCAGGGGTTGCTGTATCTCGTGTTCGCCGCGGCGGCGACGCTCGTGCTGTGCCGTTCGTTGCTGACGGACCTGTTCTCCGCCGTGCGCGCTCGCCCGTCGGTCGCGGTGGCGACCGCGGACGCGCAGGGCGCGCCCGATGACGGCCCCGCCTGGCGGAGGATGGTGACACCGAGGGCGATGGCATTCCCGCTGCTGGCCGCGGCCGATCCCGACGGCACCACGCTCTGGGTCACCACGCGGGACTGGCCGGCGCTCGGCCGCCTCGACGTCGTCACGGGCCAGTGGCGCTGGACCGAGCTCCCCCCGTTTCCGCACGCGCCTTCGCCGGACGGATTCGGAGGCTGTTGGACGGCGTTGACGCGATCCAGCGCGCTCGCCCACGTGAGCGCGTCCGGTGACGTCCAGACGGTGCCCCTGACCCGCTCGCGCGAGCTGTTGGTGACCGCGGTGGCTGGCGAGCACGTTTGGGTGGTGGATGCCCATCGCAAGGTGCTCGTGCGGGTCCATGCGACCTCACACGATGCGATCGAAGTGGCACTGCCCGACTCGTTCATCAGAGCGGACTTCGTGGTGCTCGGACCGTCCGACGAGATCTGGGTGGCGGACACCCAGAGCGCGCACATCGCACTGGTGACTGACGCGACGTCGCCGTCGCCGCAACTGCGCGTCATCGACGCACCGCATCCCACTCGGGCCATCGTCGCTGATCCCGATCGCGGCGGCGTGTGGCTGGGAGCATCCACGAAGTCGCAATTGAGCCTTCTCGACTCGACGGGCACGGTGCTCGCGACCGTGGAACTGCCCGCTGTCCCCTTCGGGCTGTGCCGGCTGCACGACGGCCGCTTGGCGACCGCGTTCAAGGATGGCGACTCGTTGTGCATCGTGGACGCGGAAAGGGGGACGACACTTGCCGTCCCCCTTCCTGCTGGAAGCATGCCGATGGGATGTGCCGCCATCGGTCAGCGGCTCTTCGTCACCCTCGGCGCGGCGTCGGAGATCGTCGAGATCCCGCTTGCTGCGCTCGTGGAGACGTGATGACTCAGCCGGGGGTGATCTTCCGGACGCGGTGGGTCAACGAATCCGCCACGTAGAGGTTGCCAGCCGGGTCGAAGGTGAGCGAAGACGGATCCGACATGATCGTCGACCCGGTTCGGGGTGACGCGTTCTCGCCCGCGAACCCACACACCGGCGTGACGCCCCTCAGCGGCGTCCAGCCTGCGGTGGTGATCATCGTCGAGGTCGGGGAGCCCGGGGCGTTCACCTTGCGGATGATGCAGTTGCCGGTGTCGGCGATGAAAAGGTTGCCGGCACCGTCGATCGCGACCCCTCGTGGGTAGTTCAGCGCCGACTGCTTGGCGTTCTGGCCTTCGGGGGAGTAGCCCACCACGCCAGAACCGGCCACCGTCTCGATCTGCCCCGTCGCGGCGAGGACCCTCCGGATGCGTTGGTTGCCGGCGTCAGCGACGTAGACGTTGTTCGACGCGTCGACCGCAACCGTGACCGGGCCGCTGAGCGAGGCCGCCGCCGCCGGCCCGCCGTCACCGGCGAATGCCTGGATGCCGTTGCCCGCGATGGTGGTGATGGTGCTCGTGGCACTCACGTCACCGTTGACCGCCGAGAGGCGACGGACGCGGTTGTTGCCCGTGTCGGTCACGAGCAGGTCACCGGCCGTGTCGAAGACGAGACCCGACGGCCGGTTGAACATGGCCGACCGAGCCTCGCCGCCGTCGCCACCGAAGCCCGCGGTGCCGTTGCCGGCAATGGTCGTGATCACGCCGGTCGAGGCCGCGATCTTGCGAACCCGGTTGTTCCAGTCGGCAACGAAGATGTTGCCCTGCCCGTCGGCCGCGACACCGCTGAGGAAGCCGAGGGTCGCGTTGGTGGCTGCGCCACCGTCACCTGAGAACCCACTGACGCCGGGTGTTCCCGCCACGGCGACGACGACTCCGTCCGGACGCACGGCCCGCACCTCGTTGTCGTGCGCGTCGGCCACCAAGAGGCGGCCGTCCTTCGTCCACGCGACGGCCGTCGGTTGGTTGAGCTGGGCCGCCGAGGCGAGCCCATTGTCGCCCGAGTAGCCGAGGGTTCCGTTGCCTGCCACCGTGCTTGTCCTGTTGGCCGACGTCGTGACCATGCGGACGCGCCGGTTGCCCTGATCGGCGACGTACACGTTGCGGTTGCCGTCGAGCGAGACGCTCACAGGGAAGTTGAGGGCCGCGTTCGCGGGACGCCCGCCATCGCCGCTGAAGCCGGCGGCACCCGTACCCATGTAGGTGGAGATGACGCCGTTGCGAATCGACCGGACACGCTGATTGCCGCTGTCCGCGACGTACACGGTGCCTTGGTTGTCGACGGCCACGCCGAGCGGGTAGTTCAGCGCCGCCGCACTCGCCTGTCCGCCATCGCCCTTGTAGCCGGCCGTGCCGGTGCCTGCGAACGTGGTGATCACCGACGTCGTGAGGTCGACCCGGCGGATCTTGTTGTTCCCCGCGTCGGAGATGTACAGCGAGCTTCCCCGCACCGCGAGATCCGATGGGAGATTGAGTGTCGCCGCGGTCGCGTTGCCACCGTCACCGGTGCCGGCCGCGGTGCCAGTACCGGCAATCGTGGTGATGGTGCCCGAAGACGTGACCCGCCGGATGCGGTGGTTCTTGTTGTCGGCGATGTAGATGTTGCCGGAGCTGTCGACGACGAGCCCTGTGGGGAAGTTGAGCTGTGCCGCCGTGGCCGCACCGCCGTCGCCGCTGAAGCCGGCAACGCCGTTGCCCGCGACGGTGCTGAGCACGCCGGTGGCGTGATCGACCTTGCGGATCCGCTGGTTCCAGCGGTCGGCGATGAGCAGGTTGCCGGAGTTGTCCACCGCGAGACCACTCGGGGTGTACAGGCTGGCGTGGCGGGCATCGCCGCCGTCGCCGTAGGGAGCGATCGCGTCGCCGTACTTTCCGGCGGCACCGTTGCCTGCGACCAGCCTGGTCGTGCCGTCCGCCGCGACGCCACAAACGATGCTGTGGGTGTTGTCCGAGACATAGAACCCGCCAGCACCGTCAGGCACGACCGCCGACGGCTCCAGGCCCATCGCGATCGCGTTGGGCGAGCAGAGCCCGCCGAGAACGGTGCTGATGACCGGGGTGGTGGCGGCACTGGCCGGGACCGAGCCGGCAAAGAGCGAGCCGAGAACGAGTGTCAACGAGACCAGAACCGTGATGCTGCGCGACCGCCGTCGCCTCGTGACGGAACCCTCGACAGGGTTTTCGAACCACATGAACTTACGACCTCCAATAGGGTGAATCTGCCCACAATGCACATCACGGCGGGTTCGGCTCAATGGCGCGATCGGGTGGTTTTGCGTGCGAAACCGGACCAGTTCGTCGAGCATGGTCCGTATGAGCCACGACGACATTCACCCGAAATGGGGAGGAATCGGGCTCGCCGCCGTCGAACCTTGCAACCGGCGATCCGGGAGGGATCGATCGAGTCGTGGGGAGCTTGATGTCATGCGCAAGATCGCTGTTCTGACGGCGGCCGTGGCCGTCGCCGCTGCGGGTGTCCTGGGGGCCGTTCCGGCCCATGCCGACCTGGTGTGCGCCTCGCCTGGCGGACCGACCGTCAGCGCCTGTGCCAGCGCCGACGACTCGCACGGTGCGATCACCGCCGGCTCGTCCGGCCAGCCCGTGGGTGGCGTCGTGGGGGTGTACGGCAACTCGCAGGGTTCGGGTGCCGCGCTGGCCCAGGGCAACACCAACAACCCCTCGCCGGCCAACGGCTGGGTGCTGGTGTCCGGCTCGTCCGGCGGCGTGAATGTTGCCTGCGGGACCGCGGGCGCGCCCGACCCCGCTGCCACCTGCCCCTGAGCCCTCGCCCGTCCTACAGGACGGTGAAGCTCCGAACGCGGTGCGACAAGGAGTCGGCGACCACGATGGTCCCGCGGCTCGTCAACGCGACTCCTGTCGGACTGTTGAGCGTGGTGCCCCACCGGGGCGGCGCCCCGGCGTCACCGAACTCGCACACGGGAGCAAGGCCGCGCACCGGCGTCCAACCCACCAGGGTGATCAGGAGCCCGGCGTCGCGGCCGGACGCGCTGACGCGCCGAACGAGGCAGTTGCCTTTGTCGGCGATGTAGACGTCGCCGTTGCTGGCCATGGCGACGCCGGTGGGATGGTCCAGCCTCGACTCGGTGGCCGGGGTGCGCTCGGGCGAGTAGCCGACGTCGCCGCTACCGGCGACCGTCGTGAGAAGGCCGGTGTCCAGGTCGAGCGCACGCACCCGGTTGTTCTCCACATCCGCGATCACGAGCGTGTGGCCGGAGACCGCGACCCCGGCAGGGCCGTGCAATCGGGCGGCGACGCCGGGGCCGCCGTCGCCATCCATACCGGCCCGGCCGTCGCCGGCGATGGTGGTGATCGTGCCGTCCGGGCCGATGCGGCGCACTCGGTTGTTCCCGGTGTCGGCGACGTACAACGTGCCGTCGCGGTCGACCGCGACACCTGAGGGTCCGGACAACCTGGCGGTGCTGGCCGGTCCGCCGTCGCCGTCGGACCCGGACGTTCCCGTGCCCGCGACAGTGGTGATCGTGCCGTCCGGAGCGACCCGCCGGACGGCGTCGTTCCCGACGTCCGCGATGTACACCGAGCCATCGCCGCCGACGGCCACCCCGGTGGGGAACTCGAGGGCCGCGTCCACCGCGGGACCACCGTCCCCGTGGTAGCCGGCGACGCCCGGTGTGCCTGCGATGGTCTGGATGGTGAGGTCGGGCCCGATGCGGCGCACGACGTGGTTCAGGCTGTCGGCGACGATCACCGCGTCATCCGGAGTCGTCGCGACCCCGATCGGTTCGTAGAGCTCGGCCGCCGCGGCGCCTTCGCCATCGCCGGAGTGCGCGGCCAGGCCGTTGCCGGCCACGGTGGTGATGTCACCTTGCTGGCTGATGGCTCTGACTCGGTGGTTGTTGCTGTCCGCCACGAGGAGGCCTCGCTGGGGATCCCAGGCCACGCTCACGGGAAAGGCGAGCTCGGCCTCGACACCCGGACCACCGTCACCGCTGAACCCGGCGGTACCGACGCCCGCGAGCGTGGAGATGACTCCGGCGCGATCCACCACTCGCACGCGATGGTTGCTCGAGTCGGCGATCGCGAAGCCTGTCGGCGTGATCGCGACGCCGAGCGGTTGTGACAAGTGCGCCTCGGTGGCGGGCGCGCCGTCACCGGAGGAGCCGCCTAGACCGGTGCCGGCGACGGTGGTCACGATCCCGTCGCGGGAGATCCGCCGGATGCGGTTGTTCAATGCGTCCGCCACGTAGATCTCGTCCTGGTCGTCGACCGCGACGGCCACAGGAAGATCGAGCGGCGCGCTGAGCGCCGGACCGCCGTCGCCCCCGAAGCCCGCGAGCCCGGTGCCGGCGATCGTGGTGATCGTCTTGGTGCGGGCGTCGATGCGGCGCACGCGGTTGTTCTTGCTGTCGGCGATGTACACGTTGCTCGACCGGTCCACCGCGACGCCTGTGGGGAACGAGAGCTGCGCGGCATCGGCAGGGCCCCCATCACCCGCGTCTCCCGCGACGCCGGTTCCCGCGATGGAGGTGATCACGCCGGAGGTTCGCTCGACGCGGCGCACGCGGTTGTTCCACCGGTCGGCGATGAGCAGATCACCGGCGGGCGTGACCGCCAGACTCGACGGCAGGTACAGCTCCGCGTAGATCGCGCGCATGCCGTCACCCGTGTAGCCCGTGGCCCCGTTGCCGGCCACGACGGTCACGTGGCCGGAGCGGTCGACGTGGCAGACCACGGCGTGGATCGAGTCGCTGACGTACAGGCCGCCGTCGTTGTCGGCCGCCACGGCCAACGGCGCGACTGCGAACGAGCGAGCCCCTGTGGGAGAACACCGCGCGCCGGCAATCGTGCCGGTCGCCGGTAGCCCCGCGGCGACGCCGTCAGCCCCGATCAGCGGGAGCGGGGCACCCGCTGGCGTCGGGTTCGGCGCGTTCCGGTGATCGGCGATCGTGCCGGGGATCGCGCCGGCGGCGACGATAAGCAGTGCGACCAGGAGTTGGCGGCGGTGCCGAGGCGGCGCCGCACGTTCGCGCACGCGCGGACGCTACCGCCTCACCCCGGGCTGATGGTCCAGTTGAACGTGCCGGACTGATGGAACGGCGGCATCGGATCGGATGGAGACAGGAAGGTGGCCGTGCCGCTGTAGCTGCCCGAGCCCGACCATCCGGCCCACTTGCCGGCGGTCTGGTCGATCGTCACCTGCGCGTTGATCGTCCATTGCACGTCAGCGAATGCCGGTGCGGTCGCCATTCCGTGGATCTCTCCGGCGATGCTGGTCATCTGCGGCGGAAGCGCCGAGACCTTGTAGGTGCCCCAGAACTCCCAGCCACCGGGGACCTGCTGCCAGCTGAGCTCCATCTCGGCCGGGCCACCGCCGAAGTCGCCCGGGCCGTTCTCGCCCCGCCACTGGCTGTTCTCCCACGAATCCGCGACCGGGTTGTAGGCCCCGGGATCGGTGCGGTCGAGGGCCGAGGTCAAGGTCAGCGGTCCGCCGTTGGAGGGATTCGGTCCACAGGTCGTGCTGCGCGCCGGTCCGAAGATGTTCGTCGCGGTGAACACCCAGTCGAGCCCGCCCCACGTGTAGCGGCCGGTGACCATCAGACCCTGTTGGACACCGACGCGGTAGATCACCGTGTAGTAGTCGGACGTCTTGCGGTAGTTGCAGCCGCCGTCCGTGCTCAGCCAGTACGTCGTCGCGTTCGTCGGGTCGACGTTGATGCGATCGTGGTGGGCCGCGGCGACGCGTTGGACCTTGCAGTTCGGGGTGGTGCCGCAGCCGTAGTCGGTGAAGTTGCCGAGCTGGAATCCGCCCAGAGCGTCGACCTTCGTGCCCACGACCTTGGCCTGCACGCCGAACAGGTTCTGGTTGAGGTAGTCACGAGGCGAGGCGGGCGCAGGGTTCACCGCCGGCGGAGGCGGCGGTGGGGCCGGCGCCTTCGGCGGGCTCCAGATGTAGTTGGCGACGAGCGTGTACTGCCCGTTGGTGATGTAGTAGCGCCCGGCGACCTGCACGCGGTTGCCGTTGGCCACGACAATTGGGGCCGTCGACGGCCGGCAGTTCTGTCCGTTGGCGTCGCACTTGTAGTACTTGGTGTCGCTCTTCGTGTAGATCGTCAGGTTGCCGTTGGAGTCCTTGGCGGGGTTGACGTTCCCGTAGCTGGCGGTGACGTTGCCGACGACGAACCCGCCGGTCAGCCCGTCCACGTTCGGCGGCACATTGACGGCGTCCTGCACGACATCGCCGATGACCTGGTAGGGGTTCGTCTGCGCCGTGCTGGCCGCACCCGCCGGCGCATCCGGCACGAGGCCGACCGCGACGAGCGTCAGCGTCGCCGTCACGATCAGTAGCGCTCGTCGCACCATCACCCTCGGGCCCACACCGCGCATGAGTCCCCTCCCCTTCTACCCCAGCGAATTTTCACAAGCCGCTCGCACGACTCGGGAGTCCCCTAAGGGGATAGTTCGCCCATCTCACCCGAATTCCCTGCTGCCCCACCATCGCGAATGCGCCGGACAACGGGAGCCCTTCGCTCGGGGCCGGTTCCGCTGCCATACTCGCCGCGAGCGCTCGGTCGGGGGCCCGGGCTCGCAGGGGGGCAGGTTGACGGCAGCGGGGTCGACGATCGACGTCAGTGTGGTGATCCCCACGTACAACCGACGCGGCCTGCTCGAGCGCACGTTGCAATCCGTGGCGGCGCTCGATCCGGGGCCCGCGGAGGTCGTGGTCGTCTCGGACGGATCCACCGACGGCAGCGACGAGATGGTGCGCAGCCTCGGCTGGCCCCTTCTGCGCACCGACCGTCGCGGGGCCGCGGGTGCCCGCAACGAGGGTTGGCGGTCGGCCGCGGCATCGATGGTCGCTTTCCTCGACGACGACTGCATCGCCGAACCGGGCTGGCTGGGCGCCTTGGTGGCGCCGTTCGCCGACGAGGGCGTCGGGCTCGTGCAAGGTGCGACCGTTCCTGACGGCTCCCCCGGGCCGTACGACCGCACCGTGCACGTGCAGCCCGCGTTGCGGCTCTACGAGAGCTGCAACATCGCGTACCGGCGCCGCGCTCTCGAGCAGGTGGGGGGCTTCGACGAGGAGTTCATCCGCAGGATCCAACCCCGCGTCGGCCTTCCGGGACGGGGTGGTGGCCGACCGTTCGGCGAGGACACGCATCTGGGCTGGCGGGTGCAGCGTCTCGGGTGGCGCGCCGCGATCGCGTCGGACGCGGTGGTGCGCCATCACATCTTCGAGGGCACCTTCTCCGACTCGCTGCGCGAAGAGTGGAGGGCCGGGAACTTCACGTTGCTGCTCGACGAGATCCCCGAGCTTCGGGACCTGTTCCCCGGTGGGCGCTACTTCGTGCGACGGCACAGCGTGCTCGCGCAGGCTGCGATCGTCGGGCTCGTGGCCTTCGCCTCGGGCCACCGACGCGTCGGGGCTGCACTGAGCGCCCCGTACCTCGCGTGGCTCCTGCGACATCACCGCGGTCGGGCCATAGCCGACCAGGCGGCGCGCGACGCCGTGCGCTCGGTCAGTCTGCTGATCGGGTCTGCTCGAACGGGGCGCGTCCTGCTGTGACACGCGAGCGGACGCGCGCTGCCGGCGCATGGATGCGGCGGTTGCCGTATGTGACGACCATCGCGATCGCGCTCGCCTATGCACGGCGCCAATCCTTCGTGGTCGGCGGCGACCGCTACTTCGTCTTGTTCGACGACGCCATGATCTCGATGCGCTACGGGCGGAACCTGACCAGCGGGCACGGGCTCGCCTACAACACGGCCGGCCACGCCGTCGAGGGCTTCACCAACCCGTTGTGGACCTTGTGGATGTCGGTGCTCAACCTCGCCCCGCTGCCCCTCCGGCTCGCCTCACTGATGGTCGTGCTGTCCGGGCTCGTGATCCTGCTGGTGAACCTGTACTTGGTTGAGCGCATCGCCCGACTCCTCTCTCCGGAGTCGGGGCTCGCAGTCACGATCGCGGTCTGGCTCACCGCCTTGTGCGGGCCCGTGTTGATGTGGACGGTGCTCGGGATGGAGGTCGGGCTCGTCTCGCTCGTCACGCTCCTCGGCGTGTTCTTGTGCTTGCGTTGGATCGAGTCCGGCGCAACCGCAGACATGTGGTGGCTGGCCGTCGTCATCGCGCTCAGCACGACCGTCCGTCCGGACGTGACGGTGGCGGCCTTCGTCATTGCGTTCTACGCCGCGTGGCGAAGCCCGCCAGAACGGCGACGAGTGGCGTTCATCGTTTTCATCGGCGCGGTGGTGCTCGCACTGGTGGCCCAGACCCTGGTCCGCCTCGCGTACTACGGCGAGCCGCTGCCGAACACCTACTACCTCAAGGTGAGTGGGATCTCGCTTCAGGCGCGTCTACGGCGAGGTCTGCTGCACCTGGTCGCCGAAGGCATCCAGCATCTCTACGCTCCGGTCCTGCTCGCGGTGGCCTGGCTGCTCACTCGCCGCGCCGGCCGTCGCGGTGCGGGGCTGTTGCTCCTGATCGTCGCCGCGCAGCTGGCGTACTCCGTGTACGTCGGTGGAGACAGCTACGACGGTGGCGAAGCCGGTAGTCGCTACATCGCCGCGGTACTGCCGTGCCTGGCGATCGTCGCCGCGCTCGGCGTCGACGCGCTCAGGTTCGTCAGCGGGCGGGCCCGCACAGCGTTCGCGGCGCTCGGTCTCCTGTCGCTTCCTGCGGTGATGCTGCTCCGCGCCGCGAACGTGCAGCCGGGCGTGAACTCGCAACTCGGGCCCTCTGCACGCGACCCCGCGCTCCTGCGGATCCTGCTCCCACTGGTGCTCCTCGGAGCGGTGCTGGCGGCCTTGTGGTCGCGTCGGAGCTCTTGGCCGCTCGTGGTGCTGGCGGTGGCGCTCGTCGCCGCATCCTCGGCGCACCATCTCGACGGTGCGCTGCGACAGCCGAGCGGAGCGGCGGCGTTCGACCAACGGATGACGCGGTACGCGTTGGCCCTGCGATCGGCCACGGACCGGGAGGCGACCATCGCCACCGGCGCAGCCGGAGAGCTCGGCTACTTCACCGAACGTCAGATCGTGGACCTGCTCGGGTACACCGACGACCACATCGCCCATCTCGCTCCCACCGGCGGCGCGTTCATCCCCGGTCACAACAAGTTCGACGTGTCCTACAGCATCGGGGTCCTTCGTCCCGACGTGATCGCCGGCACGTTCCCCCGCCAGTCCGAGGCGGTGCGTGCGCAGATCATCGGGTACGGCTATGAGGAGATCGGCACCCAGCTCTTCGTGCGGCGTGACTCCACACGCGTCGACCGCGACGCGTTGCGGGCGTTCGTCGCTGACCCGACGTCGGGCGCGCTCATATTGAGTCGATGAGCTCGCCGAGCCGCCGCCCGACCGCGTCCGGCGCATACGTCGTGGCGTAACGCTCGAGGCCCGCGCCGGCCACCGTCGCTCGCAGCCGCTCGTCGCCGGCCAGTCGCCGCAGCGCGTCGGCGGTTGCTTCCGGGTCTCGGCCGTCGATGGCGATGCCGCCGGCACCCGCGACCTCCGCCGTGACGCTGCGACCGTCGACGATCTGCGCGACACCCGCGGCGAGCGCCTCGACGACGACACCGCCCAACGACTCGGTCGTACTCGGGAACACGTGCACGGAGGCGGACCCGAGGCGCGCCAGCACCTCGGCGTGCGCCCGCGGCCCGAGCCAGTCGACGTTCGCCGAGAACCGCGCCGGCGGTGGGGTGTGAGTGATGATCTCGACCCGGACGTCCGGTACGAGCGCGGCGGCGGCCACGACCACATCGAGACCCTTCAAGGCGCCATTCGCGCCGATGAAGATCGCGACCGGGTCGCCCGGCGGTCTGGGCATCGGCGGGGGCAGATCGAGCTGCACGAGCGGAGGGAGCACGGTGATGGTGTCGGGATCGACCCGAGGAAGACGTTCGAGCAGGCCGATCTTGCCGAACTCGGACCAGCACTGCACCGCGTCGGCTCGGGGGAGCAGGTGGGCGTGGGTCTGTGCCGATTGGTCGGCGAACCAGATTCCCGGTCGTGCGTCGATGACGCCCGCGGTGCTCCACACCGTCGGAAGGGCGGGTCGGGACACCGGGAAGACGATGTGCCCGTAGAGGGCCTCGGTTCCCGGGCGAACCCGCACGGCCTGGATCTGGCCGACGTCTCGCATCCAGCGCCGGGCGGTCGACCGCTTCCACGCGGGGATGCGATCGAGACCCTTCGACACCGCACGCGCCCCCAGGCCGATGCCGCGCCGCCACGCCACGGTGCTGTCGATCGTCACGAAGCGCTCGGGATCCCACCGCAGCATCGACGCGTACTGCAGGTCGCTGTCCCAGAGCATGTGCGTGCGATCGGAGGAGAGCCGGTCGGCCGTCATCGGGACGGCAGTGCGCTTCACAGGTCTTGCTTCACAGTCGTTGCGTCACGGCTCGGAGTCCGCCTCGACGGCCTTGCGCCTCGCGAGCTCGCGTACCGCCGTCACGTGCCATCGCAGGCGGTCTCGTACGCGGCGGTCGACCACGCTGACCGGGCCCAGCACCGTGACCTTGACCAGGCTGCTGGCGAAGCGGGCCGCCTTCCAACGCGGGAGGATCTCGGGCCCGTAGGCCCGTTCCATGAAGCGCGCCTCACCGGCGAGGTTGAATCGGGCCTGCCGGGCGGGATCCCCGCCGCCCGACGCTCCGCCCACGTGTTCGACCACGGCGTCGGCGACGTAGCGCACGGTCCAGCCGGCCTGCCGTGCCCGCCAACACAAGTCACACTCCTCGACGTACATCCGGTAGCCCGTGTCGAAGCCGTTGATGTCGTCGAAGCATTCGCGTCGCAACGCGATGCACGCTCCTTGCACCCAATCGACGTCGTTGCTGCGTTCGTGGTCGCGCCGCGACAGCCCGAGCTCCCAGCGGAAGCGATGCCCCGGCCGCAGCCGCTGGTACAGCTCGTTCAGCGCGAACGACCCCGCCATGAAGCTGCCGACCGTCGGGAACGATGCGGCCGAGGTCTGATGTGAACCATCCGGGAACACCAACCGCGGGCCGGCGACGCCGACGGCCGGATCCGCGAAGGCCGCGACGAGGCGATCGAGGGCCCCGGCGCGCAATCGCGCGTCGCTGTTGAGCACGACTCGAACCTCGCCGCTGCTCGCGGCCAACCCGACGTTGGCGGTTGCCGCGAAACCGCGGTTCTCCGCGTTGCGCAGCAGCGTGGCTGACGGCCGGTGGGCGCGCACGATGCCGGGAGCGTCGTCGGTCGACGCGTCGTCGACCACTACGAGCTCGACGTTCGCAGGCACCGAATCGAGGCAGGCGGCGATGATGTCGGCGCCGTTGTGCAGGGGCACGACGACACTGACGGACGGAGCGGTCACCGCTGACGGACGACCCGCGCCGGCACGCCGGCCAGAACCGCACCGGGAGGGTGCGCTCCCCGCACCACGGCGCCGGCGGCGACGACGCTTCCCGGTCCGACCCGCGCGCCGTCCAGGAATGTGGCCTTCGCGCCGATCCATGTGCCGTCGCCGATCTCGATCCCCTCTTCTGTCGTGCCTTGGAGGCGAATCGGGTTCTCGGGATCGTCGAACTCGTGCTGCTGCGCGTGGAACGTGACGTACTGCCCCATGATCACGTCGTTGCCGATGGTGATGCCGCCGCTCGCGCCGAAGTAGCACCACTCACCGCAGCTCGAGTCTCGACCCATGCGCAGCCCTTGCCCCACCTTCGAGAGGTGCCCTGTGCTCGAGACGATCGTGCCGCTTCCGAGTTTCGCACGGGGCCCGAGGTGCACGCCGTCGTGCGACAGCGCGTCGATGCGGCACCCGCGCTCGATGGTCGCTCCGCGCTCGAGGTGCAGATGCCGGCGCCCGCGGACATGGACGCGCGAACCCACGAACGTCATCGTGCGAAAGCGCACGAGACCTCTCACCAGTTCCAAGGAGCGGCCGAGGAGGGACGAGATCAGCGCCGAGTCCGGGACGTCCTCGTCGATGTCGTAGCGCTTGCCGACGCCGCGGTACAGCCGTAGGTAGACGCGGCGCACGACGGTCACTCGTGCGAAGTTACCGGCCGAGGGTGATAGGGAAGGGCCCGTGCTCCGGCTCCTCGTCAATGCGACCGAGCGCGAGCTCGACGCCGCCCGTGCCGGTCCCATCCGCTGGGACGTGGCGGTGCACGGGGCGCTGCGGAACACGCCGTTCGCAGCCATCGAGGTGCGGACGCTCCCGCGTCGGCCGTGGTGGAGCACGCGTGCGGTCAAGGCTCGACTACGCCGCCATGGCCCTCGATCGGCGGCCGCGGCCGACGCGCCGCCTCCGTCACTGCCCACCCTGTCCACCCGGACGGCGCCCCCTGCACGCTCGCTGACCGGCTTCAAGGCCCGCGCGGAGCACAGGTTGCGGGTCGCGCTCGAGACCGATGTGCTCTCGGTGCCGGCGGACGTCGACATGGTGTTCAGCCATCTCCGGGGCGTTCGCTCGCGACGGAACGTTCCCGTCATACGAAGCACCAACGGCGTGATCCCTGAGGCGTGGCTGTGGCGCGGCACCGTCGACGATCGCATTCGTCATTTCCACCCCGCGCTCGAGCGCGCGCTCGCCTACCGGGCCGACATGGTCCTCTGCTGGACCGAGTACGGAGCCGACAACCTCGTGCGGGCGGGCGTGGACGCCGAACGGGTGCACGTCGTGCCGCCTGTGCTGGACCTCGTCGAACCGCAGCCGATGGCGCTCGGCGAGACGGATCGCGTGCGGGCGGTGTTCATTGGCGAGGACGCCGAGCTGAAGGGCCTTCCCGAAGTGTTGGCGGCGGTGGCGTCGATCCCGTCGATCGAGCTGCACGTGATCGGACCACCCCAGCCCGTGCACACCACGGAAGGCACCTGCTGGCATGGTCGCTTGTCGCCGGGCCAGGCGAGCGGTGTCCTCGCGCAGGCGGATCTCCTCGTCGTGCCCGCACATGTCGAGAGCTTCGGCGTGACCCATCTCGAGGCGATGCGTCACGCGGTGACCGTCGTTGGTTCGACCATCGGAACGACGAGCGAGATCGTCGGCGACGCGGGCGTGCTCGTGCCGCCGGGCGACGTGGCCGCGCTGAGGGACGCGTTGAGCGCGCTCGCGGCCGACAGAAGCGAGCGCGATCGGTACGGCCGCGCCGGCCGCATGCGTTACGAGGAGCGCTACGTGCCGGCAGTCGCCGCCGCGCGGCTCGAGCAGTTGCTCACCTCCTGACTGGTCATACTGGCGGCCGATGCCGGAGGCAACGTCTCGTAAATTCGTCGTGACGGGAACAGGCCGATCCGGCACGGAGTACATCGCCCGGGTCATGACGGCGGTCGGGCTGCGCTGCGGCCACGAGCAGGTGTTCGGCCCTCGCACCCGACAGGTGCCCGACCTCGCTGACCTCGACGGGGAGGCATCCTGGCTGGCCGCGCCCTTCGTCGCCCAACTGCCGCGCGGCACCGCGGTCCTGCACCAGGTGCGGGACCCGTTCGCCACCGTCAGCTCGTGGTTCGGCTTGCGTTTCCTGGCCGACGGCGGGCCCTACTCCTTCCGGCGCCCGTCGGGTCCTCCGCGTTTGCTCTGGCACGAGGTCACGACGCGCATGGCCCGGCGGCGGGGCGAGTGCGTCTACGTCGCCCGCGACTACGAGCGTTTCGTGGCCCGTCATCTGCCGTGGGCAGTACGGGTGCCGTCCACGCTGGACCGCTGCATGCGGTACTGGACCGGATGGAACGAGATGGTCGAACGCGGCGCAACGGATGGCGGTTTGCCGTACCTGCGGTACCAGCTCGACGACATCGAGGCTCGATGGCCGGAGATCCTCGACCTCGTCGGGATCGCGCCGACCGAGTTGCCTGACATGGGCGAGTTGGGCTCGTCCGCGGGCCCTCCGAACGCTCGTCCACATCACGACGCGCTGACACCGGAGATGTTCGAGGCATCACCGGAGTTCCCGCGGCTCCAGGAGCTGGCGATCCGCTATGGGTTCGACGGGCGCGCCGGGCTGCCACCGTGCTGAGACCGCCGATCGGCTACGTGGTGCAGACGTTTCCGCTGGTGTCCGAGACGTTCGTGGAGAACGAGGTCCGAACGGTGCGCGAACAAGGCATCGACGTCGTGCTGGCCTCGCTTCAACGGCCGATGGAGGGCCGCGAAGCCCCGACGGTGCTACCCCCTGAGCGATTGACCTACCGGCCGCCGCCACGCCGTCGCCGTGTCGAGATCCTTCGTTGGTTCCTACGCCGTCCGATCGCCTCGACCGCGAACATCCTCACCGCATTGCGCAATCGATCCGAGACCATGCTTCGCGGGTGCGGCGATGCGGCGTGGATCGCGACGGTCTTCGAGCGTGCTCACGTGGAACAGATCCACGCGCACTTCGCAACCGAGGGCGCGGCGGTCGCGATGGCAACGGCTCGGCTGCTCGACGTGCCCTTCACGTTCACGGCCCACGCAGTGGACTTGTACAAGCGAACCGCGGGGTTGTGTTCGAAGTCGGCGGCCGCCGCCCGCGTGGTGACGGTGTGCGACTACAACATCGAGCAGCTTCTCGCGCGGTGTCCCGCGCTCACCCGAGATCGCATCGAGCTCGTCTACTGCGGTGTTGACACCGACGAGTTCACTTTGCGCGAGGAACTGCCGCCCGATGATGGCGTGCTGCGGGTCCTGTCGGTGGGCCGCCTCGTGCCGAAGAAGGGATTCGACGACCTGATCCGAGCGGTCGCCCTGGCCCGCCGGCGGTCGGTCTCGATCGAGCTCGACATCATCGGCGAAGGACACCAACGCGCTGAGCTCGCAGCCCTCGTCGCCGAGCTCGGCGTCACCGAGTCGGTGCGCTTGCTCGGCCTGCAGCCGAACGCTCGCGTGCGGGAGGCATTGGTCGCGACGGACGTCTTCGCCCTCGCCTGCGTGGTCGATGCATCACGCGACCGAGACTCGATGCCCGTGGTGATCAAGGAGGCCATGGCCGTCGGCGTACCGATCGTGGCAACGGACGAGGTCGGCATTCCCGAGATGGTGGACGCGCGGGTCGGTCGACTCATACCGCCGGCGAATCCCGAGAAGCTGGCCGAAGCGCTGATCGAGCTGGCCGCCATGCCCGCCGCGGAGCGTCGGGCGCTCGGCTTGGCCGCACGAGCCCGCGCTGTCGAACGATTCGACCTCCGGCAGGAGACGGCCAAGCTGGCTGCGCTGTTCGACGCCGTCCGGGAGGGCACGGGTTAGCCGGGACGCAACCACCGCTCGACCAGGTCGGCCAATTGCGATGCGACCAAGCGGTGACCTTCCACGTTGAAATGGATTCCGTCGGGCAGCACCGCGTCGGTTCCCTTGTCGAGCACCAATGAGCGGGTGTCGAGCACTTGCACCTCTGGGTCATCGAAGCTCCCGGCGACGCGTTCGACGATCCCCGAGAACCGGGCCGCCCGTTCGTTGGCCATCGGCAACACGGCTTCGATGCGCTCGCTCGTGGGGTTGACGTTCAAGACGATCACCAGGCTGTGCAGCTCGCGACGCACTGTGCGGATGTAGCGCTCGAGCTCCGCGGCGAAGCGTTCCTCCGGCATGCGCGAGGGCAGGCGATGCCATCGGGCGGCCACCCACGGCGTGATCCGCTTGTAGGCCGTGCCCACCTTCCTGGCCGCTCGCCGGCGAAGGCCGATGGTCCGGGGGTTGAGACGCGGTCGGTAGGTGGTCGTCCATCGCAACACCGCGGTCGGAAACACTTTCGGCTGGCACTCGATCCAGCCGAAGTTCACGACGACCACGTCTGGCGACGTGGCAAAGACATCCGATTCGATGCGGCTGAACCCGTCATGGACCTCGCCGAGCCAGCGGCAGCGGTTCACGAGGGCCACGGGGATGCCGGCCGCCGCCAAGAGGTCCACGGCTTGTTCCGAGTACGGCCCTTCGCCGCGCCGTGAGCCCTGGGGCCGCACGAAGAACCCGACCGAACTACCCGCTACGACGACGCGTAGCGGCCGGTTCGGCGAGACGGCGGGAGGGACGGAGATCGGGGTCATTCGCTGATCACCCCCAGCATCTCGCGTGTCGCTCCTGGGCTCGCAAGAAGATCATCGCCGGCGCCTCCGGTTCGGCGCCGCGAGCAACTCGCGGTAGAGCCCTTCGAACGCTGGCCCGCGCTCTCTCCAGTCAAAGGTTGCGGCGCGGGCGCGGCAGCGCTCTGCGGTGGCGGCTGCCTGGGCGTCCTGCAACGCGCGGTGCAACGCGTCCGCGAGCGAGGCTTCGTCGTCCGGCTCGGCCAGCCACCGCTGGTCGTCGATCACTTCGGCCACTCCGCCGTCGAGAACGCCGACAGCCGGCCGGCCCGCGGCCATCGACTCCACGTAGACCAAGCCGAACGCCTCGCGCACTGCCGGCGCGCAGGTGACCCACGCGGCTGCATATTCGGCAGGCATGTCTGCGGGAGTGAGCACCCTCCGCCAGTCGATGGGTACGTCGGCCAGCGTGCTCGCTCGTGCTTCGACATCCGGGGAGGGGGGCGCGGCGACGCGCAGGGCCAAACCCGGCCAGCGATCGGCGATGCGATTGACAGCGCGTATCGTGAGATCGAGGCGCTTGCGCGGGTCACCTGGCGCCGAAGGAAACAGGACCGTCGGCTCGGACGTCCGTCCGGCCGTCAGCCCGGCGGACACGAACGGAGCCGTGTCGACCCCGTTGTGCAACGTCCGCGCCGGATGACCGAACTCTTCCTCCAGTGACGTTGCGGCGGCACCGCTCACACTGACGATGGCATCGGCGTAGGCGAACGAGTGCCGCAGGAGGCGGCGCTGGATCGGCTGGCCCATGAGTGCCGCCCGACGGGGTATGCCTTGCACGTGGACCACGCACGGATGGCGGCGCGCGAGGCGGGCGGTGACGCCGTCCAGGTGGAAAAGGCCGTGCACGACATCCGGTCGCCAACGTCGGATCGTGCGCGCCGCGGCGGGCATGTAGGTGACGGACTGATCGACGCGTAGCAAGTCCGCGAGCCTCCCCGCGCGAATTCGATGCACCACCATCTCGGCACCATCAGGGCGGTGTGTGCGGGAGCTCGTTGGCGCGGCGGACACGGCGAGCACGTCGTGTCCAGCGCTGGCGAGGTAACCGACGAGTTCGTCGAACAGTCGTTCACCGCCGCGTTGCACCGTTGGCCAGCACCAAGGATGGGTGACGGCGATCCTCACGTCGTGGAGGCGACGAGCGACGAGTCTGCGTCGCGCGGCAACACGCTCATGCGCAGTACGGCGACGGCCGCGAGCAACGCGAAGAACAACTTCGGAGGAGCGTTGAAGACGTACACGTCTGCGAAGAATGCGAACAGGATCCAGGCCTGGATGGACCCCACGAGCGCCGCGCCCAACAATCGGTCCTCCCGCTGTACGGCCGCCCGCCGAAATCGATACGCCATGAGCCACGCGGTCAGCAGCAGTCCTGTGAGCGCGACGATGCCGATGGCTCCGGTCTCTCCCGTGAACTCGAGGTACCCGTTGTCGAGCACCTGCCGATCCACGTTCCCCGTGAGCAAGCCGCTTTGCCCGAGTTGTTCGGTAGCGAAGCTCCCCGGCCCAAAGCCCAGCAGCGGCTTGTCGGCCAGGAGTGTCGTCGTGGCGTCGAAGGCATCGACCCGGTTCTGTAGCCCGCCCTCGAGACGGCCGCCGCGGTCCAGGTTGAACAAGTACGACGACATCGTCTCGCGCACGTCGGACTGCAGCAGCCCGACGCCGACGAAGGCGAGCGAAGCCACGAAGATGGCGCGGCGGGCGCGCCAATCGGGCGACAGCACGAGCATCGTCACGAGCGTCACGCCGAGGATCAGGTAGGCGCCGCGCGATGCCGTGAACAGGATTGCACCGCCCATGCTGAAGCAGGCTGCACCCCAGAGGAGACGGCCCCTAGGCGTCGTCGCGGCCAACGCGAACGCGGCCGCGAGCGGCAGACCGATCAGCAGCACGATGGCGAAACTCAGTGGTTGCTCGAACGTTCCGTGCACACGCGACAGGAGCCCGCGCGTGAGCACGGAGGCGTCGGACAGCCCGGCGATGTATCGGTTGACACCCGCGGGGAGCACGGGCGCGAGCAACTCGAACACGTTCCGTTCGGTGAATCGTTCGACGAGCCCGAGCACCGCCGTCCCGGTGATCAGCACTGTCAGGAACTTCAAGAACCAGATCGCCCGTTCCTTCACTCGGATCGCGGCCACGGCCACCCCGAAGAGCAGGAAGAAGTCGACGCTGAAGAGCGTGATCTTGCGGATCACGGCGGCGAACTCGGAGGAGGTGTAGCGGGGGACGTTGGCGATGGTCGCCATGATCATCGCCCCCACTACGAGCCAGAGGAAGAGATCCAGAGGGGTGCGCTCACGATCGTCGAGGTCAGCGCGTTGTCGCTGCGCGAGCCAGCCGACCAGGAGCGCGAAAAGCAAGGCCCGGCCGGGCGTGATCGTCGCCCCGCCGATGCGCGTCGAGAACGGAGCCGGGAGCAGAACGACCACGGCGATCATGCCGAGTAGACCCCGCCACAGATTCACGAGTGAGAGCGAGAGCAGGACGGCGACGACCGCCGCAACGATGGCAACGCCGCCGGCGTCGGGTGCGGTCGTGCCCGCGATCGCGGCGACGATCACTAGGCCACCGATGAGCACACCGACCTGCGCACGCGATCGCGAAGATTCGGGCGCGTCGATCGGCCACAAACCCCGTCGCGGACTGTCGACCGAGGTCAGGTCAACTCCGATCGAGCGCGAATGCCGCAAGGATCGAGAACCCGGCGCCGAGAACGAAGGCCACGAAGAGCGTCCGCACGACTTGGCCTCGGACCGTGGTCACCACAGGCGCGCGCACGTCTTCCAGCGTGAGGGCCGTGACCGGGTCGGCGGACGAGTTGGCCAACTGCCCGACGCGGACCTTGAGCTGGTCGATCACCGCGCTTGCCATCTGCTGCGCCTCGGTAGCGGTCGGAAAATCGGTGTGGATGGTGAGTACCAGCGAACCCTGCACGACGCTCGCACTGGTGCGGCCGCGGACATCGCTGAGGGTGCGAGGCGCCGCGGTGGTGCGACCCTCGTTGCCGGCGGGGGCGGTTCTCTGCCGGGCTGCATCGAGCACGCTGTCGCTGGTGGCCAGTTGACTGACGGTGTTCATCAGTTGGGAGAGGCGGTTGACGGCGGCCTCGTCGCCGGGCCGGAGGGCTTGTCCGGGCTGGATGAACAGGACCTGAGCATCAGCCGTGAAATGCGTCTTCGAACCGATTGAGACTGCGGTTCCGATCGAGAGCGCGATGAGGGTGCCGATGAAGATCAGCAACCACCATCGGCGGATGACGGACCACGAATGTCGCAAACTTGCCGAGGTCTCGCTCGGGGGCGCGGTCACCATCTCCCTGTTCCCTCCGGTTGGCGGCCAAATGGTAGAGCAGCCGACGTCGAGTGTCGGGGAGGGCGCAGCGCGTCGCCGCTGGTCGAGCGCGCTTTCCGCCCACAACGCGCCGAACCGGACGGCGCAGCAGGAACTCCTCCTCCGCCCGTCGAATCCTGACCGTCGAGGGTCGGGACGCAGGTCACGGGGAGTACCCAGAGGGGCAGCCATACACCATGCCTGGCGCGGGCGATAGAAGCACCACGTTCGAGAGACCGACCACCAACTTCGTCACAGATCTCGCGGCGGCGAGTCTCGGCGCGATCGCCGTCGTCGGGCATTGGGGGATCGCCTTCGCGATCTTCAGCGGCGCGTTGATCTCGACCTCTCGGAGCCGCACGGCGTCCGCGACGAGCGAGTTGCGAAGACTCTTTGAGCGACTGGCGGTGGCGTGCGTCGTCGCCGCGCTCTATGCACCACCGCTCGCCCGCTGGGCGACCGGAGCGGCCGTCGCGGGCCTGGCGTGCATGGTCTTGCGCCGGGTCCACGACGCAGTCAACCGTCGACCCAATCGAGCATGGCAACGCGGGCTGGCCACCGTGCTGGTCGGCAACGAAGACGACGTTCGCCGGGCGGCACAGCTCTTCGCATCTCACCCGGAGCACCTCGTACGGCCCGTCGCCACCGCCACGGTCGGCGGTGTTCCCACAGTGCTTCCGAACGCTCCGGTGACAAACCTTCGGCAGCTGGTCGCCGATCACGGCGCCGAGCACGTGCTGGTCGTGACTCCCGGGTTCGGCGATCACATCGTCGCGACGTACGGGAAGTCACGTCCTCATGGTGTGCGCCTGTCGGTCATGGCACCGATGGCGGAGATCCTCACTCCAGGCGTCGATGTCATCAACGTTCGCGGTCTGCCGTGCGTCTCGCTGGCCGCGCGGCGGCCACCCACCGGCGGTGCGTGGGCCGTGAAGCGTGTCATCGACTTCGTGATGGCCGCGCTCCTGCTCGTGCTCGTGCTCCCGGTCTTCGCGATGACCGCGCTCGCGACGCTCATCGACAGCGGGCGACCGATCTTCTTCCGGCAGAAGCGCGTCGGTCGTGACGGGAAGCTCTTCGACTTGTGGAAGTTCCGGTCGATGGTCGTCGACGCGGAGGAGCGCCTCGTCGACTTGCGCGACGCGAACGAGGCGAGTGGCCCGTACTTCAAGATGCAGGACGACCCCCGCGTGACACGCGTCGGGCGACTGTTGCGCCGGCTCTCGATCGACGAGTTGCCGCAGTTGTTCAACGTCTTGCGCGGTGAGATGAGCCTGGTCGGGCCTCGTCCTTTCCTGCCGGGGGAGATGGAAGCCGATCCGGAGCTGTTCGACTGGCGGCTGCCGTTCACGCCCGGAATCACGGGCCTCTGGCAGGTTGCCGGCCGGTCCTGGCTTCCGGTGGCCGAAGGCGTGCGCATGGATCTCACGTACGTCGAGAACTGGAGCCTCGGAGTCGACTTTCGCATCATGCTGCGCACGGTGAGCGCTGCGCTGCGAGGCGATCGGCGCCCGTCGGTCGTGGGTGCGGAGACCATGCCGGCACTCACCCGAGCGCGCTACCTGGGCTTGGTCGACGGCGACGACCTGCTGAAATCTGCGACCACGTGGGACCTGAGCGTCGTAATCGTCACGCATGAGTCCAAGGCCGACATCGCGACGTGTCTCGAGAGCCTCCGTCGCCTCCCTGACGAGGTCACGCGCGAGATCATCCTCGTGGACAACGCGTCGAAGGACGGGACTGCCGAGCTCGTCGCAACGCGCTATCCGGAGGTGCGCCTCATTCGCAAGCGCCACCGTGATGGCTTTGCAACGAACGTCAACATCGGCGCAGTGGCCGCGTCCGGACGTCACCTGCTGGTGCTCAACCCCGACACGAGCGTGTTCAGCGGCACGCTCGACCGGCTCGTCGAGCATTTGGACACGCATCCCCAGGTAGGCGTCGTCGGCCCACGCCTCGTGTATCCGAACGGCGAGCACCAGGCGTCTGCTCGACGGTTCCCGACTCCGGTCAACACGATTGTGCGGCGAACACCACTGCGCAAGCTGGTCGGCACGACCCGTGGGAGCTCCCGGCATCTCATGGCGGACAGCCGGCTCAGCGAAGTGATGGAGGTCGACTGGTTGCTCGGCGCCGTGCTGGCGGTGCGGGCAGAAGCGCTACACGAGGTCGGCGGGCTCGACGATCACTTCCGTCTCTATTGCGAAGACATCGACCTCTGCTGGCGGATGCACAAGGCCGGTTGGCGCGTCGAATACCTCCCCACGGCCACGGTGCAACACGCGCTCGGAGAGTTGACCGCGAAGCGCTTCTTCACGGTGCGCACCATCTGGCATTTCCGGAGCATGGCTCGTTTCGTGCGACTGCACGGGCTGCGTCTCGAACCGAGACCGTTGCTCGCAGGACCACGTCCCGTTCGCCGGGTAGAGCTCATCGACGGCACACCGCTGACGGCGCTCAGCGACTCCGCCGCCTAGAGATTCTCTCCCCCCAGACGCCGATAGGCAGAGAACCGGGCCTGAGAGGGCCCCGGTTCTCTGCGTTCTCGCGTCAGATGTGAAGAAAAGTCACAAACCGGCAGGATTACCGCAAATCGTGTTGAACTAGAGAACCGCACGGGCGATGACATCGAAGCGCTGGGGCTTCTGCTGTTGCGAGCCACCGTACGACCCACCTGTCGATCGTGCTCCCGAAACCACACCTATTCAGAGGGGGTAAGTCGCTTTGAAGCGTCTTCTCATCGTTGGAGCTCTCGCAGCCGCGAGCGCCATTCCTTTCACTTGGGCCGCTAGCGCTGCAACCCAGGGCGCGTGTGTCCCGAACCCGGCCGGCACCGTCTGTGCGCAGGGTGATCCCGCCGCGCAGACCGGCGGCGTGTACGCCGACGGCAGCAACACCGGCCCCGGGCCTCATGGCTACGTCGGCGTCAACGACTCCGAAGGCGTCGTCGGCTGCTGGAGCGGCGATTACAACGGCTCCACGGACAATGTCATCACGCCCATCCCGCCCGCAGCTGCCGCCCCGGCCCCGCCGGCTGCCGGCCCCTGCACGCCTGCCGCTCCCTGAGCGAACGGCACGTCGTTTCGACGAAGGGGCCCTGCGGGGCCCCTTCTTCGCGTCCGGGGTCTGACCCGGCAGCCACTCGGTAGAGTCCGCAGCGATGACCTACCAGTCCCTGTATCGGCGCTTCCGGCCTCGCCGGTTCGCCGACATCAAGGGGCAGGATCACATCGTCACCGCCTTGCAGAACTCGGTGCGCGAGAACCGAGTCGGTCACGCCTATCTCTTCAGCGGCCCGCGCGGTACGGGCAAGACGACCTCGGCGCGCGTCCTCGCGAAGGTCCTCAACTGCGCAAATCCAGTCGACGGCGAGCCGTGCCTCGAGTGCGAGTCGTGCAAGAGCATCGAAGCGGGCACGAGCTTCGACGTCCACGAGCTCGACGCCGCGTCGAACAACAAGGTCGACGACATCCGCGATCTGATCGAGCGCGTCGCCTTCGCCACACCGGGTCGTACGAAGCTGTACATCCTCGACGAGGTCCACATGCTCACCGCGTCGGCCTCGGCCGCGCTGCTGAAGACCCTCGAAGAACCGCCGCCGGGTGTCGTGTTCGTGCTGGCCACGACCGACCCGCAGAAGGTCATCCCGACGATTCGTAGCCGCACACAGCATTTCGAGTTCCACCTGCTACCGGCGGCTCCCCTCGAGGAGTACGTCCGCCACGTCGTCGACGAGGCCGGCCTCGATGTCACGCCCGACGCCATCGACCACGCGGTGCGCGCCGGCAACGGGTCCGCTCGCGACGCGTTGTCCGCGCTCGAGCAGGTGGTCGCGGCCGGAGGGGTGGCAGAGCGCGAGATCTCCGTCGACGAGCTCGTCGAGGGACTCATCGAACGTGACAGCGGCCGTGTGCTCGTTGCGGTGGCTGACGCCGTCAACGTCGGTCGCGATCCGCGCCTGCTCGGCCAACAGTTGGTCATCCGGTTGCGCGACGTCTTCCTCGGCGCCATGAAGGCACCGCTCGATCATCTGGCCGACGCCGATCGTGAGCGTGTCGACGGTCTGGTCGAACGGTTCGACCGCCCGTTCATCACCCGCTGCATCGAGGTGCTGGGTGACGCGCTCGCCGCCATGGTCGACGCCGTTGATCAGCGCATCGTGCTGGAAGCCGCACTGATCCGGCTGGCCAGCCTCGAAGTCGACACATCGCCGGCCGCGTTGCTCGAACGCATCGAGCGCCTCGAGCGCGCGCTTGCCAGCGGAACTGCGCCGGCCCCGTCGACAGCTCCTGCGGCCGCGGCCCCGCCGCCCGCACAGAGGACCGAAGGGCCGGCGGCGGCAGGTCGTCGCGCCATCACCCCAACTGCGATCACCCCAACTGCCATCGCGTCAACGGCGAGCACCGCCACCGCGTCGCCGTCACCCGCGTCCGTACCCAGTGCGGCCGTGCTGACGCGTGATCTGCCGAGCCGCGACGACCTGACCTTGGCATGGGGCGACGAGCTTCTCGCCAAGATCCCGCGCGCCGCCAAGGCGCGTTACACCGCTGGCCGGTTCGTCGAGGTCGGCGCAAACGGCGCGGTGTTCGCGGTGCCGAACGCGCCGCACATGGCGAAGTGCGAGGAGTTCCGCGAGGCGGTCGAACACGTCTTGGCCGACCACTTCGGCCGTCCCGTGCCGCTCGTGCTCACCGTCGACACCGTGGCCGTCCCGCCGCCCGCGGCACCGACCAAGGCGGCTGCGGCGACGCGAACCGTGACGCCGCGGGCCGTCGAGGAGCCGGAGGAAATCATCGACGTGCACGATCTCGAGGATGCGCCCGCAGACGACCGCACGAGTCTCGACCAGTTGGCCGACGCATTTCCGGGTGCGGAGTTGTTGCCGGAGGACAACGGTGCCTGACGACGAAGTCCCCGCGGTGCCGGAGATGCCCGATCTCGGCGGCATCTTCGACAGCTTTCAGAAGGTGCAGGAGGCGCGGTCGCAGACCTATGAGGGTCACGCCGGCGGCGGTGCCGTCGTGGTTCGAGCGACCGGCGACCTCGAGTTCGAGTCGGTCACGATCGCGCCTGAGGTGGTCGACCCTTCGGACGTCGAGATGTTGCAAGACCTCGTGCTGGCCGCGTTGCACGATCTCGCGTCGACGATGGCCAGCGCGCAACAGGAAGCGATGGGAGCGCTGGGCGCCCTCGGCGGGCTCGACCTCGGCGGCCTGCTCGGTGGCGGCGCGATCGACGCGTCCTCCGACGAGGCCTGACGATCGATGGCGGTCTACGCCGCACCGGTTCAAGATCTGATCGACGAGCTCGGCCGGCTGCCGGGCATCGGTCCGAAGTCGGCGCAGCGCATCGCATTTCATCTGTTGAAGTTGCAGCGGTCCGACGCGGCGCGCCTGGCCAACGCGATTGTCGAGGCGAAGGACAAGGTCACGTTCTGCTCCCGATGCTTCAACATCGCGGAAGGCAGCGGCGAGGCTGACACGAGCTGCTCGATCTGTCTTGACGAGCGCCGCGACGCGACGGTGCTGTGTGTCGTCGAGGAACCGCGCGACATCGTCTCCGTCGAGAAGACCGGTGAGTTCCGCGGGCGCTACCACGTGCTGCAGGGGGCGATCAGCCCCATCGAAGGGGTGGGTCCGGATCAGTTGCGAGTGAAGGAGTTGCTCGTTCGGCTCGAGGACGAACGCGTGCAGGAGATCATCCTCTGCACGAACCCGAACATCGAAGGCGAAGCCACCGCGCTGTATCTCGCCCGTCTGCTCAAGCCGATCGGCCTGCGGGTGACGCGGATCGCCAGCGGACTACCGGTGGGCGGCGACCTCGAGTACGCCGACGAACTGACGTTGGGCCGAGCGCTCGAAGGCCGCCGCGACGTCGACTGAGGAAGCCATAAAAGCCACAAAAGTCGCAAATCCGACAGGACCTTTCGGACTGTTGGCGAACTGCTTCCCTGACGTTCCTGTCAGATTTGCGATCCTCTGGAGGGGAAACACCGTGAAGATTCGTGTCCTCATCGTCGGTGGCGCCGTTGCCGCGCTCTCGACGCTCTCTCTCGCCGCCAACGCCGCGCCCGGGCAAGGCGGAAACTGCACGACCAGCACCAAGCCAACGCCACCCGCGGGTGCGCAGCAGGTCCCTCTGCCCGACGGTGGCTTCGCGTACGCCGGCGGGGATCAGACCAGCGGTGCGGTCGGGTCGCAGGGCCCGAAGGGCTGGATCCAGGGCAGTGGCGGCACCGCCTCGAACGGCGGGCACATCTCCGGCTACCAGACGGAGAGCGGCCTCAACGGCAGCCTGACCATCGGCGCGGCTCCGGCCGTTTGCGTCGCCGTCAACGGCACCGGAGTCCACTCCTGAGCTGATCAAGGAAGCATTCGAGACGACGGGGCCTTCGGGCCCCGTCGTCCGCGTCAGGGCTCAAAACGAATTGAAACCCGTGCGCCGCCTGGACGGGTCGGGCGCGGGCGGACGAGTTCCGACCCGGCCATGGCGGCACATCGGGTTTCGGGCCGATCCTGGTGGGTGGGGGTACCAGAACCGGACACTTTGTGTTGCGGAGAGATTACGATCTTTACGAGGGGATGACAAGAGGCCACCCCGACGAAAGCACCGCTACCCGAGGGCGTACAAGGCCCAAACGCGTTTTTGAAAAAACTTTTTCCGCGCCCGGGAGTCAGCCCACGGACAGCAGGATGGCGTCGCCCTGGCCGCCGCCGCCGCACAGCGCCGCGGCCCCGAGCCCACCGCCACGGCGACGGAGCTCGAGCAGCAACGTGAGGGCGACCCGGTTGCCGGACATGCCAACGGGGTGACCGAGGGCGATCGCGCCGCCGTTGACGTTCACGATGTCGTCCTTGATGCCGAGGTCGGCCATCGCCGCGAGGCCCACCGCGGCGAACGCCTCGTTGAGCTCGAACAGATCGACGTCGCTCACCTTCTTGCCCACCTTGTCGAGCGCACGCTTGATGGCCCGCGATGGCTGCGTCAGCAGAGACGGGTCGGGCCCGGCGACCTGGCCGTAGCCCACGATCTCGCCGAGTGGTGTCACGCCGAGCTCGTCGGCCTTCGCTTTCGTCGTGACGATCACCGCTGAGCCGCCGTCGGAGATCTGCGACGCGTTGCCGGCCGTGATGTTGCCCGCCTTGTCGAACGCGGGGCGCAGCGCGCCGAGCGACTCTGCCGTGGTGCCCGGACGGACGCCTTCATCGGTGTCGAACAGCACGGGATCACCTTTGCGCTGTGGGATCTCGATCGGAACGATCTCTTCGGCCAGCTTGCCGTCCTTGATCGCCGCGGCGGCACGGTCGTGCGACTGCGCGGCCAGCTCGTCCTGCGGCTCGCGAGCGAGGTTGGCCGATGCCGCGTACTTCTCCGTAGCGCCGCCCATCGCCATCTTGTCGAACGCGCAGAACAGGCCGTCGTACGCGCACGAGTCGACGAGGGTGCCGTCGCCGTAGCGGTAGCCGGCGCGGGCTCCCGGGAGCAGGTACGGCGACTGCGTCATCGATTCCATGCCGCCGGCGACCACGATGTCGGCTTCTCCGGCCTGGATCATCTGGTCGGCGAGGTAGATCGTGTTGAGGCCCGACAGGCACACCTTGTTCACGGTGGTGGCGGGGACGGTCATCGGGATGCCGGCATGCGCTGCGGCCTGGCGGGCGGTGATCTGGCCCGTCCCGGCCTGGAGCACGTGACCCATGAAGACATAGTCGATCTGTTCGGGAGTCAGCCCGGCCCGCTCGAGGGCGGCCTTGATCGCGAACCCGCCGAGCTCCGCGGCCGAGAACCCGGCCAGGGCGCCCGAGAGCTTGCCGATCGGCGTGCGAGCGCCGGCGATGATCACAGAACCAGCCATCAAGAGCCTCCCCCAAGGGTGCGAAACGTCCCGGGAGTCTAGGGAAGTCGCGTTCCGTTCACGAAAGCGCGGCAGGAGTTCGTGCGGTACCGGCGAACTGCTCCCTCCAAAGGACGAGTACGGGGCGCGGGTCGCCCGGCGGAGGAGAGTCGAATGTCCAGGTGGAACCATCGCCGGCTGCGTCTGAGAGCCGTAGCGGTCATGCTCGTGGCGCTGGCGATGTTGCCGGTGGGCCTGTCGCAGTCCGCCGGTGCGGCTTCGGCCCCCACGACCCGCTACATGGTCGTGGGATTGGCTCCGGCCGGCAGCACCGTGCTGGCGAACTACGGCGGTGCTTCCGTGGTCGACCTGACGGCCGCACAAGCGGCGTCGGCGCGCGCCGCGGGCGCCCTTCTCGACCCACTACCCGACGCGCACTCGTTGAAGCTGATGCGCGGAACGATCGACACCGCGTCACCGGCCCCGTCGCTGCCCGCCGGATTGCGGGCACCCGCCGCGCCGACGAGTTGGATCGTGCAGTTCGTCGGCCCACCGGGCGACGGCTGGTACGAGGCCGTCGAGGCCGCCGGCTTCCATCGCGTCGCGCACGGCTACATCCCCGAGAACGGCTGGCTCGTTCGGGGCCAGGCCGACGCCGCCAACCGCGTGAGCCAGTTGCCGTTCGTGCAGGCGGTCATTCCCTACGCGCCCTACTACCGCATCGCCCCGAACTTGGCGGGCCTCACCGGCCTGCGCGAGGTGCGCGTGATGCTGTTCGACGACGCCGACGTGTCGACGACGATGGCCAAGCTCGGATCATTCGGCGCCGTCGAGTTGGCCCGTATCGACGACGCCGACGTGAAGCTCCTGCACATTCGTCTCGACGTGGCCGCGCTCACGAAGCTGGCACGCCTCGACACCGTCCAGTGGGTCGAGCTCGTGAAGCCGCTCACGCTGTTCAACGATCGCGCCGCTGACACGATGGGTCAGCGTCCGGTGTGGAGCGGAACGAGCGACGCTCCCGGTACCGCGTTCACGGGAGCCGGCGAGATCGTCGCCGTCGCCGACACCGGGATCGACACCGGCAACCCCGCGACCATTCACCCGGATTTCCGCGATCACATCCAGGAGCTGCAGGCATGGGGCCGCCCCGGTCCCGGCGGCGACATCCATTCCGGTGACCCCAGCGACAACCACGGCCACGGCACCCACACGTCGGGTTCCGTGGTCGGCGACGGCACGGCGTGGGGAACGCTGAACCTGGCGGGCTGCACGATGACCTGCAGCCCGGCGAAGTCTCCGTCGGGCATGGCGCCGGACGCCAAGTTGGTGATGCAGTCGATCTCCGGCGCCGACGACAGCCTCACGGGCGTGCCCGAGGATCCGGGTGTCCTGTACCAGGCGGCCTACGACGCGGGTGCGCGTGTGCACTCAGACTCCTATGGGTCCGACTCGGCGGGGGTGTACGACACCCAGGCGTTCCTCCTCGATCGATGGATGGCCACGCATCCCGACATGCTCTTCGCGTTCGCCGCCGGCAATGCCGGCACTGACGCCGACACGAACGGCATCATCGACTTCGGTTCGATCGGATCGCCGGCGACCGCGAAGAACCTGCTCGCAGTCGGCGCGTCGGAAGACCAGCGCGGCTCCGGCTTCACCTCAGGTGACGCGGGCGAAGCACTCGCAGGAGTTCCGTCGGGCCAACCGCTCTACTCCACGTACGCGGTCTTCTACGTCCCGCCTGCCGGGGCCCCCATCGAGAACGACTTCATGTCGAACAACCGCGAGGGCATGGTGGCGTTCTCGTCGCGCGGCCCGACCGTCGATGGACGGATCAAGCCCGAGATCACCGCCATCGGTACGCACGTGTTGTCGACGAGATCGACGAAGATCCCCGACGCCGACATCGAAGCCCACTACTGGAGCCGCGCGTCGAACGGCTCTTCGGTCGGCAACCCGCTCGTCCCGGACTACCCGGCATCGACTGACCCGTTCTACGCATTCGACGGTGGGACGTCGATGGCCACACCCCTCGCGGCTGGCTCGGCCACGACCGTTCGGCAGTACCTGCGGACCGTTCGGAACATCGCGAGCCCGTCGTCGGGTCTGATGCGCGCGGCCATGACCATCGGCGCACACGAGTTGGCCGGTCAGTACGACGCGCTGCATCCAGACGTCACTGCTCGGCCTGACAACAACGAGGGCTGGGGTCGTGTCGACGTGAAGGGCACCATTGACCCCGGCGGCGCGACGAAGTCGGCCTTCTATGACGACCCGGCCGGCCTGCGGATCGGTGGCAAGGCGCGCTACACGTTCCAGGTCAACAACACGACCGTACCGATGCGCGTTCAGCTCGGCTGGACCGACGTCGCCGGCAACGTGACCGCATCGAAGACGTTGGTCAACGATCTCGACCTCGTCGTGACCGCTCCAAATGGCACCACGTTCCGCGGCAACATGTTCGGGGCGCGCACCAACGGCGAGACGCCTTCGGCACCGAACCCGGCGAACGGGAATCACGTCGACACGCTCGAGGGCGTCGACGTGCCCGCGTCAGCGATGCAGACCGGCACCTGGACGGTCGACGTCGTCGGCTTCAACGTGCCGGCGGCACCGCAGACGTATGGGCTTGCTGTTCGCGGCGGCCTCACCAACGCCTCGGTGAGTGCGGTGCATCTCGACGCCGGTGCCGCTCGTGGTGACGGCCGGCCGGTGCAGATCGTGGTGAACGACGCGAAGGCCGATACGAGCGCGGCGCTCAACAGGGTGAGCGTGAAGGTGACGTCCACCAGCGACAGCGCGGGCATCACCCGGTCGCTGCCGGAGACCGCCGCGCACAGTGGCGTGTTCACCGGTGCGTTCAGGGTTGCGGCTCCGGGCGCGCCGTCGAATCAACAGAAGGGCGCCATCCAGGGGGCCAACGGCGACACCATCACGGTCGCCTACATCGACAAGCTGGGTGCCACTCGCTCCGCGACCGCCTTGGTCGACAACCGCGCACCGCTCGTGAACGGAACGACAACTGGTGCGGTGACGCCGTTCAACGCAACCGTGGCGTTCCACTCCGATGAGCTCGCCATAGGGAACATCCAGGCGAGCAACCGACCGTCGGTGACGCCGGCGGACGTGAACGTGTCCGACAACGCCCTGGTCAACGACCATTCGATCATCGTTCCCGGACTCCAAGGTGCAGCGCGGTACTACTACCGCGCCCAAGCGACGGATGACCCCGGCAATGTCGGGTTCGATGACAACGGCGGACGGCTGTACACGTTCCGTACGAAGCAGGCGACCACCGAGTACAGCTACGACGCAGAAAGCGATGCGGGCTGGACGCACCAGACCAATCCGGACGACGCGGCCGCGACCGGCGAGGACCAGTGGCATCGCTCCAGTCGTGCGGACGCGGTCCACGGCGGGTCGAGCGCGTGGTTGTTCGGCCCGGAGGATCCTTCGGCCAACTATCCGACGAGTGCGGACGCCTTCCTCGACTCGCCCGCCATCACCCGAACGGCGTCAGCGTGGGCGAGCCTCGATGTCTGGGCGAACTACGACACGGAGAAGGGCTTCGATGGTCTCAACTTCTTCGGCTCCGATGACGGCGGATCGGCGTATCGGCTGCTGCCGGTCGTTTCCATAGGTGCTCCGACGCCTCCCGCACTCGCGGCCGCGCAGATCGACGGCAATTCCGGTGGCTACCGGCTGCTGAGCTTCGATCTGTCGTCGTTCACGGGTTCGACGTTGCAGCTCCGCATCCAATTCACCTCCGACGCGGGAGTCGAGTACGGCGGTGCGGCGATCGACGATCTCGTTGTGCGGGGTGCGAACGTCGCGCCGGTGACCGCAGCACTCAGCGCGACCACCTCAGCCAACAGCTTGTCTCGCGGCTCCTCCAAGGCCCAAGGAACCGTGAGGATCGCGCCAGTTCGCGACTGGGTGCGCGCGACGCAGATCGTGGTCAACCGGACGGGCAACGCAACTGACGCGGACGTGCCCAGCGTTCGCCTACAGCTACCCAACGGCCAGATGGTGACGGCATCGTTCGTGAACGGTGTGGCCACGTTCAACTCGCTCACCTACGACGGCAGCGCGGCGAGCCCGCTGACCCTTCAGATCGGGATGACGGTCTCCCCGCAGGCGGTGGTCGGACGCACCGCGGGAATCTCCATCGCGACGAACAAGGTGACCTTGGCCGAGCCCGATGTGATGACGAGTGGCCCGGCCGCAACGATCGGACCACTGACGATCAAGTGATCGGTTGCTTGTCCGGGGTTTTCACGATCGTGTAGCGGCCGGCGCGGATCACCACGGGGTGGACGGCCCGGCGCACGGCCGCATGCACGGCGCCGGCCACCATCTCGTCGAGTGGTTCGCCCGTGAGATCGACGACCCAAGGATCGGTTGCATCGATGATCTCGCCGGCGCTGATCGCCTCGACGCTCACCATGCGCTCGAGAGCCTTGACCTCGCTCTCGACCGCCGCAGCCGCGCGGACTTCGGCCTCGCGGGCCTCGTCGACCACGGCGGCGAGCTGCCGCTGAGCGGCTCGTAGGAGCTCGTCAGCCTCGGTGCGCGCTCGGCTCGTGGCTTGCCGCACGAGCGATTCTGCGGAGCGTTGTGCTTCCGAGCGGATCGCGAGGGCCTGTTCCTGCGCCTGAACAACCTCTCTGCGGGCCTGGTCGCGAGCCGCGTCGGCCTCGCGTACCCGTTCGGCGGCATAGCGGTTGGCCTGGCCGCGGACGTCGTCGGCTTCGGCCTTCGCCTGCCGCAGGAGTTCGGTGGCGTCGACACGCGCCCGGCCGAGGATGCTGGCCGCTTGCGCCTCGAGGCGCGCCCGAATCTCCTCGTCCGACGCCATCAACCGAATCTACCGGGCCACGCTTGGAGCCTCGCGGCTACCCGGCGGTAAGTTCGACCCCCATGCAGGAGATTCTCGACGCGATTCTGTCGAACGCGCCCGGTGAAGCCATCGGAGCGCTGCCGATCCCCGAGTCCTACCGCGGCGCATTCGTGCTGCGGGAAGAGCAGGCGATGTTCGAAGGGCTCGAGTCGGCCGACAAGGACCCCCGCAAGTCGCTTCATGTCGAAGAGGTCGCGACCCCAGAGCTCGCGCCCGACGAGGCGTACATCGCCGTGATGGCGAGCGCGATCAACTTCAACACGGTCTGGACATCGATCTTCGAGCCGTTGTCGACGTTCTCGTTCCTCGACCGACTCGCGAAGGAGTCGCGTTGGGGAGCGCGTCACGCGCTCCCGTATCACGTCGTCGGCTCCGACGCCGCGGGTGTCGTGCTCGAGGTCGGCGACGCCGTGCGCAATTGGAAGCCGGGCGACCGGGTCACCGTGCACTGCAACTATGTCGACGACCAGGATCCTTCGGCGCACGACGACTCGATGCTGGCATCCAACCAACGCATCTGGGGCTTCGAGTCCAACTTCGGCGGCCTGGCCGACCTCGCGGTCGTCAAGGCCAACCAGCTCATGCCCAAGCCGGCGCATCTGTCGTGGGAGGAAGCGGCTTGCAACGCGCTGTGCAACTCCACGTCGTACCGCATGCTGGTGTCGCACAACGGTGTGGCCATGAAGCAAGGCGACACCGTGCTCATCTGGGGTGCGTCGGGCGGCCTCGGTGGTTACGCCGTGCAATACGTGCTCAATGGCGGCGGCACGCCGGTCGGCGTCGTGTCGTCGGCCGACAAGGTCGAGCTCTTGCACGAGCTCGGATGTGAAGCGGTCATCGATCGTCGAGCCAACGATTACAAGTTCTGGAACGCCGAAGGCAGCGCGCAAGACGAAGCCGAATGGCGCCGGTTCGGCAAGGACATCCGCAGCCTCGTCGGTGAGGACCCGAACATCGTGTTCGAGCATCCCGGTCGTCAGACGATGGGTGCCTCGGTCTTCGTGTGTGCACGCGGCGGCACGATCGTCACGTGCGCGGCGACGTCGGGCTACATGATCGAGTACGACAACCGACACCTCTGGATGAAGCTCAAGTCGATCAAGTCGTCGCACTTCGCCAACTATCGCGAGGCGTGGGACGCCAACCGGCTCTTGTCGAAGGGCGCCATCCAACCGATCCTGTCCGCCGTCCATCCGCTGGTCGACGTCGGCGAGGCGGCGTACTCGGTGCACAAGAACCTGCACGAGGGCAAGATCGGCGTCCTCACCCTCGCCCCGGAGGAAGGCCTCGGCATCGACGATCCCGAGTTCCGTGAAAAGGTCGGCGAGGACAAGATCACGCTCTTCCGGAGGCACGGCGCATGAGTCCGCTCCAGGCCCGCAACCCACACGACAAGACGACGGTCTCCGAGGTTGCCGGTGATGTCGCGCCGATGCTGACCGAGATCGATCACGTCGCCATCGCGGTGCGCGACCTCGGCGCGGCCATCGACTACTACCGCGAGACATTCGGTGCGCTCGTCGAGCATCGCGAGGTCGTCGAGTCCGATGGTGTCGAAGAGGCGCTCTTGCGCGTGGCGGAGAGCTATGTCCAGTTGCTCACGCCGACGCGTGACGACTCGCCCGTGGCGAAGTACCTCGAGAAGCGCGGCGAGGGCCTGCACCACATCGGGTATCGCGTCCGCGACTGCGCGGCGGCACTGCAGGCGGTGAAGGACCAGGGCGGGCAGGTCATCGACCAACAGCCCCGTCCCGGTTCGCGGGGGACGACGGTGGCCTTCGTGCATCCGAAGACCGCGTTCGGCACCCTCATCGAACTCGTGCAGGAGTAAGTGCTCACCGCCGATCCCGACGCCGATCTCGAAGCGGCGCTCGCCGATTTTCGGCGCATGCGGCGGCGGAAGCGTCTGGCTGATGTTCACTGGATCGACGCGCTGTATCAGGCGTACCTCGCGGCGCTGCTCGGCAGCGCCGCCGTGCTCATCGGCGCCGGCTTCGTCGGCGACGGATTCCTCACGCCTTCCCAGCTCGAACGGCTGGCGCGCGACGGCGCTGACTGGATCGGTCTAATTGCGGCGGTCGTCGTCGCGGTCGGCCTTCGGTCCGGAAGCCGCGGCGGTCCGGTGGCGCTCGAGCGGGCCGACGTTTGGCACGTGTTGCTCTCGCCCGTCGACCGCACGACGGCGATGCGCGGTCCTGCGGTGCGACAGCTTCGCTTCCTGCTCTTCGTCGCCGCGCTCACCGGTGCAGTGGTGGGTGTCCTTGCCGGGCACCGTCTCCCCGAGGAAGACATCGCGTGGGCGGCCAGCGGCGCGCTGTTCGGCGTGACGACGATCGCATTGGGCTACGGGGCGGCGTTGTGCGCGTCAGGCCTACGGATGCGGTCGTGGTTCGCTTCGCTGCTCGGGCTCGCGCTCGTGACATGGGCGGTGGCCGACGGTGTCAATGCCATCGAAGGGTCACCGGCTACGGCAGTCGGGCACATCGCGCTGTGGCCCCTCGACTTCACGCCGATCGGTGTCGCCGCCATCGTGGCGGCCGTTGCGTTGCTCGTCGTCGGACTGTCGCTCGTGGGCAACGTGTTGGTGGAGGCGGCCGAACGACGATCGACGCTCGTCGGTCAGCTCCGCTTTGCGGCAACACTCCAAGACGTGCGCACCGTGATCGTCTTGCGCCGGCAGCTGGCAATGGAGCTGCCCCGCCTGCGCCCGTGGATTCCCGTGCGGACGCGGGGAACGCATCGGTGGCCAGTGTGGTCGCGCGGGATTCGGGGCCTGCTGCGCTGGCCGGCAGCGCGCGTCGGCCGGATGGTGCTGCTCGGCACGATCGCCGGATTGGCGGCGCGCGGCGCGTGGAACGGCACGTCGCCACTCATCGCCGTCGCGGGGTTGGCGCTGTACCTCGCCGCTTTGGATGCGGTGGAACCACTGGCACAGGAGGTCGACCATCCCACTCTCCGAAACTCCGTGCCGGTCGAAGGTGGCGCGATCGAGCTGCGCCACATTCCCGTCGCGGTCGTCGCGACGGTGCTCGTCTGCCTCGTTGCTTTTGTCGCCGCGGTGGTGGCGGGTCCGTCGTGGTCGGCCGTGCAGATCGCCGCAGCCTGCGTGCTGCCTGCCGCCTTGGGGGCCGTCGGCGGAGCGGTGATCAGCGTCGTGGGCGGCGCGCCCAGTCAAGGCGGAGGCGGAGATACCTGGAGCCTCATGCCGCCCGAGGTCGCCGGGATGCGCCTCGCCTACCGAACGGCCTGGCCTCCGGCGATGGCGATCATCGGAATCGTTCCGGTGCTGGCGGCGCGCACTGCCGCTCGCCACGGTGCGTCGGCCGCGCCGGTCGCGCTCGCCGCTGGTGGTGGTGTGCTCGCGTTGTTCATCGTCGTCTGCGGATGGGTCCGGCAACGCGAACGGGTGCATGCGTGGTGGCGCACACAGATGGAGGCAGCTCTGCCGTCTCGAAAGGAAGCGGCTGCCGATGCCTGACCCCATGCTCGTGGCGAGTGAGGCGACGAAGTCGTACGGCGACCTCGTCGCGCTCACACCGATCGACCTGACGGTCGAGCGCGGAGAGCTGGTCGCCCTCGTCGGCCACAACGGATCGGGCAAGTCGACGTTTCTTCGGCTGGCGGCCGGTGCCCTCGAGCTGTCCGATGGGTCGATCGAGATCGACGGCGCGCCGGCGGGATCGTCAGCGGCGCGTGCTGCCACCAGCTTCATCCCCGACGATCCCGTGTTGTACGACGATCTCAGCGTGCGTGAGCATCTCGCGTACGTGGCCGCGCTGCATGGAGTAGAGGCGTCGGCCAGCGAACTGGATGCCGTCGCCGAGCGGCTCGGGCTGCTCCCGCGGGCCGACGACCTCCCGGCGCGTTTCAGCCGTGGGTTGCGGCAGAAGACGTCGATCGCGCTCGGGATCGTGCGTCCACTCGAGCTGCTCCTGGTGGACGAGCCGTTCGTCGGCCTCGATGCGACCGGCAAGATCGCGCTGCTCGAGCTGTTCGACGAGCTGCACCGCGACGGACGCACGATCGTCGTGGCCACCCACGATGTGCAATTCGTCGAACGCGTGACGCGGTGCGTAGCGCTGCGCGACGGTGAGATCGTGCATGACGGCGTCGCGACGCCCGACGACGTGCTGCGACTCGTCGGAGCGTAGGTGCAGGTACACCTCATCGACGGGACGTACGAGCTGTTCCGCTATCACTTCGCACCGAACAACAAGGATCCGGAGCTCGGAGCGACACGCGGCGTGCTCGGGTCGATTCTGATGCTGCTGGAGTCGGGGGCGACGCACGTCGGTGTCGCCACCGATCACATCATCGAATCGTTTCGGAACGACTTGTGGCCCGGATACAAGACGAGCATCGGTATGCCGCCTGAGTTGCTCGCCCAATTTCCGCTCATCGAAGAGGTGCTGATGGCCGCCGGAATCTCCACTTGGCCGATGGTCGAGCTCGAGGCCGACGACGCACTCGGTGCGAGCGCCCGCGTCGCCGCGGCCGACGAGCGGGTCGAACGCGTACTGATCTGCACGCCGGACAAGGATCTCGGTCAGTGCGTCGGTGGCAAGGTCGTGCAGTGGGATCGCCGGAGAGACATCGTGTTCGACGCTGAAGGCGTGCGCGAGAAGTTCGGTGTCATGCCGGAGTCGATCCCGGACTATTTGGCGCTGGTCGGTGACAGTGCGGACGGTTTTCCCGGCTTGCCCGGGTGGGGATCGAAGACCGCAGCCGCGGTACTCGCGAAGTTCTTGCATCTCGAATCGATCCCGCCGGCCGGCGAGGATTGGGGCGTGGGCGTGCGCAACCCCGGGAGACTCGCGGCCACGCTGGTCGAGCAGTTCGAGCTCGCGTTGCTCTTTCGTCGGATCGCGACGATCGAATCCGACGCGAACGTGATCACGTCGGTCGACGAGATGGAGTGGACGGGTCCGCGCCCGGGGCTCGTCGAGCTCGCGGAACGAATCAACGGCCTCGGCTTGGCGGAACGCGCCATCCGGTTGGCCGAGCGCCGGGCGAGCTGATGGCGCCGAAGTCTGTCGCCGAGATCGAAGTCGACGGAAAGGTCGTGCCGATCTCGAATCCCGACAAGGTGTACTTCCCGACGCGTGGCGAGACGAAGATCGATCTCGTCAACTACTACCTCGCGGTCGCCGAGCCGCTGATGTCCGCGATGGGCGGACGGCCGACGTTGCTGCAGCGGTTCCCCGACGGCGCAACCGGGAAGTCGTGGTTCCAGAAGCGCGTGCCGGCGTCGCACCCCGACTGGTTGCAGACCACGATCGTGAGCACACCGAACGGCACCACGAGCGAGGCGCTCGTGGCCGCCGATGTCGCGCATGTGCTGTGGGCCGTGAACCTCGGTTGTATCGGCTTTCACGTGTGGCCGAACCTCGCGGCCGATCCCGACCATGCCGACGAGCTGCGGATCGATCTCGATCCCTCGCCGGGAGTCGTGTTCGATCAAGTGCGAGAGGCCGCCGCCGAGTTGAAGACGCTGTTCGACGAAAAAGGTGTCGTGGCGCATCCGAAGACCACCGGCAATCGCGGGCTGCACATCTATGTGCGCCTCGAGCCGCGCTGGACGTCGTACGAGGTGCGGGCCGCGGCGGTTGCGGTGGGCCGCGAGCTGGAGCGACGACGACCAGAGCTCATCACCGCGGCGTGGTGGAAGGAAGAGCGCGGGTCACGCGTATTCGTCGACTTCAACCAGAACGCGCCGCACAAGACGGTGTTCGGCGCGTGGTCTGTCCGGCCGCGAGCCGGCGGACAGGTGTCGACGCCGTTCGCGTGGGACGAGCTGCCCACGATCACGCCGGAGGAGTTGACGCTCGTCACCGTCCCGACGCGCGTCGCGGAACACGGCGATCCGTGGACGGGCATCGCCGAGCATCCGCAGTCGCTCGAGCCGCTGCTCGAGATGTCGAAGCGCGACCTCGATTCGGGGCTGATGGACGCGCCGTGGCCACCCGTCTACCCGAAGATGGCAGGCGAACCCCCGCGAGTAGCCCCGTCCCGCGCCAAGAAAGACCCCTCCTAGACCGCAAATCCAGTGCACTACGACACATTTTTGTGTCGCTATGCACTGGATTTCGTCAGGGACGAGCGAAGACTTCTCGCAGTTCCAACGGGATGGCGACTTCGAGTTGGTCGTAGGTGCACTGGCCTGGCGTCTTGTCCGGGCGCCAGCGCTGGAAGCGGGCCACGCGGCGGAACCGTTGTGACTGGAGCTGGTCGAACTCCACCTCGATCACGCGCTCGACGCGCAGCGGTTCCCACGACAGATCCTTCTGAGCGTTCCAGCGGCTCACCGCCCCGGGCATCCGGCCTGCGCCTGACATCTCCGCCCACCCCTGCCAGGGATGCCCCTCGAGCGCGTTCTTCCGCAACGGTTCGAGCTCCGTCAGGAGCTCGTCTCGGAACTTCACGGCGAACGATGCGCACACGCCGACGTGATGGAGCGTGCCCTGGTCGTCGTACAGGCCGAGCAACATCGACCCGACGCCCTTGCCGTCCTTGTGCCACCGAAATCCGGCGACGGCGCAGTCGGCGGTTCGGTGGTGCTTCACTTTGAACATCACCCGCTTGTCCGGCAGATAGGCGACGTCCGACGGCTTCGCGACAACGCCATCGAGTCCGGCCCCTTCGAAGCGCGTGAACCAATCGCGTGCTTCCTCGATCGACGAGGTAGCCGGTGTCAGGTGCACTGGCGGTTGCACGGACGAGAGCGCCTTCTCCAAGGCCGCCCGGCGTTCGGCGAACGGCCGCTCGGTCAAGTCCTGCTTGTCGACGGCGAGCACATCGAACGCGATGAACGCCGACGGCGTCTCCTCCGCGAGCCGCCGCACCCTCGAATCGGCGGGATGAATGCGCTGCTGCAGCGCGTCGAAGTCGAGACCAGTTGCTCCTGGAACGACGATCTCGCCGTCGACGACGATGCGCTTCGGCAGCTCTCGCTTGAGGGCGTCGACGAGCTCAGGGAAGTACCGCGTGAGCGGACGTTCGTTGCGACTGCCGAGCACGACCTCGTCTCCGTCGCGGAAGACGATGCAGCGAAAGCCGTCCCACTTCGGTTCGAAGATCAGATCGGCACTCGTGGGCAGGTCGTCGAGGGTGCCGACGCCCTTGGAGAGCATCGGTGGAACAGGGGGCATGACCGGGAGGTCCATCGCGGGCCAGACTACGAGCGTGACGATGCAAGAGGGGACGCCCGCCGACTGGTACGAGGACCCGTCGAAGGTCGGCGAGCTGAGATATTTCGACGGCACGCAATGGACCGAGCACGTCACGATCGATGGTGTGCAGACAACCGCGCCATACGCGCCGTCCGAGTCGGCCCCACCGGCGGCCGGTGGAGATGTCGACGAGGGTCCGGCACAGTCGTTCACGATGACCCGCCACGCCCAGTGGCGAACCGAGGACGAGAAGCCGCTCGAGATCGTTGGCCCGGTGGGCCTGCTCGGCCGATTCGTCACGATGCTCGACGGAGCGCCCGGATACCGATTCGACGATGCTCAGGGCGGCGCCGTTTTGGCATTGTCCAAGCCGAGCCTCAAGATGGCAGTCGACGTGGCGGATCCGGCGGGATACCGCATCGGCACGATCACCAAGGTCGGTCGCCTGCATTCTCGGTACGACATCGTCCGCGCCGACGGCAAGCCGCCCGCGACCCTGCGACTCGTTGTCGGTGCCACCGATGATTGGGAGCTGCACAGCAACAGCACTCGCAGTGCGGTGATCACCAGGACGACCAAGTCGGCCGCCGATGCCCTCAACTTCGCCGACGTCGACTACGTCGTGACCATCACGGCCCCGCTCGACGACCAGCTCCAGCGCCTGTTGCTCGCGCTGCCGCTCGCGATCGACATCCTCGACACGCAATCCTTGTAGCGAGACCCTGATCAGGGGAACCAGCGGTCATGGTCGGACGTCCAACCGGCCATGCGCATCTTCCGAGCAGCTGCGGGTGTCCTGTTCATCGCCGCGATCGCGGCCGGATGCGCCGGAGGAGATACGCCGGCGCGGGGGGCGACCGCGGCCGGGTCGACGACCACCGACGCGACGCCGTCGATCGCGGCGCAAGGCGTTGGGCGAGTCACCGGCGTGCCCAACGTGCTCACCGTTGCATTCAGCCTCCACACCCAGGGCGACAGCGCGCAGCAGACGCTGGCCGACAACAGCGCGCAGACGCAAGGCGTCCTCGACGCGCTGAAGGCGCAGGGCATCGAGGACAAGGACGTGCAGACAACCAATGTGTCGGTCGGCCCGCGATACGACAATCGCATCCCTCCGCGCATCATCGGCTACTCCGCCGACAACAGCTTCACGGTGAAGTTGCGTGACCTGACGAAGGCGGGCAGCCAGATAGATGCTCTCGTCGGTGTCGGCGGCGATGCCCTCCAGGTGCAGGGAATCGGCTATTCGATCAACGACTCCACCGCGCTGCTGGCTCAAGCGCGGGCTGATGCGGTCAAGCGGGCAGGTGAACAGGCGCAGCAAATGGCAGACGCCGCCGGCATCGAACTCGGAGCGATACGCACGATCTCCGAGGTGCCACAGCAGACGGGCTATCCCTTCGACCAGCTGCAGTTCAGCGGCCGAGGCACGGGCGGCGACGCCGCGGCTTCCGTCCCGTTGGCGCCCGGAAGCCAGGAGCTCACGCTGACGGTGACGGTCGTCTTCGACATCGGGTGAGGCCCGGCGGGTCCACTACCCTCGGACGCGCCATGTCGGAACACCCGGTGAGCGAGCGGCTCGAGCAGCTCAACAAACGCAAGGAGCAGGCCCTCAACGCCGGCTCGGAGTCGGCCCGCCATCGTCAGCACGACCGAGGCAAGATGCTCGCCCGCGAGCGAGTCGAGTACCTGCTCGACCCCGGCTCGTTCCACGAGCTCGATCTCCTCGCCCGCACGCGCCTGGCCGAGGCGACCGACCGGCCCTACACCGACGGTGTCATCACCGGCTGGGGCACGGTCGACGGCCGGAAGGTGTTCATCTTCAGCCAAGACTTCACGATTTTCGGCGGCGCGCTCGGCGAGGTGTTCGCCGAGAAGATCCACAAGCTCATGGACATGGCGCAGAAGGTGGGCGCACCGCTGATCGGAATCAACGACGGGGCCGGCGCTCGTATCCAAGAGGGCGTCGTGAGCCTCGACAGTTACGGCGGCATCTTCTATCGCAACGTGCAGTCGTCCGGTGTCATCCCGCAGATCAGCGTGATCATGGGTCCGTGCGCCGGCGGTGCGGTGTACAGCCCCGCGATGACCGACTTCGTCTTCATGGTCGACGGCACGTCGTACATGTTCATCACCGGGCCCGACGTCGTGAAGACCGTGACCGGCGAAGAGGTCACGCAGCAAGAGCTCGGCGGCGCGATCACCCACGCATCGAAGTCCGGTGTCTGTCAGTTCATGGCGGCCGACGACAAAGCCTGTCTCGACGACGTCCGTTACCTGCTGAGCTTCCTGCCGGCGAACAATCTCGAAGACCCACCCGTGTTCGCCACCACTGACGATCCGCAACGCCGGTGTCCTGAGCTGATCGAGCTGATCCCGGCGTCGCCGAATCAGCCGTACGACATGCACAAGGTCATCGAGTCGGTCGTCGACGACGGTGAGTTCTTCGAATACGCGTCGCGGTGGGCTCCGAACATCTTGTGTGGCTTCGCGCGCATCGACGGTCACCCGGTCGGCATCGTCGGAAACCAACCGCTGCACCTCGCTGGCGTGCTCGACATCGAATCGTCGGAGAAGGCCGCCCGCTTCGTGCGCACCTGCGATGCGTTCAACATCCCGCTCCTCACGTTCGTCGACGTGCCCGGCTTCCTGCCGGGTGTCGATCAGGAGTACGGCGGCATCATCCGTCACGGCGCCAAGCTGCTGTACGCCTACTGCGAGTCGACCGTCCCGCGAATCCAGATCGTCGTGCGCAAGGCGTACGGCGGCGCGTACGTGGTCATGAACTCGAAGTCGATCGGCGCCGACCTCGCGTTTGCCTGGCCATCCGCTGAGCTCGCGGTCATGGGCCCGCAGGGGGCGGTCGAGATCGTGTATCGCCGCGAGCTGCAGATGGCCGCTGATCCCGACGCCCGCAAGGCCGAACTCGTGGAGGAGTACACCGAGCGTTTCGCGAATCCGTACGGCGCGGCTGAACGCGGCTTCGTCGACGACGTGATCGATCCCGCCGAAACGAGAATGAAGATCGTCGCCGGCTTCGATCTGTTGCGCTCGAAGCGAGAAGAGCTGCCCAAGCGCAAGCACGGCAACTCGCCGCTGTAGGACGCAGCTGAACCATGATCCAACCAGACGAAGAAGAGCTCGCCGCGATCGTGGCCGCGATCGAGATCGCCTGGCCCAAACCGGTGGTCGTTGTTCCACCGGCCAACGCGCAACCGTCGCGCTGGCGCTTCGCCGGCCGGTGGTGGAGCAAGCCCATTCCCGCCCGCCGCGAACGGCCTTGGTGACGAGCTGGCCTCGATGGAGGTGACGACCGTTGCCGACGACGAGGTCGTGTTGTTCGACGGCCCGTCGATGTCTCGGCACGAAGGGCTCGCTCCCGACACCGAGCACGACCTCAACGGGGTCACGGTGCGCACGCTGCCGCGGCCCGGTGGTGCGCTGCTCTGTCGGTTCGCGACGGTCAACGACGTGCACTTCGGCGAGACCGAGTGCGGAGTCATGGAGGGCTTCGAGCTCGGCCCGGTCTTCGCGGCCGAAGAAGGCGACGATCCCTACCCGGAAGTGATGAACCGCGGTGCCATCGCCGAGATGTCCGCCATCGATCCCGCGGTCGTCTTGGTGAAAGGCGATCTCACCGATCGCGGGGTGAAGGAGGAGTACGACGCCTTTCTGTCCGCCTACGAGTCGGCATTCGGCGAACGGCTTTTACACATCCGTGGCAACCACGACGCGTACGAAGGCGAGCCGTTCGCAGACAACGCGCCGTTCGTCGTCGATTTGCCGGGCGTACGCCTGGCCGCCATCGACACCGTGATCCCGCGACACCACACCGGCGGAGTCACGGCTGCTCAGATCGAGTGGCTCGACACCGTGGCCGCGGAGAGCGATCGACCCGTATTGGTGTTCGGTCATCATCACGTGTGGAGTCCCGAGTCCCGAAGCCGTGAAGCGGGCTACTTCGGGATCAACCCTGATGACTCCGAGCGGCTCGTCGAAGTCGTTGCCCGCCGGCAGTCGATCCGCGGATACTTCGCGGGGCATACGCACCGCAATCGTGTGCGCCGTTTCGCCGTCACCGGCGACGTGCCCTGGGTCGAGGTCGCCTGCGTGAAGGACTTCCCCGGCACGTGGGCCGAGTATCGAGTGTTCGACGGCGGCGTGCTCCAGATCCACCGACGCATCTCCACTCCCGAAGCGCTGGCGTGGACAGAGAAGACCCGCGGGATGTTCGGCGGTCTCTACCCCGACTACGCGTTCGGCACGCTCGAAGACCGCTGTTTCGCAATCTCGACGCAATAGGCATCGCTGGAGCGGCGCCTATTGCGTCGCGAGAACGATGGTCAGTCGGCGGTGGCGACCTCGATGCGGTCTTGGTGCCATTCGCGTGCGGCTTCGAGCGCGTTGGCGGCTCGGTCGAACAACTCCCACGCGTCGAACGCGTGCGCGGGGTAGCAGGCAATGCCGGCCCACAACGTTTGGCCGGGTCGCTCGAGTGCGAGGGCACGACGCACGCGCTCGACAGTCCACACGGCGCCGTTCTCCGGAGTGTCTTCGAGGATGAGCGCGAAGCGGCCGTCGTCGAGCCGGCAGGCGGTGTCCGCATCGCGCAACGTGGCGCGCACCCCTTCGGCCACCAAGTCGGGCGCAACCGGAGACGGTGCCCCTTCGCGTACGCCTTCGGAGACTTGAACGAGGACGACGGCGACCGGGCGCAGGTGACGGCGGGCGGCCGACACGCGCGTGTCCAAGCTCACTCTGAAGAACTGCTCGTTGAACAACCCGGTCGATGCGTCCGTCAGCGAACCTTCGCCGTCGACTTCCTCGTCCGTCTCCGCGTCGACGTCGGCGTCGAGGGGTCGAATGTCTGCCGCAGCCAACGTGGCGGTCGTTGCCTCGTGCTCGAGCTCGGATACGCGGCTGGTGAGCACTCGCTCGCGCTCGACAGACTCCGCGAGCCGCCGCCGGTCGCGCACCGTCAGGATCGCCAGAGCGATCGCTGCGACCGCGCAGAGGGCGAGCGGGACCACCACCCAGCTGTCGCTCATTGGTGCACCACTATCGGCGGAAGCGCTGAGGGATTCAAGGTTCGCCCCTGCGAGCGATGGCCAGCTCGGCGATCTCGGCCATGATCCGGCCGAGCCGGAAGTCCTTCGGGGTGTACACGGCCGCCACGCCATCGGCGAGGAGAGCGGCGCGGTCGCTCTCGGGGATGATGCCGCCCACGACCACGGGGGCGTCGACGCCTTCGCGGCGCAAGAGCCGAACGATCTCGGGCACCAGATCGAGGTGAGACCCGGACAGGATCGACAGGCCGACGACGTCGACGTCCTCGTCACGGGCCGTCGCGGCGATCTGCTCGGGTGTGAGACGGATGCCCTGGTACACGACCTCCATGCCGGCGTCCCGGGCGGCCACCGCGATCTGCTCGGCTCCGTTCGAATGACCGTCGAGGCCGGGCTTCGCCACCAGCAACCGAGGCGGTCCACCGACCATCGCTTTGGTCGTGACGGCAACGGCTTGTAGCTCGTCGGTCGTGCCCCCATGGCCCGCAGCCGCGCTGACGCCGGTGGGGGCGCGGTACTCACCGAACACCTCGCGGAGAACGCCGGCCCACTCGCCGGTCGTGCCCCCGGCCTTGGCCAGCTCGATGGTGGCAGGCATCACGTTCTCGTCGGTGCCGGCCACGCGCCGCAACTCGTCGAGCGCGTGCTTCACGGCATGGGCATCGCGGTTGGATCGCCAGGCCTGCACATCGGCGATGAGCTCGTCCTGCACTCCTGGATCGACCGTGAGGATCAGCTCCTGGTCTTCGAGCGGAGATGGTGCGCTCTCGGTGAAGCAGTTCACGCCGACGATCTTGAGATCACCGTTCTCGATCCGACGTACGCGTTCGGTGTGGCTGCGAACGAGCCGGCCCTTCAGCTCGTCGATGGCCTCGAACGCACCGCCCAGCGCGAGCACGTCGTCGAGCTCCGCACTGGCCGCCTCGACGAGCTCGGCGGTCTTGGCCTCGACGACATGCGATCCGGCGAACAGGTCGTCGTACTCGAGCAGGTCGGTCTCGTAGGCGAGTACCTGTTGGATGCGCAGCGACCACTGCTGGTCCCATGGCCGGGGGAGACCGAGCGCCTCGTTCCATGCTGGCAGCTGGATGGAACGAGCGCGAGCGTCTTTCGACAACGTGACCCCGAGGGCCTCGAGAACGATGCGCTGAACGTTGTTCTCGGGTTGCGCCTCGGTGAGCCCGAGACTGTTGACCTGAACGCCGTAACGGAAACGGCGAGCCTTCTCGTCGGAGACGCCGTACCGCTCGCGACCGATGCGATCCCACATCTCGGTGAACGCCCGCATCTTGCACGTCTCTTCGACGAACCGAATGCCCGCGTTCACGAAGAAACTGATCGACGCGAACACCGCTGTGAAGCGATCGTCAGCGACCTGACCCGACTCGCGCACCGCGTCGAGCACACCGATGGCGGTGGCCAGTGCGTACGCGATCTCCTGCACGGGAGTCGCGCCGGCCTCTTGTAAGTGGTAGCTGCAGACATTGATCGGGTTCCACAACGGCACGTGGTGGGCGCAGAACGCGACCATGTCGACGATGAGCCGCCGGCTGGGGTGCGGCGGGAAGATGTACGTGCCGCGGGACAGATACTCCTTCACGATGTCGTTCTGTGTCGTACCGCGCAGGAGCTCGGACGCGACGCCGTGCTGTTCGGCGTGGGCGACGTAGAGACCGAGCAGCCACCCAGCGGTCGCGTTGATCGTCATCGACGTGTTCATGGTGTCGACGGGGATGCCGTCGAGCAGCTGCTGCATGTGCCCGAGGTGGGCGACGGGTACGCCGACCTTGCCGACTTCGCCCCGTGCCTTGGGATCGTCCGGGTCGTACCCGGTCTGGGTCGGCAGGTCGAAGGCCACCGAGAGTCCGGTCTGACCCCGGGCGAGGTTCGTCCGATACAGGCGGTTCGACGCCTCGGCCGTGGAATGGCCTGAGTACGTGCGCATCAACCACGGGCGGTCAGGCTCGGCCATGGTCCATTCTCCCGTCAGGTGAACGCTGACGGCAACGCCAGCCCCAGAGCAACATCGAGCCGCCGCAAGTAATCGAGCCGCGAGACCTCGATGGCACCGAGCGATTCGAGGTGCGGCGTCAGCCATTGCACGTCGAGCAGATGCCCTGCTCCACCGGTGCCGTCGGCCTGCATGCGTTCCACCAGCTCGACGAGCGCGACCTTGGATGCGTCGGTCGTGTGATGGAACATCGACTCGCCGGCGAAGAGCCCACCCACAGCGACGCCGTAGAGGCCACCGGCGAGCGTGCCGTCGTCGAGCGACCACGACTCGACGCTGTGGGCCCATCCGAGCTCGTGCAGCCGCACGTAGGCGTCTCGGACGCCGGCGCTGATCCATCGACCGGGACGGCTCGGGTCGGCGCACGTGTCGATGACCTGTTCGAACGCGGAGTCGATACGGACCTCGTACCGGCGCCTGGAACGGCGCAAGGAGCGACTCACGTGCAATCCGCCGAGTGGGATCACGCCGCGCGGATCGGGTGACCACCACGCAATGATCTCTTCGCGCTGCAAGGGCATCGGAAAGATGCCGCTGCGATAGGCCAACAGCAGCGTGCCGGGTTCGAGGTCGGCCCCTGCGCCGACGATCCCGTTTTCGTCTGCTTCCGTTGCCTCGGGAAACCAGAACTGCGACGGAGCCGGTTCGGTTGGCGGCTTACTTGCGATAGTCGTGGAAGCCCTGGCCCGACTTCCGGCCGAGGTAACCGGCGGCGACCATGCGCCGGAGCGTCGGCACCGCGGCGTAGTTGGGATCGCGGAACTCGTCGTACAGCGCATCGAGGATGGCGAGCGACGTATCGAGGCCGACGAGATCGAGCAGCGCGAGCGGCCCCATCGGGAAGTTGCAGCCCCCTTTCATCGCCGCGTCGATGTCGTCGCGGCTGGCGGTACCGGTCTCGAGCATCCGCACCGCGTTGTTGAGATAGGGGAACAGGAGCGCGTTGACGATGAAGCCGGCGCGGTCCTTGACCTCGACCGGACCCTTGCCACAGGTCTCGGCGAACGAGCGGGCGGCGGCGATCGTCTCGTCGCTGGCCGTGAGCGGCCGAACGATCTCCACGAGCGACATCATCGGCGCGGGATTGAAGAAGTGGATGCCGCAGACCCGCTCAGGACGCTCGGTCTCGACGGCGAGATCGACCACGGGCAGGGTCGAGGTGTTCGTGGCCAGGATGGCTTCGTCCTTGACGACGAGGTCGAGCTTCCGGAAGAGCTCCTTCTTGACGTCGAGGTCTTCCACCACGGACTCGATGACGAGATCGCAGTCGGTGAGGGCGTGGAGGTCGTGCGTGCCGGTCACCCGCGACAGCACCTCGTCGCGCTCAGTGGCGTCGAGCTTGCCCCTCTCGACCTGCTTGTCGAGCGACTTGGTGAGCGCGCTCACCATCGCATCGGCGGTCTCTTGCTTGCGCGAGCGAAGGAGCACCTCGATGCCTGCCTTGGCCGCGACTTCTGCGATGCCCGAGCCCATGATCCCCGAGCCCACGATCCCCAAGCGCTTGATCATGGGACGAAGTTACCGGGCGGTAGGAATCGGGGTCCAAAGGCGGCACTAGGTTCCGGGGTGATGACGGGACCGTTGGCACTGGTGGGCGGGGGCGAGTGGAGCGAGGGCTGCACCTTCGATCGCGGGCTGATCGACGCCGTGGGCGCAGACGAGGTGCTGGTACTGCCGACCGGATCGGCGTACGAGCACCCTGAGCGCCTCGTCGCCGCGGCCGAGAAGTGGTTCGGGGGCCTCGGCTGTGGGGTGCGGGGACTCATGGTGCTCGCCCGGCCCGACGCGAGCGACGCCGCGAACCTCGAGGCCGTGCGCGGCGCGCGGTTCGTGTACCTCGCCGGTGCATCACCGATGCACCTGCGTTCGGTGCTCAAGGACTCCCCGTTGTGGGAGGCGCTCCTCGAGCAATGGAGCGAGGGGGCCGCGCTGGCGGGTTCGTCGGCGGGGGCGATGGTGCTGTGCGATCCGATGGTCGATCAGCGCGGGGGCGCCTTCACGCTCGGGCTCGGATTGCTCGAGGGCGTGGCCGTCGTGCCCCACCACGACTCGTGGTCAGAAGAGAAGGCGCACCGCACGCACCAGCTCGCGCCGAAGGGCTTGGTGGTTGCCGGAGTCGACGAGCGCACGGCGCTGGTGCGCGACGGGGCCGGGCAGTGGAGAACCGAAGGCGCCGGCGCCGTGACCGTCTGGCGCGACGGCGAGGAGCTGGGCTTGGACGTGCTGCCCTGACTAGTCCGATAAGCGGCGCGTCAATGACCCCTACGGGCCATAGACCGATTTGGGTTGAGTTGTCACCATCACCCTGATGTTCCAGGCCGCGGCCCTCGTCGTTCTTGGCGCGCTCCTGGTCAGTGCCGGGACCGTGCGCTTGCTGCGACGCTCGCAACGCGGTGACGGCTTGGCGGTGGACGAGATCGATCGCCTGCGCCGGGCTGAATTGGCGCTCGCCGGAGCCGGCAACACGGAAGCCGCGGCGCGTGAGCTGAGCAAGCACGCGATGGTGCTGCTCGATGCGCCCGCCGCGGTGGTGATCATCGAAGGCATCGACGACAACGTGCGCATGGAGGCCGGCGACACGACCGGGCACTCGATCTACGACCCCGGTTCGCGAATGCGGCTCCTGTCCAGCGACGGCGAGCCGTGTGGTTCGATCGCGGTGGCCGCCCGACCCGACCGCCCGTACACGGAGCGCGACGAGCGCATCCTGGACGCCTTGGGGGATCGGGTGTCGTCGACGTTGCATCGCCTGTCGCTCTTCGAGGCGGTGCAAGCCGAGCAGCGCACGCTGGCCGACGTGCTCGGCTCGTCATCCGACGGAATCTTCTCGGTCGGCTCCGATCTGCGGGTGCGTTCGTGGAATCCGGCGATGGCCCGTCTCACCGGAATCACAGAGGTGGTCGCCGCCGGGCAGCAGTGCTGCGCAGTGTTCCGCCCGTGCGACGAAGCCGGCAACGCGCTGTTCGGCGCGACGTGTCCCGCGCGCACGGGCGACGACGTCGAGGTGCTCGTGCAGCTCGAGATCACCGAGGGACAGCCGATCTGGCTCAACTGTGCCTACTCCACGATGTCCGATGGAGGCTGCGTCGTCGTCGCGCGCGATGTCACGACGCGCAAGCAGGTCGAGGACGAGAAGGCGGACTTCCTCGCGACGGTCAGCCACGAGCTACGCACACCGCTTACGCCGATCAAGGGCTTCCTGCAGACCTTGGTTCGACGCGATCGCGAGTTCAACGACGACGAGCGGCAGCACATCTATGAGGTGATGCTGCGGGAGGAGCAGCGGCTCGAACGGCTGGTGCATCAACTGCTGCAGGCCACATCGCTCGACCATGCCGAAGCCCTCGTTCTCACCGACGCGCTCGATTGGGACGCCACCGTACGAGCGCAAGTAGATCGTGTGAGCCGTCAGGACCCGACGCGCGAATACTCGCTGCTCGTCGCATCTGACCTTCCGAGAGTCGTCGCTGACGAGCAACTCGCCATGCAAGTGCTGGACAACCTGTTGTCGAACGCCGCGAAGTTCTCCCCTGATGGCGCGGCCGTCGGCATCGGAGTCGCGCACGACGGCCATCGCGTCGTGACGACGGTGGCCGATCGCGGCACCGGGGTTCCCTCGGCCGATCGCGAGCGGATCTTCGACAAGTTCACCCGTCTCGGAGATCACCTCACCCGGCCGCAGCAGGGCGTCGGGCTCGGGCTCTACATCGTGCGCCGCTCCGTCGAGGCCATGGGCGGAACCGCCTGGGTCGACGACGCGCCGGGAGGAGGCGCCGCCTTCTCGTTCAGCCTGCCGGTTGCGTCCGTTCGCGCGACCCGCCCGCTCAAGACTCGGTGATCGTCACCGTGTTGATCGTCACGGGGTGAACGGGCGTCTCGCTCGGCTCTGAACCCAAGAAGAACACGAGTGAATCCAAGCCTTGCGTCGTGGTGCCGAACTTCACGTATACGCCCTGGCTGTCGAGGCTCGCGGTCTTGTCGTCCACTGCGAAGAAGAACTGCGCTGACGCGCCGTTGGGGACCGCCCTGCGGGCCATCACGAGGTCGCCGGGAAGATACGAGTACGGACCGCCATTGCCTTGCGGGAGCGACGCGAAGTCGTAGCCCTCGTCTGGCAGGTTGTACCCGGGGCCCGGATCTGCGGCGGTGTTGGTGTGCGGCGAGCCACCTTGGACGATGCCGATCGATTGTGCCGTACGGAAGATCTGCGTGCCGTCGTAGTAGTGGTAGCGCGCCAGCACGACGAAGTTGTTGGTCGTGCCCGGTGTCTTCTCGGTGTCGAGTTTCACGACGATCGTGCCGATCGATGTGTCGAAGGTGGCGGTGTAGGCCTTGGTCGGATCGATGCACTGCTTGGGCGCAGCCGTGAAGTCGATCGTCTTGGGCGATGAGCCGTCGGCGTTCGGGCATGGCCCTGTCCCGTAGGTGAAAACGGGCGGCACGGTGGTGGAGGTGGTGGAGGAGCCGGAGGCGGCCGTCACCGTCTTCTTGTCGCTGCCGCTGCGAAGGGAGATCACCACGATGACCGCGACGATGGCGATGACGATCAGTACGAAGTTCCGGACCGTTCGCCACCGCTGCCGGCGCTTCTGTTCGGCCACTGCTGCGGCGACGCGCGCTTGGCGGCCCTCGCGCTGGCGCTCTCGTTTGGCGGAAGGCATGAAGGCGAAAAGCTAGTGCCCACCGCTTGGGAGGGGGAGTTCAGTCCCGCGATCACGAATGTAGACAGGTGCGGGCGGAGGGGCGGCGGAGGTGAGGCAGGGCATGGCCAACGTGGCGGAAGACGATGAGAGCCCATCGGCGTTCTCGGTGGAGGTCGGCCAGCGCCTCCGCGCCGTCCGTCGAGCCCGCGAGCTGTCGCTCGACGATGTGGAACGCACCTCTGGCGGCCGTTGGAGCGCTTCGGCCGTCGGGGCGTACGAGCGCGGCTTCCGCAATCTGAGCCTGCCCAGGCTTCGGGAGCTGGCCGAGTTCTACGGCGTTCCGATGGGTGTCTTGCTCGGCGAGGCCGATGGCCAAGGGCGAGCCGGGGCCCGGGTGGCCAAAGTCGTTCTCGACCTCGAGGCACTCGGCCGGATCGAGGACGCCGACCCCGTGGTGCGCTACCTGCGCACGATCATCATCGAACGCGGCGACTTCAACGGCCGTGTCCTCTCCGTGCGCCGCGACGACATTCGAGCATTGTGCGCGGTTCTGCACTCGACCGAGATCGAGCTCTTCGACACGCTCCAGGGCTGGGGCGCCTTGCTAAGTGGTGGCCCGACAGAAGACGAGTAGCGATAGCGTTCTCCGCCCGATGGCGCTCGTAGTCCAGAAGTTCGGTGGCACGTCCGTTGCCGACCCCGAACGCATTCGTCAGGTCGCCGACCACGTGGCCCGCACGCGCCGCCATGGCAACGAGGTCGTCGTTGTCGTGAGCGCGATGGGCAAGGAGACCGACGAGCTGATTCGTCTCGCGTCGGAGGTGGCCACCGTGCGCCCTGGCCGGGAGATGGACATGCTCATCACCGCCGGCGAGCGCAAGGCGACGGCGCTGCTCTGCATGGCGCTGCACGACATCGGCGTGCCGGCCGATTCGTTCACCGGAAGTCAAGCGGGGTTCCTCACCGATACGACGCACACGAATGCCCGGATCCTCGAAGTCCGGCCCGATCGCGTGCGCCAGTCAGTCGACGCGGGGCGAGTTCCTGTCGTCGGTGGCGCGCAAGGCGTGTCGAGCGAGCGTGACGTCACGTTCCTCGGCCGGAACGGCTCCGACGTCACGGCGGTTGCCCTCGCGCATGCCCTCGGCGCGGATGCCTGCGAGTTGTACACCGACGTTTCTGGTGTGTTCACGGCCGACCCACGCGTCGTGCCGGCCGCTCGCCGGATGGCCAAGATCAGTTTCGACGAGATGTTGGAGATGTGCGCGGCCGGTTGTCCGAAGCCGGCGATGCGCGGTGCCGAGTTCGCCCGCACATGGCGCGTTCCGTTGCACGTCCGCTCGAGCTTCACCTGGGAGCCGGGCACCTGGGTGGTGGAGGAGGATTCGTCCATGGAACAAGCCGTCGTGTCTGCCGTCGTGCACGACACGTCCGAGGCGAAGGTCACCCTTGCCGGGGTGCCCGACAAGCCGGGTATCGCGGCCCGTGTGTTCCGCGCGCTCGCCGACGCCGATGTGAACGTCGACATGATCGTGCAGAACGTCTCTGATCACGGCGTGACCGACATCAGCTTCACCGTTCCTCGCACCGACCTCGACAGCGCCACCGCGATCACGGGCGGGCTGTCTGACGAGATCGGTGCAACCGGGGTGACGACCGACCGGGCAATCGCGAAGGTGAGCCTCGTGGGCGCCGGCATGAAATCGAACCCCGGTGTCGCGGCCACGATGTTCGAAACGCTCGCCGCCGCGATGGTGAACATCGAGATGATCTCCACGTCGGCGATTCGCATCTCCTGCATCGTGCGCGAAGCCGACATCGAACGCGCTGTCCAAGAGCTCCACACCGCCTTCGGCCTCGACGCCCTCTAAAAACTCCGATTTGGATGGGCGTTAGCGGCGGAAGAAGGAGGTGGCGCCCGCGGTCCAGCCGCTGGTGTTGTGGAAGTTGCTGACGAACGTGCCGGGCGCGACCAGCGCATCGAGGGCGGCGACGGCCTCGTCGTCGAGCGGCGCGTGGTCAGCGATGGCCAGCGACTCCTGAAGATGTTCGATCGTGCGAGGTCCGACGATGGGGCTGGTCACGCCCGGGCGGTCGCGTAGCCACAGCAGCGCGAGCTGTCCGGACGTGAGACCCCGGTCGTCCGCCAGCTCACCGACCGCCTTTGCCCCGGCGAGCGCGGCCTTCGTCAGCCGATCTTGAGCGGCAGGCATGCGAGCGGCGCGCGACCCCGCCGGTGGTTTCGTGGCCGAGCGGTACCGGCCAGCGAGGATGCCGCCTCCCAGCGGTGACCACGGCAACAGCGCGAGACCGTGACGCAGCGCGAGCGGCACGAGCTCGTTCTCGACGCGACGGTCGAGCAGGTTGTACGGCGGCTGCTCGCTCACGTAGCGGGCCCAGCCGCGCTTGTCGCTCACGCCGAGGCACTCCTGCACGTACCACGCCGGGTGGGTCGAGCAGCCGATGTTGATCACCTTCCCGGCGCGCACGAGGTCGTCGAATGCGGCGAGCGTCTCTTCAGGATCGATGTCGAAGAGCGGACGATGCAGTTGATACAGATCGATCCGATCGGTGCGCAGTCGGGACAGCGACGCCTCGCACGATCGCACGATGTGACGGCGCGATGCGCCCTGTTCGTTCGGCCCGGCGCCCGATGGGATGCCGACCTTGGTGGCGAGCACGATGTCGTCGCGTCGTCCGGCCCGCTCGAGCACCTCGCCGACGACCCGCTCGCTGTTGCCTCCGGTGTACACGTCGGCGGTGTCGATGAAGTTGATGCCGGCGTCGAGCGCCGCCAGCATCATCTTCTCGGAATCGGCCTCATCACTCGGCCCCCCGAAGTTCATTGCCCCGAGACAGAGTGCCGACACCTTCACGCCCGTCCGCCCGAGTGGGCGCAGCTCGATCATGCGGCGACGATACCCATGTCTCGACACGATCTCGCGACCGCGCACGCCGCCCCGCCCCTTAACGATCGCGGTCTGACTCGGCACGGGTCGTAACCTTGACGGTCATGCGTGTCGGAGTCTTCGGAGCGACTGGACAGGTCGGTGGCGTCATGCGCCGGCTGCTCGCGGAACGAGCGTTTCCGGTCGACGAGCTGCGTTACTTCGCCTCGGCTCGGTCCGCTGGTCGCACGCTGCCCTGGGGCGACCGCGAGATCGTCGTCGAGGAAGCCGAGACGGCCGACTACAGCGGTCTCGACGTCGCACTCTTCTCGGCAGGCAAGTACGCGGCCAAAGACCTTGCGCCCGCGATCGCCGCAGCCGGTGCGATCGTGATCGACAATTCGTCTGCTTGGCGCATGGATCCTCAGGTGCCGCTGGTTGTCGCCGATGTGAACGACGACGAGCTCGACGACATCCCGAAGGGCATCGTCGCCAACCCGAACTGCACGACGATGGCGTTCATGGCGGTCCTCGCTCCTCTACATCGCGAAGCTGGTCTGAGGCGCATCATCGTGGACACGTATCAGGCAGTATCCGGCGCGGGCGGCGTCGGTGTCGACGAACTCGACGAACAGCAGCGCAAAGTCAGTGACCGCGCCTCCGCGTTGACGTTCGATGGCCGCGCCGTGGAGTTCCCTCCGGCGCAGATGTTCGCCACGACGATCGCCTTCAACATCGTTCCGCTGGCTGGCTCGATCATCGACGATGGTCGCGGCGAGACCGACGAAGAGCAGAAGATGCGACACGAGAGCCGCAAGATTCTCGGCATTCCCGAGCTCGCCGTCGCCGTCACGTGTGTTCGGGTGCCGGTGTTCACCGGTCACTCGATGGCGATCCACGCGGAGTTCACGAGTCCGCTCGATCCCGTGCGGGCCACAGAGCTGCTGCACAACGCAGCGGGCGTGGAAGTGGTCGATCTGCCGACGCCGTTGCTCGCCGCCGGCGCCGACCCGTCGTACGTCGGCCGCATTCGACGCGACGACACGGTCGACGGGGGCCGCGGCCTCTCGCTGTTCGTTGCCAACGACAACCTGCGCAAGGGCGCCGCGCTGAACGCGGTGCAGATCGCCGAACGCCTACCTGGTTTGCACTAGTCGCAACGGCACGGAACGTTGCCGCACCGCGGGCAGCCGTGCGCGTAGCGATCGGCCGCTTCAGCGAGCGACAACCCGAGTTGATCGGCGAGCGAGGCCAGCCACGCGAGCACGTCCGCCAACTCCTCGAGCTGCTGCGTCGCAGTGCCCTTGCGGATCGCCTGCGCCAGCTCGCCGACTTCCTCGGTGAGCCACGCGACCGACGCGGCGGTGCCACGAGCGCGGTCGCGTTCGCCGTAGGTGTCGCGCATGAGCTGTTGGAACTGTCCGAGGTCCATAATCCACTCATCTTTGCGAATCGACAGGACGCCGGCCGCCAACTGGCGGCAGCGCTGGGCGATCTGGCCGGCGTCTCCGGCGTTCTCGTGCTCGGGTTGCCCCGGGGCGGCGTACCCGTGGCCCACGAGGTCGCCGAGGCGATCGGGGCGCCCCTCGACGTGTTCGTCGTGCGCAAGCTCGGCGCCCCCCACCAGCCCGAGTTGGCGCTCGGTGCCGTCGCCAGCGGGGGCATCATCGTGTTGAACGACGAGATCGTTCGTCAGCTCGGCGTCGATCGCACGCAGCTCGACTCGATCGTCGCCAGCGAGCGCGCGGTCGTCAGCGAGCGCGACGGCGCCTACCGCGGCGACCGGCCGGCTCTCGCCGTCGAAGGACGAACCGTCGTCGTCGTCGACGACGGTTTGGCGACGGGCGCGACGATGCGAGTCGCCCTCGCCGCGTTGCGCGCCCAGAACGCGGGCGCGCTCGTGGCTGCCGCACCGGTGGCGCCACCGGAGGTCGTCGCCATGCTGGAAGACGAGGCCGACCGCGTCGTCGTGCTCGCGGCGCCGGAACGCTTCATCGCGGTGGGAGCGTGGTACCGCGACTTCCGTCAGGTCACCGACGACGAGGTCAGGAGCCTGGTTCGCTGAGCAACGCAGCCAGCAATTTCGGCGCGATGTTGCGGCCGGTGAGCAACACCGCGGTCGGACCGCCGTCGTTCGTCACGTAACCCTGCAGCAACGCGGCCACGCCCACTGCACCGGATCCCTCCACGACGAGCCCGTGCTCGCGGACGAGGAACCTGATGGCATCGCCGATCTCCTCCTCGGTGACGGTGACGATGTCAGCGACATGTCGACGGACGAGATCGATCGTCACTGAGCCGGCTTCGATGTTGCCGGCCAGCCCGTCCGCCAGCGTGGGGTGCACGACGATCGGCGACGCTCCATCGTCGTCGAGGGCGGACAGGATCGCCGGCGACGCGGCGGCTTGGACGCCGATCACACGCACCCCTGGACGCAGCGTGGCGGCCAGCCCGACGCCGGAGATCAGACCACCGCCGCCGATCGGTACCACGATCGTGCGCAGCCCGGGAACCTGGTCGAACAACTCGAGGACGACGGATCCTTGGCCGGCGATCGTGTCGGGATCGTTGTACGGGGAAACAAACGCTGCACCCTCATCGGCGAGACCGACCGCGTACGCCTCGGCCTCGTCGTAGCTCGTGCCTTTGGGCACGAGTGTCACGTCGAAGCGGGCCAGCGCGGCGAGCTTCGCGGGTGAAGCGTTCTCGGGCACGACCACGGTTGCGGTCGCGCCGTACGCCGTCGCCGCGTACGCGACACCGAGGCCGTGATTTCCCGCCGACGCCGTGACGAGAGGTGTCTCGGGGTCCAAGGCCACGGCTCGAGCCACCGCCACCAACGCGCCGCGCACCTTGAACGAGCCTGTGGGCTGCAACGTCTCGAGCTTGAGGACCACATCGGCCCCGAGCACCGGGCTCGAAAGAACCGGTGTCGGGGCCAAGTGGTGTGCGAGGACGTCGCGTGCCGCGACTACATCATCAGCGGTTGGTGTTCGAACGGTACGCACCAACCGCCATTGTCACCGATCAGAACGTCGTCACGTGATCGCGATCGCGATCTCGCTCTCGCAGATCGACCGGCGCACGATCGCCGTCGTGGTCGTCGGTGGTGCGATGTTGCGCAGCGTGCTCGTTCTCGAGGGCAGCGATGTGACGCTCGCGGTGCTCGTCGGCTTCCCTGGCCTCGAGGCGACGACGCCGGCGGCGCACGAGGCCATCACGCATCAGCATGAGCCCGAGCGCACCGGTCAGACCGGTGACCACCCCAGCTACGAACACTGCCGAGGCAGAGGTGGTGAACACTTGATTGAAGGCATCGACATCGATGGAGAAGTAGTTCTCGATCGCGAGGTCGAGACCGAAGGCGGCGGCCGCAGCAAGCAGCACGAAACCGATGAGCACCATGTGTGGTTCTCCCTGATTGTGCGCCCGCACCTCCACGGGGTACCCGATCGGGCTGTGACCGATGCCTCATCTAAGGGTCATTCCCGATAGCGGCTACACCGTACAAAGCGGATGATTCCGACATGGGTCGAGGAGATGCACTGGCGGTCCCTGTGCCGGGCATCTGGGTGTGGTGGCCCCGAATCACGCGCCAACTGGTCTTCTTCGGGCCCCGTGAGCCCTCGCCCGAGCGGGGTCGTGTAGACAGCGCGGGTGACGTCAGCAGCGACGGCGACCGCCCTCGTGCTCGAAGCGCCTCGCCGACTCGTACCGCACGAGCTCTCGCTACCGGCGATCGGAGACGATGACGGCCTGTTGCGCGTCGAAGCCTGCGGGTTGTGCGGCACCGATCACGAGCAATACACCGGCCACCTGCCGGCGGGCTTCGCGTTCATCCCAGGGCACGAGGCGGTGGGCATCATCGAGGCCGTCGGTGACCGCGCGGGGGAGCGATGGGGCGTGCAGGTCGGCGACCGGGTCGCGGTGGAGGTCTTCCAGTCGTGCCGCCTCTGCGATGAGTGTCTTGCTGGGCGCTACAGGCGTTGCATCCGTCACGGCATGGGTGACATGTACGGCTTCGTCGACGTAGCGAAACCGCCGGGACTCTGGGGTGGCTACGCGCAGCATCAGTACCTGGGGCCGGACACGATGTTGCTGCCGCTTCCGTCTGCACTGGCACCGGAGATCGCCACCCTGTTCAATCCGCTCGGTGCGGGCATCCGTTGGACGACGACTGTCGGTGGCGCGACGAAGGGCGATGTCGTCGTGGTTCTCGGTCCGGGAATTCGCGGACTGTCGGCGTGCGTAGCCGCGAAGGAGGCGGGAGCGGAGTTCGTCGCCATCACCGGGGTCGGTCCTCGGGACGCCGGTCGCCTCGCGCTGGCCGCACAGTTCGGCGCCGATCTTGCGATCGACGTTGCCGCGGTCGACAACCCGGCGAAGGCTTTGCGGGCGGCAACAGGCGGACGGCTCGCCGATGTCGTCGTCGACGTCACTGCCAAGGCGCCCGCCGCGCTCGCGCAGGCAGTCGCGCTGGCTCGACCGGGTGGCACGGTCGTGCTCGCCGGCACTCGCGGCAGCCCCGAGACTCCCGGCTTCTGGCCCGATCACGTCGTCTACAAGGAGTTGCACCTCGTCGGCGCGCTCGGGGTCGACGTGACCGCGTATCGCGCGGCGATCGAGGTGCTCGTGTCGCGACGCTGGCCCTTCGACGATCTGCCCCGACAGTGCGTGGGTTTCGGCGACGCCGAGATGCTGTTGCAGGCGATGGCCGGCGAGAGCGAGGCCGAAGCCCCCGTCCATGCCGTCCTCGTGCCCTGAAAGCCTCCGGAGGCGGTTCGGAGCGGGTTCACCACGTGTCGATGAAGGGGCGCTTCTTTCCCTCTCGATGAGGGAGGGGTGGACTGGCGCGTAGAGCGTTGACGATGCGCCGCCGCGAGTCGACAGGATCGATCACGTCGTCGATCTCGAAGTACGTCGCGGTGTTCAGTGCCTTGCCCGCTTCGTAGGCCCGCGCGACGAGACGTTGGTATTCAACCTCACGGGCTTCCGGGTCCTCGATGGCATCGAGCTCGCGCCGATACCCGAGCTGCACCGCGCCTTCGAGACCCATACCGCCGAACTCGCCGGTCGGCCACGCGACGGTGAACACGGGTGCGCGGAAGCTGCCACCGGCCATCGACTGCGCGCCGAGCCCGTAGCCCTTGCGCAGGATGATCGTGAAGAACGGCACGGTCATGCTCGCGGCGACGACGAACATGCGGCTGAAGTGACGTACCTGCGCCGTCTTCTCGGCCTCCGGACCGACCATGAACCCGGGCGTGTCGCAGAGGAACAAGATCGGGAGATCGAAGGCATCGCAGAGCTGCATGAATCGTGCGGCCTTGTCGGCGCCCTCGCTGTCGATGGCGCCTCCGAGGTGCACCGGGTTGTTGGCGATGATGCCGAGCGGTCGCCCTTCGATGCGCACCAACGCGGTCACGATCCCGACCCCGAACTGCGGCCGCAGCTCGAGCACCGACTCTGTGTCGCACAGCGTGTCGATCACGGCGTGCACGTCGTACACGCGCAAACGGTTCTCGGGGATGACCGAACGAAGCCGCCGTTGGTCGGCACACTCCCATTCCGATGTCGGTCCTTGAAAGTACGAGAGGTACTGCTTCGCGACGCGCACCGCCTCAACGTCGTCGGCGACGGTCACGTCGACGACACCGTTTGGCGCCTGCACCGAGATCGGGCCGACGTCTTCGGGCGCGTACACGCCGAGGCCGCCGCCTTCGATCATCGCCGGTCCACCCATGCCGATGTTCGAGCCCTCGGTCGCGATGATCACGTCGCAGCAACCGAGCAGGGCAGCGTTGCCGGCGAAACATCGTCCCGACACGATGCCGACGAGGGGCACCAGGCCGCTGAGCCCCGCGAACAGGGCAAACGCCATGCACTCGAGCCCGGAGACACCTGAGTGATCCGTGTCACCAGGACGGCCGCCGCCGCCTTCGGCGAAGAGCACGACCGGTAGCCGCAACCGCTCGACGAGCTCGAACAGCCGGTCTTTCTTGGCGTGGTTGCGGTGGCCCTGGGTGCCTGCGAGCACGGTGTAGTCGTAGGACACCACCGCGCAACGGCCCCCGTTGACCCGCCCGATACCGCCGACCAGCCCGTCGGCCGGCGTCTGCTCGATCAGCTCCTGCACCGATCGTCGCGATCGTTGCGCAGCGATCACGAGGGAGCCGTACTCCTCGAAGCTGTCGGGGTCGCACAGATCGGCGAGGTTCTCGCGGGCCGTGCGCAATCCCACCTTGCGTCGGCGCTCGACGGCCGCGGGCCGCGATTCGTCACGGGTCAGCGACTGACGACGCAGCACCTCGGAGAGATCGGGGCGGATCGCGTCGAGATCGACGTCGGCCGCCGTCACCTTCACCTTCGCGTCGGCGAGCCCTGCTTCGACGACGATCAACGCGTCGCCCGGGTACACCGTCGCGCCGACGATGGCATTGATCGTGCGCACCGTGCCGGCGCTGTCCGCGGTGATGACGTGCTCCATCTTCATCGCCTCGATCACGAGCAGCGGCGTGCCGGCCTGAACGGCGTCGCCCTCGGCCGCCGAAACAGAGACGATCGTCCCCTGCATAGGCGCTTCGATCGTGCGCGTCGATTCTTCGCTCATGACCCCAAGGCGGCCGCGGCCTCGACCAGCGTGGCAGCATCGTCCGCGGCGCGCCGCAGCCCATCGCGATCGATGCCGAAGACGACCAGGATCACGCGATCGACGCCCAAGTCTGCGTAGCGCTTCATCGCATCAGCGTCGACGGGGTTGAAGTAGGGGCACACGCTGACCTCGATGTCGGCGCGCGTGCGTCCTTCCACGGCGAGAGCCGTGTCGAGCCGCTGCAAGGCCTCTGGCACCTGATCGGGCAGGCGGTTGAAGCCGAACCATCCCTGGCCCAGCCGAGCGGCGCGGCGCAACGCGCCGTCGCTTTCACCGCCGACATGGATCGGCGGATGTGGCCGCTGCACGGGCTTGGGGTACATGCGGCACTCGGGCAGTTGGTAGTACGTGCCGTCGAACGACGACGGATCCTCCGTCCACAGCGCCTTCATCACCGCGAGGTGCTCGTCCGACCGTGCTCCCCGGTGATCGAACGGCATGGCCACCGCCTCGAATTCCTCGCGCAGCCATCCGATCCCGACACCGAAGTCGACCCGGCCGCCGGACAGCACGTCGACATCCGCCACCTGCTTCGCCGTGTAGACGGGATTGCGTTGCCCGACGAGGCAGATTCCCGTGCCGAGCCGCAACGTCGACGTCGTCGCGGCAACGTAGGCCAACGCGGTCATCGGCTCGAGCAGACCCGAGTCGCCGCCTCCGGGAAAGCGGCCGCTGTCCGCGTATGGATACTGGCTCTCGTAGTCGTCGAACAGAACGACGTGCTCGGCTACCCAAAGTGACTCGAAACCGCGCTCTTCGAGCGTGGGCCCCAGCGCACTCGCGAACTCCGGGTTGGCGTTGAGTGTGCCGACAGGAACGAATGCACCGACCTTCATAGGCCGGTACTCTCGCACGCAGATGGCAAGGCGCGGACGAACGGCGGCGTTCGCGGCTCTGCTCCTGGTCGCAGGGGTAGCGGTCGCGACTCCTGTTCGCGCCGCGCCCGGGGTGCCGAGTTCGTGGCCCTCCCGGCCGGCGTCCTTCGCACACCCGAAGCTCTCGTCGGCGCTGGACCCTGCGAGCCGCGGTGATCTGCAAGCGCACGCGGCGCCGTCGGCGTCCGCCCCGGAGGGAACGGTCCTCGTGCAGGTCAAGGGACCGGACGTCGCAGGGGTGCGTGCCGCGGTCGAAGCGGTTGGTGGCGAAGTGCGTATCAGTAGCGCTTCGTCGGTGGTCGCGAATGTCGCACCTGACCGGTTGGGAACTCTGGCCGACGACGGACGGGTGACGTTCGTGGTGCCACCCGAGAAGCTTCGGCCCGATGTCATCTCCGAGGGCGTCGACAACGTCGGAACCAACCGCCTGGGCGCCACGGGCGCAAAGGCGTGGCAGGACGCCGGGCGAGACGGCACGAACGTGAAGGTCGCGATCGTCGACGTCGGCTTCGACAAGTACGACACCGAGAGCCTCGCCGGACGCCTTCCGCCCCTTGCGAACCTGACCACCGCCAACTTCTGCGGCCCCACCATCGCCAGCTTCAAAGGCGGCGGCCCGAACGGTACCGACCCGCCGATCGACCACGGCACGGCGGTTGCCGAGATCGTGCACCAGATGGCACCGAACGCGACCGTGTACCTGGTCTGCGTGTACTCGGACGACGACATGACGAGTGCCGCGCAGTACCTCGCCCGATCTGACATCGACGTGAAGATCGTGAACGCGTCGATCGGGGATGTCATCGGCGGTCGCGGCGACGGCACCGGTGGCACCGGTACACCGGCGGTCGCGGTCGCGATCGGCCGGCAAGCCGGGCAGTTGTGGTCGGTATCCGCCGGTAACGAGGCGTTGGGCCACTTCCAGTTCAACGCGTTCGACAAAGACAATGACGGAGCAGTGGAGTTCTTCCCGGGCAATCCCGTCGTCGGACCGGACGGCACCGAGACCTTTTCGTTCACGCTCGGCCCGAACGCGATCTCCGACGTCGCGATGAAGTTCGATCAATGGCCGACGTCGAGCCAGACCTTCGACTTGTGCTTCTACAAGGACGCGATCTCGCAAGGCAACCTCCTCGGATGTCGGCTCGGATCGCCAAATGATCGGCCTGCGCTGCGAGCGCCATTCCAGAACGACAGTTCCACGCACACCTACTTCATGGTGATCTTCCGTCACGACGCCTCCGTCACCATCAACCCGCGGGTCGACATCTACTTCCAGGGACAGGAGCAGAACCTGCAAGCCGTGCGGGCCGACGGCAGCCTGAGCGAGCCGGCGACGTCCGGGTTCGTGATGGCGGTGGGCGCGCACTGCTACGCCAACGGTGCCTTGGAGCCGTTCAGCAGTCAGGGCCCGACGATCGACGGCCGCACCAAGCCCGACATCAGTGCCCCGGACGGCGTCAGCAACGACGTGTTCAGCGGGGTCCTCCCGGGATACTGCAACAACCATCCGGGCTTCTACGGCACGTCCGCGAGCGCGCCGCACGCGACCGGCGCCGCCGCGCTGGTCAAACAGGCAGCGCCCAATGCGACGGCCGAGCAAATCCAAGATCTGCTGATGCAGCGCGGCGTCGATGCAGGAGCGTTCGGCGCCGACAACCTCTACGGACGCGGACGGCTCAATTTGGGTTCGCCTTCGTTCTTGAAGAGCGTGCAGAGCGGACCGGGCGCGGCGTCTCCGTTGCCTGGTCGGTCCGATGTGTTCGTGAAGGGTGACGACGGCGCGTTGTGGACCCGAAGCATCACGGCGTCGGGGAAGACCGCGTGGGTGAGCCTGGGCGGGCAGATCACGTCAGATCCCGATGTCGCGGCGTGGGGCGGCGGACGCATGGATGTGTTCGCGCGCGGCTCGGACAACGCGCTGTGGCACCGGTGGACGAACGACGGCGCGACGTGGGGGCCGTGGGAGTCGCTCGGGGGCGGCCTGACGGCAGGCCCGACCGCGGTGTCATGGTCTGGCAACCGGATCGATGTCTTCGTACGCGGTACGGACAACGGCCTCTGGACGAAGTTCTACAACGGTGCGTCGTGGTCGAGCTTCATCCCGCTCGGAGGCGTTCTCACCGGCGACCCCGATGTCGCATCGTGGGGGCCGAACCGTCTCGACGTGTTCGTTCGCGGTACGGACAACGGCCTGTGGCACAAGTGGTGGGACGGTGCGGGCTGGTCGAGCTTCGAAGGCTTCGGCGGCGTGCTGAACGCCGGGCCTGGTGCGGCGTCGTGGGGATTCAACCGGATCGACGTCGCGGTGCGGGGTAGCGACAACCAGATGTACGTGAAGTCGTGGAACGGATCCTCGTGGTCATCGTTCGTTCCTCGCGGCGGGATCCTGGCCTCGGCCGTGGATCTCGCGGCGCCTGGGGTCGGACGACTCGAAGCGTTCACCGAAGGCACCGATTTCACGATCTATCGACAGGCGTTTCTCGGTGGATGGGGCGGCTGGGCTTCCATCGGCCCACCATGACCGTCTGAATCATCTGCTCGCCGCGTCGAAGACCGCTCGTCCGAGTTCGGCAATCGCACCGAAGGCGATGCGCTCGGGTTCGCCGGGGTGATCAGCGTCGCAGCACGGCAACGGCCACGGACCGCTCAGCACCGCGAGCAACACATCGCCGTGCGGTGTGGTGATCACACCGGCATCGTGCGCCCACTCGTTTATGTCGCCGGTCTTGTGCGCGATCGGCGTCTGCGGTGGGAGGTCGAGCGGCAGGCGATCGTTCACCTGCTGTTCGCGCAGCAACTGATAGAGCTCTGCTGATGCCGCCCCGCCGTCCGGGCCGAGCAGGGTTCCGTCCCGCGCCTGCATGAAGAAGAGGGCGACGTCGTCCGCGCTCGTGAGCTGTGGCGAGGCCAGCGACGTGTTGACGAACCCGTCACGGCGAAGCGCAGCATTCTGCTCCCCGCGGCCGACGATCGACAGGCCGGCGACACCGCAGGCGTTGTCCGACACGACGATCATCGCTCGAAGGCATTCGTCGACCGTGCGTCCTTCACCGTCGCTGGCTGGCGCATCGCGGCGGAGCGTGCCGGCGTAGATGCGCCGCAGCAGCTCTCTGGCGACGTACAGCTTGTAGAGGCTGGCGCTGCGCACCTGGCGGTCACTCAGGTGCGTTGCCCGCGCGCCGGTCGACAGATCGACGGCTACGACACTGAACGGCACCTTCTGCTCACCGACGAACGCGTCGACCACCGATTGCAGGTCGGGCGGCAGTCGAGTCGTCGTCGTTGTCGGAGCTGCGGACGACGACGCGACGAGCGACGCCGTCGCCGTCGCCGGCGGATCGTTGTCGCTGCACGCAGGCACCGCCAGCGCGAGCGCGGCTACGAGAGCGAGTCGAGCGATGACTCCGGGCAGACCCACGCGTTCACGCGGGCTCGAGGATCACCAGCGGGATGTCGCGGTCGGTCTTGGTCTGGTACTGCGCGTAGCCCTTGTATGCCGCGGTCACCTCAGGCCACAGCGTCGCCTTCTCCTCAGGAGACGCCACGTGCGCGCGCATCGAACGCTTCTTGCCGCGCAGCTCGAGCTCGACCTCGGGATTGTCGCGCAGGTTGAGGAACCACGCCGGGTGACGATCGTCGCCGCCATACGACGCGACGAGCACGACGCGATTGTCGTCGTGCACCGGCGACGTCAGCATCGTGCTGCGCTGCTTGCCGCTCTTGCGCCCTGTCGTCGTCAGTATCACGACGGGCATGCCGAAGCCCGTGCCGCCGATGCGTCCACCGGTGCCCTTGATGATCGCTCGATGCACCACGTTGGCGGAACGCGCCATCAAGTCCTTGATGCTGCTGCTGGCCATGCCTGTCTCCTCACGTCACGCTCGCGGCGCATGCCGACACTGCGATGTTACGGACACGCTTCGATGCGACTGCCCATCGCGCCAGACATCACCGCATCGGAGGACAGCGAGACGCCCGAGTGCGCTAGGCCCGGCTAGGCCCAGCGGCGATCGCTCGACGCACGTCCGCGATCCGACCGTCGGGTCCGGCGGACACGCCGACGAGCCAGGTGACACCGGCGGCTTCGTAGTCGGCCACCCGATCCGGAGATCCCCAAAGGCAGATGTCGAACGGCGCATCGCTCGCGCGCTCTGCTGCGACGAGATCACGGACCTGCGCCGCCTCGCTCGGCGTGAACGGCCCCCCGGGCTTAAACGGCATCACGCCGTCGCAGCGCGCCGCGCGACGGATGGGCCCGTGACGCGCCGGTGGCCAAATCGCCGCCGACCACAACGGGATCCTGGGCTCTTGCACGGGGCGGGGCAGGAAGCAGGCGTCGTCGACGGACAACCGGCGTCCGCGGTACGACACGCGCTCCCCCGACCAGAGCCGCGTGATGATCTCGATCCCGTCGTCGACCAGCAGGGCCCGCTCGCGGTCATCGACGGCCTCGGTCGGAAACGCACTGAACTCACGCCAGAAGTCGATGCCGAGCCCGACTCCCAAGACGAGGCGCCCGCGGCTCAGATGGTCGAGCGTGACCGCCTCACGTGCCACCTTCCACGGCCGGCGGCGGGCGAGGGGAGTGACCAGTGGGCCGAGTCGGATCGTCGAGGTCGACGCTGCAATCGCGCTCAGCGCGATCCATGCGTCGACCAACGGGACTTCGGCCTCGTAGTGGATGTGGTCCCACAGGAAGAATCCGTCCCAGCCGACCTCCTCGGCGGCGACCGCCAAATCGACGAGCGCGTGGACGTCCCCGAACTCTCCGAACGGCGGCAGGTAGATGGCGTGGCGCACGGCGCGGCACTGTAGGGCGAGCGCTACTCGAGGTCCTCGCGCACCGCCTTCGCCTACGCGAGCAGGGCATTGGGGACGGCCGGCGGCGACGGAGCCTGCGGAAATTTGGTCGGGGAGGCGGGATTTGAACCCACGACCTCTGCGTCCCGAACGCAGCGCGCTACCAAACTGCGCCACTCCCCGTGGAGCGTCGAGACTGTATCGGATGCCCTGTTGACGCCCGAAGTGCGATCTCGCTGAACGAACCGAGAGCGCAAACACGACCCAGGGGTCGTGTTTGCGCTCGAGATTGGGCGACGATCAGGTCAGCAGAGGTTCGGCGGCGCCGGCGGGGATGCCTTCGTGGTACTCGCCACCGTCGAGCAGCGCGTTCGCGGCCTTGCGTAGGCGGAACGCGTCGATCGGCTTGATCAACCAACCGTCCGCATCCGACCGTCGGGCCAGAAAGACATCAGCCTCGCGGTCGAGGAGCATCAGCACCGGCACGGCGGGCAATCGTCCGGCGCCGGCCTCCTGGTGCACGGCCATGCACGTCGCCATGCCGCCCATGTTGCCGATCTGGAGATCGAGCACGACGAGGGCCGGGGTCATGTCGGACATGGCCGGGAGCACATCCATACCGTGACGCACCCACCGCACCGCGCGGTCGGGGCCACCGAGTGCCGCCTCGACTTCATCACGAATCCAGTCGGCATCAGTTGCGACCAGGATGTCTGCCACCTGGCGAGGCTAGTGGCCGTCTGTCGAGGGAAGCATCTTGCGCTGAGGTGGCTACCATCGGCCTCGCCCCGTTCCAGGAGGACGTTGTTGCTCGAGATCCAGGTGGAGTCGTCCGCCGACTACATCGTTTGTCGCCCCGTCGGCGAGCTCGACGCCTACACCGTCGGACAATTCCGTGAGCAGCTGGCCGAGCTCGCCACCTCACGCCGGTTGCTCATCGACTTGTCATCGGTGCCGTTCATGGATTCCGCAGGCCTCGGCGCGTTGATCGGCGGCATCCGGCGCGCGCGAGAAGCCGGCGGTGATGTCGCAGTCGCGTGCAGCCGTCCCACCTTGACGCGCTTGTTGCACACGACGGGCTTCGATCGCATCGTCCCGGTCACCGAGACCGTGGAAGAGGCGGCCTCCGCGCTCGCGACGGCCGACGAGAGCAGCTAACCGAACAAGTGCGTGCCGACCTCGGCGAGACCGTCGAGATCGTGGACATCGGTGCGCAGGAACGGCACTCGGATGACCGGCGCGGGAGCCACGCGATCGGCAAGGCCCGCAAGGTGCTCCTCCTCGCGGGATGCGACGAGGCGGAAGTCGGCGAGGTTCGCGTACAGGCCGCCGAGGTCCGTACCTTCGAGCGTTCGCGCCCGTTCACGCGATGCCTCCGCCAATCCGTCCCCGAAGCGAGGATGCATCCGATTGACGATCAGGGCGCGTACCGCGATGCCGGACTCGGCGAGCCGGCGCGCGAAGTAGTCGGCCTCTTCGACGGTGTCTCGTCGCGGCGACGCGACCAGTACGAAGGCCGTGCGCGGCGACGCGAGCAACTCGAACACGATGTTGGCGCGGTTCTTGAAGCCTTCCTCCATACCGGAGAACGCGGTGAAGAAGGTGATCGCGTCTTCGAGCACCTCGGCACCCACGACTTTGGACAGTGTTCGTACGAACGCTTGCGTCGCCACGTTCGCCGCTTTCATGAGTCCACGCGTCGGCGCCATGAGGATGCGGTAAAGGCGATGGTCGAGGAAGCGTGTGAGCCGTCGCGGAGCGTTGAGGAAGTCGAGCGCGTGGCGCGTCGGTGGCGTGTCGACAACGACGAGGTCGAAGTCATTGGTCACGTGCAGCTCGTACAGCTTCTCCATCGCCATGTACTCCTGCGTGCCGGAGAGTGCGCCGGAGATGTTCTTGTAGAAGCGATTGCCGAGGATCCGTTCGGCCTGCTTCGGATCGGTCGAGTGCGTCGCGACGAGGTCGTCGAACGTCGACTTCGTGTCGAGCATCATCGCCCAGAGTTCGCCGGGCCAGTCGCCCTCGATCTTCGACGGCGTGTTGCTCAAGCCCTCGAGCCCGAGTGCGTCGGCCAGCCGTTTCGCAGGGTCGATGGTGACGACGACCGCACGCCGTCCGGCGCGAGCCGCTTCCAACGCGAGCACCGCGGCGGTGGTGGTCTTGCCTACCCCCCCGGACCCCGCGGTGACGATGATCTCGGCGTCGCGCGCCAGCCGGAGCAGCTCGTTCATCGAGGTGCCCCTTCGAGCTTGACGATCGCCGCGAGCAGTTCGCGCGCCAGCTGCTCCAGTTCGGGAGGACCGAGGTCGGCGTTGAACAAGTACGGCAGATGGAGCTGGGGCAGCGGCAACTGCGCCCCGAGCCGTTCCACCTGCTCACGTTGCAGGTCCATCCGATGACGGCGGAAGTCCGCCGCGGCGCGCAGTGACTCCCTCTCACCGGATCGCAGCGACGTCGACGCGTCGCTCGCCGCCTGCACCGGATCGACGTCGAGGCCGGGAACGGTCGCATACATACCGTTGACCACGACCGGACCGAGGCTCACGCCCACTCGATCCTCGAGGTGGTAAGCGGTGTCGACGAGCTCGTTGACGGGCGTCTCCTCCGGGAGCGTCACGAGCATCACTTGGCACCGCTCGGCATCCGTCAGCAGGTCGAGCACCTCGCGAGCCTGCGTGTTGATCGGGCCGACGCGTACCGCGTCGAGCAGGGCCCGCGCCGCCAGCAGGAACGTGATGGCGTGGCCGGCCGCGGGTGCGTCGAGCACGATGAGGTCGGCGACCCCGGCGCGCTCGAGCTGCTTGACCTTGCCGAGGATGAGGATGTCCTTGATGCCGGGCGCGGCCGTAGCTACGACGTCGAGCGCGCCGGTCGATGCCAGCCGGCGAGAGATCCGGGACATCCCGTGGTCGCGCAGGTACTCGAGGAGGGCGTCGTCGGGTGTCAGGGTGCGTCCGCGGATGTCGGCGGCCCCCTCGGGCCCACCCCCGGGCGACAGGGTGATTTCCTCATAGGAGAGCGGCTCCCGCCCGAACACCGAGGCCAGCCCGGACTTGCCCTCGACCTCGACGATGAGCGTGGACAGTCCCGAGAGCGCGGCAGCGCGCGCCAACGCCGCCGTAACAGTGGTTTTGCCGACGCCGCCCTTCCCGGCCACGATGACGAGGCGGGATGCAGCGAAGAACTGCGCTGGATCCACGGTCAACCCTTCGAAAGGCGAGCGTGCGCAGACTAGCGAGAGGCTGTGCCCTCCTCGGCATCCTCATCGTGGTGCTGAGCGGCTGGGCCGGCCCGGCCAAAGCCCAGGGCGAACCGCCCCTTCCGCCCCCGGATGGGGTGGTCAGCGTCGTCCAGGCGAACGGCTACCTCGACCCGATCCTGCTGGCCTTCATCGACCGTTCCCTGTCCGACGCCGAGCGCCTCGGGGTCAAGGCGTTCGTGCTCCAGCTCGACAGCCCGGGTGTCGTGGTGTCCCGCGCTCGACTCCAGACGACGATCGACCGCATCAGGTCCTCGTCCGTCCCGACGGCCGTGTGGGTCGGGCCGTCCGGCGCGAACGCGGGCGGGGCCGCCGCGGACGTGGTGGCCGCAGGCCGGTACCGGGCGCTCGCCCCGGGCAGCACGCTCGATGCCGGCAACAAGACGGTGGG
>JBEEGH010000029.1:0-308845 GCA_041166745.1 Acidimicrobiaceae bacterium
GACGACGTGCCCGAGCAGGTGCGGGAGGAGATGACCTTCCACCTCGTCGACCAGGTCGACAAGGTGTTCGAACTCGCCCTCGAAGCAGCCTGAGATCCAGACTGGGGTCATGCGTACCCCGGTCTGCGATCTTCTCGGCATCGAGTTCCCGATCCTCGCCTTCAGTCACTGCCGCGACGTGGTCGCGGCAGTGTCGAAGGCGGGCGGGCTGGGTGTGCTCGGCGCGGTTGCGATGACGCCCGACATGCTCGACATGGAGCTCGACTGGATCGAGAACGAGGTCGGTGACAAGCCGTACGGCGTCGATGTGCTCGTGCCGGCGAAGTACATCGGCAGCGAGGAAGGCGGCCTCAGCGGCAACAAGCTCGTCGAGATGATTCCCGACGAGCACCGCAAGTTCGTCAACGACCTCATGGAGCGGTACGGCGTTCCCCCGCTGCCCGACGACGAGAAGGTCACGTCGACGGGCGGGCTGCTGTCGTGGTCGCACAAGGGCGCGCAGCCGTTGATGGACGTGGCGTTCGGCCGCAAGACGCGGCTGATCGCGAACGCCCTCGGCCCGGCCCCCGACTACATGGTGGAACACGCACACGCGCACGATGTCGTCGTCGCCGGACTGGTCGGCAAGAAGGTGCACGCCGAGCGGCAGAAGAATGCGGGCGTCGACATCATCGTCGCTCAGGGTTACGAGGCCGGCGGTCACACAGGTGAGATCTCGACCATGGTGCTGATCCCCGAGGTCGTGGATGCCGTCGCACCGACGCCGGTGCTCGCGGCGGGCGGTATCGGAAACGGACGACAGATCGCGGCGTCGCTCGCGCTCGGTGCGCAGGGCGTGTGGTGTGGTTCGGTGTGGCTCACCACCGAGGAAGCCGAGACCCATCCGATCGTGAAACAGAAGTTCCTCGCCGCCGGCTCGTCCGACACCGTCCGTTCGCGCGCGTCGACCGGAAAACCGGCGCGGCAGCTGCGCACCGCGTGGACCGACGAGTGGGAAGACCCGGCCAACCCGGATCCGCTGCCGATGCCATTGCACGGCATGCTCATCGCCGACGCGCAACGACGCATGCAGCGGTCGGCGGCATCGAACCCGGGCGCGGAGCAACTCGTGAACTACTTCGTCGGCCAGATCGTCGGCTCGATGAACCAGGTGAAACCAGCCAAGCAGGTCGTCTACGAGATGGTCGAGGAATTCATCGAGGCCGCCGAAAGGGTCAGCGGCCTCCTCGGCAACGACTGATCGCGGAAGATCGCGAAAGAAGTTTGGGGTGCAAGCCCTCACATAGCGTCCAGATGATCCGTTTGCAGTAGCGCGGCAGTTGACTAATGCGCCAGACCCTTCCAGCATTTTGCAGTTACGCGGACAGGGGGGTTGGTGGGAAGTTCGGGCGGTCGGCGAATCGCGGCGCGAGCCGCGGCTGCGCTGCTTCTCGCGCTCGCAGCGATCAGCGTCACAGCGTCGTCTGCGAGCGCGGCGCCTGCGACCTGCACGTTCGACATGAACGCCGATCTCGTCACCAACGTGACCGCCGGCGCGTCCATCTCCGTCGTCTGCTCAGGTCTCGACGCGAGTCAATCGATCGCGCTGAACGAAGCGAGTCCGCTGGCGGCGATCGTGTCGCCCGCATCCTCGTCGTTGTTCGAGACGTCGTCCGCCGCGGCGGTTGTCGTCGGTGCGAACGCATTCGGCGACGTATCCACCACGTTCACCATTCCTTCACTGTTCTCCGCCGTCGACCCGGCGGCGACGTGTCCGCCGACCCAGGCGCAAGTGAACGCGGGGCTCGCGTCGTGCGTGCTGACGGTGCGCGACTCGATTGCGAACACCCCGATCGCGTCGGCGCGCCTGCTCTACGCGGGCCAGCCGACGCCGCAAGTGACGCCGACGGTCAACGTCACGAACGGCGTGTCGTTCGTCGCCGGCGACGTCGTAATGTTCTCGGGTTCGGGCTTCTGGGGTGCGGCAACGACGTCGACTCCGGCAGTGTTGTTCGGCGCGGTGATCGCCGCCCCCCTCCCGTCCGCTCCAATCACCGTGGCCACCACGACGTACGTCTGCGCGGTCGACTGCAACGGCGTGGCGGGCGCGCTCACCAACGGCGGTGTCGTCACAGGAAGTGTCGTCGTGCCCTCCGGTCTCACTGCGGGCGCGACTCCTGTGCTCGTGATGCAGACGAACGCATCGGGCTTCCCGGGCAACGGACCATTCGACTCGGTCGCGGCGTCGAGCCAGGTGTCGATCCTCGGCGCGGCCGTCGCCGGAGCAACTCCCAACAACGGCGGCCCGGGCACGCCCGTCCAGGTGACCGGCACCGGCTGGGATCCGCAAGGAGTCGCGCCGACCCTGGCGTTTCTCACCCCGTCGACGCCCGGAGGCCCGGTGTCGAGCGCCACGGGATTCGTCGACGCCAACGGCAACCTGAGCGCGGTCATCACCGTGACGGGCGAAGACCTCCAGGGCGTGAACCCGATCGTGGTGACGCAAGGCGCGCTCACGACGCAGGCGTCGTACACAGTCACGGACATCACCTCCTTGTGCGTCGGCGTGTCGTGCACGACGAACCAGGTCATCACGCAGCAGATCGGTGCCGGCGCACTCACGATCTCGCAGCAGCTCTCGAACATCACATTGAGCGCGCTCACGCTGAATGGCGCGTCGCAGCACAGCACGGGTCAGCTCAACGCCATCGACGTGGTCGACGATCGCGGGATACTCGTCGGCTGGACGGTGACCGGCACTCTGACCGGTGACTTCGTGAATCAGACACCGATCGGCATATCCGCCAACAACCTCATCCCCGCCAGCAACCTCTCGTGGACACCGTCCGTGTCCCTGGCCGCGCCGGGGAGCGGTGACCTCACGCAGGTCGAACCCGGCACGACCGCCAGCCTGTCGAAGACCGTCGGCGTGACCCTGTGCAACGCGCTCATCGGCGGCGGCGGCGGCGCGTACCGCTGTACGGCAACGCTCGACCTGGCCGTGCCGGCGAGCGTCGCCGCTGGCACGTACACGGTCGTGCTGAACATCACGATCACCTAGCCGTGCGCCGCTGCCTCGTAGTGCTGGTCATGCTCCTCGTGCTCGCGACGGGCGTCCCTCGGGCCACCGCGCAGAGCGTTCCCGGCGCACCGGGTTGGACGTTCGAGCCGGCAACAGCCGACGGCACCGCGACGAGCAGGACGTTCTTCGACTACTCGCTCGCGCCCGGCGAGGCGATTCAGGACTACGTGCGGCTGACCAACCCGAGCGATCACGACCTGACGTTCGCGGTGTACGGGGCGGACGCGTACACCACGACGCAGGGCGCGTTCGCGTTGCGACTGCGTGATCAGCCACGTACGGGCGTGGGCGGGTGGGTGTCGCTGCCGTTCGCGACGCGCACGGTGGCAGCGGAGACGTCGATCACCTTTCCGTTCCAGCTCGGCATCCCCGCCGACATCGAGCCCGGTGACTGGGCCGGCGGCGTCGTCGCGGTCGCCACCGACCCCGCGACACCGCAGCCCGCGTCGAACGTGACGATCGAGCAAGGGGTCGGCGCGCGTATCTACCTTCGCGTGCGCGGTCCGTTGCATCCTGGGCTCACCGTCACGAAGCTCGACATGCGCGCCGACGGCGGAACGTGGGCTCCGTTCTCCGGCAAGCAGCATGCAGCGTTCACCTACGAGATCGCGAACACCGGCAACGTCCGACTCACCGGCACCGCGCGCCTCGACATCGTCGACGCTTTCGGTCGCACGGTGAAGTCGTTCTCGAGCCGCACGCTGCCCGAGCTGCTGCCGCACGACCGCGCGACGGTGACCGAGGCATGGGACGGAGCCCCGTTGCTGTCCACCGGCTTCCGCCCGCGCCTCGTCGTGGACGCGGACGGCGTCAGTGCGACGCGCGAGGCCCCGCGGGTGTGGCGAGGCTCGTTCCCCGCGGCGATCGCGCTCGTCCTCGCCGTGGTCCTCGCGATGCTCATCGCTCGCTCACTTGTACGACGGCTCTCGAAGCTGCGACACCGACCGAAGGCCCTCGTGCCCGCATGATCCGACGACTCGCGCTCATCTCGTTCTTGGTCAGCGGCGCCGTCGCGCTCGCGCCGTTCGCTCCGTCTCCTGCGTTCGCGCAGACGGACACATCGGTCCCAGCAATCGCGCTGTCGCTCGGCGCCGCCACCGTCGGACAGGACGTCGCTGTCACGGGCCAGAACTTCCCCGCAGTCTCGTCTGTTGCGATGCAGCTGTGCGGCAACGAGGCGCGAGGCGGCAGCACCGACTGCGACGTGATCGCCGGACAGACGATCGTCACCGACGAGAACGGAAGCTTCCAGGGACACGTCGTCGTGCGCTTCCCTCCGGTGCCGTGCCCATGCGTCGTCTGGGCGGCCAGCAACGGGTCTACACCCGCTTCCGCGACCGCGCCGATAGGCGTCGTCACCGCGTCGTACAACCCGCCTCCGGCACCGACAAGGGCGGCTTCCGCCACGTTGCCTGCGCTCGTCGTCGTGCGCGCCGGCGTGCGTCAGCACGGCACGTGGCGCGGTTGGATCGGGCTTCCGACGCGCGCCGAGCTCGACGTCACGCTGCGCAACGACGGCCCTTCGACGATCGACCATCCCGTGTTGTCGCTGACTTCCGGCAAGGGTTCGGACCCGATCACCGTGATCGAGTCGCCTCAGATCGACGCCCTCCGCGCCGGTGAAGAACGCACGATCGTCGTGCCGGTCGATCTCAGTGCGCTGGCGTTCGGGCGCTACACATTCAAAGGCGTGATCGGTTCGTCCGATGTCGTGTTCCGCGTGCACACAAGCGTGGTTCCGTTCGGGCCGATCGTCGTCATCATTGCGCTCCCATCACTCACGGTCGTCGTCCGTCGTCGGCTCCGTCGCCGTCGTCTGGCCGAGCAACCCGCGCGGCCCGCGGCTGTCGTCGGCACCGGATCGCTGTTGCCGATCGCACCCGCCGACGAAGTCGACGCGCCGACCACGATCATCGAACCGAACTTCGAGCCCGTCCTGGAGCTCACCGCGCCCACCGTGCAGGTCACCTTCACGTTCCCGGATTGGGTGGCCACGGAATCCGTTGCTCTCTGCGGTGAGTTCAACGACTGGTCACCGAAGGCGAATCCGATGACGCGGCTCGAGGACGGCACGTGGGAGACCGTCGTCGACCTCAGGCGGGCGTGGTGTTACCGGTACCGGTTCCTCCTCGATGGCGACCGGTGGGAGAATGACTGGAGCCCCGATGCGTACGTGCCGAACTCGTTCGGGACCCGTGATTCGCTGATCGTCATCGGTGCCGAGGACCGCTGCTCCGAGAACACGAAGCGGGAACGTCCGCCGGATCGTGAGGACTTGCCGATCCTGGGGTCAGAGCAAGACCCGAACGAAGAAGTCTTCGAGGCCTTTTGGGCCGAAGAATCCGAAGCGGCCCGCATGAAGGTACGCCGCTGGCTGCGTTGACCGCGCGGCGCGCTGCTAGGGCGGGTTCGTGCCGGTCAGGAGGGGCGAGAACTGCGGGCAGTACGCCGCCGAGGCGGCGCCTGCCCAATACGGGATCGCCACCGCTCGCACCAGGGCTTGCGACAGGACGGCCGTAGCGGCCGCCTGAGCCTCTGCGACGGTCATCGACGGGTTGATGGCCGCACACACCGTCATCGCAAGTCCGGTGGCGTTGGCTCGACCTGGCACCTGGGTCGCAAGCGGATCGATGCCCGAGATCGTGTTCCAGAACTTCACATCTATCGGGGTCTGCCCTGGGAGGCTCACGGCTGGCGCGGCCGAGGACGAAGTCGACGCCGCGCTCTTCTTGCCGTCGTCCGAGCGCAAGGCAGCGAACGCCACGATCGCCACGATCACGACGACAGCGACGATCGCCCGCGAACGGGGCGAGCCCGGAAGATGTCGGCGGCTCATGAGACCTTGTTCGCCAGCACGGTGGCGAGGCCTCGGAGTCGGGTCACCAGAGCACTGTCGAATCTGGCGTTGGGCACGCTCAGCGCAAGCACGTTGGTCCGGTCACGGGCCAGGAAGATGCAAGAGATCGACGCTTCGGTCGCCCCTTGGTGCGCGTCACAGTACGCCCCCACGGACACCTCTGGCGCAGCGCTTGCGTTTGGCAGGAGACCCTTGAGGCGATCGAGCGTCTTCGAATTCGGGAACACACTGAGCTGCAACGTCGACGTCCCCGATTGATACTGGCAGCGGGTACTCGGTTGATCGATCTCCGAACCGATGGGTGGTGGTTCCACTGAAACCGCCGCTTGTGGAAGCAAGTCGGACGCAGCCTCGAGAGTGAGAGGACAGTCCGGGTCAGGCGTCACGGTGTTCGGGGTCGCGCCACCGCTGCTCGACCCACTGCAGCCGAGGAGGCATGCACCGAGCATCGCGAGCGTCGCTGAGGCTCGCAGTCCAGGGACACGACGAAATGCTACGGGCGCTCCTGCCCCAACGAGCTCCAGCTCGGATTCGTCGAGCGCGTCGGCCCGTTCCAGCAATCGGGCGAGGCGTCGTCGATAGCGGTTGCGTATCCGTAGCAAGACCAGCTGCGCGAGCAGGAGCGCCAGTGCGATCAATCCCCACGGAATGACGGTCGTCTGCGCAGACCCCGTCGCGGCCTCCGCGCCGATCGGGTCGACCTTCACGGTCACCCGATAGGTGCCGACGGACAAGACATCCATCGGGAGGTCGACACGATTCACGACCGTCTGACCGGGCGCAATGTCCCCGAGGTTCGGCGATGCAACGAAACCATCTGGCGACGAACCTCGACCGAAGGCGAGCGTCACCGCCGGGCTGCGCAGAAGGGTGTCGCCCGTGTTCGTCACGGAAAATGCCAATCGGCGATGCGGCGCCGCCCCGAACCACGTCGGCCATGCATCCGCCGACTCGACGTGCACGCCAGACACCGATACTCGTCGCAGCACTCCGACCGCCGAGCTCGGAGCCTGCGTCGGCACGCCGTCGATCTCGATCGGGATCAGCACCGGGTCGACACCCTCGACGGTGTACACGCGCAACACGCACGGGCACGGCTTCGGAGGCACGTGGACCGTGATGCCCGTGTAGAAGATGCCTCCGTCGCGGACGCCCCCAGAGGCGGCGCCCGCGAGATCGCAATCCGCTGACTGGTTGATGCCGGCGTTGCCGCACACCTGCACGAAGACGAGACCCGTCCGCGCCGCGGTCCATCCCGTCCCCGACACGCGGACGAATGTGCCTTCCGCCACCGAGGTCTGTTCCGCGACCGCGGTTGGCGCCCCGTCCGCGCCCGCCGGGCCCGACAGCGCGACGAACGACGACACGGTCGCGAACGCGATCGCCGAGAGGGCCGTCCACCGCGACGTGATGCGCAACGTCACCCTTCAGATACCGACGACGTGCCGCCCTGCCCCACTCCGACTGGCTCGAGCACCTCGTGCTCCGCAGTGGGCTCTGTGACGGGTGTGTTGTCGCTCGACGGCTGACGATCTCGCCGGCGACGACGACGCACCCACCACGCGAGGAGGCCGGCGACGAGCAGCGCGACGATCGCCCACGGCACGGCCCAGAACTGATTGCTGGCCGAGGCGCGCACTGGGGAGTTCGAAACGGGGTCCGTGCCCTCAACGGAGACACGTGCGGTCAAACGGATCAGAGGTTTGACGGAGCCGACGTGTTGCGTCAACACGATACGACTCTTCGGCAGTAGCTCTGGAGGGAGCGCTCCGCGCGAGTCACCCGCCGCGGTGAACGACTTGAGGCTCACCCCGAACAGTGCACTGACTTCGATCTTCACGGAGTTGAGGCTCACGCGCACGTTGCCGGTGTTCGTGATCGTGTACGTGACGGTTACGTCGTTGCTCGATGCCAGGAGGGGCCAACGGAGTCCGCCCTGGTTCACTGCGATCTGAGAAACCTGGAGCTGGGCCGCTGCGGGTCCTGCGACGCGGACGTAGACGCGCGCGGCGACGCGATGGATCTGCTGAAGCCCACCGCTGTCCTTCGTCGTCGTCGGCGCGACGACCTCTTCTGCGACCACTCCTGCGACGTGATCTCCTGGTGTCGCATCGGGCGGCACGCTCAGCTCGACGGGTACAAGAGCCGCGGACCTCGGTGGGATTGTGTACGTCGTCACCGGCAACTTGATCCACGTGCCGGCATCTTCTTGTGGGTCCGTCCGCTGCCGGAGCGCGAACCCGCCAGACGCGGTGTCATAGGCGTCTGCGGGATAGAGGTAGAAGGTCTTCTCGTCGTCAGTGAGGTTGGCGACGGTCACCTGGTCGACGAGCGACTGTCCCGCTGGCATTTGGTAATCGAGAAAGTCTCGTGGAACCGAGTTCTCCTCGACGAAGGGCCGGACGGTGAACCCGAAGCTGTTCGAGTTCGGACCCACAGGCTGGCTGGGACCGGCGTCTTGTGCCGCCGCTGGTTGCGCGAACCCGAGAAGTACTCCGATCGCCGCCGCGACCGACAGCCAGCACAGACTGGACAGGAGATGCTTGGTTCGTGTGGTCGTGAGCACTCGTGCTCTGTGTGTCATGGTTCCGCCTGAATAGGTGTTGCGGGGAAGCAACGAGCGGAGGACGCCTCGCGCCCTCCGCTCGACTGCTCATTTTCTGTCCCGAAGGACGACTACGGGTTGCCTCCTTAGGCGAGGGTCAGCGTCAGGCTGGCCTGGTATCCGCCCGTTCCCGTGGCCGGGTTGAACGGCGCGGCCGCAGCCGAGGCGGGAACCGCCACGACCAGTGCAGCACCGCAGATGAACGTGCCACCGGAATGAGTTGACGCCGCGCTGCAAAGTGTCTGCGCTGCGTCGTGGAGGCCGGCGTAGGAAGCCGGTTCGACCACTGGATTCGTTTGTGTCGCGAGGCTGCTGTGTCCAGGGACGGCAGAGAACGCCGCGATGGCCTGGCCCGCTCCAACGCCGAACGGTCCGGCTGTGGCGTTTCCGAGGGCCGCCGTGTTGAGGAGGCTCGGAGCGCTGATGCCGATGTTCAGGATGGCCGTACCAGGTCCGACCTGGGCGACATCGCCCGGGACGATTCCGTGTCCGACGCCAGCAACCGGGATCCACGACAAGTTGCCGCCGGGGATGCAGTGGTTGTTGTACGTCGCCGGCGTGTCACAGGTCGTGCCGACGGGTGCGACTGCATCCAGGAAGTCTGTGACCTGGCCGGTCAGGCTCCATGGTGCATCCGTACCGCGAGCGTTGTCGACAGTGACAGGCCACATCGCGCCGCAGGCGAGCTGCGGTTGGCCGTTGAGGGTGACGATCGCACCGTTGCATCCAGTCGGCGTCACGGTCTTGCCGAGAACGTCCGCAGGAAGTCCGGTGAACTGACTCATCGTCAGATCAGCACCGAACACTGGCACGACGACGACCTGATCGAGGTGACAGGTCGGGCCGGGGCTCGTGGCGTCGCATGACGGCGCGTGATCGAGGATCAACGTGATCGTCTCGATCGTTGCCGGTGCTGACGTGCCGCCGCTCGAGGTGGCCGTGACACCAAAGGTGTCGGAGCCACCTGCGCCGGTTCCGTCGTTGGTGTACACCGCATCACCCGTTAGGGCATTGATGACGACGTTGCCGTGTGCCGCGAACGGTGCCGCGAGCTGGTAGCTCGTGATGGGCACGTTGTCCGTTGCACCCGCTCCTGCGTGCACCGTGACCTGACCACCCTTGTTGACGGTGGCGATGGTCTGAGGCACCAGCGTCGGCGGGAGTGCCGGTTGCACGTCGACGGCGGCGAAGACGTTCACGTCGGACTGCGGCGTGAGCGTGAACGAAACCGGGACGGTTTGCGGGCTGGGCGCCGTACCTGGTGCGCAGCCGAGGCCGAGCGGACCGATGGGCAGGGTTGCGACGACATGCACGGAGCTGTCAGCAGCGACGCCCTGACCTTGTCCGGGCTGACCGTTGCTTGGCGGAGTGCTGCCGATCGTCGGGGCGTCTTCTGCGAAGTAGACGTTGACGCTCGGATCGTTCGGTGCCAAGTACTTGATGTCGGGGTATGCAACCTGGGCGTCGAGCGGCGCCGTCACGGTGGCCGGCGGGCCAACGGTTCCGACGACGGCTCCACCACCGGTTCCGGTGACCTGAGCCTGTGTCGGCGACAGGATCGTCACGCCAGCAGACGCGACGAACGTCGCCCCGCCGAACGCATCAATCGTCGTCGTGATCGCCGCAGGAATGTTGTCGCCGATGTGGATCAGGCCGAGGCCGACGCCGGCTTGGAGGAAGGCAGCCGAGACGAACCCATCGCCACCCACGTTCGTCAATGTGCCGGTACCACCCTGCAGGATCCCCGCGGTCGGAGCGAGTCCGCTTCCGTTGGGAAGTGCAGCACCGACGGTGACTCCGCCAGGTTGGGCAAGACCAGTAGCCGTGTCGACATCAACGGCGATGCCGGCATAGTTCTGATTCGCACCAAGGCTGATGGCCGCGCCGGCAGGTGAGTTCGGCGAGGCCGCATTGGTACAGATGTTGTTGTTGTAGGTCACGTGCGTCGGACCCGGATACGCCGCGAACGCGGGTCCCGCTCCGACAACTGCAAGCGCGACCGCGCCTCCAGTGCCGGAGACCGCCATCAATGTGGCGGTGGCTGCGGCGCCAAGGCGCCGCCTGAACGGACTCTTCATGAAGCATGCTCCTCTGGGTGATGGCTCGGACGTCTTGCTGGGTGAAACTTGAGATTCAGAAGTTGACGTTGGACCTCTCGATCAGGAAGTGAATCCCGCCTCCCTTCGACTACGACCAGAACTGATCGGGTGAACCGCGGTCACCATCAGGTAACCCACATCGATCAAGAACATCGCGAGCCCGACCATGATCAGGGTCGACTGCGGAGCGCCGGTGCGTGCGAGCGACGAATTCGAGTTGATGACCTCACCCAAGACGCTGCCGGTCGTCGACGTCGCGATGGTCGACGGCGGACTGCCAACTTGATTCACGAGGCTGATGCGGTTGGTGGTCGCGCCTTCGGGCGGGTTGCAGTCGAGATTGAACGGATTCGGGAAGCCGTTTGGCGTTGCCGACACCAGTACCTTGCCGGCCGCGAACACAATCGGCTGCGGATCGACGGCCGTGCGGGTGAAGGTTCCGGTGAACGGACCTTCGCCAAAGGTGACGGGACCCGTCCCGACGCTGACGGACCGAGCCGGTGGTGTCCCGATCACATCGGGTCCGGTTGCACCGCTGAGCGCGAGCGCGTCATAGGAAGCACCCGAGATCGAGACTGAAGTGATCCCGAGACCGTGCAGCGTGCTCACGAGGCCGCTGTCGAGCGTGACCGTCCATCGAAAGTCGATCGGGAAGGACGCGTCGGTCGCCGGCGCGGGAACCACGGGATCATTGGCGAGCACGATGTCGAAGTTGATGGCGCCTCCACCGGGCGGCGTGCCGGGCGGCGCAAAGATGTCGAGCGTGTCCTGCGTCGCCTGATCCGCGCCCTTGCAGATGTACGGCGTAGCCGCAGACCCTGCGGGGAGGTACGTCGCCGCTGCGATCGTCGTCGACGTCGATGCGGTGGTCGTAGTCGTGCTGCCCGTCGTCGTCGTCGTGCTGCCCGTCGTCGTCGTCGTCGTGCTGTCGGTGGTCGTCGTCGTGCTGTCCGTCGTCGTGCTGCCGCCTGTCGTCGTGGTAGCCGCGGCGACGTCGACGCTCGCGAATGGGTCGACGCTCGAAGCGAACGACGCGACTCCCGCAGTGACGGTCCCTGGCTTGCACGCGATGTTGACAGTGCCGATTGGTAGCACCGCGGAAAGGAGCAACGCTCCATCGGTGATCGCACCCGCGTTGCCGCCGTTACCCGCGGTTCCCGTCAACGCTTCGCTCAACGTCATCGGTCCACTCGCGACCGGCGTCCAGCTGTGTGATCCCAATGAGACGGAAACGGTGAGCGGCTGAGCGACCCCGGCCGGCGCATGAATCGTCGCGTTCGCAGTGCCGCTCAATGTCGTCTCGGCAACCGTTGCGTTCGTGGCGTGCACGGTGACGCTGATCGATCCTGACACCTGTTGCCCATCATGAAGCACGCCGAGCCCGATACCGGCCTGGATGAACGCCGCGGGAATGTTCCCCGTGACGTTCAGGCTCGTGATCGAGATCGGAGTCCCTGCACTACCGCTCGCCGGCGCGGTGCCTTCGAGATCCATGGGGATCTGGCTCGGTGTTGCCGAGAGCGCATTCGTGCACGCGTTGTCGGTTGTGACCGGCGCCGCGTGCGCAGCGGCGCCGAGTACGGGAACGACACCGGCGGCGATCAACGCCATGCCCGCGCAGCGAATCGCGAGATGGGCTCGCCGTCGCGCGCGGTGAGACCGCGTTTCAGCGGCGCGCCGCGCGCGCCGACGTTTGAGTACGCCGCGGGTCACCCGCTCGGTCATCAGTCACGCCCCCCGACACGATGGCCAACCATCGTGCACTGCCCCTGACTGACACCGCGTCAGCTCGGGCGGACTCTGACCGCTCAGCCCAGTGGTCGTCAATGTTTCGGCAAGAAATGAAGCATGCGAACTACGACGTCCATGGTGCACGACGCGTAGTGGTTTTCGTCGAAGCGCACTAGAGGGGTGAATCAAGCGAATGTCAGGATTCGACGTTGCAGTCCGATGTGCAAGGCGTTGGGCACACCCTCTGGTACCGTCGGAAACGGGTTTGTTGTCTGATGGCTCGGACGAAGAATCCCAGGAGCAGCCCTCGGCCATCTGCGTCGGGGGCTGTTCTGCATCCGCAGCCGCGAAAACGGTCACGCGAGCTCACACTCAAGAAAATTGCCGGCTACTCCGAAGCAGTTCCTGAGGTGACGTTCCGCCCGGATTTCTCCCACAGCCCGGGCGCGACCAATGAATCGACCACTGGCTTACGCGACCGCGGTCGCGGCCATCACGTGTGCGATGGCCAGCGCGGTTGCAACTGCTTGGGCGTCGCCAACTGCGGCCGCTCCATCAGGCCCTGAGGTCGTGCGTTCCGAATCGATCGAGCCCGTGCACTACGCAACCATCGCTACTCGAGCACCCGCTCCCGTGCAACGGATGTCACAAACCGTTCTGCTGCCGGTGAACGCAGGCGCATTGCTGATGAGTCCGACGGGTGCCGAGTTGGACGTGCACAACAATGTCGCAACTGGTGTGGTCGATGTAGTCGACGCGCGAGGCTCTCTCGCGGGATGGAGCCTTCGTGCGACGGTCACGTCAATCGAGGTCGACGGCGCCATCGTTGATTCATGTCGCGCCGTCGTTCGGCCGGCGAGCTTGCAAACGGTCTACGGCGAGCCACACGGATTGCACGTCGACGACACGAGCGGCCTGCTCACCGCCGGTGTCACCACACCGGTCGCGCATGCAGACGCGGAACATGGCGGCGGCACATATGAAGCCACGTTCGCGATCGCGGTGAAGTGCCCGGACGCCGCGTACGCGACTGCGGTGAGACTTTCGTTCGACATCGTCTGACCACGCCGACGCAGACGACGTGGTCAGTGCTCCGTGTAGTTGATCTCTCCGGCGTCGGGAGTGGCGACGGCGAAGCAGAAGCAGTGGATCGGCGCCGTGTCGGACACGGGTCGCAGTGAGTGCATCGCCATCGGCGGGATGTGCACGAGATCACCCTGGCGGATCTCTCGAGTCTCGCCTTCGATCTCCATCAGACCGCGGCCGGCGGTCACGTAATAGAACTCGTGCGTCGGGTGGTTGTGCGGATCGACGTAACCGCCGCCGGCGACTTCGAACTCGCTCACGAGCTCGAGGTGACCGCCCTTGGTGATGTCGAGCATCTCGCGCGGGTTGACCAACCACCAGACCGGGACCGTGCCGTTGTGCTCGATGACCGGCGTTACGTCTTCGATCGACCTGACATCCATGTCAGCCAGGCTAGATCAGCGGACCGCGGCGATGACTTCGATCTCGACGGCTCCGCCCCGTGGAAGCGCGGCGACACCGATGGCCGAGCGCGTGTGGCGCCCGGCGTCGCCGAAGATCGCGAACAACACGTGTGACGCGCCATCGATCACCGCGGGCTGCTGATCGAATCCCGGCGCTGACGCGACGAACCCCGTCACCGTCAGGATGCGCTCGATGCGGTCGAGTGTCCCGAGCTCGGCCTTGAGCACGGCCAACGCGTTCAGCGCGCACACCTTTGCCGCTTCGTACCCTTCCTCCACCGAAACGTCCGTTCCGAGAACGCCGAGACACGTGAGCTGGCCGTCGATGCGCGGCAGCTGGCCGGAGGTGCGAGCGATGCCGTCGTGCACGACGACCGCGTCGAGCGGGTCGTGCGGCGGGTGCGGGCCATGGAGCACGAGCCCCAACTCGCGCAGCCGGTCGTCGGTACGATCCATCGAGTGTCCAAGCCTAGGAGCCACACGGTCCGCGCCGAGCCACTCACGGTGGAGGCGTTCGCGCCGTTCGGTCAGGTCGTCAAGGAGGGCGACATGGTCATGGAGCTCCGGGGTGAGGAGGTCTTCCATCTCAACGTGTTGCACTACGACCGCGCCGAGCTGCGGTGCGACCATCTGAACCGTCACCACCGAGCGACGCAGGCCCTCGTGGCCCTAGCCGGAAAGCCCACGTTGCTCGTCGTCGCGCCCAAGCAGTTCGACTTCTCGACGGCCGATCATCTCTCGAGTGTGCGGGCCTTCATCTGTGACGGCACCGCCGGCGTCAACCTCGCTCTCGGCACGTGGCACTGGGGCCCGTATCCGATCCTCGACTACGTCGACCTCGTCAACGTGCAGGGCAAGAACTTCTCGACCGACAACGAGATCGCCTATCTCGAACGCGATCTCGGCGTTGTCGTCGAGGTAGTGCTGTAGGAGAGATCAGGCGACTCGGTCGGCCACGGATGCGAGCTCGTTGAGCACATTGACGAGCTGACGCCGAAGGTCGCGAATGTCGGCAACGCGATCCTGAGCCTCGGCCCATTCCAATTCGCTCTCGAGCTCGATGGCCTGCAGTTCGAGGCCCATCGCTTGGTCGATCGGAGCAGCGTGGGTTTGTGCCATGCCCGTCCTTACCCGGATGGGCTCGGCCTCAGTCCGCCGCAGTAGCGTCGCCGCCCGTGACGAGCGAACTCTTCTCCATCGAGGGCAAGACCGCCGTGGTGACCGGTGGGTCACGCGGCATTGGTTTGATGATTGCGCGCGGCTTCATCGAAGCGGGCGCCAAGGTGTACATCTCGTCGCGCAAAGCCGAGGTGTGCAACGAAGTTGCCGCCGAGCTCTCGAAGGTCGGCGAGTGCATCGCAGTGCCGGCGGACCTCTCGACAGAAGCGGAGTGTCAGCGGCTCGCCAACGAGATCGCAGCGCGCGAGAGCCAGCTCGACATTCTCGTGAACAACGCCGGTGCCACGTGGGGCGTACCGCTGGAAGAGCACGATGACGCGTCATGGGATCGCGTGCTCGACATCAACGTGAAGGGGGTCTTCCATCTCACGAAGTTCCTGTTGCCACTGCTGCAAGCGGCCGGGAACCCCGACGAACCGGCACGGGTCATCAACATCGGATCGATCGATGGCATCCACGTCCCGATACTCGAGACCTATTCGTACTCGTCGAGCAAAGCCGCGGTGCACCAACTGACACGTCACCTAGCGAAGACGCTCGCGCCCGACGTGACGGTGAACGCGATTGCGCCCGGCCCGTTCGAGTCGAAGATGATGGCGGCCACCCTCGACGCCTTCGGCGACCAGATCGCACGCGATGCGCCGATGAAACGGATCGGTCGGCCCGACGACATGGCCGGCGCGGCGATCTTCCTGGCTTCCCGGGCGGCGTCGTACATCACCGGCGCCGTGCTACCCGTCGACGGCGGGATCGCCACCTGTAAGTAGTGCTCTGCCGGGCGTCGATCGCGTCGGGGCTAGGCGTTCGCTACTGCCTCGCGCTTTCGCACGCAACCGTCGACGATTCGATACACGCCGAAGGTGAACAGGCCGAGGGCGAGGAGACGCAGCACGCCGGGGCCGTAGTCGGAACTCGCCAGCCGCTTGACCGCGTGGTCGAGTCCGCCAGTCTCGTTCGGATCCTGATCGATCGCCGCTTGCAGCAGGAACCAACCGACGAGGGCGAACACGATGCCGCGCGCCGCGTAGCCGACCGATCCCAGCACGAGCACCGCCTTGCGAAAACCGTCGCTTCGAGCGTCGAGGTCCAGATCGTCGACGAATGATTGCGTGAACACCTTGCTGGCGTGCCACAAACCGGTTCCGATCACCGCGACTCCGACGACGATCAGGAGCAGCTGACCGCCAGGCCAGTCGAGTGCCGTCGATGCGGCTTGCTGCTGCTCGCCGCCGCCGCCAGCGTCCGACTCGAGCAGCACCTTGGCAGCCACGACCGTGAGGCCGGCGTAGATGAGCGCGCGACCGAAGTGCCCAATCCGCTTGATCCACTCCTTCGCGTCGTCGTCACCGGGATCGCCCCGATACGCAAGCAGGAGCCGCCATGCACAATGAAGCGCCAGACCGATCGTGAGGACGAGCAGCAACACGTGGCCGAACGATTGGTTCGCGACCGCATCGATCGCACCCCGTTGATCGGCGCGATCATCCGTATGGCCGGCGGCAACCTGCAGCGCGAGGACCCCGACCACCGCGTACAGCAGGCCTTGCGTCGCCAGCCCGATGCGGCCGACCGGCTCGACCCATCGCGCGCTCTCTCGACGCAGCGTGCTCGTCATGGGACACAGCCTTCCCACGCGCGTCGACAATCATTCGGCTGCGCCTCACAGGACGATCAAGCGGACCGCCACCACGACCCCGAGCACGACCACCAGCGAGCGAAGGATCGTCGCCGAGATGCGTCGCCCGATGCTGGCACCCAGAGCAGCACCGATCACCGATCCGATCGCGATCAACCCGACCACCGGCCAGGCGACGTCGCCGAAGACGACGAAGAGCAACGCCGCCACACCGTTGACGGTGCCGGCGAGCACGTTCTTCAGCGCGTTCGTCCGCACCAGATCGTCGGGAACCAGCACGCCCAGCGTCGCCAGCAGGATCACGCCCTGCGCCGCACCGAAGTAGCCGCCGTAGACGCCCGCCAGGAACACGACGCCCATCGCGACCGCGCTCACATCGCGCGCACGGACAGATCGACGTTCAACGACCCAGGCCGAGAGCCGCGGTTGGATCGCCATCAACACGCAGGCGAGGAGCACGAGCACCGGCACGATCGCGTCGAACACCCCGGAGGGCAGGGTGAGCAGCAGCACGCCACCAACCAGCCCGCCGGACCCGGACGCGACGGCCAGCGTCCTCGCCCGCCGGCCCTGCCCACGCAGCTCGCGGCGATAGCCGATCGCGCCGCTGATCGAGCCGGGCACCAGTCCGATGTTGTTCGAGACGTTGGCCGTGACCGACGGATAGCCGAAGGCCAGCAGCGTCGGGAACGTGATGAGGCTGCCCGAGCCGATGACGGCGTTCACGGCGCCTGCCGCCATCCCGGCCGCCGTGATGGAGACGGCCTCGAACCCGTTCAGGTGTTAGCTACAGCCGCTGGTGCTGCCACAGCTCGGGCAGGCGTGACACGAACCCGCCCGCTGCATCTGCACACCGCACTGCATGCAGTACGGCGCATCGGAATGCGCGACGGCGGGTGTCGTCGTGGTCGAAGGCGGGACCTTCGTGAGATCGAGGAGCGTCATGGCCGACTCGACCGACGGCGGATCAGCCGCGATCTCAGAACCCTGCACCGTCTCGATGACCGACTCTTCGACACCCGGCAAGGTCGGCTGCGTGCGCTCACCCGTGGTGAGCACGTTGAGCTCCTGCCGCTCCTCGAAGGTGAGGTACTCGACCGCCAGCCGGCGGAAGATGTAGTCGATCAGGCTGGACGCGAACCGGATGTCGGGATCGTCGGTCATGCCCGCGGGCTCGAATCGCGTGTTGGTGAACGTCTCGACGTACGCCCGCAACGGCACGCCGTACTGGAGGCCGTAGCTCACCGAGATCGCGAACGCGTCCATGATCCCGGCGAGGGTCGAACCCTGCTTCGAGATGCGGATGAAGATCTCGCCCGGACGGCCATCGTCGTACTCGGCAATCGTGACGAAGCCCTTGCAGTCGGCGAGCCGGAAGTCGAACGTGCGCGAGGTGCGGCTGCGTGGCAGCTTCTCGCGGACCGGTTCCTTGATCGTGACGATCTTCTCGACGATGCGCTCGACGACCACCCCTGCGGCCTCGGCCGCGTCTGATGCGCCGGCCTTCTCGGCCTCCTTCTTCACCGTCGAGAGGGGTTGGGCGACCTTGCAGTTGTCGCGGTAGATCGCAACGGCCTTCAGGCCGAGCTGCCACGCATCGATGTGCAGCTGCTCGACGTCTTCGACGGTGGCGTCTTCGGGCAGGTTGACGGTCTTCGAGATGGCACCGCTGATGAACGGCTGCACCGCCCCCATCATCCGCACGTGGCCCGAGTAGTGAATGGTGTTGTCACCCATCGAGCAGGCGAAGACCGAGACGTGATCGGCCGCGAGGTGTGGCGCGCCGAGGATCGACTTGTGCTCGTCGATGTAGGCGACGATGTCGTCGATCTGCGTGTCGGTGTAGCCGAGGCGCGTCAGCGCACGCGGAATCGTCTGGTTGACGATCGACATCGTGCCGCCACCGACGAGCTTCTTCATCTTCACGAGCCCGAGGTCTGGCTCGATGCCGGTGGTGTCGCAGTCCATCAGCAGACCGATCGTGCCGGTTGGCGCCAACACACTCGCTTGCGAGTTGCGCACACCGAACGTGGTGCCGAGGTCGCACGCGTTGTCCCACGCCTGCTGCGCCGCGGACAGCACCTCCGAGGGCACGAGCTCTTCGTCGATGTGCGCCGCCTCTTGGCGGTGCATGTCGAGCACGCGCAGCATGTGTTCACTGTTCTCGGCGAAGCCGGCAAAGGGCCCCATGCGGGCTGCGGTGCGGGCCGAGACCTCGTAGGCGTGCCCGGTGAGCAGCGCGGTGATCGCCGCCGCCCAGGCGCGTCCTGCGTCGGAGTCGTAAGCCAGACCGAGCGCCATGAGCAACGCGCCCAGGTTGGCGTAGCCGATGCCGAGCTGACGGAACCGACGGCTCGTGGCGGCGATGGACTCGGTCGGGTAGTCGGCGTTGCCGACGAGGATCTCCTGCGCGGTGAACACGACCTCGACCGCCGCCTTGAACCCGTCGACGTCGAAGTCGTCGTTCGTGCCGAGGAAGCGCAGCAGATTGATGCTGGCGAGGTTGCACGCCGAGTTGTCGAGGTGCATGTACTCGCTGCACGGGTTGGACCCGTTGATGCGACCCGTGTTGTGCGCGGTGTGCCACCGGTTGATGGTGGTGTCGAACTGCATGCCGGGATCCGCGCACTCCCAGGTGGCCATCGAGATCTGCCGCATGAGATCGCGCGCCTTGATGGTTCGGAGGATCTCGCCGGTCTTCACCGCGCGGAGATGCCAATCAGCGTCGTCGAGCACCGCCTGCATGAAGTCGTCGGTGACTCGTACGGAGTTGTTGGCGTTCTGATACTGCGTCGAATGGCTGTCGGCGCCGTCGAGGTCCATGTCGAAGCCGGCGTCGCGCAGCACGCGCGCCTTGCGCTCTTCTCTGGCCTTGCACCAGATGAACTCCTCGACGTCGGGGTGGTTGACGTCGAGAATCACCATCTTCGCAGCGCGCCGCGTCTTGCCACCGGACTTGATCGTGCCGGCCGACGCGTCGGCGCCGCGCATGAAGCTGACCGGGCCAGAGGCGGTGCCCCCACCCTTCAGCAGCTCAGCGGACGACCGGATCTTGGAGAGGTTGATGCCGGCGCCAGAGCCGCCCTTGAAGATCGTGCCCTCTTCGACGTACCAGTTGAGGATCGAGTCCATGGTGTCGTCGACGGCGAGGATGAAACAGGCCGACGCTTGCTGCGGCACACCGGCGACGCCGATGTTGAACCACACCGGGCTGTTGAACGCGGCCTTCTGCGTGACGACCAGATGCTTGAGCTCGGCGCTGAACGCCTGCGCCTCACGCTCGTCGGTGAAGTAGCCGCCGTCGGTGCCCCACTTCGTGATCGTGTCGACCACCCGATCGGCGACCTGCTTGAGCGACCATTCTCGCTCGGCCGTGCCGAGCGTCCCGCGGAAGTACTTCTGGGCGAGGATGTTGGTGGCGTTGAGGGACCAACCCACGGGGACTTCGACCCCGAGCTGCTCGAAGGCGATCGCACCGTCGCGGTAATTCGTGATGCGGGCATCACGGCGCTCCCAGTCGATCTCGTCGTACGGATGGACGCCCTCTGTCGTGAAATGCCGGCGGATGCCGATGCCAGCTTGCTCTGGGGCCATTGCCATGGGTCGCTCCCTCGAAAACCTCGCGTTGGACAAACGTTCCGCCTGGACGTTTTGTGCCCCGCAATGACCACAAGATGTCGTGGTCAACCGGCCCCCCGGTCCCGCTCGGAGCACAAGATGTGCCAAATGACGTGGGTGAGATTACAGCACTGTCGTTTCACCCGTGTCAACGGAGGAGGCAACGCGAAGGTGCAGGTCAGAGGCCGTTCGCGAAGGTTTGCACACCGCCCACCTTCTGCGTGGCCCCAAAGGAGTTGTCCACCCACCAGAGACGCAGACGATGTCCACCATCCGCACCCTCGCGCTGCTCTTTGCCCCCGATTCGACCTGTGCACCCTATGAAGGGAGCCCTGTGGACGGTAAGGGGAACAAGGGTGTGAATTCCGGGTGGACGGCCCGTGGACGAAGAGGCCGATCCTGTGGGTTACCCGGCCGTCACGACAACGGGAATGCCATTGAGGACGGCGTTTCCGGAGAGTGCATCGAACAGACCCTCGTCGGCCAGCAGGTTGCTGTTCACCCCGGCCGCGGTCGTCGCGGCCACCGAGAGCTGTACACCGTCGACGTCGTGGCCCCAGCCATGGGGAATGCTCACGACGCCCGCCATGATGCCGTCGGTCACCTCGACGGGCACCCGCACCGTGCCGGTACGCGACCTGACCTCGGCGAGAGCGCCGGTCGCGAGTCCGAGCCGGCTGGCATCGTCGGGATGCACTTGCAGCGTGCAGCGCGGCTTGCCCTTCACCAACACGTTCAGGTTGTGCATCCACGAGTTGTTCGAGCGCAGGTCGCGCCGTCCGACGAGCACCATTCCGGTGTCGCCGTTGGCCGTGCGCTCGTCGAGCGCGCCTTCAAGCCGAGCCATGTCCACGACAAGCGGCTCGGGCGCGAGCTCGATCATGCCGCTGGGCGTGCGCAGCACCTCGGGGAGGCGCGGCTCCAGCGGCCCGAGGTCGATGCCGTGGGGCTTCGCGATCAGATCATCGAGCGTCAGCTCATAGGGCCCGGTCCGCAGCATGAAGTCGAGGATGCGTTCCGGCCCGGTGCGGGGCGCGAGCTCCTCGATGACCGCATCGACATCGCGCCCGTGCACCGAACTCGTTTCGTCGGCGACCGCGTGCTCGACGAGCGACCGAATGGCCAGGTCGTCGACAACCGACGGATCCGCATCCGCGCCCATGCCCTGCAAGACGAGCGCCAGACGAGCGAGCACCTCCCACTCGTCGAGGTCGCCTTCAGGCAGCGGGATGACCGGCGGCGAGTAGTTCGCCACGTTGCGCAGCCCGAGCTGCAACAGCGCGAGGTCGTAGTGCGACTTCGACAGCGGATCGGGTACGGGCAGGATCACGTCGGCGTGACGCGTTGTCTCGTTGACGTAGATGTCGACGGACACCATGAACTCCAGCGTGCCCAACGCTCGGTCGAGGCGACCGCCGCCGTTCGGAATCGAGCAGACCGGATTGCCGGCCATGGTCACGAGGGCTCGGATCTGTCCTTCGCCTTCGGTCTCGATCTCCTCCGCGAGCACCACTGCGGGCAGCTCCCCCATGGACTCGGGCAGCCCGCGCACACGACTCTTGCGCCGACCGAGCCGCAGACCGCGGCCGTAGCGCGGTGTGCCGCGCGTGTTCGATGCGCCGGCGGCCGCCTTCGTGAACATCGCGCCGCCAGGACGATCGAGATTGCCGGTGCACACGTTGATCACGTCGACGAGCCAGCTCGCGAGTGTGCCGAATTCCTGCGTGCACGTTCCGATGCGGCCGTAGACACACGCGGTGGGCGCCTCCGCCAACTCGTGCGCCACTCGTCGAATGGTGTCGGCGTTGATACCGGTGATCGGCGCCACCGCCTCGGGCGTGAACGGTTTGCTCAGACGCTCGACCTCGTCGAGGCCCGCGACGTACTCGTGGAGCGCCCCGAGCTTCTCGCGCGTGACCCACCCGTCGGAGAAGAGGGTCTGCACGATCGCCATCAAGAAGAACGCGTCGGTGCCGGGGCGAATGAACAGATGCTCATCCGCCTCCTCCGCCGTGCGGCTGCGCCGGGGATCGACGACGACGAGCCGGCCGCGGCGGGCTCGGATCGCTTCGATGCGTCCCGGCCAGTCGGGAGCGGTCGCGAGGCTGCCGTTGGACGCGTAGGGATTCGCACCGAGCATCAGCAGGTAGTCGGTGCGATCGATGTCGGGTACCGGGATGGTGAGGCCGCCGCCGAACATCAGCGCCGAGCTGATCTCCTTCGGCCGCTGGTCGACCGTGCTGGCCGAGAACATGTTTCCGGAGCCGAGGGCTCGAATGACGAACCGTCCGTAGAGCTGAGCGCCCAGATTGTGGGCGGTGGGATTGCCGATGTAGATCGCGGCGCTGTCGCGCCCGTTCGCCTCGAGGATCGGGAGCAGCCGCTGCTCGATCTCGTGGAACGCCTCGTCGTAGGTCACCTCGACGAACTGCCCGTCTCGCTTGATGAGGGGCGTGCGGACGCGATCCGGATCCTCCCGTAGCTGCTTGAGCGTCGAACCCTTCGGGCAGATGAAGCCGAGGCTGAAGACGTCGTCGCGGTCGCCGCGGATGCGCACGACGTCGTCGCCCCGGAGGCTGATCTCGAGACCGCAGCCGGCCTCACACAACGGACACGTCCTGATGGCCGTGCGGGTTTCGCCGTCTGAGGTCAGTGTCATGAGTGACATGCTGCCACCCGTGCGCCAGGTGTTCCCGATCGACCAGGACGAGGTGGACCTCGTGGCCTGCTATGCGCACGAAGAGCGCACCAGATCGCCGTGGGTGCTGGTCAACATGATCGCGACGCTCGATGGCGCCACCGCGATCGACGGCCGGTCCGGCGGGTTCGGAGGACCGGCGGACAAGGCCGTGTTCGCGGCAATCCGCTCCCTCGCCGACGTGATTCTGGTCGGCGCCGGAACAGTCCGCGCGGAGAACTACGGACCTCCGCGTGGGGGCACCCGCCTCGCCATCGTGACCTCGTCGCTCGACCTCGAGCCGGACGCTCGAATCTTCTCCGACAACTACCGGCCGATCATCGTCACCACCGCGAGTGCAGACCCGGCGCGTCGGGCACTGCTCGAGCCGATCGCCGATCTGATGGTGGCCGGTGAGTCTCGCGTCGACCTGCAGGCCTTGCTCCGGCAGCTCTCGGGCGTGATCGTGTGCGAAGGCGGTCCGTCGCTCAACGGTCAACTGATCAGCGAGAACCTCGTCGACGAGCTGTGCATCAGCGTCGCTCCCCTGCTGGCCAGCGGCGATTCACCGCGCGTGGCCCACGGCCCGACTCCGCCGCGGCTGGAAGGCATGCGGCTGCGGCACGTGCTCGAAGCCGACGACTACTTGTTCCTGCGCTACGTGAAGCCCTGACACCTTCTGCGGAGCAAAAGTGGCGTATGACGCCACCTTTCCTCCTTCAAGGAGCGAAAGCGTCAGTGACGCTTGGGTGCGGTCTCCTTCGTGAGCAGCGTGATCTCACGTTCGAAGTCGGCGGCGTCGTCGAAACCTTTGTAGACGCTCGCGAAGCGCATGTAGGCCACGTGGTCGAGGTCGCGAAGGTGGTCGAGCACGAGAAGCCCGATGCGCTCGCTCGGGACGTCGCCCCCGCCGGCCAGTCGCACCTGGTCCTCGAGGTCGGCGGCGATCGTCTCGAGCTGATCGTCTGACAACGGCCTCGACTTGGCCGCCGCCCGCAGGCCGACGACGATCTTCACCCGATCGAAGGGCTCGCGCTCTCCTGATCGCTTCACGACCACGACCGGTACCTCTTCGATGCGCTCGTAGGTCGTGAACCGACGGCCGCAGCCCGTGCACTCGCGACGGCGCCGAATCGTGCCGCCGTCGTCAGACGTGCGCGAGTCGATGACTCGGTCGTCGGGGCTCGAACAGGCGGGACACCGCACCGCCCATGACGCTAGTGGTCGTCGCCTCCGCCGGAGAGGCGCAACCGTTGGCCCGGCTCGAGAGCGGCGCTGCCGTTGAGGGCGACGAGGCGATCGACGGTGGCCCGGGTGTCACCGGAGGGGTCGAGGTCGTGGGCGATCGACCAGACGGTGTCGCCCGGTTGCACCACGTAGACCGCTCGCACCGGCACGCTCTGACCGGAGGCGCCGTACGCCGCCGGCTCCCGCACGATCGGCGAGTCGGACGGCGCCATGCGCACGTCGGTCGCACCGCCCCGACCGGCCAGGGAGACGAGCAGCACGCCGAGCAGGACGACGCTCAGCGCGGCGGCGAGTACCGCGAGCCGGCGCCGGCGGTAGATCCGAGCGCCCGGCCTGGTGACCGGGGGGAGCACCACCAGGACGGGTCGGCTCGGAAATCTGGTTCGTGGGCTTGCTTGAGCGGTGGCGATGGCAACCATGGGGCCATCCTCCTCAGGGGGTGTGACAGTGAGGCTGGCTCGTGCCCCACGAACGTCTGTTCGCCACCCACTGAACCACGAACGGGTGTTCGCCGTCAAGAAAAAGGCCGAACAGATGTTTGCCTCGGCGACGCCCCTTTGGTACCGTTCGCCAAACATACGTTCGATCGGAGCAATCCATGACGGAGCACCGCCTCACCGACCGCCAGCGCGAGGTTCTCGAGATCATCGATCAGTCGATGCGCGAGCGCGGCTATCCACCCTCGGTGCGCGAGATCGGTGAATCCGTGGGCCTCACCTCCCCCTCCACCGTGCACTCGCACCTCAACACGCTGCAACGGCTCGGGTTCCTCCGGCGCGATCCCACGAAGCCCCGGGCCATCGAGGTCCGCTGGGATCCGAACTCCGGCGCTTCCCTCGAGCGGCGGCCCGCTCGCTACATCCCGCTCGTCGGTGATGTGGCCGCCGGTACCGACGTGCTCGCGCAGGAGAACGTGGAGGAGATCCTTCCGCTGCCGTCCGACTTCACCGGCGATGGCGAGCTGTTCATGCTGCACGTGCGAGGCGACTCGATGATCGACGCTGGCATCCTCGACGGCGACTACGTGGTCGCTCGCGTCCAGCCCACTGCCGAGAAGGGCGACATCGTCGTCGCCGGGCTCCCCGGCGAGGAAGCCACGGTCAAGACGTACAGCCGCAAGGGCAGCAAGATCACCCTGCTGCCCTCGAACCCCCGGCTCCAGCCGATCGAGCTCGACGCCGCCGACGTCACCATCTACGGCAAGGTCGTCACCGTCCTGCGCCGCCTGTAGTCCGCGAGGCGATAGACCCGATGCACGCGCAGGGGTCCGAATCGTCGAGAATGGGTGGGTGCGGCCGAAAGTGACCCGCTGGGGTGCACTGGTACTGGTCATCGGCGCGATGGCTGCGTTCCCCGCGTCCGCACGCGCCACCCCGACGACGCCCAACGATCCCGCGTTCAACCTGCAGTGGAACCTGCGAATGATCGGCGCACCGGCCGCGTGGCAGGTCGCCACGGGCTTCGGTACCACGATCGCCATCGTGGACTCCGGGGTCGACCTCGGCCACGAAGACCTTGCGAGCAAGATCGTCGGAGACGTCACCTGCGTCGGCTCCGGTGGAAACTCCGCGAAGTGCAAACCCGGCGGTCAGGACGACTACGGGCACGGTACCCACGTCGCCGGCACAGCCGCGGCCTCGACCGACAACGGCACGGGCGTCGCCGGCGTTGCTCCGGACGCATCGATTCTCGCCGTCAAGGTCCTCGGCTCGGATGGGTCCGGCGCTGGGGACGACGTCGCCGCCGGCATCAAGTACGCGGCCGATCACGGTGCCGCGGTCATCAACCTCTCTTTGGGCAACGTGTCACAGTCGCTCATCGGGTCGTCGTTCCAGGGCGCGCTCGACTACGCGTTCAACAAGGGAGCCCTCCCGATCATCGCGGCCGGCAACAGCTTCGTCCTGCCGTCGGGACCGATCTCGCACGCGATCGTGGTCGGCGCGCTGAATCGAACCGGCTTGAAGGCGAGCTACAGCAACATCAGCAGCAGCCAGTGGGTCATCGCGGCGCCGGGCGGGGAACCGGACGACACCGAAGACACGTGCTCGAGCTCACCGGCGGGCGTGCTGTCGACGTACTTCATGAACCGGTATGCCTGTCTTGCCGGCACGTCGATGGCCGCGCCGCATGTGTCGGGTGCGGCGGCGGTGCTGCGTGGCACCGGCCTCACCGCGCAGCAGACGGTCGACAAGCTGCTCTCGACCGCGCGCAACCTCCCCACGACGAGCCTCGACGGAGCGGGAGCCCTCGATCTCGCCGCGGCTGTCGGCGAGCCACCGACGCCTCCGCCGAGCACGACACCCGAGCAGACGACCGTGCCGGAGCCCTCGAGCGGCCCCGTCGGCGGAGGGGGAGGCGGAGGAGGGGGCGAGATCGCAGTGACGCCGTCCGGTGATGTCAGCGGACCGACGTCGACGAGCCCCGCTGGCCTGATCGACCCGCCGGGGCAACGAGCGGCCGCACCACCGGCTGGTCGCGTCACCACTCGGTCTCCTCGGAACAACGACCTCTCGGCCGGCATCGTCGCCGTAGCCGTGGTGATGGCCGCGGGGGTGAGCGCCGCACTCGGATGGTTGTTCTTCCGCGGGCAGAGTTGGGCGCGGCGCACCCCGAGGTTGGATCGTTAGATCTCGTTGACGAGCAGATCGCGCAGGATCGCCCACGTCCGGTCGAGCTGCCCGCGGGTCACATGTTCGTCAGCAGTGTGGGCCAGCAGTGGATCGCCGGGACCGAGATTCACTGCAGGCATCGACAGGGCGCTGAAGCGGGCAACGTCCGTCCAACCGAGCTTCGCGCGCACCTCGAGACCATTGCGGGCGACGAGCGCAGCGAAGATCGGATGGTCGAGCCCGGGACGGGCGCCGGCAGCCGAATCGAGGATCACCGCCGTGTCGCCCTCCTCGAGCATCGGAGCGATCAGTTCACGCAGCCATGCCTCGGCCGACGCCTCGTCGCGGTCGGGAGCGAAGCGATGGTCGATCAGCACGCGTGCGCGATCCGGCACGACGTTGCCGGCGATCCCACCTTCGACGAGCACCGCTTGCACCGCCTCGCGGTACTCGCAGCCGTCCACCACGGGCCGACGTCCTTCCCACCCGTCGAGAATCGTCAACAGCCGGCCGAGACGATGGATGGCGTTGCGTCCCATCCACGGGCGAGCGCTGTGCGCTCGGACGCCGGTCAGCGTGACGTCCAGTCGCAGCGTTCCTTGGCAACCGGCTTCGAGCACCGCATCGGTCGGCTCTCCGAGGATCGCAACGTCGCCCTGGAGCAGCTCCGGACGATCTCGGAGCACGTGTCCGAGGCCGTTGTGCTCGGAGGCGATCTCCTCGCCTGCATAGAAGACGTAGGTGACGTCGATCGCAGGTGTGTCGATGGTGGTGGCGAGCTCGATCATCACCGCGAGACCGCTCTTCATGTCCGCCGAGCCGAGTCCCCACAGCGTGTCGCCTTCGATCCGGGCGCGGTCGTTGTCGTTGACCGGCACGGTGTCGGTGTGACCGGCGATCACGATCCGCATCGGGCGGTCGAGTGACGTTCGAGCGATCACGTTGTTGCCGATGCGATCGACCGTCAGCCACGGCGCGGCGCGCAGCTCGGCCTCGATTCGATCGGTGATGGCCTGCTCGGCGTGGCTCACCGACGGAATGTCCACGAGCTCAGCGGTACGCGCCAACAGGTCCGTCATGCGGTGACGCCGTGTTCGCGCAGCAGGTCGTTCAGCTGCGCCTTGTCGTGGCGGGCCCCGGGTTCGAGGCGCTTGATCACGAGGACGCACGGCAGACCGAACTCGCCGCCCGGGAACTCGCGTCGACGTGATGCCTGCACGACGACGCACCACGGGGGGACGACCCCTCGGCTCAGCTCCTCACCGGTCTCGGCATCGATGACCGGAATGGACTTCGCCAGGATCACCCCCGCTCCGACGAACGCACCCTCGCCGACGCGCGCGCCCTCCACGATCATCGACCGGCTGCCGATCATGACGTTGTCGCCGATGAAGACCGGCGCCGCCTGTGGAGGCTCGAGCACGCCTCCGATACCCACGCCGCCGGAGAGGTGCACGTTCTCCCCGATCTGCGCGCACGAGCCGACGGTCGCCCACGTGTCGACCATCGAGTTCGCCCCGACGCGGGCGCCGATGTTCACGAAGCTCGGCATCAGGATGACGCCCCGGTCGAGGAAGGAGCCGAAGCGGGCCACCGCTCCGGGCACGACCCGCACTCCCCGAGCACCGTGGTCCTGCTTCAACGGGATCTTGTCGGCGTACTCGAACGGCCCGAACTCGATCGTCTTCATCGCGGACAGCGAGAACATGAGGAGAATCGCCTTCTTCAGCCACTCGTGCACGACCACCTGATCGTCCACGAGCTCGGCCACCCGCTCCTCGCCGCGGTCGAGCCGCGCGATCACGCTGTAGACGAGCTCGCGGGCATCGGGATTCCCGGCGAGCTCCTCCCGGCGGTTCCACAGATCCTCGATCTGCGCCTGCAGCTCGCTCATGACGGGCGAGGCTAGTAGCGGCGCCATTTGCGGCTTGAACGCACAACTAATGTCACGGGTCGCGCACACGGAGCTGGGATGGACCGCATGGCGAATGGGGGCACAACGGGCGACGATCTAGAGCGTCTGCGCGTTCAGGTCGACGCCACTCGTACGGAGCTGGGCGAGCTCGCCGGTGCGATCACGGGGCTTACCGAGCTCGTCACCGACCTCATCCGCCGATCGGCGGCGAACACCGATCATCAAGGCGATCGATGGCAAGCACGCCTCGGCAGCCTCGAGACCCGGCTGGAGATGCTGGAAACGTCGATCCGCCTCGAAGTCGAACGCATTCGCGGGGCGGCCGGCGCGGTCGACGCTCTGGCCGACGATTTCAAGAGCACCGTCGGCGGCACCCACAACCTCGTCGATCTCGCCGCCGAGATCAGCGATCGCATCGCCTCGCTGGAGTCGCTCGAGCGCGGCGTGCGGGGAGCGGCGCAAGACATCGCAACGACGGTCGAAGCTCGCCTCGATCGCGACGCGTCAGAGCGCGAACATCGCGACGACTCGCTCGCCGACCGTGTCGGCGGGGTCCTCGAACGGATCGACCAGCTGGCCGAGGCCGCCCGCGAGCAGGCCGCGGCGCGCGGCCGGCTCGAGGAGATCGACCGCTCGGTCTCGGAGACCAAGGAGAGCCTCGCGTCGTTGGCCGTTCGCCTCGAAGGCGTCGCGCAGGTCACCGCCGGCCTGCCTTCCATGGAAGAGCGGCTGACATCGCAGTTACGCGACGCAACCGCGTGGGGCGACGTTCTCGGTCGACTGAGCTCACAAGTAGGCGGCGTCCACACGCGCCTCGACGACACCACGGCTGTTCAGAGCTCGCTGGCCGAGACCCTGACTGCGGTCAGCCATGAAATCGCTGGGGTGCGTTCTGACCTCGACGCGTCGAGCGAGGCGACGCGCGCCGAGGTGGCCACGACGCTGTCAGAGCTCGTAAACGAGATCCGGGGTCTGGGCACGCGCATCGACGATGCGAGCGCGGGCGACGACCGACTCACGGAGATCGCCGGTGCGTTGGCGCAAGTGCGCGCGAACCAGCCGCTGCTCACGGTCCGACTCGACCAGCTCGCCGCCGATCTCGCCGAGGTCCACGGCCGGGTGACCGAGCCCGACGAGTCGCTCGGCAACATCGGTGAACGTCTCGATTCGCTCGCCGCAGCCATGCGCCAGGTGGTCGCCTCCCAGCCCGACGCTCGTCCCCAACTGGAGCAACTCGCGGCGATCGTCGAAGCAATGCGATCCGAGCAGCCCGACGTCGTCGACCACGTCGAGCGGCTCTCCAGTCAGATCGAGGCGCTGAAATCAGACCTGCCTGATCCTCACGAGTCGATCGAGCGGCTCTCCAGTCAGATCGAGGCGCTGAAATCAGACCTGCCTGATCCTCGCGAGTCACTCGAACGGCTCGCCACCGAGGTCGGCGCACTCCTTGCCGCTCAACCCGATCCGAACGCGCTCGTCACACGCATGCACGAGGAATTCGGCGCGGTACGCGACTCGTTTCCCGACGTGGGAGCGCTCACAGAGCGCATCGCTTCCGAGCTCGCGCAGCTGCGCGCGAGTCAGCCCGAGCTCACGGTCGATCTGGAACCCGTCTTCGATCGCATCGACCACCTCACCGACGAGCTCACCCATCTCCGCGCGGGGCAACCGGCCACCGATGCCGTGATCGGGCGCGTCGCGTCGATCCTCAACGAGCACTCGACGATGCTGACGCAGCTCCAGGGGGCACAGCCGCAGCTCACGGTCCGACTGGACCAGCTCGCGGCCGATCTGGCGCAGCTCGCCGAGCACCCCGACGTTGCTCCCGAGTCGCCACTCGTCGTTGAACGCCTCGACCGGATCGCGGCCGATGTGGCCGAGCTCCGCGCCACCGATGGACTGCTCGGCGCCGCCGTCTCGCCCCTGGCGGAGCGCATCGAGTCGGTCTTCGAGATCGTGCAGACAGGACTCACTCCGGCACCCGATGTCCGGCCGAGCCTCGATCAGCTGGCCGGCGCGATCGCCGAGCTGCGCGACGTGGCCGCGGGCCGCACCGAGGAGTGGGCCGCGAACCATGATGCGCAGCTCGCCGGCCTCGCCGACATCGTGCAGCAGGTGCGCGCCGGTCAACCCGACGTCACGCTGCGACTCGATCAGGTGCAAGCCGAGCTCTCGGACCTGCGCACACGGCTGCCCGACCTCGATGCCCTCCTCTCTCCGGTCAGCGAGCGCCTCGACCAGGTGGCAATCGAGCTCAACCGGCTGCAAGACAGCGAACCCGCTCTGGCTCGGATCGGCGCCGAGCTCGCCGAGTTGCGCGCCGCGCAACCGGATCCGGACGCGTCCGTGGCGTTGCTCGCCGACCGACTCGATCGCATCACCGCGGAACTCATCGCGCTCCGTGCCGACCAGTCCGACGTCGACTCGGGGGCGGCGATCGCGCCCCTCGCCTCGATTCTGAACGAGCACTCGGCCACGCTCTCGGCGCTCCAGGCCGGACAGCCACAGCTCGTGGTCCGGCTCGATCAGCTCGCGGCCGATCTGGCCGAGCTCGCTGAACGACCCGACGTTTCCACCGAGTCGCCGCTCACGATGGAGCGGCTCGACCGTCTCGTCGCCGAGGTCGCCGCGGTACGCGTCGCGCAACCCGACCCCGAGGTCGCGCAGAACTTTCTCGCGGATCAGCTCGACCGCATCGCTGCGCAACTGGCATCGCTGCGCACAGACCAGCCGGATCCGACGGCAATCGCCTCGACCATCCACGCCCGGCTCGACGAACTCGGCGCGACGCTCGGCGCACTACAGACGCAAGTCGATCGTCCCGCTCCTGAGCCTCCCGACGTCGCGGGTGCGATCGAGCCACTCAATGCCCAACTCGCGAATGTCGACGCGCGCACCGCAGCGACGACTGAGGCCGTGCTCCAACTCGATGCGGCGGTCGCGCGGACGAGCATGCAGGTCGACGACATCGTCGCCGGGCTCGCGTCGCTGAGGGAGACACCCGACGACACCGCGTCGGCGTTGGCGCCCGTTGTCGACCGATTGGCGATCGTCGTCGACTCCGTCTCCTCGATGCACGGCGACGTGACCAACCTGGCGGACTCGATCTCCACGCTGCGCAACGATCGCTCGCAGCTCATACAAACCTCGATGGAGACGAACGGTCGGCTCGACCTGCTCGCCGCGAATGTCGGCGAGCTGCGCGAGTCGCGCCCCGATTTCGGTTCCAGCTTTGTTGCGTTGAGCGGGCTCCTCGAGTCGGTGCAAGCGAACGTCACGGACACCCACGATCGCATCAGTGCCCTCGGTGAACTGGTGCGCGACGCCGATGGCGACCGGACCGACCTCTCAGCCGCCATCGCGCCGTTGTCCGAACGCCTCGACACCATCGCGTCGCAAGCGGCCAACAGCGAACAGCGGGTGGCCACCGTGCTGGAGAGCTTCGCCGAAAGGTTCGGGCGGCTCGACACCGAACGCGCTGCCGTGTCCGAACAGCGGATCGATGAGGTCCGCCAGGCGGTCAACGGCCTGAGTGATCGTCAGACCACCGCGCTGATGGACATCGTGGAACGGTTCGAGCAGGTCAGCGCGAACGTTGCCAGCACGCAGGAGGCCACTCGGTCGCTCGAGGCGGCCATTGCCTCGTCCGCGGGCGATGGCACTGATGAGCGCCTCGGTGAGCTCACGTTGCAGCTCACGTCGCTGACCGCCGACGTGAAGTCCACGGTTCGTGCAGTCGTGGGGCTCGGTGCGGAATTCACCGGGCTGCGTTCGGACGTCCAATCGCTGAGCGAGTCGATGCCCGATCGCAACGACGCCGATGCCGAAGTGCGCGCCGCGTTGGCTCGGCTCGACGCGGCCATCGGCGATCGCGATCAGCAACTGCACGACACGGTCGAGCGCCTCGACGCGGCGGTTGGTGCACGCGACGCGCAACTGCGCGACGCCATCACCCGGCTCGACACCGCGGTCACCGAGCGCGAGTCTGAGGTCACTGAAGGGGTCGCTCGGCTCGACGCCACGTTGGCGAATCGCGACGCGAGTGTTCGCGACATTCTCGGCCGGCTCGACGCGGCGATCTCCCAGACGAGCCGCGAGTCTGACTTCTCGGATCTGGCCAGGCAGTTCGACGCCGCGATCGCCGAAATGCGGCGCGACCTCCAGAGCATGTATCAAGCAGCGTCGAGCACCGACGTGCTCGACATGGTGCGCTCCATCGCCGAACGCGATCCCAACGAGGCCGTACACCCGATCGCCAGTGCGCTACGCGACCTGCGCACCGATCTCGTCGCGATGAACGACGCCATCGCCGATCTGCGATCGGACGTCCGGCGAACCGAAAGCGATCTCGCTGGAGGCGCGGGTGCCGCGCTCACGTCGGCCGCATCGGCGATGGCCCGCCTCGAAGGGCGCATGGATGGCGAGTTCGACACCGTCAGCAGGCAGATGGAATCCCTGGGCACCTTGTTGGCACAGGCGATCGATGCGGTCCATCGCATCGAGGTGCAGGTGGTCGGGGCGCAGCCGGTGTCGGAGAAGATGCGGGCCTCGGCCGCATCCGTGCTCGAGACCCTTCGAGCCAACGTTCGTCAGCGGGCGGCCGCTCGACGCAACTCCGGCGCGCCACCAGAGCTCGGCGCCGGCCCCAGCTGACGCCCTAGCCGAGCAAGCGCTCGGCGATGAGCTCGATCCGCTCGTCGGGCTGCACCACCGCGATCCGCACGTGATCTGAGCCGCCCGGACCGTAGAACTCTCCAGGGCTGACGAGCGCACCGGCATCGGTGGCAAGCCGTTTCGTGAGCCCCCACGCGTCGCCGCCAGGCGCGGGCACCCACAGATAGAACGCCCCACTCGGCAGCACGACGTCGAGGTCGAGCGCCGCCCGCAGGATGTCGCGGAGCCGTTCGAGCCGACGGAGATAGCGCAGCCGTTGCTCGTCGACATGGGCGTCGTCGGCGAACGCCACCACCGCGGCCGCTTGGATCGGTCCGGCCACCATGAACCCGGCATGCTTCCGCAGCTCTCGGAGGTAGTCGACCAGCTCACCGTCGCCCGCGTAGAAGCCGACGCGCACGCCCGCAAGGTTTGAGCGCTTCGACAGCGAATGCACGGCGAGCACACCGCTCGTTCCGTGCTCGAGGATCGTGCGCCGCCGGCCCTGCCACGTGAACTCGACATAGCACTCGTCGCTCAGAACCGGGATGCGACGCGCTCGCCCCCAGCGGGCCGCGGCCTCGAGGTCGACCAGCTCGCCGCTCGGGTTCGCGGGAGTGTTGACCCACAGGCACAGCGCCCGCTCGGCGTCGTCCTCACGTATGTGATCGAGCGACTCGTAGGCGACCGCTCGACAACCCGCCAGCGTCGCGCCCATCGCATACGTGGGGTAGCTGACCGCGGGATACAGCACGGTGTCGCGCTCCGGGGTGCGCAGCTGGAGCCATTGCGGCACGCCGGCCACGAACTCCTTGGTGCCGATGCACGCGGCGATCTCCGTCTTCGGATCGATGGACACGCCGAGGCGGCGCTCGAGCCAGCCCGTTGCCGCCTCCCGAAAGGCCAGCGTTCCGATCGACGCCGGATAGCCGCGCTCGGAGTTGCTCTGGGCGAGTGCGGCGACCACCGCCGCGGGCGGAGGATCGCACGGCGTACCGATCGAAAGGTCGACGCACCCGCCGGGCAGCTCGGCGGCGGTGGCCGCGAGGTCGTCCAGCCGGTCGTACGGATACGGCGGAGGGACGAAACCCTTCATGCCTGCACGTACTCCTGGAATCGCGTGCGGGCGGCATCGTCGAAGCGAACGCGCAGCCGCATCGCACCCTCGCCCGCTGTCTCGACGAGAACTTCACCCTCGCGATGCACGGCGGCCAGCACGTCGCCCCGGTCGTACGGCACCACCAATTCGACCACGGCCGTGAGCGCTCGAAGCCGATCGGCCACCGCGCGCAGCAGCTCGTCGAGCCCTACGCCGTTGTTGGCCGAGATCGCGACACTGCCTGGGTACCGAGCAGCGAGCCGCTCCGCGTCGGCCGGCGCGATGTCGGCCTTGTTGAACGCCAGCAGCTCGGGGACGTCGTTTCCGCCGATCTCAGTGAGCACGGCATGCACGGCATCGATCTGCATCTCCGGCTCCGCGGCCGACGAATCGACGATGTGCACGAGGAGATCGGCTTCCGCCGCGACGTCGAGCGTGGACTTGAACGCCTCGACGAGTTGGTGGGGCAGCTTGCGCACGAATCCAACGGTGTCGGTCACGAGCACCGGCTCACCGCCGGGGAGCGCGAGTCGGCGGGTCGTGGCGTCGAGTGTGGCAAACAACCGATCCTCGACGAGCACGCCGGCATCGGTGAGGCGGTTGAGGAGCGTGGACTTCCCGGCGTTCGTGTAGCCGACGATGACGACGTGCGCGAGCTGGCTGCGCCGCCGACTCTTGCGTTGCGTGTCGCGATGCTTGCCGATCGTCTTGAGCTCACTCTCGAGCTTGTGGATGCGCCGGACCAGTCGTCGACGGTCGACCTCGAGCTGCGTCTCACCCGGCCCACGAGAGCCGATGCGCGCCGCGCCCGCCGACATGCCACCCGCCTGTTGGGAGAGCTTGGTGCCTTTGCCCCGCAGGCGAGGCAATCGATACTGCAACAACGCGAGCTCGACTTGGGCCTTGCCCTCTTGGCTGTGGGCGTTCTGAGCGAAGATGTCGAGAATCACGGCGGTGCGGTCGATGGCCGTTCGTCCGAGCAGTTTCTCCAGATTGAACTGCTGCGCCGGCGTGAGCTCGTTGTCGAACACGACGGTGTCCGAGTCGACGGAGAGCGACACCTCGCGCAGCTCGTCGACCTTGCCCTTGCCGACATACGTTGCCGGATCGGGACGATCGCGGCGTTGCACCACCCGCGCGACCTCGTCGGCGCCGGCGGTGTCGACGAGCTGAGACAGCTCGTCCAGCGACGACTCGACGTCGTCCATGTGGTCGCCACCGAGTGCGACGCCGACGAGCACGAGTTTCTCGCGTCCTTCCCGCGAGATGAGGGTGTCGGTGAGCGCGTCGTTCATGGCGTCTCGTACTCGATGGTCGCGATGTAGACGACGGGAACCGTCATCTCGATCGTCTCGCCGATAACGATCTCGGCTGGTCCTCCGGGCTGGCGGACGGTCACGCGGACGCCGGACAGCCCCCAGCGATGGGCGGCGGCCGCCACCGCGCACGCGCCAGTTCCGCACGCATCGGTCAGGCCCACACCGCGCTCGTACACGCGCATCGTCAGCTCGCCCTCGGCGGGACCCGGCGCCACCAGTTCGACGTTGATGCCCTCCGGGATGAGCTCGTTGATGGACAGTCCACGCGCGACGAGGTCGATGTCCGCATCGAGCCTGGGGGCGTGGAAGACGAGATGGGGATTGCCTACGTCGACCCGAGTGGCCCGCACGACGTGCTCGTCGAGCCACTCGGGCTCGTCCTCGCCGACCTTGGCCACGCCCATGTCCACCGTCGCTCGATGGGTGCGCGAATCGCTGGTCGGTTCGAGCGTCACTGTTCGAATCCCAGCATCGGTGTCGACCGTGACCGCCGGATCGCTCACGGAGCCAGCGCGCACGACCGCTTGTGCAAGACAGCTGATGCCGTTGCCGCTCATCTCGGCCCGGCTGCCGTCCGCGTTGAAGAGCGTCATCGCCACGTCGGCAGCGGCCGATCGCCCCGCGGTGACGTGCAGTAGACCGTCAGCACCGATCCCGGCGTGACGATGACACACGGCGCGGGCGAGCGCCGGCGTCACCGACTCGGTGGCGTCGAGATCGATCAGCACGAGAAAGTCGTTCCCGAGGCCGTGGTGTTTGGTCAGCTGCATGCGAGGGTCAAGTCTGCCCGGAGACGATGCGCTCCAGCGACGGCAATACCTCGCTCGGGTCCTCGTCGGCCGTCAGCCACTCGATGCGAGGGTCGCGCCGGAACCAAGCGCGCTGGCGGCGGGCGAATCGTCGTGTGCGGCGAATCGACTCCTCGACTGCTGCCTCGAGAGGAACGTCGCCCCGAAGATGTGCCAGCAGCTCGCGGTAGCCCAATGCCTGGGCGGCCGTCCGGGACAGTCCTTGCGGCCGCGCCGCGAGTCGGCGGACCTCTTCGACGAAGCCGGCACCGAGTTGCTGTTCATAGCGCGCTTCCAGTCGTGCGCTGACGAGCGCTGACGGAAGGGAGATGCCGACGAGGTGGAACGGCGTCGGCGGGTAGGCCTCGAGTCCGGGCCCGTACGACGAGAACGGCCTTCCGCTCCCGACGGTGACCTCGAGGGCGCGCACGATCCTCCGGCGGTTGCTGGGCTCCATTCGCGCCGCCGCGACCGGATCGAGCGCGGCGAGCCTCGTGTGCAACTGGGTCGTCGCCGCGCCTTCGAATTCGCGCCGGGCGTCGGGATAGCGCCCCGGGATCGCGAGACCGTCGACGACGGCGCGCAGATACAGACCGGTTCCACCCACGAGCAGGGCACGGTGGCCGCGACCTTCGATGCTCGCGAGCGCATCCGCGAACGCACGCTGAAAGCGGCTGACCGTGAACTCTTCGTCGGGATCGGCGACATCGATGAGGTGGTGCGGCACCTCGCCCTGCTCGGCGATCGTCGCCTTGGCGGTTCCGATGTCCATGCCTCGGTACACCTGCATCGAATCCACCGACACGATCTCGATGTCGTGGTGGGTGCGGCCGATCGCCATGGCCAGTGCAGATTTTCCCGACGCCGTCGTGCCGACGAGCGCGACATGGGTCATCGCGGTGGGCCGTCGCGGACCACGTCGAGGACCGCGGCCCGTGAGACGCCGACCGGTTCGAAGCGCGTCAGCCACCATGTCGCCCCCACGGCCACCCACGGTCGAGGGTCACCGCCAGGAGGTCCCTGTACGGCGACGTCCCAGGGGCCCGCGTCCCGGGGTCGTTCCCGGAGTCCGTAGTCGATGACCTCGGCGAGGGCATCGGGCGACGGAACGTCGACGGGAAACCAGCCGTCCCAGTGCGCGGCGCGTCGCACTGGCCGGCGATTCGGAAACCGCGAGCCGATCCACACCGGGATCCGCGGTTGCTGGCATGGCGTGGGTAGGAGCCGTACCCCATCCACCTCGTCGCCGGCCCACCACCGCGTGATCTTGTCGAGCCCCGCGTCGAGCGTGTCCGCGCGCCTGCGACGATCCAGCTCCTCGCCGAACCGCGACAGCTCGCCCCCGCGATCGCCACCGAGGCCCACACCGAAGACCGAGCGCCCATCGCTCAGCCGGTCGAGCGTCACCGTCTCGCGGGCGAGCTTTTGCGGACGACGTCGGGGAACAGGCGTCACCATCGGTCCGATGCGAACCCGCTCGGTGGCCTGCGCGATCGCGCTCATGACGATCCACGGATCGGCCAGACACTCGACCGGTGCATCCCACAACAGGTGGTCCCACACGAACACGCCATCCCACCCGGCTTCCTCGGCGGCGACGGCGATCTCGACTGCGACCCGCGGCTCGGACAGCTCGTCGAACAACGGCATGAACAGTGCGGTCTGCAACGGTCAGGACGCGGCGACGGGAATGCGCGTCTTGTGCCGCGGCAGCGCAGTGATGTCGACGAATTCGCCGCGCAGATGGTGCGGCGCGGCGCCGATCACGCGCACCTCGACGAACGTGCCCGGCCGCAGCGGGCGATCGGAGAGAAAATGGATGAGCTTGTTCTGGCGGGTGCGGCCGGCGGTGATCGACACGTCCTTCTTGCTCGGCCCTTCCACCAGCACCTCTTCGACGCGGCCGATGCGACCCTGGTGCTTGGCCAGCGCGCTGCGCTCGACCACCACTCGCAGTCGCTCGAATCGTTCCGCGATGACATCGGCGGGCACGAAGTCACCCGTCCTCGTCGCGGCTTCGGTGCCCGTCCGGGGCGAGAAGATGAAGGTGTAGGCGCTGTCGTACTGGGCGGTCGCGACGACCTCGAGCGTGCGCTCGAAGTCGTCGTCGGTTTCGCCGGGGAAGCCAACGATGATGTCGGTCGTGACGGCGAGGTCTGGCACGGCGTCGCGGGCGGCGGCGAGGCGTTCGAGATACCGCGCGGCCGTGTAGCCACGGTGCATCGCCGCCAGCGTGCGGTCGGAGCCCGACTGCAGTGGCAGGTGGAGGTGCTCGCAAACGGAGGCAACCGACCCCATCGCCGCGATGGTCTCGGGCCTGAGGTCCTTCGGATGCGGACTCGTGAACCGAACGCGCCGGATGCCCTCGACCTCGCCGAGCGCCACCAGCAGCTCGGAGAAGAGTGGACGCCGCTTGGTGAGATCTCGACCGTACGAGTTCACGTTCTGGCCGAGCAGTGTGATCTCCACCACGCCGTCGGCCGCCAGACGTTCCACCTCCGACACGATCTCGACAGGAGCGCGGCTGATCTCTCGCCCGCGCACCGATGGCACGATGCAGAATGCGCACCGGTTGTCGCATCCGATCTGGATCGTCACCCATGCGGCATACGGCACGTCACGCCGGACGGGCAACGCCGATGGGAACGCCTCGGCATCGTTCGGATCGGTCTCGTCGAAGATCTCGGTGAGCGGACCCTGCTCGCGACTCTGCTCGAGCAGCCGCGCCGCTCGGTGCACGTTGTGGGTGCCGAGAACGACATCGACGTGCGGCGCCCGCTGGCGCACGATGTCGCGGTCCTTCTGCGCCAGGCAACCGCTGACCACGATCTGCAGGTCCGGCCTGGCGTCCTTGACCGACTTCAGGTACCCCAGGTTGCCGTAGAGCTTGTTGTCGGCATTTTCGCGGATGCAGCACGTGTTGAGGACGATCACGTCGGCATCGTCGACCGAGGTCGCCGGTTCGAGACCGTCGGCCTCCAACAATCCGGCGATGCGCTCGGAATCGTGCTCGTTCATCTGGCACCCGAAGGTGTGGATGAGAAACGTGCGCGCCATCGCCGTCAGGTTAGGCGGGCGGCCTCGCGCCGCTGGCCGCGATCAGTTCGTGAGGTGGATGGTGCCCGACGGCACGGGCTCACGCGGATCAGCCTCCGCGACATCGACCGATGGTGCGGCCTGTGCCGTCGATCGGGCGCCGTTCGCCGGACTGCGGTCTTCGATGCTCAAACGGATCGCCGTGCGGCGCTCGCCGTCGATGACGATGTCGGCGAAGGTCGGGATGCAGACCAGGTCGATGCCCGCCGGCGCCACATAACCCCTGGCGATGGCCACGGCTTTGATGGCCTGGTTGAGCGCACCCGCTCCGACGACCTGTACCTCGACGGCCCCGGCCTGGCGCACTGCGCCAGCCATCGCGCCCGCGACGGAGTTTGGGTTTGACTTGGTCGATACTTTCAGCGTTTCCATCGGTGTCCCCCAAGGGCGCCGAGGGCTAGGGCGCGGTGTGTGCAGCGTGGTCTGCGCGTAATTCGACGCCGGCCGGTCCCCTTCCTCCCACGGCTGCTTCCGACTTGTCCTTTTTGGCAGGGTTCGTCGGGCTCGGCAGCTCGTACCGCCAGCTGAAGGCCGCAGCCGGCGGTACGAGCGGGCCGAGGAGGCGATGCTCGGTCGCGATCAGTCGTCGAGGCTGATGGGTTCGTCGAGGTCGGTGAGATCTGCGATCTCACTGTCGGGGACGACACCGTCACGGTTGATACCGACCTGGGCGAGGATCCGCTCGGAGATGTCCATCATGATCTCGGGGTTCTCACCGAGGAAGTTCTTGGCGTTCTCCCGGCCTTGACCGAGCTGCTCACCCTCGTAGGTGAACCACGCTCCCGCCTTCTTGATGAGCTCGAGATCGACGCCGACGTCGAGCAACGAGCCTTCGCGGCTGATGCCCTTGCCGTACATGATGTCGAACTCCGCCTGGCGGAAGGGCGGGGCCACCTTGTTCTTCACGACCTTCACCCGTGTGCGGTTGCCGACCATCTCGGCGCCGTCTTTGATCGACTCGATGCGGCGGATGTCGAGCCGGACTGACGAGTAGAACTTCAACGCGCGACCACCTGGCGTGGTCTCGGGGGAACCGAACATCACACCGATCTTCTCTCGCAGTTGGTTGATGAAGATGCAGATGGTGTTCGTCTTGTTGAGGTTGGCCGTGAGCTTTCGCAGTGCCTGCGACATCAGCCGAGCCTGCAACCCCATGTGGGAATCGCCCATCTCGCCTTCGATCTCGGCGCGAGGTGTGAGTGCGGCGACCGAGTCGATGACGACGATGTCGAGCGCACCAGATCGAATGAGCATGTCGGTGATCTCGAGCGCCTGCTCACCCGTGTCGGGCTGTGAGATCAGCAACTCGTCGACGTCGACACCGATGGCCCGGGCATAGACCGGATCCATGGCGTGCTCAGCGTCGATGTAGGCGCAGATGCCACCGTTGCGCTGGGCCTCGGCCACGGCATGCATGGCGAGGGTCGATTTGCCGGAGGACTCCGGACCGAAGATCTCCACGACCCGGCCTCGGGGAAGGCCACCGACGCCGAGCGCAAGGTCGAGGGCGAGCGCACCGGTGGGGATGGCCTCGATGGTCATCTCCCCCTTGTCGCCCATCTTCATGACCGCGCCCTTGCCGTACTGCTTCTCGATCGACGCCATCGCCATCTCGAGTGCTTTGTCTCGTTCCACCTGGGTTCCTTTCATGCCTCGCCTTTCCGGCGCTGTTCTGGTTGACAGCTGCGGCCGGTGCGAGGCAGCGGGATCGCAGCAAGCTGTCCGACCATCTTGTTCAGGGGGTGTGACAGTGAGCGTCGGGGACGCTCGGTTTCCGCACGCCGTTTCACCTTGGCGTCGGGGGTATCGGAACGAATGACAGCAGCGTAGTTCCCGAACGCTTGTTCGGCAAGGACCCTCGATCCCTTGCCGCGCTTGTTGTCACAGCAGACCGTCAGAACGTCGCTAGTTCGTGAACTGCGTCACAAGCGGTTACTTTTTCAAGCAAGGTGGGGTACGAAGGGACCATGTCGGATTCGACCAACCCGAAGAACCACACCGACGAGGCACGGGCCGAGGCACTGGCATGGCTCGCCGGACAATTCCGATGGGAAGCCCTGCTCGCCGATCTCCATGAGCTCGCCGAGCGGGAGGCCGCCCCCGTTGTGGAGCTCGAGCGCGATCTCCAACCTGCACAAAGCGAGGATGCTGCGTAGCACTCCCCCAGCTCGAACCGCTGGAGGGTGCTACGCGGAACGCTCGAGCAACCGCTGTCGCAACAGGTTCATCGCGGAGATGACCGTGAACTCGCGGATGCGACGACGATCACCGGGCAGCTGCAGATGCACGGACTCCATGTCGTCGTCGATCGCGAGACCGATGAAAACCGTGCCGACCGGCTGCCCGTCCTGCTCTGCTGGGCCGGCGACGCCGGTGACTGCCAGGCCGACGTCGGCCCCCAGCAGACGGCGCGCGCCGGAGGCCATCGCCTCGACCGCTTCGGCGGACACGACGGGTCCTTCGGGCACGCCGAGCAAGTCGAACTTCACGTCGGAGTCGTAGCTCACGATCGAACCACGGAAGAACCCGCTCGCGCCCGCGACATCCGTGAGGCGCGCGCCCATCAGTCCACCGCTGATCGACTCGGCGATGCCGAGCGTCAAGCCGTGTGCATCCAGCAGGACGCCGACCGCGTGTTCCATCGTCTCGTCGTCGACACCGAACACGAGATCGCCGAGCATGGCGCGGAGCTCGTCCTCTTCGGTCGCGAGGATCTCGCGGGCCGTCGTTTCGTCGGCGGCCTTGGCCGTGATCCGCAACTTCAGCCCTTCGATGCCACTGGCGAGGAAGGCAAGTGTGGGGTTGCCGACGCCGTCGAGGTGGCGAATGTGATCGGCCAGGCGCTCGGCCAGCCCGGACTCGCTCTCGCCCCACGTACGCAGTGTGCGACTGAGGATGGTCGCGGTCTCACCGGAACGAGCCATCAGATCGGGCAGCACCGCCCTGGCGATGATCTCCTTCATCTCGTGGGGAACGCCGGGCACGGCGTAGATGACCTTGTCGCCCACGGGCGCAATGAGCCCCGGAGCCGTTCCTGGCTGCGGATCGCGGATCGCGGTGGCCCCGACCGGTACCTCGGCTTGGCGAAGGTTGTTGGCCGCCATACGCCTCCCACGACTCGCGAACATCGCCTCGATTCGAGCGGCCACCTCGTCGTCCAACTCGAGGGGCACACCCATCACTGCGGCGATCGCTTCGCGGGTGATGTCGTCCTGTGTCGGGCCGAGCCCTCCGCACACGATCACCGCGTCGCTGCGCTCGAGCGCCAGGCGGAGCGACGAGACGATGCGGGCGTGGTTGTCACCGACCTTCGTCTGGAAATGCGAGTCGATGCCCGAGATCGCCAGCTGCTCACCGATCCACGACGAGTTGGTGTCGACGATCTGGCCCAAGAGCAACTCGGTTCCGACAGCGACCACCTCACAGCGCACGGTGCAGCAAGCTAACGGAATGGCGTACGAGACCACCGAGGCGTTCCACGAATTGCTCGACCTCATCGGCAACGTCGACACGACGTTCCTCGAGGGTGACCGCGCCGTGCCCGACGAGATCTCCGTGGTCGAGGGCTACCAGTGGCTGACCCAGATCCTTCGCGTCGCGCTCGAGTGCTACCTCTGGTCCGACGCGGAACGGCCGACGATGGTGGAGATCACGTCTCCTACCTTGAAGTGGGGAGGCGACAACGCCGACGCGTTCTACTGGTACGCGCCCGTCGAAAGAGGGCGGCGCTACCGAGTGACGGGGCAGCGGGGCGACAGCGCGTACCTCTCGCTCACGGTGTACGGCGGGCCCGCCGACGGGCGCTGGTCGAACCGCATCGTGAGCACGGTGAACGACCGCACGATCTCGTTCGCACCCGATGGAACGTTCACGGTCGACTTCGGGCCGATGGACGACGACGCCAACGCTCTCGTCGTGCGCGATTACCTCGTCGAGCCGAAGAACGGCGTGAGGACGAGCGTCGCGATCGAATGTCTCGACGAGGCTCCCCCACCGCGTCGCACAGACGCCGAGGTTGCGCAGCGGTTCCGATGCGCGGCCAACTTCCTGCGCGACTTGCTCGCCATCTTCCCGCTCGGGCGTGACCCCGAGCCGAACACGGTGCAGCCGCCGTACGCGCAGCCGGCGATCACGTACGGATGGGCGGCCGGTGATGCCGCATACGCGATGGGGTCGTACGCCCTCGATGACGGTGAGGCGCTGGTCATCGAAGGAACGTCGCCCGAGTGCGCGTTCTGGAACCTGTGTCTCTGGAATCAGTTCCTGCAGACGTACGACTACCGGTACGAGAACGTGACGATCAACGGCGGCCAATGTGTGTACGAGCCGGACGGCTCGTGGCGCATCGTCGTCGCCCACGAGGATCCGGGCGTACCCAACTGGCTCTCGACCGCCGGGCACCGAGAAGGCCGCCTCTGGTTCCGCTGGTTCCTCGCCGATTCCCTCCCCGAACAACCGACCACCCGCGTCGTCCAACTCCCGTTCTCCCCGTAGCAACCGGAGAATTCTTCCGGTTGCCACCGCACAAACGCCGGGGGTCAGGCCTCGAGGGGAAGGTCGAAGAGGTCGGTGTAGAAGCGGAAGGCCTGGCGGCGTTCGTCGGCGTCGATGCCGAAGCGGGCCAGGTCGTACGTGATCGTGCCGTGCTTGCCTCGCGGGTGCTCGTCGAGGAACCGGCCGACGCTGCGCCGCGCCGTGTGATCGAAGTCGAGGCCGGCCGACTTCTCGATGCGTTCGATGGTGCCCATCTGGTCGGCCATGAACTCGTGGAACGCGACATCGAGCACTCGACCTTCCGGCACGTGCGCGCGATCCTCGACCGACGCCCGGAGCATCTCCTCGATGCGTCCGCTCCAGTGCGCGCCGATGGCGTGTAGGTCGACGACGCCCGAGTGCTGCATCCGGCGTAGATACGCCTCCATCGTCACGAGCGACGCGGTCACCGCTACCGGATCGCGATGCGTCTGCACGACTACGGCATCCGGGAACACGTCGAGCAGCACCCGCAACTGCTCGAGGTGCTGCGGCGATTTCAGCACCCAGCGGCGACCGCCGCGCAGCCATTGCATCGCTTGCAGCATCGTGCGCAGCAGCCGGTACGAGTCGGTCTGGTCGTGGCTGCGATACCAGTCGACGTAACTCGGCACGTTGTACCCGGCTTCGAAGAACATCGTCTCGAAGGCCACGGCCAGCAGCTGAATCTCCTCGTGCGGACCCTCCGCGGTCATCTCGTGCATGGCCGGCATCAGCGGCAGCCCATAGTGGACGAGTCGCAAGCCCTGAGCACACCGGGCGATGCGAGGATCGGCCTTGCCCTCCGGACGCGGCGCCGCGTGCGGATCAGGGATCGGGTCGAGGCTCTCCCAGTACGGCATCGACCGCAGCCGTTCGTCGTGGCTCATCGCGGTGTGCAAATGCGTCGTGCCGGTGCGCGGAAGCCCGATGATGAAGATCGGCGCTTCGACGGGCTCGTCTGCGATCTCGGGGTGGAGCCGCAACAGTTCGAACAGCCGCAGCCTGGTGACGAGCAACTGCACCACGAGCTGCCGCGCCAGCATCCGGCCGAGCGGGCTCAAACCCGCCTCTCGATCGAGCGACTCCGTCAATGCGGAGAGTCCGTCGCGGAACGTGTCCGGCCCGAAGTCGTGCAGCTTCGCCCGCTTCTGCGCGGCGGCGATGAGCGACGCGTCGTCGAGTCGTATCCGGTCGGCAAAGGGTGCGAGCGCGGAGTTGGCAGCCCGCAACGGAAGGCGCAGACGCGGCGCGGCCAGGTCTTCGATGTCGATGCTCAGGAACCTGTCGTCCTCGTGGCGCGGCTACCGGCGTGCACGTAGTGGATGCCGGTAGCGACCGTGAGGATGACCGCGATCCACAACGTGCTGTTCGCCACCCAGCGATGATCGGCCGTGAGGGGCAGCAACGCGAACCCCACGGCCACCTCCTGCACAACCGTCTTCACCTTGGCCCATTGCGTGGCCGGAACCGCCAGGCCACGCCGGCCCCAGAAGCTGCGAAACGCGCTGATGACGAACTCGCGCACGCCGACGATCGTGACGGGCAGCCACCAGAACACGCCCGAGAACACGAGCGTGACCATCGCACCGAGCACGAGGACCTTGTCGGCCAGCGGGTCGAGAAACGCGCCCGAACGGGTCGTGCCGTGCCGGCGGGCGAGGTAGCCATCGATGCCGTCGGTGATGCAAAGAATGATCCACAATGCCGTGGCCGGATACGACGACGGATTGTCGGCGATCAGCATCAACAGCGGGACCGCGAGCAGCAGGCGCGTGATCGTGACGGCGTTGGCCGGGGTGGCGAGCGCTGATGGCCCGAACGACGTGTCGGAGAGGGTCACGCCGCTTCCAGGTCTGGACCGAGCGCGCCCGTGACGGTCAACGTCGCGAACGAGCCCACGGGCAGCGTTGACGGGATGGTGATGATGCCGTCGATCTCCGGCGCCTCGCGGTGCGTCCGCCCTATGCCGGGTTCATCCACGAGCACTTCGACCTTGGCATCGATGAGTTCGTCACGTTTGGTCGCGGTGATCCCGTCTTGCAGCTCCCGCAACTCGGACAGACGCTCGTCCATCAGCTCTCGGGAGACCTGTCCGTCGAGCGTGGCGGCGTACGTGCCCTCCTCCTGCGAAAACGAGAAGAAGCCGCACCAATCGACCTGCGCCTGCTCGACGAACCGAAGCAGCTGATCGTGGTCTTCCTCGGTCTCGCCGGGATACCCGACGATGAAGTTCGAGCGAAACGCTGCGTCTGGCTCGACCGCGCGGATCTGCTCGATGCGTCGCAGGAAACGCTCGCCGTTCCCCCAGCGCCGCATCCGCCGCAGCAATCCGCTCGACACGTGCTGCAGCGACAAGTCGAAGTACGGCACACCCGTCGCGCAGATCGCATTGATCAACCCGTCGGTGAGATCGGAGGGATACAGGTACAGCAGCCGCACACGATCGACGCGGGCAGCAACCGCCTCGACCAGCGGAACGATCTGCCGCTCACCCTGACCTTGATCGCGCCCGAAGCTGGCGAGGTCTTGCGCGACCAGCACGATCTCGCGCGCATCGAGCGCATCGACCTCGCCGAGGATGTCGTCGATCGTGCGCGAGCGTTGCTTGCCGCGAAAGCTCGGGATTGCGCAGAAGCCGCACGCGCGATCGCAGCCCTCGGCGATCTTCACGTAGGCCCACGGCGCGGTCGCCTTCGGGCGAGGGAGATGCAGGAGGTCCATCGCCGATGTCTTCTTGCGCCCCAGCGTGACGGGCACGGCGTCGGCAAAACCGGCGACGGCGTCGATCTCCGGGATCGCGTCGGTCACCTCATCGCCGTACCGCTCGGCCAGGCAGCCCGTGACCACGAGCCGGGCACCGTCCTTGCGACCGTCGGACAAGGCGAGGATCGTGTCGATCGACTCTTGGCGTGCCGCCTCGACGAACGCGCACGTGTTGACGACCACGACATCGGCGTCGGCGGCCTCGAGTGCCGGGAGCAGCCCGTCGGCCAGCAGCGTGCCCGTGAGTTTGTCGGAGTCGACCTGGTTCTTCGGGCAGCCCAGTGTCTCTACCCAGAAGCTCCGTGCCACCCGCACAGAGTACCGGTCGCCTAGCGCCGGATCGGAAGGTGCCCGGCCGGCACACCACTGATGTCAGCAGTTGCGACCGCGACGTCGATCCGTTGAACGGCTTGCGGCTGGGCGCAATACGCGAAGCCGGTTGCGCACCAGTCATCACTGCGCTCGTACAGCGTGAACGCCTTCACCCCGCCGCCGAGCACGCCCTCGATCCAGCCGTCGCCCGCCGGTGTGACCTCCTCCTTGAACCGCGCCAACGCGTTCTCGTCGCCCTCACGGAACATCGCAGAACCGATCTGCTGCAGGGTCACCTTGATCGACTCACGGAACACGATCGGGTCGCTGACATGCCATCGGTAGTACGACACGAGCGACCAGCCGCCGGCGGGAGTACCGCTGGGGCCGACGACGAGCGGCGCGCCCGACTCCGGCGCCGCGAACACCCCCATGCTCCACGCGGAGCCGAAGTAGTCCTCGGTGCCGGTGCCGCAGATCGTCGGTTGCTCCTCGCCATCGAGGAAGACCTTCACCTCGCCCTCGCCCCACCAATACCGGTCGAGCGGACGAACCCCGCCGGTCATCCCGAGGTAGCGGCCGGGACCCTGCAAGCCGTCGAGGATCACCAGGTCGCGCTCGAGCATGGACGGGTTGTCGCGGTGGAACATCGCATGCAACCGTCCGCCTTCTGCGGCGCGTGGACCGAGCAGGACGTCTGCCTGGTAATAGAGCAACGCAACTTCTTCGGATGCGTTCACGTACTCGATTCGGATGCGACCCTGAAACGGCATCGGGATGCGACTTTCAAGTCCGAGTCCCTCGTTGGCGGCGGTGAGATCCGACGCATACGACGCCGGCACGCCGTGAACGACGCCGAAGAAGTCGAGCGCGGGCACGCTCACCGACGGTGCATCGAGATCGTCGTAGAAGACCTCGAGCACTTGCGCGCGCAGGAACGCCGGCGGCGCTGCATCGAGGGAGCGCAGCGCACCAACGGTCATCCAGAGGTGCGTGACGCGCCCGGGACCGGTGACGTCCGCGAGGACCACCCGTTCGTTCGGCATGAGGATGCGGTTCGGTGCGCCTTTGCGTCCGCCGCGCGCGGTGCCGCCGGCGCCGCGCTCCCCCGTCGGGTTCTCGAAGGTGACCGCTCGGCTCTCGTGACCGAGCAGGAGATCTGCAGGGTCGAATGCCGTCACGCGTGAAAGGCCATCTGCAAGCCCGGACGGGACCAGTCCGTCGCGACCAGGCGACCGAACGCCGAGCACGTGATGTACGCGGTACGGAGTCCTTCGCCGCCGAAGCAAATGTTCGTCGTGATCGGATCGTCGGTGGCGAGATGCTCGACCGTCGCACCGTCGGGTGAGATCGACGTGATGCCCCCGTTCACCAACGTGGCGATGTTGATCCAACCGTCGCCGTCGACACCGAGCGAGTCGAAGAGTTGGAAGCCAGGAAGACCTACGAGCAACTCCGCGCCGTTGGGCCCGAGGGGATTCGGGCCTTCGACGATGCCCGGAGCGGGCACGTTCCACGCCCACGCGCGACCGGCGTGTGTCTCAGCCACGTAGAGCCGATCGCCGGCGGGCGACAGTCCGATGCCGTTCGGGGCGTCGACCGGGAAGATCACTTCCTTGATCGACGAACCATCTGGCCGCGCGTAATAGATGCCGGTGCGGTCGCTCGTGCGTCCGTGGCGCACGCCATGATCGGTGAACCAGAAACCGCCGTCGGTGTCGAACACGATGTCGTTCGGGGCGCGCAAGGGATTGCTATCGCACTCCTCGTACAGCGTCGTGACCTCGCCCGTACCGAGCTCGACGCGCTGGATCGAGCCGTGGCCCGGATACGAGGGCGGCGGCGGTCCGGGGAGCGTCATCCCCATGAGTTCCTGGAACCCGAGGCAGCCGCCGTTGTTGCACACATAGACGGCGCCATCGGGTCCGACCGCCGCACCGTTCGGACCGCCACCGCATTCGGCGATGACGTCGATCGTTCCCTTCTCGACATCGACACGGCTCAGCGTTCCCCGCTTGATCTCGACGAGCACGACACTGCCGTCGTCCATCGCGATCGGCCCTTCGGGGAACTGCAACCCGGTGGCGATCTCTCGCAACTCAGCCATGGCCGGGTTGCTTAGTCGAAATCCTCAGGAGTCGGCGGGGATCTGGTCGAGCTCCTCCGGCGTCATGAGCACGTCGCGCGCCTTGGAGCCGGTGGACGGGCCGACGATGCCGCGCTGCTCGAGCAGGTCCATAAGCCGGCCAGCGCGTGCGAACCCCACTCGCAGCTTGCGCTGCAGCATCGACGTGGAGCCGAGCTGCGAACGCACCACGAGTTCCATGGCCTGCACCAAGAGATCGTCATCGTCACCGTCGCCGCTGCCCGCCGAAGCACCGTGGGCGCTCGCGCCGTCGTCGGCGCCCTGCACCTGCGCGTCGTAGCGGACGTCGGGCGCCTGGCGTCGCCATTGACCGACGACTTTGCGCACCTCTTCTTCGCTGACCCACGAGCCCTGGATGCGGTTGGGCGCACCGGACGCGGGACCGAGCAGCAACATGTCGCCCTTGCCGATGAGCCGCTCGGCGCCCGACTGGTCGAGGATCACGCGACTGTCCGTGACCGATGAGACCGCGAACGCGAGCCGAGCGGGAATGTTCGCCTTGATCACACCGGTGATCACGTTCACCGACGGCCGCTGCGTCGCGATCACGAGGTGGATGCCGACAGCGCGGGCCATCTGGGCGATGCGGCAGATCGAGTCCTCGACGTCGCGCGCCGCGACCATCATGAGATCGGAGAGCTCGTCGATCACGACCAGGATGAACGGCAGGCGGGGGAACTCACGTTCAGAGCCCGGCTCGGGTATCAGCTCACCACGGTCGAAGGCAGCGTTGTAGCCGGTGATGTCGCGGTAGCCGACATCCGCCAGCAGGTCGTAACGGCGCTCCATCTCCCGCACCGCCCACGACAGCGCGTTGGCCGCCTTCTTCGGGTTGGTCACCACCTGAGTGAGCAGATGAGGCAACCGGTCGTACTGGCCCATCTCGACGCGCTTCGGGTCGACGAGGATCATGCGGACCTGATCCGGCGTCGAGCGCATCAGCATCGAGGTGATGATCGAGTTGAGGCAGCTCGACTTGCCCGCACCGGTGGCACCGGCGATGAGCAGGTGCGGCATCGTGGCCAGGTTCATCATCACGGCCTTGCCGTTGATGTCGCGGCCGACCGCGACCTCGAGCGGGTGCAGCGCGCGCTTCGCCTCAGGCGAGCCGAGGATGTCGCCCAGTGGTACGAGATGGCGTTCGGAGTTCGGCACTTCGACGCCGATGGCCTGACGGCCGGGGATCGGCGCAAGGATGCGCACGTCGGGCGACGCCATCGCGTACGCGATGTCCTTGTGGAGGCTCGTCACGCGCGCCACCTTCACGCCCGGTGCGAGCTCGAGCTCGTAGCGCGTGACCGATGGGCCGACGACCATTCCGACGAGTCGAGTCTCCACGCCGTGTTGCGCGAGCGCGGCTTCGAGCACCCGACCGCGTTCCTCGACCGCTCGCTTGTCGACTTCCTGCGTCTCGGCTCGCTCGAGCAGCGACAGTGGCGGCAGCTTCCACGGCGATGCCTTGACACCGGGCCCGAGATCGATGGCGAGCTGCTCTGTCGGTCCGGCATCTTCGTCGAAGGGTGTCGGCACCGCGACCTTCGCTCGAGGCGGTCGCTTCGGCGCCGGTGGTGCTTCCTCGCGCAGGTCGACTTGCTCGTCGGCATCCAGGTCCTGGTCGTACAGGCCGGCGATCGACGGCGCCGTGTCCCGACTCGTGTCCAGGTCGAACAGGCTGGTGAACAGCTTCGTCAGCGGGCGCACGCCAGCGGCCGTTCGGTCCGCGGCGACGCGGACAGAGGTCTTGGTCAACACCACCAGCCCGACGAGCCCGATGGTGATCAGTACGAGCGACGACGCCCAGCTCGCCGCGAGCAGATGCAGCGGTTCGCCGACCGCGAAGCCCAGGACTCCGCCTGCTCGACCGAGCGGCCGCAGGCCATCCTCGAGCGCGGGCGTGCCTCGACCGAGATGCAGGAGTCCGGTGATGGCGATGAGCAGGAGCAACGATCCGACGAACAGGCGCGTTGGATGGCCGACCGCTACGCCGTCATCGTCGCCGTCGCGATCGCGCACGAGCACGACACCGGCGCCGATGAGGCCGACAGGAAGGATGAGCCGGACCATCCCGACCGCGGCGCCCACCCCGAGGTCGAGAGCTCGGCCGGCGGGACCAGCCAGGTCGCCGTAGATGGCGAGCGCGGCCACGAGGCCCAGCCCGATGAGGCCGAGCCCCCAGACGTCGGTGCGGTGGGCTTCGAGCGCCGCGAGGGGGCTGGTTTTGGGCGCGGCGCGGTGCGACTTCGACGGCCTCCGCCCTTGCGTGGTGGCCACAGTGACAACAGACGCTACCAGGAGCCCCACCAGCAACAAGGGACTCATGCGCGCCGAGCGCTTTCCGGAGCGAAAGTGGCGTATGACGCCGCTTTTCCTCCTTAGAGGAGAAAAACGGAGTCAGGCCTCCATGACGACGGGAACGATCATGGGGCGGCGGCGGGTGCGGTCGCTGACGAACTTGCCGGCGGCCTTGCGGACATGCCGCTGCAGGGTCTCGATGTCGACGGGGGCCTCGGCCTCGAAGGCTGCCTGTACCGACTTGCGCACCTCGTCGGCGCACTCGTCGAGGAGGTCCTCGGCTTCCGGGGCGTAGACCCAGCCGCGGGTGATGATCTCGGGGCCGGTGATGATCGCGCCCGACTGCGCGTCGACGGTGACGACCACGACGACAACCCCCTCTTCCGCCAGCACTCGCCGGTCGCGCAAGACCCCTTGCCCGACGTCGCCGACGATGCCGTCGACGTACAGGAAACCCGCGGGCACCTTCTGGCCCCGCGTGATGCCGTTGTCGGTGAGCAGCAGTTGATCGCCGTCTTCGCACACGAGCACGCGCTCGTCGGGGACGCCCATGATCCGCGCCAGGCGGGCATGGCTGGTGAGGTGGCGGTACTCACCGTGCACGGGCGTGAACCACTCCGGACGGGCGATCGAGAGGAGTGTCTTCAATTCCTCCTGCTTCGCATGGCCCGTGGCATGCACGTCGTCGACACCGGAGTGCACGACCTGAGCACCGAGTCGCGTCATGCCGTCGATCACCTTCGACACGTTGGCTTCATTCCCCGGAATCGGGTGCGAGCTGAGGATGACCGTGTCTTCCGGTCCGATCTTGATCCAGCGGTTGTCGCTCGACGCCATCAACGACAACGCTGACATGGGCTCCCCCTGCGAGCCCGTCGAGATCACACACACCCGCGACGGATCGAGGTCGGCGACGTCTTCGATGTCGACCAACTTCTTGTCTGGCACATTCAGCAAGCCCATCTCTCGAGCGAGACGCACGTTCTTCCTCATCGACATGCCGAGCGTCGCGACCGTTCGGTCGAACGCGAGCGCCGCGTCGATGATCTGTTGCACGCGATGGATGTGACTGGCGAAGCACGCGATCACGATGCGGCGGCCCTCGTGCGCGTGGAACAAGTCGTACAGCACCTTGCCGACGGCCTTCTCGCTGCGCGCGTGACCCGGCTCGTCGGCATTCGTCGAGTCGGAGAGGAGCAGCCGGATGCCCGTGTCCTTCGCGATCGCACCGATGCGGGCGAGATCCGTCAACCGGCCGTCGACCGGCGTGAGGTCGAGCTTGAAGTCGCCGGTGTGCAGGATCGTGCCCTGCGGCGTGTGGAACGCAGTGGCGAAGCCGTGCGGCACCGAGTGCGTGACGGGGATGAACTCGACGTCGAACGCTCCGATGCGCCGGCGCTCGCCGTCGCGGACCGGAACCAGCTCGGTGCGATCGAGCAGGCCGGCCTCTTCGATGCGGTGACGAGCGAGACCGAGGGTGAGCGCAGACCCGTAGATCGGGAAGCTCAGATCGCGCAGCAGGAATGACAAGCCGCCGACATGATCTTCGTGGCCGTGTGTGGCGATACAGCCGTCGATGCGACCGGCGTTCTCGCGCAGGTACGTGAAGTCGGGTAGCACCAGATCGATCCCGAGCATGTCGATGTCGGGGAACATCAGCCCGACGTCGAGGAGCATGATGCGCCCGTCGACTTCGATACACGCGCAGTTGCGACCGATCTCCCCGAGACCGCCGAGGAATGTGACGACTACTGGGTCAGGCATGAAGGTTGGCGTACACCTCTCGGGCCCGCTCTTCGGTGCCGGCGGGAGCCGCGCCCAGCGGCAACCGGCATTCGCCCACCCGCAGACCGAGCGTGCGCATCATGGCTTTCGCCGCCTGCGAGAAGACGCAGGTATCGCTGTTCTCGTACGCGTACGACGCCTGCAGCCGCGCGTCGATCTCGCGAGCGCGCACGACGTCGCCCTTCTCGAAGGCCCGGATCATCTCTCCCATCTCGGGTGCGAACCAATGCGTTCCCACGCCGATGACGCCGATCGCACCCTCCGCGAGCAACGGCAGCGTGAGCGCGTCGTCGCCGCTGTAGATCTCGAGAGACGGCACCTCGGCGAGCAGCCGCCCGGCCCCCGGCACATCGCCGGTTGCATCCTTGAACGCCACGACATTCGGAAGCTCGCTGAAGAGCCGGACGAGCACGTCGCGGGCGATACGCCGTCCTGTCCGCGCGGGCACGTCGTAGATCGCGATCGGCAGCTCTGTCGCGGCGGCGACGGCGCGGAAGTGCGCCTCGATGCCGGACTGCGGCGGGCGGTTGTAGTAGGGCCCGACGACGAGTACGCCGGCCGCGCCGGTCGCGGCCGCCTTGCGCGTGAGCTCGACGGTCTCCGCCGTGTTGTTCGAACCCGTCCCGGCAACGACCGGGATGGTTACGGCTTCGCTGACAGCCCGCCACAGGTCGAGCTTCTCGCTCTCACTCAGTGTCGGCGCCTCGCCCGTGGTTCCGGCGACGACGAGTCCGTCGTTGCCATGATCCTGGAGCCAGCGCGCCACTTCCGCCGCTGCGTCGAGGTCGAGCGCGCCGTTGTCGTCGAACGGTGTGACCATCGCGGTGAGCACCGCACCCCACTGGCTGGCCATCAGTGTGCGCCTTCCTGGCTGCGCTCGATGCCGAGCGTGTTGAGCAGATCCTCGTGGAGTTGGAACCAGACAGTGTGATACGAGTCGATCAGTGGCTTCGTGAACCACTCCGGCTGACCACCGCGCAGCTTCGTGAGCGAAGCTTCCAACCGACCGCGATAGCCGCAGTAGCGGTCGAGAACGGCCTCGAGATCGGTGATGATCGGCTCGACCTTCTCGTGCAGCTCGTGCAGCCGGTTGATGACGCCCTGGTCGTAGGCGGCGTCGGCGTGATCGTTGATCGTGGCCTCGTCTTTCATCTGCCACGCGGTGCAGATGCCGAGCAAGTCGTTGTTCAGGTCGAGGAAACGCTTGTACGCGTCGAAGACAGCGTCTCGCGCGCCACAGGCCTGGAGCTCGGCCTGCAAGCACTGTTCTTGGGCCTTGCGCCCCGCGGGAGTGAGGGCCCAGCCCGTGAGCCGGCCCTCGCGGTACAGCACGAGGTCTTCCGCCTTGAGTTGCTCCAGTTCGGTGATGACGCCCGCCGGTTCGAGTCCGACGAGCGCCGCGACGTCCGCGGCCTCGGCGAAACCCTTGAGCCGTAGGCCATGCAGGACGAGCAGACGGGTATCGGACTGGCCGGCCATGGCGACAAAGGTAACCCGTCGGGTCAGTGCGATTGCGTGAGTTGGTCGACGATCGAGGCGGCCAGCACGTCCGCGGCCGGCGGGTGCCACCGGAACCACAGCGTCGGTTCGATGAGCTCGAGCTCCATGATCTGCAGGCCGTGATCCGTGTCGATCGCATCGACGCGGGCATACAGCGGGGTGGGGGCCACGGCCGACAAGGCCGCCCGCGCGAGCGCACGGTGGCGGTCGTCGAGGTCGACGGTCGAGATCGCGGCCCCGTGCTCCTCCTGCGAGCGAAAGTCGCCATGCGCCGGAACCTTGCGCACGACGTGGCTGGCTTCGCCGTCGATGCACACGATCGACAGCTCGCCCTTCGTCTCGATGACGTCGATGTAGGGCTGGATCAGCACATCGTCGGTCGCGGTGAGCGCGTCGAGATCGGCCTGTGATGCGAAACGAATCGTGCGCTCCGCCCCGGCCGACACTGCCGGCTTCACCACGTGATCGCCGGCCCCGAGCGCCGCGGACTCACCGGCGCGGATCAACCTCGTCGGCACGATGTCGACTCCGTGCTCGGCCAGGTCGAGCAGGTAACCCTTGTGGCTGTTCCACTTGATCGTCGCGGCGTCGTTGCACAGGCGGGTCACCGATCCGACGTAGTCCGCCCAACCGAGAAAGGCGTCGAGTCGCTCGTGGTAATCCCACGTCGACCGCACGAACACGATCCCCGCGGCCGGCCAGCGGGCGTCCGGATCGTCCCAACACACGAAGGCCGCCGACGCACCAAGACGGGTGAGCGCGCCGGCGAGGAGGTGGTCATCAGGATCACCCTGAGGAACACGCGTGCACGTGACGAGCGCGACGTCCAGCACTAGCTGGCCGCGAGCCCGGCGAGTACCACCGGGAGCTCGGCGAGCGAGTCGATGCGCCGGTACCGCTCGTTCGCCTCGAGCGTTGCATCGTCGATGCGCTCGTGCGCCCACGTCAACGGATAAGGAACGTGCACGGCCCACGCGCCGAGCGCGAGCGTCGGCAGGATGTCCGATCGTCCAGAGTTGCCGACCATCACGAATCGATCGGCCGGCACGCCGCGGCCACTCAGGATGCGGCGGTAGCACGCTTCGTCTTTCTCGGCGACGATCTCGACCGCCTCGAATCGGTCGCCCAGACCCGAGCGTGCGAGCTTGGATTCCTGGTCGAACAGATCACCCTTCGTGATCAGCATCACCGCACACTGCTCGCTGACGCGCTCGATCGCGCTTTCGACTCCGTCGAGGAGTTCGACCGGGTGCTGCAACATCGAGCGTCCGGCGTGGATGATCGCCGCAATTTCCTCGGCGGTGACGCGGGCATCGGACAGCTCGATGGCCGTCTCGATCATCGACAGCGTGAACGACTTCACGCCGTACCCGAACAAGCGCAGGTTGCGCATCTCCGTAGCGAACAGCCGATCGGCGAGGTCGTCGTCTTGGACGTACGGCTCCATCAAGTCCGAGAACCGCTGCTGCGTCATCGAGAAGATCGATTCGTTGTGCCAGAGGGTGTCGTCCCCGTCGAAAGCCACCAGCTCGATCACGACCGGCACGTTACGGCGCGATGAGGGCGGGCCTGCGCTCAGGAACCGCGTCTGGTCTGGCAGCATCTCTTCGATGAGTGTGCCCGAAGGGTGGTACGCCGACCCGTGGGCACCGGCGAACCTGCGCTGGTGGGATGGCAACGCCTGGACACCCCACTTCGTTGCTCCCGCTCCCGAGCCGGCGCCCACATTCGACGCCCGGGCACTGCGGCCCGCGTTGATCGGTGTCGTCGCGAGCGTTCTCGTCGGTCGGCTCACCGCCGCCCAGCTCCTGGATCGTCTCGATGTACCGAGCGAGATCTACATCGTGTGCTTCTACGCGATCGTGTTCGGAGGGATGTGGCTGACGTGTCTCACGACGAGCCGCCGCTACGGAACCGGCCAGCCGTTGCGCGACTTCGGGCTCTCGTGGAAGCCAAGCGACATCTGGCGCGGCCTCCTCGTCTTCTTGCTCTCCCGCGTCCTGCAAGTGATCGTGCTACTGCCTTTTTCGGGTCACCTCGATCGCCTTCGACGATTGACCGAAGGGCTCGAACGCGTGTCGATCGCGACGTTCGTCATCTTTGCGATCGTCGCGATCGTCGGCGCGCCGATCCTCGAGGAACTCGTCTTCCGTGGAGTCGTCCAGCGGTCGTTGGCCGCGCGCCACGGCCACGGATGGGCGATTCCAGCGCAGGCGGTCCTCTTTGGTCTGTACCACGTGACCCCAGGCCTCGGCGCCACGAACGTTCCCTACGCGATCGGCTTGAGCGCGGCCGGATTGGTGCTCGGTTGGGCCGCGTGGAAGTGGCGCCGACTCGGTCCGAGCAGCAGCGCGCACTTCTTCGTCAACGCAACCAGCACCGCGATCCTGTTCGCGTATCGCTAGCGCTCAGCTGACCTCGCCCTGCGCGAGCTGGAACATCTCGTACTCCTCACCGGTGTCGGCCCAGTCCTCGAACTGGATGACGCCGAGCTCCTGGAAGCGCTCACGCAGCCAGCCGGGCTTGCCTTCGGTGGCACCGGCGTCGAGGAGGCCGAGCTTCTTGCAGTTCGGCACGATCTTCGAGAACAGCATCTGCTGGAAGAGCTGCCGCTGCGGTGCCTGCATCACGAGCGGAAGCACGGTGCGCGTGTCGATCTCGAGACGGTCCCACACTTCCTGCTGCAGGAACCGGTCGCGCATGCGCACGGCCGCCTCGAACGCGAACTCCTGACGCTCGCGCAGCTCGGCGACGCTGAGCTCCTCGTAGTACTCCTTCAGCGAGAGCACACCGAAGGCAACGTGGCGAGCTTCGTCGGACATGACGTAGCGCAACAGTTGCTTGAGCAGCGGTTCGGTCGTGAGTTGGTGGATGAAACCGAAGGCGGCGAGCGCAAGGCCCTCGACCATGATCTGCATACCGAGGTAGGTCATGTCCCAACGGCTGTCGTTGACGATGTCGTCGAGCAGCAGCTTGAGATGGGCGTTGATCGGATAGTGGCCCGACAGCTTCGTGTCGAGGTACTTGGCGAAGACCTCGACGTGGCGAGCTTCGTCCATCACCTGCGTCGACGCGTAGTACTTGGCGTCGATCCACGGAACCGTCTCGACGATCTTCGCGGTACACAGCAGCGCGCCCTGCTCGCCGTGCATGAACTGACTCAGCGTCCAGTTCTGCGACTCGATGCCGAGGTTGATCCATTCCTTCTCGGTCCACTTCTCGAACGGCGTGCCCGCAAGGTCCATCTCTTCGTCGAGGCCGGAGTTGTTGGCCGCGTTCGCGAGCACGACCTTCTCCTGATCAACCTCGGTCTCCCATGGGAGGTCGGTCTCGCCGTTCCACTGCGACGTCTTGGCCTTCTCGTACAGCTTGTTGAGGGCGGGACGCTTCCCCTTCTCGTAGTCCCACGTGAAGATCGCCTCGGCGTTGTCCTTCACGGCGTGGATCGTCTCGTTGATGTCCTTGTTGCTGATCGCGAGGATCGCCTCGAGGTCGTTGATCTCGGCTCGGCCGATCAGCTCTTCGTTGGTGGTCATCGGTTCAACTCCTGGACAGGGTGATGGGGACAAGGGCGGGCAGCAAGTAGTCGCAGACGAACTGACGGGCGTCGTCTTCGTCGCGCAGATCGATCGAGCGGGGCGGATTGAACGCGTAGGTCAACACCACGCGGCTGACCCATTCGGCCGCGTGCGGTACGTCGTCGGCCGGAAGGAAACGGGCGAGGTGTGGTGCCGCGCAGGCGGCCGCAGCATCGAAGACGCGTCCCATGCGCTCGAACGCGATCGGCTCGTTGGCCAAAAGGAAGCCGAGAGCAGCGTGGTCGCGTACGAGGCGGGCTGCCGTCATCGTTCCGGCGACCAGAACCTGCTCGAGCGAGTCGAGGTCGCGTACGGCGTCGTCGATCGACGCCACCGCTCGGACCAACTCGTGCTGCAAGGTCGCGCTCAGAACTTCGTTCTTGCCGCCCGGAAACGCCCGGTAGATCGAGGCCCGGCCACACCCCGCATCCCGGGCGACGTCATCGAGCGTCGTCTTGGCTACCCCCCACCGGGCGACGCATCCCAGCGTCGCCTCGATGATTCGCTCTCCGAGTCGCTCCCCCATCGGCGAGACAATAAGAACGAATTTGTCTCACCGTCAACCTCAGGCGGGTTGGCGAGGCACAAACGGGGGAAAAGTCCGTTTGGCGCGGGCGCCTGACGCGAAAGCCAATCCGTCACCATGGAGATCACCCCGTTGACGTGCCTGCTCGTCACCCAGGCGCTGCCCTTCCTTGCCAGCCTCCTGTGGACAGGAACCGCTTGGAGCCGACAGGAGCCTGTGCCCCTGGCGGCTGCGGAACGAGCAGCCATCGCCGCGCACAACGAGGCCGCCCGGTCCGTCGGCGTTCGTCTCGCGCGCGCGAAGCACGAGCGAGACCGGCTTGTCGATGCGCTGACGTTGCTCGCGGTTGCGGACGACCAACTCGCGCCGCCCGCATCTCGACGGCTCGCGGCCTAAGCGAGTACCGGCTCGGAGATCTCCGGCTCGGCCTCGTCCTCGATCTGGCCGCGGTTTCGAGCCGAGCGACGCAGGATCATCGGATAGCCGACGATCGCGATCGTCGAGAAGATGAACCATTGAACGGCGTAGCCGAGGTGGGGCCCTTCGTCGAGCACGGGTTCGGGGAGGACCTCGGGCTCGGCGCCGGCTTGTGCGGGCTGCGAGCTCTTGAGCTGCGCGTACACGGGATACAGCGTGTACGGCACCTGCTGCTGCAAGCGGGCGACGTCGACCCGCGCCATGTTGGACAGGCGACCGTCGGGATCCGTTGGGCCGAACGTTCCTCGTGTCTGCGTCTCCTGCACCAGGCCCTCGACCACGACCTGTCCGGTCGGCGGCTCGGCATCGGCGGGCACGGCGTCGGGCGTGCCCTGCGTGGGAAGAAAGCCTCGGACCACGACCACGGCGTCGCCACTCGAAAGTCGTAGTGGCGTCGCGACCCACACGCCGGGGCGCTCGTTCAGGCTGCGGGCGCGGATGATCACCTCGTTGGTGGTGTCGTACGTGCCCGTGAGGGTCACCCGGCGAAAGGCAAGGTCCGAGCCCCGACTCGACGGGTCATTCGGGTGCAGCAGCGAATCGATCGGGGCGATGGGCAGGGACTCGTGTGCCCGCACGGACGCGTTGTACGACTTCTTCTCATCGAGTCGACGCAGCTGCCAGAAACCGAGGTTGATCATCACGACCACGAGTGCCAGGACGAGCACGTGCGACAGGATCCATCTCGGTCGCAGTACGAAGCGATAGCGGCCCACTTCGGACCATTGTGACCGCAACAAGGTCAATGGCTGGAGTCGGTGAAGCGCTGTGCGACCGCTCCGAGGTCGAGATCCCAGGGCGCCGGCCAGTCGTCGGTGCGCAGCAATGCGTCGGTACCGCCGTCGGCGAACACGATGGAGCCGACCAGCAGGCTGGACTCCGGGCCGAGCAGGAACGCGATGACCGCCGCGACCTCCTCCGGGCGTCCCGGGCCACCAGAGGGGATCGGGAACAGATCGAGCATCGGGGCGACGGTCGGATCCGCTCGACCCTCGGCGATCATCGCGGTGTCGATCATCCCGGGTGCAACCGCGTTGAGCCGGATGCGCGCGCCGATCCATTCGGGCGACACCGCGTGGCGCCGCACCCACTGTGCCACCGCCACCTTGGAGGCCGGGTACACACCGTTCATCGCACCGAGCTCGTCGGCTCGCGCTCTCGCCCCGGCTTCGTCACCGGCACGACACAGCTCGATCACGTCGACCGGCACGCCCGGCGAGCACGTCGTCGAGTTCGAGCTGATCGCGACCGCCGAAGGTGCGTGGCCGGCGGCGAGCAACGGACGAAGGCCGTGCAGCAACTCGATCGTGCCGAAGTAGTTCACCGAGACGATCGACGCACCGGAGCGCGATGGGATCGGCCCGAGCCCCGCGCAGGTGACGACCCCTTCGAGCGGTCCGTCCGCGAGCTCGAAGATCTGCTCGAGCGCCTTCGCGCGTCCGTCGCTGGTCGACAGATCGGCGACCACATCCGCTCCGCCGAGGTCGACTCCGATGACGCAATGGCCGTCGGCTTCGAGACGAGCCGAGGTGGCGGCCCCGATGCCCGACGCCGAGCCGGTGACGACGAAGGTCACGCCGTGGGCAGCTCGTAGTTCTCGAACTTCGATCTCAAGTCTTTCTTGGAGAACTTGCCGACGCTCGTCTTCGGCACCTCGTCGATGAACACCACGTCGTCGGGCAGCCACCACTTGGCCACCTTGTCGCCGAGCCATTCGAGGAGGTCTTCCTTCGAAAGCTCCTCGCCCGGTTTCACGACGACACAGGCGAGCGGACGCTCCGACCACTTCGGGTGCGGCACGCCGATGACGGCGGCTTCGGCCACGTTGGGGTGTCCCATGATGGCGTTCTCGAGATCGACCGACGAGATCCATTCGCCGCCCGACTTGATCACGTCTTTCGTACGGTCGACGAGACGGATGTATGCGTCGGAGGTCACGACCGCCATGTCGCCCGTCTTCAGCCAACCGTCGGGCGTGAAGGACTCGGCGGCGCGGTCGTCGTTGTAATACGTGCGCGCGATCCACGGACCTCGCACCTGCAGCTCACCAGATGTCTCGCCGTCCCACGGCTTCTTCTCGAGCGTGTTCGGATCGACGACGCGAAACTCGACACCGAGCGCGATCTGCCCGACGGTCGTGCGGAGGTCGATCTTCTCCTCGTCGGTCAACGTGGCCTCGAGCGAAGACTTGGTCCGACCGACCGACGCGACCGGGCTGGTCTCGGTCATGCCCCACGCCTGCATGATCGGCAACCCGGTCTGCTCGCGGTAGGCCTCGGACAACGCGCGTGGCACAGCCGAGCCGCCGCACGGAATCGCCCGCAGGCTCGACGTGTCGCGACCCTTCAGCTCGGGCAACACCGCCATCCATATCGTGGGCACACCCGCGGCGATCGTGACGCGTTCCTTCTCGATGAGGTTGGCGATCGCGGGCGCCGACAGGTCAGGACCGGGCATGACGAGCTTGGCGCCGCACGCGACCGCGGCGTGCGCGAGACCCCACGCGTTCGCATGGAACATCGGAACGACCGGCAGGATCGTGTCGGACTCCTGCACGCCGATGCCGTTCGTGCTGAGCGCGCCCATCGTGTGGAGGAACGTAGAACGGTGCGAGTACACGACACCCTTCGGGTTTCCGGTGGTGCCGCTCGTGTAACACATCGCCGCCGCGAGATTCTCGTCGTCGACGTGGAAGTCGACGGCATCGGCGTTCGACAGCAGGTCTTCGTAGTCGTGGATCGGACGTCCGCCGTCGGGTGAGGGCACGTCGCCCTTGCCGTCGTCCATCACGACGAAATGGCGCACGGTCTCGAACGTGTGGACCAGCGGCCAGAGCAACCCGAGCAACGACCGGTCGACGAAGATGACCTCGTCTTCGGCGTGGTTCACGATGTACGTGAGCTGCTCGGGGAACAGCCGGATGTTCAGCGTGTGCAGCACCCGGCCCGTGCAGGGAGCGGCGAAGTACAGCTCCAGGTGCCGGGCGGTGTTCCAGCCGAAGGTCCCGACCCGACCGTCTTCGGAGATCCCGAGGTCGTCGAGCACGCCTCCGAGGCGCTGGGTGCGCTCGGCCCACTCGCCGTACGTCTCGCGTTCGGGACCGGCCGCGGTGGCGGTGACGATCTCCTTCTCGGGGTACAGATGCTTCGCTCGATCGAAGAAGTGCGGCAGCGTCAGCGGAAAGTCCTGCATCAAGCCCTGCATCGGAGCCCCCTTGGTGTTGCGCGACGCCGTGGTGAACGGCGTGCCGACAGTGACGCGTGGCGACCACGACGGTACTGGAATCGTTGCCCCGACGTCCCGACGCTGGTCGATCTGGGTAGCGTCTCTGACCGCGGGCGCGGCGGAAGGACAGGGATGACCAAGAAGAGCGGCCGCTGGCGGACGCGTGTTGTGATCGTGTCGATGATCGCGTTCGGCCTCGGACTGGCGCTCGCGCCAGCAGCCGACGCGAGACCGGCCAAGACCGGCGGCGGCTACGACGTTTCGTATCCGCAGTGCGGGCGGGCGTTGCCGTCGTCGCCCACCTTCGGGATCGTCGGCGTGAACAACGGCATCCTGTACAGCAGCAACCCGTGTCTGACCACCCAGCTCGCTTGGGCGCAGCGAGCTGCGAATCACGCACCCGCGTTCTACGCGAACACGGCGAACCCTGGCCCGGCGTACTCGTCACACTGGCCGACCGGCCAGACGACACCGAAGGTCTGCGACGCGGCCGCGAACAATTCGACCGCATGCTCCTATGACTACGGGTGGAACGGAGCCCAGGACTCGTTCGCAATCGCAGTGAATGCCGAACAACAAGTCAACGGCACCTCGGTCACGAGCGCGACTGCGGCAGCGGCCGCCGCCCCCTGGTGGCTCGACGTCGAAACGTCCAACAGCTGGCAGACCCTGGAGTCGGCATACGGCCAAACGCCGTCATCGAAGGCCAACGACGCGGCGGCGCTCGAGGGAGCCGTCGCCTACCTCCACAGCGTGGGGGTGGCGCGCGTCGGCTTCTACTCGACGGCCTACCAGTGGGGTCAGATCACCGGCGGCACCGGAAGCCAGTTCGCGTCGCTCCCGGATTGGGTCGCCGGCTACGGCAGCCTGAGCGCAGCGAAGGCCGGCTGCAGCGCCGCAGGGTTTGCCGGAGGTCCAGTGAAACTCACGCAGTACCCGTCGAATGGGTTCGACGGCGACTACGCCTGCCCATAGACCGAGCCGGTACGAACGAGTGGAAGAATGACCCCCCTTGGACGGGAGTGAGGGCGGCGACGACAGTCAGGCGGACGAGCGACCGCGCCGGCCCAGCCGGCGCACGCTGTCGCTCCTCGTCACGCCCATCGCCATTCTGATCATTGCCAGTTGGATCGGCGACGCGTCCGCCGTCTACCTCGTCGACCACCACCCGCTCTGGCTCATCGCACTCAACGCGCGCAATCGAAACCTGGTGTTGGTCGTCAACCAACTCGACACCTTGCCGTATTACGCCGTCGGAACCGTGCGGCTACTGCTGTCCGATCCGCTCTTCTACCTGCTCGGCTACTTCTACGGCGACGGCGCAATTCGGTGGATGGAACGCCAGGCGCCCACCTACGGACGGATCATGCGGACGGCCGAGCGGTGGTTCAGCGTCGCCGCCTACCCGTTGGTGTTCTTCGCGCCGAACAACTTCATCTGTCTCTTCGCCGGCGCCGGCGGCATGGGCCTTCTCACGTTTTTCATCCTCAACATCACTGGCACGATCACTCGTCTGTGGATGATCCGCGTCGTCGGCGACATCTTCGCCGAGCCGATCGACGACGTGATCCGCTTCATCCAGGACTACCGACTGCCACTGTTCGTCCTCAGCATCGTCCTCGTCCTGATCACGATCTGGAACGAACGGCGACAAGGCACCGGCGAGCTCACCTCGCTCACCCGTCTGGAGGAGGAACTGGAACAAGGCGAGGACTCCAGCGCACAGGAGGAGACGGGCAATGACTGATCGCGGAGTCGCCGTCGTCACGGGTGCGTCGAGCGGAATCGGCGCGGCTGCCGCGCGACGGCTGGCCGCCGAGGGCTACCGCGTCGTGCTCGGCGCTCGGCGCGCGGACAGGCTGCAGGAGGTCGCCGCGCAGATCGGCGCCGCCGCCCGCGCCCTCCCGCTCGATGTGACCGATCCCGCGTCTGTCGATGCCTTCTGCGCGGAGATCACCGAGTGCCGGCTGCTCGTGAACAACGCCGGTGGAGCCCTTGGCCGCGATGCCGTGGCCAACGCCGACGAGGAGCATTGGCGGTGGATGTACGACGCCAACGTGTTGGGCGTGATGCGCGCGACAAAGGGGCTGCTACCCAAGCTCATCGACTCGGGCGACGGCCATGTGATCACCATCGGCTCCATCGCCGGCATCGAGCCGTACCCCGGCGGCGCGGGGTACAACGCGGCAAAGCACGCGGTGCGGGCCGTCATGGATGTCTTGCGCATGGAGTTGTTGGGCCAGCCGGTGCGAGTGAGCGAGATCGATCCGGGGATGGTCGAAACGGAGTTCTCGATCGTGCGCTTCGACGGCGACGAACAGCAGGCCGCCAAGGTGTACGAGGGAATGACGCCCCTCACCGCCGATGACATCGCCGACTGCATCGCGTGGGTCGCGACGCGTCCGAGCCACGTCGACATCGACCAGCTCGTCGTCCGCCCCCGGGATCAGGCGAGAGCGACGATGGTCCACCGCACCCCCGGCAAATCCAGTGCATAGCGACACAGAAGTGTGTCGTAGTGCACTGGATTTCGGAGGTTAGAGATCCAGTAGTTGGTCCAGGCCGACGGTGACACCGGGCGTGTCGGCGACGGCCTTCACCGCCAGCAACACGCCAGGCATGAAGCTCCCTCGGTCGTAGGTGTCATGGCGGATCGTGAGCGACTGGCCCGTCGTGCCGAGGATCACCTCCTGCGATGCCACCATTCCGCGCACGCGCAGCGCGTGGACGTGGATGCCGCCCGCGGCCGTGGCCCCACGCGCCCCGTCGGCCACCACCAGCTCGGTCGGGTCGGCCGCCCAGTCGCTCGACGCCGCCGCGATGCGCTCGGCCGTGTGCATCGCCGTGCCCGACGGCGCATCCCGCTTCGCGTCGTGGTGCATCTCGACGACCTCGGCGGTCTCGAAGTACGGCGCGGCCCGCTCGGCGAACGCGATCATCAGTACCGCACCAATTGCGAAATTCGGGGCAATCAGACAGTTGCTGCGCGTGAAGGCGGCCCGAAGGCGGTCGTGATCGTCGTCAGTGAATCCCGTGGTTCCGACCACTGCGTGCACGCCGTTTTCCGCGGCCCACGACAAGTTCCCGCGGGCGGCGTCGACCTGGGTGAAGTCGATGACGACGTCGACATCGCCCTTGCTGTCAGCGGGATCGGCGACGATCGTCACGCCCTCGACCTGCTCACCGGCATGCGCCGGGTCGATCGCGGCGACCAGCGCCAGATCGGGATCAGCCGCCACCGCCTCGCAGACGGTGGCGCCCATGCGTCCGCCCGCCCCGAACACGCCGACCCGGATCATCAACCTCGCAAGCTAGTTGGGGCTCTCAAGATTTTTCGGGACTTTGCCGACAACTACTCCGTGGGCGAACTGGGGAGCGACATGGCCGAGAATTCACGTCAGCCCGTCACATTTGACCGTGACACCTTGCTACTGACCATCGGCGATCGTTCGACGGTTGTCCCGGATCCTGCAGCTGGCAATGAGGCCATGTTGCGCAGTTACTTGGCGCTGGTCGCGGAGGTACGCGGTACTCCGATCGGCTCTGGTATCCAGGTGCGACATGACGACGTGGTCGTGCTCGCCGAGATCCTCGATCTGACCGACGGCGACCTCGAGTTGCACCTCGCCAAGCTGTTGGGCGTCAGCGCCACTGACGCCGCTGCCGTGCATCGGCGAATCCGTCGCCACCGCGCGTTTGCCGCCGCGTTCGCCGCCGCTCTCGGCAGCATCGCAATGGTGGGCGCAACGAATGTGTCGGCTGCCAGCCCCGCGACGGCCTCCGTGGTCTCCTCCGTACACGAGGAAGTTCCAGTGACCACGGCGTTCGTCGCGAGCAGCCCAGCAGCCGCCGTTGCCGCGGATGAAACCCCACCGCCGCCTCCGGCTCCCACACCGCACGACTCTCCGGCGTCACCTGACGATGTGCAGATCGGCAACGCCCTCGTGATCGAGCGAGGTCAACAGCCCGACGATCCCAACACGCAGATCGGCGACACGGTTACGTACGAGCGCTGAACGCGCTTTCGTCGAACGGCCCGACGGCGGCCAACGACCGGGGCCCGGTCAACAGCCGCTGCATCACCTTGTGCGTGTCTTCGAGCGTGACAGCACGAATGCGCTCGAGCTGCTCATCGACGGTCAGGGCTTCGCCCGCAGCGAGCTCGCCGCGAGCGAGACGACCCATTCGGCTTCCGCTGTCTTCGAGGTTCAGTAGCAGCGCCCCGACGAGATAGCCGGACGCCACGCGCAGCTCGCGCTCGGTGATGCCGTCTGCGATGAGCTTGGCCACTTCAGCATCGATCAAGTCGAGGACCTCGTCGACCTTCGACGGCGCCGTGCCGGCGTAGATCATGAACAGACCGCTGTCCGTGTACAGCGACGCCGCCGAGTAGACGCTGTAGGCAAGGCCCCGACTCTCACGGATCTCCTGGAACAACCGGCTCGAGAGTCCCCCGCCGAACGCCTGGTTGGCGACGGCCAGCGCGAAGCGATCGGGATCGCGCTGATCGATGGCTCGCCATCCGAGTGTGAGGTGCGCCTGCTCCGTCGGGCGATGCTCGACCGCCAACGGTATGGGTTCGTCCATCGGCTCGGCGCGCTTCGGAGCGGAGCCAGGCTCGACGGACTCGAGGAAGTGCTCGACACCGGCGATCACGTCGTCGTGTTCGAGCCGCCCCGCCGCGGCGATCACGACATTCGCCGGTCGGTAGTGCTCGGTGAAGAACGTGTTGATCTCGTCGCGCGTCAGGGCCGCGACCGTGGCTTCGTCGCCGAGCACCTCGCGGCCGAGCGGATGCTCGGGGAAGAGCGCGGCCGCCAACAGCGAATGCACCTTGTCGTCGGGTGTGTCCTCTGACATGGCGAGCTCTTCGAGGATCACGTCGCGCTCGGCATCGATCTCGGCCGGGCGCAAGGCGGGCTGGGTCAGCACCGTCGTCAGGAGGTCGAGACCGAACGAGAGATCGTCGGCCGGAAGGCGCGTGTAGTACGCCGTGTGTTCACGCGACGTGAACGCGTTCATCTCTCCGCCGAGGGCGTCGACGGACTCGGCGATCTCGCGGGCGTTCTGGCTCTCGCTGCCTTTGAACACGAGGTGCTCGAGGAAGTGCGACGCGCCGGCCAACTCGGCCGGCTCGTCACGTCCTCCTACGGCAACCCAGAAGCCGGTCGTGACCGACCGGGCGTCGGGCATCCGCTCAGTGACGACGCGGATGCCGTTGGCCAGGCGGGTACGCCGGACATCGGGTTCCGAGGTCGCGCTGTCAGATGGCAATTGCATTTGTCGAGCAGCGCTCCCTCAGAACCCAGCCGGCGCGATGCGCCGGCTCGGGACTGCGCTTATGGAGAGACTCGCCTGACGGCTCGTCCTCTCGGTCAAGGCTGACAATCAGCGACGGCCACCGCGGCCACCACGGCCCCGGTCACCACCACGTCCACCACGGCCTCGATCGCCACCGCGGTCGCCGCTCGGGGCGGCTTCGGCGGGACCGAGATCACCGAACTCCTGACGAAGCTCGGCGTCGAAGGACTCTTCGAACGACACCACCTCGGCACCCGACACCGATGTGCTCGGCGAGTCGCTGCGCTCGCGACGCGGGCCACGATCGCTCCGCTCGGGTCGGTCGCCTCGGCCGGGGCGGTCGCCACGGTCGCTCGACGGGCCCGAGTCGCCGTTGCCGCCTTCGCCGCCACCGAGGGCGGTGACGGGACTGAGCGACACCTTGCCCTGCGGGTCGACGTCGTCGACGCGGACGTCGATGTCGTCACCGAGCTCTAGCACGTCTTCGACGCGGTCGATGCGCTTGCCGCCACCCATCTTGGAGATGTGCAGCAGACCGTCGCGTCCCGGAAGGATGTTGACGAACGCACCGAACTTGGTGATGTTCACGACCTTGCCCGGGTAGACGGCACCGACTTCGGCCGTCGGCGGGTTGAGGATCAGCTGGATCTGGCGCTTGGCCTCTTCGACCTTTTCGCCGTCCTTCGAGCCGATGCTGACTCGACCAACCGAGCCATCGTCGTCGACGGAGATGTCGGCGCCGGTCTCTTGCTGGATGGCGTTGATGACCTTGCCCTTGGGCCCGATGACCTCGCCGATCTTGTCCATCGGGATCTCGAAGCTGATGATCTTCGGTGCAGTCGCTCCGACCTCGGGACGAGGCTCGGCGATGGCCTTGTTCATCACCTCGAGGATCTGCATGCGGGCTTCGTACGCCTGCTGCAACGCCTTGGCGAGAACGTCGGCCGGGAGGCCGTCGATCTTCGTGTCGAGCTGCAACGCGGTGACGAAGTCCGCGGTGCCGGCGACCTTGAAGTCCATGTCGCCGAACGCGTCTTCCGCACCGAGGATGTCGGTGAGCGTCGTGTACTTGCCTTCGGCATACACGAGACCCATCGCGATGCCCGCAACCGGTGCCTTGATCGGCACTCCGGCGTCCATCAGCGCGAGGGACGATCCGCAGACCGAGCCCATCGACGTGGAGCCGTTCGATGCGAGCACCTCAGAAACGATGCGCAGCGTGTACGGGAAGTCTTCCTTGCTCGGAACGACGGGAAGCAGTGCCCGCTCGGCGAGGAGGCCGTGGCCGATCTCGCGACGCTTCGGGCTGCCCACTCGTCCGACCTCGCCGTTGGCGTGGGGCGGCATGTTGTAGTGGTGCATGTAGCGCTTCTTGTCCTCGGGAGCGAGGGTGTCGAGCATCTGATCCATCCTCGGCATGCCGAGGGTGGCGACGCTGAGCACTTGCGTCTCGCCGCGTTGGAACAACCCGGAGCCGTGCGCCGTCGGGAGCACGTGCACTTCGGCGGACACTGGCCGGAGGTCGGCCGGACCGCGACCGTCGATGCGGATGCCCTCTTCGACGATGCGCTTGCGGATGAGCTTCTTCTGCACGGAGCGAGCCGCAGCCTTGACTTCCTTGCGCTGGCCCTCGAACTCCGCGCCTTCGGCGGTGAGTTGCTCGAGCGCGGCGTCGGTCGCGGCGTCGGTGGCAGCATTGCGCTCGGACTTGTCGGCGATCGTGCCGGCCTTGGCGAGTGCCTCTCCGGCGAGCGCCTCGACCTTGGCGAAGACCTCTTCGGTGTAGTCGAGCACCTCGTCGTACGGAATTGGCGAATGCACGCCGGCCTTCTCGACGAGCTCGCGCTGCATGTCGATCGACTGCTTGATCCAGACCTTGCACTCCTCGAGCCCACCGGCGATGACCGCTTCGGTGACCTTGGGGGCGCCGGCTTCGTAGTACGAGTACGCCTTCTCGGTGCCGCCGGCCTCGACCATCATGATGGCGATGTCGCCGTTGACCTCACGGCCAGCAACGACGAGCTCGAAGGTGGCTTCGTCGCCCTCTTCGTAGGTCGGGTGCGGGATCCACTTGCCGTCTTGGCTGTACGCGATGCGCACGGCGCCGATCGGGCCGTCGAACGGGATGCCGGAGAGCATGAGCGAAGCCGACGCGGCGTTGATGCCGAGCACGTCTTGCGGGTTCTCCATGTCGGCACCCATGACGGTGATCACGACCTGGGTCTCGTTGCGGTAGCCGTCGGGGAACGACGGGCGCAGCGGACGGTCGATCAACCGGCAGTTGAGGATCGCGAGATCACTCGGGCGACCCTCACGCCGGAAGAACGAGCCGGGGATCTTGCCCGCGGCATACATGCGCTCTTCGACGTCGACGGTCAGGGGGAAGAAGTCGATGCCCTCACGAACGCCCTTTGCGGCGTTGGCGGTGGCGAGGACCATGGTCTCGCCGATCTGGGCGACGACCGCACCTTGGGACTGCTGTGCGAGTTTGCCTGTCTCGAAGGACAGCTTCTTGTCGGTGCCTTGAACGACACCGGAAACGGAAATGGCGTCAGCCATTGTGAACTCCTCTCGAAGCGCATCCATGCGCTTCGCATTGGCCACTGCGACGGGGCCAGTTCCCAGTTGTCGTCATCCCGGTGATTCGTTCACCTCGGACAGCGGCAACTGGCAGCTGACCCGCCCCCGCAGCGGCGGTCATTTGTATGTGTTGTAGAGACTTAGCGTCGCAAGCCGAGCTTGGCGATGATGGTTCGGTACCGCTCGACGTCGTTGGCTCGGACATAGTCCAGGAGCCGGCGGCGGCGGCCGACGAGCATCAACAGTCCACGGCGACTGTGGTGATCCTTCTTGTGGATCTTCAGATGCTCGGTGAGGTGGTTGATGCGCTCACTGAGGAGGGCGATCTGGACCTCGGGAGATCCCGTGTCGGTGTCGTGCAGGCGGTGCTCGGCGATGACGCCGGGCTTTGCCAAATCGATCTTCTCGGACATGCGTGTAGTGATTCCTGGGGTGTAGAGGTGGGCGTTGGACCCGGCCATCCGGCCCGCGAGGCGAGGTGGACAGCGGAACGCCTTTTCAGGCGTCGAGGCAGGGTACCAGATGGACGAACTTTATTGAAAGTGCGCGAGGATTGGTCACCGTTCGTGGCGAATACTCGGGGCGGATGGGACGGGGTCTCTGGGCCGGGCTCGTGGCATTGAGTGTGCTCGCCGCGTGCTCGAGCGGCGGAGCGTCGGCCGCGAAGGCCACGAGTACCACGTCGGTAACGACGTCGACCACCGCTCCTACGACCACCACCACGTCACCCGAAGACGCCGTGAAGAAGGCGTACCTCGATTACTGGACGATTCTTGACCGGCTCGCTGCAGCTCCAGACCCGGACGATCCAGCCCTTGCGCAGCGTGCGATTGAACCTGTGTTCTCCTCCGTCCAAGGAGATCTCTCTACTCGTAAGGCACAAGGACGAACGACGCGCCTCCCACCGAACTCAAAATACGCGCATCACATTCAGTCAGTCGTCATCCACGACGCAACAGCCAGCCTTGCCGACTGCTACGTCGATGATCGGGTTCAGTTCTCGGCCGACGGTGCAGTGATCAACGACCACGTTTCGACGCTGACAGCAACCGTCACACTCGTCCAGATCGCAGGCGACTGGAAGGTCAGCGACGTTCAGATTCAAAAGCGCGGAGACGGAGACCTTGGATGCGCCGCATAGCTGTATTCGCCGTTCTCCTCGTTGCAGCGTTCGCAGGTCCCGCTTCCGCGGACGACTCCGACTACGGCGGCACCATCAATCCGAAGGGTGATCCGGTTGTGTGGGTCAGCGAGCCGGGGGCGGATCCGGTGGGTACGCCTGGCGGTACCGGGTCGGTGGAGTGCTACCTCTACAACGTCACCGACGTGTTCGTCGGCGACAACGTCGTCGGGATCGGCACGGAGCCCGAGCCGAATCCCGAGGAGGGCCACGGCTACCTCCTCGTCTGTTACGCCGTGCCGAGCGGCGACATCGACCTCGTCCAGATCATCACGTATCAGCCGGGCGTCAACATCATCACGCCGGGCTCGCTCGCGAACCAGGCACTCAAGGAGCTGCCGCTTCTGTATCCCCGTCCGCGCATGGCGCCACCGACGACGGTGAAACAGGTGGTCGGGATCCGCACCTGGATGTGGGTCGATCCCGCGGACTGGCGTCCCATCTCGGCGACGGCGGCGATCCCCGGGCTCGCCGCGACCGTCACCGCTACGCCGACGAAGACGATCTGGGACATGGGCGACGGAGCAACCGTGATCTGCAACGGCCCTGGCACGGTGTACGACCCGTCGGGGCCGGATGCGGAACAGCACTCCGACTGCAGCCACACCTATCAGCACGACGGCACGTACGACGTGCGCGCCACGATCGTGTGGAGCGTCACGTGGACTGCAACCAACGGAGCCAGCGGCAATCTCGGCCTCGTGCAACGGTCTACGCAGTTCGCGATCACCGTCGAGCAACGCCAGGCCGTCATCAACGGCTGAAAAAGTTTCGAAGAAATCCTCCGCGCAACGCCGCTGTAGGGCCTTCACTGTCACACCCCCTGAGCAGAATGTGTGTGTGCTCCCGGCCACCGACATTCGCGACGAGCTCCAGGCGCGCGTGTCGATGCTCCGTCCGGAGTTGCTCGCACCCGACGACGCGGCCCAGCAGATTGCGATCTACACCGAGATCGAGCGGCTCGGTGCCGCGGCAAAGTTGTTGTTGGCGAAGCGAGCGGCCGATTCTGGTGAATGGCACAAGCACGGTCACCGATCTGCCGCGCACTGGCTCGCCAACGAGTCGGGCACCTCGATCGGTGTGGCGATCGCCGCGCTCGAGACGTCAGAGCGGCTGACCGAGCTCGACGACACGCGCGACAAGCTCACCGCCGGTCAGCTCTCGCAGGCTCAGGTCACCGAGATCGCTTCCGCCGCCCTCACCGATCCCGATGCCGAGCAGGAGCTCCTCCGCGTCGCGAGCACCGAAGGCTTCAAGACGCTGAAGGAGAAGTGCCTGCGCGTCCGAGCCGCGGCGACCGACGGCCAGGCCCGGCACGACAAGATCCACGCCGCTCGCTTCTTCCGCCACTGGGAAGACAACGAGGGCGCGGTCCGGGGCGAGTTCAAGCTCACGCCGACGGCTGCTGCCCCACTCCTCGCGCGGATCGATGCCGAGCGCGAACGAATCTTCCGAGACGCCCGAAAGCAAGGACGTAGGGAGTCCTACGCCGCGTACTCCGCCGATGCCCTTGCTGCGCTCGGCGCCGAGGGCACCGGCGGCACCTCTGACTGCAAGATCATCGCCACCGTCTCGCACGACGCGCTCGTCCGTGGCCATGCCGAGGCCGGCGAGACCTGCGAGATCGCCGGCGTAGGTCCGGTGCCAGTCGACACCGTCAAAGCAATGATGGAAGACGGGTTCCTCGCGGCTGTCGTCACCGACGGCGTCGACGTCTACACGGTGGCCCATCTCGGTCGGAAGCCAACCGCGCATCAACGAACGGCGCTCGAGGCACGCGGCCGGCAGTGCGAGATTCCCGGGTGCGGATCCACGATGAGCCTCGAGATCCACCACATGAACAAGTGGGCCGAGACCTACGAGACGTCGCTCCGGTCCCTTGCATGGGCCTGCAAGCGCGATCACGACCAGATCACATACGACGGCTTCGAGCTCAGCGGCCCGCCGGGTGATCGAATGTGGATCTCACCGGATGGAAGCGTCAAGTACCAGCGACCGCCCCCCGGTGCTCCGTAGCGCGAGTCCGACGAGGGTAGTCAGTCCATCGTGACGGTGAAGCGATACCGCGGGCGGCGGTGGTACTCCTCGAGATCCTCGAACTCGTGCTCGTCGGGCGTGAGACGCACGGCGAGCGAATCCGGCGTGTAGAAGACCGACTCGATCTCGTCGTCGGTGGCACCGTTCGGATCGACGCCGCCGGCGAGGATGGCCTTGAGCACGGCCGTGCCGAGCCGTCCCCTCATGAGGCGATGCATGATCGCCGGCAGCGACTCCGGGTCTTTCAACAGCCACGAATGGCTACCGCCGTGCACGACGACGAGCTCGCCACGGCTGCGCCTCGCGGCCGAGCGAGCGGTGGAGATCGGTACCGCCATGTCGCGATCGCCGTGGATGGCGAACACCGGCACGCGATCCTCTGCGAGGCGCTCCAGCATCCATCGGCTTCCCTTCGACCGCATGATCGAGATCGCCGGGCCCGCCATACGCCAAGGACGACGCAGATGCCCGAGCATCGTCGGCGCGACGAGCCGGCCGAGTTTGCGGGCCTGCGCGGGATCGCGAAACAACGGGACCGTCGTCAGGGTGTCGACCACCAGCCCCGCGCCCACGCCGGCTAGCAGCGGCGGACAGATCCGGAACAGGTTGACCATCCGGTCCCACGTGTCACCGACGATCGCGTCGAGCAGCAGCACGGCGATGGCCTGATCGGTGTGGTTCGCCGCGAGCTCAGTCACGAGGCGTCCACCCATCGAGTGTCCGGCGAGCACGGCCTTCTCTACGCCGAGGTGGTTGAGGGCTTTGCCGAGCAACTCGGTGTAGCTGGTGAGCGTGCCCGCACCGGTGGGAAGGCCGAGCGTGGCACCGTGACCGGCGACATCGATGGCAACGACCTTGAACCCGAGCGAAACGATGCGCGACAACGTCTGCGCGTAGAGAATCCCTTCGGCGGAGAATCCGTGCACGACGACCAGCGGAACGCCACGACCGCAGACGGCAACGCCGACCTCGTGACCGTTGTCGAGCGTGATGAGGTGACGAGCGAGCTGTGGCATGACGACGCGACCGTGTTGTGCCTCGACGGGCGTACGCGTTGGCCCAACGATGGGAGTCGTCACCTCGCCCATGCCCCCAGTGTGGCAAAAGTTGTCAGCGCAACTGGTGCATGTCGGGTTTATGAACCGAGCATTCGGCGCGCTTCGTCACAATCGCGATGCATCTGGGCCAGCAGTTCGTCGACCGAATCGAACTTCACCTCGTCGCGCAGGTGAGCGACGAATCGAATCTTGGCCTCTTCGTCGTACAGGTCGCCCTCCCAATCGAGGAGGTGCACCTCGAGCAATCGGTAGGGCTGCGCCTCGTAGACCGTCGGACGGCGACCGAGCGAGATAGCCCCCGACAGTCGCTCACCCGACGGACGCTCGTACCAACCGGCGTAGATGCCGTCGGCCGGCAACAGGATCTCCTCCGACACCGCGACGTTGGCAGTCGGAAAACCCCATGTGCGACCGCGCTCGTCGCCATGCTCGACCACGCCGCGCACTTCGTACTCATGTCCGAGCAGGCGCGTGGCGAGCGCGACATCGCCGGCCAGGAGAGCCCGGCGTATCGCCGTCGACGAGACCTGCAACTCGTCGCGGGCAGGAGCTCCGTCGGCGCCGACGAGCGACATCCCGATCACCTCGAACCCGTGCTCCCGACCCATTTGCTCGAGCAGCGCGACGTTGCCGCGTCGCTGGTGGCCGAAATGGAAGTCGGCGCCGACAACCACGAGCTTGGCGTTGAGACAGTTCACCAGCACCTCGCGCACGAAGTCTTCGGCTGACTCCCTCGAACGCTCCTCGTCGAAGTGGACCACGAGCGCGTAGTCGACACCCGTCTGCTCGAGCAGCTCGAGCTTCTGGTCGAGGTCGGTGAGCAACCGCGGCGCTGACTCGGGCCGAACGACGCTCGCCGGATGACGATCGAAGGTGACCACGGCGGTGGCGAGCCCGCGCTCGCCGGCAAGGTGTCGCACGGTACTGATGACGGCGCGATGGCCGCGGTGAACACCGTCGTACGCCCCGATCGTCACGGCCGTGCCTTGCGGCGGCCGCGGGCAGGCGTCGAGGGCGCGCAACGTCTGCATGCGCGGACCTTACGCGATGACCACTGCAGGCTTGACGGTGTCGCCGCGATGCGGCTCGTACACGGCCAAGAGCGCGCCCGACTCGTCGAGCACCGCCCACGGACCATCGCCTTCGACGTTGAGGTCGCCGCGCGGCAGCACCTTGCCGCTACCGAGGAGCTCTCGACTCGCCACGACGTTCGGGTAGTCGCGCAACGCAACCGCCGGCGGTAGCACGGCGCCGTCGTCCACGGCGTCGATCTGGCGGGCCTCGGCCAGCGTGAACGAGCCGATGGCCGTGCGGCGCAGGTTGCGCAGGTGTCCGCCGCCGCCGAGCGCCGCACCCAGATCGGCGGCCAGCGAGCGGACGTACGTGCCCGACGAGCACTCGACCTCGATGCGATAGACGAGTGGATCGTCCGTCGGTTCGACAGCGAAACGGTGGACGGTCACTGGCCGGGGCTCGCGCTCGACCTCGATGCCGGCGCGCGCCAGTTCGTGCAGTCGTTTGCCACCGATCCGCACAGCCGACACCATCGGCGGGATCTGCAGGATGTCGCCGGTCAGCGTCGCTGCCGCGGCCCGCACCTCGTCGATCGTCACCTCCATGGCGTGCGTCGCCAGCACGTCGCCCGACGCATCGAGCGTCGATGTCGACACCCCGAGAACGACCTCGCCCGTGTAGGTCTTCGGCAGCACCGTGAGGAAACGCAGCAGTCGAGTGACGCGACCGACGCCGATGAGCAAGACACCGGTCGCATCAGGATCGAGCGTGCCGGAGTGGCCGACCTTCTTCGTTCGCAGGATGCCGCGCAACTTGGCGACGACGTCATGCGACGTCCATGCCGCCTCCTTGTCGATGACGACGAGGCCGTCCATCAAGCGAAATCCCGTGCATAGCCACACGAAAAGGTGTGGCTATGCACGGGAATTCCCCGGGTCGGGGTCGGGGTCGGGGTCGGCGTCGTCATCCTGGAGACGGCGGAGGAGCGCTTCGAGGCGGCCGGCCGACCGTTCGACCTCGTCGGCGCGGAACGCGAGCAGCGGCGTTCGCTTGATGCGGGCTTGCTTCGCGATGGACGCCTGCAGGCGGATCCGGTGCTCGTGCAATGCCGCCAGCACCTCCTTGTCGCGCTTCGTGCCGGAGGGCGTATCGACATAGATGGTGGCGTGGCGTAGGTCGGGTTCGACATCGACGCTCATGACGGTCACGAGTTCGAGGCGCTCGTCGTCGATGCGCTCGATCTCCTCCGCGACGATCTGGTGGAGCAGCTCCTTGAGTCGTGCCGTGCGCGGGTAGCGGCGCGGGCTTCGGCCTACCATCAGTCGGCCTCCATCCAGCGCAACGACGAGTCGACGACTTCCACCTCGGGGAACGACCAGACGAACCGTTCGACGGCCTCGAGCACTTCGCGCACGTGCGACTCCGACCCGGCAACCGCTGCGAACCCGAGCTCGGCGCGCTGCCACTTGTCCTGATGGTCGACTTCGGCCGCCGCGACGCTGAATCGTCGGAGCGCACCCTGCACGATCGTCTTGACCACCGCCCGTTTCTCCTTCAGCGAGTGGCAGTCGGGCAGACGCAGATCCACCGCCAGAGACGCTACGTGCGTGGGATCTCGCGTTCCTCGAACGTTTCGATGATGTCGCCGGACTTCAGGTCTTGGAAGTCGGACAGGCCGATGCCGCACTCGAAGCCCGCCTGCACCTCGCGCACGTCGTCCTTGAAGCGCCGCAACGAATTGATCGCGCCCTTCCAGATAATCGTGCCCTCGCGCAGGAAGCGCACCTTCGACCCGCGTGTGATCGTGCCGGACAGGACGTAGCAGCCAGCGATTCGTCCGACCCGGGGAACCGAGAAGATCTCGCGAACCTCGGCTTCGCCGGTGACCACCTCTTCGTACTCGGGAGCGAGAAGGCCGAGCATCGCGTTCTCGATGTCCGAGAGCACCTGGTAGATGATCTCGTACGTTCTGATCTCGACGTCTTCGCGGTCGGCCAACTCACGAGCATTGCGATCGGGGCGCACGTTGAAGCCGATAATCGTTGCGTTCGACGCCGCTGCGAGCTGGATGTCGTTCTCGGTGATGCCGCCGACCGCGCGGTGCACGAACGCCAGCTTCACGTCCGGCCGCTCGAGCTTGCGCAGGCTTTCCGTCAGCGCTTCGAGCGAACCGGTGACGTCGGCCTTCAACACGAGGTTGAGCGTGGCCGCTTCGCCGGACTGGATCTGCTCGAAGATGTCTTCGAGACGGGCACCACTCGACATCGCGTGCGCATCGCGACCGAGACCCGCCACGCGCTGCCAATGCTCGCGGGTCTCCGCGACGTTGCGAGCGACGCGCTCCTCCGGAGCGACGACGAAGTCGTCACCGGCATCGGCGACCTCGGAGAGCCCGAGCACCGCGACCGGCATCGACGGGCCGGCCTCTTTGACCTGCTCGCCCTTGTCGTTGATGAGGGCACGGACGCGGCCCCACGCCGGACCGGCCACCATCGGATCGCCGACCTTGAGCGTGCCGCGCTGAACGAGCACGGTCGCGACCGGGCCTCGACCCACATCGAGATGCGCCTCGAGCACCACGCCTTGCGCGCGTGTGTCGGGGTTCGCGGTCAACTCTTCGAGATCCGCGGTGATGAGCAGCACATCGAGCAGGTCGTCGATCCCGAGGTTCTGCAGTGCGGAGATCTGCACCATCTCGGTGTCGCCGTTCCACTGCGTCGGCACCAGGCCGTGCTCGGACAGCTGCTGCATGACGCGGTCGGGGTTGGCCTGCTCGCGGTCGACCTTGTTGATGGCCACCACGATCGGGACGTCGGCCGCCTTCGCATGGTTGAGCGCCTCGATCGTCTGAGGCATCACGCCGTCGTCGGCCGCGACGACGAGCACGACGATGTCGGTGGCCTCCGCACCGCGGGCGCGCATGGCGGTGAACGCCTCGTGGCCCGGGGTGTCGATGAAGGTGATGAGACGCCCGTTCTTCTCGGTCTGGTAGGCGCCGATGTGCTGCGTGATGCCACCAGCCTCACCAGCAACGACGTTCGCGTTGCGGATCTGATCGAGCAGCTTCGTCTTGCCGTGGTCGACGTGACCCATCACGGTGATGACGGGCGGACGAGGCACGAGGTCGCCCTCGTCTTCCTCTTCTTCATCCGGGAGGTCAAGCAGCTTCTGGAGCTCGACCTCTTGCTCCTCGCCGGGGTTGACGAGGCGAAGCACCGCGCCGACTTCGGCCGCGAAGAGCTCGATCATGTCGTCGGTGAGCGACTGCGTGGCGGTGACCATCTCGCCCTGCTGCATGAGGAAGCGCACGACGTCGGCCGCCGTTCGATTCAGCTTCGGACCGAGATCCTGTGGCGTGGTCGAACGCTCGATGACGACGACGCCCTCGGGTACGGGGGCCGATGAGTGCGTGTAGGTCGGCGTCTCGAACGGCTGCAACTCCTCGCGGTTGCGACGACGACGTCCGCCCTTGCGCGGACGTGGCGTGCGGCGCTGCGGTCCGCCTCGACCTCCGCCGGGACCACCGGGACCACCACCAGGGCCGCCGCCGGGGCCACCAGGACCACCCGGACCACCGCCGCCGGGACGCTGACCGAAGCCACCGCCACCGCCACCGGGGCGCGGGCCGCCGAAGCCGCCTCCTCCACCACCGGGACCACCACCAGGAGCGCCGGGCGTGCGCTGTCCACCGACCGGCCGCATGCTCGGACCACTCGGCCGGCCGACGCTCGGACCACCTCGTTGCTGCATCGCGCCGCGGCCGCCCATGCCGGGCGGGGGCGGAATGGGTTTGCCGGTCGTCGACGACATCGGCGGCGCGTTGCCCGCGGAGCCTCCGCCGGGAGGAGGCGTGGCCTCGTCGTCGGTGGGCGTGGCGCGCGCGGCCGGCGGCATCGCCGGACTCGGTGCCGGCGGTATGCGCCGCGCCGGAGCCTCTTCAGGAGTGGGGCGCGCCGCTGCGGGTCGCGGGGCGGGCGCGGCGGGGGCGGGGGCGGGCGCTGGCGGTGCAGCGGCCGGCGGGAGCGGCGGAAGCGACGGACGTGCCGACTGCGTGCCGCTCGAACGAATCGCCGTGCGCCGCGGCGGGGTGGGCGCCGGGGCCGGGGCTGGCGCGTCGAGCGCGGCCGCCGCGGGCGCGCGCTCGGGCTCGGGCTCTGGCTTTGCCTCTGCGGCGGCGGGCTTTTCGACCGGCGCGGGTGTCGGAGCCTCGGGCTCGACCGCGGCCGGGGCCTCGACGGCCGGGGCGGGCTCGCGCACAGGTTGCGGCTCGGGCGCTGGTGCGGCAACGACCGCGGGCTCGGGCGTGGCGGGTGTGGCCGCAACGACGGGCTCGGGCGCGGCCTCCGGCTCAGGCGCCTCACCAACGGGGGCGGCCTTCTTCTTGGCGGGGGCCTTCTTGGCCGGTGTCTTCTTCGGTTCCTCGGGCTGTACCTCGCGCCGAATGCCGAGCTGGTCGGCCTTTCGTCGCACTCGGTCGGCCTGCGCCTCTTGGACGCTGGAGGAGTGGCTCTTCACCCCGATGCCGAGCTGTTCACAAAGGTCGAGAAGCTCCTTGTTGGTGAGCCCCAACTCCTTGGCCAGCTCGTGTACTCGTGGGTTCTTGGGCAAAGAGGTTCCCTTACCTTGTCGATTCAGCAGCCGCCGCTCGACCGAGCAGCGGGTTCTAGTCTCGCGCAGCCGGCCCGGACGGCACGAAGTCCGTTCGGAGTCTCCCGAGCGCCGAGGCATTCACCTCGGCCCGCAAGGCCCTGGCAAAGGCCCGCCGGCGCACGGCAGCATCGAAACACGAGAGCGATCCCTGGCAGAGCCAGGCACCCCGGCCCGGCAGTGTACGTCCGAGGCTCAGGCTTCCATCACCGGTGCGCACCACTCGCACCAATTCGGCCTGCGAGCGTCGTGTGAGGCACCCGACGCAGGTCCGGACGGCCGTTACGGCTCGCCCCCATCGGAGTCGGCCGCGACGGTTGCTGCTTCGGTTGTCGGCTCCGCCGGCGCTGCGGCGTCGGCGACCTGCTCGGCGGCCTCGACCACGGGTGGGGACTCCGACGGCAGCTCGGGCTCGGGCGGCAGCTTGGTGTCGTCGCCCTGGTGCGCCCACTGGTTGGCCGACAGCGCGGGACCGCCTTCGGCCGGCTGCCAGACCTGTTCGCCGGACGCGGGGTCGATGACCCATTCGCCCTGCGCCCACTCCTCGCCGCCGTAGGCCTCTTCGTCCGCCAGCTGGGTCTCGCTCTTGATGTCGACCCGCCAACCGGTGAGGCGCGCCGCGAGGCGAGCGTTCTGGCCCTCTTTCCCGATCGCCAGCGACAGCTGGTAGTCGGGGACGATGACCTCGGCGGTGCCGCTGGTTTCGTCGATGCGGACTTCCTTGACCTTCGCGGGCGACAGCGCCTTCATGACGAAGTCGGGCGGGTCGTCGGAGAACGGAACGATGTCGATCTTCTCGCCGCGGAGCTCGTTGACGACCATGCGTACCCGAGCGCCTCGGGCCCCGACGCACGCGCCGACGGGGTCGACGTTGTTGTCGTTGGACCAGACCGCGATCTTCGTGCGATGCCCTGGCTCACGAGCGCAGGCCTTGATCTCGACCACGCCGTCGGCGATCTCGGGCACTTCGAGCTCGAACAGCCGCTTGATGAGCCCGGGATGCGTACGGCTCACGACGATCTGCGGACCCTTCGAGGTCTTGCGGACCTCGACGATGTAGGCCTTGACCCGCGCGCCCGGCTCGGGCCGCTCGTAGGGCACCTGCTCGGCTTGGGGCAGCAGTGCTTCCACTCGACCGAGGTCGAGCAGCGTGTAGCGGCTGTCGTTCTGCTGGATGATGCCGGTGACGATGTCGCCTTCGCGTCCGGCGTACTCCTCGTACTTCTGCTCGCGGTCGATCTCTCGCAGGCGTTGCGTCATCACCTGCTTGGCCGTCTGGGCGGCGATGCGCCCGAAATCGGACGGCGTGACGTCGATCTCGTCGCCGTACGGCTCGCCGTCCTCGTCGATCTCCTGCGCGAACACGCGGAACTCGAACGAGTCGGGGTCGATGGTGACCCAGGCGTACTCGTACGCGTCCTCGCGGCGCTTGTATGCGGACTCGAGCGCGTCAGCCAGCGCGCTCAGCAGGGTGTCGATGGTGATACCGCGCTCAGCTGCAAGCATCTGCAGCGCTTCCATCATGTCCAAGTTGCTCATGGCTGTGCGCTCCTGGCCTTCGTCTTGGCCGCCGGCTTGGTCTTGCCTGGCTTGGGGGCAGGGCCCCATTCGAATACCGTCCGCGCCTTTTCGATCTCGCCGTATCGGAGGGTGTGATCGCCGACGGTGATGCCCTCGTCGTCAGCGGTGGTGAGGGTGCCCTTGATCCGGCGCTCGCCGTCGACCCTCGCGTTGGTCTTCACCGAGACCGTCAGACCGACGGCACCGGCGAAGTGGGTCGGCGTACGCAGCGGGCGTTCCAAACCGGGGCTGGACACCTCGAGCGTGTACTTGCTCGGAATCGGGTCGTGCTCGTCGAGGGCGACCGAGATGAGGCGGGTCGCACGCGCGATGGCCTCGAGATCGACATGGCGCTCGCCTTGTTCGCCGGACGCATCGACGGTGATTCGGAGCTGCGAGCCGGAGAGCTCGATGTCGTAGACGGTCAGGGATTGCCTCTCGAGCAGCGGCTCGACGATTTCGCGGACGCGCTCGACGATGCTCACCTGACTGTCACCTCCTCCGGTCGCGTACCTCCAACATCAAACCAAAGGCGTGGGCCGGAGCCCACGCCTCACGGGGTCCGCCACTATAGCCCTTCGGACGCGATCCGGGCGCTCGCCGCGACGGCCTCGCCGGCCATTATCCACAGGCAATCGCCCTCGACGACGACCCCTACCGCCTGCCCGCGGTCGATGCCGCCGCGGTACTCGAGCTCGGCCGTCACCGGCGCGATCAGGTCGAGATGCTCCTCGACGACCGCCCAGTAGACGGCGTTGTTCACGTGGCCGAGGACGTCGAAGTCACTGAACCTCAGGGGCCACGCGGCGCCGTCGACTCCCCGTTGGGGGCCGTCGTGCGTGAGCTTGGCCGAGACCCTGCGCCCGCCGACGGCTTCGCCGTAGAGACGGTCGAAGTCTGCGGGCAGGGCCTTCGGTCGGCCGGTGACGAGATCGACGTGCACCCAGAGAGCGGTGACCTCGATCGATGCGCCGCCCGAGCCCGAGATCGAAGTGCGCCTCTCCGCCCAGCGGCTTCCGGCACCCGACGCCCACGTGGAGAGCGTCAGCCCCTCACGGAACACGGGGAACCGCTCGACATGCAGCGTCGTGCGCCGGACCACCCAGGCCGTTGCGTCGTCGCCGATCGCGTCGATGCCGTCGTCGTGCGCGATGTCTTGCAGGTAGCGGGCGACGGCGTCGAGCCGCGCTCGACCTTTCGGCGTGACATCCGACAAACGCACCGGCCGCGTCGCGGTGTAGATACGCCCGCTGGCAGGAGGCTCAGTAGGCACGCGCACAGAACGCGACGAGATCGGGCTCGTCGTCGGCCACGGGCACCGAACCGTCGGCGCGCTGCAGGCACCGAACCGTGATCGCCGATTCCGCGAGCTTGGCCTCTCCTTCGATGCCGATCACCGACCACGGCACGCGCGCGAATCCGTCTTGCGTGGCCTCCAACACCTCGTCGAGCGATGAGCACTCCACCGTGCGGTCGTCGCGACGCGTCGTGGCCGATGCGAGTAGCTCGGCCTGCACGACGTCGACTTGCTCGGTGACGAGCTTGGCCGCCTTGCTCAGCGGAATCGTTTCCTTCTTGCTCAGGTGACGCCACACGACGGTGACGTTGCCTTCGGCGAGATCGCGCGGGCCGACCTCGACCCTCAGGGGCACACCCTTCAACTCCCAATCCGTCGCTCGTCGCCCGAAGGACGTGTCGACGCGGGCATCGAGCTCGACGCGTACACCGGCCTTGCGCAGCTCCTCAGCCAGCCGCGCTGCGGTCTCGCCCGCGACATCGGCGTCTTTCACGAGCAGCACGACGCATTGGATGGGTGCGAGGCGCGGCGGCAGCACGAGTCCGTTGTCGTCTCCGTGGGCCATGATCAGCCCGCCGACCATGCGGGTGGACGTACCCCACGATGTCGTCCAGCACAGTTGCTGCTGACTCTGGTCGTCGAGGTACACCATGTCGAACACGCGGGCGAAGTTCTGACCGAGCTCGTGCGACGTTCCCATCTGCAACGCCTTGCCGTCGCCCATCATCGCTTCGCACGCCATCGAGTTGATGGCGCCGGGAAAGCGTTCGGCCGCCGTCTTGCGCCCCACATACACCGGGATCGCCAACACCTGCACCATGAAGTCCTCGTAGGCCTCGTGCAGGATCCGCGTGGCGTAGTTGCGCGCGTCGTCGTGTGTCGCGTGCGCGGTGTGGCCTTCTTGCCACAGGAACTCGCTGCTGCGCAGGAACAGGCGCGTGCGCAGCTCCCAACGCACGACGTTGCACCACTGGTTCAACAACAGCGGAAGGTCGCGATACGACTGCACCCATTTGGCCATGTACTCGCCGAAGATGGTCTCGCTCGTCGGACGAACGGCGAACGGCTCTTCGAGCTCTTTGCCGCCGCCGATGGTGACGATGGCGAGCTCGGGGCTGAACCCCTCGACGTGTTCGGCCTCGCGTTGGAAGTACTCGAGCGGGATGAACAGCGGGAAGTACGCGTTCTGGGCGCCGCACGCCTTGATGCGGGCGTCCATCTCGGCGACCATCCGCTCCCAGATGGCGTAGCCGTATGGGCGGATCACCATCGTCCCCCGTACGGGACCGTTCTCAGCCATCTCCGCTTTGGCGACGACATCCTGATACCAGCGAGGAAAGTCCTCGGACTGAGGTGTGAGCACGCTGGCCATCTGCAGACGTTAGTGGTGCCTCGGAACCACCCGATGTGGGAGATTGCGCGCCGATGGCTGGGACGACATTCGTGGGACGCGGCGACGAGCTCGCCGCCTTGGAGAACTGGCTGGATGAGGCGAGCCAGGGAAAGCCGCGCGTCGTGCTCCTGGCCGGGGAGGCCGGGGTGGGCAAGACCCAACTCCTGAATCGCTTCGTCGACGAGTCGGAGAAGCAGCAACCCGCGGTCACGGTGCTGCGCGGCACCGGCCACGAAGGTGTCGGCGTGCCCTACCTCCCACTCGCCGACGCGCTGCGACCGGCGGGCGACCTCAGCGCGTTGCTCGCACCCCTCCGGGGCGACGACACGCCTGAGCACGCGGACGAACGACGCTTGCGGCTGTTCCTTGGAGCAGCAGAGCTGCTGCGAGCGGCGACCGAGGCCGGTCCCGTGTTGCTCATCGTGGACGATCTGCACTGGGCCGACCGAGGCTCCCTCGATTTGCTCGGACATCTGTTGCACGGGATCGGCCAGGCGGACGGGTCGAGTGGCGGCCGGGTCTTGGTCGTCCTCGCGCACCGTCCCGTGGTCGTGACGCACGCCGCGTCGGCCGTACTCGATCGTGTGCGACGAGAACCGTGGCACCGCGTGTTGGACGTGAGCGGGTTCAGTCGATTCGCGTTGCACGACTTGGTCGAGGCGATCACCGGACACCGTGCGTCTCGCGATCTGCTCAACGGCCTCGAGGAGGCGTCGGCGGGGAACCCCTTGCTGGCGCGCGCGCTTCTTGCTCGCCTCGAGTCGTTCGGGATGCTCAGCGTGCGCAATGGCCGCCTCGTGCACCGTGGCGGCGAAGAGATCCTGGCCGGCCCACGCGAGATCGATGCGTTGCTCCGTGATCGAGTGAACGCCGTGTCGCCCCGAGCGCGCAGCTTGTTGATGTTGGCGGCATTTCTCGGCGAGGGCGCGCCGCTCGACGATCTGTGCGCGGTCAGCGGACTCGAACTCGAGCGCTTCCTGGCGCTCGTGGACGAAGCGGTGTCCGCTGGTGTGCTGCTGCAAGACGATCGCGTCGCATTCGACCATCCGCAGCTCCGTCAGGTGCTGCATCAACAGCCGCGCGGCAAGCGCAGACAGGAATTGCACCTGCGCATCGCAGACCATCACGAGCCGCTGCTCGAGCGACGCCCAGAGCTGCTCATCCCGCTCGCGCACCATCTGCGACGAGCCGGCGAGATGGTGACTCCCGACCGCCTCCTTCGCGTGTCCGTCAAGGCGGCCCACGAAGCTGCCGGGATCGTGGCGTACGCCGAAGCGGTTCGGTGCTACGAGGCGGCCATTGCTGCGAGTGAAGCTCTCGGTGAGCAGGCCGGCGCGTTCGTCGCGCTGCTGCACGGGCGGGCTGCCTATGCGTGCTGGTACGACCACGACAACGAGGCCGCAACGCGCCACGCTCGGGCGGCGATCGAGCTCGCTCGCGAGCTGCGCGACTACGACCTGTGGGCCTTCGCGTTGGACACGTTGGCTCGAGCGATGTGGTCAGGCGATGCCAGTACGTACGGGAGCCCGTTCGATCTCGGCCCATTCGACGAATTGATCGCCGAAGTCGGCGAGGGCGACCCCGCGTTGCGAGGGCGACTCCTTCGTCTCCGCGGTTGGCTGCGATTTCAATCGCTCGACGTCGTCAACGCTCGTACGGACATCGAGCGCGCGCTCGAGCTGATCGACGAGAGCGATCCGCAGACCGTCGGTCTCGCCGAATACGGAATGGCCGGCATGCACCTTGCCGAGGTCGATCTCGAGGACGCGCTTGCCAGATTCGATCGGAGCATCGAGTGCCTGACCGCGGCGGGAGATCGGCTGCAGTCGTTGGCCGCGCTCCGAGGGATCGCGATGACACAATTCGCATTGGGCAACCTCGCCGAAGCCGCGGACGCGGCCGATGAGGCGATCGCGACCGCGCCCAGCATCGCGGCCTGGGCCGAGCATTCGTCGATCAGCAGCGTGGCCGCGTCGATCGCCGCAGCGCGGGGACGTTTCGACGAAGCGGAAGCGCATGCATCGACTGCGGAAGAGCTCATGCGGTGGGCGGGCTATCCCCCGGTCGCTGCCGTTCTCTACTCCTCGCTCGCGTACGTGCGCCACGCCCGCGGCGACATCGAAGGCGCGTTGGCCGCGATCGAGACCTGGGCGAGCATCGATCACCGTGGCGTTGGCCGCTTTCGTCTGTTGCTCGCCGTCCTGTCAGGCCAGCCGGGAGACGTCGAGCCGACGCGACGGCCGCCGATCACCGCGCCGGTGCTGTTCGACGTCGCTGCACTGAGCGTCGCCGTCGAGGTGGGCGACGCCCTCGATGACGTCGATCGCATCGCTTGGGCCGCACCGGGCATCACCCACCTCGCCGAGCGCGGGCTGCGCTTCGGCCTGGGCTGGCCGTTCTTCGTTCCCGGGCTCGCCGCCGTTGCGGCCCGCCGCTTGGGCCAGGTCGAAGCCGCCGAGCGCTGGTCGGCGGTGCCGCGGATCTCCTCCTGAATCGGACGAAGTGGTAGAAACCCGACGGTTGGCTGGCAACGAAGGGGGCGGGCATGCCGCTGATGCCGTACCAGTTGGAGAAGGGCCCGATCTGGAGCGTGGTGGAGTCCGCGCTCGGGGCCGGCCCACAAGAGGCGTACGACCTGCTCGAGTTGCTGCGCGACAAGAAGCACCAGATCTCGGACGGTCCGCTCGTCAAGTCGAAGACGCTCGACTACACCGACCCGAAGACGGGTGCGAAGGTCACCGCGCAGACCCGTGGTGACCACCTGAACCAAGACTGGTTCGGGATGGTCAAGCAGCCGAGCGGCACCTGGGCCAAGGAGCCCGACTCGGCGTTCGACCCGCAGACCCACCCGTCCACCGGTTTCTGGATCAACTACTGGGGCGACGTCGAGGAGATCGTGCGCGAGACGTTCGTGCGTGCCATCGAAGTGTCGCTCGGCCTGCACCATGGCCAGACGCACCCGAGCCGCGGCCGATTCCGCCGGCACTGGCCCGTGAGCATCTTTCTGAAATGTCCGACACCGTGGTTCGAAGGGTGGGTCACATGGAACGCCCATGCCGGCGAGGTGGTGGTGCACTTCCTGGTTCCCGGCAACTACGGGTCGCAGGTGCTGAAGCAACCGAAGACAGGACTGACGGGGGTTCCGGGGGTCAACCCCGACACCGCTGACGCGACCTACGGCATGTGGCTCGTCACGCATGAGCAGCACAACCGGGTCGACGGCGTTGTCACGACCGACCCGGGAACCGCTGGCGTGATTCACGCTCCGTCGGCTGGTGCGATCTTGAAGGATTCCGGCGATCTGATCGTGCTCGCTCCTGTCGAAACCGATGGCGGCGTTGCACCCAACGGAAGGGCATTCGTCCCATGACCGTCGAAGGGGCAATCGATCTCGTACGCGACGACGTCATCCGCGGCCTCTCCCCCGCGTTCGAGCCGTTCAGCGACGAAGACGGTGACGGATTCGAGGTCGCGAAGGACTTCCGCGACATCGAGGTCGTGTCGAACGATCAGATCGCGTCGGTGGTGTGGACGTACCGGTGCCGCCACGTCGACTGGTTCACGAACGCGCCGCCGTCCGGCGCGGCGCTCACGATTCGCGGCACGACCACGGTCGACACGCGACCCGACGATCCGCTCTACCACCGCTACATCGACTGGCTCGCGGTGTACACCGCGCTCGGCTACACGCTCTACCAACGGCAGATGGTCGACGTGCCCGATCGGGAGATCATCAACTCAGGTCGACCGGAAGAGCGGCTTGAAGGTTAGGAACGAGCGCTAGTTGGCACGTTTGTGGATCAGGTCGACGCGCTGCTCGCTGGCATTGGCGTCGTCGCCCTGCTCCTCGAGGAGCACCGCTCGATCGGCTTCGGCGGCGGCCTTCGCCGCAGATAGGTCGGCCTTCGACAGCGCTCGTTCGATGCCGTGCTCGTTGATGAACTCAGCCCACTCGACGAGCGCTTCCACCATCTGATCTTCAGGTACCACCGCGACGTTGGTACCCCGCACGAACAGATGGCCGCGCTTGTTGCCGGCCGCGATGCCGAGGTCCGCGTCGCGGGCTTCCCCCGGTCCGTTCACCACGCACCCCATCACCGCGACCTGCAACGGAATCTCCCGGTCGCCGAATGCGGCCATGGCCCGGTTGGCCACATCGATCACGTCGATCTCGGCTCGGCCACACGATGGGCACGCGATGAGGTCGACGTTCTTGCGTTCGCGCAGGCCCATCGACTCGAGCAACGCCCGGCCGGCGCGGGCTTCCTCGACCGGGTCGGCGGTCAGCGAGTAGCGGATCGTGTCGCCGATTCCCATCGCCAGCAGCGTGCCGATACCAGCCGTGCCCTTGATCAAACCGACGGGCGGTGGACCCGCCTCGGTCACGCCGAGGTGCAACGGGTGGTCGGTGACCTCGGACAGCTGCCGGTAGGCCTCGATCATCAATGGGACGGACGATGCCTTGACCGAGATCTTCACGTCTTCGAATCCGACTTCGTCGAAGTACGCGAGCTCACGTTGCGCCGATTCGACCATCGCCTCCGGCGTGACCCGCCCGCCGTATTTCTCGTACATGTCGGGATCGAGCGAGCCACCGTTGACACCGATGCGGATCGGCACGCCGCGATCCTTCGCCTCCTGTGCGACGGTCTTGATGTGCTCCGGCCGTCGGATGTTGCCGGGATTCAAGCGCAGGCAGTGCACACCCGCGTCGAGCGCGGCCAGCGCCATCTTGTATTGGTGATGGATGTCGGCCACGATCGGCACCGGCGAGCGGGGCACGATGTGCGCCAGTCCGTCGGCCGCCTCGATCTCGTTGCACGTGCAGCGCACGATGTCGGCACCCGCGGCATAGAGCGCGTAGATCTGCGCGAGCGTGCCGTCGACGTCGGCGGTCTTCGTGATCGTCATCGACTGGACCGAGATCGGAGCGTCGCCACCGACGGTCACGGGATTGGTCGGGTGACGAAGAACGATCTGCCGCGTCTTGCGCCGCGGGAACTGCCCGTCGACCAGCATCAGTTCAAGCGGATCGGATCGACGAGGTCCAGATACAGCGTCGAGACGAAGAGCAGACCGAGCAACAGGACGACCGCGTACGTCAGCGGCAGCAGCTTCATGACATCGACCTGATAACGCCGGCCCTTGCGAGATCGAATGCGCTCGTACGTTGCGATGATCACGTGGCCGCCGTCGAGCGGCAGCAATGGCACGAGGTTGACGATTCCGATGAACAGGTTGATCGAGAGGAAGAAGGCGAGGAAGCCGAACAGACCGTCGCGGGTCAGGTCGCTCCCGATTCCTGCGGCGCCCCAGATCGAGATGGGGCGATCGCTGTTGCTACTCGGTTCCGCGGTGCCCGGGGATCCGCCGCTCGTGTCGTTCACCGTCGGGCCGCCGCCATTCGCGACCTGGCTCGCGAAGTTCGAGATCCCGGAGGGAGAGAACAAGCGTCCGAGTGCGCTGATCGATTCGCGTACCCCTGCCCCGAACTCCACGAAGCTACGGCCCGCCGCGGTCACGACACCGACCGTCTCGCTGGGTGGGAGCGTCGATGACTGCACCCCCAGCTTGCCCTTGCCGTCCTCCGAACCGAGCACGGTGGTAACCGTCAGCTGTTCACCGTGCCGGTCTATGGAGAGCTGGACCGGCTGCCCCGGCCGGGAGGTCACGATGTCGCGAAGCTCCGAGAAGTCCGTTATCGGCGTGCCATCGACCGACGTGACGCGATCTCCGGGCTGCAGGCCTGCCGCCTTTGCGGCCGAGCCGTCGACGACGTCGACGACCCGCCAGTAGTGGGTGTCCTGCTGGAAGATGTGGCCACCGGGGGTGCCGGTGAAAGCGAGCAGGAGGAAAAGGCACAACAGGGCCTGCAGGAAATGCATAGCCGACCCGGCCACTCCGACGAGCAGACGCCGGGGGTAGGTCTGTGCGCGGTAGGTGCGTGGCTCGTCCTCGGGCGCAACTTCCTCGAGGTTGTTCATTCCGATGATGCGGACGTACGCGCCCGCGGGAATGGCCTTGATGCCGTACTCGGTCTCCCCGCGACGGAACGACCACAGCTTCGGACCGAAGCCCAAGAAGAATTCGGTGACCTTCATCCCGGACAACTTCGCGGTGACGAAGTGTCCGAGCTCGTGCAGGCAGATCATCACGACGAGCGCCAAGACCACGATCAGCAGCGGCCATCCGCCGGCCCTCGCCAGGAGCAAGATGAGGCCGACGAACACGAACAGCGTGATGCGACGATCGGGCGGCTTGGTTTGGCCGACTTGCATGATGCGGTCGTGCGGTAACCCGGCTTGATCTTCGGGCTCGGTCGGCTTCGGCCGTAGCTCGTCGTCGGTCTTCACAAGGTCCTCTTCTCGATCACCCGCGAGGCCTCCCGCCGGGCCCTGCGATCGACTTCGATCACAACGTCGGCGGACTCCGCCTTGGTTCCATCATGGCGGTCGAGCACCTCCCGGAGAACATCGGCGATGGCAACCCATGAAATGAGGCCATCCAGGAAGGCAGCGACAGCGACCTCGTTGGCGGCGTTCAGCCACGCCGGTGCCGTCTCCCCCATTCGGCCCGCTTGGTAAGCCAACCCGAGGCACGGAAAGGCCTCGAGATCCGGCGGTTCGAAGTCCAGCTGCCGCAGTTCGGCCCAGTCGATGCGGCCGAACGGCGTATCGATTCGGTCGGGATAGGCCAGCGCGTAGCCGATCGGCAGGCGCATGTCGGGCAGGGAGAGTTGGGCGATCGTGGCACCGTCGGTGAACTCGACCATCGAGTGGATGATCGACTGCGGATGCACGACGACCTCGATCTCGTCGTAGTCGACGCCGAAGAGTTCGTGGGCCTCGATCACCTCGAGGCCCTTGTTCATCAACGTCGACGAGTCCACCGTGATCTTCGGACCCATGCTCCAGGTCGGATGAGCGAGCGCGTCGTCGATCGTGACGTCCGACAAGTCGGCGCGACTGCGACCGCGGAAGGGACCCCCGCTGGCCGTGAGAACGATGCGCTGCAGGCTCCGCCGATCACCGGATCGCAGGCACTGATGCACCGCGCAGTGCTCGCTGTCCACGGGCACGAGCTCGGCGCCTGGAGTGCTGCGAGCTCGCTGCACCACCGGACCGGCAGCGATGAGCGATTCCTTGTTGGCCAGCGCAAGGCGCTTGCCGGCACCGAGCGCGGCGAGCGTGACCGACAGCCCCGCGAAGCCGACGACGCCGTTGAGCACAACGTCAGCGCTGGTGCTCACCTCGGCCATCGCCGTGGGTCCGGCGACGATCTCGGTGCCGACCGGCACCTTCGATTCGAGCTCGCCAGCGCGCGTCTCGTCGGCGATGGCCACGACCTTGGGTCGGAACTCCTGTGCCTGCGCCGCGAGAAGGTCGACCGACGACGACGCTCCGAGCGCGATGACCTCGTAGGCGTCGCGTTCTGCGCGCACGACGTCGAGAGCTTGTGTGCCGATGGAACCGGTCGCGCCAAGGATGGCGAGCGAGCGCATGATGCGAGCAAGGGTACCGGCCCAAACCTCGCCGTTCTCCCCGCCCCAACCGGAGAAAAACTCCGGTTGTCACCGCACAAACGCTCTAGAAGATGAGAATTCGTGCGGCGTAGTAGGTGGCGGGGAGGACGAAGAGCAGGGCATCGAAGCGATCGAGCACCCCGCCGTGGCCTGGCAACAGCGTGCCCATGTCCTTGATCCCGAGGTCTCGCTTCAGCACGGACTCGCACAGGTCACCGAGGGTGGCTGCCAGCGCGGCCGCGACACCGAACATCGCCTTCTGGCCGATGCCGATCTCGTCCCACGGTGAGATGTGGCCGAGCACGACGACGGTGACGAGGATGCACGCGATCCATCCACCGGCCAGACCCTCGAACGTCTTGTTCGGGCTCGCGGCCGACATCGGTCTGGTGCCCATACTTCGACCGACGAAGAACGCACCGACGTCGTAACACACCGCGGTGAGGATGGCGCCGTACAGAACGCCGATACCAGAGGGCAGCGTGAGGATGAGCGCGGAGAACGAGCCGAGCACGACGACATAACCGACCACGAGCATCGTGGATGCGACGCCCAACACGGGCGAGTCGTCGCCGCCGGCGCCGGCGAGGTACCACAGCAGCCCGAAGACGATCGTGAGGAAGAGGACGACCGGGTAGGCGGCTTCGCCCTTCCAGTACGCGGCGAGCGGCAACGTGACCGCCGCGGTGATGCCGAGCAACGTGGCCGGTTTGTAACCCGTACGACGCAGCGCAGTGAACAGCTCGACCGTCGCGATCACGATCACGGCGATCGCGATCACCATCACGAACTTCGGCCCACCTGCGGCCAGGAGCAGGAACGCCGCGGCGATGCCGATGCCGACCACGGCAGCCTGCTGGACGTCGCGTCCCGGATCGGTTGTCGGACGTGACCGCTGATGCGACCGCCTCGGATCGCTCGAGATCGCGCGCGTGCTCGGGGCGGGCTCGGCAACCGGGCCCATGTCGGCCGACTCGAACTCGAAAAACTCTTCGGGGTCGGGGCGATTCGGATCGAGCGCACCGATCTGGGTCTCGCCGTCGGCGAGACGAGAGAAGTCGTCGAACTCGTCGCGCTCGAAGTCGGTGCCTTCACCCCGCCAACGCGGTTGCGACGAACTGAACGTGGACCATGCGTCGAGATCGTCGGATTCGTCGTCGACCCCGGATGCGAGGATCGCCGGGACCTCGCCGGTTGCCGGTTCGGTCCAGTGCGGCATGTTCACGGGATCGGGAGGCACGACCGCTGGCCGTTCGATGTCGCTCGGATCAGACGCTCCCGACAGTGGGAAGCGGATCGCGGGGCGAGGCCCGTCGCCCGGAGGCGCGTCGGGGCGGTCGCCGTAGCGGGGCGCGTCGTGGGGCAGCCGGCGGGCAACGTCCTCGCGCTCGATCGCCTTCTCGGCTTCTTCGGCTCCGATGATCCGCACGCCTTCTGCGGTTTCATCAGGGCGCTTGTCTCGGGGGAAGAGCTCTTCGTCCACGGATGTCCTCCTTCAGACTTCGAGCAGCTCGCGCTCTTTGTGGTCGAGCGCCGCGTCGATCTCGGCCTCATGGGCATGGGTCAGCTTGTCGAGTTCCTTCTCCGCTCGTACCAGTTCGTCTTCGGTTGCGTCGCCATCTTTCACGAGCGCGTCGAACTCGTGGCGAGCGGCGCGCCTCAAGTTGCGGATCGCGATCTTGCCTTCTTCGCTCTGGTGCTTCACGCGCTTGACGAGTTCGCGACGACGCTCCTCGGTGAGCTGCGGGAAGACCAACCGGATCACGACACCGTCGTTCGACGGATTGAGCCCGAGGTCGGAGTTGCGGATGGCCTTCTCGATGGCGGGCATCGAGGTCTTGTCGAAGGGGTTGACGACCAACAACCGAGCCTCGGGCACGCTGAAGCTGGCGAGTTGCTGGAGCGGCACCTGCGAGTCGTAGTAGTCGACCGACAGCTTCTCGATCAGCGATGACGACGCTCGGCCGGTGCGCACGTTGGAGAACTCCGCTCTCGTGTGGTCGACGGCTTTCTGCATCTTGTCGTCGTGCTCGCTCAGCACGAGATCGAGCAACTCACTCATGATCGATCACCGTTCTCCCATGCATACGCACACACTTTTGTGTGCCTGTGCATGGGATTTGGGTCGGGAATCACTGAACGAGCGTACCGATTGCCCCGCCCAGCAGGATGGACCTGACGTTGCCCTTGGTCATCAGATCGAAGACGACGATGGGCACCTTGTTCTCCATGCACAGCGTGACCGCCGTGGGGTCCATGGCCCGGAGGCCCTGGTTGATGACCTCGATGTAGGACACGTGATCGAGCTTGGTGGCGTCGGGGTTCGTACGAGGGTCGTCGGTGTAGATGCCATCGACACCGGAGTGGGTGCCACGCAGGATCACACCTGCTTCGATTTCAACGGCGCGCAGGGCCGCCGTGGTGTCGGTGGTGAAGAACGGATTGCCGGTGCCAGCCGCGAAGATGACCACGCGTCCCTTCTCCAGATGGCGAGTGGCGCGGCGACGGATGTAGGGCTCGGCGACCGCGGCCATCGTGATGGCGGACTGCACCCGCGTGGGCTGTCCCATGCGCTCGAGCACGTCCTGCAGGGCGAGGCTGTTGATGACCGTGGCGAGCATGCCCATGTAGTCGGCCTGGGCACGATCCATACCGGCGCTCGCGCCGGTCATCCCCCGCCAGATGTTGCCGCCGCCGACGACGATGGCGATCTGGATACCCAGCTCAGCTCGGACCTCGACGATCTCCGACGCCAACTGCTCGACGACCTTGCCGTCGATGCCGTATCCCTCATCGCCGGCGAACGCCTCGCCGGACAGCTTCAGCAGGACCCGGTCCCAACGCGCCGTTTCAGTCATCAGCCGCCAATGATGACCTGCGCGAAGCGAATGATCTTGGCATCACCCAAAAGCTGCTTGATCGTCTGCTTCTCGTCCCGGACGAACTTCTGCTCGAGAAGGACCGATTCACGGAACCAGCCGTCGAGCTTGCCGTCGACGATCTTGGGCAACGCGGCTTCCGGCTTGCCTTCGTTGCGCGTCGCCGCCTCGAGGGTCTCGCGCTCCGCGGCGATCGCGTCTTCCGGCACCTCGTCGCGCGAGAGGTACTTCGGCTTGGTGAAGGCCGCATGCACTGCGATGTCGTGCGCCAGGTCCGGCGTGCCGCCCTCGAGCTCGATGATCACCGCGTTGACACCGCGCCCGTCCTGGCGGTGCAGGTAGGTGTCGAGGACGTTGCCCTCGTGCGCCTCGACTCGAGCGACCTTGCCGACCTCGATGTTCTCCTTCGTGGTGAGCTTGAGATCGTCGACTTGATCTTTGTAGTTGTCGACCGCGCCTTCACCGTCGGTGATCACGGCGTTGGCCAACTTCTCGACGAGCTCGGTGAACGCGATCGACTTCGCGGTGAAGTCCGTCTCGGACTTGAGCTCCACGAACGCGGCAAGGTTCGCATTCGACGCAACGGCGATCGCGCCTTGGCTGTTGTCGCGGTCGGCGCGGGCGGCCGACTTGGTGATGCCCTGCTCGCGTAGCCATTTGCCGGCGGCTTCCATGTCGCCGTCGTTCTCTTGCAGGGCGCGCTTCGCGTCCATCATCCCGGCGCCCGTCGCGTCGCGCAGCGCCTTCACATCCTTTGCGCCGAACTCGGCCATTGAAATTACGACTCCTCGGGGGTGGTTTCGGTCTCGGTCGCCACAGTCGCTTCCACCTCAGGGGCGGCCGCGGGCTCCTCGGCGGCGGCTGGCGCATCGGACACTTCGGATGCGGGTGCAGGTGCCGCCGGTGCTTCGGCGGCCGGTGCAGGTGCAGGTGCCGAGGGCGCTTCAGCGGCCGGTGCCGGTGCGGGCTCGGCCAGCGTGGCCGCCAATCGCGCTTCGCGCTCTTGCGCCTGCAGCGCCGCTTGCCGACGAGCCTCCACTTGTTGCGTCGCGATGCGCGCCTCGTCCTCGGCCGTACGGGTGGCCGCGGCCGCCGCGGTCTGCGCGCTGGCGCCACCACCGCGCTTCGACGCGATGAGGCGGCCCTCTTCCACGGCGTCGGCGATGATGCGGCACATCAGCGTGCCGGCGCGGATGGCGTCGTCGTTGCCGGGGATGACGAACTGGATGAGGTCGGGGTCGCAGTTGGTGTCGACCACGGCGACGATCGGGATGCCGAGCTTGTTGGCCTCGGTGACACCGATGTGTTCCTTCTTCGTATCGAGGATGAACACGGCCTCGGGCAGCTTGGTCATCTCGCGGATGCCCTTCAGGTTGCGCTCGAGCTTCTCGAGCTCACGCCCGATCAGCAGCGCTTCCTTCTTCGGCATCGCCTCGAAGTCGCCGGCGGTGCGCATGCGCTGGTATTCCTGCATCTTCTGGACGCGCTTGGCGATCGTCTCGAAGTTGGTGAGCATGCCGCCCAACCAACGCTCGTTGATGTACGGCATGCCGCACTTGTCGGCGTAGGACTGGATCGGATCCTGGGCCTGCTTCTTCGTGCCGATGAAGAGGATGTTGCCGCCGTCGGCGACGAGATCACGGACGAACGAGTAGGCCGTTTCGATCCTGGCGAGCGTCTGCTGCAGATCGATGATGTAGATGCCGTTGCGCTCACCGAAGATGAAACGACGCATCTTCGGGTTCCAGCGCCGGGTCTGGTGGCCGAAATGGACTCCGGCCTCCAACAGCTGCTTCATGGTGACGACGGGTGCGTCCATGATGGGATTGCTCCTTCCCCAACGGTTGTTCGACACCTGCGGCGCAGCGCGTTGCCCCCTGAGGGACTTCGCGCACCGTGGGACGGCGCAGGCGGTGGTTGTGACCGGGCACGGTTGCCAGGCCACCGGGCAGTGTAGCGGCGCACCCGGCCGCTCACGAACGACGTCAGGCGCCTTGTGTCACGGCCAGCGCGTGCTCGAAGTTACTGACGAGGTCGCCGGTGACCGAATTGATCACCGCATCGGCGGCGCTCTCACACGACGGTCCGAGGCCGGCCATGGCCAGACCGATCTCTCTCGTGGCGACCGTCGACCCCGGCAACTGGTCGTGGGCGTGAAGGCCATCGACCGGCACGATCACGTTGGTGGCCCCGTCGAGCCGGGCTCGGGGGGATGGCACGACGAGGTCGCCCCGAGCCGCTATGGACACCAGCGTCACGTCGGGTGACGGTGAAGCGGCCAGTGCGTCCAACAGATCAGACCCCGGAGCCATCTGGATCACGGCAGGGTCGTCGGGCTCGATCGGCAACTCGGCGACGGCCTGCACCGCGTCGACGCTGAGTCGGTCGAGCGGGTTGGCGTCGGCTGCCCGTACGAGGCCAGCGAGATCGGCACCTCCGTGCGGTGTCCCGAGCGTGACCACGACGCCGAGGTGCGTGAGTGCCTCGGGATGCGACGCCGTGAGCTCAGCGAGCGCGAGCCGCGTGACCAAGCCACCCTGGCTGTGGGCGATCACGTCCACCACGACCTCCGGCGGGGCACTCTCGGCGACCTGGAGGAGCATGCTCGCCAGCCGGTGCCCCGCGATCTCGAGATCGCCGACCGTGTCGCGCGGACCGTACGCGGCCACGTCGAGCGTGCCGAGCTCAGGGGCGACGGGTTCGTCGGTCGGCACCCTGCCACCCAGGTACGAGAAACGCACGACATCGCTGGAGGCGTAGCCGAGCGCTTCGGTGTCCACGTCGGCAACTGCAGCGGAGGTGCTCGAGGAGCCGAGTCCTCCGACGAGGACCGCGATGCGCCGCCCGGTCGGCGCGGGTGCCGTCACCGACGGCTTCGTGCAGCGTGCCTGGTCGTGCTGCCAGCTGGTGAGAGCGTCGACTGCGCCCGCCATGACCGGCGCGGGGGTGAGCGACACGAGGAACGCAGGCGTCGCTTCGAGATGGCGGCGCTCCCAGTCGATCGCGCTGAGCAACGCATCCGCTCCGGGAAGGCTCCAGCCTCCGCCCCCTCCGCTGCCTTTGGACACTGACGGCGTGTCGAGCGGCTCGGGAACGAGATGCACGCGTGGGGGCCCGGCGCCGAACAGTGACTCCGGGTCGATGTAAGCGTCGCCGATGCGGGCCGTGAACATCAACGCGCCCGCGGTCGTACCGACGACGTCACCGCGCGGAATCCGTTCGCCCGCGGACACGCTGACGTCGGCGAGCGGCCCGTACGTGGTGCGCACGCCGTCGTCGTGGTGCACCGTGACCCATCGACGACCAGCAACCACTCCCGCGAAGGTCACGGTGCCATCGGCGGCCGCGACAACCGTCGTGCCCGCGGGCGTTGCGTATTCGATCCCGCGGTTACCCGGACCGTACGGCGTCGCCGGCGGACGAAACGGGTCGCTGACCGGCGCGTCGACCGGCGGCGAATAGAACACCGTGCCCGGCGCCGCATCCTTCGGTGCTGCCGCGGCGGGCGTCGCGACAGTCAGCAGCGCGGCGATGACCAACAACGCCACGATCGAACGAGTGACGAAGACATGCATGTGCGCTCCCCATGGCGCGTCGGGCTATGTCGGGGAAGCGCAGGCGACCGCTCGGGGCGGTCTGAGGGTCAGGCGGGTTCGCGTTCGGAAGCGGCGAGGCGAGACCGGAGCTGGAGCACAGCCTTCGTGTGGATCTGACACACGCGGCTCTCGGTCACACCGAGGACCTGGCCGATCTCGGCCAGCGTCAAGCCCTCGTAGTAGTAGAGGGTCAGAACGATCTTCTCACGTTCGGGCATGCGGTTGATGGCGTCGGCGAGGATCTGGCGCATCTCTTCGACTTCGTAGGCCGCGACCGGACCGTCGTTCGAGTCGGCGACGGTGTCGCCGAGGCTCAACGATTCGCCGCGGTCGCCACCGACCGACAACATCTCGTCGAGCGCGACGAGACCGATGAACGAGATCTGACTCAGCGTGCTCTGGAACTGGTCGTCGCTCAGCCCCAACTCGGCCGCGAGCTCTTCGTCGCTCGGCGTGCGGTGCAGCTGACCTTCGAGCTTTGCGTACGCCTTCTCGAGCGACCGGGCCTTTGCTCGAACCGAACGCGGCACCCAGTCGATCGAACGCAACTCGTCGAGGATCGCGCCCTTGATGCGCGCGATCGCGTACGTCTCGAACTTGTAGCCGCGATCGAGGTCGAATTTCTCGATGGCGTCGATGAGCCCGAAGATGCCGTAGCTGACGAGGTCGGCCTGCTCGACGTTCTGGGGAAGCCCGACCGCGACGCGACCGGCGACGTACTTCACCAGCGGGGAGTAGTGAAGAATCAGCGCGTCTCGGATCTCGCGCCCCCCTGCTGACTTGTACGACGCCCAGAGACGATCGGTCTCTGCCGTGGCGTCTGCGGTCACATGGGCTCCCTAGGCTCGCGGATGGGTCGCATCGAAGACGCGTCTCAGCCGCTCTCGACTCACGTGAGTGTATATCTGCGTCGTTGCGAGGTCGGCGTGGCCGAGCAGCTCCTGCACCGCCCGCAGGTCGGCGCCCCCATCGAGCAAGTGGGTTGCGAAGGTGTGGCGGAGCGCGTGGGGGTGTGTGGGGACAGGTGAGCGGTGGTCGAGGATGCGGCGAACGTCTCGAGGCGTGAGCGGCCGGCCTCGCCGGTTCACGAACAGGGCGTCGTGAGGTGCCACCGCCGACGTTGTCGCGTCCAGTGCGTCGTTGCGGCCATTGGCCAGCCATGCGCGCAATGCGGTTGCGGCGGGCGCGCTCAGTGGCACGCGTCGCTCCTTGGCGCCCTTGCCCCACACCGACAGCCACTTTCGCCGTGGGTCGACGTCGCCGACCTTCAGGCTGCAGACCTCGCTGACCCGCAAGCCGCTTCCGTACAGCAACTCGAGGACAGCATCGTCGCGGCACCGGAGATGGGCGGCATCGTCGTCGACTCGCGCCGGAGGATCGTCGAGCAAGCGGTGCAACTCGTCGGCGCGCAACACATGCGGCAGCCGTGCGTCGCCCTTCGGCGCGCTGAGCCGTGCGGTCGGATCGGCAGCGATGACACCCGTTCGTAGGAGCCAGCCGAAATAACGACGCAGTGACGACGCGGTGCGAGCGATCGTGCGTTTGGCCTTGCGGCGGGTGGTGAGAGCCGCGAGGTAGCGGCGCAGCGCCAGCCGATCGACCGCGCCAGGACCATCGAGCCCGGCCCGATCGGCCCACGCGACGAACCCATTCACGTCGCGCTGATAGGCCTCGACCGTTGCCGTTGAGACGCTGGTGAGGGAGTCCACGAAGTCTTCGACCCGCCAGACCACCCTGCAACCGTACCGGCGAACGCACGATGCGCGCGCGCAATACCGCCCATAGTGTCACGGTTCGGTCCTTGCGACCCGCTCGAACCAGCCGGACCGCTCGGCCAGCCAGCCTTGACCGCACAGGCGGTTGAGCCCGAGAGACAGCTGACCGAGCGACATCTGTGTGCGCTCGGCCAGCCCGGCGAGCGACACGGGCGCCCAGCCGAGAGCATCGAGCAGTGCTGCATCGTAGGGTGCGGGTGCGGGCCGTGGATCGTGAAGGGTGCGGCACAGCGCCGACGAGAGGCCGAGCGCGACGAGCACGTCGCCGGCATCGCACACGACCTGCGCGCCGTCGCGTAGCAATCCGTTCGTGCCCGATGACGTGGCGCTCCGCACGGAACCCGGCGCGGCGAAGACCGTGCGGCCGCGCCGCTGGGCCTCCGTCACCGTGTGCATCGAACCGCCCGTGTCGCGTGACTCGACGACGACAACCACGTCCGCGATCGCGGCGATGATGCGGTTGCGCGCGGGAAAGCGCCACCGCTCGGGCGCGCAACCGAGCGGCGCTTCACCGAGCAGTACGCCGCGACGCTCGACCTCACGCCACAACGACAGGTTGCGACGCGGATAGACGACGTCGAGCCCGCTGCCGACGACGGCGATCGGCGGGGCCGTTGCCGCCGCCAGTGCGCCGGCATGCGCGGCCGCGTCGATACCCAGCGCGAGGCCGGAGACGATCGCTACACCGGCACCGGCCAGCTCGCGACCGAGTTCGTACGCGAAGTCGAGCCCGTACCGGCTCGCGCCACGGGTTCCTACAATGGCGACGCGCGGCCCACAGATCGCGCCCGGGTCTCCTCGCGTGAACACGACGCCGGGCGGCTCGATGTCGTCGATCAGGGGCGCCGGATACGCCGGCGAACCGAGCGCGGCAACGCCGACTCTCGCCTCGATGTGTCGCTGCCAGACCGCCGCGACGTCGGTGCGCGCTGTGGCGGCTGACCACGCGTCGGCGATCTCCTCGGGTGACGGGCGAGTCGCCACCAACATCGCTCGGTCGCTCATCCACCCCCGACGACGAAGGCACTCCCACGCGCCGGCCGGGCCCCAACGACGAACCAACGTGAGAAGCCGCGAAGGGCCCATGCGGGGCAGCCCTGCGAGGGCGGCGGCCCACGCCTCAGGAGGAAGGTCGGTCGTCATGCGACGCACGCCTCGCTCGCGAAGAGATCCGTTCGAAGGTTCAACGCGAGCGCCACGTGCTCGGCGTCGACCAATGGCTCGTGCCGTAGGTCGGCGATCGTGCGCGCCACTGCACGAACGCGACTCACTCCCCGCCCGCTGAGCCTGCCGGTGCGCAACGCCGACTCGAGAACGTTGGTGGCCGCATCGGTGAGCGGCGCGGCCGCATCCAACGCCTCACCGCGCAACTCGGCGTTGCCGCGCACCCCCCGCTCGACTGCGAGCGCGCGAACCCGCGCAACGCGCGCCGCGACAGTGGCGCTCGTCTCTTCGGGATTGCCCCGCAACAGCTGCGACACCTCGGGCCGGCGGACCTCGACTCGGATGTCGAACCGGTCGAGCAACGGACCCGACACGCGGCGGCTGTAACGCGCTCGCGCCGAAAGACCACATCGGCACGCACCAGGTGGCCCGCCCTCACCACACGGACATGGATTCATCGCCGCGATCAACACGAACCGCGCGGGCAGCTCCACGCGCACCGCGGCGCGGGCGACCCGCACCACACCTTCCTCGAGCGGCTGACGCAAAGCATCGAGGACGGTCGGCCCGAACTCGCCCAGCTCGTCCAGGAACAGGACACCTGCGTGCGCCATCGAGATCTCGCCGGGCCGGATCAGACCGTGCCCTCCGCCGACGAGGGACACGCTCGACGCGCCGTGATGCGGCGCGCGAAACGGCGGACGCCGCACGAGCCCCGTGCCCGCGAGCGTGGCGCCTGCCGCCGAGTGGATGCGGGTGGCCTGCAGCGCGGTCTCATCGTCGAGTTCGGGCAGCAAACCGGGAACCCGACGAGCAAGCATGGTCTTCCCGGCGCCCGGTGGCCCGACGAACAGCAGGTGGTGCGCGCCCGCGGCCGCGACCTCGAGGGCGAATCGGGCCAACGGCTGGCCGCGAACGTCTGACAGATCGGGCTCGGGCGGGCGGGGCGGCTCCGGCGTCGGTGGAGGCGGATCGGGCCATGCGCCAAGACCTTGGAGCGCGGCGACCAGCTCGGCGAGCGTGTGTGCGACCCGCACCTTGTGTCGTTTGAGGAGCGTTGCCTCCCGATGGGCCCGCGGACCGACGACGATTGCCGGGCAGTCGAGGGCGCCGACCAGCGAGAGCACGCCGGGTACCGAGCGGATCGTGCCATCGAGGCCGAGCTCGCCGATGAACCCGACGCCATCGGTGGCGTCGGGTGGAATGTCGCCGCAGGCAACCAGGAGCCCGACGGCGATGGCGAGATCGAGGCCCGAGCCGACCTTGCGCAACGCGGACGGCGCGAGATTCACGGTCACGCGCTTGTTGGGCCACTTGATCCCGGAGCTCGCGAGCGCCGCGCGGACGCGCGAGCTCGCCTCGCGACAAGCGGTGTCGGGCAGACCGACGAGCGTGAAACTCGGGATCCCGACCGAGACATGGACTTCGACGGTGACCGGATGGCCGTCGACACCGAGCAACGTTGCGGACCGGATGCTGGCGAGCACGACGCTCTCCTCACGATGGTGACAACTGTGAGGCGGGCCGTGACGCCGGCCGGCGAGCGCTGAAGAGAACCTACCGCACCCCTACGACAGTGAGGATCAGCGTCCTTCGAAGCGGGGTTCGCGCTTCTGCACGAACGCGATCATCGCTTCGGCGGTGTCTTTCGATTGGAAGTTGACGTTCTGCGCCAGCGCTTCGGCCTCGAGCGCTTGTGCGAGCGACACCGCGGAGGACTGGTTGAGCAACCGTTTGCTCATGCTCAACGCGAGGGGCGGCCCGGCCGCGAGCCGCGACGACCAGTCGTCGACGAACGCATCGATCTCGGCCCCGGGCACCACCCGGTTCACGATGCCGATCTCCTGCGCCTCCTTGGCGCCGATGATGTCCGCGAAGAGTACGAGCTCCTTCGCCTTGTGCAATCCGACGAGGCGGGGCAGCACCCACGAACCGCCGAAGTCGATCGAGAGCCCTCGCCGGGCGAAGATCTCCGAGAAGCGGGCGTCGTCGCTCGCCACGATCAGGTCGCAGCCGAGCGCGAGGTTGAGACCGGCACCCGCGGCGACCCCGACCACTTTCGCGATGACTGGTTGCGGTAGTGCGTGCAGCGCGGCACAGACGTCGCCGACATGGCGCATGCTCGTCAACCCGTTCGTCTCCTCCACGCGGCCACCGCCGATGTCGGCACCCGAGCAGAACGCACCGCCGGCGCCGGTGATCACCACCACTCGATCGTCGGCCGTGTTGTTGGCGATGGCCAGGAACGTCTCCAACAACTCGTCCCACATCCGGTCGTTGATCGCGTTCTTCTTCTCAGGCCGGTTGAGCGTGATGGTGACCACGCCGTTCGCGCGGTCGATGAGCAAGGTCTCCATGCCGCGCACGATACTCATGGGCGTGGGATTCAACCCTTTCCGGCAGCAGCACCGGCGCACAGGCGATTACGTGCTCGTGGCCGCGACCCTTGTGGTCATCGCTCTGCTGGTGCTCTGGGCCTTCCTGGGTTAGAAGGCGCCTTCGATCACTTCGACGTCGGTGCCGATCACCGACACCACGTCGAACCTGATCTCTCGCACTTGTACCGGGAAGTCCTCGAGCCACTTGCCCGCCAGCACCCTGAGCCGCTGGCGCTTCAGGTGGTTCACCGCTTCCGCGGGCACACCGAACACGTCGTTGGCGCGGGCCTTCACCTCGCAGAACACGATCGTGCGATTGCGCCGAACGATGAGATCGAGCTCACCTTCGCGACAGCGCCAGTTGCGCGCGACCACCTCGTAGCCATGTGCTTCGTACCACGCAGCGGCTGCATCTTCCCCGGCGATCCCCAACGCCCGGCGGGCCATCGTCATCCCTACAGAATGTCCTTCTTCGGGAGCTCTTCGACGTTCACGTCTTTGAACGTCACGACTCGCACCGACGGCACGAAACGGCTCGAACGGTACATGTCCCACACCCAGGCGTCGCGCAGCTCGAGGTCGACGAAGGTGCGTCCGTCCTTGTCGTGGACGGACTGCTTGACCTCGTTGCACAGGTAGAAGCGGCGCTCGGTCTCGACGACGAACGAGAACATCGGCGCGACGTCCTTGTACTCCTTGTAGAGCCGCAGCTCGAGATCGGCCTCGTACTGCTCGAGGTCCTCGGTGGACATGGCGCAACTGTACGGCAGCGCTACAAGAACGATTGCTGACCCAGGGGCCAGACCTTCGCGATGGCCCGCCCGATCACCGAGCTCTCGGTGATCGGACCGATGAACCGGCTGTCTCGCGAGTTGCCGCGGTTGTCGCCCATCACCCACAGATCGCCCTCGGGCACCGTCGTGGGCCCGAACGACTCCGTCGTGAGTCCTGGAGGGAGATACGGCTCGATCAACAACCGGCCATCGATGAAAATGTGTCCATCTCGGCCCTCGACGGTCTCACCGGGCAGGCCGATCACCCGCTTGATCAGGATCTCCCTCGTCGGCTTGGTCAGGCCGACCCCTTCGAAGATCCCGCGCAGCACTCGTACCGGCAACGAGCTGTGGTCGACGGTGTGGTCCTCCGGTGAGGGGAACACGATGATGTCGCCGCGCCGAGGGTCGTGGAACTGGTAGGCGAGCTTGGAGACGATGACGCGATCGCCCACGTGCAGCTGCGGTTCCATCGACCCGGAGGGGATGTAGAACGCCTGCGCGACGAACGTCTTGAGTACGAACGCAACGACGAGCGCAATGAGCGCAAGGACCGGAAGTTCCGCGAGTCCGCGGCGGAATTTCAACGGTGTCAGGTGCGCTTTTCTTTGATCTTCGCCGCCTTGCCGATGCGATCGCGGAGGTAATACAGCTTCGCTCGGCGCACTGCGCCCCGAGTGACGGGCTCGATCCTGGCCACGACCGGGGAATGAACGGGGAACGTGCGCTCCACGCCCACGCCATAACTCACCTTGCGCACCGTGAAGGTTTCCCGCACGCCGGACCCTTGCCGGCGGATGACGACGCCCTGGAAGACCTGCACCCGCTCCTTGTTGCCCTCGACCACCCGGACGTGCACCTTCAGGGTGTCGCCGGGGGCGAAGACGGGGATGTCGTCGCGCAAGTTTTCGGCATCGATGAGATCAGTGGGGTTCATTGCGCGTCTGCTCCAGGAGCATGGTCAAGGGACGGTGCAGGATAGGCGATGCCCAGCACACGCTCCAACAGCGTGATCTCCTCGTCGGTGAGACCTCCCCGGGCGGCGATGAGGTCTGGCCGGGCCTCGACCGTGCGGGCGATGGCCTGCGCCCGCCGCCACTGGGCCACCCGGGCGTGGTCGCCTGATCGCAGCACCTCAGGCACCTCCCACCCCCGGAAGTCGGCCGGACGGGTGTACTGCGGATACTCGAGCAGCCCTTCGGAGAACGACTCGTCGTCCGCCGATTCGGCGTTTCCCATCACTCCGGGCACGAGCCGGGCGACGACCTCGAGGACCGCCATCGCCGCGACCTCGCCCCCGCCGAGCACGTAGTCACCGATCGACAGCTCGTCGTCCACGAGGTGCTCGCGGACCCGCGCGTCCACGCCTTCGTAACGGCCACACAGGAGCGAGAACCCGTCGAGCGCCGCCAGCTCGTGAGCCATCGCCTGATCGAGGCGCCGGCCACCGGGACCCAACAGGAACAGCGGGCGCGGCGGATCAACGCTCTCGACCGAACGGAAGATGGGCTCGGGCATGAGTACCATCCCCGCGCCCCCGCCGAACGGTGCGTCGTCGACCGACCGGTGGGGATCGTTCGCTCCCGAACGCAAGTCGTGAACGCGCACCTCGATCAGGTCGCGCGCTCGAGCCTTCCCGAGGAGGCTCTGCGACGCGAAGTCGTCCACCATCGTCGGGAAGATCGTGAAGACATCGATCCTCACAAGTCGAAGAGCCCCTCGGGTGGATCGATCACAACGGTGCCATCGCCGCGGCGCTCGACGACGAACAGGACCGGCACGAGCGCACCGTTGTCGAGCACGAGCAGATCGCTGGCGGGGTTTGCTTGCACCGCGTCGACGACACCAACCGCCGTTCCGTCGACGGTGTGCACCGGCGCGCCGATCAGCTCGTGGACCCACAGCTCATCGGGATCGTCGAGGGGCTCGGCGTGCAACACCATCCCTTGCATCGCTTCCGCGTCCTCTCGTGACAGGACACCCACGAACGAGACGATGAACTGCTTCTGATGAGGGCGCGAGGCCTCGACCTCGAGCGTGCGGTCACCAGAAACCAACAGCGAGCCAGGCGCGACGCGCTCGAACCGATCCGTGATCAGCGACACGATGACCTCGCCCCGCAACCCGTGGGCCCTCTTCACGCGGCCCACTTCCAGCATGTGATCGCTATTCGACGAAGTCGACGTCGACGGACGCGCCGTCGCGCACTGCCGCGGCCCGCACGACCGTGCGGATCGACTGCGCGATGCGACCGCGCTTGCCGATGACGCGTCCCATGTCGCCCTGCGTCACGCGTACTTCGATCGTCGTTCCGCGGCCGCGCTCCGCAACATCGACTTCAACGCCGTCGGGGTCTTCGACGACGGCCTTCACGAGGTATTCGCACACATCGCGGGCGGTCGCCGCCGGGATGCGGTTGGCATCGACATCAGCGGCGTCGTCTGCAACCTCATCGACGTCGTCGATCTGGTTCGCGTCGTCGGCTTCGTCTACGTCTTCGACGTCGCTCATGAAGGCTTCGCGCCCTTGAACTCGTCCCACGCGCCGGACAGCTGCAAGATGCGCTGCACACGATCGGTGGGCTGAGCCCCCTTGCGCAACCAGGCGACAGCCTTGTCGTTGTCGATCACGATCCTCGAAGGATCTTGGCGAGGCTCATAGGTTCCGACGATCTCGATGAATCGGCCGTTGCGAGGCGAGCGAGAGTCGGCCGCCACGACGCGATACGTCGGCTGCTTCGTCTTGCCCATTCGCATGAGTCGCAGCTTCACGGCCACGGTGCGTACATCCTTCGTGTCAGGGGGACCGGCAAGTCTGCCGGTCGCGAACCAATCAATTCAATCCCGGGAAGCCATCATCGCCGATTCCGGGGATGGAAAAGGGCGGCGGCTTCCCGGTGACGGGCTTGGTGCCCTTGGGCGTGACGCGACCGCCGCCGGATTTGCCCTTGCCCTTGGCCTTCTTCATCTTCCGGCCCAGGCCAGGGACGTTGCCCATCCGTTTCATCATCTTCTGCACGTCGGCGAATTGCTTCAGGAGCGCGCTGACGTCGCCGGGCATCACACCACTTCCGGTGGCGATCCGGCCGCGGCGGGATCCGTCGATCAACCCGGGGTTGGCCCGCTCCTGCGGTGTCATCGAGCGGATGATCGCTTCGATCCGGTTGATCTCGTTGTCGTCGATCTCCTGGTTCTTGAGCTCCTTGGGTAGCCCGGGAATCATCCCGACGAGGTTGCCCAAGGGACCCATCTTGCGGACCTGCTGGAGCTGTTCGAGAAAGTCCTCGAAGGTGAACTGCCCTTCGAACATCTTCGTGGCCGCGACCTCGGCCGCCTCTTTGTCGTAGACCTGCTCGGCCTTCTCGATCAGTGTGAGCATGTCGCCCATACCGAGGATGCGGCCGGCGAGCCGATCCGGATGGAACTGATCGAAGTCGGCGAGCTTCTCCCCCGTCGACGCAAAAGCGATGGGCCGGCCGACGATCTCCTTGACCGACAATGCCGCGCCGCCGCGAGCATCGCCGTCGAGCTTGGTGAGGATCACACCATCGAGAGCGAGCGTCTGGTGGAACGCCTCCGCAGTGGTGACCGCGTCTTGACCAGTCATGGCGTCGATGACGAGGAACGTGTAGTTCGGCTCGACGGCGCTCGAGATGCGACGGACTTCTTCCATCATCGCTTCGTCGATGGCGAGACGCCCGGCGGTGTCGACGATGGCGACGTCGCGCCCGATCCGGCGCGCTTCTTCGACGCCCATGCGAGCCGTTTCGACGGGGTCGCCTGGCTGCGAGAACACCGGCACGTCGATCTGCTTGCCGAGTGTGCGCAGCTGGTCGACCGCGGCGGGTCGTTGCAGGTCGGCACCGATGAGCAACGGATTGCGGCCCTGCTGCTTGAACCACCGGCCCAGCTTGGCGGCGTTCGTGGTCTTACCGGAACCCTGGAGCCCTGCCATCAACACCACGGTCGGTGGCTTCGACGCGAACGTGATGCGCATCGTCTCGCCGCCGAGGGTGTTGATCAGCTCGTCGTGGACGATCTTGATGACCTGTTGCGCGGGGTTGAGCGCTTGGCTCAGCTCGAGCCCGATGGCGCGCTCGCGAATGCGAGCCTGCATGCTGCGCACGACCTTGAAGTTGACGTCGGCCTCGAGCAACGCGAGCCGAATCTCGCGCAAGACCTCGTCGACGTCTTCCTCGCGCAGATGGCCGCGACCGCGCAGCCGCTTGAAAATTCCATCGAATCGATCGGACAGGGCTTCGAACATGCGGGGTCCGATGGTACTGGCCGCGCTCGGGTGCCCCTTTACTTGCCGGTCGGTTGGATCGCTTCCGGAGGCCCACTGTTCGCAGGCTCGATCGAAGCCTGCCCGTCGGAGCCGGCGCCGGCGCCGCCGTCGACGCTGCCGCTGTCCTTACCTGTCGGCAGATCGTCACTCGCACCCGGAGGGGGTAGGAGGAAGCTGTCGTCGATCGCCAACACTGTCGGCCCGATGCCATCGCTTGTGGTGAGTCGGTAGGCCGGCACGAGCCAGCCCTCGTCGCCGGTGAAGCTCTGAGCGAACAGCAAGACGCCCTCGGCGCCGACGATCGTGATCTCCTGCGGCGCAGGCGGCGGGATCGTGCCGAGCGGCGGCTCGGAGAGCGGCGAGTCGCACGCAAACGTCGTCGGCGCGCCCGTGCCGTCACACGGCGGGACCGGTGGAAGCGGCGTTGGCTCCGCCGGTTTCGCACTGTCTGGCGGCCCACCGGCGACGCCACCGCCGTCAGCAGGAGATGCTCCAGTGGCGGTGGCTGAGGCGGTGTCGGAGGCAATGCCCGTCTCGGCGATCATCGGCCGCGGCCCGATGAAGCCCTCGCCCTTGTTCAGCCGGTCGATGGCCGAGCGCGTACCCATGCGCGGGTACTCATCGGCGGGCTCGAGGTGCCCGAGGATCCCGCTGGCGTAGTCGATGGTGCTGTTCTCGCCGACAGTGATGCTCGTGCCGAAGCCTTCCGTCTGGAGACCATCGACCAGTGGAACGACGCGTACGGACCACTGGGTCACGAAGTCGTCGACGGTGACGTTGGCTTGGTTGGTGTCGACGCCGGCGCGTTGCAGCAACGCCAACGCCGTGGCCTTCGCGTCCTCTTGCGAGGGGAGATCGGCGGGATGCTGCGGAACGGTGGTCGGAGGAGTCGGGCAGTCGGTGTCGGGCGCACACGCGACGGCTACGCCGCTCGAGGACACACTTCCACCGGCCGATTGGCGCGTGTAGCCCCAGTAGCCCGAAGGCGAGACGCTCAGTTGGGCATCGCCGTCGGTGAAGGTGGCGTTGCCGTCGGGCGCGATGCCATCGAAACCGAATGCGTCTGCGAGACGGCGGATAGCAGCGTCGTCGGGCGCGACGACCTTGTAGGCGTGCTCGGGTTCATCCAGCGCCGGCAGGTTCGGGCCGGCCTTGTAGACGATCACGCCGTAGGGGTACAGCGCGGCGTCCGCCCGGGCGGCACCGAGGGTGGCGTTCTCCGCTCCCCCGCTCGCCAGTATCGGCAGTCGGGCGGGCTTGTGCGCCGAGTCGCCGCGCTGAGCGATCACGACACCAAGAGCCAGGAGTGGGACGACGGCGGCGACAACGATCGCCAGTGCACGTGACCTCATGGTCGGTTTGGACGCCTAGTTGTGGCCGTTGGTTCCCGTGACCGTGAGGAGGTTCTCGACTGCTGTCACGCCGGGCACGCCGGTGACCGTGCGTTCGAGGTCGGCACGGGCCGTGGCGTGGGGTACCGCGCCCGACAGCACGACTCGACCGGCTTGCACGTCGATCTCCGGTTGTGGGAGATGCCAGGTGCGAGGCGAGTGGCTGAGCTCGAAGCGCACGAGGTCGCCGAGCTCGGGGTCAGACGGTGGCTTCCCGCCGGCCAGCAGCGCTTGCAACTTCACCCGGAGTTCGCGTCCGGGACCGGGAGCGATCATCAATCCGACGAAGATCCCCACGCCGAACACGAACAACCGCCGGTAACCCAACAGCCGTCCGGTGCGGTAGCCCGTCTTGGCGGCGACCTTCGTAGCGGTCGTACCGACCTTGATCGGGAAGAACACAAGGCGCACCAACAACATGTTCCCGAGGGTAGTCCGGGACATTCCCGCGAGCTACGAGAACAGTGCCTCGACGAACTCGTCCTCGTCGAAGACCACGAGATCGTCGGCCTGCTCACCCAATCCCACGAGCTTCACGGGAATTCCGAGCTCGACCTGAATGGCCAGCACGATGCCGCCCTTTGCCGAGCCGTCGAGCTTCGTGAGCACGACGCCGGTCACTTCGACGGCTTCGGTGAACTGCTGGGCTTGCACGAGTCCGTTCTGACCCGTGGTGGCATCGAGCACGAGCAGCACCTCGGTGACGTTGCCGGGTTCGCGATCTGCAACGCGTCGCACCTTGCGCAGCTCTTCCATCAAGTTGGTCTTCGTGTGCAAACGACCCGCAGTGTCTGCAAGCACGAGATCGGCCCCCTTGGCGGCGGCATGCTGCACCGCATCGAAGATCACCGAGCTGGGATCTCCGCCTTCGCTACCGCGCACGACGTCGGCACCCACACGATCGGCCCACAGCCCGAGCTGTTCAGCGGCCGCGGCGCGGAAGGTGTCTCCCGCGGCCATCACCACCGAGCGACCATCAGCGATCTCGCGCTGTGCGACCTTGCCGATCGTGGTGGTCTTACCAACGCCGTTCACGCCGACGAACAACCACACGTTCGTCTGTCCCGGCTCGAAGCGCAGCGATCGATCGCCGGCCAAACGCACTTTCATCTCGGCCTTCAGGACTTCGAGAAGTGTCTCGGGATCCGTGATGGCTTCGTCTTTGACGCGCGCTCGAACGGCGTCGAGCAACTCGGTCGTCGGGCGGACACCGACGTCGGCCCGCAGCAACGCCTCCTCGAGGTCGTCCCAGGTGTCATCGTCGATCTTCGAACGGGAGAGAACCGATCCGACGGCGCCGCTGAACGCGCTGCGAGCTTTCGCCAGGCGATCTCGGAACGACGGCTTGACGGGGGCGACGACCTCCGGCGGCGCCTCGGGTTCCGGCGGCGCAATGACCTGCGGCTCGGCCGGCGGTGCGAGCACATCGGCTGGTGGCCGCGTGACCGGCCTACTGGGTGGCGCCTTGGGCGGCTCGAGCTCGACCCCGCGCCGAGGACGGCGCAGCACGATCACGGTGGTGGCGGCGATGACCACCAGCACGGTGATGACGAACACAACGGTGCCGGCGTTCATGCAACGAACCTACCCGGCTCTGGTTTCGGGTCGAAAAGAAACCGGTCCCCCTAGCGCCGGCGGGGATGGCACCAGGGGGACCGGAGATTGGCCGGGGTCTACTTGGTCTTGGTCGACCCGAGCACGACCTCGATCGTTTGTGTTTCACCGTCCCGCACGAAGGTGATGTGCACGGAGTCGCCCGGCTGATGCGACCGCACCCGGGCGCCCAGTTCGATCGAGTCGCGCACCGGCGCGCTGTCGACCGCGGTGACGCGATCTCCCTCCTGCAACCCGGCCTTGTCGGCGGGCGATCCTGAGGTGACACCGACGATGATCGCTCCGTCGCCGACGAGCGACGTGGTCTGCGAGTCAGAGCTCACACCGAGGAAAGCGAACTCGACGGGGTCACCTGCAACGAGCTTGTCGGCAACTGCCTTGGCGAGATCGATGGGGACGAGAAAGCCGACGCCGACGTTCTCACCGGTTTGCGTGATGATCGAGTCGCTCATGCCGAACACGCGACCTTGACGATCGGCAACCGGACCTCCCGAGTTGCCGGGATTGATCGGGGCATCGATCTGATACATGTCGATCGCGCCACCGGGCGTCTCTTGCGGACGGTCGACCGCGCTCACGATTCCCGCCGTGACCGTCTGGTCGAGTCCGAACGGCGAGCCGATGGCGACGGCCGTCTGTCCGACCTCGACCTTGATGCCCAGCGCGAGGTTGGCCACTTGCATGTTCTCGACCGGATCGATCTTCACGACCGCGACATCGCTGGCATTGTCCGCCCCGATGACCTCACCCTTGTGCACGGAACCATCCGCGAGTCGGACGTTCACGGTCTTGCCCGCGCCCTCGACCACGTGGGCCGCGGTGAGGATGTGTCCGTCTGTGTCGTACACGAAGCCCGAGCCGAGCCCGGTCCGCGTTTCGATCTGTACCACCGCGGGGCTCACCGCCGCGGCCACGGCCGCGATCGGCTCGACCGCATTCGGATCGACGGTCTTGGTCGATCCGCTGCCGATCGTGGCCGAGTTCGATGTGGCTGCGGCTTTGTTGCTGTCTTCTGTGGACCGTGCGAACGCGAAGCCGCCGGCCAGCAGCGCCGCACTGACCGCGACCGCGGCGACCACCCGCCGCCCCCGTCGCGGGCGCGAGGTACCCATCGACGGGGGCGGGAAGGGCGGAGGGGGAGGAGGTGGTGGGGGCGGCACGATCGACACGGGCGCCGTGATCGGGGCCCACGAAGGCGCGTCGCTGACAGGGGGTTCCGGTGCCGGCCACGTGGGCGGCCGAATGCTCTCCCAATCCACCTCGCTCATTTCGTCCGAACCTATCGACGCTTCGGTAAAGCCGAGGCAAAGACGAGCATCAGCACGGCGGCAACCAGAGCACGAACGTCGAACCCTTGCCGCGTTCTGACGCGACGGCGACCGTGCCGCCGTGGCGATCGGCGATCTCACGCACGATCGTGAGGCCGAGCCCGCTGCGCCGCTCGCCCTGCGGTTCGTCCGGCTGCCCTGGCTCGCGCCAGAAACGTTCGAACACCGACTCTTGATCCTCCTCCGCGATGCCCGGCCCCTCGTCTGCCACCGATACGTAGGCCCAGCTGTCCTTGATGCCCGCTTCGACGGTGACGGTGGTGCCGGTCGGAGCGACGCGCACGGCGTTGCCGATGAGGTTGGCCAGCGCCTGCTTGAGCGCGGTGCGATCGCCGTTCACCTGCACGTCGGTGAGCGCGCGGTGCTGCAGCGTGACACCGCGTGCTTCGGCGGGTGCCGCGAACTCGTCCGCGCTCTCGAGCGTGACGGACCGCAGATCGACTCGCTCCGACGGCTGATCGGGGATGCCGTGGCGGGCATAGGCGAGCAGGTCGTCGACGAGCCGGCTCATGCGCGACGCCGTGCGCTCCACTACCGCGGCCGTTCGGCGTAGTTCCTCGGGATCGGGATCGGGGTTCGCGAGCGCGACGTCGATGTTCGTGCGGATGACCGCGAGGGGGTTGCGCAGTTCGTGCGACGCGTCCTGGATGAAACGTCGTTGCGCCTCGAACGCCGTCTCGAGCCGATCGAGCATCCCGTCGAACGTGTCGGCGAGGTCGCGCAACTCGTCCTTCGGACCGCCCATGCCGATCCGCTGCGAAAGATCGGTGGCCTGTATCTGGCGGGCGACGCCCGTGATGCGCCCTATGGGTGCCACCACCACCCCAGCGGCGAACCAACCGACGCCGAGACTGGCCAGGAACAGCAGCCCGAGCGCGAAGAACGCGACGTTGCGCAGCTTGTCGAGTACGCGTCGGTTCACGATGCGCTCGAAGTTCTGGAACTCCTGCTGTACGCGCTCCTCCTGCAGCGCGATGCCCTGCGGCGTCACCACGGGCTCCTCGATCACGAACGTGCGCGAGACGGGTTGGTCGCCGAGGCGACGAGCGAGGACGAAGTACATCCCGCCGATGACCATCGCCGCGAGGCCGAAGAGCAGCAACGAATAGATCAACGTGAGACGAAAGCGAATCGAGCCCATCCAGGGCGGCATCCGCTCGGCGAGGTTCTTGGATGCCATCAGGCGTGGCGATCGAGCAGCCGGTAACCACTGCCGATCAGCGTCTCGATGAGCGGGGGCTCACCGTCGACCGAGAGCTTGCGGCGAAGCGTTCCGACGGTGACGCGCACGGTGTTCGTGAACGGATCGGCGAACTCGTCCCAGACGTGTTCGAGCAGATCCTCGGTCGACAGCACCTCGCCGGCCCGGGCCATGAAGTAGCGAAGGAGTGCAAACTCCTTGGCGGTGAGCTCGAGCTCTCTGTCGCCCCGCGACACCAGCAATCGTGCGGTGTCGAGAGTGAGATCGCCGACGTGCAGCACCGCTCCGGTGCGACCCGCATCGCGGCGCAACAGCGTGCGGACCCGCGCCGTCAGCTCGGCGAACGCGTACGGCTTGACGAGATAGTCGTCGGCCCCGTCGTCCAGTCCCTTCACGCGGTCGCTGACCCCGTCGCGTGCCGTCAGCATGAGGATGCGCGCGCCTGTGCTCGCCGTCTGGCCTCCGCGGATCGCTCGGCACACCTCGGTGCCGTCGAGCTTCGGCAATGTGAGATCCAGACACACGACGTCGTACTCGATGTAGCCCAGCTTCTCGAGGGCCTCGTTGCCGTCGTAGGCCAGGTCGACGGCGTAACCCTCCCGGCGCAGTCCGGTGGCCACCGCCTGTGCGAGGTCGACCTCGTCCTCCACGACCAGCACGCGCACGGGAGTCAACGTACCGAGTGGCTCGGCCGCGGCACGCCTTTCACAGCGAGGCTTTACGCTCGCATTCGTCATCTCGTGCTCCACTGCGGCGACATCTTCACCCTCTCCACCGAAAGGCGACCGAAGGAATGACTCCCCCGACCTCCGGCGGAACTGGCTCGACGACCGACGAGGCCGCACAACTCGAGCAGGCGATGTTCGAGATCAAGAAGGTGATCGTCGGTCAGGACCGGGTCATCGAGCGCCTCCTCGTCTGCCTTCTGGCTCGCGGTCACGTCCTGCTCGAAGGCGTGCCCGGACTCGCCAAGACGCTTGCGGTCGAGACGTTGGCGGCGGTCACCGGCGGCACGTTCGCCCGCCTGCAGTTCACGCCTGACCTGCTGCCAGCCGACATCGTCGGCACCCGGATCTTCCGCTCGTCGAGTGAGAAGTTCGACGTCGAGTTGGGCCCGGTGTTCGCCAACTTCGTGCTGGCCGACGAGATCAACCGCGCTCCCGCCAAAGTGCAGTCCGCGTTGCTCGAAGTGATGGCGGAGCATCACGTTTCGATCGGCGGCGAGACGTTTCCGGTTCCGCTGCCGTTCCTCGTGCTCGCCACACAGAACCCGATCGAGTCCGAGGGTGTCTATCCGCTCCCCGAGGCGCAGCGCGACCGCTTCCTGATGAAGGTGCTCGTCGGCTACCCATCCGGCGGCGAAGAGGTCGAGATCGTGCAGCGCATGGGCGTCTCGCCGCCCCGGGCCAGCGAAGTGCTCGGTCTCTACGAGTTGGCCACCCTGCAGGCCGCCAGCGATCGCATCTACTGCGATCGCAGCATCGTCGAGTACGCCGTGAACCTCGTGCTGGCCACTCGCAATCCGACGACATACGGCCTCGCCGATCTCGAACCGCTCGTCGCGTACGGCGCCAGCCCGCGCGCGTCGCTCGGTCTCGTGGCCGCCGGCCGCGCGCTCGCGTTGATGCGAGGCCGGTCGTACGTGTTGCCGCAGGACGTCTTCGACGTCGCGCCCGACATCATGCGCCACCGACTCGTGCTCTCGTATGAGGCGCTGGCGCGCGAAGTCACTGCGGATCACATCCTTGCTCGCGTGCTCTCAACCGTGCCCGCGCCACGCATCGCGCCTTCACAGGTCGAGTTCGCACAGGAACAAGCGGTCCAGACACCCACATGACGGAGGGTCCCGCCCCCGACGAGGTACTTCGCCGGCTCGAGTTGACCATCACGCGCAAGCTCGACGGTTTGCTGCAGGGCGACTACCGCGGGCTCGTGCCCGGGCACGGCTCCGACTTGGGCGAGACCCGTCTGTACCAACCCGGCGACGACACCCGCCGCATCGATTGGAACGTCACCGCCCGCATGCAGACGCCCCATGTCCGCGAAACGATCGCCGATCGCGAACTCGAGACGTGGCTCCTCATCGACCAGTCCGCCAGCCTCGACTTCGGCACCGCCAACTGCGAGAAACGTGACCTCGTCCTCAATGCCGCCGCCGCCGTCGGGTTCCTCACGTCGCGCAACGGCAATCGGCTCGGCGCCATGCTGCTGCGACCAGGCGCGGATCCCGTGATCGTCCCCGCGCTGAGTGGACGGGTGCATCTTCAGGCCGTGTTGCACCGCGTCATCACCGCGCCGCGCATCGACGGAGGCGGTCCGACGAACCTGGCCACTGCAATCGACCGGCTCGGCGCGGCAATGCGTCGCCGCGGACTCGCTGTCGTGATCTCCGACTGGCTCGACCCGACGCCTTGGCAGATGCCGTTACGCAGGCTCAGCGTTCGCCACGACGTGCTCGCCGTCGAGGTTCTCGACCCCCGCGAGCTGGCACTCGCCGATGTCGGCGTGCTCGAGCTCGTCGATCCCGAGACCGGCCACGTGTACGAAGTACAGACATCCGACCGTGGGCTTCGCGAGCGGTTCGCCGCGGCCGCGGCCGACCAGCGTCAAAAGATCGCGCAGGAGATGCGCGCCGCCGGCGCCGACCATCTCGTGCTGCGCACCGATGAGGACTGGCTGCTCGACCTCGTTCGGTTCGTCGTGTCGCGCCGGCGCAACCGGCAGTCGGTGGCGCCGACGATCGTGGTGAACCGATGAACTATCTCGACCCGGTTCGGCTCTGGTTGCTCGTGGGCGCGGGAGCGCTCGCGGTGGCGTATGTCGTGCTGCAGCGTCGGCGGCGCCAGTACGCCGTGCGCTTCACCAACATCGCGTTGCTCGAAGCGGTTGCCCCGAAGCGACCTGGTTGGCGACGGCATGCGACGGCGGCGGCGTTTCTGGTTGCGATCACCGCGCTCGTCGTGGGCTTCGCCCGCCCGACGCACGATGAAAAGGTGCCGCGGGAACGCGCAACCGTCATCGTGGCGATCGACACCTCGCTCTCGATGCAAGCCGACGACGTGGAACCAAATCGCTTCGTTGCCGCGAAGGCCGCGGCCAAGGCGTTCGTAGACCAGCTTCCGCCCAAGATCAACGTCGGCCTCGTGAGCTTCGACGGCAACGCACGGCTCGACGTGCCGCCTACAACTGATCGAACCAAGGTGAAGAGGGCCATCGACCGCCTGCAACTCAACGAGGGCACCGCCATCGGTGAGGCGATCTTCACCGCGCTCGACGCGATCCGCCAGCAATCGGTGGCGGACGACTCTGCGACCGACGTGGTGCCGGCGCGCATCGTGCTGATGTCCGACGGAAAGACGACGGTGGGCCGAGCGAACGACGACGGCGTCGCGGCCGCGCAGAAGGCCAAGGTGCCGGTGTCGACGATCGCCTTCGGGACGGACCACGGTGAGATCAACGTGCCGCAGGAGCCGTTCCCGGTTCCGGTCCCCGTCGACCGAGGCGCGCTGCAGGATGTGGCCGATCAGACCGGCGGCTCGTTCTTCTCCGCGACGTCGGCCGCCGAGTTGCAGAAGGTGTACGCCGACATCGGCTCGTCGATCGGGTTCGACGTCGAGCAGCGAGAGATCACGAGCTGGTTCGTCGGCGCCGCCCTGCTGGCGCTCATGGCCACCGCCGCCATGTCCCTCGCCTGGTTCAACCGCCTCCCCTAGATCGGGGGTGGCGTCAGACGGCGACCTTTTCGCTCAGCACCCGCGATGAGCCGCCAGGCTGCATGGTTGCTCTCGAACAACCGGGGGTGGACATGGACCGGCTCGCACAGATAGCGAGAACCGGCGATGGTCGGGTGCTCATGTTCGGCAGTCGCTCGCCTGACACTGGGTGCCAGGTCCCTCAGGGGTTGTAGAGGGCCGCGCTGGTTTCGATGGCGTCGCCACCCGCGACGTCACTGAAGTACCCCCCGTCGAGGTTGTAGGGGAAGGAATCGACCAGCTCGGTGCACGTTCCCGCGGTGTCGTTGGCGTAGAAGGTCACCTGGTCATAGTCGGGGCCCCGTTCCCTGATGATCAGGGCGACTCGGTCACCAATGGCGGCCCGGCCATCGATGACGGCTAGACCCTGACCGTCCGGGTCCTGAGTCACCTCGCCTCCGAGCCTGATTTCGCCGTCGATGGTGTCGGTGTCCGCGCACTGCAGCTTGACCACAACCTTGTCGACCCGGATCTCGCCGGTCACCACGCCGCGTTTCCGCTCGGCATGGATGTTCAACGAATGGCCGACGAGCCCACCGGACCCGCCGTGGTCCACGATCTCCACGCCCTCCCCGCTCGCCAGGGTCGGCGAGAACGGCGCCGTCTCGAGGTCGCCACCATCGTTGAGATCATCGAAGTACCCGTCGTCGAGGTTGGCGGGGACCGACGCAACGAGCTCCTCGCACGAACCTGCGTGCACGCTCGCCTGCTCGCCGTACCAGAGCGAAGGGTGATAGAGGGTGACGCGCCGGCTGTCGGGGCGATCCTCATCTTCCCTGATGATCAGGGCCAGTCCGTCCCCCACGGCGACGTTGACGTCATCGAGCGTGGCGAGGCCGTCTGGGCTGTCGGTCACCTCGCCGCCAAGGATGAGATCTCGCCTGTCGAAGTCAGCCCCGCTCAACATCCTGGTGTTCGCGCACTCGAGCGTGACCAGGACGCCCCCGACTCGGAGCTCCCCGTTCACCTCGCCGTCCTGTTCCACGGCCGTGATGTTCAGCGTGTGGCCACCGAGATCACTGCCGCCTTCCATCACCGCGACCTTCACGTCTTCGCCTCTCGCGAGGGTCGTCGAGCTGTCGCCGGCCGCGGTTGTGGTCGTGGACGAGGGCTCTCCCGCCGGTTCGATGGTGTCCACCGCCTGGCGGTCGGCGGTCGCGAAGACCGCGACGGCCACGACCGCGACCACACAGGCCGCGACGGTGAGCCACAGCGAGAAGCGCCGCCGGTTGCCGTGGGCCATGGGCAGGTCCAGGACCTCGGCGTCGCCGCTGCTCGCCCGGGCGACCACCCGAGCCCAGAGGTCCTCGGGCGGGTCCATCGTCGCGACCGCCTCTCGTGCCTCGTTCATCCGGTCGTCGAGTTCAGACATCCTTCACCTCCAGCAGCGAGCGCAGCCGGCGTCGAGCGCGCATGCGTTGCACCCGGACAGTGGCAGCCGAGGTCTTGAGGAGGGGGCCGGCTTCCTCCGCTGAGTAACCGAGCAAGTCACAGACGACGACGCACGCGCGCTGCTGGTCGCTCAGGCACTGCAATCCCCGCATGAGGTCGAGTACCTGCTCGGACTGCACGTCGCGCAGCGAGACTTCGCCGAGCTCGTAGCGCGCGTCCGCACGCCTCCGCTGCAGCTCGCCGGCGGCGATCCGAAAGGCGCTCCGCCACGCCCAAGCCGCCGGGTCCTCCACGACGTCGCCGCGGCGCACGAGCTGCGCGAAGGCTTCGGCGACGGCTTCGTCTGCCACATCCGACGATCCGCTCCACGCCGCGACAGCGCGCCACAGCCGGACGTGCTGTTCTTCGTACACCTCGCGGACCCGGTCAGCCTGCACGGCCTCGCCCACCACCCCCGCATCCTGCACCCCCTTACAGGAGGCATTCCGGGCCAGTTCGTGAACAAGGACTCGAGGGAAGGACGAGCTTCCTGCCCGCTAGCACACGCCACCAACGCGGACCGCACGTACGCCCCGCACAGAATGCCCGTACTGCAGCGCCCGCGTACCCATCCGGTAATGCACCGGGTACAGCGCTGTGGACAAAACCCCCCGAGGTATGGTGCGCCCTTCCTTGCCAACTGAGTTTCAAGTGCTGGTCAGACGGCGACCTTTTCGCTGAGCACTCGCGACGAGCCGCCAGGCTGCATGGTGACGCCGTAGAGGCAGTCGGCGGCTTCCATCGTGCGCTTCTGGTGGCTCACGATGATCAGCTGCGCTTCCTCGCGGAACTCGTGGACGAGATCGAGGAAGCGGTGCAGGTTCACGTCGTCGAGCGCGGCCTCGACCTCGTCCATCACGTAGAAGGGCGACGGGCGGCTGCGGAACACGGCGAAGAGGAAGGCGAGCGCCGTCAGCGAACGCTCGCCACCTGAGAGCAGCGACAGCTTTCGGACGTTCTTACCCGAAGGCTTGGCCTCGATGTCGATGCCGGTGTCGAGGAGGTTGTCTGGATCGGTGAGTCGCAGCCGGCCCGTGCCGCCTGGGAAGAGCGTGTCGAACAACGCTTCGAAGTTCTGGGACACGTCGGCGTACGCAGCCGCGAACACGTTGACGATCTCTTCGTCGATGGCCTTGATGATCTTCGACAGGTCGCGGCGGCTCGACTTCACGTCGTCGAGTTGCGCTTCGAGGAACTCGTGCCGCTCGCGCAACGCTTCGTATTCCTGCAGCGCGAGCGGATTGATCGGGCCCATCAGCCGCAGCTCACGTTCGAGCTCGCGCACCCGGGCGTGCGGAGTGACCCCTTCCGCGAGCGGCGGGCATTCCGCGGCCATCGCAGTGTCGGGTTCGCTCTCGAGATCGCGGCGCAACGTGTCCACCGCGGTCTCGACGCGCAGGCCGAGCTCGGCCTCCTCGATCTCGGCCCGGCGGCTGTGCTCGCGTACCTCTTCGAGGGAGCGCTCGTCGGCCGTGCGTTGCTTGCGGAGGCCATCGAGCCGGAGGGCCACCTCGCGGGCTTCCTCGGACTGGCGGCGCCGCTGCTCGTGCAGTTCGGCCAGCTCGGTCTCGACGACCGCGAGCCGATCGATGACCAGCGCGCTCAACCGTTCGACCGCGAGCTGCGTGCGCTCGAGCTCGATGCGCCGTTCTTCCGCTTGGGCCCGCTCCGCGACGTTGCGGATGAGGCGCTCTTCCACCTCGTCGAGCCGGCGGCGCAGGAACCGTCGACGCTCGTCGAGCCCGGCGGCGCGCACCTCGATGTCGGTACGGAGCGCGCCCACGGCCGCGGATCGCTCTTCGAGGCGGCTTCGGACCGCGCTCATCTCCCGACCCCGTTCCAGGACACCGGCTTCGTCGGACTCGAGCTCGGGCAACAGCACCTCGAGCTCTGTGATGCGTGCCTGCTCGGAGCCGATCCGTGCATCGAGATCGGCGAGGTGCGAGTGCAGCGACTCGATCTCGGTGTCGCCGTCGCGCTTGTCGGCCTCGACGCGCGCCCGCGCGTCGGACGCCGCCGCGACGGCCGAGTCGTGTTCGTCGAGCGCACGTTGCGCGTCGAGCTCGACGCGGCGGGCGTCGGCGACGGCGGTCTGTGCCGCCACCAATGCCAGATCGGCGCCGACCGCAGCCGCCATCGCGGCATCGGCACGGTCGCGCGCCTCGGCGAGGGCCGCACCGGTCGCGCCAGAACCAGGACCACCGACTCGCCATCCCGAGCTGCCGAAGCGGTCGCCATCGCGCGTGACGATGAACGACTCGGGGTTGGCCAGCGCGATGTCGACCGCGTTCGCCCATCCCCCGTCGACGACGATCACCGCGCCGAGGAGCGCGTCGAGCAGGCCTTCGACGTCGTCGCGATTCGATCGAACATGCCAGCGGAGGGGCTCGCCCGATCCGAGGGGCAACGGTGCCGGCGTACGGGACGCGCCGAGCGGCAACACCGCGCCCGAGAGATCGCCCGCGTGGAGCACCTCGAGGGCACGACGCCCGGCCTCGACGTCGGCCACGACAACCGCCGCGAGCGCTTCGCCGGCGGCCGCCTCGAAGGCGGACTCGTAGCCGTCGTCGATCTCGACGATCTCCAGCAGTGTGCCGACAACGCCGGCGACCTCCGACAAACGTTCAGCACCGGCACGCGCACGGGCGTCGTCGAGCGCTTGGGCCAGAGCGTCGGCGCGCGCCACCCATGTGTGTCGTTCGGCGTCGGCGCTTCGTCGAGATTCCTCCGCCGCCAGAGCGGCCTCGACCGCGGCCATGTGCACGGTCTCGGCATCGGCGAACGCCGCCGCCAGACCCGACTCGGCCTCTTCGGCTTCGGCGAGCTCGCCGCGCAATCGGCTGCTCTCGCCGTCGAGCCGCGCCGCCTTCTGCTCGAGCAGGTCGAGTCGCTGACGAACGCGACTGATCTCCCCCGCGCCGCGTTCGACTCCGGCGCGTAGGGCCGCGAGCTCACCGCGCACCTCGGCCGCCCGGCTGCTCGGCGGCGTCACCCCTTCCGCCCATTGGGCCTCGAAGGCTTGGCGCTCGACGAGCAGGTCGCCCTCCGACCGGGCGAGCGCCTCGACGTCGGGAGCCAGCGCAACTGCCTCGGCCTCGACGTTCGCCAGCTCGTCGGTCAGGCGCGCGGCCTCGGCCTCGAGCGTGGCGATCACCGCTTGATCGACGCTGGCATTGCGCTCGCGCTCGAGGTTGCGGCGCCGCTCGTTGAGCACGGCCGCCAACCCTCGGGCTCGCTCGCGCAACGACTCGAAGCGCACGAGCGCGTCGCTGATGTCGTGGCCGCCCATGGCCGAGAGCTGCGCTTCCGTCGCCATCACGGCGCGGTCGAGCTGGCCGAGGCTGCCCTTGAGCGCGGATTCGTCGGCGGCGAGCTCTGCCTTGCGCGCGATCGTCGTGGTGAGGCGGCTGCGCAGCGACGACAGCTCGCGTCCGGCCAGGTGCAACCGCAACCCCGACAGCTCGGCGACGAGATCGCCGTGCCGGCGGGCGGCGTCGGCCTGACGCTCGAGCGGTCGAAGCTGTCGACGCACCTCGCGCAGCAGGTCTTGCACCCGCGTGAGGTTGCCCTCCGTCGCGGCAAGCCGGCGCTCGGCCTTCTCCTTACGGCGGCGGAACTTGAGGACCCCGGCCGCCTCTTCGATGATCAGGCGCCGATCCTCCGGCCGGGCGTTGAGCACCGCATCGATCTGACCCTGACTCACGATCACGTGCTGCTGGCGACCGACGCCGGTGTCGGACAGCAGCTCTTGGATGTCGAGCAACCGGCACGGCACCCCGTTGAGCGCGTATTCGCTGTCGCCGTTGCGGAACAGCGTGCGGGTGATCGTGACCTCGGTGAACTCGATCGGCAGGAGGCGAGCGGAGTTGTCGATGGTGAGGCTCACCTCGGCCCGACCGAGCGCCGGCCGCTTCGCCGTTCCGGCGAAGATCACGTCGTCCATCTTCTGGCTGCGCACCGCGCTCGGGGCTTGCGCGCCGAGCACCCAGCCGATCGCGTCGACCACGTTGGACTTGCCGCTGCCGTTCGGGCCGACGACGACCGTGACCCCGGGCTCCATCTCGAGCACGGTGGTCTCGGCGAACGACTTGAAGCCCTTCAGCGTGAGGCTCTTGAGGAACATCCGCGACCGACGTTAGCGGTGCCCCTCGTACCGTCCGCGCACCCCCAGGGCCGCGATCAACGCCACGACCGCCAGGCCGGTCGCCCACCACAACCCGTACGCAACGGAGGTGCCGCGCGTCGTGAACCGCTGGATGAGGAGGTTGCCGGCAAGGACTCCTGTCAGGCACGCGGCCGCCGCCGACCGCAGGGTCTCGAACGCCCTCACGAACCCCGCCGCGACCACAACGCCCGCAAGCGCGATCACGATCAAAACGGACAGCAGGTCGAGCCCCTCGAACCCGGTCAGCGTCTCCGTCGGGAAGCGAATCGCCGGCAATGACAGCGCGGCGACCGCGGCCACGACGGCGGCCGAGGCGACCAGTGCGACACGTCCCGGCCGGGAGCCCTGCAGGTGACGGACTCGCACTGCGGCGGCCCCGACCACGACACAGCCGTAGGCGAAGGCGCCGTAGGTCAGCAGGAACCCGACCCGTACCCACGAGCCGCCCTCGAATCGGCTCGCCCCGACCATCACCGTCAGGTCGTGAGGTAGCGGTCGATCACGCGGTGCATGTGCAGCACGTTCGACTCTTGGCGCGGGTTGAGGCGTGATCCCTTGAAGCCCCGGGACTTCATCCCTGTCTGCACCTCGAGCATGTTGGCGTAGTCCTGGTTCGTGATCTCGCCCCAGTCCTTGTCGCGCCACTCGGGATAGAAGCGTCGTTCCCACGTGCGCTCGGGTTGATCGGCTCGCGGCCACTCGAGGGTCCATGTGTCCTTGATGCACGAGTCCGGGTCGAGGCCGTTCGGACGGATGCGGAACACGATGGCCGAACCGGGATAGATCGGACCGACCAGGTTGGGGAACACGAAGACGTCGTCGGCACTCGTCATCTGATCGAGCGACAGGCCAGACACATCGAGGCCGCGTTCCGACAGCAGGGCGCGGCGGCGCGCTTGGTACTCGCTCAACAGATTGCGATCTGACGACGCCGGCTGGGCCCGCAGCTCGTCGACGATGGCCATCTCGTCCTTGAGAAACAGCCGGCCGAGACCGGCGACGAGCCCGGCGAGGATCTCGCCTTCGTCGTAGTCATCGGGTTTCAGGTCGAGCCGCGGGCTCGGTCGCAGCTCTCGACGCGCTTCGGGCAAGCGTCCGTAGTGCGAGTGGATGCCCAGTTGCTCGTACGCGATCGACACGTCGTCGGTCCACGGCAGGATCTGGGGATGCGTGCCTTGCACGTGGTACGCCTCGTTGAACGCGTCGACGGCCGCTTTCCAGTTCGCGGGGAGAACCGTGGATTGGTACGCGCGGAAGCGCATCTGCTCGAGGTGATACGCGCCGAGTAGCCCCGGCAGCGGCTGCAAGTACTCGAGGAGCGGCTCCGCGTCGGGGTCGAGGTTCACGAACACGAACCCGCCCCAGCAATCCACCCTCACCGTCGCGAGACACAAGTCGTGCGGGAGATCCTCGAACTCGTGCTCGTCGACGATCTGCAAGAGGCGTCCATCGAGGCCGTACCGCCACGCGTGGTACCGGCATCGGATCCCCTCGTCCGGAAAGGTGCCGCTCTCGGTGGCGAGGCGTGTGCCGCGATGGAGGCACGCGTTGTGATGCGCGACCACGCTTCCTTCGCCGGTGCGCACCACGAGCACGGACTGCTCGCCGATGGTGTATTCGACGAAGTCGCCGGGATTCGCGACCTCCTCCTCACGGCATGCGACCTGCCAGACCCGCGGCCACAACCGTTCCATCTCGAGGTCGAGGAAGGCCCCGGAAACGTAGCGATCCTTCGGCAGAAAGCCGTCTGCGCCGACCAACATCGACGCGACCTGGTTCGCCATTGCAGAATCTTCGACGCCGTGGCCCCAACGTTCAACCTCGCCGACCTTTTCGAGCTCGTCGCCGGCGCAATTCCCGAGCGCGAGGCACTCACCTGCGGGCCGGTGCGGATGACGTACCGCGAGCTCGACGCACGGGCCACCCGGCTGGCCGACGCCCTCGATCGCCAGCTCGGCGTCGAGCACGGCGATCACGTCGGGCTCGATCTGTACAACTGCTGTGAGTACGTCGAGGCCACGTTTGCCTGCTTCAAACTGCGCGCCGTGCCGATCAACATCAACTACCGGTACGTGGCCGCGGAGCTGGTGCCCTTGTTCGAGAACGCCGGACTGGTCGGTGTCGTCTGCGACCCTCGGACCGAGGCCGCCGTGCGCGCCGCGGCCACGACCGAGTGGGTGGTGACCACCGGCGAGGAGTACGGCCAGCTCTTGACCACGGGACGAGAAGATCGGACGTTCTCCGGGCGCTCACCCGATGACCACTACGTGCTCTACACCGGGGGCACGACGGGAATGCCACGCGGCGTCGTGTGGCGCCACGAGGACATCTTCTTCTCTGCGCTCGGGTCGGGGAACCCGGGGGGCCCACCGATCACGACCCCCGAGGAGATCGTGGAACACGCACGCACCAACCGCGTGCAGCGGCTCGCGCCATATCTCGCGCCGGGCGATCCCGGCTGCGACGAGTTCGTCGCGTTGTCGTTGGGTCCGTTGATGCACGCGAGCGGGCAGTGGATGGGCTTCGGGACGCTTCTCGGCGGCGGGCGCGTCGTGCTGTACGAAGGCACGCATCTCGATCTCGTCGAAGTACTCGATCTCGTAGAACGCGAGCGCGTGGTGATGCTCAGTCTCGTTGGCGACGCCGGCGCCCGCCCGCTCGTCGAAGCGCTCGAAGCCAACCCCGGCCGGTGGGACACCTCGTCATTGCGCTTGCTCGGTTCCGGTGGCTCGATCCTCACCGCGGACATGCGCGAACGGCTGCTGGCTGGGCTTCCTTCGGTGCTCGCGATCAATGAAGCCGTCGGGTCGTCCGAGGCGCCGGTACAAGCGCTGGCCACCGCGGTGCGCGGCGCGCCGACGATCGAGTCGCTCAAGTTCACCGCGCGTGAAGGAATCACGCTCGTGATCGACGACGACTTTCGCCCGGTCGAACCGGGGTCGGGCGTCGAGGGCTGGCTCGCCGCCGGCGGACGGGTCCCGATCGGCTATCACAACGATCCGGAGAAGAGCGCTCGGACGTTCGTGACGATCGATGGCAAGCGCTATTCGATTCCGGGCGATCGCGCGCTCATCGAAGCCGACGGCACGATTCGGCTCCTCGGTCGCGGCGCGCTGTGCATCAACACCGGAGGCGAGAAGGTGTACCCCGAGGAAGTTGAAGCGGTGTTGAAGGCGCACCCTGCGATCACGGACGCGGTGGTCGTCGGCGTGCCAGACGATCGGTGGGGTTCACGCGTCGCCGCCGTCGTCGCGTCGAACGCCGCGCTCGACCTCGCAGACGTCCAGGCGCACTGCCGAACGTCGCTCGCCGGCTACAAGGTGCCGCGATCGATGACGATCGTCGAGACCATCGAGCGCTCCCCCGCCGGAAAGGCCGACTACCGCTGGGCCGCCGAGATCGCTGCGAAGTAAGCGGGCGTGGGGGCAGAGGCTCCGCCGGAGCCCCCACCAGGCGATCGATCCGACTTGCTCGGTCGATCGCGACAGTTCATTCAGTGCTCGCCGGAGGCGAGAGCCATTGACTCGAGCGGAAAGGTTTCCTTTCCGCTCGAAATCAGATCTGGCAGTTGGGGCAGAAGAACGTCGAGCGCTGGCCGACCTTCTCCCGGGTGATCTGCGTGCGGCACCGGCGGCAGGCCTGGCCCTCTCGGTCGTAGGCCTGGTGCAGGAGCTGGAACTCCCCGGGCCGACCATGCAGGTCGACGTACTGCTGGTCGGCGAGCGTCGAGCCGCGGTGCTTCACGGCCTCGTGCAGCACCTCGACGATCGCTCGGTAGAGCCGACGGATCTCCATCGTGGACAGCGTCTGGGGCACACGGTCGTGTCGTAGCCCCGCTTCCCAGAGGATCTCGTCGCTGTAGATGTTGCCGAGACCGGCGATGAACGACTGATCCATCAGCAAGGGCTTCAGCTTCGTCGTGCGACTCAACAGGTGCGCGCGGAACTTCACCCACGAGATCGGTTCGTCGACCGGATCCATTCCGAGATCGGCGAGCTCACTGACTTCCTTGGTCAACTCGTCGGGCGCGGTGACGAACAACTCGCCAAACGTGCGTGGATCGACGAATCGCAACTGTCCGCCCTGTGTGAATGTGAACACCACGTGCGTGTGCTTGAGCACCGCGTCCTTGGCCTGCGCGCGCAACAACTGACCGCTCATACGGAGATGGATCACCAACAGCTCGCCGGTGTCGAGCTTGAGCACGAGGTACTTCCCTCGTCGTTCGACGCCGTTGACCTTGGCGCCTTCGAGCTTGGTGATGAACTGCTTCTTCGTCTGACGCCGAATCGTGCGCGTGCCGGTGACCTGAACGGTCTTGATGCGCTTGCCGACGACCTCTCGCTCGAGTCCACGTCGGATCGTCTCGACTTCCGGAAGCTCAGGCACGATCGGCCACCGACTCCGCTTGGGCGATTTCGTCGAGCTCGGCGCGCAGCACTTCCCACGCCGAGCGCGCCGCGGCGGCTTCGGCCTGCTTCTTGGAGCGTCCCTCGCCCGTGCCGCGCACCGTGCCATCGACGCGCACCTCTGCGAAGAACTGCTTGGCGTGGTCGGGCCCTTCGTCGCGGAGCGTGTAGCGCGGGAGCTCCATGAAGTGGCGCGCAACCAATTCTTGGAGCCGAGTCTTGTAGTCCTGTCCACCGGGGCCTTCGCTCGCGCTCATGATGCGGTCACCGAGCAGTTCCATGACGACTCGTTGCGCGGCGTCCCAACCACCCGTGAGGTACACGGCGCCGAGAACGGCTTCGAGCGCGTCGGCGAGGATCGATGGCTTCTCGCGACCGCCGGAAGCAGCCTCGCCCTTGCCGAGCAAGAGCGCATCGCCGAGCTCGAGGCAGGCGGCGACCTCCGAGAGGGCGGCGGCGCTCACGACCGCGGCGCGCACCTTGGCCAGCTCGCCCTCGGGCAAGTCGGGGAATTCGGCGTAGATGAAGTCGGTCACGATGAGTCCGAGGACGGCGTCGCCGAGGAACTCGAGCCGCTCGTTGGAGTTGTGCCCCGGATGCTCCGCGCACCACGAGCGGTGCGCGAGCGCGCCGGCCAGGACAGATTCGTCGGCGAACGGCCGCCCCAGGCGTTCATTGAGCGCGGCGAGCCCGGTGACGGGCGGGCTGTCCCCGATAACTAGCTCGGGTTCAGTCGACCGGCGACGTAGTCGACGGCGTCCCGCACGGTCTTGAGGTCGGCCAGATCCTCGTCATCGATGTGGAAGCCGACGGTGCGCTCGCCGAGCTCCTCCTCGAGTGCTTCGACGAGCTCGATCAGGGCGAGCGAGTCGGCATCGAGATCGTCCACGAAGGAGTCGCCCTCTTTGATGGCCGACGGGTCGATCTCCAGGATGTCGGCCAGACGGTCGCGGATCAGCTCGAACACCCCATTCCGGTCGAGCGGTCCCTGCTCCACATGCGTCTCGGCGGGCACCTGGGTCTCCTGGTCGGCGGACGGAACAGCATGATTCGAGTCGGCACTACGGCGGCCGCTAGGCGGACGATCCCCAACGGGCGATCATGCTGGCAAGGGCGCGGAGTGTACCTAGGCGGCCTGCTTGTGCGCTTGTGAAACTCTCCTGCCCGTTCTGCCGGTAGTAATCGCCTCTCTGAGGCGAATAAAACCGCACAAACGGCTATTCGTCAGGTGGCGATGGCGGCGCGGAGGAGGCCGACCACGTCGTGGTCGACCATGTCGGCGGCGACCCGCACGGCATTGACGATCGCCGTGGCCGACGACGACCCGTGGCTGATGATGCACACCCCGTCGACGCCAAGCAGCATGGCGCCGCCGTACGAGTCCGGGTCGAGCTGGGCGTAGAGCGGCAGCAGCCCCGGCATCAACACCTCGGCCGCCGCCTTGGCCTCGTCGCTCGCCGCGAACACCCCGAAGAGGGCGTTCACCAATGCCCGCATGCCCCCTTCGAGCGTCTTGAGGGCGACGTTGCCGGTGAAACCGTCTGTGACCACGACATCGACCTCGTCGGTCATGATGTCGCGGCCTTCGACGTTCCCGACGAACACCGCACTCCCGAGGGACGCGTCCTGCAGCAGCTTGTGCGTCTCCTTGACCAGCGGGTTGCCTTTGCCCGCTTCCTCGCCGATCGACAGCAGACCGATCTTCGGTGCAGTGATTTCGTACCGCTCACGGGCGAGCACCGCGCCCATCTGCGCGAACTGCACAAGCCAGTCGGCCTGGCATTCCGAGTTCGCGCCGGCGTCGAGCAGCACGGTCGGCTTGCCGCCCGGAACCGGTATCGGCGTGGCGATCGCCGGTCGGCGTACCCCTTTGATGCGGCCCATCCGGAGCAGGGCCGACGCCATCGTGGCGCCCGTGTTGCCCGCCGAGATCATGGCCGAGGCCTTGCCGTCCCGGACGGCCTCCGCGGCACGGACCAGCGAGGAGTCCTTCATCGTGCGAACGCTCGACGCAGGATCGGCCGCCATCGCAATGACTTCCGACGCAGGCAGCACCTCGAGGCCGTGATCGCCGCCGAGCTCCTCGGGACGTCCGACAAGCACGACAGGGACACCGACCTCTTGCACGGCGCGTCGCGCGCCTTCGATGATCTCGCCGGGAGCCTTGTCGCCGCCCATGCCGTCGACGGCAATGGGCAGGATCGCGGTCACGCCCCTACTCGACGTCGATGGCCTGGCGGCCGTGGTACCAGCCGCAGTTGCCGCACACGATGTGGGGCACCTTGGCGGCGCCGCAGCGAGGGCAGACGCTCCGCGGCGGAGCGCTCAACGTCCACGCAGATGCCCGGCGGCTCCGGCTCTTCATCTTCGAGGTCTTTTTCTTGGGGACAGCCATGGCGAAGGGACGAGGTTACTGGCCGCCAGACGCCTAATCGAATTTCAGGTCGCCGAGACCGGCCCAGCGCGGGTCGATGGCTTCAGACACGTCAGAGCCGATCGGATGTTCCTTTGGCTCCGGTCCGGCGCAGGCAACCTCGCAGAGTGGGGCGAGGGGCAGGGACAACAACACGGCGTCGCGCACCAACGGCTCGACATTCAGGCGATCTCCGTCGAGCGGATAGGTCTCGCCCTCCACCGGACGAGCGTCGAAGACCTCGTCGACGTCGAGCGACACGGTGCCGTCGATCGTGCGCAGGCATCGACGGCACTCCCCCGTCCAAGGCGCAGTGATCGTGCCCTTCACCGTGATCGCATGGTCGCTCATCGCCTCGAGCACGAACCGGCCCTCGATCTCGGCGCCGTCGACCACTGCCGCCGAGCTGATGGCGATGTCGTCGAGCGCGGCAGAGACCGTGACCTCGCGCTGCGTACCGAGACGTCGCAGAAGTTCGGCCACCCCGATGTCGAGCGGACCAGGCGCGCTCGTCATCGGTCAGTCGTGGTCTTGATCGAAGAACGCTTGCGCGTTCTCTTCGTCTTCATCAGGGGTGACAACCGGGACCTCACCGCTCAACGGATTGCCTTGGAGTTTCGTGCGGCCAGCCGCCACCGTCTTCAGCGTCCGCTCGAGCACGATCTCGAAGCTGGCGAGCTTCTGATCGCAGTAGTCCTCGCACTCGAGGCGAAGACGGCGGGCCTCTTCGTCGGCGGCGTCGACGGTGTGACGGGCTCGGAGCTCCGCGGCCTTCACGACTTCGGTGCGCTGCACCATCCGCTCGGCGCGGGCGCGGGCGGCATCGAGAATGTCGTCGGCGTCGCGTCGCGTCTTGGCGAGGTACTCGTCACGCTCCTTGAGCAGCCAGCGCGCCGCGCGCAACTCGTCGGGCAGCCGCTCGAGCGCTTCGTCGAGCATCTCGAGCACTTCGTCTTTGTTGATCATCACCGACGCCGACAACGGCATCGGCCGCGCGCCGGCGATCATGTCGCTGACGCGGCGCAGCAACGCCTCGCTCTCGGGGTGCTGATAGCTGTTGCCCGCGTGGCTGGCGCCGGACGGCACCGTGCTGCCGGCCGGTGTTGCCTCGGCCATCCGTTCGCTCTCGTTGTCGTACATCGTCATGGCTTGCTGAACTTCTTCCTCAATCGGCGCGCGACCGGCTCGGGAACCATCGACGAGACATCGCCTCCGAACCGGGCGATGTCACGGATGTACTTCGACGCGATCGCGGAACTGGCGGATGCGGACGGGAGAAACACGGTGTGCACCCCCGAGACGTTGAGGTTCACCTGCGCCTGAGCCATCTCGCTCTCGAAGTCGACGACCGCACGCAGGCCCTTCACGATGAAGTCGGCTCCGATGTCCTTCGCAAGATCGACGACCAGCTTGGCGAAGTGCACGACGCGGATGTTGTCGAGATGGGCGAGCGACTCCTCGATCATCTTCTTGCGATCCTCGAGGGAGAACAGCGGCTCGCCCTTCTGCGGATTGCGCATGGCCGCGATGACGACCTCGTCGAAGAGGTACGCAGCGGTCTCGACGAGTTCGCGGTGCCCGTTGTGGAAAGGGTCGAACGAGCCCGGATAGAGCACGGTCGTCACGTGGAGTTCTCCTGCAGGTCAGGACTGCGGCGGCAGATGGTCACAACGGTAGTGCCATATCGGCGGACCCTCACTACGGTCCATGCCTCTCCCGGGTCGATCGGCCGGTCGCTCTCCAGGACTGCGACCTCGGCCGGCAGCACCTCGAGCACCTCGACCCAACGGTCGAACGCGTAGGGAGGGTCGAGCACGGCGACGTCGAACCGCCGGTCGACGGTCGCCAGGAATGTGAACGCGTCAGCGGCCACCACCGACCCGCGATCGACGAGCTTGGTCGTCTCGAGGTTCGCTTTGATGGCTCGACGGGCCCGGTCGTCGTTGTCGACAAAGGTCGCATGTACCGCATCCCGCGACAGCGCCTCGATCCCCATCGCCCCCGAACCGGCGAACAGGTCCAGCACCGTCGCGCCTTCGATGACGCCGAGCGAGCCGAGGGAGTTGAACGTGGCCTCACGGGCTCGGTCGCTCGTCGGCCGAGTGGCCTGGCCATCCGGAGCAACCAGCCGCAATCCTCCGGCCGTCCCGGCTACGACGCGCATCGCGGGAGACCGTAACGTCCGCCGTATGACCGACCCGAACCCTGCCGTGCGGATCGTGCGGATCGACCAGCCCCAGGCCCGCAATGCGGTGAACTCCGCGACGGCGACACGGCTGCACGACGAGTTCGTCGCGTTCAACTCGGACGACACCGCGAAGGTGGCGGTGCTCACGGGCGATGTCACGGCGTTCTGCGCCGGCGCGAACCTGCGGGATCTGCCCGCGCTGCGGCCGTCCGGCCCGCTCGGCCCGACGCGACTGCAGCTCTCGAAGCCGGTGATCGCCGCCGTCGAGGGTTGGTGCGTCGCCGGGGGAATCGAGCTGGCGGCGTGGTGTGATCTGCGCGTGGCGGGTACGTCGGCGCGCTTCGGTTGTCTCGAGCGACGTTGGGGCGTGCCGCTCATCGACGGCGGCACGTACCGCTTGCCCCAGATCGTCGGACTCGGCCGTGCCCTCGATCTGATTCTCACCGGTCGAGAGTTCGGCGCTGAGGAAGCGGAGCGCATCGGTTTCGTCAACCGCGTCGTCGCCGATGGTGAAGCGCTCACCGCGGCCGTCGCGCTCGCGGAACAACTGGCATCGTTTCCGTGGACCGGGCTCGTCAACGACCGACGCTGCGTCTACTACGGGCTGGGGCGCGACCTCGAGGCCGCGCTCGCGCATGAGGACCAAGTCGGCCGCGAGACGATCTTCGCCGAAGGATTCGCCGACGGGGTCGCGCAGTTCGAGCGGCGCCAGCGCCCGGTGCCCGGCACCTGAGATGCCCGTCGCCGAGACGATCGTGTGCGTGGACTGCGACGGGCCGTGCGGCCGCCTCACCGCTGATCCCGAACTCGGCTGGGAGGTCGGCGACATCGTCGCGTACCGGTGTCGCGACTGCCTTGACGTCTGGTACCTCGAGCTCACCGAAGACGACGTCCTCGACGCCAACGACTGATCGAAATCCGCCAAGGGCTCAGCCCTTGAAGAGGAACTCGCGGTCGTCTTCGTCGAGGAAGGCTTCGATCTCGCCGAGCAGCTCGGGATGGCTCGCCAGCGTCGGATCGGCATCGACGAGCTCGAACGCGACGTCGCGGGCCTTGCTCACCCACTCGCGGTCGCGTCGGAGCGACGCGAGCTTCAAGTCGTTGCGGCCCTTCTGCCGCTCTCCCATGATCGTGCCCTCGCCGCGGATGTCGAGATCGATCTCCGCGAGTTCGAATCCGTTCTGCGTCCGAACCATCGCCGACAGCCGCTCCTCACCCCCTTCGGACGCGCCCGCGCCCACGAGGTAGCACCAGGACTTCAGTCCAGGACCGCGTCCGACGCGACCGCGCAGCTGGTGCAGCTGTGCCATCCCGAACCGGTCGGCGTCGAGGATCACCATGATCGTCGCGTTCGGGACGTCGACACCGACCTCGATGACCGTCGTCGACACGAGTACGTCGATCGCACCAGATCGGAACAACGTCATCACGCGTTCCTTCTCCGCGGACGTGAGCCGGCCGTGCAGGAGCGCGAGGCGCAGCCCGGCGAGCTCGTCGGCCGACAGCTCCTCGTACGTCGCCTCGGCCGAGCGCGCGTCGAGCTTCTCTGACTCCTCGATGAGCGGACACACCACGTAGACCTGCCGGCCCGCCGCAACCTCCTCCCGGACGTGCGCCCAGACCGTCAGCTCGCCGAGCGTCAACTCGCCGGGTTGCACCTTCTCCCAGATCGTCGTGATCGGCTCTCGCCCGGGAGGCATCTCGTCGAGCGTCGAGACGTCGAGGTCGCCGTAGACGGTCATGGCCGCCGTGCGCGGGATGGGGGTCGCCGTCATCACGAGCACATCGGGCACCAGGTCGCCGGCACCCTTCTCACGCAACGCCGCCCGCTGCTCGACGCCGAAGCGGTGTTGTTCGTCGACGACCACGGCACCGAGCGACTTGAAGGCGATGCCCTCCTCGATCAGTGCGTGCGTACCGATGAGGATGTCGGTTTCGCCGGCCTCCAGGCGAGCGTGCATCCGCTTGCGTTCGGCGGCAGGGGTGCGGCCCGTCAGCAGATCGACTTGCAACGGGCGCTCGCTGAACAAGTTGTTCTCGGCGGACATCGTGAAGCCTTCGAGCAACGCCCGCACGCTGATGGCGTGCTGTTCCGCCAGCACTTCAGTTGGCGCCATGAGCGCGCCTTGCATGCCGCCTTCGACCGCTACGAGCAACGCAGACACGGCCACGACGGTTTTCCCGGAACCGACGTCGCCCTGCAGCAAGCGGTGCATCGGATGGATCGATGCGAGGTCGCGCTCGATCTCCGCGATCACACGGTGCTGTGCGTTCGTGAGCGAGTACGGCAGCTGCTCGTGAAAACGACGCACGAGCTCGCCACCGATGTGGTGGGCGATGCCCGCCGAGCGGCGCTCCAATGTGCGCTTGCGCAACACGAGCGCGAGTTGGATGCGCAGTAGCTCGTCGAACACGAGTCGCCGCCGCGCCTGCTCGACCTCCGGCCAACTGTCGGGTCGGTGGTAGCCGTTGAAGGCGGCGGTGCGGTTCACGAAGTCGAATCGGTCGAGCACTTCGTCGGGGAGTGGATCGACGAACTCGCCCGCTCGGTTCAGCGCGCTCCGCACCCAGCCGCGCAGGTCCTTCGAGTAGATCCGGTTCTTGTCAGATTGTGGATAGATCGGGCGAATGCCGAGCTCGGGCACGCCGAGCAGGTCGACCTCCAACGGGCTCATCGACTTGGAGCCGCGATAGGTCTTCACCTTCCCGAAGAAGAGCGCCTCGCTCCCTTCGGGGAACTGCTTCGCCCGCCACGGCTGATTGAAGAACGTCACCTTCATCTGTCCGGAGCCGTCGCTGATGCGGGCCTCGAACCGGGCCTTGACCTTTCCGTGCCCGCGTATGACGGTCGTGCTGACGATCCGACCGAACACCCAGACTTGATCGTCGGGCTGCACGTCCCGGATCGACTTCATCTTCGTGAGATCGAGATGGCGACGCGGGTAGTGCGTGATGAGGTCGAGCACCGTGTGAATGTCGAACGCTCGCTCGAGCGCCTCTTCGCGCTCGGGACCGACACCCTTCAGCTCGGTGACCGGCAACGACGCCAGTCGGTCGAGTGTGACCGCCATGCGTCTATTGGACCCGCTCGCTGCGCTCGCTCATTCGATGCCGAACAGATAGGGGTACAACGGTTGGCCGCCGTGATGCACTTCGGCGGTCACGTCGGGGTGCTCCTCGCTGAGCCACTCCGTCACGGCCCGAGTGCTCGCGTGCGTGGCCCCGTCGCCTTCGATGATCGTGACGATTTCGTGGTCGTCGTTCACCAGCCGCGCGAGCAGCGTGATCGCCGCGCCGTCGAGCACCGGGTCGACCGCGACGATGCCTTCATGGCTGATGCCGAGATAGTCGCCCTCGCGAATCGGCCCGACATCCGTCGACGAGTCACGCACGGCACGGGTCACTTCGCCGGCGATCACGTTGCTCGCCGCCTCCGTCATCTCTTCGGCGTTCGAGTCGGACGATGCCTCGGGGTCGTAGGAGACGAGTGCGGCGAATCCTTCGGTGATGCCGCGTGTCGGCACGACGCGCACGACCTTCTTCGTCTGCGACTGCACCTGCTCGGCCACCGCGATGATGTTCTTGTTGTTCGGCAGGATCACCACCTCGCCGGCCGGGGCGGACTCGACCGCCTCGAGGAGCTGTCCCGTGGACGGGTTCATCGACTGCCCGCCCGTCACGATGCGCTGCACACCAAGACTGTGGAAGATCCGTCGTATGCCGTCACCCGTCGCCACGGCGACCACCGCGGTCGTAACGGGCACGTTGACGTGGGGTGGTTCATCGACGCCGCCGCCCGCCGCGACTCCCTCGCGCACCCACCGCTCCTCTTCGACTTGTTCGATCAAGTCGGTGATGCGGATCTGGCGAGGCCGACCACAGTCGAGCGCGGCCTCGATGGCTGCACCGATGTCGTCCGTGTGGATGTGACAGTTCCAGATCCCGTCGCCGCCGACGACGACGATCGAGTCGCCGATGCCCGACCACACGTCCTTGAACGCGGGGATGGTCTCGTCGGGTGCTTCGAGGAAGTACATGACCTCGTAGCGAAGGTCTCCGATGTGGTGCTCGTCGTGATCCGCCGATACCACGGCACCGACATTGGCCGGGATCGTCTCGGGCTCCGGGACGGCGCGCCCGTCGATCTCGTGCAGCAACACGTCGAGCAGCAGCAGGAATCCGGCGCCGCCGGCGTCGACCACTCCGGCGTCCTTCAGGACCGGCAACAGGTCCGGCGTCCGCGCCAGCGCGTCGCCCCCCTGCTCGCGGGCCGCCTCGACGACCCCGCACAGATCGGCCGCGTCGCTCTTGGCCGCGGCAGTGGCCCCCTCGGCCGACTCTCGGACGACCGTGAGGATCGTGCCCTCGACCGGCCGCATCACGGCTCCGTACGAGGCCTCCGACGCCGCCATCAGGGCGGCGGCAAACGTGGGCCCGTCGGCGCCATCGCCGTCTCGCAGCACCTCGACCAGGCCGCGCAGCACCTGCGACAGGATCACCCCCGAGTTGCCGCGCGCGCCCATGAGTGATCCATGGCTGATGGCCTTGCAGGTGCCCGGCATCCCGTCGTCGGCGCCTTCCAGCTCCTGACAGACCGACTCGAGCGTCAGCGCCATGTTGGTGCCCGTGTCGCCGTCGGGCACCGGGTAGACGTTGAGACGGTTGATGGCCGCTTGATGCGCCCGCAGCGCATCGCGGTAACCGCGCAAGACCGAGCGCAGTTCAACAGCGCCGAGACGCTCGAGCACGGCCATGATCGATGGATCGTACGTCGGCGCTACCGGCCCTACGGGTCTGGTCCGCTGTGGTCTAGGAGCTGGAGCTGGCTCCGGCGTCGTTCGTCAAGACACTCACCGCCGTCACAGGGTCCACGCCGCAGAAAGTGTCGATGTGCGCGATGGCTTTGTAGTTCATCGACCTCGGGTTCAGGAACGGAGCGAGCTCCCCTGTCGAAACGACCTTGGCGACGACGGCGATCACCAATCTCGCGTCGTTTCTCACTTCGCTGGGAGCCGTCGTCTCCAGCGACTTGAACGCCTCTTGCTTGCTCGTCAGCATCGTCCTGAACTCACCAGCCACGGTGCTCTGCAGGAGCGGTCTGAGCTCACCCATGGTCGTGCAGAAGGCCGTCTTGTCGCCGGGACCTCCAGTCGACGTCGACGCCGAGTCGCTGCTGCACGCGGCTCCGACGAGCACGACGACACAACACAGAACGGCGCCGACGACGCGCCCCGCTCTCGCGCTCATGGAGAACGCAAGCTATCCGCGGCCGGACGCCGCCGCGCGCGCCAGTGCTACCATGCGCCGCTCGACCGGGCGGACGGGAGGGCGACGGGGAGGGCGGTGGGACGCACAGCCGAGAGGTTCGATCGCCAAGCTGCGGGTTTCGACCAACGAGCGGGGATCCCAACTGACGCTGCGGAGGCCGTCGCACTCGCCGTGCTCGAGATCGCGTCGGCGACTCCCGACGACGTCGTGCTCGAGATCGGAGCCGGCACCGGTGAGATCGGTTGTCACCTCGCGGCGCGCGGCCGATACCTCGGGACCGATCGCTCGACTGGGATGCTCGACGTCTTCAGCGCCAGGCTGGCGTCCTCTGGCGCACGCCATGCGCAGCTCGTGCGGTGCGACGCCGATGCAGCGTGGCCGGTTTGCGGTCGGTCCGCGAGCGTCGTCTTCGCGTCGCGCGTGGCCCACCTGCTCGATGTGAGGCACCTAGAAGCCGAGTTCCAGCGAGTGTGCCGGCCGGGAGGTTGGTTCCTCGTCGGCCGGGTGCAACGTGATCCCGACGGGATCAAGAGCCGCTTGCGACAGCAGCGGCAGAATCTGTTCAGTCAAGCAGGCATCGATGTCCGCGGCGGTCAGCAAGTCACCGACGCCATGCTCGACGACCTCGCCGCTCATCACCACGAGCGCCTGGCTCCGCGCGTCGTCGCGTCCTGGACCGTGACCGCGTCGGCCGACGCGGTTTTGCGCAGCTGGGAATCACTCAGCGCCATCGGAGGGCGCGAGGTCGCAACCGTGACCCGAGACGGGGTCCTCCGCGATCTCAGAGCATGGGCCGAGAAGGAGCTCGGCGATCTCCGCCAGACCAGCACCTCGACCGATCGCTACACGATCTCAGGAGTTCGACATGTCGCCCACTGAAGCGCGAGTGCACAACGACCCCGTCTTGACCGAGCTCGGCGCCGCGTTGATTGCCGGCTCGCTGACGGATGACGCCCTTCTCGCGCAGACCGACCTTCATCCGACGATGCGCATCCTGCCGGAGGCCAACGTCGTGAAGATCGGCGGTCAGAGCATCATCGACCGAGGAAGGAGCGCCGTCTTCCCGGTTCTCGAAGAGGTGGTGGCGAGTCTGCCGGACCACAAGATGATCATCGGAACCGGAGCCGGCACCCGCGCCCGTCACGCCTACAGCGTGGGGATCGACCTCGGGATGCCGACCGGCGTACTCAGCGTGCTTGGCACATTCGTGAGCATGCAGAACGCCCGGATGATCCACTACCTGCTCGCGCAGCACGGGATTCCGTTCATCGAGCCCGTGCAGTTTCCCCAGCTGCCGCTCTACCTCTCGGAGCGGCAAGCGGTCGTTTTCTTCGGGATGCCGCCGTACACCTTCTGGCAACCCAACCCGAAGGTCGGGCGCATCCCACCGCATCGTACGGACACCGGCGCGTACCTGGTCAGCGAGGTGTTCGGCACCCGCTCGATGATCTACGTGAAGGACGAGGACGGCCTCTACACCGCCGACCCCAAGAAGGACAGCAATGCAACATTCATTCCCCAGATCACGGTGGACGAGCTCGAAGCCATGAACCTTGCCGACGTGGTCGTCGAACACAGCGTGCTCGAACTGATGAAAAATGCATCGTCACGTCGCACGATCCAGATCATCAACGGATTGAAGCCGGGCAACCTGACGAAGGCCCTCAACGGCGAGCACGTGGGGACGATCATCAGTGCCTAGCGGCGACGGGCGTCATCATGTGCAGTCGATGCTCATGCGAGAGAGCCTGCTCGACCGCGACCTGATGGCGTCCACCGAGGCGCCGACGATCGCGATGCTGCCGGACTGTCACGTTGTAAAGGTCGGAGGCGGCTCGATCATCGATGCCGGCAAGCTGGCCACCTATCCGTTGGTCGAGGCCATCGGTTCGGCGCTCGAGCGGTACAAACTGATCCTCGGTACTGGCGGCGGCGTACGAACGCGACATGTGTTCTCGATCGGGATCGACCTCGGTCTCCCTACCGGCGTCCTCGCGCAGCTGGCCATCGCCGACGCGCTCGGCAACGCCCACATGCTCGGGGCGCTTCTCGCACCGTACGGGGTCGTTGCCATCCCTCCCGAGATCTTCGGCCACTTGCTACCGCTGTTCCTGCAGGCTGCTCCCGGCGTGATCTTCAACGGCGATCCGCCGTTCTCGTTGTGGGAGCACCCGGTGGCCATCGGCAAGATCCCTCCGCACCGCTCGGATGCCGGGTCGTTCCTCTTGGCCGAGTGCTTCGGTTGCGCCACGCTCACGCTGATCAAGGACGTCGACGGTCTCTACGACTCCGACCCCAAGGACAACCCCGACGCCGAGTTCATCGACGACATCACGGTGGATGAATTGCAGAAGCGCGAGCTCGCCACGCTGCCCTTCGACCGCGTGCTCATCGACCTGCTGGCGAGCGCCCGCCAGGTAACGCGATTCCAGATCATCAACGGGCTCAAACCGGAGCTCCTCGAGCCTGCGCTCCGCGGCGAGCACGTGGGGACGATCGTTCGTCGCGACCCCGACTCCTGACCGCTCACATCACGCGGCGCGGGTAGGTGCGCGCCGCGATCGCGACGAAGATGGCGATGCCCGCGACGAGCATCGCGATGTCTTGGAGCACTCGGTCGGGTCCGGCGCCGAGCAGTAGCCGGCGAAGCGCTTCGACCTCGTATGTCAGTGGGTTCGCCCAGGTGGCGGTCTGGAGCCATGACGGCATGATCTTCACCGGATACAGCGCGTTCGACGCGAAGAAGAGCGGCAGGGTGATGAGCTGACCGAGCCCCATGAACTGCTCGCGACTGCGCACGGCGGTGGCGATGACAATCGAGATCGACGAGAACAGCACCGCTCCGAGCAGGCTGACGATCAGCGCTCCGAACACCGAGCCCACGGTCCACCGCAACTCGATGCGAACGATCGCGACGACGACGAGCACGAGCGAAACCTGCGCGAGGGCGCGGACGCCGGCACCGAGGCTCTTGCCCAGGATGATGGCACTCCGCGCTACGGGAGCCACGACCACGCGCTGGGCCACTCCGAGATCTCGTTCCCATATGACGGAGATCCCGGAGAAGATGGCTACGAACAGCACCGACTGCGCGATCACTCCGGGGACGATGAACGCCTGATACGAGAACCGCGGCGGACGAAGCTCGTTGACCCGCGACAGCCCCGCTCCGAAGACGAGAAGCCAAAGCAGCGGTTGGGCAGCTCGGGTGACGATCACCATCGGATCGCGCCGCACGCGATGGAACTCCACCTCGGCCATCGCGCCGACGACGCGGACGTATCCCGCTAGCGCCGCGACGTGCGACGCATCGACGGCGTCAGCCGAGTCGTCTACCGGTGCGGCGGGCTCGACCGGCCTCACGCAAGCCTCCTCTGCCTTCGTCGGACCCAGACTGCGTCAGGGCGATGAACACGTCCTCGAGCGTCGCGTCCTTGCGGTCGGCGCGAGCGCGCAGCGTGGCGGGGGTGGCCTCGGCGAGCACCCGGCCCCCGCTCATCACGACCACGCGATCGCAGTTCTGTTCGGCCTCCTCCATGTAGTGCGTCGTTACGAGAATGCTCATCCCACGGCTCGTGCGCTCGCGCTGCAGGTGATCCCAGACGCCTCGGCGGGCCGCAGGGTCGAGCCCGAGGGTGGGTTCGTCGAGAAGCAGTACCCGTGGTGTGCTGAGCAGCGCACACGCGATCTCGAGACGGCGGATCATCCCGCCGGAGTAGTCCTGCACGAGTGTGTCGGTCGCGTCGCTCAAGCCCATCAGGGCAAGGGTCTCGTCGATCCGTGGTCGCCGCTCGTCGCGAGCGAGCCCGTAGAGCTTCGCGAAGAGGGTCGCGTTCTCCCGCCCGGTCAGGGATCCGTCAGCGGAGATGGCCTGCGGCACGTAGCCGATCAGGCGCCGGACGGCGCGGGCGTCGTCCGTCACGTCGCGGCCGCAGATGAGCGCCTGGCCCGAGTGAGGACGCAACAGGGTCACCAAGACGCGGACGATCGACGTCTTCCCCGCGCCATTCGGGCCGAGCAGCCCGAGGACCTCGCCATCCTGGACACAGAACGACGCTCCGCTCACCGCCTCGAGCGGGCCGTACCGGACGACGAGGTCATTCACCACCACCGCCGCCATCGGGGGAGCTTACGACGAGGGTCATGCGGTGGCAGGGTTGCTCGACACGGCCATGATGAGCGGCTACTGGTGCGTTAGCGCGGTACCAGGATCACTCCGTCGTTGGTGCGACGGGCCACGCGCAGCGATCCGAACCGCTCGAAGTCATGCTCCGTGGCGAACAAGAGCGCGGCGAGACCCGCCTTCGGGGAACCGAGCAACACGATGTAGCCGTGCTGCTCGGTGACGACGTCGACGAGCTCCTGGAGCTGCGCGTCGAAGTGTCCGTTGACCTTCCCGCTCACCGCGATCGTGCGCACCGGCACGTTGATCGACCATCGACCGTTCACCTCCCAGAGACGCGTCGGGACGTTGGTGGCGATGATCGCATCCGGTGGGAGGTCGTTGGTGGCGGCGAACGTCTCCTCGGCCGGAGGGGCGCTCAGGATCCCGTGATCGACTACGCGCCACGCGGCAGGAAGCGCGACAACAACGAGCACGATCGGTACCGCGAAGGTGAGCGCTCGGGTGGCCGTTGCCTTTCGGGTTGCGAGTGCACCCAACAGCAGCACGTAGAACGGCCCCTGCAAGGGCGAGAACACTCTGTCGTCCATGGAGGTGCTCGCGTCGAGGAACATTCGCGTCGCTATGACAGCAAGCCCGTATAGCAACGGGTAGATCGCGAGCACTCGTAACAGCGGTCTCCGCTCGCCGATTACGACCACGGCGACCAGCACGATCACGCCCGCGAGGACTACGTGCCGCGCCAACGGCGCCAAGCTCGTCAACCCGAGCCAACCTTCGAACAGCCCGAAGATCCCCGCTGCATGGGGATTCGACAGATGGAACGTCCGAGGTGCTCGACCGCCGAGGACCAGGCGAGAGATGAGCGTCCAGACCGCGATGGGCATGACTCCCAAAGCGCCGAAGGTGACGGCCCGCGACAGCCTGCGGCCGCTACCGAAGGCAAGGACCGTGATCAGCCCCGTGACGACCAACGCGATCCCGACGTATCGCGTCGCGGTCGCGAACCCTGCGAGCGCACCCGCGATCCAGCAGAGCCGTGCCTGCTTGGTCACGACGTATCGCTCCAACGCGACCAATGTGCCCAATGAGAACGCGATGAACATCGACTCCGACATCGCAAAGCCATGTTGGTACAGCCACGAGTGAGGCAGACCGACATCGACGCCCGACACAGGTCCGACCAACGCCAACAACATCACGGCGCACGGTCCCACCAGGCCCGGCAGCACGGTCCGGGCGAGCAGCGCGAGGAGGACGAGGTTCAGTCCAAGCAACAATGCGCCGATCAGCCGCGCGGCGAGCTCGACGTCGACACCGATCCTCGCGACGGCCGCGAGGGACAACGGATACAGCGGGGGGTAATGCGTGAGCGGCACGGCGCCGTGGAAGCTGGCTGCTTCTCTCGGTCCAGACTCACTGGTGAAGGCCTGGACCGGGGACGTCACTCCTCGGCCGTCGATGATGTTCTGCGCGGTGCCGAGATAGACGCCCGAGTCGGTGTCGAAGCCGACGCGGTGACGCGTGACGACCAGGCACAGAATCGCCGCCGCTATCCCGATCACCGCGAACACCCAGATCTCGCGTCGCCGCACTGCGTACGGACACTATGGGTCGGCACGGGCAGGCGTGGGCCCGGCCAGCACGTGCGGCGGCTCCGGCCCCGCTGCTACCCTCACTCGTCCTCGAGTCGATTGGAAGCAAGGGAACGCGTCATGGCAGCGGTGTGTGAGGTCTGCGGCAAGAAGCCGTCATTCGGCGTGAGCATCAGCCACTCACACGTCCGTTCAAAGCGGCGCTGGAATCCGAACATCCAACGGATCCGGGCCATGGTCAACGGCTCGCCCAAGCGCGTGCACGTGTGTACGTCGTGCATCAAGGCCGGCAAGATCCAAAAGGCCGTTCGCTAAGCACGCTGCTGGCGGCGCTCCTGGTGCTGCTGGCCGCCTGCTCGGGCGGCGGCCAGAAGACCGCACCGACAACCACAACGACCTCGGAGGCGTCGACCACGTCGACCACCGCGCCGCGGCGCACGGCATCGGATGCCGATTGGGTCGGGCAGGGCCCGCAGCCACTGAGCCAGTTGGTGGGCGCTGGAGGCCACGTCGTCTACCTCGGCGTCGACGACCAGCACCACCTCCAGTTGGTCGGGCTCGACCCCGCGACCGGCAAGATCGCGTGGCAACGGCCGAGCTCCACCGCGTTGCACATCGGCGGCGTCGAGGAACACCTCGCCAGCGCCGGCAACATCGTCTACCACGTGGAGTCCACGGCGAACGGCAACCCCAGGGTCGCGTTCCCGGCACAAGCGGGTGGGAGCTTCGACGTGGTGGCCGTGGATGCACAGACCGGGAAGGACGTCTGGCGCAAGGCGTTCGACAACGTCACCACTCCGCTCGAGAAGTGCGGCGAGGGCCTCTGCGTGTTCGCCGCCACCGCAGACGGTCACTTCGACATCACGAGGCTCGATCTGGCTGTGGGCGACGTGCTGAGCGAGGGCACCGCGATGTTCGACCCCCTGGTCGCCGAAGACGGCGAGCTCGCGATCTCGGCCGCACGCGACTCCAACGAAGTGATCCTCACGAGCGGCTTTGGTCAGCGCGTCGTGTGGTCGCACCAACGAGTGGAGCTGTTCGGTGCAAGCGACGTCACTCCCGATGAGGGCTGGTCCGGGTTCCACGTCGGAGGAATCTGGATTGCGTGGCTCGGCGCGCCCGGGGCGGCGCGTGGCACCACGAGTGGCATCACCGACGACGGCCGACAGGCGTGGATCCGCGCTGACATCTCGCCGTGCTTCCCGATCACCAACGATCCGATCACGGCTGCGGTGCTGTGTGGGCGGTTCGACGTCACTTCGCAACGCCTCCTGATCGGCACGATCGAAGGAATCGATCCGCAAACGGGTGCAGCGCTCTGGTCGCTCGATGCCGGCGACCTCGACGTGCATGACCTCGGGGCGTCTCTCGTGCGATTCGACGCGACGCATTTCGGCTTCCACCTCGCATCGGGCGACGTCGGACTCGACACCGCATCGGGACCAACCGGCCCTCCGACGAGCGCCGACGGATGGTGCGAGGTCTTCGGCGAGTTCATCGTCGTGGAGGGGCAGCGCAGCTACGTGGCGGTCTCGTGGTCGCCGTGCACACTCGGCGTCGGACCGAATCACGCTCCGCCGAAGTCCGTACCCGAGTTCGCCGGGCCGACGGTCAACGGCTTCGGCGCGTGGGTCGAGGGCGGCGAAGTGCGGGCCGCGAAATCGAGCTGACCGGCCGCCAAATGGCCGACACCAAGGGCCGCTGGGTAACCTTTGAGACCCCCGAAATCCCTGCTGAGGAGCGCATGTGCAAGGCGTGATCAAGTCGTACGACCCGGGATCGGGCGACGGCGTGGTGTTGTGCGACACCGATCTCGCGGAGTACGACCTCGCATCTGACGCGCTCCTCGACTCCGTGTTCCGGATGCTGCGGCAGGGCCAACGGGTCATCTTCGACGTCACCTCTGAAGGCCTGGCCACCCGGCTGCGTCTCGGATCTGAGGTCGACATGGGTACCCCCGGCTTTCCGCCAGCTGAATCCACGAACTGACCCACTGACAACGACGTCGGAGGAGAAGTGCCCAACCAGACCAAGCCACCCACGACCAACCGTCGGCTGATCGAGTTCGTCGACGACGCCGTCGCCCTGTGCGAGCCCCAGCGGGTGCACTGGTGCGACGGTTCCGCCGAGGAATACGAGACCCTCTGCCAACTCCTGGTCGACGCGGGCACGTTCGAGCGGCTGTCCGATGCGAAGCGGCCCAACAGCTACCTCGGTCTGTCCGATCCGGGCGATGTGGCCCGCGTCGAAGACCGCACCTTCATCTGCTCGACCCTCGAGATCGATGCCGGCCCGACGAACAATTGGCGCGAGCCGGCCGAGATGAAGGGCACGCTGCGCAAGCTGTTTGCCGGATCGATGCGCGGCCGCACGCTGTACGTCGTGCCCTTCTCCATGGGTCCGTTGGGCTCACCGATCGCGCACATCGGCGTGCAGGTCACCGATTCGCCGTATGTCGCCGTGTCGATGCGGATCATGACGCGGATGGGGCAGCAGGTGCTCGATGTGCTCGGCGACAGCGAGTTCGTGCCGTGCATGCATTCCGTTGGCTATCCGCTCGTCGATGCGGCGGGCGCTTCGCGCCCCGAGGTCCCGTGGCCGTGCGACGCAGAGAACAAGTACATCGTCCACTTCCCCGAGTCGCGCGAGATCTGGAGCTACGGCTCGGGCTACGGCGGCAACGCCCTCCTCGGAAAGAAGTGCTTCGCATTGCGCATCGCGTCGACGATGGCGCGCGACGACGGATGGATGGCCGAGCACATGCTCGTGCTGGGCGTCACACCGCCGAAGGGCGAGAAGCACTACATCGCGGCGGCGTTCCCGTCCGCCTGCGGCAAGACGAACATGGCGATGATGATCCCGACGCTGCCGGGATGGAAAGTCGAGACCGTCGGCGACGACATCGCGTGGATGAAGTTCGGCGACGACGGCCGTCTCTATGCGATCAACCCTGAAGCGGGCTTCTTCGGGGTTGCGCCGGGCACGGGCGAGGACACCAACCCGAATGCGTTGCGCACGCTGTGGGGCAACTGCATCTTCACGAACGTCGCCAAGACGGACGACAACGACATCTGGTGGGAGGGGCTCACGGCGCAGGCGCCGGAGCACCTCATCGACTGGAAGGGCAACGACTGGACGCCGGCATCCGAGACGCCGGCCGCGCACCCCAACGCGCGATTCACGGCACCGGCGGCGCAATGTCCCTCCATCGCTCCGGAGTGGGAAGACCCGAAGGGTGTTCCCATCTCGGCGATCCTGTTCGGCGGCCGCCGCGCCACCAACGTGCCGCTCGTGACCGAAGCGACATCGTGGCGACACGGCGTGTTCCTGGGATCGATCATGTCGTCAGAGACCACCGCTGCGCAGGCCGGGGCCGTCGGCAAGCTGCGCTTCGACCCCTTCGCCATGCTTCCGTTCTGCGGTTACAACATGGGCGACTACTTCAGTCATTGGCTGGAGATCGGAACGGCGACCGACGCCGCGAAGTTGCCCAAGCTGTTCTGGGTGAACTGGTTCCGCAAGGGCGACGACGGCACGTTCCTCTGGCCCGGATTCGGCGACAACAGTCGTGTCCTCAAGTGGATCATCGAGGAGGTGGAGGGCACCGGTGATGGCGTCGACACGCCGATCGGCCGGGTCCCGACGCCAACGGCGATCGACACGACCGGTCTCGACCTCGATGCCGCGACGCTCGCGAAGCTCGTGTCCGTCGATGCGGAGAGCTGGCGGCAGGAGATCGGCCAGATCGAGGCGCACTACGCAGGGCTCGGCGAACGCCTCCCCGAGGAACTGCGCGACGAGCTCAGAGAGCTCGAGAAGCGCCTCGCCAATTAGCGTGCCAGCGCACGGCCACTGATCGATCCGCGCTTCGCTTCGCTGCACATACGCCGTACGGGGAGAAAGACGGCGTCCGGACCTCTGTCAGGTACGCGCCAGAACGAGGAGCGACACCGCAAGGGCTGGGACGGTCACGAGCGCGCCGACAGAGCAGAAGCGTCGCACCGGCAGTCCCACGTCGAGGCGACGCAGGGTCGCGTAGAACAACAGACCGGCCAGCGAGCCGCTGGGCAGCAGGCGCGGGCCCAGGTCGCCGCCGATGAGGGCGGCCAGGATCGGCTGGTGGTCACCCGTGGGTGACGGCTGGATCGCGTTCAGGTTCAGCAACCCCATGGGGTGGTTGTTGATGACGGCCGATCCCAGCGCCGACGTCGCGCCGATGACCGCCACGTTTCCGCTTCGATAGAGATTCTGCAGCCCATCGACGACACCGGCGTTGCGAAGACCGATTGCAATGACGAAAACGCCGGCGAGAAACAAAAGAACCTCCCAGGCGATGTCGGTCTTCACGATTTCCCGGTACGAGGCGGCATCGTGTCCAACACACAGCAAGCCGGCGATGGCGGCGCCGACGACCGCGACGATCCATACGGCGAGCCCGAGATAGGACGCGATCGGATAGGCGACCAGGATGGTCGCAATGAGAGCGAGAACGCTCAGCTGCGCCGCCGTCCATCGGGGAGGCGGCTCGACCGGCAACGCGACCACGGGCAGATCCCCGCGAAGCCGTCGCCCGAGGAAGTGCAACACCAGGAACGCGGCGATCCAGCCGGCGACCGCAACCGGCAGCATCCGCTCGGCGTAGGAGTTGAAACTCATCCCGGCGGACTGAGCCACGATGAGGTTCATCGGGTTCGACACCATCATCGGGGCGACGCCCGCCGCCATGAACACCACCAAGGCGAACCAAGCAGCCGCCTCGTTCGAGTCCGGGTACATCCGCCGGGCGAAGGACACCACGATGGGAACAGCGAGCAGAACCGCCGAGTCGTTGTTGAGCACCGCCGACGTGCCGAGGCCGAGAGCGTAGACAACCAAGAGCACACGCTGCGGCGCACCTCGGGTCCACGGGATCATGCTGAGCGCGATGCGTTCGATCACTCCGAGACGACCCGCGGCCGCCGTCAGAACCATGATCGCGGCAATGGTGACCACCGGTCGCCAGAGCACTCGTCCTGCCTCGACGAAATCGCCGCCGCGAAGAAACCCTGACGCAAGCAGCACCAAGATCGCAACCACTACGACATGAGACAGATTCAGCCGCGACCTGGCGCCACGTACAAGCGCCGCGGCCGCCGACCATGACGAAGGGTCGTGCTCAGCCATCACATGGCGAGCGGGTTGTGCCGTGGACGAGGAGATCTCGTCGTCGTTGTTGCTCAGACGGCGCGGCTGGGCAGCGGAAGCAGGCCGACGTTGCGGCACTGGTCGGCGAGGGCCGACAGATCTTCCACGTAACGGTCGCGATCGACATCGCCCGCGAGGTACGACCGGCGCAGGTCGAGGAACATGCCCTCGACGAGCAGATCGACGAGTTGCTCGAACAGCCGACCCTGTAGCGCGTCGTCGCCCTCGACCAGCTGAATGGTGCACAGGACGTCGTCCTGCTCGGCACCCACTCGCTCGATCAATCGGTTCTGTGCGTCCACGGCATTCGATTTCGCCAAACGCATTCGGGGTTCCTTCCCTTCTTCCGAATTTGCCGTGTCAAACCCTGTGAAATGAGTCGCACGACCTAGGGCCGCACTACGGTCCGGCGCCATGGACCCAGAGTTGGCACGGAAGATGTCTCGGTCACTCGAGCCCTATCACGGGATCATCTACTTCTTGCCCGAAGCGTCCGAGTCCTACGCCAAGCTCGGCGTAACGGGCCGCGACGGCTACTTCGCCTCCCGGTCCGCGCCCCTCGGTGCGGTGACGGCAGGCGTGGTCGTCGCCACGTTCTTCAACTTCAACCCGACGCTCATCGAGCACGCCATCCCGAGCGCCTGGGAGACGACCACTCCCGCGGCCATGCTCGATGCCCGCCTCGAAGCGATCGATCGAGGGCTACGACGGCTGCTCGGTGATGCCGTGGAGAGCGCGGAGGTAGCGCGGGCCGCCGAACTCGCCCGCGTTGGTGCCGAGGGTTGCACGATCCCCGGACGGCCGCTCTACGCGGGTCACGCCACCCTTCCGTGGCCAGCCGAGCCGCACCTCGCGTTGTGGCACGCGATCAGCCTCATTCGCGAGTTCCGCGGCGACGGCCACATCGCGTGCCTCGTGACCGAAGGGCTCGACGCCGTCGAAGCCTTGATCACCCACGCCGCTTCGGGCGCGGTTCCGCGCATCGCGCTGCAATCGAGTCGAGCCTGGTCCGACGAGGCGTGGAATGCGGGCATCGCCCGCCTGGCCGCTCGCGGGCTCGTCACCGACGACGGCGAGTTCACCCACGAGGGCACTGCATTGCGCGAACGCATCGAAGATCAGACGGACGTGCTCGCGCTCCCGGCATGGGAGGCACTGGGTGAGAGCGGCTGCCATGAGCTGCGCGACCTCGTACGGCCGTGGAGCCGCGCGATCGTCGACAGCGGTGCGTTCGCGGTGTTGCCCGGCTGACGAGTTACAGGTGAACGATCGGGCAGGTGAGCGTGCGGGTTATCCCGTCGATCATCTGCACGCGACTCACCACCATCTTTCCGAGCTCGTCGACTGAGGAGGCTTCGGCTCGGGCGATCACGTCGTAAGGACCCGTGACGTCCTCGGCCGAGACCACACCGTCGATGTCGGAGACCTCGGTCGCCACTTGCGCGGCCTTGCCCACTTCGGTCTGGATCAGGATGTACGCGCTGACAGGCACCGCGAAACAGTAGACGCGGCGGCGCAGCCGACGACCCCAAAAGGGTGGGCGGTGGGGATGAGTGGTTCGTCATCTCCCGGCGACGAGCATCGCCCGGATACCGAGTCCCATGAGAAACAAGCTGCCGAAGCCGTAGACGAGATAGAGCCGATCGCGCACCCACGGAGACGTCGTCTTGTACGAGTACAGGATTCCGACGGCGATGATGGCCACGAAGCCGTAGAACAAGTGGAACTGCGGCGGGTCGATCTTCTCGACGTTCACCAGGGCCACGCCGAGCCCGGCCTGCACGAAGATGGCCACCTCGACGAGGACGGTGAACCACCACAAGGCACGGGTGCGCAATGCGGGGATGCGGTGCGCGGCCAGCGCCCATCCACCCGCGAGCCCGTTACCGATGACGACGACCCACGCCCACGCGCGGTGGACTTGGAAGAGAACCAGCGCGCCGAAGACGAAGGAACTGATGAGGTGAAGCTATGCGGTGGCGGCGGCCGCGGTTTGCATCGCCTGGGCCTCGGCGTATGCCTCGGCGGCCGTGTCGACCAGCTCAGAGATCTCGTCGTCGGAGAATCCGGCGAGGCTGCGGAACTTGCGAGCGAGGTGAACGGGGTTCTCCTCTTCCTCGCCGCGGAACCCGCCGAAGCTGAACAGCTTGTCGACGGCACGCTGGAATTCGAGCGCCTGCTGACGGCGCTCTGGATCCTTGTCGGTCAGGCGGCGCAGCCAGTCGGAGCCCATCTTCACGTGGGTGACCTCGTCGGCGAGCATCCAGTCCTCGCAGAAGTACAGAACAGGATCGGTGGTCGCTTCTCCGAAATCGCGCATCGTGTTGAACACATCGATGGCGAGACCTTCGAGCGCGCGATTCACACCGGTGAGGCGAAGTACCGGATCGGGATTGCATGCGGCTTCGTAGAGCAGGACCTGCTCGCCGAACTCACCGATCGTGGAGCCCATGTGCTCGTTGAGCTTGCAGCTGATCTCGACGTGGCGAGCTTCGTCCCAGCATTGCCGGGCCATGTCGAGCTTCAGCGCGAACGGCGCTTCCTCGCGGCCGTCGCCCGTGTCGAAGTCCCAGCACGTACGACCGGCGCCTTCGAGCGCCTGGATCTCACCGACGAAGATGCCGTGCATCAGTCCACGAGCGCCGTCAGGAGCTTCGGCGTTCTCGATGCGGAACCCGCCTTGGCGCTTGTCGCTGTTGCTGGCGTTGCGCGGGTCGAAGATGACGTCTTCGATCTTGATCCGCTCGAAGCGCTCGTCTCGAGCCAACTCGTCAACCGGCAGGATCCGCTTCATCCGTGAATCTCTCCCCCTGGGCTTGACTAACGGGTCAAGAGTACCCGGCGACGGCGAACAAAGACCACCGGTCACCTGTCACGCAATGGCTCCCGCCCGACTCGGTTTGGGGGCACGATGGAGGACATGCGCACACCCCACTCCGGCGGAGGGGCATGAGCGACCAGGGCCAGCCCGGATGGTGGCAGGCATCGGATGGTCGTTGGTACCCCGCCGACCAGCAGCCTGGCTACCAGCAGCCCGGGTACCAGCAGCCCGGCTACCAGCAGCCCGGGTACCAGCAGCCGAACCCGGAGGGCACGTGGGCTCCACCGGGCGGACCACCAGCGCCGGTGCCGCCGTTCGGCGCGCCGCCGCCGTTCCTCGGCACGCCGACGCCATCGCCGGCACGATCCCGGCCCTGGGTGATCGTGATCGTCGCAATCGCGGCGGTAGCCATCGTGGCAGTGGCGGTGGTGTTCCTAGTCGGCACGAAGGACACCAAGCGCAACTCCGCCGGCGCACCCGCGGCCACCACCCTCGGCACGGCGGGGGTCACACCCGAAGGTTTCGCCGCGGTTGCCGATCCGAACGACGAATTCACGATCGCTTTTCCTTCTGACTGGACGGCCGCATCAACACGCGGCGACGTGAGCCACATCGGCGAGACGCTCATGCCCGACGACCCTGAGATCGCCGCGCGTCTCGATCAAATCGCCGGCGGAATCCTGCCGAGAAGCGCGGTGATGCTCGGCTTTCTGCGTGACGATCTCACGCGAGGTCGCTCGTTCGCCACCAACATGAATGTGATACCGACCGCGATCGACCCCAGCCTTTCCCTGGACATGATCGTCGACCAATCGACACAAGGCCTCGAACGCTTCGGCGCGGAGATCCACTCGACAGAATCGACGACGTTGGCCAACGGGCCGGCAAAGCGGGTCCGGTACACCCTCACATCAGCCGGAGTCGATGGCGTCCAGTACTACGTGCTCACCCGCGGGCAGATCTGGGTCCTCACGTTCAGCACACAGGATCTCGAGGCGTTGTCCGCGGAGTTCGAACAGATCGCCCGCACCTTCGTCGTGAACACCTGACGATCAACCGTCGCTACTGCTCCGACATGATCGCTTCGAATTCGGCCTCCGGATCGCGGTAGGGCTCTCCGCTCACATCGACGACGACACGGCGCAATGTGCCGGTGAACGGGAACGGCGCGGTGTAGCCAGGCGCCACAGGCGGACCTTGCTCCCACCCGCACGTGATGCCCCCACCCGTGAGGGAGTGACGAACGGGCGTCAGGCGCTCGATGAGCCCCTCCCCCACGACTCGGCCGTCGATGAGCAGCTTCGCCGTTGCCTTGAAGTCGCCGGCCGTGAAGAACGACATGGCGAGCTGGTGCGGGCCAGGCGAAACGACCTCGTCGCTTTCAACCACCGCGCAGACCTTGCCGACGTAGTTGTGCGCGTACCGCAGGCGTCCGTCGAGCACGTGGAACGACCAGCCGCCGAGCGTCGTGCCCATCGCCAGCAAGACACCTTCGACGGCCGGTGCGCCGTCGGGAACCTCGACGTCGGCCGCCACGACGTGCGAGCGATTGCGGACATTCACCGTCACGCCCTCGGGCACGATCGACCCGCCTGGCCAGTACACGTACCGCGCATGATTCGAAAACGGTCGCCTCGGCGCGAGCAACGCCGCGATCGGACGATTGTCGAGCGGCAGCACGTTGTAGCGCTCCGCCTGTTCCCACCACAGCGCGACGAGCTCCGCGAGCACGTCGGGATGCTCCGCGGCAACGTCGGTGCACTCCGAGAGATCGTCGGCGACGCGGTAGAGCTCCCAGACGTCGTCCTCGAACGGCGCGTTCGGATCGAGGCCGTCGTCGTACAAGGGGCCGAGCGGCTTGAACGTCACCGCCTTCCAACCGTCGTGGTAGAGACCCCGGCTCCCGAACATCTCGAAGTACTGCGTCGTGTGTCGTCCTGGTGCATCGCCGTCGTCGAGGAGGTACCTGAAGCTCGTGCCGTCGATCGGGGCCTGCGCGACGCTGGCGATCTCGTCCGGAGCCTCGATACCGATCAGGTCCAGCACGGTCGGCAGCACGTCGATGGCGTGGGCGAACTGGTGACGGATCGCGTCACGGCTGGCGATGCGCGCCGGCCAGTTGATGATGCAGGGGTCGGCGATGCCGCCCTCGTGCACCTCGCGCTTCCAGCGACGGAAGGGCGTGTTGCCGGCCATCGTCCAGCCCCACGGGTAGTTGTTGTGTGCCGTCGGCGTACCGAGCTCGTCGATCCGGCGTCGCAGCTCACCGGCCGACGGCGGAGCGCCGTTCCACAACCGGCTGTCGTTGATCGAGCCGCGTGCGCCGCCCTCCGCGCTGGCTCCGTTGTCGGAGATGAGAACGACGAGCGTGTTGTCGCGCTCCCCGAGTTGCTCGACGAACGCCAACACGCGACCGATCTGGTCGTCGGCGTGTGACAGGAACCCTGCGAAGCACTCCATGAACCGGGCTGCGACCCGTTGGTCTTCTGACTCCAAGCTGTCCCATGCCGGCACCCACGACGGACGCGGTGACAGCTGCGTGCTGCCTGGAAGAAGACCCAGCTCGAGTTGCCGCGCGAACGTTGTTTCGCGCCACGCGTCCCAGCCGCCGTCGAACTGTCCGCGGTAGCGGTCGATCCACTCCGCCGGCGCGTGGTGCGGCGAATGACAGGCGCCGGTGGCGAAGTAGAGGAAGAACGGCTTGTCTCTTTCCACCGATCGCAGCTCACCGAGGTAACGGATGGCGCGGTCGGCGAGATCGACGCTGAGGTGATAGCCGTCCTCGGGACTCGACGGTGGGCGAACGGCGTGATTGTCCTGAAACAGCGTCGGCACGAACTGATGCGTCTCGCCGCCGTGGAATCCGTACCAGCGCTGAAAGCCACGCCCGCACGGCCAGGTGTCGCGCGGCGCGACCATGTGCGTCTCGTCCTCCGGCGTCAGGTGCCACTTTCCGACGGCCATCGGCACGTACCCGTTCGCCGCGAGGATCTCCGACATGAAGCCGTTCTCGCGAGGCACGCGCCCCCAGTAGCCGGGAAAGCCAACGGCGAGATCCGCGACTCGGCCCATGGCGTTCGAGTGATGGTTCCGCCCGGTCAGCAGGCAGGCGCGGGTGGGCGAGCACAGCGACGTGGTGTGGAAATTCGAGAGGCGGACACCGCCTGACGCGAGGCGATCGATGTTCGGCGTGGCGATGTCGGACCCATAGCAACCGAGTTGGGCGTAGCCGACATCGTCGAGCACCACGACGAGCACGTTCGGCGCGCCCTCGGGCGCCGAAGGCTCGGGTGGCCACCAGGCCGTCGATTCCCGCCAACTCGGACCGATGACCCCACCGAACTCACTCATCCGTGCAGTCTGTCTATGGTTTGGGGCGTGTGCATGCAGTGTGTCGCGAACTCTGCGCCGTTTGTGGCCGGAGCCCTCGGAGGGTTACGGGTGATGGGCGCGCGGGCACGGCGACATCCGCTTCGGATCAGGGGTAGATCCGAACCACGGTTGGGTACGCAGTCAACGACAGACAGCGGGCGAGACCAAGGAGATCCTCGGAATGCAAGTCCGCTTGAGGCCACGACGGAAGCCAGCCTCGACGTCGTTCACTGAGCAGACCGTGGTCCTGCCGAACGTCTGCCCGCAGTGCGGGGGCCCCGGGTATCTCGAACACATCAATCTCGTGCACGAGACCAAGACGCAGACCTGTCGGAACTGCAACCTACTCTGGGACTCCGCCATCGCCGAGGTCTGACGACCCCGCCGCTCACTTTCGCTCGAGGACGATCACCGGGATGTCGCGCTCGGTCTTCGCCTGGTACTCGTCGTAGGCGGGCCAGATCTTCGCCATCGCCGGCCACAGGCGAGCCTTCTCCTCGGCCGTGGCGGTGTGTGCGGTGGCGTCGAAGCGCTCCGCACCGACCTGCACCCCGACGTTCGGATCCTCGACGAGATTGAGGTACCAGAGGGGGTTGTTGGCGTGTCCGCCTCGGGAAGCGACGATGACGTGATCGTCGCCGTCCTTTCCGTAGATCAACGCATTGCGACGGAGACGGCCTGACCGCCGGCCCCGGGTGGTGAGAACGAGGGTCGGCACACCCATCCATTCATGCCCGTCCTCGCCGTCGCTCTCCACGTAGCGCCGGGTGTGGTCCGCCACCCAATCGAGCGCGCTGTCCAAGGACTCCTCGGTGCCTGACATCTCGAGGATGCTAGAAGGACCGAGCACATGATCCTCCTCGACCTCTTGCTCGGTACGATCGCTGGGATCGCCGTCGCCGCGTTGGTGCTTGCACTGGCTCGGCGTCGCGAAGCGTCGTCCGAGCCGATCTCGACCTTCGTTCCTGAGAACGAGGGGCTTCGTCCCGCTCCCGTCGGCGGCGCGGATGTCGATCTTGTCGTGCTGCCGCCGGAACGCCTCCCGAAGTTCGCCGATGTCGGCGGGCTGGACGAGGTGAAGGCCGAACTGCGGGACACGCTCGGTCTCGTCCTGCGCGATCCGGAGCGGGCGCACACCTATCGGGTCACGTGGAACGGCGTGCTCCTCCACGGGCTCCCGGGCACCGGCAAGTCGTTCTTCGCCCGCGCGCTCGCGGGCGAGCTCGGATGCAGCCTGCTCGAGGTCGATGTCGCCGATCTCGTCACCCGCACCGTCGGCGACGCCCCTCGGCGCGTGCACCGCGCCTTCGAGACTGCGGCCGCACATCTCCCGTGCGTGCTGCTCTTCGACGAACTCGACGCCGTGGCGACCGCGCGTGGCGATCAACCTGACGGCAGCGCGCGCGAACTTCTCGCGCAGTTGCTGCAAAGTGTGGAGCAGTGGCGTCAAGAGCCGCGCCTTGTGGTGGTCGCGACCACGAACGACATCGACGCGCTCGACCCCGCCATCACCCGGGCCGGCCGCTTCGATCGGCACGTGCGCCTCGACCTTCCCGACGAGAAGGGCCGTCTCGCGATACTCGAGGCGGCGTTGCGCCAGCGGCCCGTGCGCTCTGACCTCGACCTCAGTGACACGGCGCGTCGTTGCGCCGGCCACACGCCCGCGGCGCTCGTACAGGCCGTCGAGCTGGCTGCGCTGCACGCGATGCGCGAGGCGACGGGCACGAGCAAGGTCGTGCAGATCTCGGCCGACCATCTCGACGACGCCATCGAACAACGGGGTGGCAAGGACCGTCCGACGGTCGACGCATGGTCGTGGGATCAGCTCGTGCTCGACTCGGATGTTCTGGCGGAGCTGCGCAAGACGCAAGAGCTGATCGAGGATCCGGAGCGGTGCGAGCGCTTGGGGATCGATCCGCCCTCAGGACTGCTGCTCACCGGCCCACCAGGTACGGGCAAGACGACGATCGCCAAAGTGCTCGCGGCCGAGGCCAAGTGCTCGTTCTACCCCGTGACGGCCGCAGACCTCACGAGTCGCTGGGTCGGTGAGAGCGAGAAGGCGATGGCCCGCCTCTTCCGTCGTGCGCGTGCGAACTGTCCGTCGATCGTGTTCATCGACGAGATCGACGCGATCGGTGGAACGCGCGGCAAGCTCGGCGCGTACGACCGCCAGCTCGACCAACTGCTGCTGGAGATCGACGGCATGTCGAGCTCGCCGGGCGTGTTCGTGGTGGGCGCCACCAATCGACCGAAGGCCGTCGACCCCGCGCTGCGCCGCGGCGGGCGCTTGTCCCGCACGATCACGCTGGGTTTGCCCGACGTCGAGCAACGACTTCGCATTCTCCAGCGGTTGACGCAACCGATGCCGCTACGCGGCGTCGACCTCGACGACGTGGCCATCGAGACGGAGGGCTACAGCGGCGCGGACCTCAAGGCGTTGCTGCAACAGGCGGCGCTGGAGTCGATGGTGCGCACCGACGACAAACCGTCAGCCGCACCCGGCATCACGTCCGCCGATGTGAAACACGCCCTCGGCCACCGCTAGCGGCAAATCCCGTGCATAGCGACACAAAAGTGTGTTGCTATGCACGGGATTTCGGAATTGGGGTCAGACGGGATCGGGGATGTCGGTGGCGTCTTGGACGAGGTGGGTCGTCGGCGTCGACACGAGCTCGCCACTTGCATAGAGCTCGGAGACCGACGGGACGGGATCGGGGTCGGAGAACAATTCGCCGTCGCCGTAGTCAGAGTCGCGGCCCGTCGGATCGATCACCCACCACGATGCCTCGAGTGCGATGCCGTTCGGATCGTTGAAGTAGATCGAACGCACGAAGCCGTGATCGACGATGTCGGTGACCTCGCAGCCGTTCTCCTTCAGCCGGGCCTGCAAGTCTTCGAGGGCGCGCTCGTCGGAGAGATTGAGCGAGAGGTGATCGAACTGGATCGCTCGCGGGTCGGGCACCCCGGCCGGCTTGGCGAACGCTCGCACCGGCGACTCCTTGTACTCGAAGAAGGCAACCGTCTGTTCGGGTCCGACCTCGAAGAAGTAGTGACGAAACGACCGATTGCCGAGATGAGCGACGAGTCGAGCGCCGAGTACTCCGTGGTAGAAGCGGACGGTCGTGTCCATGTCGTTGGTGATCAGAGCGAGGTGGTTGACGCCCCGCCACCGAGGTTGCTCAGCAGGCATGGTGCGACGATACCGCTGCGGACGTGTCAGTACGCCGCCGACAGGATGGTTCGAGCGTCGTCCTCGCTCACCGGCCGGATGTTGTTGCGTACGTTGTGGTTGGCCTGCGAGAGCCGGGCCACGGCGTCGAGATCCTCGAGCGTCACGCCACACTCGCCCAATCCTGAAGGCAATCCGAGCCGTTGGACGAGCGCGGTCACCGCACCCGCGGGATCGTCGGGTGTTCCGATCGCCTCTCCCAATCGCTCCAGCTCGTCGTACGCAGCCACCGCGTTGTAGCGGATCGCGTGCGGGAGGATCATCGCGTTCGCCAAACCGTGCGCAATGCCGGTGCGCCCACCGACGAGCTGCGACAGCCCATGGTGCACTCCCATCGATCCGTTCTGCAGGCAGCGGCCGGCCAGGGCGGCGCCTTCGAGCATCGACGCGCGCACGTCGACGTCGCCGGGATCGTCGACGACGAGCGGCAACGCGTTCACGATGCGCTTCGCGCCCGCGAGCCCGATGGCTTCGGCCTCGGGCGTGCGACTCGGTGAGTAGACGACCTCGACACAGTGCGCGAGCGCGTTCATCCCCGTCTCTGCGCTGACACGCGGCGGTGTCGACAGCGTCAGCTCCGGGTCGTAGATCGCGCCCATCGGCGTGATCGTCGGCCCGCCCGCTCCCGTCTTCTGGCGCGCTGTCGGATCTGTCATGCCGAAGAAGCCCGTCAGCTCGGCACCCGAGTAGGTCGTGGGGATGGCGATGTGCGGCAGCGCCGGCCGATCGGCGTACGAGGCGCCGGGTGTGCCCGCTTCCTGCTCGGTGAAGAAGCACACGGCCTTGCCCATGTCGGCGCAGGAGCCGCCGCCGAACGAAACCACCGCGTCGACCGCGTCGCGGCGCGCCTGCTGCACGGCCCGCTGCACCGAAGGCACGGGGACATGCGACGTGACCTCGGCGAAGGTCGACACGAGCGTCGATCCGAGCGCGGCCCGAACGCGGGCACCGTCATCCGAATCGTTCCGGCCTTCGGTGGTGACGAGCAGCACGCGTCGAGCGCCGAGCGCCTTCAGCAGGTCGCTCACCCGTTTCACCGCGCCGGGGCCGAACACGAGTTGCTGCGCGAAGCCAGTGTGCGTCCACGGCCTCACGTCAGAGCACCTCCGTCTTGTCAGCCTCCGCCGGAGCGGCGACCAGCATCAGTGACTGTCCGTCGCTCTCGAGCATCGTCGTCGAGCAGTTGCCGATTCGCAGACAGACGACTCGGTCGTCGACCGTTGCCGCGCCGATGGCGACGTTGATGGCGATGAAGTGCGTGATGACGACACAGTCCTCGCGCATCGACAGCAAGCAGGCCAGCACGGCGGCGCGCCATGCCTGCTGGTCCGCGGGCATGTCGGACCATTCGCTGCCGATCACGCTCGCCAGCCATGGTCCCCGAGTCGCCAGATCGTGGTCGGGGGCCTTGATCTCACCAACGTCGGGCTCGACCGCGGGCTGCACGTTCCATTGCTCTGCGATCGGCACCGCGGTCTCTCGACACCGTCGGAGCGGACTGGTGAGTATCGGCAAAGGGCCCAGCGGTTTCAGCGATTCGGCGACGTGCCGCGCCTGCGCGCGGCCAAGGTCTGACAACCCCGGGTCGAGATCGTCGCCCCACCCCGCCGCGGCATCGCCGTGGCGAACGAGGATCAGCCGATTCACAGCAGGTTGGTCTCGGTGATGCCCGGACCTTGCCCGTCGCGGATGAACCATTCGGTTCCGAACCCGATGGCGAAGCCTTCGGGCGGCATCTGCAAGAAGAACGACTGCTCGCTGATCTGGCTTCCGTGCGCCTGCATCGCGCGACGCTTGTGATCGAGGAACTCCGACACGTCGACGGCGCCCGTGATGACCGACTCCGGCGAACCGAAGTCTGGAGCGGCCTCGAAGTCCGGCATCTCCGTGCCCTCCGGCATCATCGACGCCCCCTCACGCATGCCTCGAATGATGTGATCGCGATTGATCGTTGATTGGTACACCTTCGGCGTCGCCGCGATCTCGGCCGCTCGCTTGCCAACGCGGTGCACTTGGATGTGATCAGGGTGGCCGTACCCGCCGTGATCGTCGTAGATCGTGATCACGTCGGCGTTCTCCTCGCGCAGGATCGTCGCGAGCCGCTCCGCAGCCTCCTCGACGTCTGCCGTCCAGAACGAACCGGGCTTGTCGTTTTCGGGCGTGTCGATCATTCCGGAGTCGACGTAGCCGAGGAACTCGAGACGCTGGACACCGAGAATCTCGGCAGCCGCCTGGGTCTCCTTGACGCGTCGCTGCCACAATTCTTCGCCGGCGTCGAGGAAACCCTCGGGGACCTCGCCGTGCTCGCCCTTGGTCGCGACCACGAGCACCACGCGGTGCCCTTCCTTGGCCGCCTTCGCCATCACACCACCAGTGGCGATGCATTCGTCATCCGGGTGGGCGTGGAAGCAGACCAGGGTTGCCATCGCCCTGAACCCTAGAAGGCCGCGAACACAAACAGCACTCCGAGGGGGATCACGAGCCAGCCGACGACGGTGAGGATGATGGCGTACACCGCGAATTGCTGTGCGTCGTCTTCAGGCGGTTTGCCACAGCGACCGATCGTCTCCCACAGCGCCTTCAGAGGGTCCTGCACGGTGATGCGGATGCGATGGTGGGCTACCGCGGCCCCTCGCAGGATCATCCACGAGAGTCCCCCGAGCACGAGGAACGCGGCGGCAACCGCGATCGTCGCCGCCAACCGGGAGCCGACGACCGCCTCCGAGAGCACGCGAAACCCCGAGGCCACGCCGGAGATGACGGCACCACCGAGCAGAAAGGTGGGCACACCGATGGGGTTGCCCTTGTACGTCGATGCGACGCGCTCGGCGTCGAGACGGGCGCGGATCATCGGCATCCGCGATGGGTCGTCCGGCGCGAACCACGCGAGGCGTCGCGTGTACAGATTGCGGATCGCGTCGACCACGTCGGCTTGGTGGTTGCGCACGATGAAACGCGTGACGAGTTGTACGCCGAATTCAGCGATCGGCTTGAGCGGCCCGAGACGGGGAACCGGCGGCACCCGCGCCCCGTTGCGGTCGAGTACTTCGAGCGATCGCATGGCGAGCACGTGGGCTTCGGTGAATCGCTCCGGATGACCGAGGGGCCGTTGTGCCGAGAGTTCGAGAACGATCTGCGCTTCGACGGGATCGTGGGCGCCGAGCTTGTTGAGCAACCGCTCGGTGGCATCCGTGTCGGCTCCGGTGCGCAAGACCCGAAACTGCTCGAGCTGCTGCGACAGCTCGTCGAGCACCAGGGGCCGCTCGCTCTTCGCCCCCGGTTCGGCCATGACGGCCGACGGTACCCCTCCTGACCTAATGCGTCGTGTAATCGATGGGCGCGGCGCCCTTCACCCCCACCGCGAAGCAGAAGCAGTGGATCGGCACATCACCGGTGGGACGCAGGCTGTGCACCGCGTCGGGTGGGATGTACACGAGGTCGCCGGGCACGACATCGCGATGCTCGCCCCCGATCGTCATTACACCCTCACCGGTCATCACGAAATAGAACTCGTGCGTCGGGTGCGTGTGTGGAAAGACCTCTCCTCCGACTGCGACCTCGAACTCGTTGGCGAGCTCCAGATAGCCGCCGTCGGTGAGGTCGAGCATCTCCCGGGGACGAATGAGCCACCACACGGGAACCGTCCCGTTGTGCTCGACCTCCGGCTCGACGAGTTGCACGTTCCGTACGTCCATCTCTAGATCCTTCCAAAGAAATCGATCAACGCTCGCACTACTGCCTGGCCGTGGGTGAACACGCCCAGATGACTGGCATCGGGGATCTCCACGAACCCGGCCTCGGGTATCTCCGCGGCCGCTTCTCGCGCGTATGCCGGCGGCGAGTCGACATCGTGCTCGAACGACAGCACCAAGCACGGAACCTCGATGTTCGGCCATGCCTTCGTGCGTTCGACATCGTTCGACCACGCGAGGCACGCCTCGTACTGCCCGAGCCGACCCGGATTCGGCCACGGCGGCAGATCGCCGATCAAGGAGAGCCATCCATCGACGAGCTCACTGTTCTGCAGGTCTCGGTTCGGGAGATACCGCAGCGTCTCCGTCGCGTAGAACAGCGGCGGCAGGTCGGGGTCGAGCTGCGCGATGTCGCGCTCGACGGTGGTGATCGCCTTCTCCCACGCCGTCGCGACGTTGCAGCTGCCGATGAACGCCGCGCCGCGCACACGATCAGGATGTTGGATGGCCATCGTCTCCGCCACCCACCCGCCCATCGAGTAGCCCGCGATGCGAACCGAGTCGAGTTCGAGATGGTCGAGCAGCGACAATGTGTCGTCGACCATGTCGGCTATCGAATACGGCGCCGGCGGTGAGGACGACGGCGCGACTCCACGGTTGTCGAAGGTCACGACCTGATACCCCGCGGCGACGAGCTCGGGCGCGATCTCCAGGTGCCACCCTGTGGCCGGTTGCCCACAGCCACACACGAGTACGACCGGCTCACCCTTGCCGAACACGTCGTAGGCCAGCGTCAAGCCGCCGCTGATCAGTTCAGGCACGCACGCTCACTTCTTGAGCGCGGGATGCTGCCGGGCGAGCATCGGCAACAACACCCGGCGCGGAGTGAGATGAGCAACGGCCGCGCCCACACGGTTGGCAAAACCGGGGATCACGACGGCGTGATTCCTGTCGAGACCCTTGATCGCCGCCTTGGCCACATCAGCCGCGGACACCCACATGAACTTCGGCAGTGCGTTCGACGACTCTTCCTCCGTGAAACCGGCGGCTTCGCTGAACTCGGTCTCGACCGGACCAGGGCACAGCACGGTCATCGTCACGCCGCTGCCCTTGAGCTCGGCACGCGTTGCTCGGCTGTACGACAGCACGAACGCCTTCGCTCCCCCGTAGCCCGCTTGCCCGGGTAGCGGCTGGAACGCGGCGGTCGACGCAACATTCAACACCGCTCCGTGGCCGCGCTCGACCATGCCCGGCACGAAGATGCTGCAGAGATGGACAATGGCCTCCACGTCGGTGCGGATCATCGCGATGTCGCGCTCCGGCGCACTGCGGTGCACCGCGCCGGTGGTGCTCAGTCCCGCGTTGTTCACGAGCACATCGACGGTGAGCCCGCGGCTCGCCAACTCAGATGCAATGCGGCTGCGTGAGTCTTGATCGGTGAGGTCGGCGGTGATGACCTCCGCGCGCACACCGTGGGCCTTCGCGAGTTCGTCGGCCAGCACCCGGAGGCGGTCCTCACGACGGGCGACGAGGGTGACGCCGAGACCCCGCTTGGCGAGACCACGCGCGAGCTCCGCCCCGATTCCGGAGGACGCTCCCGTCACGATCGAAGTTCGGTCCGGAGCAGGTTTCGGCAATGCCATGGGCGCCGATGGTAGGCCCGACGGCGCGTCGACCGACGTAGCGTCCGTCGCCCGCTTACCATCCGCATCGATCTCGCATGAACGACCGCGCCGCCCATCACACCGAGTTCGACTACCTGAAGCGCAATCAGGACGCGTGGAACGTCGACGCCGCGAACTACGTGGACGCCGGCCGCCGGAACTGGTCATCCGAACCGAGCTGGGGCATGTTCGGCATTCCCGAGAGCGACCTCGGCCTGCTGGCCGACGTCAACGGTGCCGACGTCGTCGAGCTCGGTTGCGGAACGGGCTACATCTCTTCGTGGATCGCGCGTCTCGGTGGCCGACCTGTCGGTGTGGACCCGACACCCAACCAACTGGCGAGCGCGCGGCAGTTCCAAGGCGAGTTCGAGGTCTCATTCCCGTTGATTCGGGGCGCGGGCGAGCAGGTGCCGCTGCGCGATGCGTGCTGCGATCTCGTGATCAGTGAGTACGGCGCGGCGATCTGGAGCGATCCGTACCGATGGATACCCGAAGCCGCCAGGCTGCTGCGACCCGGAGGCGAGCTCATCTTCCTCGGCAACGGCACGATCATGATGTTGTGCGTTCCCGACGAGGACGGCGTGCCCGCGGAGAACTGGATGCGACGGCCGTACTTCGGGATGCATCGGTTCGAGTGGCCGGACGATCCATCGGTCGAATTCCACCTCGGATACGGCGACTGGATCAGGTTGCTCCGGAGCAACGGATTCGTCGTCGAAGACCTCATCGAGCTGCGGCCCGCGGAGGACGCAACGACGCGCTACGAGTTCGTCACGACCGAGTGGGCTCGCCAATGGCCGGCTGAGGAGGTGTGGCGCGCTCGCTACTCCGGCGCGGAGGCGATGAGGAGCAGGTGAGCGCTCAAGCCCTGTAGCGACGGCTCGGTTTCAACGGCGCGGGCGGCGTCGAGGATCGTTCGCCGGCCGTCGTCGGTCTCCCACTGCTCGGCGAGCTGCGGCAGCCATCCCCCGAGTCCCTCGACGCCGAACACGTCGTCCACGTGAAGCCCGGCCTCCTCCGCCTCGGCGCGGAGATCCGACGCGAGGTGGAAGTAGGCCGTGGTGAACCAGTGCGGACGGTTCTCTGGATTCTCGTGGCGGCCGTCGGCAAGATCGCGCACGACGACTTCCTGGAAGTCCGGGTCGAAGAGAAACCCGCGGGCGAGGCCGTCGAAGAGCGACGCGAAGCGGCTGATCGCGGCAACGACGACGAGCCCGCCCGGACGGACGACGCGCCGCGCTTCTCCGAACGCGGCCAGCCGGTCTGCGCGCGACGGCAGGTGGTACATCGGTCCGAGCATGAGTACGGCGTCGTACGTCGCGGCGCCGGCCGGAAGCCGACGGGCGTCACCGACCTCGGCGGTGACGCCGAGGTCCGCCAGGTCGGCGTGCGCCTTCGCGACGTGCCGAGGCGTGACGTCGACGATGTGCACCCGAAAGCCGGCCTCGGCCAACCAACGCGCGTGCACTCCGGTCGCGCCGCCGACATCGATGATCGACGCCGGCGAGGCGGGCAGGTACCGAGTGAGGATCTCCTGTGTTCGCAGCAGCTCGAGCTGTTTGAGACCCGCAATGATGCGGTCTTCCTCGCGAATCGACTCGTAGTGCTGCACGACGTCGTCGAGCTCGTCCATCTCACGAGTTCACCACCGTTCTACCCGTCGTAACCGGCGTTTTTCTCCGGTTACCACCGCACAAACCGCCTGTCGTTACGCGATCGCTCCGGTCTCGCGCAGCTTGGCGATGCGGTCGGCATCGGCGCTGAGCCACTCGTTGAGGATTTCGTCGGTGTGCTGGCCCGCGTGCGCGGGAGGACGAGACACTTCGCCGGGCGTGCGACTGAATCGAGGGGCGGGCGCCGGCTGCACGATCCCTTCGAGGTCGAGGAACGTCTTGCGGTGGACGTTGTGGGGATGTTGCGGCGCTTCCGCCAACGACAGCACCGGCGCGAAACAGACGTCGGTGCCCTCCATGATCTCGCACCACTCATCGCGCGTCTTCGTCTTGAAGATCTCCTTCATGCGCTCCTTCATGCGCGGCCACTGCGTCTTGTCGTGCTGCCAGGGCACGTCGGGGTCGCCTTCGAGCCCGGTCAGGCGCAGGAGCTCCTCGTAGAACTGTTGCTCGAGAGAACCGATCGAGACGTACTTGCCGTCGGCGGTCTCGTACACGTCGTAGAAGTACGCGCCCGTGTCGAGCAGGTTCGTGCCCCGCTCGTCCTCCCAGATGCCCATGGCGCGGAACGCGTGGAACATCATCATCAGACAGGCGGCACCGTCGACCATCGCGGCATCGATGACCTGCCCCTTGCCCGAACGACTCGCCTCCAGCAACCCGCACACCATCCCGTAGGCCAGCAACATGCCGCCGCCGCCGAAGTCGCCGACCAGATTGAGGGGCGGTGTGGGCCCTTCGCCGCGTCGGCCGATCGGCTCGAGCGCGCCCGCCAGCGCGATGTAGTTGATGTCGTGACCCGACGTATGCGAGTACGGACCCTCCTGGCCCCAGCCCGTCATGCGTCCGTAGACGAGCTTCGGGTTGCGGGCGAGGCATTCGTCCGGCCCGAGACCGAGGCGTTCGGTGACCCCTGGGCGGAACGGCTCGAACAGTCCATCGGCATGCTCGACCAGATCGAGCACCAGCGCGACCCCGTCGGGGCTCTTGAGATCGACGCCGATCGACCGGCGACCGCGCTGCAGCACGTCGGCGGGCGGCGTCGACGGATCGCCGCCGCGCACACGATCAGCGCGATCGATCTTGATGATGTCTGCGCCCATGTCGGCGAGCATGAACGCACAGAACGGCCCGGGCCCGATGCCGGCGAGCTCGATGATCTTGATTCCTGACAGCGGCCCGTTGCTCATGATGCGGGGCTCCCGACCTTTGACGTGTGACGGACGATGGCGCCGACGATCTCGGAGTACAGCCCCGGCGGCACGTCGTGCCCCATGTCGTCGAACTCGACGAGCTCGGCTCCGGGAATCAACTCGGCCGTTCGCCGGCCACCGCTGACGCCGACCAACGCATCGATGACGCCGTGGATCACGAGCGTCGGTACGCGCAGCTCGCGCAGGCGGTCGGCGCGCGACCCAGACGCCAAGACGCCGAGCAACTGCCGGCCGGTACCGACCGGGAAGTAGCAACGGTCGTACACGATGCCGGCCCTTGTACGGAAGCGCTCGTCAGTGAAATGCACGGGCCCGGCGAGGATGCGCCACGTGGCGACGTAGCTCTCGATGTACTCGTCACGCGAGGCCGCGGGCGGCTTCAGCAACGTCGCTCCCGCCTCCGGTGTCGGATGGCCGACGTCGCGCTCGCCCGTCGTCGACATGATCGATGTCATCGTGCGGACGCGCTCCGGATACTCGATGGCCATCGTCTGCACGATCATCCCGCCCATCGACGCGCCGACGATGTGGGCGGAGCTGATGTCGAGGTGGTCGAGCAAGCCAACCGCGTCGGCCGCCATGTCACTGAGCACGTACGGCGCATTCACCGGTTCGCCGGAGAAGCCCTTGGCGAGCTCCTCCCCGAAGTTGAGCTGGGGCGAGTCGATCTTCGTCGACAGACCGACGTCGCGGTTGTCGAACCGGATGACGTAGTAACCCTCGCGGGCAAACGCCTTGCAGAAGTCGTCGGCCCAGGTGATGCCCTGCGACCCGAGTCCACTCACCAGCAGCAGCGGCACATCATCGGGATCACCGATCGTCTCGTACCAGAGCTCGATTCCATTGACAGGCGCTGTCGGCATGGCGCATGTTCGCGGCGTCTTGACCGCTTGGTCAAGACGTAGAGCGATGCGGTTGGGAGGGGTAACGTCCGGCGCCGTATGACGCTCACGTTTGGGGTGCACACCGGGCTGCAGAACACGACGGTCGACGAGCTCCGAGCGCTATGGCATCGCATCGAAGACCTCGGGTTCGACTGGATCTCGATCTGGGATCACTTCTACTCCGCCGACTTCGCCGGCTACGAGTGCCTCGAGGCCGTCGCCTGCCACACGGCGCTCGCGTGCGAGACGTCGCGGGTTCGCTGCGGCTCGCTCGTCTATTGCGCCGGATACCGCCACCCCGCCGTGCTGGCCAACGCGATCACCACCATCGATCACCTCAGTGGCGGCCGCGCGGACATGGGGCTCGGGGCCGGATGGGCCTTCAACGAGTACGAGGCGTACGGCATCCCGTTCCCATCGACCAAGGAACGCCTCGACATCCTCGAGGAAGCGGTGCAATGCGTGCGTCTGCTGCTCCGCGAGGAGGTCTCGAACTTCGACGGGACGTACTTCCAGCTGAAGAACGCCCGTTGTGAGCCGCGGCCCGTGCAGGCCGAGCTTCCGATCTGGGTCGGCGGCGGCGGTGAGAAGCGCACGCTGGCGATCGTGGCTCGATGGGCCGACGGATGGAACGTGCCGTTCATCAGCCCGGAGGAGTTCGGCCGCAAGCGCGAAGTGTTGGCGGGACACTGCGCCGCGGCCGGACGCGATCTCGACGAGATCAAGTGCGCAGTCAACGTCGGGCTCGCGTTCACCGATGAGAGCCTGAAGACACAATTCGGTGCGTTGGCCGACGCCATCCGGCCTGGCGTGTTGACGGGATCGGACGACGAGGTCGTCGAGACGGTCGGGCGGTACGCCGAGGCGGGCGCGACGCAGATCAACGTCGCGCTCCGGGCTCCGTTCCTCACCGATGAGCTCGAACGATTGGCGCCCGCCATCCAGCAGATCGGCTGAGAGCCGTGCTCGACATCCGGCGCGACCCGCTCACGGGCGCGGTCGTGGCGGTGAACGCCGAGCGCCAAGAACGACCGAACCGACCCAATGACGATTGCCCGTTCTGCGTCGGCGGTCTCGAGGCGCCCGAGCCCTACGCCGTGCGTGCGTTCGTCAACCGTTGGCCTTCATTTCCTGACGACCGGTGCGAGGTCGTGTTGTACACGCCGGAGCACGACGCCACGTTCTGGTCGCTCGGCGTCGAGGGTGCGCTCGCGGTGGTCGACCTCTGGGCGGAGCGATCGCGCGCCCTGGGTGCGCGCGACGACATCGCGTACGTCCTCGTCTTCGAGAACCGCGGCGAGGAGGTGGGCGCCACCATCCCGCACCCGCACGGCCAGATCTACTCGTACGACGAAGTGCCACCGAATCCGCGGCGCGAACTGAGCGCCGAGACGTGCGTCCTCTGTGCAGAGGAGCCCGGCGATCGTCTGGTGAGTGAAGCCGACGGTTGGCGGGTCTGGGTTCCGCACGCGTCGGTGTATCCGTACGGGCTCGTCATCGCGCCGACCGCGCACGAGCCCGATCTGCCGTCGCTGTCGGAGCCGTCCCGCCGCGGACTCGCGGCCGTGCTCGTCGACGCGCTGCATCGTCTCGACGCGCTCTGGGATCGCCCGATGCCGTACATGCTGTGGTTCCACCAGCGACCGTTCGATGGTGGTGCGTGGCCCACCGCCCACCTCCATGTCGAGATCGCCGTACCGCAGCGCGCTCCTGGTGTGATGCGGTTCATCGCTGGGGGCGAGCTGGGGAGTGGCCTGTACGTCAATCCGGTCGTGCCCGAGACGGCCGCGGCCGAGCTGCGAGCGGTTCGTTGGTGAACGAACAACTCCGCGTGTGGGCGCCGGGACGGGTCAACCTCATCGGCGGCCACAGCGATTACTCCGGCGGCCTCGTGCTTCCGATGGCGGTGGATCTCGGCACGACGATCGTCGGCCACCGCGGCCACGACCGCGTCGTCCTCGTGTCGCGTGACGAGCCTGATCCGGCCGAGGTCGCGCTCGACGTGACAGATCCTTCAGCGGTGACGCCCGCCTGGGCCCGGTACGTCGCCGGGGTCGTGGCCGAGGTCGCACCCACGACCGGGTTCATCGGCCAGGTGTCGACGACGATCCCGATCGGCACCGGGCTCTCGTCGAGCGCCGCGCTCGAGGTTGCCGTCGCGCTCGCGTTGGTCGGCGACGATCGCATCGACCGGCGCCAGCTGGCGTTGGCATGCCAGCGGGCCGAGCACCGCGCATCTGGTGTGCCGTGCGGGATCATGGATCAGTTCGCGTCGCTTCTCGGCGTCGAGGGCCACGCCATCCTCATCGACTGCACGACGTTCGCCGTCACACCCGTCGCGCTTCCAGAGGATGTCGCCGTCGTCGTGGTCGACAGCGGTCAACGGCGCTCGCTCGCGACGGTGGGCTACGCCGATCGGCGGGCGGAGGTCGGACGGGCCGAGGAGCTCCTCGGTCACTTGCCGAGCGCGTCGCTGACCGATGTCGAGGCGCTGGACGACAGCGTGCTGCGCAAACGCGCCCGTCACGTCGTGACGGAGAACCATCGCGTCCGCGACTTCGTCAACGCGCTGGCCCGCGGCGATGTTGCGACGGCCGGCGCGCTCATGACCGAGTCGCACATCAGCCTGCGCGACAACCAGGAGGTCACGACGCCGGCGCTCGACGCGTTGGTCGAGCGGCTCACGGCACTACCGGGCGTGCACGGCGCGCGTCTCACGGGCGGTGGATGGGGCGGCTGCGTCGTCGCGCTCACCGATCCCCGTGTGCTCGACGAGGGCTGGACCGTCCGCCCTTCCGCCGGCGCCTCGGTCGAGCCGCTCTAGGGCGCGGGGCTGGACGTCAGCGATTGAAGAGCGTGCTGAGGCTGAGCCCGTCGTAGGCCGCCTCGGGATCGGCTCGCACCTTCTCGTCGAGCTCGTGCGCATCGTCGCCGACGAGGATCCGCCACTTCCCGGCGCGCACGCCGTCGAGGATGATCGTCGCCGCCTGAGCGGCCGACACCGGAGCGGCGTCGCGGAACATGTCGCCGAACATCCCGATGAGCTTGCGCAAGTCGTCGTCGGACATGCCGTCGGCCGGCATCCCTCGACGGGCGAACGAAGCGCGGAACTCGTCGACTTCTTCCGTGGACATGTTCTCGGGTTCGGCGGCGCCGAGAATGCGGCGGCTGTTGTTGACGATCTCCGTGCCGATGTGGCCGGGCATGACGACCGCGACCTTCACGTGTGGCGCGTTGACGCGGAAGTCTTCCAGCAGCGCTTCAGAGAAGCCCTTCACTGCGAATTTCGCGGCGCTGTAGGCCGTGTGCGGCACGCCGGGCCCGAGCGACGCCCAGAAGCCATTGACGCTGCTCGTGTTGACGAGATAGCCGTCGTCGCCGGCAACGAGCAAGGGCACGAACGCCCGACTGCAGTTGTAGACGCCGCCCCAGCACACGGCGAAGGTCCGTTCCCATTCGTCGCGCTTGCCGGCCACGAAGCTTCCTCCGCCACCGATCCCCGCGTTGTTGAAGACGAGGTTCACGTGGTCGGTCTCGTGTTGTGCCTTCACCTCATCGCGAAATCGGTCGACGTCGTCCGCGTTGGACACGTCGCACAGGTGGGTCGTGATGCGGGTACCGGCCGGTGCTTCTTTCTCAGCTCGCAATGCGGTCTCGGAGACGTTGTCGAGGGTCAGGTCGCACGTCGCGACCGAACAGCCTTCCGCCGCGAGTTGGATCACGAGCTCGCGGCCCATGCCCGTTCCACCGCCGGTGACCACCGCCAAGCGACCTTCGAACGATTCCACGCGCTTCCCCCTTTGCGGACGCGGCACCCTACGGCATCAGACTTCTACGGAACCAGCGACTCGGCACGCTCCTTGAGGGCGCGGGCCACGTCGTCGAAGCCCCGCTGCACGTGACGGCCGACGACCAGGAACATCACGCCGACGGCGATGCCGTGGAACACGTCGGTGGTGAAGTAGCGCGTGCGATCAGCACCCAGATCGGTCAGCACCTGGCACCGGTCGGCGTTGATGAACCACCGCGGCCCGACGTTGCCGCCCCAGCACACGCGCTCCCCCTCCACGACGGACGAGACGTACTCGACCTGATGCATCGCCTTCGGCGGACGCAACTTCACCTGCATGTCGACCGGCGAGCCGAGCTCGAGCGTGGTCTTCACCGAGATCGTGAACGGGTTCCAGTCCGGGTAGGAGTCGAAGTCCCGAAGGATCGACCACACGAGATCGATCGGCGCGTCGATCTCGGCTTCCGAGCTGATCGCGCGGGGTTCGCGGGCCACGACCCCGAACGTAGTGAACTACCACCATGAAGATCGCTTTGGTCGCGCTGGCGGGAGCTGCAGGCGCTCTGACCCGCTACGGACTCGGTGTGGCCGTCGGCGTCCGATCGTTCCCGTGGACGACCCTGGGCATCAACCTCACCGGTTCGTTCCTGCTCGGCCTCATCCTCACGGCCGGCACGGAGCGGGGATGGCCGGAGACGACGACCGTGCCGATCGCAGTGGGGTTTCTCGGCGCGTACACGACGTTCTCGACGTTCTCGTTCGAGACGTACACGCTGCTGCGAACGGACCGGGCCGCGCAAGCGATGGTCTACGTCTCCATCTCGGTCGTCGGGGGCGTTCTCGCCGCGGCGCTTGGTTACGTCACCGCACGTGCGGTGGCGTGACCGGTCACATCCGGTTCAGCAGGTCTGCCTTCTTTGCCGCGAACTCCTGCTCCGAGATCACACCCCGCTTGCGCAAGTCGTCGAGCTGCTCGATCTGTTCGGGGATCGACGCACCCGCCTGCTGCGTCGGGGCCTGCTGGCGCCCGCCGTACATGCGGTTCGAGTTGGCTTCCATCTGGCGATAGATCTCGTTCTGGACGATGGCCGGCTTGCGGACGTCCTCGAAGGTCTCGGCACCCCGCTCCCCCGCCGACTCGATGCCGAGATCGCCGGCGCCGAGCAGGCGCTCGAAGATCGATTGGTTGAAGAAGACCGTGTTGATCCGCTCGAGCGGGATCTCGATGCCGTGCTTGGCGACGACGCCGTACCGGTGGATCACTCGATCGCTGGTGACGACGAAGTTCGTGGTGGACCATTTGGCGTATCGGATGCCGAACCACGCCAGGCAGAAGAGCAGGAGCACGGCGCACACGATCTTGATCACGGCGATGTCCGACTGAAGCGCGATCACACCCAGCAGGATCGAACCGACCAGTGCCGCCGTCGGCTCGGCCATGTACCACCAATGGGGTCGCAGGTCGAGTGCGACCTCCTCGCCGTCGTTCAACAGCTTGCTCGGGAATGCCACGGCGAGAAGCTACCCGTACCCGAGCTCGCGGAGGCGGGAATCGGTGAGCCCGAAATGGTGTCCGACCTCGTGCACGACCGTGATCCGCACGGCATCGATGACCTCGTCGTCGCTGCTGCAGCGCGCCAGGATCGGCAGCCGGTAGATCGTGATGCGGTCGGGCATTCCTCCACCGAGGCCGTAGTTCTCCCGCCGCGTGAGCGGAACGCCCTGGTAGAGGCCGAGCAGGCCACTGTCGCTGCGGCCGTCTTCGACGAACACGGCCACGTTGTCGATGAGGCGTCCGATGGCAGGCGGGATGCCGTCGAGCGCCGCGGCCACGAGGCCCTCGAACTTCTCGATCGGTACGTCCATAGGGGCCCCACTGTCACACGTGTTCATTACATTCGGTCGGCATGGACTCCGCCGCGCTTCTCGAGGGCCTGAACGAGGCGCAGCGGCAGGCAGTCACCTCGGAGGCGAGCCCGTTGGTGATCCTCGCCGGCGCGGGATCGGGCAAGACCCGTGTACTCACTCGACGCATTGCCTACCGATGCGTGACCGAAGTCGCCGATCCCCGCCATGTCGTCGCGCTCACCTTCACTCGCAAAGCGGCCGGTGAGCTCGGCAATCGTCTTCGAACGCTCGGCCTTCGCGATCACATCGTCGCGGGCACGTTCCACGCGGTGGCCTACGCACAGCTGCGGCGCTCGTGGTCCGACCGCCGGATGCAGGCTCCCACCCTCCTCGACCGCAAGGTGCCGATGCTGATCCGGCTGCTCGGCCGCGGGTCGAGCGTGAAGGCGGTCGACGCCGCCGGCGAGATCGAATGGGCCAAGGCGCGCATGATCGCTCCGGCCGACTACCCGCGCGAAGCCAGCGCGGCCCGGCGGCGGCCGTCGCTCGACCTCCACGTGATGGCCGACCTCTACGGCCGCTACGAGCAGGAGAAGCATCACCAGCGGCAAGTGGATTTCGACGATCTCCTCCGGCTCTGCGCCCACGGCATCGAGACCGACGCCGAGTTCGCGAGCTCACAGCGATGGCAGTTCCGCCATCTCTTCGTCGACGAGTTCCAGGACGTGAACCCGTTGCAGTTCCGATTGCTCGAGGCCTGGCGCGGCGAGCGGCCAGACCTTTGCGTCGTCGGCGACCCGAATCAGGCGATCTACGCGTGGAACGGCTCCGATCCAACCCTCATCAACAAGCTCGCGGGCCGCATTCCCGGCACGGAGACGATCACGCTCCAGAGCAACTATCGCTCGTCTCCACAGGTCGTGGCCACGGCCAACCGCGTACTCGAGTGCGGCGCCGTATCGAAGCTGCGGCTTCGCGCGACGCGTTCGGAAGGCCCCGTTCCGGAGTTGCTCGTCCACGCCACGGACACGCAGGAGGCCCAGTCCATCGCGAAGGCCATCGCCCGCGGCCACGGGCGCGACGCGCCGTGGTCGCACCACGCCGTGCTCGTCCGCACGAATGCGCAGGCGGTGCAGCTCGCCGAGGCGCTGCGAGCTGTTCACGCTCCGGTGCGCGTGCGCGGGCAAACGGCGTTCCTCCAGCTGCCCGAGATCCGCGAGGCGGTGGGCGCCATGCGGCGCTCGCGGTCCGGACTGCGCGACGCATTGGTCGATCTCGAGGTTCGAGTGGCCCCGCCGGTCAACGTCCACGATGTCGGCGACGATGACGACGACGATGACGAGCTCCGGCTCGATGTACAGCCGCTGCTGTCCGATGCCGAGCTCACGCGGATCCGCAATCTCGAGGAGCTCCTTCGTCTGGCCAACGAGTACCTCACCGACGACCGCTCGCCGTCGACGGCAGGCTTCGAGGCATGGCTCAACGCCACCGTCGGCAGCGACGATGCCGGCAGCGGCGGCGACGCAGTCGACATCGCAACCTTTCACGCCGCGAAGGGGCTCGAGTGGCCGGTCGTGCATCTCGCCGGTCTCGAGGAAGGCCTGGTTCCGATCTTCCACGCGCAGACCAACGAGGCCGCAGCCGAGGAACGTCGTCTCTTCTACGTCGCGATCACCCGCGCCGAGCGAGAGTTGTGGTTGCACCGTGCGGAGGAGCGCACCTTCGGCACGCGGGTGGCGCGCCGGAAGCCGTCGGTGTACCTCGAGGAGATCGAGCCCGTACTCGACGCGATGCGGCGAGGCGCGGCACCAGCCGATGCTGCACTGCATCTTCCGGTCGTGCGCGAAACGGTGCGCGCCGCCGGCAAGCCGCGCGTTGGCCGGTCGGCGTCGACCCTCGAACCGGGCGACCAAGTGCTGTTCGAAGAGCTCCGCCGCTGGCGCTCGCAGCAGGCCAAGGCGGCCAGCGTGCCCGCGTTCGTGATCTTCGACGACAAGACCCTCACGGAAGTCGCGGCACGCAGACCCACCGACAGGGCAGGCTTGCTGGCGGTGCCCGGTATCGGTCCGGTGAAGCTCGAGCGTTACGGCGACGACCTGTTGGCCGTCGTCGCGGGTCACTGATGCGTTTCGAACTGGAACAGCGCGTCGCGGCTCCGGTCGGCGCCGTCGTTGCGGCCTTCGTCGACCCCGGGTTCTACGAGTCCCTCGAAGCCCTGCCGAACCTCGGCCGCCCCGAGCTCCTGTCTCGCGAGGAGAAGGGGTCCATCGTGCGGATGCGGGTGCGCTACCGGTTCACCGGCCAGCTGTCTGCCGCGGTCCGCGCCGCGATCGACCCGAAGAAGCTGACCTGGGTCGAGGAGGCGGATCACGATGTCGAAGCCCGTCGAGTGAGCTTCCGCATGATCGCCGACCACTACGCCGACCGCTTCAAAGCGTCCGGCACCTACCGGTTCGATCCGGCGGGCGATGCGGCGACGACTCGGAAATGCGCCGGAGACATCGAGATCCGTATGCCCCTCGTGGGCCGGCGAGTGGAGAACGCGATCATCTCCGGCCTTCGTGAGCATCTGGACTCCGAGGTCGACCTCGTCGAACGCTGGATCGCCGATCACGGCGGTTGACCTCTCCCCGGTCCGGCGCGACAACTGGGTGATGACCGGCTCGCTCTCCTGGATCACCGATGATTCCTGGCCGAGTGACGAGGGATGGCCGTATCCCGACAACGATGCCGATGCCGGCGCCGATCAATTGGAAGAGCTGATCGACGTCTCCGCCGACACCGACGACGATCTCGTCAGCCTCCACGCCGCCTCCCCTCGCCTGCTCGACCGCCTCGAACCTGTCGAGCGTGCGGTGATCACTGCTCGCTACGGTCTCGACGGCGGAGAACCGCGCACGATCCGCGAGATACAACACGACCTCGGCCTGCCGCGCGCCGATCTACGTGTCGCGTTGGGCGACGGCCTCGCCAAGCTCCGCACCCAGATCGGTTAGCAAAACCGCGCTCGGGTAGCGTCCCCACCCAATGGAACATGGGGGGCGCAGGTCGCAGCTGTCGCGTCGCGCTTTCCTGGCGCGGATGTCCGCGCTGGCCGCTGTCGGCTGGACGGGCGATCTCTGGACACCGGCGCGCGCCGCGGGCCTCGCCCGCACGATGGCGATCAGCGTCAATCCCACCGGCACCACCCTCGAAGCGACGGTGGTGCGATTGGGCGCCGCCGGCTACCGACAGCTCGGCGATGGTCCAGGATGGCCGATCGTGGTGCGCGCAGAGCTGGCGGCGCCAAAGGACGGTCGCGAAGACCGCCGCATCCCGATGCTGGCGCTCGTGCATCTCACCGACGTGCACTTGATCGACACGCAAAGCCCGTCGAGGGTCGAGTTCCTCGACCGGTACGGGGCGCCGTTCGAGAGCGCGTTTCGGGCGCAGGAGCCCGTCACCAACCAGGTGGCGACGTCGATGATGACGCGCATCAACTCGATCGCCGCCGGGCCAGTCACCGGACGGCCGTTCGATGTGTGTGTCTCGACCGGCGACAACATCGACAACCAGCAGCACAACGAGCTCGACTGGTTCATCACGACACTCGACGGCGGGACGATCGTGCCCGACAGCGGCGCCATCGGTACGTACGAGGGCGTCCAAGACGGCGTCTCGCCCGACCCGCACTACTGGCACCCCGAGAGTGGGATCGTCGACGACTACAAGACGATCAACGGGTTCCCCGACTATCCCGGGCTCCTCGCCGCCGCGATCACCGCGTTCGACAGCCCCGGCATCGACATCCCCTGGTACTCCTGCTACGGGAACCACGACGGGCTCGTGCAAGGCAACATGCCTGGCGTTCAGCCGAACGACGTGCGACCTCTCGACGGGATCGCCACGGGGACGGTCAAGCCGACCAACCTCGCCGCCGGCGTGTCCCCCGCCGACATTCAAAATGCGTTCGCCAACCCGAGCCAGGCGGCGATGTTGCTCTCCCAAGGGGCACCATTCCGAACGGTCACTGGGGATCCAGAACGGCGCGCCGTGTCGATCGACGAGTGGATCAATGCCCATCTCGCATCACCGAACGCGCCCGGGCCGCACGGCCACGGCTACACCGAGGACATGCTCGGCACGACGCAGCTCTACTACACGTTCGCGGTCGCTCCCGGTGTCGTCGGTATCAGCCTCGACACGGTGAACCACGGTGGCTATGCCGACGGATCGATCGGGGAAGCCCAGATGGCGTGGCTCGAAGCGCGGCTGATCGAAGCGAGCGGTCGGTACCACGACGCCGGTGGCACCGAGGTGCGCACGGGCCATGCCGATCAACTCGTCGTCCTGTTCAGCCATCACAACACGGGCACGCTTGCCAATCCCGTCCCCGATCCGGCCAACCCCACCGAGCAGCGCCTCACGTTCACCGAGCTGCACGCGTTGCTGCTGCGCTTCCCCAACGTGATTGCGTGGATCAACGGCCACACGCACGTGAACCGCGTCAAGCCGGTGCCTGACCCGACCGGCTACACCGGCGGCTTCTGGGAGATCACGACGGCCGCACACGTCGACTACCCCGAGCACGGGCGCCTCGTCGAGCTCGTGGACAACCACGACGGCACGCTTTCGATCTTCGCGACGATCATCGAGCATGCCGCGCCCGCCGCTGCTGACCCGGGCGATCTCTCCGTGCTCGGCCTCGCGTCGATCAGCCGCGAGCTCTCGGCGAACGATCCTCAGGTCGACCCCGTCAGCAAGCTCGGCGTACCGACCGATCTCAACGTCGAGCTTCTCCTCACCGCGCCCTTCGATCCACACCCGCCGGCGTCCACCAGCACGCCGACAAACCAGATCGCGAGAACGGGCATCGAGCTCACGCTGCCGTTGGCCGTCGGCGGCGCAGCCATGGCCGGCGCGCTCGCCGTTCGGCGCCGACTCGAAATCGCGACCCGAGAGCCTTAGCGCGCCTCCAGCTCGGCAATCAGCTTCTTCGGGGCGACAATGCGGTAGGCGTCGTCGACGATGCCGGCAATCTCCTCCCAGTCGACGTCGACGTCGAGGCGAACACCGATCCATCCGCGATGGCCCACATACGGCGGCACGAAGAACCGGTGGGGCTCCTCGTCGACGAGCGCACCTTGCACCCCTGGCTGCGCCGGACAGGTCATCGCGATGTGGTCCGCGCCGTGGTGATGATCGTCGAACATCACGAACACCTTCTTGTCGCGCACGAACCACGTCGGCTCGCCGTGGCTCAACCGCTCGGTCGCCTCGGGAAGCGCCATACAGATCCTGCGAAGGTGCTCGAGGATCTCGCCCCGGCCCGGCACTATCGGCGCTCCATCGACATCGTCGTCGGACCGACGTGCTTGTCGAGCCAAGCGTTGATCGGCTTGGCCGCGTGCAACACGTCGACGACGCGCTGCTTCGCCTTCGCGGTACCGAGCCAGGCCGCGATCGGCCATTGCTTCCAGGTGATCAGACCCTTCATGCGCAGCAGCTCGATCCGCGGGTGGTCCTTCGGGTAGCCCTTGGGCGCGGTCTTCAGCTCCTCGTGGGCGCTCACCTCGATGCCCTCCGCCTTCACTGCACTCACGAGCTTCTCGATCTGCCTTCCGGTGCGATCGTCGGCGACCGCTCGACGCAACCGCTCGAGTTGATCAGGCATCGGCATGTACATCCCTGACCCGACGCCGATGGCTTCCGCCGACAGCGAGATGTAACCGCCCTTGCTCAGCGTGCCCGCGATGTTCGTCTTGTAGGGCGACTTGTCGAGGCTGAAGCGAATGTCGCGGTTCGGACGGAAGATCCTGCCCTCACCGAACTCCCCGGCGAGCTCGTCGAGGAGCTCCTCCATCGGCCGCTTCACCTGTTGCTCATAGATCGCTTTGTGCGCGTGCCAGAACGTCTTCGAGTTGTCGGCCTCGAGGGCTTCGAAGAACTCGATCGCCTCCGCGCTCCACCCCTTGAACGCCATGGGGCGAAACCTACTGCGCGCCCCGCGCCGCTTCCCGGGCTTCGATCATTCCGCGGAGCTTCTCGAAGTCCACGGAGATGAAGAGTCCTTCGGACTCGGCGCAGAGGACGTCACCGGCGTGCAGCGTGCCGCGGCAGATGATCTTGCGGCCGTCCGCCCGCTCGAGCCAGCCCTCCATCCGCAACTCCGTATGAAGTGGCGTCGGTGATCGGTAGTGGATCGTGAGACGTCCGGTCATGCCGTGATTGCCTGACAACGACTGCGCGAGCCCGAGCAACTCGTCGAACATCGCCGCCACAAAGCCGCCGTGCACGTGGCCGGGCGGTCCTTCGTAGGCCGATCCGCACACCACGGTGCCGAGCACACGATCCTTCTCGATCTGCATGCGCATCGGTGGCGCGAGCGGATTCGAGAGTCCCATGAACGGGCTGTTGTCGAAGGGGCCGGCCGAGTCACCGGCGGGACCGGCCTCCGCGAATCCGGTGAAGAGGTGCTCCTGCGGGTACGCACTCAACCGCGCCGCGATCTCCTCCAACTCGTCGGCGACACCATGGAACACCTCGAGTGGCGCCGACGTGGCCACGAAGCGCTCGATCACGCTGCGCAGCGCGTCGGTCAGCCGCCGCACCTCCGCTCGCCGCTCGGGAGCCTCGTCGGTCGGAACCTCTGGCCACGAAAAGGTCATGAGCGCAGCTCGTGACCTGTCGACCGAGAGAGCGCCAGCGATCCGGGCGACGATGGGGAGCGGGGGCGCAGCCCCCGAGCAAGCACGGTCATAGGTCCTCCGTGTCGAAGTCGACGATCAGCGGTGCATGGTCGGAAGGGAGCTGCCCTTTCCGCGCGTTGCGGTCGATGAGTGCCCACCGCGATCGCTCGGCGAGCGGCGCGCTGGCCAACATGAGGTCGATGCGCATTCCGAGATGCTTGTGGAAATTTCCGGCCCGGTAGTCCCACCACGAATAGAGACCGGTGTCGTCGTAGTGGCGGCGGAACACGTCGACGAGGCCCCAGGCCTTCAGATCATCGAGCGCCGCTCGTTCCGGTTCGCTGACGTGGGTTGCACCGTGCACCGCGCTCGCATCCCAGACATCACGATCTTCCGGAGCGATGTTGAAATCGCCACAGACGACCACAGGAGCCTTGGGATCGCAGACCGCGTCGAGGTGGGCTCGAAGCCGCGCCAACCAATCGAGCTTGAACTGATACTGCTCATGATCGAGCGAGCGTCCGTTGGGCACGTAGACCGTCGCCACGCGAATGCCGCCGCAGGTCGCCGACAACATGCGGGCCTCGTTGCCCATGATCTCGTCGCCGGGCGCAAATCCGGACGACGGCGCTTCGAGGCCGACGCGACTCAGGATGGCCACCCCGTTCCATCGGCCTTCGCCGTGGTGGACGGCTTCGTAGCCGAGGGCCGAGAACGTCAGCGCCGGAAACGCGGAGTCGGCCAGTTTGGTCTCCTGCATGCAGAGCACGTCGGGCTCGATCTCCTCGAGCCACGCCTCGACGCGTACAAGACGAGCTTTCAACGAGTTGACGTTCCACGTAGCGATCCGCATCCGACGGTGGACTCTAGATAGGTTCGGGCGACGTGCGTGCCCTCGTCTGGTCCGACTACATCTGCCCGTGGGCCTATCTCGGACGGGATCGCTCCGCCTTGCTGCGTTCGCTCGACGTGACCGTGACGGCGATGCCCTACGAGCTGCACCCGGACTTGCCCGCGGGCGGGCGCGCCGTACGACCGGACGGTCGGCTCGGGCGCGTGTACGAGACCATCGGCCGCGAGTGTGCGGAGGTCGGCCTGGCATTCCGTCCTCCAACGCATGTACCGAACAGCCGACTCGCGTTGGAAACGGCCGAGGTGGTGCGCGTGCTCGACCCGGTGGCGTTCGAGGCACTCGACAACGCGCTCTTTGCCTCGCACTTCGTGGAGGGAGCGGACATCGGCGACCCCGACGTGCTCGATGAACTCGTCAGTGCGAGCGGCGCGCGATCAGTCGACGTGCGTGCGTTGGTCGACGTGCGTGCGTTGGTCGACGACGGTGCGGGTCGCGAGGCGGTCGTGGCGTCGATGACGACGGCGCACGAGCACGGCATCACCGCGACTCCTGCCTGGCTGTTCCCAGGAGACTTCGTGCTGCCCGGGGCTCAGCCTCGACCACTCTTCGAACGAGTGGTTGCCCGTCTCCGGGCCCAGGCGGAGTAACCCCCGACTGGGCCCGGAACGGTGTACAGCATCCAGGCCGTCGCTTAACGCTTCTTGGCCGGAGCCCTCTTCTTGGCTGCCTTGCGCTTGGCCGGAGCCTTGCGCTTGGCCGGAGCCTTCTTCTTGGCAGCAGCCTTGCGCTTGGCCGGAGCCTTACGCTTCGCTGCCTTGCGCTTGGCCGGAGCCTTGCGCTTGGCCGGAGCCTTCTTGGCTGCGGACTTGCGCTTGGCTGGAGCCTTCTTCTTGGCTGCTGCCTTTCGCTTGGCCGGAGCCTTGCGCTTGGCCGGAGCCTTCTTGGCTGCGGACTTGCGCTTGGCCGGAGCCTTCTTGGCAGCTGCCTTGCGCTTGGCCGGAGCCTTGCGCTTAGCAGCCTTCTTGGCGGCAGGGGACACGGGCGCCTCCTCGGCGTCTATTGCATGGTTGGTAATACCGGTCGCTTTTGCGACCGCCTCGGCGACATTTCTGCCGCTTTCGGACTTGGCGAGCCGGCCGCCCACGGGCACCACGTCGATCCCGCGTCGAACGGGATCGAAGCGCTGGACCGTGAACGGACGCGTCTCTCCGAGATTGAGTACCTCGCGAGCGCTGCGCGGTGGTGGATCCCCGAGCTCGCGCAGGGGCACGTAGCACTGCGCTTCGCCCACATGGACGTAGGCGCCGTGCGAGGAAAAGCGATCGACGACCCCGTCGACGAGGGCTCCGACCGGGTGATCGACGACGAAGGCGGCATACACCATCTGATCGTTGATCGGGTCGCCATGAGCGGTGGAGCGTCGTCGGCGTGTGCGCGATTCGGGGGTCTTCGCGCTCGGATCGGAAGCGAGCGACGCTTTGGCCGCGGGCTTGGCGACCGCCTTCGGCGTCTTGAGCGGCGTCGCCTTCGCCTTGACGGCATCTTTCTTCGCGGGCGGCGGTGTTGTCGGCGTCGGCAGCGGAGCCGATGCGGCGGCGGACGGCTTACGAGCGTCGCGAACGGATCGACGACTCGTAGGCCCGCGAACCGGCGCCCGCAGCACGAACACCCACCCGACGTTCTGTACGGGCTTGCCTCCGATGAGTCGTCCCTCGTCGAACAGCCATGGGTATTGGCCGTGGAACTCCTGGAACGAATCATTCGAAAAAACGTCGGCGGTCGCGCGATCGGCAATCTGCAAGACGAACGCGTCGCCGCGACCGATCGCACCGGCGGGTGGTGTCACCAATTCGCCGTTGAGCGCAGCTTCTTCGTAGGCCTTGTGCTCCTTCGCATCGATGCGATGACCGAACGTTGCATCGACGACAACCGTCGCATGCTCATACGGGTATTCGGCGAGCAAAGCGCGCACAGCGTCGTCGAGTTGCGCCAGGCTCGGCGCGGCGCGCCCTTCCGTCGCGATGTTCGACCCGTCCACCACGACATGTTTTCTCTTCATCTAAGGCTCAAGTCAAGCAAACATTCACGCCTTTGTTGTGGATCGTTCACAAATTGTACGCGCGACGTACGCTCGCGGCGTGCACGACGAACCAACTTCAGAGGTAATCGACCTGTTGCAACACCTCATTCGCAACGCTTGTGTGAATGACGGAACGGAAAACTCGGGGCACGAGACGCGCAGTGTTGATGTCCTTTCGCAATATCTCGGCAGCAGCGGAATGGAGATCGAGACGTACGAAGCGATCCCGGGACGCGGCAATCTCGTCGCTCGCATCGAAGGCAGCGATCCCACCGCGCCATCGCTGCTTCTCATGGGCCACACCGACGTTGTTCCCGTCAACATCGACCGTTGGGAGCGCGATCCGTTCGGCGGCGAGCTCGTCGACGATGATCACGGACGCGCGCAAGTGTGGGGTCGCGGCGCGGTCGACATGTTGAATCTCACCGCTTCGATGGCGGTGGCGACGAAGCGACTCGCGGAATCCGGATTTCGGCCGCGGGGAACGCTCATCTACCTCGCGGTCGCCGACGAAGAGGCACTCGGCACGTACGGAGCGGCCCACCTCGTCGACCACGAGCACGATGCGGTCGTCGCCGACTACGTCATCACCGAGTCCGGCGGCATCCCGATCCCGAGTCCTGAGGGCATCAAGCTCCCGGTCATCGTCGGCGAGAAGGGCACGTGGTGGTGCACGCTGCGCGTCAAGGGCACCGCCGGCCATGCGTCCCAGCCGTTCCGCACGGACAATGCGCTGGTGACCGCGGCCGAGGTCGTCCGCCGGCTGGCCGAGTTCCGTCCCCCCACCGTCATGCACGACGTCTGGCGGCGGTTCGTCGAGTCGGTCGGCTACCCGCCCGAGTTCACCGTCCCGCTGCTGCAGGAGGAGGGCTTCGTCGAGCTCTGCGATTCTCTGCCGCTCGGAATGGCCCGACAGTTCCACGCGTGCACGCACACGACGTTCGCTCCCACGGTGATCCATGGCGGCTCCAAGACGAACGTCATCCCTGACACAGTCGATCTCGAAGTCGATGTGCGCACACTGCCCGGACAGACTGCGGCCGAGGTGCACGCGCTGCTCGATGAGGCACTCGGCGACCTCGCCGGCGTCGTCGAGGTGCTCCACGCCCACGACGATCCGTCGACGGCGTCACCGATGGACACGCCGCTGTGGGACACACTGAGTCGAGTGACGAAGGGGTTCTACGAGGACTCCGCGACCGTTCCGTTCCTCACCGTGGGTGCGACCGACGCGCGGTTCTTCCGGCGCGCAGGAGCAACGTCATACGGATTCGGTCTCTTCAGCACCGCCCTCAGCCTCGAGGACTACGGCGTGATGTTCCACGGCGACGACGAGCGGGTGGATGTCGAATCGCTGCGCTTGTCGACGGCGATGTGGGAAGCCGTCGCTCGTGACCTTCTCGTCGGCTGATGCCGTCGATTCGGGCAGCACTGTTCGATTTCGGCGGCGTCATCTCGACGAGCCCCTTCGAAGGATTCAATCGCTACGAGCGAGACCACGGCTTACCCGTCGATTTCCTGCGGGGGTTGAACGCGACCAATCCCGACAGCAACGCGTGGGCTCGGCATGAGCGCAGTGAGCTCACGTTCGACGAATTCTGCGATGCGTACGAGGGCGAGGCACGTGCGGCCGGCCACTCGATCGATGCCAGGGAGGTCATCGGCTGCCTGTCGGGCGACCTCCGACCGGAGATGATCGAAGCGATCGGCCGCTGTCACGAGCGCCTGCGTACAGGCCTCATCACGAACAACATGGCCGCGATGAACGACCAGGACAATCCACCATGGCTGTCCGCGGTGCACGGTCTGTTCGACGTGGTGATCGAGTCCAGCCGCGAGGGCATCCGCAAACCCGACCCGCGCATCTACGAGCTCGCTTGCGAGCAGCTCGGCGTCGAGGCGTCAGAGGTGGTGTTCCTCGACGATCTCGGCATCAATCTCAAGCCCGCCGCGGCGATGGGGATGACGACGATCAAGGTCGTCGACGCCGACGAGGCTCTGAAGGAACTGGAGGACGTTGTCGGATTCGCCGTTCGCTAAGCCAAATCCCGTGCATAGCGACACATTTTTGTGTTGCTATGCACGGGATTTCGTCAGAGCTTGAGGGCTTCTTCGACGATCTGTTCTTGCTCTTGCCCGTGGACGGCGTGGGATCCGACGGCGGGACTGCCCGATTCGAACCGGCTCACGCGTTTGATCGTGTACTCGTCGGCGAGCGCTTCGTACAGGCGACCCTTCGCGAAGTTCCAGGGACCCATGTTCTCGGGCTCCTCCTGGAGCCACACGAGCTCGCGTGCATTCGGGTACTTCGACAACGCCTCAGCGAGGTGGTCGAACGGCCACGGATAGAGCTGCTCGATGCGCACGATCGCGACCGGCGCATCGGTCTCGTCTCGCTTGGCGATGGCGTCGTAGGCGACCTTGCCCGACGCGAGCACCACTCGCTGCACCGACTCTGGGTCGCCGCTGAAGGACGGATCGTCGAGGACCTCGACGAACGACCCGTGGGTGAGGTCTTCGACCTTCGACCGAGCCTGCTTCGCCCGAAGCAGCGACTTCGGCGTGAAGACCACGAGCGGCTTGCGCACGTCTCGATGCATCTGCCGGCGCAGGAGGTGGAAGTACTGCGCCGCGGTCGTGGCATTCGCGACTTGGATGTTGTCCTCGGCGGCGGCCGTCAGGAAGCGCTCGATGCGTGCCGAGCTGTGCTCCGGGCCTTGTCCTTCGTAGCCGTGCGGCAGGAGCAGCACCAGCCCACTGGTCTGTCCCCATTTGTCTTCGGCCGCGACGAGGTATTGGTCGAGGATGATCTGCGCACCGTTGACGAAGTCACCGAACTGCGCTTCCCACGCAACGAGCGCCGCCGGGTTGGCGACGGAGTAGCCGTATTCGAACCCGAGCGCGGCGTACTCGGACAGCAGCGAGTCGTAGATCCAGAACTTCGCTTGATCGGGGTCGAGGTGCGCGAGTGGCGCCCACTCCGCGCCGGTCTCGTAGTCCACGAGGACCGAGTGCCGATGGCTGAAGGTGCCGCGGCGCGTGTCTTGTCCGGCCACGCGCAGGTCGTGGCCTTCGAGCAGCAGCGAACCGAAGGCCATCGCCTCACCGAGCGCCCAGTCGACCTCGCCCTCCTCGCGAAACATCTTTGTGCGTGTCTCGAACTGCTTCGCCAGCTTGGGGTGCATCGTGAAGCCGTCGGGCACCGACGACAGCACGTTGTAGATCCGGTCGATGGTCTCACGAGGGACGCCGGTCTCGACCCGAGGCAGGCAGCCGATCGGGATGGGAGCAGGCTTCGCCTTGATGCCCGCTTCCGGCGCGTGCGACCGCGTCTGGTCGAGTGCCTCCTGCAACTTTGCCTGGAAGTCGTCGAGCGCGTGCTCGGCTTCCTCGATGCTGATGTCGCCTCTCTTCACCAACGACTCGGTGTAGAGCTTGCGCACCGACCGCTTCGCTTCGATGCGCTTGTACATGATCGGTTGCGTGTAGCTCGGGTCGTCGCCCTCGTTGTGACCGAGGCGGCGGTAGCAGATCATGTCGATCACGACGTCTTTGCCGAACCGCTGGCGGTAGTCGAATGCCAGCCGGGCGACGCGAACGCAGGCCTCGGGATCGTCGCCGTTCACGTGCAGGATGGGCGCCTGCACCATCTTGGCGACGTCGGTCGGGTATTCCGACGAGCGGGCCGACTCGGGCGGCGTCGTGAACCCCAACTGGTTGTTGATCACGAGGTGGATCGTGCCGCCGACGCGATAGCCCTTGATCATCCCGAGTTGCAGTGTCTCGGCGACGACTCCTTGCCCGGCAAACGCAGCGTCGCCGTGCACGAGCAACGGCAGCACCGAGAACGAACCCGGATCGTTGATCAGGTCCTGCTTGGCCCGCGCCATTCCGACGACCACAGGATCGACGGTCTCGAGATGACTCGGATTCGCCGAGAGCTCGACCTCGATCTCCTTGCTGGTACGGGCGACGAACTTGCCGGACTGACCGAGGTGGTACTTGACGTCGCCTGAGCCCTGCGTCGACTCGGGATCGACCGCGCCCTCGAACTCCTTGAAGATCTGGTCGTAGCTCTTGCCGACGATGTTGGCGAGCACGTTGAGCCGTCCGCGGTGCGACATGCCCATCACCACACCGTCGAGATCTGCGTTCGCAGCCTCCTCGATGATTGCGTCGAGCGTGGGAATCGCGGACTCCGCGCCCTGCATGCCGAAGCGCTTCTGACCCACGTACTTCGTGGCGAGAAAGGTCTCGAACGCCTCGGCCGCGTTGAGGCGGTCGAGGATGTGTCGTTGGTCTTCAGGCGACAGCTCGCCCTGCACCCCTTCGACCTGCTCTTGGATCCAGTGCTGTTCGTCGAGTTCCTGGATGTGCATGTACTCGATGCCGACGGTGCGGCAGTACGCGTCGCGCAACAGCCGCAGGATGTCGCCGAGCTTCATGCGGGCGTTACCAGCGAGGCCGTTCGTGAGGAACTCGCGCTCGAGATCCCAGATCGTGAGCCCGTACGTTGCCGGGTCGAGCTCGTTGAACATGTGCGGCTCTTTGGACGCGAGCGGATCGAGATCCGCGATGAGGTGGCCGCGCACGCGGTACACGCGGATGAGCGTGTCGACCGCCATCTGCTTCTCGAGCATGGCCTGGTCGCGGTCGACGGGGTTGACGTCGCGGCGCCACTGCACCGCCTCGTACGGGACGCCGAGCGAGCGGAACACGTTGTCGTAGAAGCCGTCGGCGCCGAGCAGCAGCTCGTGCACCCGCTTCAGGAAAAGCCCCGACTCCGCGCCCTGGATGACCCGATGGTCGTACGTCGACGTGAGCACGAGGACCTTCGACACCCCGAGCTCCGCGAGCGCGGCGGGATCGGCGCCCTGATACGCCGCGGGATAGTCGAGGGCCCCCACACCGACGATCGCGCCTTGGCCGGGCATCAGCCGCGGTACTGACTGCACCGTGCCGATCGTGCCGGGGTTGGTCAAGCTGATGGTGGCGCCGGCGAAGTCGTCTGGCGAGATCTTGTTCGAGCGCACTTTGCGGATGAGGTCTTCGTACGCGCCCCAGAACGCACGAAAGTCGAGCGTGTCCGCATCCCGGATCACGGGCACGAGCAGCGTGCGCGATCCGTCGCTCTTCTCGAGGTCGACGGCGATACCGAGCCCGATGTGGTCGTGGCGTATGACGCGGGGTGACCCGTCGGCGCTTTTGACGAAGCTGGAGTTCATGACCGGCATCGATTCGGCGATGGCGCGCACGACTGCGAATCCGATGAGGTGGGTGAAGCTCACCTTTCCGCCGCGTGTGCGTCCGAGGTAGCCGTTGATGACCGATCGGTTCACCTCGAGGAGCCGGGCAGGAACCTCGCGGAAGCTGGTGGCCGTCGGGACATGGAGGCTCTCCTCCATGTTGGCGACGATCCGCGCCGCCGCCCCCCGCAACGGACGCCCCTCCTCCTTGTCCTCCGTGTGTTCGGGCGCCGGAGCCTCGACCGGCTGCTCGGCGGCCGGCGCGGCCTTGGCGGCCGTGGCCGCCTTGGCGATCGGTGCGGGCGCGGCCGCCGCGGCCACCGGCTCGTGCTGGTCGCGTCGGTAGTCCTCGAAGAACTCCTGCCAGCTGGCGCTCACTGACTTGGGATCGGCGAGGTACTGCTCGTACATCTCATCGACCAGCCACTCGTTGGGCCCGAGCGCGTTTGAACTCTGATCTTCACCCATAACTCACGCCGATCCTACCGGTGGGACCGAGGTGGCATATCGGGCATGAACCCGCTCGCAATACGCCGCACAGGCGTCAGCGAGCTCGGCATCTCGGATGTCGAGAATGTTCTCGGCGTTGAGCTCGCCCGAGTGCGAGCAGTTGTACGACCCCGTCAGCACCCAGTCGTCGCAGACGACGAGCTTGGCGTGCATGTAGTCGTGCACGGCGTTCGGCGCGTAGGGCGTCGATGCCTTCGCCGCGAGTCGTCCCGACCGCACGACCCGTTCGTACAGGGGCGCCTTCCACGCGGCCCGACCGTCGTTTCGCCACTGCTCCAGGGCTTGGGCCATCTGCGGACCGTCGACGGTGATGAGCGCATCACATGTCTCGTCGTCGAGCACCTCCGCCAGCGTTCCGAGAATGGGCGACGAGGTGATGACGGGCGAACAGATACGAATCCGCTCACGCGCCTGACCGATGCGGGTCGCCACGAGCTGGCCCATCTTGCGACCGCGTCCCGGCGAGAACAGCGCCCTCACCCTCGTTCCACCGACGAGGGTGGCCGGTTCGTCGTCGAACGTGCCGGTGTGCTCGAGGTGACGCTTGGTCCAGAGCTGGTCGAAGTCCTGCGTGTACGCCGCGGCGAGGTCGGACGACTCCACCGTGACTGTGAGGTTCTCCATTCGAGTCCACGCATCGTTCGTCCAGTTGGTCGAGCCCGTCCACACCGCGTTGCCGTCGCGCACGACGTACTTGTGATGCATGAGATCCGGGATGCCCGGTATCGCAGTGGAAGGCACGGCTTTCGCCAAGCGCTGGAGAAGCGACGGGCCCTCCGGAGGCGGCGGCACCGGGACTCGCCGTCGGTGAGCGTCGTTGTAGATCGCGCGCACCTGCACGCCTCGGGCTTCGGCTTCGTCCAACAGCTGGATCAGGCGATCACCGGTGTCGTCGTTGAAGTGGACGTCGTAGATGGCGAGATCGAGTGTTCGCTGCGCGCCGCCCAGAAAGGCGAAGAGACGGTCACGGGTCGCGCTCGCGGGCTGCCCACCATCGGTCAGAAACGTGACGTCGACGGCGCTCATGGCTGCATCATGCCGTTCTCGACCGGCCGATCGGGTTCACCAGCGCCGGGCCCGCTCGTGATGGATGCTGTCCCGATGGCCGAGCGCTACCGCGACCCCACGATCCCCATCGACGACCGCGTGGCCGACCTCCTCGACCGGATGACGCTCGAGGAGAAGGTCGCACAGCTCGGAGGCGTGTGGATCACGGACCTGATCGCGCCGGAGGGCTTCGACGAGGGCCGGGCCGCACATCACCTCGCCCACGGCATCGGGCACGTCACCCGCATCGGCGCGTCGACCGGCCTTCGGCCCGCGGAGAGCGCGGCGCTCATGAACATCGTCCAGCAGTATGCGATCGAGCGGACACGTCTCGGCGTCCCGGTCGTCGTGCACGAGGAATCGACCGGCGGCTACTGCGCGCGCGACGCCACCGTGTTTCCGCAGGCCATCGGCCTGGCCTCGACGTGGGATCCCGAGTTGGTGGAACAAGTCGCGGCCGTCGTTCGCGAGCAGTTGCTCGCCGTGGGAGCCCGCCACACACTGGCGCCCGTCCTCGACATCGCTCGGGACCCTCGATGGGGTCGCGTGGAGGAGACGTACGGCGAGAACCCGGTGCTGGCCGGAGCGTTGGGTACCGCCTACGTCCGCGGCCTGCAGACCGACGACCTGCGCAACGGTGTCATCTGCACGGGTAAGCACTTCCTCGGCTACGGGTTGCCTGAAGGTGGAATGAACCACGCGCCCGTCCATCTCGGTCCTCGCGAGCTGCGCGAAATGTTTGCGGAGCCGTTTGCCGCCGCGATTCGCGACGCGGGTCTGGCATCGATCATGAACTCGTACAGCTCGATCGACGGAATGCCGTGCGCCGGCGCAGCGTCGATCCTGACCGGGTTGCTGCGCGATGAGCTCGGCTTCGACGGCCTCGTCGTCGCCGACTACAACGCGGTCGAACTACTCATCACCCACCACCACACGGCCGCGGACAAGGCCACCGCCGCGATGCAAGCGCTGTCGGCCGGGCTCGACCTCGAGCTGCCCGCATTCGACTGTTACCGGCAGCTGACCCGGCTCGTCGACGAGGGAACGCTCGACGTCGCTCTGGTCGACCGGGCCGCAGGTCGCGTCCTGGCGTCGAAGTTCCGCTTGGGACTGTTCGAGCAGCCATACGTCGACGCGGAGCGGGCGGCAGCGGTGTTCGACACCTTCAGTCAGCGCGACTTGGCGCGGCGGGCCGCGGCACGATCGATCGTCCTGCTGCGCAACGAGGTCGATCTTCTCCCGCTCGATCTGGAGAAGATCGGCCGGGTCGCGGTGATCGGCCCTCTGGCGGACTCAGCCCGCGGATTGCAGGGCGACTACCACTATCCCGCGCACACCGAGATCGTTTACGAGCAGACCCCGGCGCCGTCGATCCTGCCGCAGGCGGGCGGGGCATTCGCACCCGGGCCGCACTACACGCAGCACGTCACACCGCTCGCGGCGTTGGTCACGGCCGTCGGCGATTGGTCCGAGATCGAGTACGAGGCGGGTTGCGCCGTCAGCGGCGACGACCGGTCGGGCATCGACGCCGCCGTGCTCGCCGCCGAGCGATCCGATGTTGCGTTGGTGTTCGTGGGCGGCGAGTCGGGCCTCATGCCGCACTCGACCGTCGGCGAAGCGCGTGACGCCAGCGATCTCGGCCTCACCGGGGTCCAGCAGGAGTTGGTCGAAGCCGTAGTGGCGACCGGCCGGCCGACCGTCGTGACCATCATCGGAGGCCGCGTGTTCGCGCTCCCGTGGATCGCGGCACACGTGGCCGCGATCGTGCAGGCATGGCTGCCGGGAGAGGAGGGTGGCAATGCGATCGCCGATGTGCTCCTGGGTCGCCTGAATCCTGGTGGGCGACTGCCGGTGACGATGCCCCGCAGCGTTGGGCAGGTCCCGGTGCACGGAACGCACCGCGCCGGAGGGGGTCGCTCGCAATTCTGGCACGACTACACCGACGGGCCGGCGTCTCCCCTCTTCCCGTTCGGCCACGGACTCTCGTACACCTCGTTCGCGTACGACCGACTCGAGGTGGTCACCGGATCGACGACGACACCGTCGACCGTGGCGATCACCGTGACGAACACCGGAGCTCGAGCCGGCGATGAGGTCGTGCAGCTCTACGTGACCGACGAGGTGGCGTCGGTGGCCCGACCGTCGCGTGCCCTCGTCGGGTTCGCACGTATCCCGCTCGCGCCCAACGAATCGGCAACGGTCACGTTCACCGTGCATCCGAGCCGGCTGGCGTTCTACGACGAGTCGATGCGATTCGTGTGTGAGCCCGGCACGTTCCAGTTCGCCGTCGGCGCATCGCGCTCCGACATGCGCGCCCGAGCATCCGTGGAATTGGGTGGTGCGATCGCCGAGTTTCGCCAGCGAGAGATCGTGGCGACGACCGTCTCAGTGCAGTAGGCCCTCGATCGTTCGCTGCAATCGGATCGGCGCGTCGCGGTTGGTCGCGACCTCGACCAACAGCGCTCGGGCTCGGGGTGAGCCGATCTCGGCGAGAAAGTGAGCCGCCTCCACGCGGCGGGGCAGCGTCGGCGGTCGCTGGTCGTCATGTCCGAGCTGGGCTCTGATCACGCGATCGAGCACACGCACGGCACCCCGCCACCGCGAGATCCGCCACAGGGCGATGGCCGCGTCTTCCGCGACCGGGCCGCGCAGCAACTCTCGCAGCATCGGTATCGCCTCTTCTGAGCGGAGCGTGCCGAGTGCGTCGAGCACCCAGCCGTCGGTCGTCGGGTCGCGCGCCAAGCGGTGCAGCAACTCGTGCTCGGCGCGGCGACGCTGCACGCTGGTCATCTGCTCGAAGAGCTCGACACGAGGCCCGCCGTCGCGCCAGTGACTCGACCGATCGTCGAAGTGATCCCAGAACTGGAAGTAGGCGGACGGACCTCTGGCCATTGCCTCAAGTTTGCACCACTAGCGTTGCTCGGAGTGAGCACCGCGCAATTCATCTACACGATGTACAAGGTCGGCCGATATCACCCTCCCGACAAGGAGGTGCTGAAGGACATCTCGCTGTCCTTCTATCCCGGAGCGAAGATCGGTGTCATCGGACCGAACGGCTCGGGTAAGTCGTCGCTGCTGCGGATCATGGCCGGCGTCGACGACGAGTTCACGGGCGAAGCCCGGCTGACTCCCGGGTTCACGGCCGGCCTGCTCGAGCAGGAGCCGCACCTCGATTCCGGCAAGGACGTCTTCGGAAACGTGATGGACGGCGTCGGGCAAGTGGCCGCGCTGCTCACCGAATACGACGAGCTCATGGCCAAGTGGGCCGATCCCGACGCCGACTACGACAAGCTCGGCTCCCGGCAGGCCGAGCTCGAAGCGAAGATCGAAGCGGCGGGCGCGTGGGACCTCCAGCGCACCATCGACATCGCCATGGATGCGTTGCGTCTTCCACCGGGCGACGCCGACGTCGACACCCTCTCCGGTGGCGAGCGGCGCCGGGTCGCACTGTGCCGTTTGTTGTTGTCGAAGCCCGACTTGCTGCTACTCGACGAGCCCACCAACCATCTCGACGCCGAATCCGTCGCGTGGCTCGAACGCACGCTGTCCGACTATCCGGGAACGGTCGTGGCCATCACCCACGACCGCTACTTCCTCGACAACGTGGCCCAATGGATCCTCGAGCTCGACCACGGCAAGGGCATCCCATTCGAAGGCAACTACTCGTCATGGCTCGAGCAGAAGCAAGATCGGCTGCGCCGCGAGGAGAAGTCCGACTCAGCGCGCCAGCGCACGCTCGAGCGCGAGCTGGAGTGGGTGCGCATGGCGCCGAAAGCTCGTCAGGCGAAGGGCAAGGCCCGGCTGGCCGCGTACGAGAAGTTGTTGGCCGACGCCAAGGCCGCCGACGGTCGCTCCGACCGGCTCGAGATCACGATCCCCGCGGGCGAGCGGCTCGGCGACGTCGTGATCGAGACCGAGCAGTTGAGCAAGGGCTACGGCGAGAAGCTGCTGATCGACGGTTTGTCGTTCTCACTCCCACCCGCCGGCATCGTCGGCGTGATCGGCCCGAACGGCGCGGGCAAGACGACGCTGTTTCGGATGTTCACGGGCGACGAGAAGCCCGACGACGGCGAGTTACGGGTGGGCAGCACCGTTGAGCTGGCGTACGTCGATCAGACTCGCGACGCGCTCGATCCGAACAAGACGGTGTTCGAGGAGATCGCCGATGGTCAAGACCTGCTGATGATCGGCGGGCGAGAGACGAACGGCCGGGCCTATGTGGCCTCGTTCAACTTCAAGGGCAGCGACCAGCAGAAGAAGGTCGGCACGCTCTCCGGCGGCGAGCGCAACCGCGTGCATCTGGCGAAGATGCTGCGGCGGGGCGGCAACGTTCTCTTGCTCGACGAACCGACCAACGACCTCGACGTCGACACGTTGCGAGCACTCGAGGACGCGCTCGAGACGTTCGCTGGATGCGCGGTGGTGATCAGCCACGATCGCTGGTTCCTCGACCGCATCGCGACGCACGTCCTCGCGTTCGAGGGCGACTCGCAGGTGCGGTGGTTCGAAGGCAACTTCACCGAATACGAGGCCTGGCGTCGCAAGGAGCTCGGTGCCGCCGCCGAACAACCCCACCGCATCAAATACAAGCCCCTCGTCCGCGGCTGACCCACCTCAGGCCGAGACTGGGGGGCGGCGGTGGGACCAGGGCTGGGCTTGTTCGAGTTGGGCGGCGACCTGGAACAGCAGGTCTTCACGGCCGTAGGCGGCCGCGAGTTGGATACCGATCGGCAGTCCGGCGTCGTTCCAGTGCATCGGCACCGAGATGGCCGGCTGGCCCGTCACGTTGAAATGCGTCGTGTACGGCACGAGTGCGCTGATCTTTGCGCCACCTGCGAAGGGGTTGTCGGGCGTTCCCATCAGCTCGCCGAGCCGCGGCGGCGGGCCGCCCAACGTCGGACTGAGCAAGAGGTCGAAGCCACCCGCCCACCACCCCGCCATCTCGCGCGTGAACGCGGCACACGCCGCCAACGCCATCGCAAGGTCGACGCCCGTGACCCCGTTGGCCATCTCCGCCATCGCCCACGTGTACGGCTCGACGTCGTCGGCGGTGAGATCGCGTCCGACGAGCCGCCCGGTCACGATGAGGTTCAACTTCGCCCCGGTGCTCCACCGCGAGATGAACGCGCGACCGTTCTCCTGCGCACGATCGAGCGGCGGCGGGTGCGACTCCTCGACGTGGTGGCCGAGTGATTCGAGGAGCGCAGCCGTGGTGCGCACCGCTGTCTCACAGTCAGCGTGCAGTGCGCCGTTGGGATTGTGCGCGAGAACACCAATGCGCAACCGACCAGGATCGGCACCGACCTCCTCGACGTACGGGCGATTCGGCGGCGGAGCGACGACCATGTCGCCCGGCGCGGGACCTTGGGTCACGTCGAGGGCGCCGGCGACGTCGCGCACGGACCGAGCGACAACGTGCGCCACGCCGAGTTGCGACTCGTCGCGATCGGGTCCCATCGTGATACGCCCGCGCGACACCTTGAGCCCGACGAGTCCACACATGCTCGCCGGAATGCGAATGGAGCCGCCGCCATCGCTCGCGTGCGCGATCGAGACCATGCCCGCGGCGACGGCCGCGGCGCTGCCTCCGCTCGAGCCGCCGGGCGTGTGCCCGGTGTCCCACGGGTTGCGCGTCGCGCCGTGCGACTCGGGCTCGGTGGTCGGGACGAGCCCGAGCTCCGGCGTGTTCGTCCGGCCGATCATGACGAACCCGGCCTTTCGGTACCGGGCCACCAGATGGTTGTCGGCCGGAGCGATGTAACCCATGTCGCGCAGCACCCGCATGCCGTTGTGCTGGGGATCACCCTCGCTCGGCGCCGAGAGGTCTTTGATCATGATCGGCACACCGCGGAAGGGGCCGTCGGGTAGCGCTGCCGCCGCCTCGACACGGGCCTTGTCGAACCGCGGGTGGATCATCGCGTTGATCTCCGGGTTCAGCTTCTCGGTTCGCGTGATCGCACCCTCGACCAACTCTGCCGGCGAAACCTGTCCGGTGCGCACGAGCTCGGCCTGCGCAGTGGCATCGAGCCACCCGATGTCGTCAGTCATCTCCGAACACTACGGCTCGACTACGAGACCGGCTCTCTCACGTCGATGGGTTCGTAGATCGCGACCGGTGCCGAGTGGCCGCGCAGAGCAACGGTGCCGAGCGATGCCCACTTCACGGTCTCGCCACCGGCGCGCTCGGTGGCGCCCTGTCCTGCGAGCACCCGGCCGGGCCGGCCCTTTGCGAGATCGGTGAGCCGTGCCGCTTCGTTCACCGGACGACCGATGAGCGTGTACTCGTATCGCTGTTCGGTTCCGACGTTGCCGGCGACCAGCACGCCTGACGACACACCGATGGCGGCGTCGAGCCCCGGATAGACCGACGCCAGTAGGTCCAGCTCGCGATGCAACGTGCGAGCCGATCGCAGTGCGCGAGCCGCGTGATCCGGTTGCACGGCGGGTGCGCCGAACACGCAGAGTGCGCCGTCGCCCTGGAACTTGTTGACCCACCCGCCTTCGTCGGACACGACTCGAACAACGGCGTCGAAGTACGCGTTGAGCGTGCGCACGACCTCGTGCGGCGACAGCACCTCCGCCAGCGCGGTTGATCCGATGAGATCGACGAACAGCACCGACGCTTCGCGTTGCTCGCTGTCGACGCCACTGCCCTGCTCGATCGCCTGCTGCGCCACCTCGGTACCGACATGACGTCCGAACAAGTCGGCCAGCCGTTGGCGCTCACGCAACCCGGCGACCATCTCGTTCACTCCGCTCTGCAACAGGCCGACCTCGCCGCCATCGTTCACCGGAACTTCGACGCTCAGGTCGCCCTGCTGCACGCGCGCGAGCGCATCGCGCACCTCTTGCAACGGATCGGCGATGGACATCGCGGCGACGATCGTGGTGATCAGACCAAGGCACAATCCCAGCACAGCGACGGCGACGACCGCGCCCGCGATGTTCGTGCGCTCGTCAGCGTGCTGCGCGTCGAAGGGCAGAAAGGCGAGCACCAGCAGCGGAACGGCCGAGCCGAGCACCCAGGTGAGCATCAGACGTGGTCGCACGCCCATCGTGTAGCGCCGCTCGGGGGCTTCTCCCTCGAGGGCCAATGCGAAGACCGGCCGGAAGACCCGCTCGAGGACGAGGAACGAGATCGCGCAACTCACCGCGCCACCCAACACCGTGGTGCCGAAGACCTCGATCGCCCACCCCCAAGTGTGTCCGTAGAAGAGGGACAACACGCTGAACAGGAGTGCGGCGAGCCCCCATACGACCATCGGACGAACAGCGATGCGGAATGGCAAACCAAGTGTGTTGCAGCGCTCGTCTGCGTCGGGAGCGCGGTCCTCCTCGAGCCAGGTGAGTGTGTCGCGGACGACCTTCGTGATGTTGCGCCACATGATCGCCATCGACACCACCATGAACACGACGAACAGTGCGACGTCGCCCTTGTACGCGGCGGGCGAAGAGCTGCGCTCGGCTGGTGCGATGAAATCGGTGAAGATGAAGACGAAGAGCGCACCGTCGAGGTTGGCGAAGCCCATGACGAGCGCGATGTGACCGCTGACTCGCTTGAAGCGCTCCGGCGCGCCGGCGGTCCCCCTCATGCGCTCAACGGTACGAAACAGACGGCCTGGCGTCACCATGGCATCCGTCACTCACTTGAACTGCGCGAGCACCCCGTCAGCGTCGGGTTCTTGGAGGTGCAGCGTGGCCCGGTCGCTGTTCACCGCCACGGGCAACGGCACCGCTTGTGGGTTGAGGCCCTTCAGATCCCACGCGAGGCGCATCGCGCCCCACAAGCCGAGGCCGTCGTCGACACGTATCCCGTCAGCCACCTGGCCGCCGACCTTCAGCAGCGTGAACGGGTTGTGCGATCCCGCCACCTTCCCCATGACCGTGCGGAAGAACGTTTGCTGGCGTTGGATCCGTCCGAGGTCGGCCGTCGGGTCCTCGTGCGGCTTCCCGTCTTCTTTGATCTCCGTGTAGTGACGCGACCGCACGTACGCGAGGGCCTCCTCACCGTTGAGCTGGACCGGCCCGGCCTTCTTGATGTCGAGTCCGGTGTTCGTGTCGAACGCGGGATACGGGAAGTCGATCGTGATGCCGCCGACCGCGTCGACGAGTCCGGCGAAGGTCACGAAGTCGACCTCCATGTAACGGTTGATCGGGATGCCGAGGCTCTTCTGCACCGTCTTGATGAGCCGAGCGGGACCGCCGCCGAGGTCGACGTTGTACGCGGAGTTGATGCGGTCTCTCTGATTCGTGTCGGCGATTTGAACGATGAGATCGCGAGGGATCGACAGCATCTTCGAGCTGCCACCTTCGAGCCGCAGCACCATGATCGTGTCGGACCGCTGGCCACCCGGCGCGCGATCCGTGGCATCGCCGAGAATTCCACCGGCGTTCGGCGCATTCGGATCGGCGTTGGCCCGTGTGTCCGATCCGATGACGAGGATGTTCTGGCCACTCCCACCGCTGTCGAGCAGATCGCCGACGGGCACGCGGTGAATCTGTCGGAACTTGATGTCGGCGTAGATCAGACCCCCGACGATCAACAGGATGGGGAGCAGACTGCAGAGCAGGAAGATCCACTTGAGCTTGGGCCGGCGAAACTTCGGCCGCGAACGCTTGCGCTCCGGACCCGGCGCCGGCAGCGGCGCGGGTGCCGGAGTCGGCACGGGCGCTCGCGCCGGAGGGGCGCCAGGCGTGCCCGGTGAGGGCGGAACGCGGGGCGGTGCGGCCGGTGGGGCCGGCGGCGCTTGGCCCGCGGCGGGGGCACCCACGTAGAACCGGCGCGGATCGCGACCAGGTTCGGCCTTGGGTTCGGGCGCCGCCGTTCGGGGCTCGGACGCCGCCGTTCTCGGCTCAGGCGCCGGGGCTGCCGTTCGGGGCACGAACTTGCGCTGCGCCGGATCCCACACGACCGGATCGCTGTCCTGGTCGGGCAGGTCGGAGAAGCGACTCGGCGGTGGTTCCTCGGGCATGATCGGCGCCCGACAGTACTGGCGGTACGTTCGGGCGGTTGATCAGCCCCCGTTGGATACGTCGCATCGTGCTCATCGTGTGCGCGCTGGCCATCGCCGGCATGATCGTCGCCTCGATCACCAGTCACAACGGTGTCGCCATCGCTCTCGGCATCACCGCCGCCGTTGCGGTGATGTGCCTGATGCTGGTCACCGCGGTTGCCGGACCTGAAGCGTTCGGCCGCGTGCAGCCAATCGATGAACGTGCCGCCGCCGACCTCGAGCGTCGAGTTCAGGCTCTGGTCGCGGGCGGAGCCGATGAGACCGAGGTGCGGTCGCTGGTCCGGGCGGTCCGCCGCATCTCCCGCCAGGGTTGACTAGTCAGTAGGCCTTTTGGCCCGTCTGCTTCCGAAAACTCACGTTCTGCTCCCCGGTGCCGATGAAATTCTTCATGGCGAAGACCTCTACGTTTCAGAGCCGGGCGGTTCTGCGCACGATCGAGGCTGGTAGCAGCGCGATGTGCATCACTTGCGACGAGCAGGTGAAGTTCAAGGCCAAAGTCAAGATGCAGCAGGTCATCTGCAACGTCTATGTCGATGGCAAGTGGGACCGGGTGGAGCACTACCACCTCGAGTGCTACGACACGTCGGGTAAGCCGTACGGCACGCCTGCACCGAACGTGCCGACGCGTGTCAGCGTCACCACTGCGGCCTGACCGTCGCTCAGACGCTTTTGAGTAGTGCGAGCACTCGGCTCGCTTGCTCCTCCGCCGTTCCGTCTTCGGGCGTGAGCCGCAGGTCTGATTCCACCGGCGCCTCATACGGATCGTCGATTCCCGTGAAGCCTTTGATCTCGCCGGCGCGCGCCTTGGCGTAGAGACCCTTCGGGTCGCGTGTCTCGCAAACATCGATCGGCGTGTCGACGAACACCTCGAAGAACGGAAGTCCCACTTCTTCATGCGCGCCGCGCGCGTGGGCTCGGTCGGCGCGGTACGGGCTGATCACTGGAACGAGGGCGACGACTCCGGCGTCGGCGAACAACCTCGCCACTTCACCGACGCGCCGGATGTTCTCGCTGCGGTCGTCGGCCGAGAACCCGAGGTCGCTGTTCAGGCCGAGACGCAGGTTGTCGCCGTCGAGCAAGTACGCCGGCTGACCCGCCGTGAGCAGTCGTTGCTCGCAGATGGCGGCCACCGTCGACTTCCCCGAACCCGACAAGCCCGTGAACCACACCGTCGCGCCGCGCGACAGGCGCGCGTCTCGCCCCACGCCCGCATGCCACGTGATGTTGGTCACTGCGTTGGGCCGAGAATCATCCCGGCGGCGACCGTGTTGTTGTTGACCTCGTCGATCAGGATGAAACTGCCCGTCGTGCGATTGCGGCGGTAATCGTCGTAGAAGAGCGGCGACTGCGTGCGCAGGGAGATTCGACCGATCTCATTGAGGGTCAACTCGGAGACGTCGTCGTCGCGATGCAGCGTGTTGACGTCGAGCCGGTACTGCAGCGAGCGAACGACGGCTTTCACCGTCCGAGTGGTGTGCTTCAGCGTGTAGCGGTTGCCGGCCTTCAGCGTGTTCTGCTCCGTGAGCCAGCAGATCGTGGCATCGAGGTCCTGCCCGACTTGGGGCTGGTTGTGTTGCCTGCAGATCATGTCGCCCCGCGAGACGTCGATGTCGTCCTCGAGGGTGATCGTCACCGACATCGGCGAGAACGCTTCCTCGACCGGACCGTCGAACGTCTCGATCGATCGCACCTTCGAGACGAAACCCGACGGCAACACGATCACCTCGTCACCGGGCTTGAGCACGCCGCCGGCCATCGTGCCGGCGTAGCCGCGGTAGTCGTGATGCTCCTTTGACTGTGGCCGGATCACGTACTGCACCGGGAAGCGAGGGTCGATCAGGTTGCGATCGGACGCGATGTGCACTTCCTCGAGTTGGTGCAACAGCGACGAGCCCTCGTACCACGGCATGTTGGCCGAACGGTTCACCACGTTGTCGCCGTGAAGAGCAGAGATCGGCACGAAGGTGAGGTCGTGCACGTCGAGCTTCATCGCGAAGTCGCGGAACTCGGCCTTGATGCGCTCGTAGACATCCTCCTCGTAGTCGACGAGGTCCATCTTGTTGACGCACAGCACCAGATGCGGGATGCCAAGCAGGCTCGAGAGAAACGCATGCCTCCGGCTCTGTTCGAGTACACCCTTCCGTGCGTCGATGAGGATCAATGCGAGGTCGGCCGTGGATGCGCCCGTGACCATGTTGCGGGTGTACTGAATGTGGCCGGGGGTGTCGGCGATGATGAACTTGCGCTTCGGGGTGGCGAAGTAGCGGTACGCGACATCGATCGTGATGCCCTGTTCGCGCTCGGCTCGCAGGCCGTCGGTCAGCAGCGCCAGGTTCGTGTACTCGTCACCCCGCTCGCGCGACGTGCGTTCGACGGATTCGAGTTGATCCTCGAAGATCGCCTTGGAGTCGTACAGCAACCGACCGATGAGGGTCGATTTGCCGTCGTCGACGGATCCCGCGGTCGCAAACCGCAGCATCTCCGCCATCAGAAATAGCCTTCTTTCTTGCGGTCTTCCATGCCGGATTCGCTGATGCGGTCGTCCGCTCGTGTGGCCCCGCGCTCGGTGATGCGAGTCGCAGCAACCTCGAGGATCACCTCGTCGACCGTTGCGGCGGTCGACTCGACGGCACCAGTGCACGATGCGTCACCCACGGTGCGGAACCGGACGACCATCTCGAACGGATCCTCGCCGTCGACCATCGTGACGTAGGGCGTGACCGCCAGCAGCATGCCGTCACGGCGGAAGACCTCGCGCCTGTGTGCGTAATAGATGCTCGGTATGGCGATGCCCTCTTCGGCGATGTACTGCCAGATGTCGAGTTCGGTCCAGTTGCTGATCGGGAACACGCGAATGTGCTCACCCTTGCGGTGGCGTCCGTTGTAAAGGCTCCACAGCTCGGGCCGCTGGTTCTTCGGGTCCCACTGGCCGAACTCGTCACGGAAGCTGAACACGCGCTCCTTGGCCCGGGCCTTCTCCTCGTCTCGACGAGCGCCGCCGAACACCGCATCGAAGCGGTGCTGCTCGATGGCGTCGAGCAGCGTGACCGTTTGCAGGAGGTTGCGGCTGGCGTACGGTCCGGTCTGTTCGACGACGCGGCCGGTGTCGATGGCCTCCTGCACCGAGGCGACCACGAGGCGAGCGCCGAGCTCGGCAACGCGAGCGTCACGAAACGCGAGCACCTCGTCGAAGTTGTGCCCAGTGTCGATGTGCATGACCGGGAACGGAAGGCGCGCCGGCCAGAACGCCTTCTCGGCGAGCCGGAGCATGACGATCGAGTCCTTGCCGCCCGAGAACAGCAGCACAGGCCGCTCGAACTCGGCCGCGACCTCGCGCATGATGTGGACCGATTCGGCCTCGAGGGCGCGGAGGTGTGACAGTTCGTACGGCATGGGAGTGAAAAGTTGACCAGATCGGTCGGTATTCCCGCAAGGTAGCGTCGGAACCCATGCCATCCGGCCCTTCCGATCACGACGTCGCGACCGACGTCGCGACTCGAGCCGGCGAGCTGCTGCTCAAACTACGAGCCAGCGTGGGCTCGACGGCGCACGATTGGTGGTCGTTGCGGGACGAGGGTGACTGGTCAGCGCATCGATTCATCGTCGAGGCCCTCCACGAGTTGCGTCCCGACGACAAGGTGCTCTCCGAGGAAGGCATCGAGGACCGGACGCGTCTCGGCGCCGACCGTGTGTGGATCGTCGACCCTCTCGACGGCACCCGCGAGTTCGGCGAGCCGGGACGCAGCGACTGGGCCGTGCACGTCGCACTGGTCGATGGAAAGGGCGAGCCGATCGCCGGCGCCGTTGCGCTGCCCGCGATCGGCATCACGCTCAGCACCGATCCCGCCCCTCCCCCGCCGCCGGCCCACGACGGGGCGCCCCGCATCATCGTGAGTCGCACGCGACCGCCGGCGGTCGCCATACGAGTGGCCGAGGCCCTCGGGGGCGACCTCATCGCGATGGGATCGGCCGGGGCGAAGGCCATGGCGGTGGTGCTCGGAGAAGCCGACATCTACGCCCACGCCGGTGGGCAGTACGAGTGGGACAACTGCGCGCCCGCCGCGGTTGCGCTCGCCACTGGGCTGCACGCCTCGCGCATCAACGGTCGTCCACTCGTCTACAACCGACCCGACCCGTGGCTCCCCGACCTCCTCATCTGCCGGCCTGAATTCGCGGAAGCAGCCATCAACGCGATCGGTGCTTAGGTGCACGTCGACGATCTGAAGGTCGTGCGCTACGAGGTCGACGCTGGTGTCGCCGTGGTGACGTTGCACCGCCCCGACCGCCTCAACGCGTGGACCGGCCGGATGCACACCGAATACCGCTGGGCGCTCGCGGAGGCCGAGCGCGACGACAAGGTTCGCGTCATCGTCGTCACCGGCGCGGGTCGAGCGTTCTGCGCGGGAGCGGATACGGCTGCACTCGATGGCCACGTCGAGCGGGGCGCGTACGACGCCGGCGTCGACACGGCCACGCTCGCAACGCCGGGGTACGGCGTACGGCCGGAATTCGACCACTCGTTCGCCTTTCACTACGGCGTGCCGAAGCCCCTGATCGCGGCCATCAACGGAGCGGCTGCCGGCGTCGGATTGGTGCTCGCGTGCTACTGCGACATCCGCTTCGCAGCGAGCGGCGCCAAGCTCACGACGTCGAACGGACGGCTCGGGCTTCCGGCCGAGTACGGATTGTCGTGGGTGCTTCCTCGTCTCGTGGGCATCGGCCACGCGGCCGATCTGCTCTTCTCCTCCCGCGTGGTGCTCGCCGAGGAGGCCGAGCGGATCGGACTCGTCAACCAAGTGACGTCGACGGACGACGTCCTGCCGGTGACGCTCGAGTACGCGCGAACCATGGCGGAGGAGATCAGTCCGTCATCGTTGCGCGAGAGCAAGCGGCAGCTCTACAACGATCTTCACGGCGACGTCGGCAGTGCCGTGGCCGAATCCGAGCGCCTGCTCGACCGCATGGCGAGCGAGGCGGACTTTCGTGAAGGGGTCGCGGCCTGGCAGGAGAAGCGCCCACCGCGATTCAGCTGAGCTCGCGCAAGACCTCTTCAGTGTGTTCGCCGAGACCGGGCACGCCCCCACGAGGTCGCGTGTCATCCGTGCCGAAACGCACGGGAGAGGCAACGGCGCGGTGCGCGTCGGATCCGGCGGCGGCCGGCACATCGATGAACGCACCGGCGGCGATGGCTTGCGGGTCGGCGATCACGTCATCGGCAGTGTTCACGGGCGCCCACCAGACGTCGTGCTCGTCGAATCGCGCCGTCCATTCGTCACGCGTCTTCGTGGCGAACAGCGCGTCGAGCAGCGCTATGAGCGCCTCGCAGTTGTACCGGCGATCGCGGGCGGTGCGGAACCGTTCGTCATCGCCCCACTCCTTGCGACCGATCGCTGCGAGCAGCTTCGGCCACAGCCGATCCGCTTCCACCCCGAGAAGCCAGAACCAACTCTCGTCCGCAGTGCGGTACACGTTGATCATCGGATTGCTCTGTTGCGTGCGCGGTGCCGAGTCGGGCAACTTGCCGAAGCGCAATCGGATGCCGAGGTCCCATCCGAGGCAATAGATGCCGGTGCGCAGCAGCGACGTCTCGACGAGTGTTCCTTCGCCGGTGCTCTGGCGTTGGATCAATGCTCCGAGGATCCCGGAGAGCGTGGTGATGGCGGTGATGTGGTCGCCGACGCCCCCGCGGAAACTCAGCTGCGGGGCATCGGGCGGAACGGCAAGCGCGGCGAGGCCGGAACGCGCCCAGAAGGCTCCGACGTCGTACCCCGCCCGCCAGGTGTCGGGACCTTCACGGCCGTAGCCGGTGACGCTGGCGTAGATGAGCTTGGGGTGCGCGGCCCGCACCGCGTCCGGTCCGAGCCCGAGACGGTCGACCGCGTCGGGTCGGAGGTTGGTGAGGAACACGTCGGCGCTCTCGAGCAACTTGTGCATCGCCGCCTGGCCGTCCTCGGTGTCGAGCTCGAACACCACGGACCGCTTTCCTCGGTTGTCGAGATCGAACGGCGGGCTCGGCAAGTCGGCTCCGCCCCCGCCGGTGACGGCCAGCATGCGCCGCATCGGGTCACCCGATGGCGCTTCGACCTTGATGACGTCGGCACCCCAGTCGGCGGCAATACCGCCGGCCGCGGGGCCGGCGACCCACACACCGAGCTCGACGATGCGGATGCCTGTCAGCGGCCCGGTCACGGCAGCCTCACGTGGAGATGACGGTGACCGTGCCGGTGTCGCCGTTGACCTCGACCAACGCGCCCTCGGGGATGCGGCGGGTGGCGTCGGTGACCGAGACGACACACGGGATGCCGAGCTCGCGGCTCACGATGATGGCGTGGCTCAGCGGCGCACCGACATCGACGATCACACCAGCAGCGGGGACGAACAACGGGGTCCATGACGGATCGGTGAGCGGTGCGACGAGCACGTCGCCCGGCTCGAGTGCAGTCGGGTCGTGCGAGTCGAGCACGACCCGGGCGCGGCCGCGGGCGATGCCCGGACAGCCGGGAACACCGTGCAGCGTGTCGTTCGCGTTGGCGACCGACACCGGCCGTCCGCCGCGCACGGGCCACTCAGAGACGGGCGGCGGCGAGCCCTCGAACACGAACGGAGGCTCGACCGTCACGAGCTCCGCGTAGTCGCGCTCGCGCTGCCGCAAGGTGTCAGTCAGCGATGCCGGATCCTCCACGAGCTGGTCGAGTTCGTCCCAACGCGCCATGCCGTAGCTGTTCGCGTGGTCGAAGAATCCACGTTCGACGTAGCGCCGGCCCAACTCCAGCAACGCGAGCCTGAACTCGTGCGTGAGCCTGATGGCGTTCGTCTTCGAACGCTCGCGCCCGGCCAGGAAGAGCGGCGCCGCCCGAAGCGCGGCCAAGAACTGACCTTGCGTCTCCGGATCACCTTCGAGCATCGCCGCAATTTCCGCGCCGATCCGCTCGCGTTCGTCGGACCGTACCGACTGGTGCTCGACAGGCGACGCGTCGTCGGGCGCCCGCCGCATCTGGTCGATGGCGACGAGCGCGAGCTCGGGCTCGGTCTCCCACGTCGGGGACCGCGTCTCCCATTCGTTGGGACCGCGGGCTCCGTAGTCGTTCAAGAAGTCCGCGAACGCCACCTTGAATTCGTCGGAGCCTGACTCGATGCGCGACAGCTTCCACATCGCGTAACTCGGTGCCGCGGACTCGACGTCGCCGACACCCGCGAGCAGCTTCAGCATGTCGCCAGGCCGGCCCACGGCCTCGCACACCTGTTGGATGATCCCGACCGGCACCGTCGAGCAATAGGTCGTGAACAGGTGTTGGGCGAACATGTCTCGGTAATGCTCGGCGAAGAGGTTTCGAACCCGATCGACGAGCTCGAGCTCACTGAGTTGCGCGAGGTCAGGGCGCGTGTCGCGGACCTCGTCGAGCAGCTTGTCCGCGGCGGCAAGCTCCGGAAGCGACTCCGTGGTGAGCACCCAACCCAGCGTCTGCATGATGCGCTCGCTGTGCCCCGGACTCTCGTCGGTGTCGCTCGGAGCGTACGGAGGAACCCCCGGCTGCTCGCCCCACAGCTGGTAGTCGATCATCTCCGGAGACAAGCCCGGTGTCCGAACGCCGAGAATCCGGGTCACCGAGACATTCAGGTAGCAGTAGCCACCGAAGATTCCGATGACCTCGTTGTTGTCACTCGCGAACTCGTCGTGGTCGAACGCGCCGAAGCGATCGAGTGAGTCGCGCCAGCCGGGCTCGGCGCCACGGGTGATCAAGTCGCCGCTCAACGGAGCGACCGGGTCGGGAAAGACCTCTCCGACGTTCGCCCGCGTGTAGATCGGGTAGCGAGTGCTTGGTTCTGAGTCGACGATCCACCGATCGATCACGCCTAGCCCCCTTGGTCAGTGATCACTCGGTGCGCCGCTCACCAAGCGTCGCCCGAAGTGGCGGGAGCGTAGCGCCCGGCGAGAGACTGGTTCGGTCGTGACCACCACCTCCACGGATGTCGAATACGGCTCCTTCACCGATCACGGGCCGTGGGTCGTCGACCCCGAGCGCCTGGCGTGGAAGGAAGGCCTCGAAAAGGTGCGGGCCGAGGTACACGCATCGGTTCCCGAACTCACTCGCTATCGCCGCGTGCCGCCGTTGGGCCGAATGCTCACGACGCTTCGGGCCTTGGGGTTGCCGCTCGCGGTGTGGGGCGCCCGGGAGCGCGGGAAAGAGCACTCGACGGCGGACATCTCTCGGCGGCTGCGCATCGCCGCCGAGCGTCTGGGGCCGACGTACATCAAGCTCGGACAGATCATCTCGTCGGGTGAGGGCCTGTTTCCCGAGCCGCTGGTCGCGGAGTTCCGCAAGTGCCGCGATCAAGTGCCGCCCGAACCGTTCGATGTCGTGCGGCGGGTTGTCGAGGAAGACTTGCTCCAACCGCTCGAGTCGGTCTTTCGCTCGTTCGAGCGCGCACCCCTGGCCGCGGCCTCGATCGCCCAAGTGCACGCGGCCACCCTCAGCACCGGTGAGGAAGTCGTCGTGAAGGTGCAGCGGCCTCAGGTCAACCGGCTCGTGCATCGCGACCTACGGGTGATGTCCTGGGTCGCACCCCACCTCGTCGGCCGCATCCCGATTGCCGCGCTCGCGAACCCTCCGGCGCTGGTCGACCTGTTCGCGGAGACCATCGTGGAGGAGCTCGACTTCAGGCTCGAAGCCGAGAACATGCTCGACGTCGCCCATGCGTTCGCGCTGCTCGGACAACGCGGCTACGTGATCCCCCGCCCGCATCCGAAGCTGGTCACGAAACGCGTGCTCGTCATGGAACGACTGAGCGGTTTCGCCTTCGAAGACGTCATCGGCATGAAAGACGCCGGCGTCGACACCCACGAGGTCGTGCGCACCGGGATGATCGGCGGCATGGAAGGCGCGTTGATCCACGGCATCTTCCACGGCGACCTCCATGGCGGAAACCTGTTCGTGCAACCCGACGGTCGCACCGCGCTGATGGACTTCGGCATCACGGGCCGGCTGTCGGAGCCCAAGCGGCTCGCGCTCCTTCGTCTGCTCATCGCGGGCTCGATGAACGACATCAAGGGTCAGATGCAAGCGCTACGCGACCTCGGAGCGCTTCCAGCCGACACCGACATCGACGCGGTCATCATCGATCTCGGACTCGATCGCCCTCCGATCGATCCGACGACGATGACGGGCGACGAGCTCGTAGCCGAGATCCAGCGAACGATGAAGGCGCTGCTCGGCATCGGCGCGCGGATGCCCAAAGAGCTCATGCTCTTCGTGAAGAACATGATGTTCCTCGACGGCGCCATCGCCACGCTCGCGCCCGACCTCGACATCTTCGGCGAGATCGCGGACATCTCGATGCACTTCGCCAACACGCATGGCGAGCACATCGCAGCAGAACTCGGGCTCGATCCCGACGACTGGCAGCTCGACATGACAGGGGTCAAGGCCAGCTTCGGGTTGGACTCCTCGGTGGAATCGCTCACGTATCGAGATCTGCAAGACCGACGCACCATCATCCGTGAGCGGCTGGAAGCGCAACGCCCCGGCCGCGACGGCAAACGCCGAAAGCTGCCGTTCCGGAAGTAACTTCGTCGCAATGGAGCGACGACGACTGGGACGGACCGAGCACGAGAGCAGCGTTGCCATCCTCGGAGGCGCGGCGTACTGGATGTCGACACCGGAGGAGGCGAAGTCCAGCCTCGAACTCGCCCTGTCGCGCGGCGTCAATCACCTCGACATCGCACCGCAGTACGGCGACGCGCAAGCGGCGGTCGGTCCCGCGATACCGGCAGTGCGCGATCAACTGTTCGTGGCCGCCAAGACGCTGCGCTCGAATCCCGACGGCGTCACCGCCCAGTTCGACGAGAGCCGACAATTACTCGGCTGCGATGTGCTCGACCTGTATCAGGCCCACGCGGTCACGACGGTCGAGCAGCTCGACGAGCGAGGGGCCGCCATCGAGCGCATCATCCAGTTGCGCGACTCCGACGCCTGCCGTTTCGCGGGGATCACCGGCCACGACCTCACGGTGCCCCGCACGCACCTCGAAGCGCTGCGCCGATACGACCTCGACACCGTGATGTTCCCGATCTATCCGAGGTTATGGGCCGACCCCGTGTACCGCGAGGCCGCCGAGGAGCTGCTCGCGGTCTGCAAGGAGCGTGATCTCGGCGTGATGATCATCAAGGCGACTGCTCGGCGGCCCTGGGCCGACGGCCGCCCGCTCTCCGACGTCGTCGCCGGCGACCCCGTCACCGAGGAACGATGGGCCACCTCGTGGTACGAGCCCCAGACCACCGACGCCGACCTCGCACGCGGCATCGCCTTCGCGCTCTCGATGCCGGGCGTGCACGCGTTCTGCACGCCGGGCGATGCGGAGTTGCTGCCGCGCGTGCTCGACGCCGCTGACGCGTTCGTGCCGTTGTCTGCCGATGAGCGCGAGGAAGCCGCCAAGGCCATGGCGCACGAGCAAGTCATCTTCCCGATCCCGCGATGATCGGCATCGCCGGGCGGCCGGGCGGCCGAGCGGCCCCGAGGCAGATGCCGGCTAGTTGATGGAGTTCGCGGTGTTGTCGAACTTCGTGGAGGCGTTGTTGCCGAGCAGCGTGATCGCGGCGATGCACACCACGGCGATCAGGGCGACGAGCAGCGCATATTCGACGAGCGAGGCACCACGATCGTCATTGACGTGGGCACGGATCCAGTTGGCAAGAAAGTCATAGGTGACAAGCATGCGGTTTGATTCGGCATCAAATCGCCTCGGATGTAGACCATTTTGGGCGGGCTCCCCCGGACCAGGAGATTTCGACTAGTCCGAAGACCCGTTTCAACGGTGGGGCTCGCTCTACGCTCGTCCGGGCATGCGGCTCGTGATCGCTCGTTGTTCCGTGGACTACGAAGGTCGGCTCTCGGCCCATTTGCCCATGGCGACCCGGTTGCTGCTGATCAAAGAGGACGGGTGCATCTCGATCCACAGCGACGGCGGGGCGTACAAGCCGTTGAACTGGATGGTCGCACCGAACCTGCTCCGGGAGGAGTCCGATACGTGGATCGTCACGAACCGCAAGGGCGAGACGCTCACGATCTCGATCGAGGAGATCGTGCTCGACACCACCCACGAGCTCGGTGACGACCCCGGCCTCCAGAAAGACGGCGTCGAGGCCCGGCTGCAGGAGCTCCTGTCGCTGGACTGCGAGGCGATCGGCGCAGGATTGCGCCTCGTGCGCCGCGAGCACCCCACCGACATCGGCCCCGTCGATCTGCTCTGCCGTGACGCTGACGGTCGCGCCGTCGCCGTCGAGGTGAAGCGCCGCGGCGAGATCGACGGCGTCGAGCAGCTCACTCGCTACCTCGAACGCCTCAACCGCGATCCGATGCTGCGGCCGGTACGCGGCATCCTCGTCGCGCAAGTGGTCAAGCCTCAGGCGCGGGTGCTGGCCGAGAGTCGCGGCATCGGCTGGGTCGAAGTCGACTACGACGAGCTGCGAGGGCTCGAACCCGACACGTTGCGTCTCTTCTGATCAAGTCCGATCGCCGTACCGTCGATACGGCAACGTGAGGAAGGTCGGGGTCGCGCTTGTCGCCGCCTCGATCTGGTTGCTCGTGCCGACCGCCTACGCCTCTCCACTTCCGGGAGCGACGAGCTGTCCGATGTTTCCCGCCGACAACGTCTGGAACGCCGACGTGTCGCACCTCCCGGTGCATCCGATGTCGAGCCAGTACGTGTCCTCGATCGGGTCGACGGCGCAGGCCAAGGCGGACTTCGGCGCGGGCCTCTGGGACGGCGGACCGATCGGCATCCCCTACAACGTCGTCGGCGCTGGACAGCCGACCACTTCGGTGACCTTCGACTTCGACGAGGACAGCGACCACGTCCCGTATCCGATCCCGGCCAACCCTGCGATAGAGGGTGGACCGAGCTCGAACGGCGATCGCCACATTCTCATCGTCGACAATTCGAGTTGCACGCTCTACGAGCTCTACGCCGCCTACCCCAACGGCAATGGCACCTGGCACGCCGGGTCAGGAGCGGTTTGGAACCTGAACAGCAACGCACTGCGGACGGACACCTACACCTCTGCCGATGCCGCCGGACTCCCGATCCTTCCCGGACTGGTCCGCTACGACGAGGTCGCCAGCGGCCACATCGACCACGCCATACGAGTCACCGTGCCCGCGAGCGACAAGAAGCATCTGTGGCCGGCGCGTCACGACGCGGGAACCGCGAACTCGAACCTACCGCCGATGGGCTTGCGGCTCCGCCTCAAAGCCCAGGTCGACATCGCGTCGTATCCCCACGACGACCAGGTGATCCTGCAAGCCATGAAGACCTACGGCGTGATCGTCGCCGACAACGGGTCGCCTTGGTACATGACGGGCGTACCCGACGAGCGTTGGGACAACGACGTTCTTCAGCAACTTCGCAACGTTCGCGGCTCGGACTTCGAGGCCGTCGACGAGTCGAGTCTCATGCTGAGCTCGTCATCCGGCGCGGTGCGCAACGGCCCGCCTCCGCCACCGCCACCTCCCCCAGTCCTGTTGCCGCTCGGGGACGGTCCGGCCGCGACCACGCCGAGTCCGGGCACCGAAGATGTGTATGTGCGCGGCACCGACGACGCGCTCTGGACGCGACAGCTGAACAACGGCATGTGGGGACCGTGGGTCTCGCTCGGCGGCGCCATCACCAGCGCGCCCGCAGCCAGCGGCAGCGACGTCTACGCCCGCGGCACCGACAACGCGCTCTGGACCCGCCACGGCCCATCCCCGTGGGTCTCGCTCGGCGGCGTCATCACCAGTGCTCCCGCCGCGACCCCGACGGATCTCTATGTGCGCGGCACCGACAACGCGCTCTGGAACCGACACCTGAACAACGGCATGTGGGGACCGTGGGTCTCGCTCGGCGGCGCCATCACCAGCGCGCCCGCAGCCAGCGGCAACGACGTCTACGCCCGCGGCACCGACAACGCGCTCTGGACCCGCCACGGCCCATCCCCGTGGGTCTCACTCGGCGGCGTCATCACCAGTGCTCCCGCCACCAACGGAAGCGACGTCTACGCCCGCGGCACCGACAACGCGCTCTGGACCCGGCGCGCGCCGTCGCCCTGGGTGACGCTCGGTGGCCAGATCACCAGCCCACCGTCGGTCACCGGTAGCGACGTCTTCGTTCGCGGTACCGACTACGCGCTCTGGACCCGGCGCGCGCCGTCGCCCTGGGTGAGCCTTGGCGGCCAGATCAGGTAGGCGTGTCAGGCGAAGCGGCAGAGTCCGTTGTCGACCACGACGGAATCACCCGGGCGGCGGGTCTGGAACACGGCCTCGCCGTCACCCGTTCGCCAGATCGAGATCGTGAGCTCGTCGCCCGGATACACCGGCGACGTGAACCGTGCCTCCATCGACGTGAACCGTGCAGGATCGTTGTCGCACAGCGCGCTCAACAACGCTCGTCCCGTGAATCCGTACGTGCACAGACCGTGGAGGATAGGTCGATCGAAACCGGCCGCGGCCGCGAAGGAGGGATCGGAATGCAGCGGGTTGCGGTCGCCCGACAGCCGGTAGATGAGCGCCTGATCGATGCCGGTCTGGTACTTCACGACGTGATCCGGTTCGCGTTCTGGTGCGGTCGGACGCGGCCCCGTCGGCCCACGATCTCCGCCCCAACCACCCGCGCCGCGGATGAACGCCGCTGAGCGGGTCGTGAAGAGCGGCTCGCCGCTGCTGGCATCGACAGACTCCGTCTCGGTCGCGAGCACCGCGCCGGACCCCTTGTCGTAGATCCCGGTCACCGTCGTCACCGAACGGACGGTGCCCTCGACGGGGATCGGCTTGTGCAGCTCGATGGCCTGCTCGCCGTGGACGAGCATCGTCCAGTTGATCTCGCCGACGGCGTCGTATGCGCCGCCCCCCGCCACGCCGAGGACGACGCCCATCGTGGGCAGCACCTGCTGCTGAACGCCCTTCGTGTTCTCCGTGTTGAACGGAAGGTCGTCGACGCCGCATCCGACGCCGAGCGCGTAGAGGATGGCGTCCTTCGAGTCCCAGTGCTTCTCGCCGGGTTGCGACTTTGCTCCGACGGCATCGGGGTTCAACGGCATGGTGTCTCCTTGGTGAGTGAACAAAGAATCTCGGACCAATGGGTGAGCGGTAGCAGATGACTCGCGCCGGGCACGACCTCAAGACGCGCGTTCGGAAGCGACCGGGTGAGCTGGTCGCCAACAGCGGGCGAGACGACCTCGTCGCGCTCGCCATACCAGAGCGATACGCGCACATCGATCCCGGACAGATCGAACGGCCAGGGACTCGTCTGCACGCGAATGTCGCCAGCGGTTCCGCTCGTTCCCGAAGCGACACCCGCGACGGTCGCACGGGCGAGCTGTTCGTCGAGACCGGGCACCGCATCGAGATCACGGAGATAGGCCTCTCCCGCGCCCTCACGCGTCATCTCGAGCGCAAGTTCGTACGTGACGCCGGCAGGAACGATCAGCGACACGACCTCGGCCAGCTCTGCATCGGTGAGGGGTTGTGACGGATTCGGCATCGTCCCGCACGCAATCGCGACATGAGCCAGGCGCTCGGGACCGATGTGCGCGAGCGCGAGCGCGCTCGGCGCGCCTGCCGACCAGGCGAACACGGCGCATCGATCGAGCGCGAGAGCATCGAGGAACGCCAGGAGATCCCGCCCCTGCGAGATCAGCGAGTCGTCGATGAGGGCATCGCTCTCTCCATAGCCGGGGCGATCGACCGCGATGAGGCGTACACCACACCGCGTGGCAACGTCGTCGTCGGGATGACGCGACAGGCGCGCGTTCGGACACCCATGCAGGTACACGACAGGTTGACCATCGGAGTCTCCGACATCGTCGTACGCCAGCTGTCGCCCATCGGCAAGCGATGCGAACTGCGTCATTCCTTGCGGTCCCGGCCCTGCATGTCGGCGTTCGGGCGGGCATCGGCCAGCAGCTTGCGGGCGATCGCGTCGATCTGTGTGGGGTCGTCGACCGGCTCGGCGGTCGGCCCGCGATGCCAGCTCTCGGCGATCGCGAACACGTTGCCCGACGCCTCGAACACGCGCCCGGTCACGTCGGCCGACTGCGTCGACGCGAGCCACGTGCACACCGGCGCGATCCAGCGCGGCGCCATCTGCGCTTTCGCTTCCTCGCTCGCCTGTCCCATGCCGAGGTTCTCGGTCATGCGCGTGAGCGCGCCGGGGGCGATGGCATTGACGGTGACGCCGTACCGACCCAGCTCGTACGAGCTGATGATCGTGAACGCGGCGATGCCCATCTTTGCGGCGCCGTAGTTCGTCTGTCCCGGGTTGCCGTAGATGCCGGACACCGACGTGGTGTTGATGATGCGGGCATCGTTGGTCTCTCCGGCTTTGGCCCGCTCACGCCAGTAGGCGGCGGCATGCCGGCTGGGAGCGAATGTGCCTTTGAGATGCACCTTGATGACCGCGTCCCACTCTTCCTCGGTCATGTTCGTGAGCATGCGGTCTCGCAGGATGCCGGCGTTGTTCACGAGCACGTCAAGGCCTCCGAAGGTCTCGATCGCCGTGTTCACCAGACGTTGCGCGCCCTGCCAATCGGAGATGTCGTCGCCGTTCGAGATGGCCTCGCCGCCCATGGCCTTGATCTCCTCGACGACGTCTTGGGCCGGCCCGGTCGTCGCCTCACCTGTGCCGTCCATCTCGCCACCGAGGTCGTTGACGACGACCTTGGCTCCGTGCTCGGCGAGCATCAAGGCATGCTCACGGCCGATGCCCCGGCCGGCGCCGGTGACGATGCACGCCCGCCCTGCGCACATTCCTCGATCTGGCGTTGCCATGGCTGTCTCCCCGGTTGGACTGAAGTCATCTTGTTGACGGGGGTGCACCCGGCGCCAACCGAGTGACAGGCTGGCCGCTTCACGTTTCCCTGGGAGCGGTACGCATGACCGATCAGATGCGCTTCGAGAACCGGATGAGCGACGCCGATGCGCTCATGTGGACGATCGAGAAGGATCCGCTCCTCCGGTCGACGATCACGTCAGTGGCGGTGCTCGACCAGTCGCCGGATCGCGGCCGGCTGGTGGACAGCCTCGACCGTGCCACTCGGCTCGTGCCTCGTCTGCGGCAGCGCGTCGTGTCGAACGCGATGTCCATCGCGCCGCCCCGCTGGGAGTTCGACCCGAATTTCGACATCGCCTATCACCTCCGATGGATGAAGGCTCCCGGCGAGGGCACCTTACGCGACCTCCTCGACATCGCTCAGCCGATCGCCATGCAGGGATTCGATCGAGCGCGGCCGCTGTGGGAGTTCACCGTCGTCGACGGACTCGCTGATGGCCGCGCCGGGCTCATCATCAAGGTCCATCACGCCATCACCGACGGCGTCGGCGCCGTCAAGATCGCCATGCACCTCTTCGATCTCGAGCGCGACGTATCCCTGGACCGCGGGCCGATGCCCGACGAGCCCGAGATCCACGTGATGAACCAGCTCGAGCGAATGCGAGACGCCTTCGATCACGAGCGCCGTCGCCAGTCGGGAATTGCTCGACGGTCGATTGCATCCCTCACCGGAGCCGCGACCGCCGCCGCGGCTGACGCCCCCACCTCCGTTCGTCAGTTCGGGGCGACGCTCGCGTCGATCGGACGAATGCTTGCGCCGGCGACCACTCCGTTGAGCCCGATCATGACGGGACGATCGCTCAGCGTGCACTTCGACACGATCACCGTGCCTCTGGCCGAATTGAAGGCCGCGGCGAAACGAGCAGACGGCAAGCTGAACGACGCGTTCGTCGCCGGCATCACCGGCGGTTTGCGCCGTTATCACCAGAAGCACGGAGCCGAGGTCGACGCGCTCCGGATGACGATGCCCATCAACATCCGCAACGACGACACGGCCGACCTCGCCGGCAACCAGTTCGCGCCAGCGCGGTTCGCGATCCCGATGACGATCGATGATCCGGTCGAGCGCATGCGCGCCACCCGCGAGCTCGTCGCGCAGCAGCGGGGCGAGCCTGCGCTCTCGCTGGCCGCGCCGCTCGCAGGCATCCTCTACCGACTACCGGCTTCAGTGACCACCGGGGTCTTCGGCTCGTTGCTTCGGGGCATCGACTTCGTGACGAGCAACGTTCCCGGCGTGCCCATCCCTGTCTTCTTCGGCGGCGCCCGCATGGAGGCGCAGTTCGCGTTCGGGCCGATGAGCGGCGCGGCTACGAACATCACACTGCTCAGCTACCTCGACGAGGTGCAGATCGCGATCAACACGGACCCGGCGGCGATTCCGGACTCCGAGGTGTTCCTCGGCTGCCTCCTCGAAGGCCTCGACGAGATTCGCAAGGTGGGATGAGGTAACTACCCTGACCCGGCGTGTTCACCACTGACGTCGCCGTGGTCGGCGGCGGACCCGCCGGCGCCGCCGCCGCCATCACCCTGGCTCGTGATGGACGCGACGTCGTGCTCGTGGACAAGGCCCGGTTCCCGCGCGACAAGTGCTGCGGCGACGGGCTCACCGCAGGTGCGCTGCGGCTGCTCGAGCAGCTCGGCCTCGACCCCGCGGCGGTCGACTCCTGGCAGCCGGTCTCCGACGTGGTCGTGCGCTCGCCCTCCGGCCATCAGGCCGTGTTCCCGTTGCCGCGTGATCAGGGTCTGTACGCCGCCGTCGCTCGACGAGTCGACCTGGACAGCGCGCTCGTCGATGTCGCGCGCAGCGCGGGCGTGAAGGTGCTCGACGGACACGCGCTGCTGTCCGCTCGCAACGAGCCGGACTGCATCGAGCTCGATGTCGACGGCATCGGCGTCGTGCGGGCTCGGTACGCAGTAGGCGCGGACGGAATGTGGTCGCCGCTGCGCAAAGCACTCGACGTGGCGGATGCCGGCTACCTCGGCGAGTGGCACGCCTTCCGCGGCTATTTCGCCGACGTTTCGGCCGAGGCGGCCCGCGACCTCTTCGTGTGGTTCGAGCCCGATCTCCTCCCGGGGTACGCATGGTCGTTCCCGCTTCCGAACCGCCGCGCCAACGTTGGCTTCGGCATCCAGCGCGGCGGCAAGGTCGCCCGCATCCAGGACATGAAGCAGCTCTGGCCCGAGATCCTCGAGCGGCCGCACGTCAAGCAGGTGCTCGGCCCGAACGCGCGGGCGGAGGCACCGCACAAGGCGTGGCCGATCCCGGCGCGCGTCGACTCCGTGCGGCTCGCCGCGGGACGAGCCCTCTTCGTCGGTGACGCCGCGTGCGCGACAGACCCGATGACCGGCGAGGGCATCGGCCAGGCGTTGCTGACCGGAGTGCTGGCCGCCCGCGCCGTGAGTCAGAGCGGCGCGCACGACGACGCCCGCGCGCGCAGTTTGTACGAATCGTCCGTTGCCCATCACCTGAACGCAGACCACCGCATGTCGGTGCTGCTGATCCACGCGCTTCGACATCGCAAAGGGGCACGGGCGGCCGTGAGGATCGCGGGGGCCTCCGCGTGGACGCGCCGAAACTTCGCTCGCTGGCTGTTCGAGGACTATCCACGCGGAATGATCACCACGCCGTCGCGGTGGCACGCCGGCATGTTCACCGGAGCCGGCGCGTATCGCTGACGGCAGTTCACCGGCAAGACACGCTCGTGAAACCTGGGGCCCTTAGCGTCATTGCATTGGCACGCGGCGGTGCCGAGCGCGGGGCCGCCGCACCTCATCCCCCCTGAGGTGCGGCGCCCAGCGCGACCCCTTCTCAGGCGTTTGTGCGGTGGTAACCGGAGAATTCTTCCGGTTGGTAGGGGGAGAACGAAGCGACGGAGTGGTCAGCTCGTCCAGGTCTTGAGCTTTTCGACGACCTCGGCGGGGTTCTCGGCGAATGGCGTGATCTGCAGGACGGTGACGCCCGCTTCCTTGTAGGCGGCGATGCGGTCCTTGATGTAACCCTCGGAGCCGCACAGCGACGTCTTCTCGAGCAAGTCGGCGGGGACCTTGGCGGCCGCCTCCTCCTTGTTGCCCGCGAGGTAGAGGTCCTGGATCTCGGCCGCCTCCTGCTCGTAGCCGTAGCGCGTCACGAGCGCGTTGTAGAAGTTCTGGCCCTTCGCGCCCATGCCGCCGATGTACAGCGCGGCCATCGCGCGACCAAAGTCGCGAACGGTTTGCGCCTGGGCCTCGTCGTCCGTGATGCACACGATGCCGCCGGCGGCGACATCGAGCGGACCGAGATCCGTCGAACGCTTCGCGTTGCCTTCCGCGAGGGCCTTGCCGAACACGTCGTTGGCCTTCTCCGGAACGTAGAAGACGGGAAGCCAGCCGTCGGCGATCTCGGCCGTCAGCGCCACGTTCTTCTCGCCAAGCGACGCGATGTAGATCGGAATGCGCGACCGCACGGGACGACCGATGATCTTCAACGGCTTGCCGAGACCAGTGCCCTGCCCCTCCGGCACGGGGATCGAATACATCGGGCCGTCGTTCGTCAACGGCGCTTCGCGGGCCCACACCTTGCGACAGATCGAGACGATTTCGCGGGTGCGCGCCAACGGCTTGTCGTAGACGACGCCGTGAAAGCCCTCGATGACCTGCGGGCCCGACGCACCGAGACCGAGCACACATCGACCATTCGACAAACCGTCGACTCCGGCCGCGGTCATCGCCAGCAGTGTCGGTGTGCGTGTGTAGATCGGCAGGATCCCCGAACCGATCTGCACCCGCTCCGTCTTGGCCGCGAGGTAGCCCATGAAGCTCACGCCGTCGAAGCCGTACGCCTCAGCGACCCATGCGATGTCGAGCCCGGCCTTCTCCAGAGCGACGACCTGGCGAGCGGACTCCTCGAACCCGCCGGCGTAGTTGATCGGCATCGAAATTTGCATCAGACCCCCAAGAATTCTCGACGCGCCTTGCTGCGCTCGATGAGGAACCCCGGAACCGGGACACCGTTGATCATGATCGACTCGCCCTCCGCCGCAGCCGCCGCGGGCGCAGTGTCGCCGCTCGCCGCGCTCGCGGTCACGGTCATGTCCTCGCCGCTCTCGCGGCGCCGGACGAGTTCGGCCCATTCGCCCGGGCGGGCCAGCTTGCTGCGATCGATCGTGCCCCGCACCACCCCGTTGTCGAACCGGACCCAATAGCGAATCCAGGTCAGACCTTCAGGCAGGATGACCTTTCCGGTCGTGCCTTCCGGGATGCCGGGCATGTCGGCGGTGGCGACGATGCGTTCCTTCGGCTTCAGAACCGCGTCGGTGGATTCCTTTTTGGCCATCGGAGAGGGCACAGTAGTGGGGTGCCGGTGGCCGCCCCCAACGGGCCGATGCTGATCTTCGACGGCGACTGCAGCTTCTGCACGACCTCGGCAATGTGGATCGAGCACCGGCTTCCGAGCGGGGCACGCGTGGAACCGTGGCAGCGCCTCGACCTCGATGCCTTCGGACTGACCGAAGCGGACGTGACGACCGCGGCCTATTGGGTCGACGAGCGGGGCCGGACGTATCGCGGCCATCGTTCGATCGGCAAAGCGTTGATGGCTGCCGGCGGCGGGTGGAAGCCGGTCGGCGCGCTCGTGCTGATCCCACCGTTCTCGTGGCTCGCGGCGCTGCTGTACGTGGTCGTCGCCAAGAACCGCCACCGCCTGCCTGGCGGCACTCCCGCCTGCAAGCTCGGCTGAACTCGGGCATGCGCTCGGGTCGACTCGTGTCGATTGCGGTGATCGCGATCGGGCTGACGGCATGCAGTTCCACTCCGCCGAAATCCGCGGCAGACCAGGAGGCCGACCGCATCGCCGAGTCGGTCGGCGAGAAGTTGTCGTCGAACCACGCTCGGAACCTCGTTGATCGAGCTGCCGGTCTGGGATCGACGAACCTGGTGGTGCTGCGGGCCGACGGCAACGACGCACAAGGCGAGATCGACATCCGAGTCCATGTGCATCGGGACGGCGTGGGTTTCACCGAGCCCCCGGTCGACATCGACCGCTGCTATCGCTTCACATACGCGAACGCGAACCTGTTCCCGACACCGAAACGACTCGACCCGTGTCCGGCGCAACAGTCGCTGCCGCCAACGACGGTGCCCCCGAAGATGCCCGATGGCATTCTCGACTCGCTGCAGGCAACGCTGACGCAACTCGCGGCCTCGGGAACGTCGGATCCAGACTCGGTGCGGGCTGCGGTCGAGCCTCTGACGGTTGGATCGACCGCCACCGTCGGTGTCGCTGTCGTGAACGGCGTGACGGGGGTCGGCGTCGGGATCCCAGGCGAGTGCGTGATGGGACGAATCATCGACGGAGTGGCCGAGGCGTGGTTCGTGCCCCGGGTGCTCGCTCAGCCCGGCGAGACCGGCTGCAACCCTGAAGCCGCGGCCCGCGGCGAAGCGAAGACCGCCCCGCACTGACGCGCGCTAACCCGCACTGAGATCCATGTCGTGCGGGAGACCGAGCACGCGCTCGCCGATGATGTTGCGTTGCACCTCGCCCGTTCCGCCACCGATGGTGAGCGCGGGACTGAAAAGAAAGCCGTAGTACCACATGTCGGCCGGCGCGCCGAGAGGTCCTGATGTCGAGATCATCCCCGCCGAACCGCACAGATCACGCGCCAGTTGCATGATCCGCTGGCCGTGCTCGTCCGCCATGATCTTGCGGATCGACGCCTCCGCGCCCGGCGGTTCGCCTCGGATGCGCGCCGACACGGTGCGCAAGCGGATGAGGTCGAGCACCTTCTCCTCGATGTAGAGCTGCGCGAGCTCCTGGCGCATGACGGGATCGCTGACCCCACCCTGCGCCCGCACGACGTCGAGCAGGTCGCCGGCCGTCGGTCCTCTCCCCCACAGCGCGCCCCCGCTCGACAGCGAGACACGCTCGTTGCCCAGTGTGACCTTCGCCAGCGACCAACCTTCGTTCTCCTCGCCGACGAGGTTCTCGACCGGGATGCGAACGTCAGTGAAGAACACCTCGTTGAACATGTGCACGCCGGTCATCTCGACGATCGGGCGGATCTCGATGCCAGGCGAGTCCATCGGGCAGATGAAGTACGAGATTCCCTTGTGCTTCGTCGCGTCGGGATCCGTTCGCGCGATCAAGATGCCGTACTTCGAGACGTGCGCCCCTGACGTCCAGATCTTCTGTCCGTTCACGGTGTACTCGTCGCCGTCGCGCTCGGCGCGAGTGCGCAAGCCGGCGAGATCACTCCCGGCTTCAGGCTCACTGAACAGCTGACACCACACCTCTTCGCCGGCGAGCAGCGGTAGGAGGTAGCGCTCCTTCTGCGCATCGCTGCCCGCGTGCAGCATCGTGGGCCCGGCCCAGCCGATGCCTATGGTGTTCTCTGGGCGACGCACACCAGCACGACGCAGCTCGTCGTCGATCACGATCTGATGCACGGGATCGGCGTCGAGGCCGTAGGGCTTCGGCCAATGCGGCGCGACATAGCCGGCTTCGGCGAGCTGTCGACCAGAGGGCCGCGGATGCTTCGCCAGCCAGGCCTGTATCTCCGCTCGTCGCGGGTCGTCGGCAGCCGGCAAATCGAAGTCCATCGCCGGGCGACGGTACTTTGCTGGGAAGTGCTGAGGGGAATGCTCGTCGCCGCTTTGATCGCGGCCGTTCTCGTGATGGCGCCGCCCGCGCAGGCGGCGCCCACTGTCGCGCCGTCCACTTGCGGACAAGGCTCGTGGATCGCCGGCACCGTCGACATCTGCGACGGCGAGCTCGTCTACCGCGACTACGTGTACGACGACTTTGGGGCGCGGCCCGGCCTCCCGGGCCTCACACTGCCCCAGATCATTCAGGGGCTCGGGTTCCAGTCGATCCCGAACTTCGACGCCTACGGCGGCCTACCGCCGGCGGGAGGCCAAAAGGACCAGGACCAGACCGACCTCGTCGCGTTGCGCATCCGGGTGAGCGGTGGACAGGTGCACGTGTCGGCCGAGCTCAACGCGATGACGGTGCCGAGCGCCGCCAAGCTCGCAATCGCCATCGACACCGATGGCAACGCGGCGGGCGGTGGCGCGTGGCCTGGGGTCTCGATCTCGTCAGCGGGCTGGGACCAGGTGCATGTCTTCGACACCGGCGATCCGAGCACGAATCTCATCGAGGGACAGTTCCCGCAGCCGGCGGGCACGACCTGGAAGTTGTGGGCGCTCGTGGCCAAACCCGACGGCACGCCCATGAACGTCGCGTTCCGCGGCACCGACGAGACCGGGTGGTGGTGGGAAGACCTGCAGGCCGACGCGCTCGCTGCCGGCGACATCACCGCGATGGCCACGACGGTCGACGTCGCCGATCTCACCGGAGGAGCGACCCATCGAGCCACGCCCGCGCCGGGCGCGAAGCGACAGCGCGTGTACATCAGTCAATACACGCTCGGCGCCGGCGAAGGTATCGACGACGCTGGCGTTCCTGGGCCGGGATTCGCGCCTGGAGGTCCGGCAGAGTCCGTGAGTCAGGCGTTCACGATGATCGGCAAGTACCAGCCGTACGGGTTCTACGAACCGGCGAAGCCCGAGCCGCATGGCGTGCAACTCGCGTTGCACGGGTTGGCCGAGAACCATTCCGCCCGGTTGTACCTACCGGGCACGAGCGGCAACTTCATGCAACGGTTCGGCGAGGACCAGAATCGCCTCATCGCGACTCCACTGGGTCGCGGTTGGAAGGGTTGGTACTCCAGTTACAGCGAGCGCGACGCGTTCGATGTCCTGGCCGACGTCGAAGCCAACTATCCCGTCGACACGGACCACGTCGTGATGAGCGGGTACTCCATGGGCGGGTACGGCGCGATGCGACTCGCCGCATTGCATCCCGATCTCTTCGCCGGTGTCGTCAACTGGGTGGGCTGGACGGGCGACGCCTTCAACGGCACACCGCTCGCCGGCATGTTCGCCGGCGGCGGCAGCGGTGGCGGCGCGGACGTGAACGCGATCGACCTGATGGGTTCATTGCGGCATGTTCCGATGGCGGCGCTGTACAGCGGGGCGGACGAGCTCGTGCACGTGCAGAGTGCCGTCGACCTTCGCCAGCGTCTGAGCGATCTGCACGTGCCGTCGATCTTCTACCTGCATCCCGCCGCAGAACATCTCACCTACGCGCTGTTCGACGACTGGACCAAGGAGTCGGCGGCATCGGCGAGCGACGCGCTCGTGCACGACCCGGCGCACATCACGTTCCGGACGGACCGCCGCCTCTACGAGCCGGACCTCGGTCTCGTACCTGATCGGGCGTACTGGGTGTCGGCGATCGTCCCCGCCGCCGACGGCGCCGCGACGGTCGACGCAGTGTCGCTCGGGTGCAACGGCGTCGACGAGCCGACGACCGCCGATGTACCGGGGGCGGGCCCCGACCCTGTCCCGTGGGAGTCGAACGAGGTGCACGTCACGGGGTTCACCCACCGCGCCGCGGCCAATCGGCTCGAGCTCACGTTGACGAACGTGTCGTCGCTGCATATCGACCTCGCCCGAGCGTGCCTGACGGATCCCACGCTCGACGTGAGCGTCGCCACCGACCAAGCCACGTCGATCACGTTCTCGAATGGTCAGACACTCACGTTCGAACCCGAAACGCTGCCGCGCACGGGCGCCACCACGCCCGAGCTACTTCCTCTGCTCCTCGCGCTCGCGATCGCGATGCGGCTAGTTGGGCGCCGTGGTGGTCGGCGTGGACTCGGCTGAGGACATCGACGCCGTACCCGAGGGGCCTGTGTAGGTGCCGGGCTGGGGCGCATTCCCAGCGCTCGTCGACCTCGCCGGATCGGGCGGCGGATCGCACACTCCGCCACCCCAACCGAAGACCATGCACATGGTGCCGTATTCGATCTTCCAATGGCCGTCGATGAACTTGGCGTAACCGATCTGCTGGCCGAACAACAGGCCGCCGTCGTACTTCAGCTCGAAATACAACGCCGCTTCAGTCGTCGAGAGGAAGCGGATCTCGCCGACCTCGACCGAGACCGTGTCGGACGCTTCGGGGAAGTTCTGCTTCACCTGCTCCGAGGGTGCCTTCAACGCGTCGGCGTTCTCGATGTAGGTCCCGTTGTTGTTGCGATCGTTTCCGGCGGTGAACACGTACTCGTACGCCTCGGTCACTGACTGCCTGGCAGCGTCGGCGTCCGCAGGTTGTTCCTTGCCGGCGGGTGGCAACTCGGGTGGAGGCGGAGGCGGAGGCTGGCACCGAGCCGGGTAGGAGTAGCCGCCATCGATGTTCTTCAGCGCGACGGTCGAAGCGTCGGCTAGGACGACCTCGAGGGCGCTCGCCGGAGCCGAGCCGGAGTGAGCGACGATCGCCCAGCCGTTAACGGGCTGCATCTCATCGACGAACCCGTCCGGCCACGTGCCTCGAACGGTGAGCACGTCGCTGGAGGTCTGCACCATGTACGAGCTGACCGGCGCGCCTTCTTGTTGGCCGTGGTATCCCTGGCCTCTCGATGCCGCGGGGCCGTCCAGGGGAAACTGCGGCGAGCCGTTCTGCGACACGGCCTCGTCGTTCGAAAGTTCGGCCATGAAGTACGTCGAGGGATTGCACTCGGGCGGAGGGCACCACTGGCCGGCCTCGCACATCGGCATGCCTCCCTGGAGGCCCAAGTCCATCTCCTGGAGGTAGCCCCGCAATGCCACTCCCTCCGCCGTCGTGCGCAGGAAGAGTCGAGTCAGCTGCGGTATGCCCGGGGCGGCGAACCCGCCGCCACCAACCGCGAAGGCTTGGCTCACGATCGTCGAAGGCGTGCTGCTGTCGCGCGCCGCGCCTCTTGCCGCGACGTTCGCCTTTCCCGGCGCGCTACTGCGGCCCGCGGCGAAGCCACCGACGCTGCCGATGAGCAGTGCGGCAATCACGGCCGCAGCGACTGCGGGTCGCCGGCGAGCGTGGCTGGCGACGGCCGCCGGGGTGTGGACCCATCGGCGAGCGGGCTCGAGCGAGTGCGTGACCGTGCGGTGCACGGCCTCGTCGGCGTCGATGGGCGCGGCATCTCGATCGAGGGCACCGGCGCGATCGCTCAAGAACCCCGCGACGTCGGGATGCAGTTCTTCGAAGTCAGCCATCATCAACCTCCAAAGCGGCGTGCAGGCGTCGCAACGCCCGAGCCACGTGATTGCGGATCGTCGAGATCGAGCAGCCCAGGGCTTCACCCGCCTCGCTGAGTGTGTAACCGTGGCCGTGCACGAGCACGACGGCAGCGCGTTGCTGGGGCGACAGGTCGTCGAGGGCACCGGCGAGCGCGGGCTCGACCATTCGTTCACCGCGCCCGTCGTCGATGAGCTCGAGCTCGAATTCCCGGCCGTCGACCACCTCGCGAACGCGCCGGCGGGTCGTGCGCCGCACGGACGTCTGCCCCACCCGCCACAGGTAGCCGGCCGGGTTGTTCATCGTCTGGACGCGGTCCCAATGCTGCCAAGCCCATGCCAGCGCGTCGGCCGCGGCCTCGCGACCGAGTTCGGATCCGTAGGCCGCTACCAGCGCGCGACGCAGCTTCGGTTCCACCACTGCGACGAACTCGCCGAATGCCGCGGGCTCGTCCAACGACGGCACGGCGCGCAAGACCTCCACTTCCCCAGGAGAGCCCCGGGCGATGCGATCGTGTCACAGGTGGTGCCATACGATCCCGGGCCGTGCCAGCGGGATGGAACTTCGCAGATGTCTATGAAGTGGTGGCCGAGCAGGTGCCCGATGCTCTTTGCCAGGTGCAGGGTGATCGTCGGGTCACCTGGGGCGAGTTCGATCGGCGGGCCGACGGCGTCGCCAAGGTGCTGCTCGACAACGGTGCACGACGTCAGGACAAGCTGGCCCACTACCTCTACAACGGGCCCGAGTACATGGAGACCACGCTCGCCACGTTCAAGGCGGGCATGGCCCCGGTCAACACGAACTACCGCTACGCCGAGGACGAGCTCATCTACCTCTGGGACAACGCCGATGCGGTCGCCGTCGTGTTCCACGGATGCTTCTCCGAGCGAGTCGACCGGGTACGCGATCGCGTGGCCAAGGTGCGCACGTGGCTGTGGGTCGACGACGGCAGCGACACGTGCCCCGAGTGGGCAACCCCCTACGAGGAAGCCGCGGCATCCGCAACCGAGCGCACCGTGCCGGCTCACGGCCGTGATGGCGACGATCTGCTGTTGCTGTACACCGGCGGCACCACCGGCATGCCCAAAGGCGTGATGTGGCGACAACATGATCTGTTCGTGACGCTGAACCCGTCGAGCGGTTTGCATTACGGCGCGGAACCGAACCTCGACAAGGTGCGCGAGCTGTGCGTCCAGCCCGGACCGATCGTGATCCCGGCGGCTCCGCTCATGCACGGCACCGGAATGTTCACGTCGCTCGCGGCGATGTCCGCCGGTGGATGCATCGTGACCCTCGAGAACCGGTCGTTCGACGCGGCCGAACTGCTCGACACGATCGAGCGCGAAAGCGTGTTCGCTCTCGCGTGGGTCGGCGACGCGTTCGCCAAGCCGGTGTTGCGTGCGCTCGACGATCAGCCGGACAAGTGGGACATCAGCACGATCCGCCTCATCACATCGTCAGGCGTGATGTGGAGCGAGGAAACCAAACAAGGACTGCTGCGCCACCACGGCGGCATGATGCTGGCCGACGCGTTCTCGTCGTCCGAGGCTCTCGGAATGGGCAGCTCGGTGTCGACTGCTGGGGGCACGTCGACGACGGCGAAGTTCGTGCTCGGTGAGAACGCCCGCGTACTCACCGACGATGACCGCGACGTCGTGCCGGGTTCGGGGGAAGTCGGGCGCGTTGCCGTCAAGGGTGTGACGCCCGTTGGTTACTACAAGGACGAGGAAAAGTCCGCCCGCACGTTCGTCGAGATCGATGGCGCCCGCTACTCCATCCCCGGCGACTACGCCACCGTCGAAGCCGACGGCTCGCTCACGCTTCTCGGGCGCGGCTCGATGTGCATCAACACGGGCGGCGAGAAGGTCTTCCCCGAAGAGGTCGAGGAAGTGCTCAAGCTGCATCCCGACGTGCGCGATGCGGTCGCCGTCGGTGTGCCCGACGACAAGTTCGGTGAGGCGATCACCGCCGTGGTCGAGCCGGTGCCGGGGGCGACGCTCGACGAAGGCGATGTGATCGCGCACGTCAAGGGCAAGCTGGCCGCCTACAAGGCGCCGAAGCGGGTTGTGGTCGTCGACTCGATCGAACGGGCCCCGAACGGCAAGGTCGACTACAAGGGCGTCCGCGCACGGGCCTTGGAGGCGCTCGGCCTTTCATGAAAGCGGCTTCGGGCCCTTCTCCGGTGCTCGGGTTGGTCGCCGCACTCGCGATCCTGGTCGCGGGCATTGCCGCGGCGTTGACGCGGGACGACACGTCGAGCACCCGCACGGCGCCAGGCATCGTCGCGTCCACGCGTCCGGTGCCCTCGACGTCGTTGCCGACGTCGACGACGCGCTCGACCATCACGACGCTGCCACCCACCGCCCTGTCGACGACCACCACAGTGCGGCCGTCGGTCGCTACCCCCGAAGCCGCAGCGAACGGCTTGTGGGCGGCATACACCTCAAGTAATCGCAGCGCCGCGGCCCGATTCGCCAGCCCGCCGGTCGTCGACACGCTCTTCTCGACACCGTTCTCGGGCGAGGACGGCTCGTTCCAGGGGTGCGCGAAACGCGGGTCGCAGACCATCTTCGATTGCCAGTACGAGCAGCCGTCCGTGCACTACGTGATGACGGCGCAAGCGGATGACGCGGCGAGCTTCAAGATCGTCCAGATCGAAATCGCCGGGTAGCGCCCGTTTCGATCGAGGTCGAGGGCGCGCGTTACGGTGCGCCTCATGGCTGATCTGGGATTCGACGGCAAGGTAGCGATCATCACCGGGGCGGGCGGCGGGCTGGGCCGCTCGCATGCGCTCGAGCTCGCGAAGCGCGGCGCGCTGATCGTCGTGAACGACCTCGGCGGTTCGGTCGATGGCGAAGGCGGCTCACACACCGCGGCGCAGAAGGTCGTCGACGAGATCAAGGCTGCCGGCGGCGAGGCCGTCGCCAACTACGACAGCGTCGCGACGCCAGAAGGCGGAGAGTCGATCGTGCAGACCGCAGTGGACTCATTCGGTCGGGTCGACATCATCATCAACAACGCCGGCATCCTGCGCGACGCCTCCTTCAAGAACATGACGAAGGAGATGCTCGAGCCGATCATCGACGTCCATCTGAAGGGCGCGTTCTACGTGACCCGTCCGGCGTGGCAGCTCATGCGCGATCAGGGCTACGGCCGCATCGTGAACACGTCGTCAGGTGCCGGGGTGTTCGGCAACTTCGGTCAGACGAACTACGGCGCGGCGAAGATGGGCCTCGTCGGCTTCACGCGCGTGCTGGCGGTCGAAGGCGCGAAGAACAACATCAAGGCCAACGCCATCGCACCTGTGGCGAAGACACGCATGACCGAGGACATACTCGGTCCGGTGGCCGACAAGCTCGGCCCCGAATTCGTCACGCCGGTCGTGACCTACCTGGCACATGAGAGTTGCCCGGTGACCGGCGAGGTGTACTCCGTCGGCGGCGGGCGCGTGGCACGAGTCTTCATCGGCGTGACACCCGGCTACACCGATCCCGAGCTCACCCCCGAATCGGTGCGCGATCACTTCGACCAGATCCGCGACGAGACCGACTACGCCGTTCCGGCGAACCTCAACGAGGAGATGGGCCTCGCCCTGAAGGCGTTGTCGTAACGGCCGTACTCTGGCGGCCATGGACATCCCTCGCTTCGACGCAACGGCCGCGGGTGACACAGTCGCCGAGGCCATGCTCGAGCACGGCGCCGCGATCATCGAGCGCCTCCTGCCCGAGGACGTGTGCGATCGTCTCCGCGACGAGCTGGGACCTTGGATCGAGTCGACGCCGGCCGGTGCGGACGAGTTCAGCGGACTCGCCACACGACGAACGGGTGCCCTCTTGGCCCGGTCGGTCGCCAGTCGAGACCTGATCGCTCACCCGTTGGTGCTCGCCACCGTCGACAAGGTGCTGTGGCCACGTAAGACGACGTTCCAGCTGCACCTCACGCAAGTCATCACGATCGGTCCGGGGTCGCAGCCGCAGCAGTTGCACCGCGATCAGTGGTGCTTCGACTTCTTCGAGTTTCCCGACGACCTCCAGGTCGAGGTCGGCACGATGTTCGCCCTCGACGATTTCACCGAGGCCAACGGTGCGACGCGCGTCGCTCTCGGGAGCCACCGCGAGCAAGTCGATCTCAAGAACGCGTCGGAGTTCGCGACGGTGCCCGCCGAGATGCCAGCCGGATCGATCGTCTTGTACACCGGCCGCACGGTTCACGGTGGAGGGGCGAACACCACCGACACCGCCCGGGTCGGTATCAACGTCGATTACGCGCTCGGCTGGCTGCGGCAGGAGGAGAATCAGTACTTGTCGGTGCCGCTCGACGTAGCGCGCGACCTTCCCGAGGACATCCAACGGCTCATGGGCTACCAACAAGGCGCATACGCGCTGGGCTACATCGACGACTCCCGCGACCCGATCGAAGTGCTGCGTCCGAGCGAACGCAAGCGCCAGTCGTTCAGCGTCACCAAGCCCGATTGATCCTTCATTCTCGAGTTCAGCTGCGGGCGTGCTTGAGGGCCCAGCCGATCATCGGGAACTGCAGCGGGAGCCGTAACCACATTCCGACGCCGAGCGGACTGCGCGGCTTGTTGTCGATCGCCATCTGGATGTTGGCCGGGTACACCGCGACCATCGTCGCGGCGCCCATCGCTCCCCCGACGCGCTTGGTCGACGGGTTGGCGAGCAGCAGTCCCGACGTCAGCTCGGCGGCGCCGCTCAGGTAGGTCCACGTGCGCGGCCGGCCCGGCATCCATTTCGGGATGATGTTGTCGAACTGCTTCGGTGCCGCGAAGTGCAGCACGCCCATGAACGACAGGAATCCGGCGAGTCGCAGCCGCGACTTCCTCGTACGTGGGTCTTCGTGCACGTCGGCACGTTAGGTTCCGAATCGTGATCGACGTCGAATCGTTCCGGGCGGACGCCGAGCGTTGGCTGGCCGACAACCGCAAGAGCGCACCTCGCGACTACGGCGCCATCCTTCCGCCCGACCAGCGCGAGGAGGGCCAGGCGTGGCAGCGCCGGATCTTCGACGCGGGGTTCGCCGGGATCCATTGGCCGGTCGAGTACGGCGGCCGCGGCCTCACGCCAGAGCACACGGGCGCGTGGATCGAGCAGTGTGCGCTGGCGAGTGTCCCGCCGTTCATCAACATGGTCGGGGTCGTGCTCGCCGGTGGATCGCTCCTGCTCTTCGGAACGGATGAACAGAAGGCCGAACACCTTCGGCCGATCATCACCGGCGAGCGCGTGTGGTGTCAGCTCTTCAGCGAGCCGGGGGCAGGTTCCGATCTCGCGTCGCTCACGACCCGCGCCGACCGCGACGGCGACGAGTACGCGATCACCGGGCAGAAGGTGTGGTGTTCGGACGGTCGCATCAGCGATTGGGGCATCTGCATGGCGCGCACCGACCACGAGGCCGTGCCGCACAAGGGCATCAGCTTCTTCCTCGTCGACATGCACCTGCCCGGCATCGACGTGCGCCCCTTGCGCCAGATGACCGGAGGTGCGGACTTCGACGAGGTGTTCCTCGACGACGTCCGTGTTCCGGCCAGTTGCCTCCTCGGCCCGGAGAACGAGGGTTGGAAGGTCGGTATGGCCACGCTCACCAACGAACGCGGTCACATCGGGGCCTCGACGATCTCGTTGCAACGGCGACTCGATGGCATGGCGGCGCTGGGCGGCGGCCTGGATGCCGTCCACCGCGACGAGCTCACCGCGCTCCTGGCCCGCGGCCGGACGTATCTCGCGCTCGCACAACGTCAGGGGGCGGTCGCTTCGGTTGCCGCTTCGCTCATGAAGCTCGGCGTGACCGAGATGCTCTTCGACGTGGCCGTCTTGCGCACCGCGCTCGCGGGAGCCGACGGGATGCTCGTGAACGACGAGTCGTCAGGCGTCCTTGCCGCACCCGCTGGTCGCATCGCGGGCGGCACGACGCAAGTCCAGCGCAACATCATCGGCGAGCGCATCCTCGGCCTCCCGAAGGAGCCCAAGGCCTGACGACTACGTGAGGTAGATGAAACCGAAGGCTTCGTCGCGGTGGACGATGCCGGCGTCGCGCAGAGCCGGGCCCCAGTCGCCGCTCACGCCGGGTTTCGTCTCCTCCATGCCATGGTCGGCAACGAGGAAGAACGCAGTCGTGTCCCACACGCCGGCGTGGTCGACGCCGTCGAGGATCTGGCCGAGCCGCGCGTCGCTGTCCCGAATCGAGGCCATCGCGATGTCGGAGTGGGGTCCGCCTTCGTGGAAGGCCGCGTCGGTCAGCGAGAAGTTGCACCACGTGAACTTCGGCAACGGCCAGTCGCTGCCGAGGTACTCGCCCGACCACACACCGAGGAACTGCTGCACCGTCGTGTGATCGACCCGACTCGACCACCGGTACTCCTTCACCGGGCGCACGAAGCGCTGGTCCGCGTTCGGCAGCTCGTCGGGCGCCGGCGGCCGCTCGAGCGCGATCCCGCGGCGGACGAAGTCGAACGTCGAGAAATCGGCGCCGGCATCCGTGGGCTCGTTGATCGACGCGGTGCACGAGTCGGGCCAACAGCGATGCACCGCGTCGTGCATCGTTTCCACCCCCGGGAACAGCCACGACGACGCCTCGTGCCAGGTGGCCGGCGAGTTCGTGATCACCTGCTTGCCCGTGGACCGGTCGTACCACGCGTTGTGCAGGATCCCGTGGTGGCCCGGATGCAGCCCCGTGAGTATCGACGTGTGATTGGCGAGGGTGACGGTCGGCAACGACGCCATCGCTCCGTGTTCGTAGGTCGTGCCGAGCTCCATGAGCCGGGCGACGTTGGGAGCGTCGCCCCGAGCGGCCGCGTCGTAGAGCACATTGGGATTGCACCCGTCCCACAAGAACCCGACCACCTGCTGCGGCGGAGCCACGTCACGATCGATGACGTCTTCGAGCACGGCGCCGTCGGTGCGTTCCAGACCGCCGCCCATCAATGCGAGCACGGTCGGTGCCACATCCACCAGCTTGCACGCCCGCTCGACGCGCCCCCGAGCGCGAACGCCCGCTCCGGCGGCGATGAACGGCGCTCGGGACTGCACGACGTCCAGCGAGCCGTGCTCGCCGCGATGACCACCCTGCTCCTCCCAGTTGTGAGCAGCCGTGTGGATCACGCACAGGTCGGGAGCGGCCGGGTGGTCGAAGACCTGCGCCGCTTGTTCGTAGGCGAAGGGATAGCTGTTGGTCACCCGCGTCGGTTGCAACGACGCGAGCTCGTTCGAAAGACCGGAGAAGCGATCGGTGGCCTGATCGCCCAGTGGATTGCGCCCGTGCGACTCGAGGACGCTGCCGTCGCGAGCGAAGCGAACGTAGCCGTCGACGGCGTGCGCCTCGACGTCGTCTCCGGCTCGCACCAAGACCATCTCCACGATCGGTTCGAGTGACGGATCGAGCAGCACCTCGAGCGCGGCGCGCACATCAGTCACGGTCAGAGCGCTCCGTATTCCTGCAACGTCCTGAGTGCACGAACGGTCAGGACCCCGCGCCACTCCAGCGCGGCCGCCTCGGTGGGCGAATCCCACGTGAGTGGCCAGCCACCGTCGGGTTGTTGCTGGTCCATGAGGTGGTCGATGTGGGCGCCGAGCAGTTCCGGCGAGAAGAGTCCGGCCCCCATCGAATCCGGTGTGGGTGCGAGATGCAGCGGGGTCAGCGCATACCCGCGGGCCAGATCCTCGGGTTCGAGCGCGAAGAAGGTGGCATTCGGAATGGAATCGGCGACCTCCTCCGCCATCTCGACGGCTCGCCGGCGGTCTGGCGCGTTGTTGAGGAAGCAGAAGACCGCCGCGAGCTCGTGACCTTCCTGCACTTTCGTCTCTCCGAGCCGCTCCCAGCAGAACGCGTCCGCCCGATCCAGCCACGCGTGCCCGACGTGCAGTGCGTGCAGGAGCCCGGCGAGCATCGCCGTGGGATTCAGTGCGTCGGAGATCCACGCCTTCGGCTGCCAGTGCTCTGCATGCGCATGCCGCGAGGCGGAAGGCAGGATCGCCGGAACCCCGCCGGTCTCGCCGGAGACGTTGGAGAGGTACGAGCACGCCCGGGCCACCATCTCTGGAGGCGCCACTCCGATCTCTTGGAACACGCGGAAGGCCATGTCGACGTGGATGGGCTGGCTGTCGGGTCCGCGCAGGTCGGGCTCGAGCGCGTTCCCGAACCCACCGTCGTCGTTCTGATAGCTGCGTAGTGCGTGGACCGTGTGCTCGGAAGAACCGCCGAGAAATCGGCGCGCGAACAGATGACGATCGAGGAGTCGTGCATTGCGCCAGATGAAATCGGCGGCGCGGTCCAGATCGACGTCCCCCATACTCCTGACGCTACTGCCCTGCGTCACCGGCGTACGTCTGGACGAAGACCACGCGACGCCCGGATCGCCAACGGTCGAGGGCCGCGGCGAACGCCTTGGCGGTGTACGTCTCCTCGAGGGACAAGCCGAGACGGGATCCCTCGCGAATCGCGTCCTCGCCTGCCTCACTCGGATGCCCGTAGCCCTCGCCGAGGTAGCCGCGCTCGATCGCGATGTTGCCGTGGCGCGGCATCCACCCACCCATGCCCAACAGCGCGAACGCTCCGACGGCGTGGACCGCGAGCAGCCCGCGGTTGGTGACCACGGCGTCGGCCACGCGCACGGCCACGACGGTGGTCTTCGTCCAGCCACCCAGTTGCAAGCCGATCGTGAGGCCGGCGGCGGATCCGCCGCTGCCCAGCCCGACGACGACGTCATCCGGCGCCGGCCACCCCGCCTCCGAGAACGCGTCGATCAACTCGAGCGCGGCAGAGACGTACCCGAGCACACCGAGCGGCGACGTTGCCCCTGGCAGGACCGCATAGCCGCCGGCCCGCTCGATGGCCGCGCGTCGCGCGATCAACATGAAGGGCATCGCGTAGCGGTGCGGCACCATCGTGTGACGCACGTTCGGCAGCGCCCGCAACGCGGTGTCGATCGTCCGCACATGATCGGTGTCGGGTTGCGGATAGCGCACCGCTTCGACTTCGAGGCCGAGCCGCGCTGCATGCACCGCGGTGGCATACACATGATGCGAACCGATCGCGCCGGCCGTGAGTACGGGCCCGCCTTTGCGGACCGCTATCGGTAACACGAACTCCAGCTTGCGCACTTTGTTGCCGCCATAGTGCGAGTCGGTCACGTCGTCGCGCTGCACGTACAGGCCGTCGTCGATCTGCTCGACCGGCGTCGGCAGTCCGTCCGCCAGCTCGACCCATGGCACGAGATCGACGAGACGCGGCAACCGCTCGAACAATGCCCGCGGCGGCGCGCCTACGTATCCGGCCATCGGCCAGGGTTCAGTCGACGATCAGGATCGAGCGCGTCACGAACGCGTGAGAACAGCGCCGCGAACCCCGGATGAGCGCGCGCGACGATTCGCTCGGCCGCGGGAGCCGACGCCTTGTAGGGCACGTAGCCGTGATCGAGCACGCAATCGGCGAGCGCGCCCATGCACTTTCCGGTGCGTTCCACGTCGGACGGATCGCCGCGATCGAAGCAGGCAACGAACCGGAGCACGTAGTACCGGCCACCCTCCATCGGTCGAGCGACCAGAAACGGAGGAAAACCATGGTCCTCGAGGATCTCCATGCCGGCGTTCGCACCCGCAACCCATGAGTGGCCCGGCCCGTACGACCCCACCCAGGCCAGGCCGCCCCCAGGAAAGTCGAGGAGGAAGTCGAGCGTGGTCGGCAGCTCCGCCAGCTTGGCCATGCCGGGCAGCATCTTCACGAGCTGTTCGACCTGAAAGACGCTGTCGATGCCGGCATCGTCGAGGATCGCTCGTCCGAGCTCCAGTCGAGCGCCGAGCTCGCCTTCGGACGCGCCGGTGATGTCGACGAAGAGGAAGGCCAAGGGCTCGTCGTCGGCTCGCGCCAAACCCTCTGTGGCTCCGAACAGCAGTTTCGCTGCCGGCCACGTCATCAAGCCCACGTCGTCGAACGAGCCGGTTCGCGCCAGCGCGCGCATCGCCGCATACGCGTCGCCGAGCGACCAGGCGAACGCGAACCATCGCCGTCGATGAGCCGGGCGCGGCACCAACGCCAGCCCGGCGCGCAGCACGATGCCCGTCGTGCCTTGCGTCGACACGAAGAGTCCCGTGAGATCGGGCAACGGCGCTCGACCGAACCATGAGTCGACGACCGCCCCAGAACCGGTGCGCACGATGGTGCCGTCGGCGAGCACCGCCTCCACGCCGGTGATCCACTTCCCCATCGCGCCGTGACGCATCGAGAGGTTGTTGAGACCATCGAGCAGCGCGTTGGCCATCACCGAGGTGAACGGGGGTGCGAACGGATACGTGTAGACGAGCTCGGGACACTCGCGATCGAGATGATTCTTGAGTTGCTCGAACGTCACGCCGGGCTCGACGATGACCACCATCGCGTCGGGGTCGACCTCGATGCCCTGCAGCCGGGTGAGGTCGAGCACGATGCCGCCGTCACGAGGGATCGCGATACCGGCCACGTTGTAGCCGGCCACGATCGGTGTGATCGGCGTGCCCGACGTGGCAGCCGCCAGCACGATCGCGACGACCTCGTCGCGCGAACCAGGGCACACGACGACATCGGCGCGACCACGGGGATGCTCCGTGATGTCGGCGAGATACGGAGCGAGCCCGTCGTCGGACGTGATGACATGTTCGGCACCGACGATGGCAACGAGCTCGTCGGTCACGGGGGTGACGCTCAGCTCGGCCGGATGCGAACGTTGCTCAACTCGCGCACGATCGATCCCGTGGCCAGTTGGAGCAGCGGTTCGACTTCACCTTCGACCACGACGATGGTGTCGCGGCTGATGCCGTTTTCGACCACGAGCTGTCCGCGACCGACACGCACGGTTGCCGCGGTGCGCCCGGCACGAATACCGACCGCAACCGGCCGGGGCAGGCCGAGGAGCGCGAGGCGAACCACCGCGTTGGCGAGATACGACGGTGCGGCCGCCGCCAACAGGTGCACGAGAAGGTTCGCTTCACCCGGCGGAGGCATGACGACATCCGGCATCGGTGGTGCGAGACGCGCCGCGACTCGCATCGCGCCGGCGGTCGCGAGCAACGGGATGGCAATCGGTACTGCCGCCGCGATGGTGGCGGCCTCACGCGCGAACTCGAGTGGCGACAGCGGTCGCTTCCTCGCGAGCCGCGCCAACAGTCCGTCGACGGTGTTGCCCACGAGGTTCGACACTTCGATCTGCGCGACGGTCGCTCGCACCGCACGTACGGCGTCGGGTGGCAGCACGGCAGCGAGATCGTCGGACGGCAACGGACGCCCCGCTTCCGCGCACGCCACCGCGTAGGCGAGCAGCACCTGCTCGGCGTCGGCGTGCTCGCCTTCGCCGAGGAACTCCTGCCACGATCCGTGGATCCACGCGCAGTAGCGGCAACCGTTCACCTCGGTCACGGCGAGGATGATCTGCTCGCGCGTTCGGGGGTCGAGCGGACCACCTGGGCCATAGGAGCGCACGAGCCCTGGCAGCGTCGTGACGACCTCCGTGAGCCACGGCACCATCAGCGCGAGCGTCGCGGTCCGCCGCGGGAAGGGGTCGCGCCTGTCCATTCGCCCGACCCTATGCGGTGCGTCGAAGGATGGCGTTGACCATGCACACGAGTACGTCACGGGCTTCGTCCTGGTTACGCGAGTTGAGCGTGCGCAGGTTGTCCCAACTCGACCACGAGAGCACCGTGTCGAGCGCATCGAGCGTGGTGGTGCGATTCGCCTTGCCGCACTTCTTCAGCTCCTCGGAGAACGACTGCTCGATCTCGCACCGAAGGAAGTCGTGCCCGGCCTGTAGGCGAGAGCGAACCTCGCGGGAGAACGGCGCGTGCACCGCCGCCGCCCGACGGACGGGCGTGATGGCCTCCAAGAGAATCGCGCGTTGACGAACGACCTCAGCGATGCGGCCATCGATCGAGAGATCGTGCTCGATCACCATTTGCAGGTGTGACAGACGCTCGACGAGACGATCGCCGACTGCCGCGTACAGACCCTCGAGATCATCGAAGTGCTGAAAGACCGAGCGGACCGACACCTTTGCCCGCTCGGCGATGCGGGGTGCCGTCGGACGCAGGTCGCCCTCGTCGACGAGTGCGATCGAGGCGTCGACGATGGCCTCACGCGTGCGCAGGGCTCGGGCCGTGCGGCCATCGATCGTCGACAAGACGATCAGCGTACGCTGCCCCGCATGACCGAAATGACCCTGGTTGGGTTGTCGGATGCGATCCTGCGCGGCGATGAGCAGATCACTGATCATCACCCCTTCCGCCCCAGCAACCGCCTGGAGGAAGTCGGCACTGGCGTCGCCTTCGTGGAGTCCTTCGCCAACGTCGTGGCCATCGCCACCCCCGACGGGCTCTGTCTCGTCGACACCGGCAGCATCTTCTCGGCACCCGCCATCCACGGCGCGGTTCGATCGTGGTCGAAGGAGCGAGCGACGACCGCCGTGTACACCCACGGCCACATCGACCACGTGTTCGGCACCGCCGCATTCGAGGCGGAGGGGCCGATGCGCGTCATCGGGCACGACGGCGTGCAGCCGCGATTCGACCGGTACCGAAAGACCGCCGGGTACAACGCGGTCATCAACCAGCGGCAGTTTCAAGCTCCCGGCTTGCAATGGCCGGTCGAGTATCGGCAACCCGACGTCACGTACAGCGACCGGCTCGATCTCGACCTCGGCGGTGTGTCCTTCGAGCTGCATCACGCTCGAGGCGAGACCGACGACCACACGTGGGTGTGGATTCCCGAACGGCGCACGCTCTGTACCGGCGATCTCATCATCTGGTGCACGCCGAACGCTGGGAACCCGCAGAAGGTGCAACGCTACGCCGAGGACTGGGCGGTCGCGCTGCGCGCCATGGCCGCGCTGGAACCCGAGGTGCTCCTTCCTGGGCACGGGCTGCCGATCGCCGGCGGCGACAATGTGCGGATGGTGCTGCTCGACACCGCGACGATGCTCGAGTCGCTGGCGACACAGACGCTCGCACTCATGAACGAAGGCGCCCGCCTCAACGACATCATTCATTCGGTTCGCTCGCCCGCCGACCTGATCGGCAAGCCGTACCTACGCCCGATCTACGACGATCCCGAGTTCATCGTGCGCAACCTGTGGCGCCTCTACGGCGGTTGGTACGACGGCAACCCCGCCGAGCTGAAGCCGGCGCGGCTCGGTGCGCTGGCCGTCGAGGTGGCGGCCATGGCCGGCGGCGCCGATGTACTCGCGCGGCGCGCGATCGAGCTTGCGTCGTCCGGCACCGACGATGACTTGCGGCTCGCCGGTCATCTCGCCGAATACGCCGCGCTCGCCGCACCCGACTCGGCGACGACGCATCGCGCACGCGCCGAGGTGTTCCGACTGCGGGCGAAGGCCGAGCCTTCGTTGATGGCGAAGGGCGTGTTCACCTGGGCCGAAGCCGAGTCGCAGCGCCGCGCCGAGGAACTCAAGTAGTCGTTGTCACCACGGGTGAGCCGTGGTGCACCACCATGCGCCAACGCTCCCCGTCGAACACGAACACGTTGAGTGCCGCGACGGTGCCACCGAGGTTGTCGCCGATGAGGTTCTCGTCGACGTTGACCCAGCCGACATCGCCTTCGACGATCACGGAGTCGTTCGTGAGAATGAACTGCATGGGATTGTCGGCGCGGAACAGGGCGAACCACGAGCCGGACACCGCCCCCCAACCCCGGAGCGCTGTCCAACCCGGATGGGTGCACACCACCCGATCGGAGTGCTCCCACACCTCGGACATCGCGTCGATGTCGCGCGCCTCGAAGGCCTCGTAAAAGGCGAGATTCGCCGCCCGGACACCCTCTTCCGCATCGATCCCGGCACCGTACCGCGGCAATTCCCATGCAGACGCACACAGAAATGTGTGCGTCTGCATGGGATTTCGAGAGGTGGATCCCCGTGAGTGTCACAGGGGGGGTTCATACTCGGGGTATGCCGTTGGAGCCGCCCCGCACCTTGTCGCCGTCGAAGGTCGCCGCCTTCACCGGCTGCGCGCTGGCGTTCCGCTTCGCCACGATCGACCGGCTCCCCGAGCCCCCATCGCCTGCGGCCACGAAAGGCACGCTGGTGCACGCGGCGCTCGAGCGGCTGTTCTTGCTGGAGCCGGCGCAACGCACGCTCGCGTCCGGGCTCACGTGCCTCGACGCCGCCTTCAACGGATTGCGCGCCGATCCCGAATTCGTCGATCTGCACCTCGGCCCCGACGACGAGGCCGCGTTTCTCGATGACGCCGAGCGCCTCGTGCGGCAGTACTTCAGGCTCGAAGACCCCACGAGCATCCACCCGATCGGCATCGAGATCATGCTCGACGCAGAAATAGGCGGCGTTCGAGTGCGGGGCATCATCGATCGCCTCGAGCTCGACGAGAACGGCGAGCTCGTCGTGGTCGATTACAAGACCGGTCGTGCGCCGCCCGAGAAGTTCGAGAACGGCCGGCTCGACGGCGTGCAGTTCTATTCGCTCCTGTGTGAGCGCAACTTCGGTCGGCGCCCGGCGCGGGTGAAGCTCCTGTACCTGGCCGATCCGCTCGAGATCAGCACCACACCCTCGGAGCAGTCGAGCCGGGCCATCGAACGCAAGGTCGGGGCCATCTGGTCCGCCGTCGAGCGGGCCTGTGCCCGCGACGATTTTCGCCCGAAGCCATCGAAATTGTGCGACTACTGCGCGTTCCGGGTCTACTGCCCGGCGTTTGGTGGGGAGATTGCCGAAGGTGTGCGCGTCGCAGCCTCAATTCACTCCGCCGCTACTCTCGAACCCCTTGCCTCTGTCGCGCACCAAGCCGCTCTCGCGGGCTGATCTCGCGGCCCGCGTCCGCGCATTCGACGATCACTTCGATGGGGCGTTCGACGCGCTGCGCGGCAACAAGACCGCCGACCGACTCTTCTACGGAGCGTCAGAGCTCGGAGACTTCTCGCTGATCTGGCACCTTGTCGGCGTCGCGCGTGGGCTCACGTCGGATCGCCGGGCCGACGAAGCCATCCGACTCTCGGCGGTCCTCGCCGCCGAGTCGCTGCTGATCAATGGCGTGGTCAAGTCGTTCTTCCGCCGGCGCCGTCCCGAGTGGCTGTCCGAGACCCCGCGACCCCACCGTCTTCGTCGACCGCGCAGCAGCAGCTTTCCGAGCGGCCATGCCAGCGCCGCGTTCACGGCGGCGACGCTGCTCGCGGAGGACGATCCGTTGTGGCCGCTGTACTACGCCGCCGCGGCGGTGGTCGCGTCGAGTCGAACCTACGTGAAGATCCACCACGCGTCGGATGTGGTGGCAGGCGCGATCACTGGTGTGGTGATCGGGAGAATTGCCCGGAAGGTGTGGCAGAAGCCGGAATGATCCGCCGGCAGGCAGGGTTGCAGCCCCCATGAGCCTGTCGTTCGCTGTGACCTGGGATTACCGCTGCCCCTTTGCACGGAATGCCCATGAACACCTCCTCACCGCGTTGGAAGCGGGAGCCGACTGGGACGTGCACTTCTTGCCCTTCTCCCTCGGTCAGGCCCACGTCGGCGAGGGCGACACGGATGTGTGGGACGAGCCTGAGAAGGACACCGGCATCGTCGCGTTGCAGGCGGGCGTCGTCGTCCGCGATCGCTACCCCGAGAAGTTCTACGCCCTCCATCGCGATCTCTTCGCCGCTCGTCACGATCACGGCCTGAAGCTCAGCGAACCGCACGTTGTCCGCGACGTCCTTGTCCGGCACGACATCGACGCCGACGAGGTTTTCGCCGCCATCGAAGACGGCACCGCACTCAAGCAGGTCCGCAGCGAGCATGAAGCCGCCGTCGAGCACCACAACGTCTGGGGCGTGCCCACATTCATCTCCGGTGAAGAGGCGGTCTTCGTACGCTTGATGGACCGCTCGCCGGAAGGTACCGACGCAGCATCGTCACGGCGCTCGATCGAGCGAGTCGTCGAACTGCTCGACGGCTGGCCCGATCTGAACGAGTTCAAGCACACCGGGCTGAAGCGCTGACGTTGATTCCGCTGCCCTCGCAACCCGAGGGTGTGCCGTGGCCGACGCCCGACCCTGATGGCTGGCCCGTAGAAGTGGCGCCGTCCGCCGTCGTCGAGCTCGTCGATGAGCTCATCACCGACGAAGCGCGTTACGGCATGACGTACGCCGTACTCGTCATTCGCGGTGGCTGTGTCCTCGTGGAGCGTTATGGCGGCGAGCTCCCGTCTTTCGAGCATCCCCCAGAGCCGGTCGCACCCACGACGCCACTGCTGTCGTGGTCGATGGCGAAGTCGATCCTGCACGCCGCCGTCGGCGTCCTCGTCGGTGACGGCCGACTCGAACTCGACACGCCCGCAGCGGTGCCCGCCTGGCAGGTCGATCCGAGCGATCCTCGGGCCGCCATCACGCTCGAGCACTTACTGGCGATGCGCGACGGACTCGACTTCGCCGAGGACTACGTCGATGCCGGCGCGTCCGACGTGATCGAGATGCTCTTCGGCGCCGGTCGCGACGACACCGCCGCATACGCCGAGGCACGCCCGTTGCTGCACGCTCCCGACACGCGATTCAACTATTCGTCCGGGACGTCGAACATCGTGTCGGCTATCGCCGCGCGCGCCGTTGGTGGTGGCGCCGCCCTCGTCGACATGCTTCGGCAGCGTGTGCTCGATCCGATCGGCATGACGTCGGCTGATCCACGGCTCGACGCCGCGGGCACGTTCGTCGCGTCGTCGTACGTCTATGCGACGGCGCGCGACTTTGCTCGCTTCGGGCTCTTGTACCTGCGTGACGGTGTGTGGGACGGCACCCGGCTCCTGCCGGAGGGCTGGGTCGACCACGGCCGGCGTCAGCGCTCCGTCGACGAAGAGGGCATCGGCTACGGCGCCCACTGGTGGGTCGTCGGTGATGACATGGGCTCGTTCCGGGCCAGCGGGTACGAGGGACAATCGATCCTGATCTGTCCAGGCCTCGATGTGCTTGCCGTTCGCCTCGGTCATTCGACCGCCGAGATGTATCCCGCACTGGCGCAATGGCGGGCAGAAGTCGTCGATTCCTTCAGGCCCTAACCTCGGTCGTATGGCCGAGCAGACACCCCGTCCTGTCCGCGGCGACCGGCGCATGAGCGACGTCGAAGCCCTCATGTGGAACCTCGAGAAGGATCCCGCGCTCGCCTCGACGTTCGCCAACGTCACGATCCTCGACCAGCCGCCCGATGTCGATCGGCTACGCAAGACCATGGAGCACGCCGTGCGCGTGGTGCCGCGCCTCGGGCAGCGCGTCGTGCCGGCATTCGGTCGCCTGGCTCCGCCTGAGTGGCATGAGGATGCGGAGTTCGATCTCGACTACCACATCCGGCACATCGGCCTGCCGGAACCGGCGAACGAACGGGCCTTGTTCGATCTTGCCGCATCACTCGCCGCGCAACCCCTCGAGCGCACACGTCCGCTGTGGGAGTTCACGATCATCGATGGACTCGAAGGCGGGCGCGCCGCGCTCTTCCAGAAGATCCATCACACGGTCACCGACGGCGAGGGCGGCGTGCGCATGTCGGCGGAGTTCATCGACTTCAGCCGCGAGCAACCAGAGCGCGTCGAGCCGCCGGTCGAGACCGAGCCGGAGCCGGCGGATGCGTCGACACTCGTGGGCACCGTGATCGAAACCACCACCCACAACGTGCGCCGCCAGCTCGGTGTCGCGAGGCGGGCCGTCGTCAATCTCGCGGATTTCGTCCGGCATCCCGACAAGGTGCCGGCGCTGGGCGCAGAGCTCGTGAGCGCCGTGCAGTCACTCGTCCGGCAGGCATCAGTGACCGACCACGCCCGTTCGCCGCTCTGGACCGAGCGCTCGCTGCGCCGCCGCTTCGAGGTGCTGCGAATCCCTCTCGACGACACGAAGCGAGCGGCCAAGGCTCTCGGGGGCAGTGTGAACGACGTCTTCGTTGCCGGCGCGGCCTCGGCTGCTGGCGCGTACCACCGAGCCAAGGGAGCGGAGATCGACGAGTTGCGCATCACGATGCCGGTGTCCACACGCGGCGACAAGTCGATGGGAGGCAACGCGTTCACTCCTGCGCGGCTCTCCGTGCCGGTTGGCGCGAGCGGGGCGGTCGATCAGTTCGCCGCGATTCGTGATCGCCTCACGGCGACGAAGCACGAGCGTGCCCTCGAGTTCGCCGATGCACTCGCCGGCGTGATCAACGTGCTGCCCACGTCGATGCTCGTGCGGATCGCTCGTCAGCAGGTGGAGACCGTCGACTTCGCGACGTCGAACGTGCGCGGCGCCCCGTTCGATCTCTTCATCGCGGGCGCCAAGATTCTCGCCAACTACCCAATGGGCCCTACGGGGGGAACGGCGTTCAACCTCACCGTGCTGTCGTCGAGCGGATGGCTCGACATGGGCGTGAACATCGACCTGGCCGCGATCGACGACCCAGGGTTGTTGCGCGAGTGCTTGGAGGACGCCTACGCGGAGTTGCTCAGCGTCGGCTGACGGAAACGAGACGGGCGGCTAGTTGGCCGCAGGCTCCTCTTGCGTCAGCTCTTCTTGCGTGAGCCGGGTCCGCACGTCGAGGAGAAGATCGGCGACCTCATCGGTCGAGACGAGCTCTCGATGGAGCATTTCGCCCAAACCGCGGTCGATGATCGCCAACGCTTCAGTGATCACGTCGAGTTCTCGTGTGTCGGTCATCGTCTCTCTAACTCGGGGAGTTGGACTCCTCTTCCGTGTTCATCGTCACATCCGGGACGAAATATGAGTATTTCGCCTGGGCGGATGGCTGACGTGCCACCACCCTACCCATCGCCTGTGACGCCCAAGCGTCACGATTGTGTTCGCTCTGTGAACGCCGGTGTCCTTCGAGCGGTTCCTGCGGTTCCGGTTAGCTTCCTGGGATGGTCGCCGGGGCGGAAATCGGGGTCACGTTCGCCAGCCTGATGTCGCTCGGACCAGCGGCCGCACCCCAGATCGCGGCCCGCGCCGATGAGCTGGGCTACACGTCTTTCTGGACCGCGGAGACCACCGGACCGGAGGCCTTCAGCGTCCTCGCGGCCGCCGGGGCCGCCGCACCGGGGATCGGCCTCGGCACCGGCGTGCTCGCCTTGCAGTTGCGCACCCCGATGATCGTCGCGATGGCCGGCGCGACGCTGCAGGCTCTGCATCCCGACGCCGACATTCTTCTCGGCGTCGGAATCTCGTCGCCGGTCGTGGTCGGAAAGTGGCACGGCGCGCCGTATGGGAATCGACCCGTCGCGCAGACGCGAGAATTCGTCACCCTCGTGAAGGAATGCCTGACCGGCGAGAGCGTCACCTTCGAGGGCGACTTCTATGAGTGCAGCCGGTTCCGCCTCGGCGTGCGCCTCGGCGAGAAGCGTCCGAAGGTCATCGTCGGCGCGTTGAACCCGGCAATGTTGCGAATGGCCGGCGAGGTTGCCGACGGCGTGCTGCTCAACTACCTGCCGGCGTCGCACGTCCCGTGGTCGGTCGAGCGCATTCGCGAAGGTGGAGATGCCAAGGTCTACGCGTATGTCCATGTGGGGGTGTGTGAGCGCGAAGACGGCATCGAGGCGGCCCGCCGAGATCTGTGGTCGTACGCCGTCGTCGACTCGTACGCCCGTAACTTCGAACGAGCCGGTTTCGGTGCCGAAGTCGCCGCCATTCGTGAGCGCCACGCGGCCGGCGACCGTGAAGGCGCGGTCGCGGCGGTGTCCGACGAGTTCGTCGATGCCATCGACATCATGGGTGACGCGAAGCAGGTGCGAGCGGCCGTTCAGGCGTACGTCGACGCGGGCGTCGAGGTTCCCGTGGTGATGCCGATGCCGTGGGGCCCAGACCGTCGGGCCGTCGCTGAGGCGACCATCGCCGCGGCAATCCAGTGAATCGAGGAGCAACGCATGGAACTCGCTGACAAGGTTGCCGTCGTCACCGGTGGAGGGAATGGCATCGGACGCGCGCTGTGCCGGCGCTTCGTCGCGGAAGGCGCGCACGGTGTCGTGGTCGTGGACCGCGATGCCGACGCAGTACGTGCCGTCGCCGATGAGCTCGGCGATCGAGCGCTGGGTCTCACCGCCGACGTGGCCGTCGAGGCCGACATCGTCAATGTGGTCGAACGCACCGAGGAGCATTTTGGGCCGGTCGACCTGTTCTGTTCGAACGCGGGCATCGGTGGCGGCGGAGGCGTCGACGCATCCGATGAGGTGTGGAACGACATCTGGGCGATCAACGTGATGGCCCACGTGTATGCAGCTCGGGCGGTGCTGCCGTCGATGCTCGCAAAGGGTGACGGCTATCTCCTGAACACTGCCTCGGCGGCGGGCCTGCTCACGAACATCGGCAACGCGCCGTACACGACCACCAAGCACGCGGCCGTCGGCCTGGCCGAGTGGCTGGCGATCACCTATGGCGACAAGGGCATCAAGGTGTCGTGCCTCTGCCCGCAAGGCGTGAAGACGAACATGCTGCTCGGCGCGCCGGGAGATCCGTCGACTGAAGTCGTTCTCGCGCAAGGCGCGATCGAGCCGGAAGAGCTCGCTGAAGCTGTGATCCAGGGACTCAAGGCGGAGACGTTCCTGATCCTCCCCCATCCTGAGGTTGCCGACTATGTGCGGCGCAAGGCCGATGACCGCGACCGGTGGATCACCGGGATGCGTCGCCTCCAGGCGAAGATCTACGAGCAACTGGCTTGATCCGTCACTTTCTCGCGGCACTCGCGGTCGCGCTCACGGTCATGGTCGTCGACGCATCGCCTGCGGTGTCGTTGCCGTGCGGCGATGCGCACGACGCGACGAGTACGGATGCCGTGCTCAATCCCGACGGTTCGATGGATGTCGTCGAGACGCTCTCGTTCGACTTCGACTCGGGCTGCCATGGTGGGTTCCGGCAGATCGACCACGTCGGTGTCGGGTCCGAGGACGACCTCGGTTCGACCCTTTTCGACATCGGACCGCTCACCGTCACCGAGCACGGCGAATCCGTCCCGATCGCCGACTCGGGCCCGGGCTTCGTGAAATGGGGTGAGGCGAGCGTGACCATCTCGGGCCATCACGTATACGAGCTCACCTATCACGTTCAGAACGCGGTGGCCGTCAGCCCGGACGTCGCTGTCTTGTACTGGCAGTTCCTCGGCACCGGCTCGCCGCATCAAGACCATGTCGACGTCACGATCCACACCCCCGGTTTCGGGGGCAACCTGAGGATCTTCGTGCACGGCGCGCTGAACGGCGTGTCGTCGATCGTGGGCCCCGACGTGCACCTGAGCGTCGACGACAGTCCGGCGGGGACGAAGGTCGAGGTGCGGATGCTCGAGCCATCCACCGACTTCGCCGTCCCTCCAGCGGGCCCCGCCCTCGAGCAGGCCATCCTCGACAAGGAGGCCGTACTCGCCGACGCGGCCAACCAACGGCGAGCCGAGTTGCGCGACGAGCTCACCCGCGAGGAGAACCAGAAGAAGGCTGGCAACATCGCCAGCCCGATCCTCGCCGTTCTCGGCCTCCTTGCCTTCGCCGGCATCTTCTTCAAGTGGGGCAAGGAGCCACCGCCCCCCGACGACATCAGCGAGTACTTCCGAGACATTCCTGAGGATCCGCCGGCGGTGTGTCAGGCGGTGCGGTCATTCGGGTCGGTCACGAACGACGCGTTTCCGGCGACCCTCATCGACCTTGCGCAGCGCGGCTGGCTCACGATCACGGAGGAGCACGGCGAGACGGCCGTGCTCCATCGCGACACGATCGACTACCGCTTCACGCGCACACCCAAGGACGATGCGCCGCTGACCGATTACGAGTCCAAGCTGCTGTGGCGGTTGTTCCCGAACGGCGGCACGATCACGCAGTCCGAACTGGTCGAGGACGCGAAGTCGACACCGAAGGCTTCGGCCGCATGGTTGGACGACTTCAAAGGCTCGATCCACGCCGACTTCACGAGGCGCGGCTACGTCGACAGCGGGCATCTCCAGAAGTGGCTGCTGCACCTCCTCACGATCGCGGTGGTCGGCGGGGCCGGCGTGCTCGCCGTCGCTCTCGGCGCGCTGCTCGGATGGGTGGCGATCGCGGTCGCGGTGGTGCTCCTGCTGCTGTCGGGATTGCTCCGGCAGCGCACAAAGGCCGGCGCGCGCAAGCTTGCAGAAGTCGACGGGCTCGCTCGCTTCCTCAGGGATTTCTCGCGGTTGCCAGATGAAGCGCATACCGGTGATCTCATCCTGTACGAGCGCTACCTCGTCTACGCCGTCGCTCTCGGTGTCGCCGGAGAGCTCGTCGAGGGCCTCCGCGTGCGCTTTCCGCAGTTCGCCGAACCGAGCAGCGGCTTCGCCACCTGGTACGTGGTCGGCAGCATGGCCGGATACTCCAACATGGGTCGGCTCGACAGCATCGGCACGATCGGATCGTTCGCCAGCGAGTTCTCCAGCGCTACGGCGGCCGCGTTCTCACCGCCATCGAGCTCGTCAGGGGCCGGCGGTGGCTTCTCCGGCGGAGGTGGTGGCGGCGGAGGTGGTGGCGGCAGCGGGGGCTGGTGATGGGCGACGCGGAGACTCGCGCCATCTACGAGCAGCAAGCGGACCGTTGGGTGGAGCGTCGGAAACCACTTCGGCTGCACAGCGCGCAGTCGTTCGTGGAACGAACGGAAGGGCCGACCGTCGATCTCGGGTGCGGACCCGGTTGGTACGCGGCGGCGTTGCAACCACCCGTGGTGGCGATGGACTTCGCGCTCTCAATGCTCGGAATCACGAAGACGAATGCACCCGACGCGCAGCGCGTCCAAGGCGATCTCCAGGCGCTGCCGTTCCGGCGGGGCACATTCGCGTCAGCCTGGGCGAGCCACAGCTATCTGCACGTTCCGAGCATCCACCTCCCGCTCGCACTTGCAGACCTTCACGGTTCCATGCGCGTCGGCGGCCGGTTCCTCATGCGGGTCGCGGGTGGAGTCGAAGAAGGGCGGCGCCTCCGTGAGAACGACGACTTCCCCGGCCGTCTGTTTGCACTCTGGGACGTTGACCACCTGGCCGAGATCGTCCGAGGCGCGGGCTTCGACATCGAACGGCTCGAGGTCGAGTCGCATCCGACTCATGAGGAGTCCATCGAGATCGAAGCGATCCGCGGCCGAACGCTGGCCGACGTCGTCGGCCCGGACATGCGCGTGCTCGTGTGCGGCCTGAACCCGAGCCTCAACGCCGCTGACGCGGGAGTGGGGTTCGCTCGACCAGGCAACCGTTTCTGGCCCGCTGCGATCGCCGCCTCACTGGTGTCGGTCGACCGCGATCCATGGCACGCGCTGCGGCATCACGGCATTGGCTTCACCGATCTCGTCAAGCGCGCCACGGTTGGTGCCGCGGAGCTGTCAAACGAGGAGTACCGCACGGGGTTCGCTCGTCTCGAACGACTGGCGGCGTGGCTCGAGCCCGGGGTCGTGGCCTTCGTAGGGCTTGCCGGCTGGCGCGCAGCCGTCGATCGCAAGGCGGCGGCCGGTCCGCAAGAACGAGCCGTCGGCGGACGACCGGTGTACGTCATGCCGTCGAGCAGTGGCTTGAACGCGCGGTCGTCCGTCGGGTCGTTGGCCGAGCATCTGCGCGCTGCACTCGCGTTGACCTAGGTTCGCTCGCATGGCTGTGCGACTGGAACCACAAGACGAGTACATGCACGAGCTGGGCCCCGAGCCGAACTTCAACGAATCGATGTACTTCAACGTGTACGACCCGAAGAGCGAGGTCGGTGGGTTCTTTCGACTCGGCAATCGAGCCAACGAGGGCACGGGCGAAATGACGTGCTGTATCTACCTTCCCGACGGTCGCGTCGGCTTCATGTTCAAGCGTCCCGACGTGCACAACAACGACGCGTTCGATGCCGCGGGCATGCGCTTCGAAGTCGTCACCCCGTTCGAAGAGTTGAACGTGTCGTACTCCGGCAAGGTCGTCATCCTCGACGATCCGCTGCAGATGGCCGACCCGCGTGAAGCGTTCACCAACAACCCGTACGAGGAGTGCGAGGTGCGGCTCACCTACCGGGGTCTGTCAGCCATGTTCGGCGGCGAGCCCGACGAGCCCCACGAGAAGCCCGGCGAAGAATTCGCGAAGGGTCACTACGAACAGCTCATCGGCGGACGCGGCACAATCCGCGTCGGCGACCAGGAATGGGCCGTGGACGGGTTCGGGCTGCGCGACCACTCGTGGGGCCCGCGCTACTGGCAGGCGCCCTGGTACTACCGGTGGCTCACCGCCAACTTCGGCGAGGACTTCGGATTCATGGGGAGCCGCATCGCACGGAAAGACGGCCCCGGCACGCGTGGCGGCTTCGTCTGGGACGGCGACAAGTTGCATCTGTGCCACGACTTCGAGATCTCGACGGAGTGGGAGGGCGACGACCGGTACCACCAGGCGATCACCGCGACGTTGCGCTCGAAGGACAAGGAGTGGTCGGTCTCCGGCAAGGTGCGATCGCTGATTCCGCTGCGCAATCGCCGCAAGACACCGGACGGCGAGCAGCTCGTCACTCGGATCAGCGAAGGCCTCACCGAGTGGAAGCTCGATGACGGCCGCATCGGCTACGGCTTGTCCGAGTACCTCGACCAGATCATCGACGACGCCCCGGTCGGCATCGCCGAATAACGGCCCGCCAACAGCTTTCAGGAGCAATTGCGGCGCGATACGCCACCTTTCCTCCTTAGAGGAGCGAATGGGGTCAGGCGATGTGCGAGTGCTGGCGGCGACGGCCGGTCATGAACGAGCCCCGGTGTCCGCAGTAGCAGACCCAACGCACTTCGATCCCGGCCACGGTGTTCCTCAAGGACTCGATGCGGCGCTCAGGCAAGAGCACTTCGCTGCCGTGTTGTGGACACTGGACGCTGAACATGACCTGATCCTCCTCCTCGATCGCACATCCGGCCAGTGGCAGGGATGTACATAACCACATGATTTCTGCCACACTGACGTGATGGCGAGCAAGCGAATAACGCCGCGAGGCCCTCGGTCTGTGAGATCCCCCCACGTCGTTGCCGCATTGGTGACCCACGGCGTCGCTCCGTTCGAGCTCGCGGTCATCTGTGAGGTCTTCGGATTCGAGCGACCCGAGATCATCGATCCGTGGCCGTACCAGCTCGTCATCGCATCGCCGGACGGTCCACGCGTGCAGACGAACCAGTGCTTCGCCATCGACAGTGTGCGTCCGCTGTCCGCGCTCGACCGCGCCGACACGATCATCGTGCCGGCCTGGTCCGGCGACGCCTCGCTCACGCCGCCCGAACCGATGGTCGCCGCGCTGCGGAAGGCCTACCGGCGCGGCGCGCGCCTCATGAGCGTGTGCTCGGGCGCGTTCGCGCTCGCCCACGCCGGCCTCCTCGACGGTCGGCGCGCGACGACGCATTGGATGTACACCGACCGACTCGCCGCGGCCTTCCCGAGCATCGACGTCGATCCCGACGTGTTGTATGTCGACGAGGGCCAGATCCTGACGTCGGCCGGCACTGCCGCGGGTATCGACCTGTGCCTGCATGTCGTGCGTCTCGACCACGGCGTCGAGGTGGCCAATGCCGTGGCGCGGAGAATGGTCGTGCCTCCGCATCGAGATGGCGGACAGGCGCAATTCATCAAGGCGCCGATCGAAGCCGACGACGGCAACGATCCCCTGGCCGCCACGCTCGACTGGGTGCTCGAGCATCTCGACGAGCCGCTCACCGTCGAGGTGATGTCACGACGCGCCTTGACGAGTCCGCGCACGTTCGCCCGGCGTTTCCGATCCGTGACGGGCACCACGCCGTTGCAATGGCTGCTCCGGCAACGGATCCTCCATGCGCAGGGACTGCTCGAGAGCACCGACCTTCCGGTCGAGCTGATCGCGCAACGTTGTGGATTCGGGTCCGCGTCCGTCCTGCGCACCCACTTCAGGCGAGTGCTCGACACCTCGCCGTTGGCCTACCGCCACACGTTCCGCGAAGTCGCGTCCTGATGTCGGGGTTCTCCACGCTCACCGCTGTCGCGCGGGACGACACCGACACCTTCTCGCTCGACGTCGATGCTTCGTCGTTCATCGCCCGCGGACCGAACGGTGGTTACATCGCCGCGGTCCTGTTGCGCGCGCTGCTGGCGCGGATCGACGATCTCGACGGTGGAGCCGCGACCCGCGCACCTCGCTCGCTCACGGTGCACTACCCCGCGCCGCCGCGGACGGGTGCGGCAGTGATCACCACCGAAGTCATCCGAGCCGGCCGCTCGCTCGTGACGTGCGCCGCCCGGCTCACGCAGGAAGGCAAGCCGATGGCCACGGCCCTCGCCGCATTCTCGCCCGCGTGGCCAGGCGAGGCCTGGAACGACCGCCGACCTCCCGACGCCCCGCCGGCCGAGACGGTCACACACGGCGGGCTCGAGCGTCCACCGCTGCCGTTCCTCGACTACTGGGACCACCGCTTCACCCGTGGCCGGGTGGTCGATCAAACGGGTCCGGCCGAAACGCAGGGATGGATCCGGCTCGCCGAGCCCGAGCCGATCGACGGCCCTGTCGTGGCGGCGATGACCGACGCGTTCCCTCCGGCCGTGTTCACCCGCGCCGCGCCTCCCATTCCGGTGCCGACCGTCGACCTGACGATTCACTTCCGCGTGGGGCTTCCCATGGTGGGCCTCGAATCCGACGATTTCGTGCTCGGCCAGTTCCGCACTCGTACCGTCGCCGACGGCTTTCTCGAGGAGGACGGTGAGCTCTGGAGCGCCGATGGCACATTGGTTGCACAGAGCAGGCAACTGGCAATTATGTTGCCGGGCTGATTCTTCACTCCGGGGCGGAGACAGGCGGAAGGCAATGCGAGGACGAGTCGGTCCTGCTGTCCTGGCGATTGCGCTCGCGTTCGGGCCGGCGGTGGTCATCGCAACACCGGCCGCCGCGATGCCGGTGGTCTCGGTCGCCCTCACCGCGGCGCCGGCGGCGGAAGGGCTGCGCTACGAGTCGCATTCGGTCTTCACGCTCGACCTCGCAGCACACACCGTGCACGTGCAGGTCGCCATCACGGTCACGAACCAGCAGCCCTCGTACACGAGCGGCGGCATCATCCACCAGTTCTACTTCCCGCGCATCGGCGTGCCCGTGCTCACCGAGGCGACCAACTTCGCTGCGACCAGGGACACCGGGACGACGCTCAATGTCACCCCCGAGGGCACGCCGTCGCCGCAGGTCAAGATCGCACTCGTCGATCTGAAGCCGGCGCTGTACTACCCGCAGAGTCAGAGCATCGACTTCGTCTACGACCTGCCGGCGCAACCACCGAGATCGCCGGGGCTCACGCGTATCAATGATGCCTTCTCGTCGTTCGTCGCCTTCGGGCTCGGCGACGCCGACATCACGAGCGTGCAGATCAACGTCCCGTCATCGCTCACCACGGAGATCGTCGGCGTCGACATGCGGCGCGAAGTGCACGGCGACCAGACAACGTTCTTCGCCGACGCGATCGCCGACCCCGACACGTGGACAGCGGCGGTGGACGCGCACAACGACGCGCAACTCGTGCAGAAGGAGGAGTCGGTCGACGGTCAGCGCATCGTGATCAAGAGTTGGCCAGACGACTCGCAGTGGGCCGACTTCGTCGATGCGCAGCTGACGACCGGTTTGCCGGCGTTGCTCGAGGTGATCGGCCAGCCCTGGCCCGATTCCTCGAACGACCTGACCGTCACCGAGACGGCCGCGCCGTACCTCTACGGCTACGCCGGCTGGTACGACCCGACGAAGAACTCCGTCGAGATCGGCGATGCGCTCGACGCGATCGTCGTGTTGCACGAGATCTCGCACACGTGGTTCAACAAAGACCTCTTCAGGGACCGATGGGTCAACGAAGCCTTCGCCGATGAGTTCGCGGCGAGAGCGCTCGAGAAGACCGGCGCACCACTCCAATCGCCCGGCGCCGTCGCGCCCGATTCCCCTGGCGCCTTCAAACTGAACGACTGGAACAAACCCAAGCTGCAGGACAGCTCGAGCATCGATGAGGAGCGCTTCGGCTACGACGCGTCGTGGACGGTGTTGCGCACGATCAGCACCGAGGTGGGCATGGACGCGGTCGCGAAGGTGGTGAACGCCGCCGCGAACAAGTTGCTCGCGTACCAAGGACCTTCCGGCGCGGACAAGACCGAGGCCGTTGCCGGCTCGCACGAGCTGCTGGACTTCCTCGAAGAGGTAGGGGGTTCGAAGCAAGCGTCGAGCGTGTTCAGTCAGTACGTGCTCACACCGTTCGACGTTGCAGGGCTTCCACAGCGGGACAAGGCAAGGGTCGCCTACCACGCATTCGTCGATGGAAGCGGAGGTTGGGGGGCACCCCTCGCCATTCGGGCCGCGATGGGGAGTTGGAACTTCACGAGAGCCACCGACCTGATTCCCGAGGCGGCCGCGATCTTGCACACGCGCGACGAAATCGCCGACACACTGCGTCCGCTCGGACGGTCGGTGCCCACGGCACTCCAGCAGCACTACGAGAGCGACGGCGAGTTGAACCTGCGCGCAGTCGCCGACGAGGCGAACCGTGACCTCGAGGCCGCGCACCACCTCGTCGATGCAAACACCGAGGTGCATTCGAGTCACGGGATCATCGGGACCTTCGGCCTGTTGTTCGCCGGCGCCGACGACAAGATCCACCGGGCGGAGAGCGCGCTCGACCAGGGCGATGCGGCGGCAGCCATCACGCTGGCCGACAGCGCTCGTCGCCAGGCCAACGACGCGACGAAGGTCGGCCTGATCCGGCTCGCCGTGGTGCTGATGGTCCTCGCCGCGGCCTACGCCATGTGGACGTGGGGCCGTCCGTTCGCACTGCGGCGACTCGAGCGCCGCGCCGAAAGCAAGCGCGCCGCGATCATCCCCGCCGCGCCGCAGTGGCCGGAGTGGGCTCCGCCGCCACCGCCCTACTACCCGGCCGCGCCGCCGTCGTACGAGCCGCCGCCACCGTCGTACGAGCCGCCACCACCGCCGCCACCACCGCCGCCCGAACCCGACGAGGCTTAGGAGACTCCGGGCCAGGCGGTGAGACAGGCCCGCGTCCGCGCCACGATCTCAGGATCGAGGCTCATCGGAAGAGCCGAGAAGTCCGTCGTGCCCGCGGACGCGAGTGTGTCCATCGCCTCGTGGACCTGCGCCTCGGTGCCGACGATCGCAACGTCCGCCGGGCCTTGCGCACCCTCGCGGTCGAGCATTGCTCGATAGCTCGGCAGATCCTGGTACCCGTCGAGGAATTGGCCGATCAACGCCCGAGCCCCCGCCTCGTCGTCGGTGACGCACACCGGGAGGCTGCAGACGACACGCGGCGCGGCGCGATTGGCCGACGCGGCCGCTTCATTGATGCGCGGCGCGATGTGCTCGGCGATGGTGCGCGGTCCGACGAGCCACAGGATCGTCCCGTCGGTGCGACGGCCAGCGATGTCGAGCATCTGCGGTCCGAGCGCGGCGAGCATCACCGACGGCACGGTCTCGGTCGGCCGCAGACCGGCGATCTCCGCGCTCCACAGATCACCCGTCGCATTGACTTGCCCGGTTTCGAGCAACGGAAGCAACACATCCAAGTACTCGCGCATGTGCCGGACAGGGCGATCCCACTTCAGCTTCCAGGTGCCCTCGACCGACGGTTGATGCGACAGGCCGATCCCGAGGATGAGGCGCCCGGGGATTGCCGCCTGCGTCGTCAGCGCCTGGGCGGCCAGCGCGCTCGGATGGCGCGGAAACGTGGGGATGACCGCAGTTCCGACCTCGATCCCCGCGGTGTCGTCGCCCGCGGCGGCGAAGACGGTCAGGGCGTCGCCCAGGCCGACCTGGGCGAGCCAGTAGCCGGAGAAGCCCTCGGCCTTCGTCGCTTTGAGATCGGCCAGGGCGTTGGGCACGGACGGAAAGACCATCGTCGCCGACCCGTTGATCGAGATACGCATGGCTGCGGTACTAGCAGATGGTTCCCGCTACGGTCCGAACCATGGCGTTCGACCTCGTTCAGACCGACCGGCTCCTCACCTCGACGCGGTCTGTGCGCAAGCGCCTCGACCTCGCTCGCCCGGTGGCACGCGAGACGGTGCTCGAGTGCATCGAGCTCGCGCTGCAAGCGCCCACGGGAGGCAACACGCAGCGCTGGCGTTGGTTGGTCGTCGACGACCCAGATCTACGGATGGGATTGGCCGAGCTCTACCGCCGGTCGTGGGAGCCATACATCGCTGAGCGCCGCAAGGAGATCGCCGCCGCCGGGCGCGGCCCGAACGAAGCGGTCATCGATTCGTCGTCCTACCTCGCCGACCACCTGCACGAAGTGCCCGTCCACGTCATCCCGATTGCGCTCGACCGACTGCCGGAGGGCACCGACCACGTGACCGTGGCGGGCTACTACGGCTCGATCCTCCCGGCGGCGTGGTCGTTCATGCTGGCGTTGCGCTCCCGTGGCCTCGGCGCGGCCTGGACGACGCTCCACCTCGCGTACGAGAAGGAGGCCGCAGCGCTTCTGGGCATCCCCGACACGGTGGCGCAGGTCGCGTTGTTGCCCGTCGCGTACACGATCGGCGACGACTTCAAGCCGGCGAAGCGCAAGCCGGCCCCCGACGTGACGTACTGGAACCAGTGGGGGCAGAAGTCACATTGACTGAATGAGTCATTCAGTCATACATTCCCTTAGTGCCACCTCGTCCCAAGGCGAGGCTCGACGACATCGTCGAGTCCGCGACGCGCATCTTCGGTGAGAAGGGCTACAGGCGAACGCTGATCACCGACGTCGCGTCGGATCTCGGCATTGCTCCGGGAACGATCTATACGTACGTCGAGAGCAAAGACGCGCTGTTCCACCTCGTGATCGAGCGGGCCTCGGGGATCACGACGACCCCGTCGTCGCTCCCGGTCCCCTCACCCGATCCAGGCGAGACCGCGAAGTACACCGTCAAGGCGCTGGGTCGCACCTCCAAGTTGTCGGAGCTGAACGCCGCTCTTGATCGCGAGAAGGCTGAGGATGTCGCCCACGAGGTCGAAGCGATCGTGCGCGAGATGTACGGATCCATCGCCCGCGGCCGCAAGCTCATCGGGCTCATCGAACGCTCCGCCGTCGATCTTCCAGAACTCCGCGCCGACTTCTACCTCAAGGGACGGCGATCGTTCTTCAAGAAGATCGAGACGTACTTGGCGCTGCGCATCGACAGCGGGCAACTGCGGGCCGTCCCGGACATCACCGCGACAACTCGTTTCCTGGTCGAGGCAATCTCGTGGTTCGCCAACCATCGTCACGGTGATCAGGACAGCAGCGGCATCACGGACGAGATCGCGGAGCAGGTGTGCGTCGACATGCTCGTGCACGGGTTGCTGCCATGACGACCGTAACCATCGAACATCCGGCGGAGCTCTCCGCCGCGACGGCGGAGCCACTCGCGCGAGCGGTGTTCGTCGTTGCCGCGGTGAAGGTGGCGTTCTTCCTCGCGATCGCCGGCATGTGGGGCATCCATCGCGACGAGTTCTATTACCTCGCCGGCGGCCGCCGCCTCGATTGGGGCTACGTCGACCATCCACCGATCACGCCGCTGCTCTACCGCGTCGGAGAGACGGCCTTCGGCTCATCGCAAACGGCCTTACACACGATGCCCGCCCTCCTCGCGGGCGTCCTCGTCATCGTCACCGCGCTACTCGCCCGAGAGCTCGGCGGTGGACGTACGGCGCAAGTGATCGCCGCGATGGGAGTCGCCGTCGCACCCATGTTCCTCACGACGTCGCACTTCACCTCGACGGTGACGGTGGACATCCTGCTGTGGTCGATCGGCCTCCTCCTCTTCGCTCGGCTCTTGCGCACCCGCGACGAACGCCTGTGGCTCGCCCTCGGCGTGGTGGCCGGTATCGGACTGCTCAACAAGAACACGATGCTGTTCTGGGGCATCGGCGTCGGCGGTGGGCTGCTGTTCACCAAGGACCGATCGCTGCTGCGCAGCCGTTGGCTCGCCGGTGGTATTGCCTTCGCCGCGGTGGCGATGGTGCCCTACCTCGCTTGGCAGGCTCGGTATGACTGGCCGACGATCGAGTTCCTGCGCAGCCTGCAGTCGCACACCGACGACATCAGCAATCCGATTCTCTATTTCCCCTTTCAGCTCGTCCTCCTCGGACCGCTCCTGGCCCTTGTCTGGATATCGGGCATGCTGTGGTTGCTCCGCTCGGATGAAGCTCGCCGGTTCCGCGCCATCGGTGCCGGCTATCTCGTCGTGCTCGTACTCATCTTCGTGCTGCGGGGCAAGGCGTACTACGTCGCATCCTGGTATCCGGCGCTGTTCGCCGCCGGAAGCGTGCGACTCGAACGCGTCGGACGCCGGTCGCTGCGAACGTACGTGCTCGTCCTCATCGTCGCCGGGATGACGGCCGCACCATTCGCACTCCCGCTCGTGCCGGCAGACTCCTCGGCGGCGCGGTTCGTCGCTGGTCAGAACACCGAGCTCGGCGAGATGCTCGGCTGGGACGACATGGCGCAGCAGGTGGCCGACGTCGCCCACTCACTTCCGGACGACGAGCAGGCGCAGCTGACGATCCTCACCGAGAACTACAGCGAAGCGGGTGCCATCGAATTCTGGCGCTCGTCACTCGGTGTGCCACAACCGATCGCCAGGCAGAACAGCTACTGGATCTGGGGATACGGGCCCGCGCACGAGAACGGAACTGTGGTGGCCGTCGGGTTCCGGCGCGAGGAGCTCACGCCGTTCTTCACGGACATCCAACTGGCCCGCACGGTGACCAACTCCGAGGGGATTCACAACAAGGAGTACGGCGCCGAGATGGTCATCTGTCGCGGCCAACGCCTGCCCTGGTCAGAGATCTGGCCGCGGCTCAAGGTGTTCAACTGACGACTTCGACCGGAGCGCGTAGGCGAACCAGCGCGCCGGCGAGCGACGCTCCCCCGAGGAGTGCCAACCCCCAACGCAGATCGGTGATCTGCGCGATCCAACCGACGACCGGCGGCCCGGCCAGGAAGCCGACGTAGCCCGCCGCGCTCAGTCCGCCGACGACCAAACCGGGTCGCTCTCCGCCGCGGCTGGCAAACGCCAGGAGCAACGGCCAATAGACCGCCGCGCCGACGGCAGCCGCGCCGAGCCCGACCGCAGCCAGCCAACTCGATGTCGCGGTCGCCTCCACCAAGAGCCCGGCGCCCGCGAGCCCCAACCCGAGCTGCGCGCCGCGCCGTTCACCGACATGCTCCGCCGTCCAACCCAGTGTCGAACGCGCGGTGGTGGCCAACGCCTGACCGACGGCGTACGCGGATGCACCCGCCGCGACGGCCAAGCCGAGATGAGCGCGGAGGAACAGCACGCCCCACGTGCCCACGCCGCCCTCGACCAGCGCGCCGATCGCGAACACGATGGCGACCGCGCCCAGGCCCTCGGCCTTCAACGCGGCCAAGCCCTGGCGCACCGTGTGATGTTCGCCGCGCTCCCCCGCCGGCATGTCGGTCCGCCGGCACCACAAGGCAAGCAGCAACGCTGCCGCGCTGACGCCGGCCCAGATCAATCGGTAGGAGATGTCATGTGCGAGCAGCACTCCACTCGTTCCGGCACCGAGCAGCGCGCCACCGTTGAACAACGCGTGCAAACGCAACAGACGACCAGGACTCGAACCCAACGCGGCCGTCGCGGCAACATTCATCGTGACGTCGACCAGGCCACCGCCGGACACGGTCAACAAGAACGTCGCGCAGAACACACCGCGGTTCGTCGTCGACGCCAACGCCAGCAGCAGTAGCCCCCAGACGACGAGCGCCGCCGTCAACACCGTGCGCGTGCCGTGGCGCTCGGCGATCACGCCGCCTGCTCCATTTGCGACCACGCCCCCGACCACCGTGGACGCGAGCAACAGGCCGAGTTGCGCGTCGCTGAACTCGAGGAACCGCTGCACATCCAGGGCGACGACGGCCCATGTTCCCCAGAAGAACCCGAACGCGAGGAACGTCGCTCTCAGGGGCCGCACACGGCCGATTCTGGTCTAGTCGTCGTACCTGTGGCGGAAGGTGAGCGAAATGCGCGGCTCCGCACGCGCCACCTTGGGGACGCTGTGTTGCCACGTTCGTTGGCATGAGCCACCCATCGCCAAGAGATCACCCGAGCCGAGATCGAACCGAACTGAGCGTCCGCCGCCCGTCGGTCGCAGCAGGAAGCGGCGAGGGCCGCCGAGCGACACGATGGCGATCGTCGCTTCGGGAAGCGTGCGGGCGACACGATCACCGTGCCACGCGACGCTGTCGCGTCCGTCGCGGTACAAGTTCGCACCAATGGACCGGAACTCGATGTCGTACCGATCGGCAAGCGCAGCCCGCATCTCCTCGACGACGCCGAGACGATCGTCGACGCCGAGCGAGCCGCTCAGTCGCGGCTGCTGCAGCTGCTTGTCCCACATGCGCACCATCGGGCTCTGCCACTGCACGCTCTCGGCCACCGCCTCGAACAGCTCGTCGGCGCCCATCAGCCACGCGGGAACGTGCTCGACCCACGCCCCATTGGCCAGCGCGACACGTCGCGCCCCCGAGAAGGAGCGGTCGATCGCGGGCTCGACGGAGCCGAGCAGGGTGCCTTGGAGCGCCAAGTTCACCGGCGCAGGCTAGCCGAACACGTGTACGGTTCCACCGTGAATGTCAGCCCGCTGATGCAAGCGTTGTATGAACGCCGCCAACACGACGTCGACGCCATCCTCGCCGGCGATCCCGAGCTCGATGTCTTCGAGGCGGCCGCGCTCGGACGGTCCGATCGAGTAGCCGAGCTCATCTCCGCCGACCCGAGTCTGGCCCGCGCCTGGAGCCCCGACGGCTTCACCGCGCTGCACCTCGCCGCCTTCCTCGGCACGACCGACACCGCACGCGTCCTGCTCGACGCGGGCGCCGACCCGGCGGCTGTCGCACAGAACGACATGCTCGTACAGCCGCTGCACAGCGCCGCGGCCGCCCACAACACCGACCTCTGCCGGCTCTTGCTCGAGCGCGGCGCACCGGTGAACGGTCAGCAGCAGAAGGGCTACACCGCACTCGACGAAGCCGAGATGACGAACCAAGACGCCTTGCGCGACCTCCTGCTGGAGCACGGCGCCGATCCGAAGATCACCGGCGTCACCTAGCTCGCTAACGAGGGGCCAGGGCCCGATAGGCCTCTTGCGGGTCGCCGAACGGGACGATCGCCGGGGCAGGAGTCGTCACGCCGTTCTCGATGTAGCGCGCGATGACCTCACGGCAGTGCTCGGGCGGGCCGTGCACGATCAACTCATCGACGACGGAGTCCGGAATCGTCGCGAGCGCGCCCTTGCGGTCGCCGGCCTTCCATGCCTCCCACATCGGACCGAGCACGTCACCGCGACCCAGCCATTCATGAAAGGCGGCGTACACCGGGACGTTGAGGTATGCCGCGATCATCTGGCGACCGATACCGCGTGCCATGTCCGCGTCGTCGGTGAGCAACACGAAGATGCGAGCGACGACCTCCTTGTCGGCGCCCCCTTCGTGGACGTAGGGCACGACAGTGCGAACGTCGTCGGGCGAGAGCCAGTTGATGATCGTGCCGTCGCCCTCGCGTCCGGCGAGGCGCAACATGCCGGGACGCAGGGCGGCGACGAGAATCGGTACGGGGTGCGGCGGGGGCGTCGTCAGTCGGAAGCCGTTGATGCTGAAGGTTTCGTAGTCCTCTTTGACCTTCTCGCCGGTGAGCGCCGTGCGGACGAACCGCAACGTGTCGCGCACGCGCTGGTACGGACGCTCGAACGGCACCGCGTTCCAGCGTTCGACGATGACATTGGACGACGCGCCGATACCGAGCACGAAGTTGCCCGATGACGCCATGGATGCACTCGCAGCCGATTGCGCGATGAGGGCGGGCCCACGCGTGTACACCGGCACGATCGCTGTACCGAGTCGCAGCGACGGCGCCCATTGCGACGCGAGAACGAGCGGCGTGAATGCATCCACATTGTCGACCTCGGCCGACCACAGGTCGGTGTAACCGAGATCGGCGAGCTCGATGATCCAGTCGCGCTGCTCATTGAATGGTTTGCCCGTCAACGGCACAGTGATCCCATAGCGCTGCACTACGACTCCCCCTTCGCCGCGAGGAACGCGGCCCGATGCTCTTCGCGCCAGTAGCGCACGATGCACGACTGGCTGGCGATCGCCAGCAGCGTGCCGTCTTCGGCCCACAGATGCACGAGACCGTGCCCGAACCCGTGCTGAACGGCATGCACTTGGATGTCGAGCAGCACCCATTCCGTCGGCACCAACCGCGACACACGCAGCGTGTTGTCGAGGCTGTTGCCCCCGGCCATCTGGCCGAGCGCCTGACCGACACCGAACGGCACGTAGTCACCGAGGATCGCCAGCGTGGCCGCGGACATCTCCAACTCGTCAGGCAAGCGCGCCCACAACGCGGACCGACCGGTGCCGGGCGTGCCGTCGAAATCTCCGAAGTCCTGACCGAGCGCAAGACGCATGTCGAGGCGCTGCATGATCGAGTCGTCGCTCGGATTACGGAACCGGCGAGGCTCGCACGCCGCGGGCGACGGCACGTCGGGCATCGGCTCCCACTGGCCCTCTCGGTCCAACTCCCGACGACCCAGCGCGGCGTTGACGGTCAGGATCTCGCGGTCGACGACGTGCGCTGTGGCGCGGGCCTGGGTGGTGTTGTTCCCGCCGACGGCGATCGTGACGTCGACGTCCATCACCTCGGGCGGGCGGGCGTAGGACAGGTATTGCGCCGCGGCCCACACGACCGGGCGCTCTGTCGTTGCTTCGAGCGCGGCGATTGCCGCGCCCAGGCCACAACCACCAAACAGGAAGTTGCCGCCAGTACACACGCGCGGCTCGATCGGCAGCACCCAACGATGTGGGTTGTGCGTGGCCTCGAGTCCGAGGAATTCCCGGGCATCCATTCGGCGGGGAACCCTACGGCACTCGCAGGGAACCGCCGGACGGGCCTAGAACCTGTCCCCATGGACTCAACACCGTGGCTTGACGACGCCTGTTCGCTCGTCGATGCGTTCCGATCCGGCGAGCGCAATCCGGCCGAAGAGCTCGAGGCGTGCCTCGGCGCGATCGACGCCAGTGATCTCAACGCGTTCTGCCACCTCGACGCCGATGTCGCTCGATCGCGAGCGGCCGATGCGGACGTGCAGCTGCCGTTCGGCGGCGTGCCGGTTGCGGTGAAGGAGCTCGAGCCAGTCACCGGTTGGCCCTACACCGAGGCGTCGCTCGTGTTCGCTGATCGCGTCGCGGACCACGACTCGACGCAGATCCAGCGATTGCGCGCCGGTGGCGCCAATCTGTTCGGACAGACGACGGCGTCGGAGTTCGGTGGGCTCAACGTGAGCGTCACGAAGCTGCACGGCATCACCCGCAACCCGTGGAACAAGGAGCGCACCACCGGGGGGTCATCGGCCGGTTCCGCGGCCGCGGTCGCCGGAGGACTCGTACCGATCGCCTCCGGTGGCGATGGAGGTGGCTCGATCCGCATTCCCGCCGGCTTCAACGGGCTGTTCGGGATGAAGGGCACCGCCGGCCGGATCCCGCGTGGTCCCGAGGTGCTGATCGGTCCACTCACGGTGGTGGTCGGCTGCCTCGCGCGATCCGTGCGCGACGCCGCGCGTTGGTACGACGTTTGCAACGGCTTTCATGCCCGCGATCCCTACTCGTTGCCGCGAGTCGACGGATGGGAGCGAGACCTTGGCTCTCACGATCTGAACGGAAAGCGCGCGGTGATCGCTCCGAATCTCGGCTCCGCCGTCTTGAATCCGGCGGTCGAGGAGACGGTCCGTGAGGCGGGTGAGGCACTCGCGAAGGATGCGGGTCTGCAGCTCGTCGACATCCCGGTGACGATGCCGGGTCTCGGACTCGAGTGGGCCATCGCCAACCTCGCGACGCTGCTCGTCGATCTCGGAGACAAGTGGCCGGAGTGCAAAGACGATCTCTCCGTCGAGATCGCCTTTGGGCTGGAGATGGCGATGGGAATGATGAACCTGGAGATGGCCGCCACCGGCGAACGCAACCGGCGGGCCGCGAACGAGACGATGGCGGACGTCTTCGATCAGGTCGACTTCGTGATCTGCGCCACCAACCCCGATGTCGCGTATCCCGCCGAGGTCACGCTCAACACGAAGGTCGGCGATGTCAGCGTCGGTCCCGAGAACAACGGCGCGCTCACGATTCCGGCCAACATCTGCGGCAACCCCGCCTGCTCGATCCCGGCCGGAACGGTCGACGGCCTGCCGGTCGGGCTCCAGGTGATCGGTCGCCACCATGAAGACGCCCTGCTGCTCGACCTGGCCCGGATCGTGGAGCAGGAGCGCCCCTGGCCTTTGGTGGCGCCGAATTCGCCCGCCTGAAGGGCTCACTGTCACACCCCCTGGGCACACTCGTGCCATGGAACGACAGCTGAAGCTGCTGGAAACCAGTGACGGCCTCGAACCCGAGTGGCAGCTCGACGACAGCACCAAGGAAGTCGGCAAGCGCGGCGTTGCGGCCGCTCGAGCCGCCCTCCAGCAAGCCCGACGCCAGGCCCTTCGCGTGACGCCTGACCGCCGGCACGACGCCGCATAGTCACCTAGGTTCTGGGCCGATGGGGATCATCGGCTGGATCATCGTCGGCCTGCTCGCCGGCGGGCTCGCTCGCATGGCCACTGGCTCGGAGAAGCGGGGCTGCCTGGGCACGATGGTGATCGGCATCATCGGCGGGATCATCGGCGGTGCACTCTTCAATGCGGCGGGTGGGAACGGCATCGGTGACGGCGGTATCGGGTCGATCTTCGTGGCCTTCGTCGGCGCCTGCGCTTTGCTGTTTGTCCTGCAAGCCCTTGGCGTCAACAGTCGCCGGCGTCGCCGCTGACCTCGCTTGGGCGGACGTTGGTGCGTCCTCCTAGGCTTCTCGCATGCCTGATGCAAACGAAGTGGTGATCGTCGAAGCCGTCCGTTCTCCGATCGGCCGGCGCGGTGGCGGCCTGTCGAGCTTTCACTCCGCCGATCTGCTGTCGATCGTGCAGAAGGAGCTGATCGACCGGTCCGGAATCGACCCAGCCGAGGTCGAACAGGTCATCGGCGGCTGCGTGAGCCAGGTTGGCATGCAGGCCTTCAACATCACCCGCACCGCGTGGCTCGCGGCCGGTCTACCCATCTCCGCGGCGGCGACCACGGTCGACAGCCAGTGCGGATCATCGCAGCAGGCCACGAACATGGCGACGAGCCTCGTGGCCGCCGGTGTCGTCGATGTCGCCGTTGCGTGCGGGATCGAACTGATGAGCCGAGTACCGATGGGTTCGAGCCTCGGCGAAGGCGTCGGCAAGGCAGTGCCGAAGTCGTACTTCTCCCGCTACGAGTGGACGACACAGTTCGAAGCGGCCGAGCGCATCGCCGACAAGTGGGGCATCCCCCGCGCCGAGACCGATCAGCTCGGTGTCGAGTCGCAGGCACGCGCCGCACGCGCGTGGTCCGAGGGCCGTTACGACACGCAGATCGTCGGCGTCGACGCTCCCGATCTCGGTGACGACGGAAAGCCGACGGGAACCACGCATCGTGTCGAACGCGACGAGGGTCTTCGCGAGACCACGCTCGAAGGGCTCGCGGGGCTCAAGCCCGTCGCTCGTCCCGATGGCGTGCACACCGCGGGATCCTCATCGCAGATCTCGGATGCCGCCGCCGCAGTGTTGATCATGACTCGCGCGAAGGCCGATGCCCTCGGGCTGAAGGCGCGAGCGCGAGTCGTCGACACGTGTCTCGTCGGCAGCGATCCGGTCCTCATGCTCACCGGACCGATCGACGCGACCCACCGTCTGCTCGAGCGCACGGGCATGACGATGAACGACATCGATCTCACCGAGATCAACGAAGCGTTCGCGTCGGTCGTGCTGGCGTGGGAGCGAGAGCTCAGCCCCGACCACGAGCGGGTGAACCCCAACGGCGGCGCCATCGCGCTCGGTCACGCACTCGGCTCGACGGGAGCGGTTCTCGTCACCAAGGCGCTCCACGAGCTCGAGCGGACTGACGGCACGAATGCCCTGGTCACGATGTGCTGCGGTGGCGGTCTCGGCACGGGCACGATCCTGCAGCGCATCTGAGCCTCGGACTTCCCATGCGTGAGCCCCTTCCCGAAGAAAAAGCCGCCGGCAGTGACGATCCCGAAGCTCAAGGGGAAGCGATCCTCGAGGAGTCCGAGGAGCGCACGGCGAGTCGAGACGCGGCGCCGAGCAGCCGCGTCGAACACCGCACGTCAGACGAGTCGACACCACCGGCCTGACGCCGGCGGCCGGTAGCCGCCTCCGTACGTAGGGCCGCCGGTAGCCGACGAGCAAGCGGTTCGGTCCTACGAAGTCCTGACGGTTTGCGGTGCATGGTTGCGGCGCTGCCAGAGTGCGCCGAGGGCGAAGGTTGCGACAGAGACAGGTACGAGAATGACGGCGAGAAGCACGCCTTCGCCGTAGCTGGTGTCGTGGCTGGGCGCTGTCGCGATGAGGACCGCGGCCGCGAGAGCGACGAGGGCGGCTTGGGCAGCGATTGCTCCTCGGCGGTTCGCGACGAAGCGGCCGAGCAGCAGTCCCCCGATGAGGGGCAGTACAGCGATCATGGTTGGCTCCTTCAAGCTCGTGAGTGTGTAGGGCTCACGATGCGCCTTGTGCGTGGGACGGCGCATCGGTGTGGGGGCGGATCGCGTCGTCCGTGCTTGCACGGACGTCACCGGATGATCCCCGTGGGACGATGCCGGGGTGCGACGCTCGAACACGGCAGCTCCTGCCATTGCTTGGGCGATCGCGGGCATCTCGGTCCTCGTCGTTGCGTGGGCGATACCGGTGGCGGTGCAAGATGGCTTGACGTGGCGGCGATTCGTGCACGAGGACTTTGGTTTCTCGACGGTGCTGGTTGCGACGATGCCGATCTTGGGCGCGTTCGTGGTGTCGCGCCATCCCGGCAACCGGCTGGGTTGGCTGTTCTGTATGTACGGTCCGTTGCGCGGCGTCGAGGTGCTGGCCGACGTGTGGGTCCATCACGACTATGTGGTCGACCCCGGATCGTGGCCGGGCGGGCCGGTAGCGACGTGGATCTTGTTCGCCGGGCCACTGTTCTTGTTGCCGACCGCGCCGTTGCTCGCGCTGTGGTTTCCTGACGGTCGCGCGCCGCCCGGGCGGTGGCGTCGCGTCGAGCTCGCGCCGGCGGCGATGGTGGTGCTGCTCGCTGGCGTGCTGGTGTTCTCGTGGGGGTTCCGCGGCCCCCGACTGATACCGGATCCGCCGACCATCGACGGGTGGCGCGCCGGAGTGGTGTTGGGATGCCTTCTCCTCGCGATCCTCGCCGCCCTCGTTGGCTTCGTTCTCGGGTTCGCGGCGTTGGTTTCACGGCTCCGTCACGCCGAGCCAGCGGTGCGCGCCCAGCTGGAGTGGTTCCTATTCGGTGTCGGATCTGCGTTTGCGCTCAACGTCGTCGGCGACCTCGGGGAGGCATTGGCGCCGCTCAGGCTGCTCGCGGTCGTGGTGCTCGAGGTCTTCATCGCGGTCGCCATTGAGCGCTACCGGCTCTGGGACATCGACCGGCTCATCAATCGCACCGTCGTCTACGGCACACTGACCGCTCTGGCGGCGGTGCTGTATGCCTCGGCGGCCATCAGCATCGGACTCGTGGTCGGAGGAGCCGGCTCCCGGTCGCCCCTGGCGGTCGCGGGCGCGACGCTGACGATCGCGATGCTGTTCGCACCGGCACGCAAGCGAGTTCAGACCGCCGTCGACCAGCGTTTCGACCGTCGAGCCTTCGACGCCGTCGCCCGCGTGAGGGAACTCGCCGGTCGCGTCGGGCAGGACACCCCCGAGCCGGCCGAACTGCAGACGCTGCTGCGCGACGTACTCCGCGACCCCGAACTCGTCGTCAGCTTCGCGACGTCCAACGGCCGATTCATCGACCACTCGGGCATCGAGGTTGCGCCACCGACCACCACAACCGGGCAGTCCGTGTCCGTCGTGGGCGACCCGTCTGAACCCATCGCGCTCATCGGGCACCGACGCTCGCTCGACGACGACGGCCGCCTGCTCGACGACGTGCTCACCGCGGTCCGCTCGCTGACCGATCATGCGCGGCTGCAGGCCGAACTGCGAGTGCAACTGGTCGCCATCCAGCAATCGCGCGCTCGTCTCATCGATGCGACCGACGCCGAGCGCCGAAGGATCGAGCGCGACCTTCACGATGGCGCCCAACAACGTCTCGTCGCGCTCGCCTTGCGCGTCCGCACCGAACAGCATCGCCACACCGTCGAGCCTGGCACCGACATCGACCGATTGTTGTCGGCCACAGTCGATGAGCTCCAAGCCGCGGTCGGCGAGCTACGCGCGATGACGCAGGGCCTGCTCCCGCCCGCGTTGACCAGCGGCGGCATCGACTCCGCGCTCCGGGAACTGGTGGCCCGCTACGAAGGCAAGGTCCATCTGCTCGCCCTACCTCACCATCGGCACACGCCCTCGGTCGAGGCGACCGCCTGGTTCGTCGCCTCCGAAGGCCTGACCAACGCGACGAAACACGCCGCCCACGCGCAGGTGACGCTCTCTGCCGCCTGCAATGACGGCTGGCTCCGCGTCGTCGTCGCCGACGACGGACCCGGAGGCGCCAGCCTGAAAGGCTCAGGTCTCAGCGGCCTCGCCGACCGAGTGGACGCCTGCGGCGGCCAGCTGTACATCACCAGCGTTCAGGGCCACGGCACCGAACTGATCGCGGTCCTGTCGTGCGCGTGATCGTCGTCGACGACTCCGCGCTGCTCCGAGAAGGACTGGCCCGCATCCTCACCGACGACGGGATGTACGTCGTCGCCGCATTGTCGTCGGCCGAGACTCTCGCCGAGGAGGTTGACCGCACCCAACCAGACGTCGTCATCCTCGACATCCGCATGGCGCCCGACTTCACCGATGAAGGCATCCGGGCCGCCCACCTACTTCGCGCTCGATCCCCCGCGCCGGGCGTCCTCCTACTCAGCCAACACCTCGACGCCGGCAGCGCCTGGCCGCTCTTCGCCGACGACCACGGCGGACTCGGCTACCTCCTCAAAGACCGAGTCCTCGACATTGACGACTTCCTCGCCAGCGTCCGACGAGTCGCCAATGGGGGGACGGCGCTCGACCCTCAAGTCGTCAAACAACTGGTCTCCCTGTCGCGCCCGACCAGCCCGCTTCACACCCTCAGCGAACGCGAGCAACAAGTCCTCAGCCTGATGGCAGAAGGGCTCACCAATCCCGCCATCGCCCAACGACTCACCGTTGGGCTCCGCACGATCGAAACCCACGTGAACCGTGTTTTCACCAAGCTCGGCCTGCTCAACGAAGGCCAAGAACACCGGCGAGTAACCGCTGTGCTCGCCTACCTACGAGACACCGTCGTCTGACCCACGATTCCTTTCGCCCGTAGAGGACAACGTCACAGCCAGAGGCCCTCAGTCAGGACCGATGAGGCAGAACTCGTTGCCTGCTGGATCCAGGAGCACGCGAGTTGTCCACTCGCCTGCCTCGGTCCGTGACACCGACGACGCTCCCGCGGCCAACATCTCGTCGACAAGAGGAAGCGCGTGATCAACGAAGAGGTCGAGATGAAGCCGAGCCTTGCCCTCCTTCGGTTCGGGGACGGTCTGAAAGGTCACGAACGGAGGTCCATCAGGGCCGTCGTCGCGCCGCTCGATCGTCACGTAAGCGTTCCCGGGCCCCGCGGGACGCCGCGCATACCCGAGGAAGCGTTCCCAGAACGCGGCTAGCTGCGCCGGGTCAGCGCAGTCCACGGTGACTCCCACCTGTCGTGGCGTCATGAATCTCCTGACGGTCGAATGCCTCGGTGCGGCGCGAGGGAGGTTAGAGAAGCGCCCCGACACGGTTCGCAGGATTTTGACTGCCTGATCGCCGGCTGGGTTACGTCGGTGCGGCTGCTTCGACCAACGCTTGTCGCACGCAAGCGGGCACGAGCTCTTGAGCCGCTGCGATCTGTCCGGCGTCGACAAGCTGGCGGACCAACGAGGAAGAGATTGTTCGCGTCTGCGGGTCGGCCGGCACCACGATCGTCGGGATCTCAGCGGTGATCAGATTCATCGCCGCCATCGACAACTCATCGGCTGTGTCCTTGTGCGCAGCGCGCACCAGCACGTGTGCTCCCTCGACGCGTGCCAAGTCGACCGTTAGCCCCTCGAAATGTCGCGCCCTGACCGTTGGCAGGTGAGCGGTGGCTCTGGTCAAAAAGCTCACGCGCTCATCGATGGTGAACATGCCGCCCGCTTTCTTCGGATTCGCGACCACAGCGACGACGACTTCTTGAAAGATGGGCACCACACGCTCGATGATCCCGAGGTGTCCAAGGTGAACGGGATCGAAGGACCCTGCGTAGAGCGCCACTGGCACCCAGCCAGTCTCACACGGTCAACGAACTCGGCAGCGGGACCATGCCCCTCGAGGCGAACGCCGCAAGCCGCAACTCGTTTCGCGACAAGACCGGCGATCGCCCAGTCGAACCATGTCTCCAAACACCGGCTGTGCGACGCTGTCTTGGTGAACGGCCCTGTCCGCGTTGGCGACACGGTCAGACGCGAAACGTGCGCTGAGGACATCGAGCGAGAGGCCGCTCGGCACTCGGTGCGTCATCAGGCCCTCGCCGACCGAGGGGATCACGTGGCGCTTCGCACCATGCTCTCGTGGGCAGTCGCCAATGAGCACGCCTTGCGAATGGGCTTCGGCGCATCGGGCCGCGTCACCTAACGCCGGGACGGTGACGCGACGCGTAGGGCCCTGACCGCTGTGCCTGGGTCCTGTGCGAGGCTCCGCCCGTGAGAGGTGAGCGACCGTCGTCATCAGCGCAGGTAGTCACCTGCTGTCGAGCGGTACTCACCTCGATGGGAGTGCTCGATGACAGCTCCGCCCGCGGAATGTTGCGCGGGTCGTATCGAGCTATTGCCATTGCGCTGGTCCATCGACCGTTCACGCGACTTGCACGGAGTCCGACGTTGGCGTTCCTCGCAGCGCGAACACGCTTCTTCGACGATGCCGTGACATCCGCACTCGATGCCAACGTGCAGCAGGTTGTCATCGTCGGTGCCGGCTACGACAGCCGTGCCTGGCGGCTCTGCCGCCCAGCGGTCCGTTTCTTCGAGGTCGACCATCCCGCAACCCAGCGCGACAAGCGGGCTCGAGCTCCTCGTGGCGAGGGGCCGACGTTCGTTCCCGCTGATCTGCGAACCGACTGCTTGGTGGGTGCCTTGCGGGCCGCGGGGTACGAAGCCTCGAAGCCTGTCGTGTACGTCGTCGAAGGGCTCACGATGTACTTGGGCGAGGACGACGTGCGGCGACTGTTCACTGATCTTGCGACCCTCGCGCCGCCTGGCAGTCGGCTGGCGGTGAACTTCACCGTCGCCGGCGGTGGGTCAGTGGCCGTGCCGTCACGGGCAATCGCGTGGCTGACGCGACGGATCTGGCGCGCATGGGGTGAACCCACTCATCGTTGGGTGCAACCTGAGGCCCTCGAGGATCTACTTCTCGAGACCGGTTGGCTTCTCGCGGACTTGGTCACCGCACCTGCGCTGGCCCGTAAATACTTGACGGGAACGCCCAGCGGCCTCGCACTCGACGGCCTCAATCCCGGGGCGATTTGCACCACCGCAACCCGCCGCTGATCACTACCCAATGCCCGGCGACGGTCGAGCCGTAGGCGTAGCAACGCGTGCGTCCGCGACGAATGAGCTCCGTCGCCGGCCCCGGAACGCCGGTTGTGTGACACACCCTCGCCGTAGAGTTGTGACCAGCGCTCGTCGACCGGCGGTGAACGGTCGTCCTCCCTCAGTGGACTGGAGAAGAGGACGCCCATGCTGCGCATGACCGCGGTCACGTTCGTGATGTTGCTGTGCGCGTGCGGACAACAGCACGCGCCGACCGACGGTCGCGCCACCGTGGTGCGCGTGGTCGATGGCGACACGATCGTCGTGCACATCGGCGGGCGCGACGAGAACGTGCGGCTGCTCGGGATCGACACGCCCGAGACCCACAAGCCGGACACGCCCGTGGAGTGTTACGGCCCCGAGGCTTCCGATCGCATGACAGCTCTGCTGCCAGCGGGCACGAAGGTCCGGCTCGTGCGTGACGTCGAGGCGCGAGACCGCTACGGCCGCCTCCTCGCGTACGTCTACCGTGACAGCGACGGCCTCTTCATCGACGTGACGATGGTGACGGAGGGCTTCGCCGGCACACTGGCCATCCCGCCGAACCTGGCCCATCGGAGCGAGCTCGACGCCGCCGCGACCGCCGCCCAGGCCGCTCGACGCGGCCTTTGGTCGGCGTGCGGAGGCAACCATGTGCCAAGCGCCGGATAGCGTGCCCAGCCGTGACCACGCTCGCCGAACGCCTCGGTTACCAGGCTGACGACCGGCTGCTGATCATCAACTGCGACGACCTCGGGTCGAGCTACGCGGCGAATGTCGCCTGCTACGAAGCGCTGCGGGAGGGGCTGGCCACGAGTGCCACCCTGATGGTGCCGGCTCCGTGGGCGCGGGAGGCGGCGAGTCGCTATCTCGGCGAAGACGTCGGCGTGCACCTCACGCTCAACGCCGAGTACGACCTGTACCGCTGGGGTCCGATCACGTACGGTCCGTCACTCCTCGATGGCGACGGCGGCTTTCCCCGCACCATCGAAGATGTGTGGGACCACGCCGACATCGACGAGGTGCGCCGCGAGCTGCGTGCGCAGGTCGAACGGGCCATCCTGTGGGGCTTCGACATCAGTCACCTCGACTCGCACATGGGCACGCTGCAACTGCGGCCGGAGTTCTTCGACGTGTACCTCGAGCTTGCGGTCGACTTCCGCCTCCCGCTGCGACTGTCGGGAGTCTCGTCGCAGCGGCTGATCGGCTTCCCGTTCCGCCGGCTGGCGGAAGAGGAGGGCGTGCTCTTCCCTGACCACTTCGTGCCCATCCCTGGAGTCGGGAGTCGCCGGCTCATCGAGAAGGTCGTACTCGAGCTGCGTCCCGGCGTCACCGAGGTGTACGTGCATCCCGCGATCGACACACCTGAGTTGCGCGCTCTCGCACACGACTGGCCAGCGCGCGTCGACGACCACGATCTCGTCGTGCGCGACGGCGGTCTGCGCACGAGGATCGAACGCAGCGGCGTGAAGTTGATCGGCTACCGCCAGCTCAGGGACGTGCAGCGGGCCGCAGCAGCCTGACGATGCGTCGTCCACTGCTCATCGCGCTCATCGCGCTCGTCGTGACCGGTTGTGCCAGCAGCCCGTCGAAGCCGGGACCGGACGACGGCGCCAGCCTCGACTTCACGAGCAAGCTGACGATCGTCGTCGATGACACCGGCATCACTCCCCCGGTGACGAAGGGTCGAGTCGGCGACGCGATCACCGTCACGAATCGCGGCACGAGGGATCACGGTCTCACGAGCGACACCATCGAGACCGGCACGCTGCGTGCGGGCGAATCGACGACCGTCTTCCTGACCGAGACTGGCACAGTCGAGGTGCACGATCGCGCCGATCCGTCTCACACCTCGCGCATCGAGGTTTCGGCCGGCGACTAGTAGTCGGTCTCGGCGTTGACCTTCTCGGAGATCGCCTTGTACTCGGCGCTCTGCGTGAGCGGCATGAGCGTCATCAACTTGCCCATGTTGCCGGTGACCTTTAGGCGCCCCTGCATGAAGGCGGCGTTGGCATCGAGCTCGCCTTTGCTGGTCTTGGCGAAGTCGTCGTAGCCGACGGTCATCGTGAACTCCGCTTGCGGGTCCTCACCGAGCGAGTTCTCCAACATCTTGCCGTTCTCGATCACGGTGTAGAAGGCCACGTCGCCCTCGGGCGCGCCGGTGACCTTGTACTGCATGCGAGCGGTCGCGCCGGGCCGCTCGGGAAACTCTTGGCCGAGATCCTTCTGCAGGTCCAGCCATTCCTGACTCAAGAACTTCGCCATGCAATCCCCCTATGCGCACGTCACTTCAACGGGCGCCGGGATCGTAGACAAGTTCGCGAACCCCCGCGAACAGGTCGTCCTCGGGTGGTTCGCTGTCCACGAGGCTGCGAGCCAAGGTGTAGTCGTCGTAGGGATACACGGCGGCGGCCACATCGTCGGGAAGTGCGAACCAGAACGGAGACTCCGGGTCGATCTGGGTTGCGTGCGCCAGCAACGCCTGCTTGCGGTGGCCGTAGTACGCGGCCACCTCGATGCGGGTCGTGAGCGGCGGTGGTGGAGGCGGCGGCGGATCATCGGGCTTCTGCTCGAACCAGCGGGCGTACGGCGACTCCAGCCCGAGCTCGAGCATCTTCTCGTGCATGGCCACGATGCGGTCGCGCGACCACGTCGTGTAGTACAGCTTCAACGGCTGCCAGGGCTCGCCCGCGTCGGGGAAGCGCTCCGGATCACCGGCGGCGTCGAAGGCAATGTCGGAGATCTCGTGGACGCGCAGGTGGTCGGGATGCGGATAGCGACTCTGCTCGTCGGGATAGGTGACGACAACGTGCGGGCGCTCCCGGCGGAGTATCGCGACGAGCCGCTCGACCGCTTCGTCGAGCTCGGCGGCGGCGAAGCTGCAGGGGTCGGCGTTCTCGGGTGAGTCGGGCATCCCCGAATCGCGATAGCCGAGCCAGACCAGCTCGTCGTACCCGAGAATCTCCGCGGCCCGCTCCAACTCGCGCCGGCGGACGTTTGCGATGTCGGCCTTCACCTCGGCCGTGTCCATCGCAGGGTTGAGGATGTCGCCCGCCTCACCGCCGGTGCAGCACACGAGAACGCACCAGGCGCCCTCGTCGTGATACTTGGCGATCGTGCCCGCACCCTTCGACGATTCGTCGTCAGGATGTGCGTGCACCGTCAACAGTCGAAGTTGCTCACCCATCAAAATGGTGTCCGATCGGTCGGCAGGTGTCCCCCGCGGCGATACCACACTCCCACGACGCTACCGATGGCCAGTCCGATCGCCGCACCAATGGGGAGCGCGATGCGCACGAGAGCGTGACGGAAGAACGGACGGTCGAGGCCGTGCGGGTCGGCTTGCGCCAACGTGTACATCGGAATCGCGACGATCGCGTAGACCACCGCAGCCGCACCGATCGCCACGGGAACGGCGATCGCGAACCCGAGCGCCAACGACCGTCGCAGTGGTGCTCGTTCGAGGGCGTCGGGCTCGGTCGGCTGCGTCATCGCCGCTCGATCGTACGACTACCGTCCCTCGACGTGCGTCCGGCCCAATTCCTTCCGGTGGTGCTCCTCTCGGTGGTGGCGTGCGGAGCCCACACGCAGACGAAGGCCGATCAGGGCCGGTCGATCGCGGAGCAGGCCGGGCTGTCGGCTGATGTCGCCGCGTTCTTCTCGTTGGCAGTGTCGGGAGCCAACGCGACATATCGCGCCACGATCGAGACCACCGACACGACCGGCCAACCGGTGCAGGTGACCACGACGCAACGGCCACCGGACGCGCGGTTCGACACGTTCCACGCGGATGGCACCGTGGATTCGACGATCGCGGTCGGCGGGCAGCGCTACCAGTGCACCATGGCCGGTGGCCATTGGGATTGCGGCGAGCTCGGTACGTCGCCATCCTCGAGCGCGCAGGTGTTCAACCCCTCCACGGTGCAGCGCGCCATCGATCAATTCGAGCATCGAGCGAACGACTACGACTTCCGAATCGAAGATCGCCAGATGGTGGGCATCACCGCTCGGTGTTTGATCACCACGCGCAAGGCCGGGCACGAGCAGGACCCCTCGCTCGGGGCGTCCGCGACGCTCTGTCTCTCACCTGAAGGAGCGGTGCTCGCGGTCGAGGTGCCCTCGGGCTCGATCACCGCGAGGGAGTACACCACCACGATTCCCGGCGAAGCATTCACATTGCCCGCGCCCGTGACAACGACGACCTCCTCAGCACCACCGACAGGAAACTGACAACATCGCGTCATGGCGCGGGAAGGTCTGACGGCATTTCAAGCGGTCAATCGCTATTTCGAAGAAGCGGCGCGCATCATCGATCTCGATGAGGAGATGTACTCGATCCTCACGTCGACGTATCGCGAGATCGCGGTGCAGGTACCGGTGCGGCTCGACAACGGTGGGCTCATCGTCGTCACGGGCTACCGCGTCCAGCACAACGGCGCGCGTGGACCATACAAAGGCGGCGTGCGCTATCACCCCGACGCAGACCTCGAGGAGGTGCGAGCCCTCGCATCGCTGATGACGTGGAAGACCGCGTTGCTCGACGTTCCGTTCGGCGGTGCGAAGGGTGGCATCACCGTCGACCCGAACGGTCTGAGCCAGACCGAGCTCCAGCGGATGACCCGACGTTTCACGAACGGCATCAGTCATGTCATCGGCGTGTACCGCGACATCCCGGCCCCGGACGTGAACACGAATGCGCAGACGATGGCGTGGATGATGGACGCGTTCTCCTCAGCGCACGGCTACAGCCCGGCGATCGTCACCGGCAAGCCGCTCTCACTGGGGGGCCAGCCGGGTCGAGAGGCGGCCACCGGGCGGGGGGTGATCTACATCCTCGACGCGTACGCGCGACAGCACGGGATCGAGCTCCGAGATCTGCGGCTCGCGATTCAGGGCTTCGGCAACGTCGGCTCCTGGGCCGCGACAGAAGCGGTCGCTCGCGGCTGTCGCGTCGTGGCGGTATCGGACCGGTTCGGCGGCGTGCACCGGGAGAGCGGCCTGCCGGTCAGCGAGCTCGTCGACATCGCCAAGGGGGGCGGCAAGGTCAGCGATCTCCCAGGCGTCGACCAGATCACGAACGAGGAACTGCTCACCTGTGAGTGCGACGTGTTGATTCCCGCCGCGCTCGACGAGCAACTGCATCAGGACAACGCCAATCAAGTCCGAGCCAGGGTCGTCATCGAGGCGGCCAACTACCCGACGACACCCGGCGCCGACAAGATCCTCGGTGACCGCGGCATCGACGTCGTGCCGGACATCCTCGCCAATGCGGGCGGCGTGACGGGCTCGTACTTCGAGTGGACACGCAACATCCAACAGATGCCGTGGACGGAGGAGCGCTTCAACGAGGCGCTCGCCCAGTACATGGAACGGGCCTACAACGTGACGGCCGCGTTCGTCGAAGAGAAGCACTGCACGATGCGCCAAGCCGCATTCGCCATCGGCATCCAACGCGTCGCCCAAGCCAGTCGACTCCGCGGCTACATCTGACCCGATCCGAAATCAGGGCGTGCGGGCGGGCGCCAGGGGGACGAGCTCTTGTTCGCCGGTCTCGTCGTCCTCGTCGAGGCGCCAGCCACACAGCTCGGCGAGATACGGATGCCCTTCGTCCGGTCCGGACGCGATGAGCTCATCGCCGGCAAACAGGTGCACGTGGCCGCGCGGCCGGTAGATGTACCGCTTGTCGCGCAGGACCGCCAGCACATGGAACCCAGGCTCGATGTCGATCCGGAGATCACCGAGTGTGGCTCCGTCGGCGCGCGAGCCGGCCGCAACAGGCACACGCGCGACCACCTCGTCTGACTCGCCGAACGCGAGCGCGAGGATCGGGTGGAGCTCTTCTTTCTGTTCGATGAGCCACACCATCTGCTGCGCTTGGTCACCGAGGTCTTCCGCGGCTTGCGACAGGTGCAACAGGCCGCGTAGTGGTGCGGGATCGAGATCGTCTTTTGCCGCCCGCAGCACCCAGAGCTCGAGTCGGTCCTTCATCTCGTCGAGCCGATCTTCGAGGTGACGTACTTCCGCGGCGAGCCCCTGGTCGCGCAGAACGAGCGCGGAATAGGCGAGGCCGATGGCGGTCTCGGAGATGTTCTTCATCTCGACGAGCACGTCGACGGCGCGGTCGAGGTCGGAGAGGCTGCCGTCTTCGGGGGGCACCGGCGGCTCCCAGCGCGGGGCGGCGGCCAGCTCGCGCAAGCGGTCGATGCCGGCGGGCGATCCGCGAAGGAACAAGACGTCTCCAGGAACGCAGAGCACGTCGCCATCGACGTCGGTGATCCAATCGCGGTCGCGTCGGATCGCCACGACCCGCATGCCCGTCTGCACGGGCAGCTCGAGTGCCGACAGCGGCCGGCGGGCAAGGTGCGAGTTCTCCCGCACGCGGACGCGGTGCGAGACCTCCTCCGCGTTCGAGAGGTCGGCCACGAGCTCACGGGGGATGCCGAGTCGGTGCGTGACGATACGGGCGATGTCGACAGCGTCGTTGCCGATGTTCTCGATGGCCGAGATCACTTGGAGCACCGAGGCCATCTCCTCGGCCTCCTGCGGCCGCCGGGCCGCGAGCACGCAGACGGCGCGCATGTCGTGCACGAGCGAGCTCATCTTGTCCTCGAGCTCCCCGACCTCTTCCGCCATGTCGGGATCGCCGAAGTACAGGGCGGCATACGCCAAGTCGACCATGAGCTCAGAGGTGTCTTTCGCCTCGGAGAGCATGGCCCTCAGATTTCGTGGTCGTTCGTCCATCGGGAAGCGGCTCCAGGGTACTAGCGGATCGAGAATGCAGAGATCGTGATGATGAGGGTGATCGCACCGGCGAAATCGACGAACGAGCTCACCGCGGGGATGCCGTAGTTGTCCGGGTCGAGATTCGTCCGAACGGCGGCCACGGTCGTGTAGTACGCGACCATCACGACGAGCACGAGCCCGGCCATGCCGGCGACAAGCGAGACACCGATCATGTCGAGCCACCCCGGCGAGTCGTAGCCAAGCGCCGTTGCAACCAGCTGGGCGCCGACGCCGTTGAACACGTAGATGGGCAGCGCCAGCAGGAAGAGCAACCAGATGTCGCGGCGAGCCTCGCGATCCGGTGTGGCGTCCGGCGCCGAAGTACCGAGGAACATTTTGGTCGCCAACCGCCCGGCGAGAACACCGCCGAGCGCGCCGCCCGTCGACAGGTGAGCGGGTGCGAGCACGAGCAGCGACCCGAACCTCTCGAAAACCTGGAAGCTGTGCTCGAACGCGAGACCGGCTCCGGCGCTGACGCAGCCCGCGACCACCAGGATGGGCATGGATTCTCGGACGACTCGGCGCAGCTCCGACAGCTGCGATCGCCAACCGAGCACCAATACGAGGATCGCGATGCCGACGAGCACGACATCGATGACCGGCGTCAGGGTCAGACCTATCAGATAGGTGGCGAGATACAGCGCGGGCAGCGTGAGGACGTCGCCGAGCACACCCACGAGCGGTGCGGACACGTTGTCGAGATCCCATCCGTAGCGCACGGCCCCGGCCGTCACGCCGAGCGTGAGGCCGAGGACGACGATCGACCCGAGCACGCCACCGACGATCGAGATCGTGGTGAGGTCGAGCGCGGCGATCGAGTGTTGTTCACCAGTCGCGACCGCCAGGCCTTTCGCGGCGAGCGCCAGCAGGAGCGACGCTCCCACCGTGAGCACCATCGAGGCGAAGATGTTCTGGCCGAGCACGGTGTCGCGACGAGCCGACAAGCGGAACGTACCGGCGTGGATCGTGGTCGAGATCCGGTTGCCGAAAGCGCCGAAGATGTTCCCGCGGAGTCCGATGGCGGCTGGCACGAGGATGAGCAGACCGGGGTACTGCCGGAACGTGTCGGTGATCGAGACCAGGACCGTTCCCGCCACGAAGCTGGTGGACGAGTTGAATGTCTGCGCGACGAGGGTCTGGCGGACGCCTGACGCATCAGCGCCGAGCAAGGCGCGGAGGCGCGCCACGAGGGAGAAACGAGGCCGTCGCATGGAACAGCCACAGTCTGCAACGCTCGGGGTGTGACAGTGATTGATTCCCTCATCGACGACTACGTTGCGTGGCTGTTCACCGAGTCACCGACGCTCGCAACCTTTCACGGCGCCGACGGCCATGACGATGAGATGCCCGACCTCTCGGCCGCGGGATACGCCCAACGGGATGCCACCGAGGACGAGTGGGCACGCCGCTTCGGCGACCTCTCCGACCCCGATCTCGGCCCTGATGAACGCATCGACCGCGATCTCGTCCTCTCCCAACTCCGCGGTTCGTCGATCACTCGAGACTGGCGGCGGTGGCAGCGCGATCCCGATTCGTACGTGTCCGCCGGCCTCATGGGCGTCTTCTCGCTGTTCGTTCGACGGCTGCATCCCGAGCCCGAGCTCGTGCGCTCCGCGGTCGCGCGCCTCAACCAGGTACCCCGTGTCCTCGACGAGGGTCGCGCCAATCTCGACCCGGAGCTGGCGAGCGAGCTCTTGGTCAATCGCGCCCTCGGGCAATGCCGGGCCGCGGTCGTGTACAGCCGCGACCTTCTGCCCGCCGAAGTCTCCGACGCGAAGTTGCGCGCCGAGATCACGGAGGCAGGCGCGACCGCGGCGGCGGCGTACGAGTCATTCGCCGAGTTCCTCACCGAACTCGCCGGCCAGGCCAGGGGCCACTGGGCCATCGGCGAGGAGCGCTACAGCCGGTTGCTGCGCGAGAAGGAGTTGCTGGCGGACGATGCACCGTCGTTGCGCGAACGTGGACGCGCCGCGCACGCCGCGCTCGACACCGAGATGCGCGAGCTGTGCCGCACGCACTGGGATGACGAGGACTGGCGCACCCGGCTCGATCTCGTCAACGCCGACCGACCCGACACGCCGGAGGCGATGCGCGACGGCTACGAGCGGTGGACCAACGACGCCCGCGCCTTCCTGGTCGAGCACGACCTCGTGTCGTTTCCTGAAGGCGAACACTGCACGGTCGAACCGTCGCCACCGTTCCAACGCCCCGTCCTCGCGGTCGCGTCGTACTTCCAGCCGCCGGCCATGCGCCCCTCGCTCGAAGGCCGGTTCAACGTCCCCTACCCGCCCGAAGGCACCTCGGCAGACGAGCTGGCGCAGCGGTTGGCCGACAACAGCTACCCGAGCATGCCGACGACGAGCGTGCACGAGGCCTACCCCGGGCACCACTGGCACTTCGCATGGATGCAGGCCAACGCCAGCACCTTGCGGCGGCTCGTGACGACGCCGTACTTCGTCGAGGGATGGGGGCTCTACTCCGAGGTGATGATGCGCGAGCAAGGCTTCTACACCGACCCCGGTCAAGAGCTCTGCCACCTCGACGCCCGCATCTTCCGCGCCGCCCGCATCGTCGCCGACACGAGCCTGCACTGCGGCGACATGACGTTCGACGAGGCCGTCACGTACATGCACGAGAACACCGGTCTCACCGAAGCCACGGCCCGCGCTGAAGTGATGCGCTACTGCACGTGGCCGACGCAGGCGGCCTCGTATCTCACCGGGTCGCTGGAGATCGAACGGATGCGCGCGGCGTGGTTGAGCGAGCGTCGCGGCAGCCTGCGCGATTTCCACGACCGAATTGCGGGCTCCGGCGGGCTGCCGATCGCCCTCGCCGAGCGCGCGCTCTTCGCGTGAAGGGCGCTGCGCTCGTTGCGATCGCGTTTCTTGTAGCTGGTTGTGCCCACAACGACGGGCGGGCGCTGCGGCCTCCGGCTCCCGGTGCCACCGCTCCGGCGCTGCCGTCGACGACGGTGCCCGGACAGACGAGTGCCGTGGCTCCGCTCTCGCTCACGAGCACGGCGTTCGCCCCCGGTGGGTCGATCCCGCTCGAGCACACCTGTGACGGCGCCGGCGTCTCCCCTCCGTTGGCCTGGGGCTCCGTGCCGGAATCCACGGTCGAACTCGCGATCGTCGTGACCGATCCGGATGCCGACGGATTCGTCCACTGGGTGTTGGCGGGGCTCGATCCGAGCGTGCAAGCCATCGCGCTCGGCGTGGTGCCCGATGGCGCCATCCAAGCGAAGAACGATGCCGACACCGTTGGTTGGACGGGCCCGTGCCCGCCGAAGGCAGCGGAGGCGCATGCGTACGTCTTCACGCTCTATGCGCTGACGGCGCCGAGCGGCGTGACCGCGGAGATGAGCGGTAAGGCTGCCATCACGGCGATCGCGAAGATCCCCGGTCTGACCGCCACCCTGATCGGCATCTACGGCCGGGTCTGATCACCCGACGCGAAAGCCGCGCTGTCCGGTCACGGGCTGACCCTCGATCTCGATGCCAGTCACATGCGCTCGTGGCGGGCCGATGCGGGCCCACGCAACGAACGCGTCGACGGCAGCCGCGCGACCCTCGACGATCATCTCGACCCGCCCGTCGTTCAAGTTCCGCGCGAGGCCGGCGAGATGCAGGCGCACCGCCTCGCGTTCCGCACTGGCGCGATACCAGACGCCTTGGACGAGACCTTCCACGAGTACGCGGCGGCGCACCATTTCGTCCACGGCGTGCGAACCTATCTGCGTGTCCGTGCTCGACGTCGCGACCGTGGCCGTTCTCGCCTTCGTCGGCGTTCGAATCGCCGGCGGCGCGCGGATCGCCCTCAGCGGGAGAGGTCGGGATCAGGTCGCTCGCATCGTCCGGGGTTTTCGGCCACACCATTTCGTACTCGCCGTCCCGGCGTTCGTGCTCACCCTGACGGCCGCCATCGTGCTCCTGCAGTTTCCGATTCTCGACTGGGGCTGGTGGACAGCCCTCGGGGGCTTCGGGAATCCCGTCACGGGCGGTACCGAACGCACGACAGGAACGCCGCTCGAGTGGCTCGTACCGTTGGTGTTCCTCACTTTGCTCGTTCCCGCTCTGCCGCTGTTCGCCGAAGCCGAGGAGCGCATGTTCCGACTCGGAGCCGAGTGTCGTTCGCGATGGGGGCGACTCCGGAGAAGCGTGGAGTTCGGGCTCGCGCACGCAATCATCGGAATTCCGATCGGTGTCGCACTCGGGTTGAGTGTCGGCGGCATGTACTTCACGTGGAGCTACATGCGCATGTTCCGCCGTACCGGTGATCAGAATGCTGCGATGCTCGAGAGCACGCGCGCCCACACCGCATACAACGCGACGGTGTTCATGCTCATCGGTGTCGTGCTTCTCCTCGGGCTGGATCCCTGATGGTCATCGCCGTCGTGCTCCTCGGTATCGCGCTGATCATCGTGTTGGCGGCATTGGTGTCGTACAACCGCTTCGTTCGTCAGCGCCAACTCGTCGACAACTCGTGGTCCAACGTCGACACCGAACTGAAGCGGCGCTACGACCTCGTCCCCAACCTCGTCGCGACCGTCAAGGGCTACGCCGCGCACGAGAGCACGACTCTGGAGGCGGTGGTACGCGCTCGGCGCGATGCGGTCGACGCTCGCGGTGGGGCCGCCGAGCAGGCGACGCAGGAAAACCTCCTGGTCGACGCCTTGAAGCATCTCCTGGCGTTGCGAGAGGCGTATCCCGACCTCAAGGCGAACATCGAGTTTCTCGACCTGCAACGACAGCTCACGGTCACCGAAGATCGCATCCAGGCTGCGAGACGCTTCTACAACGCCAACGTGCGCGACTACAACACGCGAGTCGAGACGTTCCCGAGCATGTTGGTGGCGTCATTCGGTCGCTTCGAGAAGCGGGACTACTTCGAGGTCGAGCCGGCGATCCGCGATGCCGGCGCACCGGGGATCGCGCTCACCTAGACGACGCGAGTGAGTACGAGATCGTGCTCGCGACGCAGTTCGAGTTCGGCACCACATTCAACGTCAAGGTTCCGAGCAGCTGATCGGGCTGTATCGAGCTGAGCGACAGGCTGCCCGTGAGCGTTGTCTCGCCGAGCAGCTCGCCACTGGTGAAGCCGCGACATGGAGCCGTTCCGCTGACGGCGCCCTCGTAGTGGTCCCCCACAAAGGACAGATCGATCTGTTCTCGCGCGCCCTGCGACCCTTCGGCGTCGACGTGGAGCGTGCAGGGTGTCGCCACGCACGAGGACGTGATCACATACGACAGTTGCAACACCTGACCAACCGGTTGTCGCGGATTGTTCGATGACGTCACCGTGCGAGTCACCGTCCATGTACCACCCAGCGAGCTCGCGACCGCCAGTTCGGCCGGCTGCGTGGTCGAAGGCGACGTCGTGGCCACGGTTGCGTTCGCCGCGACGGTGCTTCCGTCATCGCCACCGCGTGACGCCAGGGCGACGACGGCGCCCACCACCACGACTCCGGCGACCGCCGCGCCTACGAGGACGGATCGCGAAGCCCGCGGACGCCGTTGTCGTTTGCGCCGGCGAGCGTCGGCGGGGGTCCCCCCGCTGCCACCGAATCCCAGCGGGCGCGGCCGGCCGGGGACGCGCTCGGGCGGAACGATCGCGTCTGGCGCCGTGATGCCGTCGAAGAGTCCGGTCCGCCGGGTCTGATCGGCGGTCTGCAGGATGCGGCCGGAGGGAGGTGACGCCAGAAACCGACACACGGCGGCGTCGAGTCGCCCAGCGTCGAGCTCGTCGAAGAATCCGGCCAGCTCGGCCCGCGGGACACACGCAATCCCCTCACGAGCACCGACCACGCGAAACGCGACCGCATCCCACGCGATGGACACGGGCTCGACAGTGAACTCCGGGCGGACGCGCGAGCGAGTGACCTGCTCGAACGGGTTCGACTCGCCTACTGCAGTGCCGGCCCCCACCACCGCGGAGCGTACTGCCGGTCAGCCATCGCCGCCGTCGTGCTTCTTGCCGCCCTTGCGCGGTGGGGCAGTCGTCGGTGGAACCGTTTCGGCGACCACGGGCGCAGGCGCCGACGTCGGAGCCACGGTGGTGGAGGTCTGCGCGTCCGCGGGCAGGCCGCCTCCCTGGTTGCCTCCGATGGCCAAGCCGACGATCAGCACGAGCGCGATCAGTGCGGCCGCGATCACGGTGACCGGCACTCGTCGCGCATCGAACTTCCGCGGACGCGCGACCGCGGTCGCGCTCGCCGCGGTGCCGGCAGCCGCGGCGCCGGTGGTCGCGACGACTGCCGTCGGCGCGCCGGATGCGGCGGCGGCCGCGGCCGAAGCGCCCGCCAGCGGAACGGTGGTCGTGACATCGCCGGCGACCGGCAACAACGCCGTGGCATCGGCCGGCGGCTCACCGGCGCGGACGGTGATCGCCTCGGCAACGGCCGCGGCGGTCGGGCGCACGCTCGGATCGGACGCCGTCATCGCTCCGAGCAGTGCCGCCAGTGACCGATCGGCGGTGGGCGGGATCTCCGGCTGGCGGTGCAGGCGAGCAAGCGCTGCCTCGGATGCAGATCCTTGATATGCCCGTTCGCCGGTGAGCGCCTCGAGCAAGACCAGCCCGAGGGCGTAGATGTCCGATGCCGGGGTGGCCGGGTCGCCGTTGACCTGCTCGGGTGCGAGGTATGCGGCGGTGCCGATCACGAAGCCGGTCGCCGTGATCGCGGTGACATCGGTGAGACGAGCGATGCCGAAGTCGGTCAAGTGCACGTCGCCGCTGCGATCGAACAACACGTTCCCGGGCTTCACGTCGCGATGGACGACTCCGATCTCGTGAGCGTGGGCGAGCGCATCAGCAAGCACTCCGCCGATCCTCGCGACTTCAGGCTCCTCGAGTGGCCCTCGAAGCAGGACCGCGGACAGCGGCTCGCCGTCGATGAGGTCGAGCACGAGATACGGAATCCCGTCTTGCTCACCTCCGCCACACATTCGGACGATCGCAGGGTGGTCCAGCCGCGCCAGGGTCTGGCCTTCTTGCTCGAATCGGTGCAGGTCATCTGGGCTGACGGCGCGGAGCACCTTGATCGCGACGGGGCGACCAGTTTCGAGATCGTCCGCCCGATGAACGTCGGCGCCACCACCACGACCGATGATGGGCCCGAGGCGGTACCGCCCGCTGAGAACGGTCTCCGTGGCCAGCACCGCGCTTGCCTACCCCTTCTGTCCCCGAGTCATCCGGGTCAACGGAGGACGCCGGTACCGCAGCGAACGGTCGCTCGACCAGGGGGCGTACGGCGCGGCCGTGAGACCGGCGAGCGCGAGCAACACGGTGTCGTAGTTCACCCGCCAGCCCTTGAAGTCCTGCCAGCACTGCTCGCGCTGCGGCCGTACGGGCACGCCGAAGTCGGCCAACTCGTCGTACGCCGCATCGAATTCGCTTCGATCGATGCTGATCGGATCGTCAGGGTTCGGATCGGTGTCGTGCGGAATCCCGAAGTAGTCGGCGACTCGACGCAGGCACAGGTACCCCGATCGGATGCACAGCTGGGCACGCGCGTTCTGAGGCAGGTTCAGCACCGACGAGCGCAGCGCGGCGGCATCGAGCACCGTCCCGGCCGAGGTGATCCACGAACGATCGTGCGTGATCGATCGGAAGAAGACCAGCGAGGGCTGCGACGTATGCGTTTCTTCGACGTCGGCGAACCATCGCTCCCAGTCGTCCCAGATCTCGTCGAGGGCGTCGAGCCGGTTGAGCGCGTGGTGCCGCCGGATCATCGTGATCGCGCTCGGCGGTGAGCCGGCGCGAGTGGTGAGACGAGTGACTTCGAGCTCGCGTCGTTGGAATGCGCTGTAGATCGACGGCAGATAGCTGATGAGCAGAGCGATGAGCCCCAGACCGAGAGCCGCCTCGACGTACGAGGCGAAATGCGTCGGAAGGTCTGGTGGAACAGAGAATCCGAGCGTGAAGAGCGATGAGCCCGAAAGGTAGAAGGCCTCACGCAGCGGGTTGACGCCGAGGCCCCAGTTGATGCCCGTGAATCCGACGATCACGAGCGAGACCCACGTCCACGGCAGCGCGATCAAGGAGATGGGCGCGTACATCGCCAGTGAGCGGTCCCGTTGCTCGTAGGTCTTCGCGCTCTTGCCCCAGAGGTTGAAGACGCCGCGCATGGCGACGAACACCCAACGGGTGAGCAGGACGGGCTCGCCGCGCGGCAATACGACGGTACGCACGGCCGCCAGCAGCACCCAGATCCCGACCGCTGCACCGGCGAATACTGCGACGAGCCGCCCCAAGGACTCCACCCGCCGAAGCCTAGGGGCGACCCGTCAGCAGAAACTCCCGCACGACTCGAGGCTCGTCCCCTCGATCGTGCGGTGTGCCCACCACGTAAGGGCACTGTGACAGAGCGCCGACATGTCGCCCATGACCGTTTTGGAAACCACTCATTCGGACCATGACGAGCATCACCGGAAGTCGCGGCTCTTCATCGTTCCGTCGAGCGGCAGGGGTTCGATGCGCTCGGCCACGACGTTGATCACGCCCTCGTGCTTCTCCAAGCGGCCCCGGATCAGCAGGGCGGGACAACTCCGGGCCACCCGGCGATGGCGCACCCAGCAACCTTTCGAGCAGATGACGTTGATGAGCCCGGTCTCGTCCTCGAGGTTGATGAAGATCGTGCCTTGAGCCGTAGCCGGACGCTGCCGGTGCGTCACCACCCCACCCACGAGGACCTTCTCGCCGGCCTCGACCGCCGCCAGCCCCGAGGCAGGAACCGCGCCGAGCGCGTCGAGATGGGCACGGACGAAGCGCGTGGGATGGCCATCAGGGCTCACGCCCGTGGCCCAGAGATCGGCGATCGCTTCTTCGCGCAACGACATGCCCGGCAGCGTCGGCGCGTCGACGCCGGTGACGATGCCGGCCAGCCGATCGGGCCCCGACTGCGCGACCGCACCCGCTCCCCACAGCGCCTCGCGCCGCGACAGGCTGCGCAGCTTGCCGTCCGACTCGCGGACGGACAGACATCCGAACGCACCTGCGGTCGACATCGCTTCGAGGTGGGCGAGGTTGAGCGCCGGTACTCGCCGCTCGAGATCTTCCATCGACTCGTAGGGACGCCTCGCGGCGATCGCTTTGGCGAGGTCGTCACCGATCCCCCGCACCGACCCGATCCCGAGCCGCACCTCGGGTCCTCCGTGCCCCCACGTCTCCCACGGCGAACTCGAGGCAATAGGGGGCGGTAAACGCCCCCTATTGCCTCGAGAATGAGATTCGAGGGTGGCGTTCCAGTCGGAGGCATTGACGTCGGGGGTGCGGACCTCGACGCCGTGCCGGCGGGCGTCCTGCACGAGCGAGTGCGGCGAATAGAAGCCCATCGGCTGCGCGTTGAGCAGCCCCGCGCAGAACGCGGCGGGGTAGTACCGCTTGAGCCACGAGCTGGCGTACACGAGGTAGGCGAAGCTCACCGAGTGGCTCTCGGGGAAGCCGTAGTTGGCGAAGGCCGAGAGCTTGTCCCACATCATGTCGGCGGTCTCGCCGACGACCCCGCGCTCGGCCATGCCGTCGTAGAGCCGCTGGCGGATGCGCTCCATGCGCTCTTTGCTGCGCTTCGATGCCATCGCTTGACGAAGTTGGTCGGCCTCCCCTGGCGTGAACCCGGCGATCATGATGGCCATCTGCATGAGCTGTTCTTGGAAGAGCGGCACCCCCAACGTCTTCTCCAACACCGGCTCGAGGAGCGGGTGCATGTACGTGACCGGCTCGGTGCCGTTGCGCCGGCGGATGTACGGATGCACCGACCCGCCTTGGATCGGGCCAGGGCGAATCAACGCGACTTCGACGACGAGGTCGTAGAAGCACTTCGGTTTCAAACGCGGCAGCGTGGCCATCTGCGCGCGTGACTCGACTTGGAACGTGCCGACCGAGTCGGCCCGGCACAACATGGCGTAGACCTCGTCGTCCTGCGGGATCGTCGCCAGCTCCACATCGACCCCGTGGTGCTCGCGCACGAGGTCGATCGTGTAGTGCAGCGCACTCAACATCCCCAGGCCGAGCATGTCGAACTTCACGAGCCCGGCCGCGGCGCAGTCGTCCTTGTCCCACTGCAAGACGCTGCGGTTCTCCATGCGACCCCATTCGGTGGGACACACCTCGACGATCGGCCGGTCGCAGATGACCATGCCGCCGGAGTGGATGCCGAGATGGCGCGGGAAGTGCTCGACCTGCTGCGCCAGTGCGAGCACCGCCTCGGGGATCTCGTGATCGGCCAACTTCTTCGTGGCTTCGACCGCGCCCCACGCGTCGACCTGCTTCGACCACGCATCTTGCTGACCGGTGGAGTAACCGAGGGCCTTGGCCATGTCGCGGATCGACGACTTCGCGCGATACGTGATCACGTTGGCCACCTGCGCAGCATGCAAGCGGTCGTAGCGCTCGTACACGTACTGGATGGCTTCTTCCCGCCGATCGCTCTCGATGTCGATGTCGATGTCTGGCGGGCCGTCGCGCTCCGGCGACAGGAAGCGCTCGAACAACAGGCCGAGCGACACCGCGTCGGCGTTGGTGATACCCAGCGCATAACAAACCGCGCTGTTGGCCGCCGAGCCGCGCCCTTGGCAGTAGATGTTCGCTCGTCGGCAGAACTCGACGATGTCCCACACGATGAGGAAGTAGCCGGGGAACCCAAGCGCATCGATGAGATCGAGCTCGTGCGCGATCTGGGCGAACGCCTTCTCCTTCTCTGCTTCGGTGCGGTGCCCGTATCGGCGTTGTGCTCCTGCTTCGGTGATGCGCCGCAGGAACTGCATCTCGGTCAAGCCTTCGGGACATGGATAGGGCGGAAGCTCCGGCGCGACGAGATGGAGATCGAACGCGCACTCGACCCCGAGCTCAGCGGCGCGCGCCACGACACCGGGATAGCGCCGGAAACGGCGCTCTTGCTCGAAGCCAGCGCGCAGATGGGCCGCGGCTGCGGCGGGCAGCCAGCCGTCGATCTCGTCGAGACTGCGACGCGCTCGTACCGCGGCGAGCGCGGTGGCCAGTGGGCGACGGCTCGGCACTGCGTAGTGCACGTTGTTGGTGGCGACACATTCCACACCAGCGCGCGCCGCGATCTGCACGAGCGCGTCGTTGCGGGCCGAGTCGAGCGGGTCGTTGTGATCCCACAGCTCCACGCCGACGTTGTGCGCCCCGAAGAGGGCAACGAGGTCTGCCAGCGCTCGACTCGCGACCGCGGGGCCGTCGCGCAACAACGCGCTCGGCACCGTGCCCTTACGACAGCCGGTGAGCACCATCCAATGCCCGCCGTGAGCCTGTGCGAGCTCGGAAAGGTTGTAGACGGGCTTGCCCTTCTCCTTGCCGCGCATCTGCGCCGCGCTGATCATGCGAGCCAATCGCGCATAGCCCGACGGATCGCGCGCCAGCACCAGGAGGTGGTTGCCCTCCGGATCGGCGGCCCCGTTCTGCGGCTTGCTCAACCCGAAGCTCAACTCCGCACCGAACACGGTCGGCAGCCCGACCGCGCGGGCGGCCTCGGCGAACCGCACGACGCCGTAGAAGCCGTCGTGGTCGGTGATGGCCAGCGCTTCCAGCCCGAGCCGGGCGGCTTCCTCGGCCAGCTCTTCAGGGTGGGATGCGCCATCGAGGAACGAGAAGTTCGAGTGGCAGTGCAGCTCGGCGTACGGCACCGAACCACGCCGGCGCTCGACCACCGGCACGAACGGCTGGCGTTTGCGGGACCACGCGGGGCTGTCGCCGCCGTTCGCGAAGGCGGGTACGTTCGACGGCCGGCCATCAGTGCTCCGCACGGGGTTCACCACCCCGTCTGACAGACGACGCTCCAACTCCTTCCACGGCATCGCCGGGTTGTTGAAACCCACGACCCGAGACTATCGAACATCTGTTCGACCTGCCTCGAAGGATCGGCGTCAGAGGACGAGGGCCAGCGCTTCCTCGCCGGTCAACTGCAGCCCCTCCTCGCGAGCTCGCTTGGCCGCTTCCTCTCCGACGAGGGTCCGCCCGTGGGCGACCGACCGCACATAGGTCGCCCCGACGATCGGCGCCCTCCAGCCGCCCTCTTTGCCGAACGCACCCCGCGCCGCCGACAGCAGGCGAAGGCCGAGATCGGCGTCACCGCCGAAGACTTCCATCGCGCCGAGACCGACCAGATACGCAGTCGCGGTCAGGGGAATCTGGAACGGCCCGATGACCGCCCACGCGTTGCGGGCGATCTCGCGGGCCTCTTCGAGGCGGCCGGCCGCGGCGAACACGATCGCGACAGGGAGCACCCACTCGACCTCGCTCGTCGGATCGCCCGCTCTCTTGATCGACATCGCCTCTGACGCCGCGGCGATCGCCGCGGCATCTTCGCCGGCGAACAAGCGGGCCTGCGCAAGTGACGCGAGTACCCCGCGACGCGAGGAGGGGATCAGCTCCAACACCACCGCTCGCTCCAGGGCCGCCACCGCGCCTGCGGGATCGCGGGCCAGCCGGTAGCCCGCGAGCTGCGTCAGTGCATCCGCCGCAAGATCGAACATCGACAAGGCGATCGCGCGCTCTGCTGATTCCTCGAGAAGCTGCTCGCCTTCAGGAACGCTGCGCACGACCGACACGGCAATTGACCTTCCCAACAGCAACTCCGGCACCAGTTGTTCGTATCCGAATCGCTCGATCACCGCCTCGGCTTCCTCGAGCTGTTCGAGCGCGAGAGCGAAGTCGCCGGCCATCGTGGTGAATCCGCTGCGCATCAACAACGCTGTCGCGTAGCCGAGCGACGTTGGCGGTACCCATGGAGCATCTACCACCTCGGCGATGGACGTTGCCGCCTCGCGGTGCAAACCGTTGGCGATCCATCCATGGCCGAGGCCCAGGAGGAGCGCGGAAGCCGCCTCCGGCGCCTCCGTAGCAATCGCCCACTCGAACGCGGCACGGAGGTTGTCGTAGTCGGCGACGACTTCGGGGTCCCGGTACAAGCGCGTGGCCGTCATGGGACGGTGGAGGCACCGATCGGCGAACCAGTCGCGATGGCGGTCGCGCACGGCGGTGGCTTCGTCGGCACCGACCACGCGCTCCTGCGCGTAATGCCGCATCGTCTCGAGCAACCGGAATCGCAGCTCGCCGATCGCGGCTTCCTCGGTCGTGACGAGGGAGCGGTCGACCAAGCGACCGAGAACGTCGAAGACGTCGCGCTCGTCGAGCGATTCGTCGCCACACACACCTTCCGCGGCGGCCAGCGTGAACCAACCGACGAAGACAGACAGCCGGCGGAACAGGACCTGCTCCTGTTCGGTCAACAAATCGTGACTCCAGTCAAGTGCCGCCCTCAACGTCTGATGGCGCGGCAAGGACGACCGGCCACCTCCCGTGAGGAGCCGAAACCGATCGTCGAGTCGATCAGCGATCTGCGTGACCGACAGGTGGCGGACACGGGCCGCGGCCAGCTCGATTGCCAGCGGCATGCCGTCGAGCCGGCGGCAGATCTGTGCGACGGCCGGCGCATTCGTCACATCGATCGTGAAGCCCGGATGTACGGCGACCGCCCGATCGGCGAACAGCTGCCCAGCTTCCGAGGCGGCGACGGCGTTCACTCCCGCGTCGTCCTTCGCAATTGCAAGCGACGGAATGCGAACGACCTGCTCCCCCGACACCGCGAGTGGCTCCCGGCTGGTGCACAACAACGTGATGCCGGCAAGGTTCGACAGCAGGCGGTCGCACAGGGCCGCGCTCGCATCGAGCAGGTGCTCACAGTTGTCGAGCACCAGCAGTGTCGTCTTCGTTGCCAAGAACCGGAGCACTGCTTCTTCGTCGGTCGCGACCCCTACCCCTCGCAACCCGACGGCGTCCGCGATGCGGGGCACGATGGCGTCCGCTTCGGTCACGGCCGCGAGCTCGACGAGGAACACCCCTCCGGTGTACGCGTCCATGACGTCAGCGGCCGCGTGCAGTGCGAGTCGCGTCTTGCCACTGCCTCCGACGCCCGTGACGGTCACGAGCCGACCGCCCGCGAGGGCGCCGACGAGCGACATGAGCTCGCGTTCCCGACCGATGAACCGCGTACGCGGGACGGGCAAGTTGTGACGGTGCACGTCGAGGGCTCGCAACGGCGGAAAGTTGTCGCCAAGCTCCGGATGCACGACCTGGAACAGCTGCTGCGGTTCGCCGAGATCGCGAAGGCGATGGGATCCGAGGTCACGAAGGGTCACGCCGGCGACGCGGTCGGCAATCGACGCGGTCGTCGCGCTGCACACGATCTGGCCGCCGTGCGCCGCGCCCATGATGCGCGCGCAACGGTTCAGCGGCGTCCCGAAGTAGTCGTTGCCCACGGGCTCGGCTTGGCCCGTGTGGATGCCCATACGGGCACGGAGCTCGCCAGCTGCGAGCGCGCGTTGCGCCTCGACCGCCGCTTCGATCGCCTGCGGCACCGATGTGAACGCGGCGCACATGCCGTCGCCGGTGTGCTTGAAGACGTGTCCGCCTCTGGACACCACAGCGGACTCGATGGCGTCGTCATGGCGGACGAGCGCGGCCCGCATCCCGTCGGGATCGGACTCCCACCGGCGCGTGCTGCCCTCGATGTCCGTGAACAGGAAAGTGACGGTGCCCGCCGGCAGGTTGCTCATGTTCCAAGATGTCCCGGGTCAGAGGCTACGCGTAGGCTCGCGCCCATGCCGTACATCGAGGGGCGGGTCGTCCACGACGCCGACGCGCACATCATGGAGACGCCGAATTGGTTGCGGGATCACGCCGACCCGGAGGTCCGCGATCGCATCGAGCCACTCCAGCTCTCGGGCGGCAACGAGCTCAAGCAGACCGGCGACCCCGAGGAGCAGCTCCGTGATCTGGATGCCGCCTTCGACAAGCTGAAGGCCAAGCACGCATCCGAGAAGTACCGCGCCGACGAAGCCGCGGAGATCATGCAGCGCAAGAACTTCGCGGCGACCGGATCGTTCATCGCCGAGGATCGTCCGCGTGCGCTCGACCTGATCGGCGTCGCCAGCCAGCTCGTGTTCAACACGTTCCACAACCGCCGCCTCCGCAACTGGGAGCACGGCAAAGACCTCGACCTCGCGTACGGCGTGGCGCGCGCCCACAACCGCGGAATGGTCGAGTTCTGCTCCGTCGACTCGCGCCTGCTGCCGACCTTGTACGTACCGCTGGCCGACTTCGATCGCGCCGCAGCGATCGCCGACGAAGCATTGGCGATGGGCGCGGCCGCGCTCTTGGTTGCGTCCGGTTGCCCGAAGCACCACTCCCCGAGTCACATCGGTCTCGACCCGGTGTGGGCGCGGGCACAAGAGGCCGGGATTCCGATCGTGTTCCACGTCGGCGGCACAGGCGATCTGCTCGACGCCGCGTACTTCCAGAACGGCCTGCCCATCCCACCCGACTTCCATGGCGGCGAGGAGAACTTCCGGTCGGTCGACTACATGGGCATTCCGCATCCTCCGATGCAAACGCTCGCCACGCTGATCTTCGACGGTGTGCTCGAGCGCTTTCCCGAGCTTCGCATCGGCGTGATCGAGCAGGGCGCGATCTGGATGCCGTCGTGGATGCGGCAGCTCGAGTCGGCCTTCGACGCGTTCAATCGGCACGAGGAGCGACTGCAGAAGCTGTCGCTGAAGCCGAGCGACTACGTCCGCCGGCAGGTGCGGGCCACGCCCTATCCGACGGAGGACGTCGGTTGGATCATCGAACAGGCCGGCGAGGACGTGTGCATGTTCTCCTCCGACTACCCGCACGTCGAAGGCGGCCGCAAGCCGCTCGAGCGCTTCGAATCCTCACTGGGTGACGCGGCGGACGACGTGCGCGAGAAGTTCTACCGGACCAACTTCGAAGATCTCATGGGGCGGGCGCTGGACCGCATCCGCCCGACAGTGCCTGCATGATCGTGACCTCGTCGGCGTCGGTGACCGGCGTCGCCAGGTCGCGCACGGCGTCCTGATTCACGAAGATCTTCATGTGCTGGCGCAGCCGGCCTTGTTCGTCCACGACGCGAAACCGGATTCCACGAAACTGCGTGTCGAGGTCGGCCAGCACGTCGGCGACGGTCGCACCGCTGCTCTCGACCCACTTCTCCTGATTCGTGTACGAGCGCAGCGGTGTGGGGATTCGGACCTTCAACCCGCTGTCGCCCCGACCTCGAGGGAGTAGATCTCGGGAAGGTGCTGGACGATCGGTGTCCACGACTCGCCCTCGTCCGCGCTGCCCCATACTTCGCCGCTCGTCGTGCCGAAGTACACGCCGACCGGATCACCGCCGTCGACGGTCATTGCCTGACGCTTCACCGTGAGCCAGCCGCGCTCGGGGAGCCCGTTGTCGAGGCGCGTCCAGGTCTCGCCCGCGTCGCGGGTGACGTAGGCCGCCGGACGACCATCGGGGCTGGTGCGCGGCCACACGTCGGTGCCGTCCATCGGAAACACCCACGCGGTGTCGGGATCGCGCGGGTGGAGCTCGATCGGAAAGCCGATGTCGCCTACATCACGCGGCATGTTGTCGCCGATGCGAACCCAGCGCGCCTCCGACCGATCCATGCGATAGATGCCGCAGTGGTTCTGTTGGTAGAGGCGATCAGGTTGCAGCGGGTGCAACCGCACGCAATGCGGGTCGTGGCCGAAGTCGGGCTCGATCTCGGGAAGGAACGCCGTGACCGATCCGGCGTTGAGCGGCTTCCAGTCGTTCCCACCGTCGGTGCTCTCGAACACGCCGCCCGCCGACAACCCGATGTACAGGTGGTTGGCATCGCGGGGGTCGACGATCACCGAATGGAGCATCGAGCCGTCGGGCGTGTTCTCCTCTGGCCACTCGCACCACGTCTCCCACATCGGGTGGTCGTTCCATCCATCGAACGGCGCCCACGTGTCGCCACCGTCTTCGGTACGGAACAGGCCCTGTGGCGAACCGCCCGCGTACCAGACGCCGGGCTCGTCGACGTGCCCCGGCGTCAGCCAGAAGACAAGCCGGACGCTGCGCTCCAGCCGGTCGCCCGCAGCAAACGCCGGGGGCTTCGACGCCTCGGTCCAGGTGCGGCCCTCGTCGGTGGATCGGAAAACCGTCGGACCGAGATGACCGGTGCTCGCTCCGGCCAGGATCGTGCGGCGATCGCGTGGATCGAGCACGACGTGGCTGATGATGTGGCCGAGAAACGACGGGCCTTCGACGGTCCATCTCTCGCGAGCGTCGTCGGACGTGAGCGACCAGAAGCCCTTGCGGGTGCCGATCAACAGCGTCGTCACAGTTGCCTCCTCGGGGTGGCGTATGGCTCGGTGTCGAGCTCTTCCAGTTCGAGGTCGCCGGCCAGCACGGCCTGCTTCCACTGCTGATGAGACGGTTCGCGGCCATGAAACTCGTCCATGACCTCTTTGGCAAAGAGTTCGAGAGACGAGCAGATGTCGTCGTGGGTGTTCTTGCCGGCCTGGTTGAGGAGGATCACTTGGTCGACGTTCGACTCCTCGAAGCGACGCAGCCGCTCGCGGATCGTGTCCGGTGAGCCGATGAGCCCACCGATCCTCGCCTTCTGTCCCGCGGGTGTGTCGCGGTAGGCGAGGTACTCCTCCCAGAGCTTGATCTCGCCGGGGACTCCCGGCGCGTGGGTGGCGTAGTACCCGAGCGCGAACTGGAAGAACGACGATCCCTCGGCCCGCGCCATTGCCTCCTCGTCGGTGGGCGCGCACATGAACTGCGACACGACCGCGATGTTGGGGTTCGTCTCGTAGTCGCACAGCGTCTCGAGCTCTCGCGTGTACGCGTTGTAGTACGCGTGCACCCAGGCCTTTGCGGCCTCGGCGGACACGAATTGGAAGCCCAGCGCCCCCATTCCCCTTCGGCCCGCCATGCGGATCGTCTCCAGCTGCGAGCACGCGACCCACAGCGGCGGATGCGGCTTCTGACGCGGCTTGGGAATCACGTTGCGCAACGGGAAGTCGAAGTGTTCACCGTGGTACTCCCACGCGTCGTTCCAGAACATCGGCAAGCACGCGCGCACCGCGTCTTCCCACACGGCGCGCTTGTCGCGGAACCGAACGTCGAACGGATGAAGCTCCGTGGTGGTGGCCGACTCACCGAGGCCGAGCTCGACGCGTCCACGCGACAGCAAGTCGAGCGTGGAGACGCGTTCCGCGACGCGTGCCGGATGGTTGGTGGTGAGCTGCACGATTCCGTGACCGAGGCGGATGTTCGTCGTACGCTGGCTCGCCGCTCCGAGAAAGACCTCCGGAGCGGAACTGTGCGAGTACTCCTCGAGGAAGTGGTGCTCGACTTCCCACGCGTAGTCGTAGCCAAGGCGGTCGGCCAACTCGATCTGATCGAGGCTGTTCTGGAGGAGTTCGTACTCGGAGTCTTCGTTCCACGGCCTCGGCAACTGATGCTCGTAGAAGATCCCAAACTTCATGGCGACGACAGTACGCGTTCAGTCGTAGACCGCGGCGAGGTGCCAGCGGCCGCCTTCGAGGGTGATGAGACGGGCGACGCCATCGTCGGTGACGACTTGGAATCGGGCGTGGCGACGATGACCAGCGTCGTCCCACCAACGCTCGTCGACCGGCCACGGACCCGACCAGGCCACGATCGAACGCGACGGGCGATTGCCCACCCTGAGACGTGCGGGCACGCTCGACACCTCTCCCCGACCGGTCACGCGCACGATCGCTCCAGTGGCGTCGACGACTTCGGCCGCGACGTCCACACGAGGGATCGTCGCCGGTGACGGTGCCGGCAGCGAGCCGGGCCACGGCTCGGTGCGCCACTGCGGCTGCGCTGATGGCCGTTCGCCCGTGAGATCGACCACACCTGCGGGCACGAGCCTCACCTGCTCACCGGGACCGCGCCCGCCACACCACTCGGGCACGGTGACCGAGTCGGGGCCGAGCAGACCCTCGACGCGCGCCAGCGCACGCACGACGCGTTCGTCGGCCCCACCTCCCCCACCCCAGAATCCGAGTTGACGGCCGGAAGCGGTGGCCAACTCGTCAGGGACGAGCCGCAACAACGAGATGCCCGCCGACGGTCGATGCGCGGCCGTGCCGTTGAGCCAACCATCGAGCTGCCACCGCACCCGATCGGCGATCATTCCCGCGCTCGTTCCTGCAATGTCGAGTCGCCACAATCGCTCGAAGCATTCGTTGTGCTCGGTCTCGGCCACGATGAGCAAACGCGTGCACACGTGACCGCGCGCCGACAGCCGTGCATGGAGCTCTTCAGCGAGCGCGCGACCAACGAACGCAGCCGTGTCGACGCGTTCTGCGGGAGGATCGAGCTCGGCTTGCACGGCCAACTCGGGAGGGGGTGGACGTGTCGCGGGTGGACGTTCGTCGAGCCCTGCGGCCAACCGATGGGCCGTTGCTCCATCGCTTCCGAAGCGTGCGAGCACGTCGCGAGCAGGCAGCGCCGCGAAATCGCTGAGCGTGCGCAACCCAAGACGGTTGAGCACGTCGACCAGCTCAGGACGGTCGAGCGTCGACAGCGGCCAGGGCCCGAGGAACACTGGGCTCCTGCCGGACGGAACGATCACGGTTGCGTGTCGATCAGCGGCCAGCGACGCCGCGAACGGACCATCGGCCACACCGACGTGGACGACACCGCGATCACCGAGCGCCGCTGACGCGAGCGCGTGTGCGCGCGCCGCCAGCTGATCGTCGCCTCCGAAGTAGCGAGCCGGACCGCGCGTCGGGAAAGCGCATCGTCCCGGCTCACTCACTTCGATGCGAGGCGTGAGCACATCGAGGGTCGCGACCACCGGCTCGAACGAGCGGGCATCGCGTGCCGGATCGTGCTCGAGCACGGCCAGCTCGGGGCAACGACCTTGCGCCTCACGGCGGCGCATGTTCTGCGCAACGCCCTCGGCTCGAGCGGCGGGCGAGCTCGCCACCACCCGATTGGCGAAAAACACTGCCGCCGGCTCGTGTAACGGCAACCCCGCGGCGATCACCGGCCAATCCGGACAGCGAACGACAAGCGTTCGAACCGCGGTCATGCAGTGCGCAGCGGCATGACGGTGGCGAGCTCGTCGACCACCGCCACACCACCACCAGCCGCCGGCAACCAGAGCTCGATCTGTTTCACGCGAGACGCGCCTCGACGTCCGCTGGCTTCGACCACCGTGCGCCGCGCGTGCAAGTGGCCGTAACCATCGCCGATGCCTTCCCACTCGGAGCGCACGACCGACAGGCGGACGTCGGGCGCTTCGGGCCACGAGTCGCCCAACACGATGAGCACCGAACCCCGCTCTCGAGCGCGGGCGATCAGTCGACGAGCATCCCCGCCAGACACCCGACGGCGCGAACGCAACAGCACGACGTCGAGGGCGTCGACCAGCGCAGCAACCACCGAGGCCCACACCGCGCCGCTGGAAGCCTCACTGGCGCGAGGCCCGGCGGTCGGATCGGCGACCACCACGAGCCGATCGAGGGCCACCCCCAATTCGGCTGCGGCCGCCAAACCGAGATTCGAGACGCCGACTGCCGCGGCCCACGACCCTTGACCGCTCGGCCCGGCGAGTACGGCGAGCGCGAGGGAGGTGGAATCGCCCACGGCGACCGTGCTGCCCCGCCGCAATCCCTCGGGGAACAACGGCCGAAGGGGCTCGAGCACGGGCAAGACGTGCTCGCGGGCCAGGGCGACCGGACGGGCACGGGCCGCGACCTCGTGCAACTGGGAGATGCGTTCGGCCGTCGCCTCGCTCCGCATTGAGAGAGTATCGAACGTCTGTTCGCCCAGGTCAAGCGGTAGGAGTCGCCGCACGCCATCGCCGCCGCGACAAGATCACGCCATGGTCGGTCGACATGCCGTGAAAAGCCGACCGGCCCAACGGCTCACCAGCCTCCCCCACCTCCCGGCCCTCGATGGTCTGCGAGGCCTCGCCGTCGCCGCCGTGCTGCTCTTCCACGGCGACCACCTGACCGGCGGCTTCCTCGGGGTCGACCTCTTCTTCGTCCTCTCCGGCTTCCTCATCACCGGTCTCCTGCTCGCGGAGGCTCGGAGCGGTCGCATCGACCTCGTGAGGTTCTGGTCTCGCCGGGCCCGCCGGCTCCTTCCTGCGCTTGCGGTGGTCTTGGGTGCAGTCGCCGTCTACGCGGTCGTCCTCGCTCGTACGGAGGAGTTGTCACGCATCCGATTCGACGGCCTCGCGACGGCGTTCTATTTCGCCAACTGGCGAAGCGTGTTCGAGACGCAGAGCTACTGGGACCTCTTCACCCGCCCTTCTCCGCTGGCACACACGTGGAGCCTGGCGATCGAAGAGCAGTTCTACGTGGTGTGGCCGCTGCTCGTCGCGGCCGTCGTCGCGCGGCGAACACGCGCCAAACGCGCGGTCGCACCCGCGGTGTTCACGATGTGCATCGTGTTGGGGGTCGCGTCCCTCATCGCGATGCTCTCGCTGTACCGAACCGACGACACCAACCGGGTGTACTTCGGAACGGACACGCGGGCAGCCTCGATTCTCGTCGGAGCCGCGCTGGCGGCACTGCTCGCATGGCGTGGACAACCGCAGACGAGGCGAGCATGGCAGCGGGTGCACGGTGCTGCACTGGTGGGCGTCCTCGTGCTCGCGTACTCGTGGAGCCGCGTCGATGGCACCTCGTCGACGTTGTACCGCGGTGGGTTCTTCGTGTGCGCTCTGGCGGCGGCGGCGATCATCGCCGGCACGATGGACGCGCGGCCCACGCTCGTCAATCGAGTGCTCCAGCTGCCGCCTCTCGTCGGTCTTGGCCTCATCAGCTACGGCGTGTACCTGTGGCACTGGCCGATCTTCGTGGTGCTCGACTCGGCCCGAACGGGAATCTCCGGATGGCCGCTGTTCGGCCTGAGAGTCGTAGTCACCATCGCAATCGCCTTGGTGTCCTACGTCGTCATCGAGCACCCGATCCGGCGCGGCGCCTTCACGCCCGCGACGTGGCGCCGACTGACGCCGGCGATGGCCACCGTCATCGTGATCGCGCTGCTCGCGAGCACGATCCGATCCGATTCTGCCGTTCCACTCGCAGAGCGCACGCCGGACACCCCCGAGATCGCGTTGGCGGCCGCCGCGCAGGCGCCCCCTTCTGCGGCTCGCCTGCTCATCGTCGGGAACTCCGTCGCCTTCTCGCTCGCTGATGGCTTCAAGACGTTGCCGGAGGACGAACGCCCGGTGGTTTTCAACGCCGCCCTCCCCGCGTGCATCTTCCCTCCCGGCGTGACCAGGATTCGAAACGACCGCAAGGAAATTTCCAGCCGGCCGATCTATGACTGCACGTCGGCCTGGGCCGACGACGTCGTCCAGTTCCATCCAGACATCGCACTCCTCGTTCTCGGCGACTTTGGTGATGGCGCCTACGAACACAACACACAGTGGATCGAGCCCTGCACTCCGGCGTTCGACGACTGGTATCGCGACTCGCTCAGAGACGCGGTCCGTTCACTGGGTTCGCCCGGTGTCCGCGTCGCCATCAGCACCGCTGCGTACTCCAGTGGATTGTTCGGCGCGTCGCGTTTCGTCAAAGACGACTGCGTGAACGCCATCGATCGCGAGGTGGCCGCCGAGACACCGAACGTCGTCTTGATCGACTTGGCTGCGTACATCTGTCCCACCCACGACAACTGCCGGACGGAACAAGACGGTGTGGCGCTACGCCCCGACGGCATCCACTACGTCGACGACAGTGCGCGCTTGATCGCCGAGTGGATGCTGCCGCAACTCACGCGGCAGGCCTGATCAGCCCCAAGGCGTTGTCGCGCATGATGCCGCGGACCTCGTCGTCGGTGAAGCCCTTCAACTCGTCGGCGAAGCTGGCCGGTACAGCAATGCCCTCTGCGTGCGGATAGTCGGATCCGAACAGGATGTGGTCGGCACCGATGGCGTCGGCCAGCGACCGGATGTCGTCCTCGTAATACGGCGCCACCCACACGTGCTCGCGGAACTGCTCGATGGGATCGCCACCCGGAAATTGGCCGGGCGTCATCGACCACGCCTTGTGGAGCTTCTTGACCAGGCTGGCCACCCACTCCGATCCGCTCTCGATCGTCGCCACGCGCACATTCGGAAAGCGCTCGAACACGCCGTGGCAGATGAGCGCGGCCATCGTGTCGAAGATCGGGCGATCGGAGGTCAGCAATCCGTAGAGGGCCGTGCGACGGAACGCTTCGAACTCGGATGACTCCCCCCAGTCCGCGAGATAGCGGCCGTAGCCCGCCTCACCGGAGTGGTAGGCGACGGCGATGCCGGCCTCGTTGACCCGGGCCCAGAACGGGTCATAGACGCGGTCGCCAGGTGAGCGGCCACCGCTCGGATGCATGATCGGCCCGGCGCGCATGCAGATGATGCGGGCACCGTGCTCGAGCACGCGATCGAGCTCGCGCACGGCCGCATCCGGATCGAGCAGCGTGAAGTAGGGCGCGGCGAACAGGCGCTCCTCGAACGCGTATCCCCAGTCATCTTCGAGCCAGCGATTGAAGGCCTCGAAGACGGCGTGCGCGGCGACAGGATCGTCGAGCAGGGCTTGCTCCATGCCGACGCCGAGCGTCGGGAACAAGAAACAGCCCTCCATGTCCTGGGCGTCCATCAGCTCGAGGCGGGCATCGCGGTTGCGATATTCCGCACGGATGGGCTCGAGTTCACCGAAGGCGCCACGAATGTCGTTGGCCGGCGAACGGCCGCGGAAGTACTCGTCGAGACAGCCGGGCTTGGCGATCGGATCGAATGTCGGATTGGGAATGAAGCGGTTGACTTTGCCTCCCACCAGCAGCCGGAGCTTGCCGTCGATCGTCGCCCACTGCATTCCTCGCTTCTGCAGCTCGGGATCGACGTGGCGAGTGAACGCGTCCGTCGCCTCGTAGTAGTGGTTGTCGGCATCGAACAGCCGGTAGCCGAGCTGGGACATGATCCACCCCCGAGGCGAAACTAGAACAGGTTCTAGTTTACGGGAACAGGCCCCGCGCCTCAATAGCGGCGGCGACGCGCTCGAGCGCCAACGCGAAGGCGGCGCGTCGCATCGACACATCGAACTGCTGTGACTTGGCCCACACCGAGGTGAACGCCGACTCCATGTGCGAACGAAGTCGCTCGGCGACGAGCTCTTCCTCCCACGCATACCCCTGACGCGACTGCGCCCACTCGAAGTAGGAAGCGGTCACACCGCCGGCATTCGCCAGGATGTCGGGCACGACAACCACCCCCCTTCGATCGAGCACCGGCTCGGCCTCGCGCGTGGTCGGTCCGTTCGCGGCCTCGACCACGACGGGCGCCGCCAGCTTCTCGGCGACTTCTTCGGTGATGACACCACCGAGAGCGGCGGGGATGAACAGGTCTGACGGCAGCGCGTAGATCGCGTCGTCGTCGATGGGGTCGCCTCCCTGGAAACCGGCGACAGTCCCTGCAACCGAGACGTGATCAGAAAGAGCAGCGACGTCGAGTCCGCCCTCGTTGACGACCGCGCCCCCGACATCGCTCACCGCGATCACGCGCATGCCCGCGGACGAGAGCAAGAATGCGAGCGGACCCCCGACCTTGCCGAATCCTTGGAGCACGACGCGTTTGCCGGTGACGTTGAGGCCGAGCTCGGCAAACACCCTCCGAACGCACACCACGACACCCGACGACGTTGCGCCCGCGTGCAGGCGCGTTCCGCCGATCGACAATGGTTTGCCGGTGACCACGCCGGCGAGATGCTGACCGGTCGTCATCGACAGCGTGTCCATCATCCACGCCATGACGCGACCATCGGTGTTGACATCGGGCGCGGGCACATCTCGATCTGGTCCGAGCAGCGGCGAGATCTCGAACGTGAAGCGACGCGTGACCCGCTCGAGCTCGCCGAGGCTGAATCGGGTGGGATCGCAACGGACACCGCCCTTCGCTCCTCCGAACGGAATGTCGACGATCGCGGTCTTGTAGGTCATCGACGCCGCGAGCGCCTTCACCTCATCGACGTCCAGCTGTGGGTGGAATCGCAGTCCGCCCTTGCCGGGACCGCGAGTGGTGTCGTGATGGACCCGCCAGCCGATGAAGACCTCGACCTCGCCGCTGTCCATCCGCACGGGCACCGAGACCTCGAGCACTCGCTCGGGCGAACGGAGCAACCGATGAATCGCAGGATCGACACCGATCAGCTCGGCGGCGTCGTCGAGCCGAGCGAGGATCGCCTCCCAAGACCCGGTTGGCACGGTCCCATCTTGTCCTACCGTCCCCACGCGGTGTGTGACGGGTGGATCAGGCCTGCGAACGGCGAACGCGCAGCACCTCGGGGTTGTAGCAGACGCCCTTCATGCCGAGCATCTGCGCCGGCACGCACAGGTTCGAGTTCTGACACAAGCCGTGGTCGTGATCGTCCGACGGACCCCCGAGGATCCGGCCGGCCAGATCGGGTTCGGCGTAGAACGGCCGACCGATCCCGACCATGTCTGCTTCGTTCTCGCTGAGGATCTGATCGACCTCGGCGCGTGTCCGGATGCCGCCCACCGCCAGCACCGGGATCGACACCACGGCTTTCACGGCACGGAAGCGACTGCGATTCCAGACCGGACGGAAGGGCGACGCCAACCCTCCGGCGACGTATCCGGCCATGAGCACCCCGCGCTCGAAGCGCTTCGTCGCGGCGCGACGGAATCGAGTCTGCATGGCCTTGTTGCGCCAAAGGGAGGTCGGGATGCCGCCTCGCGACAGCGTGGAGTCGGGCAGGACCGAGACGTGCACCGGCGTGACGGAGTCGTAGCCCCACTCCTCACACAGCTGCGCGAGGCGGACGCCTTCGTCCCACGTCGTGCGGGGAGTGAGCGGGGGCGCCTTCTCCGCGACCGGGATCTTCACCGTGCACGTGAAGTCGGCGCCGGCACGTCCCGCGACGTGACCGCGGATCAGCTCGAGGATGCGAGCGCGCCGTTCAGGTGAGCCGCCGAACTCGTCGGTGCGCCGGTTGTAGAACGGTGACAGGAACTGATCGAGCAGCTTCGCGTTGCTCGACGCGAGCTGAACCCCGTCGTACCCGGCCTCGCGCGCCCACGCCGCGACCTCGCCGTAGCGCGCGCACATCGCGTGCACCTCGTCCGTGGTCATCGCGTGAACGGGCGCCCGCCGGAACACGGGACGCAGGTACCAACGCAGCTCGCTCGGCGACAGCAGCGGATCGCGTCGTTGCGAGGCATACGGCTCGTGCCACGCCTCCATCGCGAACAGGCCCGCGTGGCCGATCTGGATCCAGATGGCGGAGCCCTGCGCGTGTACCTGTTCGACCATCGGGGCCAGCCGCATCATTCGTTCTCGGGTGTGCACGAGCGTCATGCCCGGTGAGCTACGGCCCTCCTCGCTGATGCACGAGTTGCCCTGGACGATGAGACCGACGCCGTGCCGGGCGTTCGCGACGAACGCCTTCGCGTAGATGTCCGCGCAGTCGTCGCCGTCGCCTGCGCCTTCGAGCACCGGCGCTCGGTACAGACGGTTGCGAACGGCGGTGGTGCCACCGATTCGCAGCGGCGTGCTCAGCACGTCAGCCGGTCGGGGCGGGTTCACCCTCGTCGACGCGTGGCTCTTGGCCGGGCGCGCTCGGCTCTCGGTAGTAGCGGAAGAGGTCCCGGATCACGTCGATCAGCCCGTCGTCGGTCGCGCCCTTCGCGAGGTCGATGGTGATCATGTTGTCGTAGATGTGCACCGCCTCGACCCCACCGTGCTCCAAGAGCCGGCGGGCGAGCTCGTCGGGCGGACGATTGCCCTCGATCGTCTGGCCGGCCTGGTAGCGCTCGTGGCCCATTCCGGTGAGCGGCCGGTTGATCTCGAAGCGCACGACGCCAGGGCGGTGCGAGCGCTTCTCGACGACGGTGATCGGCTGGCCCATCGGGGGTCAACCTACTTCCACCATCCGCGGCCCCCGCAAAGCGAAGGCCTACCGTCGGTTGCCGTGGCCGAGCCCTCTGCGCCCGCGCGCCGACCCGTTCCCTGGCGCACGATCTGGGCGACGATCGTGTCGGTCGCGGCGGTATACATCGGCTATCAGGCGTTCCTCGCCGTCGGGCGCGTCGTCACCTACCTGGTCGTCGCGATCTTCTTCGCCATCGTGCTCAACCCGGCCGTCGACTTCCTCCAATACCGGCTGCGTTTTCGGCGCGGCATCGCCACCGCGGTGGTGGTGCTGACCGGGCTCGGCCTCCTGGCGGCGATGATCTACGCCTTCGTGAAGCCGATCGCCGAACAGGCGTCGACGTTCTCACAAGACCTGCCGACGTACGTCGAAGAGGCTAGAAACGGCCAAGGTCCGGTCGGCGACCTCGTCAAGAGATACAACCTCGAGCAGAAGATCAAGGACAACCAGCCGAAGATCCAAGAGGCGGTCAGCAACTTCGGCCAGTCCGGCCTCGACATCGTGCAGCGCGTCTTCACGACGATCGTCGCGGCCATCACGGTGCTCGTGCTCACGATCCTCATCGTGCTCGAGGCGCCATCGCTCACCCAGGGACTGCTCAACCTGATACCGATCGAGCGGCACCGAACGCGGGCGCAGCGGGTGGCCACCGACGCGGCCAAGGCCGTCAGCGGCTACGTGTTCGGCAACCTGCTCATCAGCCTGATCGCCGGCGTGGCCACGTGGATCATGCTGCTCATCGTGGGCGTTCCGTACGCAGCCACGCTCGGCCTGTTCGTCGGATTCGCCGATCTCATTCCACTGATCGGCGCCACCCTTGGCGCGGTGCCGACGATCCTGTTCGCGTTCTTGCACTCCGTCCCGGCGGGCATCACGGCCACCGTCTTCTACGTCGTGTACCAGCAGTTCGAGAACCACGTGCTCCAGGTCACGATCATGTCGCGCACGGTGAAGCTCAACCCGCTGGCCGTTCTCATCAGCGTGCTCGTCGGTGTCGAGCTCTTCGGCTTCCTGGGCGCGCTCCTCGCCATTCCCGCGGGCGGGATCATCCAGGTCATCGCCCGCGACATCTACGACGAGAGTCGAGGCAAGTGGAAGACCGAGCCAACGGTCGGCGCCGACGAGGTTGCGATCTCGGTAGCCACTGACGACGCGAACTCCTAGACCCCCAAGGACTTAGTCTGCGGTCATGCCGACCGAGGTGGTGGAGCTCGAAGGCCACATCGTCGACTCGCTCCTGCTGGCGAAGGTTCTCGACCTGATCGTGGAGTCGGGGGCCGACTACCGCATCGAGGAGTTCGACCTCGGCAAGACCAATGTCGACCCGAGTCGAACCACGATCGAGATCAGCGCGAGCGACGACGCTGCCCTCGACGCCCTCTTGGAGCAGCTGCAGGTGCACGGGGTCAACCGGACGACGCACGGCGACGCCGTCCTGGTCGTCTGCGACCGCGATGGCGTGTTGCCAGAAGGCTTCTATTCGACCACCAACCTCGCCACCGACGTGCGTGTCGACGGCCACTGGCGCTCGGTCGAGAACCCCGAGATGGACTGCGGCATCCTCGTGACCGACGCCGCGGTGCGCACGATGGCGATGCATCGGGCGAGGGCCGGCGACCACGTCGTCGTCGGCTTCGACGGCGTGAGGGTGCACGCGCCCTCACGGTCGCGGGATGTGCGCAACTTCGAGTTCATGAACTCCGATGTCTCGTCGGAGAAGCCCAAAGCGCTCCTCGTGGCCCAAGTCGTGCAACGCATCCGTGCCGCGAAGGACGGCGGCGGCAAGCTCCTGGCGGTGTGCGGCCCGGCCGTGGTGCACACGGGCGGCGCGCCGGACATCGCCCGGCTGGTGCGGGAAGGCTGGATCGACGTGCTGTTCGCGGGCAACGGCTTCGCCACCCACGACATGGAGTCGAACGTGCTGGGCACTTCGCTCGGCGTGTCGGTCGCCGAAGGCACGCCGGTGGAGCACGGACACTCGAACCACCTCCGCGTGATCAACGAGGTGCGCCGCCACGGGTCGATTGCGGCCGCCGTGGAGGCGGGCTTCGTCACCGGTGGCGTGATGTACGAGTGCGTGCGCCGCGGCGTGCCATTCGTCCTCGGCGGTTCCGTGCGCGACGACGGGCCGCTGCCCGACACGATGGCCGACGTCGTCGAAGCGGCCGACGCGATGCGCGAGCTGGTGCCCGGGATTGCGGTCGCTCTCATGCTCGCGACGACATTGCACGCAATCGCCACCGGCAACCTGTTGCCCGCGGGCGTCGAGACGTTCTGCGTCGACATCAACCAAGCTGTGGTCACGAAGCTCGCCGATCGCGGAAGCCACCAGGCGCTCGGCATCGTCACCGACGTCGGCCCATTCATCCATCAGCTGGCCAACACGTTGTGCTGACGTGGGGCCGGCGGTATCTCATGTGTCCGCCGCTGCATTTCGGGGTGCTCTACGAGATCAACCCGTGGATGCACCGCGAAGTCACCGTCGATCGTGATCGCAGTCAATCGCAATGGGAGCAGCTCGTAGGCAACCTCCGGGCGGCGGGTGCCACCATCGAGTTCCTCGAGCCGCAACCGCACGTGCCCGACCTCGTGTTCACCGCGAACGCCGGCCTCGTCGACGGCGATGTCTTCGTGCCGAGTCACTTCCGTTACCCCGAGCGCCAGCCGGAGACGGCGGTCTTCTCAGCGTGGTTCGCCGAGCACGGTTGGCACGTGGACGACCTACCGGTCGATGTCGGTCACGAGGGAGCCGGCGACGCTCTGCCGTTCAACGACACGCTGTTGTCGGGCTACCGACCGCGATCGGACGTCGCCGCCGGTCCCATCATCTCGGAGATGCTCGGGGTCCCCGTTCGCACGATCGAGCTCGTCGACGAACGGCTGTATCACGTCGATCTCACGTTCTGTCCGCTCGACGAACAACGAGCGCTGTGCGCGCCGACGGGGTGGGACGAGTACGGACGGAAGGTCGTCGAGGCCCTCGTGCCCTCGCCACTCTGGCTCGAGGAGGATGAGGCGCTGTCGTTCTGCGCCAACTCCGTCGTCGTCGGCACCAACATCGTGATGCCGGTGACACCACCGCGCATCGGCCGTCAGCTCGAGGCGTGGGGGTTCTCGATCGTCGAGTCGCCCGTGGACGAGTTCCTAAAGGCGGGCGGGGGTTGCCGCTGCTTGACGCTCGCGCTGGACGTGACGTTGAGCGGTGATCGCCAGCGCGATTGAGACCGCGGCCAGCACGGTGTGCACGACCTTGAACCCGCCGGGATGGTCGTGCACGAGGATGAACGGCGTACGCACGGCCCACACGGCGATCGTCCATCCCGCGAGCGCGGTGATCCATCGACCGCGGCGCCAGGCCGCGACGGCGGCGAGGGCGAGGAACGACACCGCGAGCAGCACCGAGCCGCCGTTACCGATCCGTCCGGCCCAGACGAACACCGTCCAAGCGACGAGCGCGATGAGGGGCCAGCGGGCGGCACGCGAAGCTCCCGCCACCTTCGCTCGTTGCGCTCGCTCTGGCCCTGCCGACATGGCGCCGAGGCTACCCGTCCCGCTAACTTGACCGACCAGTCAAGTACAGGGGGATCCATGCCTGACGTGTCGGTCGACGAGTTCGCCAAAGAGGTCACCGCCTTCTTCGACGCGAACGCCAAGCCGAAGATGGCGGAAGACAAGCCGTTCGTGTGGGGCGAAGGCGAAGACGACATCGGCCTGTTCGAGGAGACCGATCGTGAGAGGGAGAAGCTCGAGCTCAAAGAAGCGCAGGAGTGGCGGGCCAAGCGCTACGACGCCGGTCTCGGGTGGATCACTGGTCCGAAGGAGTACGGCGGTCGCGAGCTCACCGCGGCCCACGATCGCGTGTACAGCAGCATCGAAGGTCGGTACGAGATCCCGAATCAACAGTTCTTCGGCATCGGGCTCGGCATGGTCGCGCCGACGATCCTGGCGCACGCCCAGCCGCAGATCCGTGAGCGGTACCTGGCGAAGATGTACCGCGGCGACATCGTCGGGTGCCAACTCTTCAGCGAACCCGGCGCCGGTTCCGATCTCGCATCGCTACAGACGCGCGCGGTGCGCGACGGCGACGAGTGGTTGATCACCGGCCAGAAGGTGTGGACGTCGGGCGCGCAGTACAGCGACATCGGCGAGGTCATCTGCCGTACGGATCCCGACCTGCCGAAGCACGCGGGTCTCACCGGGTTCGTCGTCGACATGCGCGCGCCGGGAGTCGAGATTCGCCCGCTGCGCCAGATGACCGGCGGGGCGTCCTTCAACGAGGTTTTCTTCAACGAGGTGCGCGTCCCCGACGACCACCGCCTCGGCGACGTGAATCAGGGCTGGACGGTGGCCCTCACGACCCTCATGAACGAGCGGGCATCGATCGGTGCCGGCGGCGTCGGGGGGTCGGGTCTGGCGAGCGGGACGCGGCTCATCGAGATGCTGCGCCACTTCGGCCTCGATCAGGATGCCGTGTACCGGCAGGACCTCATGAAGCTCTACGTCGGGTACCAGGTGGCGAAGTACACGAACCAGCGGGCGATGGACCGCATCAAGTCCGGTCAGCTCCCCGGGCCCGAGATGTCGATCGCCAAGCTCGCCCTCACGCAGAACATGTGGAACACCGCGCAGTTCGTGGCGCGCGTCCTCGGTCCGCGCATCATCGCGGACACCGGTGAGTGGGGCACGTATTCGTGGAACGGCTTCGTGCTCGGCATCCCGGGAATGCGCATCGCCGGTGGCTCCGACGAGGTGATGCGCAACATCGTCGCTGAGCGCGTCCTCGGCATGCCGAAAGACCCGGGCATCGACTCCAAGTCCCCCTTCAAAGACCTCAAAGTCGGCACTCAGACCTCGGATTGAGCCTTTGTGCGGGTTTATTAGCCGCGACGCGGCGCAGA
>JBEEGH010000030.1:0-33860 GCA_041166745.1 Acidimicrobiaceae bacterium
TCATTATCAGGACAACAACGTCAGCCGGGAAAACACGGGTCAGACCTGGCCCGGTCACCCACCCCGAACGATCACCGCACCACCATCAGCAGTGGTGGATCACCGCCAACGTCATCCTCGCTGCCGGGTACAGCGCGTCCGGGGAAGCAAACCCCGAGACTTCGACTCCTCGTCGTGCGGGCGCGCTGGGCGGTACAGCGGGTGTCGCTCACGGCGAGGTCGGAAACCCCCGCCCCCGCACCACACGCGAGGCCTCAGCGGGCATCCATGGTCGTCTACGCGCCGCGCCTCGATGCGCCTACCTGGGCGAACGCGAGTGGCCGCAGGTCACCGAATGAGTACGCAGAACGAAGAACGCCTCCATGTCGACATGGAGGATGCTGCGCACGGTCACGCCGGACGTCGGTCGGTCGGCCCACGAGACAGGTGCGCGCTGTCTCACGTTGGAGCGACAACAGGCCGGCGAGGTTCCGTTGTCGCTCAGACGTGAGACGCACCGCATCTGGGCAGCGTGAGACCCGATTCAGCGCGTCCCGTACGCCCACGGCATCGATCCTCACACTCATCCCAATCTGGTGACGATCAGCGACGCGAGGTCGGCGCCGTCGACCCGGTAGCCGAATGGCGCCGGGAGCTCGGTGTGGGTCCAGCGCGCCTCGAGCCACTCCGCGAGCGGCTCGCGGACCCACGGGTGACACTGCGCGAGATGCGTTGCGCAGGCATCGAGCGCGACGAACTGCGCGTCGACAACGATGCCATCAGGGTCGTCGATCACCAGCTCACCCTCGTACTGCACGGCTAGGAAGACCGACGCCTGCAGTCGCCAACCGAGATCGGGCGCTTCGGCCTCGACCTCGTAAAGAGGACCGGCCCACTCCGTGACCCGCAGCCCCGTCTCCTCCTCGACCTCGCGGGTCAGTCCGTCGACGATCGACTCGCCGTCGGCCACCTCGATCACGCCGCCGGGTGGGCTCCAGTCGAAGCTGCCGTTGCGGCGCCGGTTCTGGACGAGCAGCAGGCCGGCGTCGCTTTCCACCAGGCCGCCGGCGACCGTCCAATTGCGCACCTGCAGAGTCTTAACGCGAACATGCCGTCGTGAGCGACGAACCGCGTATTCCGTCGGCCCTGCCGTCGCGAGGGGCCCGCTTCTTGGCGTTCATCGCGATCCTCACGGGCGGTCTGTGTGGCGGCCTGATCGGCTTCTCGGTCACCCGCCTGCAGTGTGTTGGCGACTGTTCGACCAACAAGAGCCTCGGCGGCCTCGTCGGCGCACTGTTCGGCGCGGCGGGCGTAGCCGTGATCTCGGTGCTCGCCCTGAGGGCGATGGGCGAATGGAAAACAATTCAGAGCAAGCGCGATCGGTGAGCGTTGCGGTTGGTTGTGAGCGCTTGCCCTGAATCACGCCGACGCGCTCGCGTCGGCGTGCTGTGCTCATGGAGAGGACTCGCCCGGCGGCTCGCCCTCTCAGGAGAACGACAGCCGGCGGAAGCCCTCGGCATGACGCACGCCCGCGGCACGCCCTGCGTCCGCGGCCCGGGCCTCGACAAGATCGGCGACCACGTCTTCACCCCCGTCGAGCTGGCTGACGTGACAGCGCAACGCGGCGAGCTTCTTGTCGAGCGACGATCCGATGTCGACCCACGTGTCGGGCTCGAGCGTGCCGGCCAGCAGCAGGGTCGACACCTGGTGCGGTGGACCCGCTTCAGGCACGTAGAGCGCGCCGCCGGTCATCGAGCCGATGATGTCGAGCACCGCCCAGCCCAGTGCACGGTGGTCGTGGTGATTGACGTAGCTGTCTCCGAAGAACACGGCAGTCGGGTCTGGCGCGATCACGACATCGGGCCGTAGCGACCTGATCAATCCGATGAGCTGACCGCGCAACTCGCTGGTGTTCTCCAGTTCGCCGTCGGGATACGAGAGCGCCTCCAACGACGCCAGCCCGAGCACCTTCGCGGCCTCCTCGGCTTCCGCTCGTCGCACCCGAGCGAGCTTCTGGGGATTCGGGCCGCTGCCCTTGTCGCCCGCGTTGGCGATCACGAGATGGGCGTCGCATCCGGCTGCCACCCACGCGGCCAGCGTTCCGGCACAGGCGACCTCGGGATCATCCGGGTGGGCGAAGATCGCCAGCGCCCGCGTCGGCCGTTCATCGAAGATCATGGTGCGCCTGCGATGGCTTTTCGGGTGTGCTCGACACCGGCATCGTCGACATCGAGGTGTGTCATGAACCGCATCACCCGAGGCGCGATCGTGCCGGCCGCGACGCCCTCGGCGGCCAAATGGGCGATGAGCGCCGTCGTGTCCGGGTGACGAAACACGACACAGTTGGTGCGCACAGTCGACGGATCGAGCTCACATGCCGGCCACCGCTCGGCGACCGCGTCCGCGAGGGCGGATGCCCGGGCGTGATCCTCGGCCAATCGATCGACCATGTGCTCGAGCGCGACGATTCCCGCCGCCGCGATGATTCCCGCTTGGCGCATCGCGCCTCCGAAGCGTTTGCGTTCGGCCCGCGCGGCGCCGATCAATTCGCTCGACGCGCCGAGCATCGAGCCGACGGGCGCACCCAAACCCTTCGACAAGCAGCACATCACGGTCGTCGCCGCCTTCGCGTACGCCGCGGGACTCACGCCCGTCGCGACCGATGCGTTGAACAACCGAGCGCCGTCGAGATGCACCGGCAGTCCGAACGCCGCAACGGCCTCCAGTTGCTCGAGCCCCCAAGGCACCCCGCCCGACGGCATGTGGGTGTTCTCCACGCAGATCGCGCTGACCGGAAGCCAATGATGGTGGTGGGCATCGATGGCGTCCGCGAGCGCATCGACCGAGAGAACGCCGTCGGTGTCGTCGAGGAGATCGAACTGGGACCAACCGTTCATCCCGGCCGCACCCTGTTCGTAGATCACCGGATGCTGGCGGCGACCGATGGCGACGGCCGAGCCAGGACGGCCGAGCAGCCGAAGGGCGATCTGGTTGCCCATCGTCCCCGATGGCACGAACACGGCCGCTTCCTTTCCGATCCGCTCGGCGAACAGCTCCTCCAGACGGCGGACGGTGGGGTCCTCGCCGTAGCCGTCGTCGCCCACCTCGGCCTCCGCCATCGCCTTGCGCATCGCGGCTGTCGGCCTGGTCACGGTGTCCGACCGGAGATCCACGACCATGGACGGACTCTACGGTGTCGCCGTGGACGACTTGCTCGACGAGCTGCTGGCCGTGGCATCCGATCTTGCCGCCAGTGCCGTCGCCCTACTGGTCGACGGGCTCACCCGCCACCGGGTCGAGGTCTCGACGAAGTCGTCGCCCACCGACATGGTCACGGAGATGGACCGCGCGTCGGAGGCGATGATCGTCGCCGGCATCCGCGCCGCCCGGCCCGATGACGGCATCGTCGGCGAGGAGGGCGCCGATCACGACGGAACCTCCGGCGTGCGCTGGCTCGTCGACCCGATCGACGGCACGACGAACTACCTCTACGGCTTCCCCGGGTTCGCGATCTCGATCGCCGCGGAACACCACGGCGAGATCGTCGCCGGAGTCGTCCACGACCCGCTGCATCGTGACGTGTTCCGAGCGGCGAAGGGTCGCGGCGCGACGCGTAACGGCGAGCCGATCCGCGCCTCGACCAAGGTCCAGCTCGCAACCGCACTCGTGGGCACCGGCTTCTCCTACGAGCCGGCGCGCCGGCTGCGCCAGGCGCACGTGCTGGTGCAGGTGCTCCCGCACGTCCGCGACATCCGACGAATGGGCGCCGCGTCGGTCGACCTCTGCTCCGTCGCCTGCGGGCGGCTCGACGCGTACTACGAGCGCGGCCTCGGGCCGTGGGATCTCGCTGCCGGGGCGCTCATCGCTGAGGAGGCGGGCGCAACCGTGGGCGATCTGACCGGAGGCCCGCCCTCAGGCGAGTTCACCATGGCCGCATCAAGTGGGCTGTTCGAGCCACTTCGTGCACTTCTGGACACGGCAGGTGCCGGTACCGCGTGAAGAACCCGAGGATCGTGCCGATCGTCACGCGATCGAAACCGTGTGGAGTGGCACGGGGACGGGCAGCCGCGCCAGGGTTACGTGGATGAGCTCCACAGTGGGGGGACACGTGGGGTCGGGCTGGGCCTCGGGCGGAATCGTTCGCTCGACCGCCGAGGACGGCAACGTCACGATTGCCCTCGAGGGTCACCTCGACGCGGACACCGGCGACACGCTCGTCGACACCGTCCGCAGCGAATTGCAGCACGGGCCGGCCCGTATCGACATCGACCTCAGCGTCCTGGTGTCATTCGCAGCCGACGGTGCCAACGCCCTCTCCCGTTGCCGCGACATCTGCGCGCAGCTCCCCGACGGCCTGCACTACCGCACGGAGGGTGGTGCCGGACAGCTCGCTCTGCTGTCCGCGTTCGAGCGCGAACCCGAGGTGGACACGTTCGGGTAGTGGCAAGTGTCAGGATTGAGGAAGTGGGTACCCGGATCCTGGCCGTTGAGGACGACGAACGCATCCGCACGGCCGTCAAGATGGCGCTCGAAGACGAGGGCTGGGTCGTCGAAGAGGCCGAAACCGGGGAGGACGCGCTCGAGGCGTTTGCTCGCCACCCGAGCGACGTCGTGCTCATCGACATCATGCTGCCGGGGGTCGACGGGTTCGAGGTCTGCCGGTCGATCCGGCGCACGAGCGATGTTCCCATCGTCATGGTCACCGCCCGCGCCGACACCCACGACGTGGTCGCCGGGCTCGAAGCTGGGGCCGACGACTACCTGACCAAGCCATTCGCGCCCAAGGAGCTGTCCGCGCGCATTCGGGCACTCATGCGGCGGGCTCGCAAGCCCGAGTCGGGCAACACGACGATGCGATTCGGCGATCTCGAGATCACGCCCGATGCCGGAGTCGTACGGCGAGCGGGCACGGAGTTGCATCTCACCAAGACCGAGTTCCGATTGTTGTGCGAGCTGGCATCGAGTCCTGGCCGCGTCTTCAGTCGCGAGGTGCTGCTCGAGCGGGTGTGGGGTTACGGCTACTTCGGCGATGGTCGCCTCGTCGATGTGCACGTGCGCCGACTGCGCACGAAGATCGAGGCCGACCCGGCGAACCCGCGCCACGTGGCAACGGTGCGCGGCCTCGGCTACAAGCTGCAGGGTTGAGCGCACCCGAGGAGCCTTGACCAGGCTTCGCACTCGACTCGCACGGCTGCGCCCGCGTGCGCTCGGCCTGCAAGCGCGCATCACCTTGGCGTTCGCGCTGGGCGCGATGTTGCTCTCGGCGATCCTCGCGGGCACGACGTTCGCGCTCACCCGGGCCAACCTCCTCAGCCAGCGCGAGTCCGCCGTCCTGAGCCGCGTCTACGTCAACGCCAACATCGTGAAGAACGGCCTGCAGGGACGCGACCTCGAACACATCCAGGATCAGCTCCTGCCTTCGCTGCAGCTTCCCGCGGGCTCGCGCCCGGTCGTGTTGTTCGAAGGGCGACCGTTCAGTCTCACCGCCCAGATCAGCGACAAAGACATCCCCAGCTCGTTGCGCGACACCGTCGTGGCGGGTCACGCCGCCCGCATGACGTTCTCGCTGAAAGGAAAGCCCGCGGTCGCGGTCGGGATACCGATCCCCGCCGTGAAGGCGGAGTACTACGAGCTCGTCGAGCTCGATGATCTGCAACGAACGCTCGAGTCGCTCGGCTTCTCGCTGCTGGGCGCCTCGGTGTTCACCACCCTTGCCGGCGCGGGAATCGGATTCTGGGCCGGACGCCGGGCACTGCGACCGCTGGCCGACGTGAGCCAAGCCGCTGAGGCCATCGCCGGCGGGCGTCTCGACACGCGTCTGGAAGCGACCGACGATCCGCACCTCGGCGTGCTCGCGACGTCGTTCAACGAGATGGCCCAAGCCCTACAAGACCGCATCGAGCGCGACGCCCGCTTCGCGTCCGACGTGAGCCACGAGTTGCGATCGCCATTGATGACGCTGTCGGCCGCGGTCGACATCCTCGAGACCCGCCGCGACGAGATGCCCGAACGCTCGCAGGCCGCGCTCGATCTGCTCGCGGCCGAGGTCGGTCGGTTCTCACAGCTCGTCGAGGACCTGCTCGAGATCTCGCGCTACGACGCCGGCGCGGTGCGCCTCGAGCTCGACGAGATCCGGTTGGCCGAATTCATCATGCAGGCGGTGCGCGCCTCGGGCAACGGTACGAACGTGCCGGTCGAGCTCGACAGCGAACTCGCCTCGGTCGTGGTGCAAGCCGACAAGCGTCGGCTCGCCCGAGTCGTCGCCAACTTGCTCGACAACGCGCAGAAGTATGCGGAAGGCGCGACCTCGGTCAGCCTGCGGCGCGTCGAGGACCGGGTGCAGATCGCGGTCGAGGACAGTGGCCCAGGGATCCCGGACGACGAGCGCGACATCGTCTTCGAGCGGTTCGCTCGCGGCGGCGGCGCCGGGCGTCGAGGCAGCGGTGACGGCGTCGGCCTCGGCCTCGCGCTGGTCGCCGAACACGTCCGACTGCACGGAGGACGAGTCTGGGTGGAGGAGCGCGACGAGGACAGCACGGGGGCCCGCTTCGTAGTGGAGCTCCCGGTGCTCCCCACATGAGACGGCTAGTCGTCGCGCTCGGGCTGCTGCTCGTGGTCGTGGCAGCCGCGTGCGGTCTGCCGAGCGACAACGCCCCGCGACAGATCGCGGACGACAAGGTGCCGTTCGAGCTGCTCGGCCCGAGCACGACAACGCCGACGAGCAACGTCGAGGGCGGCACGTTCGTCCACCTGTATTTCCTCGACGGCGTGATCTTGCGGGCTGTGAATCGCAGCCTGCCCGGCCGCACCCCGCAAACCGTCCTCAACGAGCTCGTGAAAGGGGTGACCGACAGCGATCCCCCAGGCATCACGACCGCGATCCCGAAAGACACCCAGATCGTCCAGCTCGACAACGACGGTGGCACCCTCGTGGTCACGCTGAACAACGCCATCCTCACGATCGCCGGTGCCGAGCAACAGCACGCGTTCGGGCAACTCGTGTACACGCTGACCGACCTCAACGTGTCGGGGGTGCGCTTCCGGGTAGTCGACGCAAACGGCAACGCGCAGGACGTGCAACCGCTGACCGACGTCGGACAGAAGTCCGGTTCGCTCAGCCGCCTCGACTTTTTGTCGCTGCAACCGAAATAGGCGTCACGTGCGCTCGTAGGCCCAGGCGCCGCGCACCATGGTGAGGCGGTGCCGGCCGCCTTCGCCGTGGAGGTCTTCACCCTCGTACGCGACATCGCCGTGCCAGACCGCCACCGGCTCACCGCTCACGGCCTTCATCACCTTTGTCGTGAAGAACTCGACCGGTCCCTGCGCAGCGTCGTGCAGCGCGCTCGCGACATCGGGTGACTGCGACAGCCGGTGCAAGGTGACGAACGTCGGCGGGGCCAGTTCGACCTCGCCGGCGTCGCGCAGCCTCATCGCCTCCGCCGGTGTAACCCAGAGGTGCTCGTGGATCTCGGTCCCGTCGACGGCGACGATGCCGTCGGGTGCGGGCGCAAGGAAGAACCACGTCGCAAACCGCTTCGGCGCAATCGGCGGCGGCGTCCAATGTGCGAACGGCACGAGGGCCGACGGATCGACGACCAGGCTGGACTCCTCGACCGTCTCGCGCACCGCGGCGCGACGCGCACCCTCCTCGTCCTCGCCGTCCTCGGGATCGACGCGGCCGCCCGGGAAGACCCACATCCCACCGAACGCGCCGTGGGCGTTGCGCCGCAGCATGAGGGTCTCGAGGCCATCGGCGCCGTCACGCACGAGCACCACGGTCGCCGCCGGTATCGGCGGAGGGATCGCTTCCTCAGCCAAAGAAGACCTTGGCGACGTCGTAGAGCTCGGCGCTGACGAGCTTCAGCTCGCCCGTCGCCTCGGTGAGCGGGACGCGGACGATCTCGCCACAGCGCAGCGCGACCATCTGGCCGAACTCGCCGTCGTGCACGGTGTCGATCGCCGCGATCCCGAATCGGGTGGACAGCACTCGGTCGAAGGCAGTCGGCGTGCCGCCGCGTTGGATGTGACCGAGCACGACGGCTCGGCTCTCATAGCCCGTGCGGGCTTCGATCTCGGTCGCGAGGGCGCTCCCGATACCGCCGAGGCGGGCATGGCCGAACGCGTCGACCTCGCCCGTCGCCGTGGACAACGCCCCGTCCTTCGGCACCGCTCCTTCCGCCACTACGACGATCGACGCGAGTCGCTTCTTGTTCTCGTGGCGGTGGATGATGGCCGCGGCAACCTCTTCGAGGTCAAACGGCTTCTCCGGGATGAGCACCATGGTGGCGCCACCGGCGATGCCTGCCCACAGCGCGATGTGGCCAGCGTGGCGTCCCATCACCTCCACGACCATGACGCGGTCGTGCGATTCGGCCGTCGTGTGGAGGCGGTCGATGGCATCGACGCACACCTGCACTGCCGTGTTGAAGCCGAACGTCAGCTCGGTCGCCGACAGATCGTTGTCGATCGTTTTCGGTACCCCGACCACCGAGATGCCATCGCCGTGCAGCTTGCTGGCGACACCGAGCGTGTCCTCACCGCCAATGGCGATCAGCGCGTCGACGCCCAGATCTGCCAGCGTGTGCTTCACCCTCTCGACACCACCATCGATCTTGTACGGGTTCGTGCGGGAGGAGCCGAGCACCGTGCCGCCGCGCGGCAGCGTGCCCCGCATGCGTTCGACGTTCAGCTCGGTCGTGAGATGCTCGACGACGCCCTTCCAGCCGTCGCGGAAGCCGACGAGCTCATCGCCGTAGTGCACCTCGGCTTTGCGCACTGCGGCACGCAGCACGGCATTGAGCCCGGGACAGTCGCCGCCACCGGTGAGCATTCCAACTTTCATGCCGTCACCATTCCATAGAGTGCGGGCCAATGTCCCTGGTCATTGCCATCGACGCGGGAACGACGGGGGTTCGGGCGTTCGCCGTTGACGAGCAGGGCCAGCCCACGGGCTGGTCGTATCGCGAGTTTCCCCAATACTTTCCCCGTCCGGGCTGGGTCGAGCACGACGCCAACGAGATCTGGGATGCGGTCAGGGCCGTGCTCGTGGAGCTCGTCGACACCTTGGGTGAGCCAGTCGCCGCCATCGGCATCACCGACCAGCGCGAGACCGTGGTGGCGTGGTCGCGCGGCACGGGCGAGCCTAAGCATCGGGCGATCGTCTGGCAGGACCGGCGTACCGCGGCGCGCTGCGACGAGCTGCGCGCCGCCGGACATCTGCCGATGGTGCGCGACCGCACCGGACTCGTGCTCGATCCGTACTTTTCAGGGTCGAAGATCGAGTGGCTGTTGGCCGAGGGCGGGGTACGGGCCGACGCGGACCTCGCCGTCGGCACGATCGACGCGTGGCTCATGTGGAAGCTCACCGGCGGCGCGACGCATGCCACCGAGGTGTCGAATGCATCGCGCACGATGCTGTTCGACATTCGCACCTTGTCGTGGTCCGAAGAGCTGTGCGCGTTGTTCGACGTGCCGGTGTCGGCGTTGCCCGAGGTACGTCCTTCATCAGGCCGATTCGGCGTCGTCGCCTGCGGTCTCGAGGGACTCGATGGCGTGCCGATCGCCGGCGTGGCCGGCGATCAGCAGGCCGCGTTGTTCGGACAGGCGTGTGTAACTCCAGGTATGACGAAGAACACGTACGGCACCGGTTCCTTCGTGCTCATGAACGTGGGCGATGAGTGCCCTCCCCCAGTCGAAGGTCTGCTCACGACCGTGGCGTGGCAACTGGCGCGAGATGCGCCGGCGACGTACGCGTACGAGGGCGCGATCTTCGTGACCGGCGCAGCGGTCCAGTGGCTCCGAGACGGGCTCGGCATCATCGAGCACGCCGCCGAGATCGGCCCGCTGGCCGCGTCGATCGACGACACCGAGGGGGTATTCGTCGTACCCGCGTTCACTGGCCTCGGGTCGCCATGGTGGGATCCGTACGCGCGCGGCACGATCGTCGGCATCACGCGCGGAACCTCGAAAGCCCATCTGGCGCGCGCTGTGGTCGAGGCGATGGCATACCAGACGCGCGACGTCGTGGATGCGATGTGCAAGGCGTCCGGTCGTGAGGTGCGGGCGTTGCGGGCCGACGGCGGCGCGTCGGTGATGGACCTCCTGTTGCAACTGCAAGCGGATCAGCTGCAGGTGCCCGTCGCGCGGCCTGTCGTGCAAGAGACGACCGCGTTGGGCGCCGCCTATCTCGCCGGCCTCGCCGAAGGTGTCTGGGGGTCGCTCGACGATCTCGCGGTGTACTGGCAGCTCGACGCCGAGTTCACACCCGCAGTACCGGCGGGCGTGGCCGACGCGAAACACGCGCAGTGGCAACGCGCGGTGGAGCGCTCGCGCAACTGGGAGCGCTAGCGCGCCGTCGTCGACGACGACGGGTGATTCATGCGAGCCGCAAGAGCGGAGAGCTCTCGAAATCGTGTATCCACGATGCGCGCCAACGCCGCCGCGGTGCGACGCTCCCTGGCGCGGAACGCCTGCCCGTCGCGACCCATCACCAGCGCGAGGTTGGCCGCCGGCAATGGAGCCCAGAGCACGTCGTCGGGCCCGGACTCCATCGCGGCGACGCGCGCCGAGCTGCGACTTCCGGCGACGAACGCCGTCAGCCATGCGAGCTCGGGGGCGGGCCCGACACTTGCCTTCACGGAAACCGCGTCGAGATCCACGACCACCGCCCACTGTGCGCCGATCGTGGCAGTGGCCCGTTCACACAGTTCGCTGACGATCTCCTCGGAGGAAGACGAGGCCACCAGCTGGGCGGCCGTCTCGAGCGCATCCAGCCGCGGGTCATGCAGCGCATCGACGACGGGGCGCACGTCTTCCACGTCCACGCCGTCGACTTGGGCGATCTCTGAGGCCAGCAGATCCAGCGAGGAACCGTCCGGCAGCTCGACCACCAGGTCGTCGACGGCGCGGCCGCCGCCCCGCTCGAGGATCTCGATGCCGACGATTTCACCCCGCACCGCGCCGATCCGGCTGGCGACAGCGCCAAGGGCCCCGGGGCGGTCGGGCAGCCACACGCGCACCGTGTAGGTCTCCATGGCGGCAAACCGTACGGCCGCCCTGTGAACGGCAGGTTTCCCCGGTGAAACGTTCGTGCGACACCGATTCTTGACCGACCGGTCAAGTCATCCGTACGGTTCGCGTCGATGACCGAGAAGCGCCAGCTCACGCCGCGAGGCAAGGAGCGCCGACATCAGCTGATGGCCTATGCCGCCGCCCGCTTCGCGGAGGGTGGGTTCCACCCGACCTCGGTGGCCGAGATCGTGAGCGGGCTCGGCGTCGGCAAGGGCGTCTTCTACTGGTATTTCGACTCGAAAGATCAGTTGTTCCTCGAGATCTTGAAGGACGCCCAGCAAGACCTGCGGCGGGCGCAGCAGCACGTGATCATCGACGAGCCCGACCCTGTTCGCCGCATCGAGCTCGGCATCCGGGCCTCGATGACATGGTTCGCTGAGCACAGAGACCTCGTGAACCTCTTCCAGTTCGCCGCCACCGAGGAGCGATTCGCCCCGCTGCTGCGGCGGGGGCAGGAGGTCGCGCTGGCGGATGCAGTGAAGCACGTGAAAGACGGCATCGTCGCAGGCGATATCCGCGACGGCGAGCCGGAGGTGCTCGCCCACGCCATCCTCGGCGTGATCAGCCACCTCGTCCGCGAGCTCATCCACGACCGCGGCGAGTCGCCGGAGGAAGTCGCAGACGCAGCCGTGGCCTTCTGCCTCGGTGGCCTTCGCTAGAGCTTCGTCAAGCCCTTACGGAGGTTGCGCACGGCCTGACCGATGCGCTGCTCGTTTTCGATGAGTGCGAAGCGCACGTAACCGTCGCCGCCCGGCCCGAAGCCGACGCCCGGTGACAGCGCGACGTTGGCCTCGCGGACGACGAGCTTGGCGAACTCGATCGAGCCCATCTCCCGGTAGGGCTCCGGAATCGGGGCCCACGCGAACATCGTTCCTTGCGGCCGAGGGAACTGCCATCCGATGCGGTCGAGCCCTTCACCAAGAGCGTCGCGACGCGACTGGTAGATCTCCCGCACCTGCTTGGGGTACTCCTGTGCCTCGTTGAGCGTGACCGTGGCGGCGATCTGGATCGGCTGGAACGTTCCGTAGTCGAGGTAGCTCTTCAACTTCGCGAGCGCTTGCACGACCTCGGAGTTACCGACGAGATACGCGATGCGCCATCCCGCCATCGAGAACGACTTCGTCATCGAGTACAGCTCGACCGCGCACTCACGAGCTCCATCCGCCTGCAAGATCGACGGCGGGACGTAACCATCGAATGTCGTCTCGGCGTATGCAAAGTCGTGAACGAGGATCAAGTCGCGCTCGCGTGCCCAATCGACGAGGCGCTGCATGTCGGCGAGCTCGACACACGTGGTGGTCGGATTGTGCGGGAAGGAGAGCACCACGACACGCGGCCTGGGCCAGCCGTACTCCCACGCAGCCATCACGTTCTCGATGAAGTCTTCGCCCGGACCGATCGGCACCTCGCGCGCGTCGGCGCCGGCGAGATGCGGACCCCAGATGTGGATCGGATAGCTCGGACTCGGCACGAGGGCGGCGTCGCCCGGCTGGAGCAACACCCACATGAGGTGGCTGAAGCCTTCCTTCGCGCCGATGGTGTTGATCACCTCGAGATCGGGATCGAGCTCGACGTTGAAGCGCCGGCGGTAGAGATCGCTGACGGCCTCGCGGAGCTTGGGAATGCCGCGGCTGGCGGAGTACCGATGGTTGCGGGTGTTGTGGGCCGCCTCGGACAACTTCTCGACGGCGATCTCGGGCGAGGGGATGTCGGGGTTGCCGAAACCCAGATCGATCACGTCCTTGCCGGCGCGCCGGGCCTCGACCTTCAAGCCGTCGATGATCGTGAACACGTACGGCGGCAAGTTCGGTATGCGGCGGAACTCCATGGAAATCCTTACGACGGCGGCGGGGCCCCGCCGTAGAGGGCGGGCGGCGGGGATGAGTGGTAACGGTACTCCGGGGCATGATTGGAAAATGAAAGGGAATCGGGTGGTCGATGTGGTCGTCGAGATCCCCCGCGGCAGCCGCAACAAGTACGAGTGGGACCACGAGCAGCACGTGATGCGCCTCGACCGGCGCCTCTTCTCGGCCACGGTGTATCCCGCGGACTACGGCTTCATCCCCGACACGTTGGCGGAGGACGGCGATCCTCTCGATGCCATCGTGTTGCTCGAGGAGCCGACGTTTCCGGGGTGCTGGATCACCGCCAGGCCCGTCGGCGTCTTCTGGATGACAGACGACAAAGGTCCCGACGCCAAGATCGTGTGCGTGCCGGCGGAAGATCCGCGCTGGACCGACGTGAACGAGATCACAGACGTGCCCGAACTGTTGCGAGCCGAGATCGAGCACTTCTTCGACGTCTACAAGATGCTCGAGCCCGGCAAGCACACGAACACCGCTGGCTACGAAGGTGTCGACGCGGCATGGAAGGAAATCGAGGCGGCGCGCACCCGGGGCGCCGAGACCTAGTCCCGGCGATCGAAGCCGATGAGCGCCGCGCCGATCGCACCAGCGTCGTTGCCCAACTGCGCAGGAACGATCGCGACCTGAGGCCGGTGGTCCGCCGCGAGCACAAGGGACGGGAACGCCTCGCGGATCGGGGTCATCACGACATCACCGGCTCCTACGAGGCCACCGCCAACGACGACCACCGACGGGTCGAGCAGGTTGACGAGATTGGCGATGCCGAGCGCGGCCCACCATCCGAACTCGCGGAAGACCGCCAGCGCGTCGGCGTCGCCCTCCAACGCCGCTCGCGTCACGTGCTCTCCTCGCACGTCGTCGGGATCGCCACCGGCGAACTCGAGGAAGCGAGCTCCGTTTCCTGACTCGGCCGCTTCACGCGCCAGCCGGCCGAGGCCGCTGCCCGAGGCAAACCGCTCCCAACAACCGCGCCGCCCGCAGGGACACGGCGGGCCCTTCGGGTCGACGACCATGTGTCCGGGCTCGCCGCCGAAGCCGTTCGCGCCCCGCTGCAGCACTCCCCCGCTCACGACACCGCCACCGATGCCGGTGCCGAGCGTGACCATGAACGCCTCGTCGGCACCCTTGGCGGCGCCGAGCCGCACCTCCGCCCACGTTGCACACGTCGCGTCGTTGTCGACCGCGACCGGCAGGTTCAGTCGACCTTGCAACTCGTCGCGAATCGACAGGTCCACGACGCCGGGCAGGTTTGGTCCGACCGCCAGCCGCCCGTTTCGATCGACAAGCCCGGGCACGCCGACGCCGATGGCCTCGATGTCGCCGGCGCTGGCGCGCACCTCCGTGACCACACCGACCATTGCGTCGAACAACGCTTCCGCACCGCGTGGCGTCGGGCGACGGACCTCATTGCCGATGCGTCGCCCCGACTCGTCGACCGCGATCGCAAGGATCTTCGTACCGCCGACATCGACCCCGACCGAGAGCGCCATGGACGGGGAAGCTAGTGCTCCCTAATAGCGCAGGAGCGCCCCGATGCGGCCCAACACATCGAGATCGGCGTTGCCGACGCAGATCTCGACGCGGCACGACTGGCTCAACGCCTCGTCGATCGCCTCCTCGACGACATCCTCGAGGGCTTCCATCTCCGAGCCGCAGCGGCCGCACGTGCGCCCCACGAGTGCGAGGGCGCCGCACGGCGAGCAACGCCATCCGGCTTCGCGGTACCCCTGCGAGACCAGCACGCGCTCCGCGCGGTGCTCGCCGAGAGCGGCGAGCACCGGACCGAGGCCGGCAACACCGCGCCGGCCGGTGGCAACGGCTTCGCGGAGCCGGCCCACCCACTCGGCTTCCTTCTGTCGCTCGATCGTGTGCTCGACATCGATGGCCGCGCCGCGGATCTCGTCGACTCCGGCGGACACCGCGAGGTGCACCCGGCTGAACAGTCGCTCACGCAAGTACGGATGCAGCAGGGACTCGAGCTCGCTCGCAATCTCATCCGGTCCGCCGATGACCAGATGATGGAACGGCGACTTCTGGAGGACGGCCAGCGCCACGTCGGCCGCATGCCGCAGGTGCTGATGCTTCAGCGCATCGAGATGGTGGGCGATGTCGCCTTGGTCGCGATCGCCGCGCGTGTCGTAATCGCGCGGGAGTTCGTCGAACAGCTCCGAATGATCCACGAGATCACCGAGCTCGAAAACGAACATGCGGACCCGTTGTTTGTCCGCCAACAACACGCCCAACGCCGTTGACTCTTCGAACACGGCTTCGAGCTGTCCCACAGCAGGCATGTGATTGATCACGACGCGGTTCTGCACGGACACCGGAAGGGCGATCACCTCCCACAGGTCGTGAGCACTGCACGCGAAGATCGCCAGCCCGCGCGTGTGAGAGCGATCGATGCCACCCTTCACCAACTCTTCGATGCGGTGCAGATCGCGGCGAACGGAGACGTCACCATTGGCCCGAGTGCGGGCGTCGTGCAGGAGCACGTTGACCTCGTGCTCCAGATCCTGGTGGCGTACATATCTGCGGCCGTCAACGTCGAGGTAACAACTCGTGACTGGTGCTCGCTCTCCTCGGAATCCGGCGAGCGAACGAATCACGTCTTCGGCGATGACCGGCACGGGCGCCCCCTGGGGTCGGCGAGAACCCGATGATAGACGGGCCCGCGTCAGACGGGCAGGGGGTACAGCGTCATTGCTCGATCGGTGCCGACGGAATCGGCCCACGAGGCCACTTCGTCGGCCTCGGACACCACGATCACCTGTACCGCCGTGCTCATGCGCTCGAGCCGCGACAACAGATGGACGAGATCGGCGCCCCGGACATCGGCCAGCGCGTCGTCGAGGACCAGGGGAACCGAGCCGGCATACGACACGGACCGCTGCGCAGCCACGCGTGACAAGAGATACCACTCGAGCTCTTCGACGTTGGCTGAACCGGGCACAGCCATCGCCTGTGCTTGTCCGTCGCCGTCGAGGTCGGCGAGCTGGGCGTCGATGAGAGCCAGCTCCCGGCGGGCGCCTTCGAGCGCTGCGGTGGCATGATCGACGGCCGCTTGCGCGTCGGCGACCGCCCGCTCGAACTCGCTTTTGTCGGCGGTCTTGGCGGCCTGCGTGAGCCGACTCGACAGCGACTCCAATGTCTCGGACGCTTGCCGCTCGGCGTCGGCCGCGGCGGCGAGCTCGGTGTCGCGATGTGACCGTTCGCTTGCCGCGTTGTGCTCGGCCTCGGCCGCGGCGGCGGCTTCGACCTCGGCTGCGCTCAGCGCGGTCGCGACCGCTTCCTCGGCGCGAGTGGCCGATTCGAGCTCCGCCTTGCGCTCCGCGATATCGGCCTCGACTTGTGCTTGTCGTTCCAGGCGCTGTTCGGCCGTCCGCACGACCGACCGGGCTTCCTCCAGTTGCGCGTGCCGGCGCCCGTCGCGCTCATTCGCTTCCTCTTCGACGTCTTCGGCGGACGGCGCCTCCTTCCGGACACGGACGGCTTCGCTCACGAGCGACAGGCTCGCCTCGAGGTCGCCGAGCTCCTGGGCGAGCGCATCGCGGCGCGAGGCCGTCTCGCCCTGTTCGTCGAGCCAGATCCTGGCGATCTCGATGAGCAGCGCCGGCGGCATCTCCTCGTCGCCCATCACGACCCCGGCGCTCTCGAGGGCCTCCTGCAACCGACCGGCGCGGTCGGTGCCGTCCTGCACGCGAACCCGGTGATGCCGAAGCGCCCACTCGACGTCTTCACCTGGATCGCGACCGAGAAGGGCGATGGCTTGGCTGTTGAGCGTGCGCCGGCGCGCCACGACCTCAGCGCGTGCGAGCTCGGCATCCACGTCGGCCTCGAGGTCGGCCAGCGCGTCCTCAGCCGAGGCCAACTCCGCCCGAGCGATCTCGAGTCGCTTCTCTCGCTCTGGATCGACATTGAGCATCGACGTGCCCATCACGAACTCGGTGTACGTGACGAAGCCGAGCCGGTTGAGAATCTCCTGCTCGACCTCCCGGACCTCATCGACTCGCTGCTTCGCGCGGGCGCCGCTGAGGCGCTTCTCCGACCGATCCTGCGCGATGAGAACCTGCTCGTGTGCGTTCTCGAGGGCTTCGATGTCGAGACGATCGACCTCGGGCAGACGAACGGCGCGCTCGGCGTCGAAGACCGCCGCTCGAGCGGCGTCGAGCCGACGCCGCGCCACGGCGATCGCGCTACCGCTCGCGCCTTCATTTACGGCGTCGTCGACGACCGTGCGATTGACTCTGGCCAGTTCGTCGGCAAGGCGAATGGCGTCTTCGGAGGGAACCAACTCGCCCTCGGTGTCGGCCGTTGTCAGTTGCGTGAGCGACACCTGAACGGGAAACGGATCGACGGTGTCGAGCGCAAGGAGCGCCGCCTCGAGCTCGAGGCGGCGACCTTCGAGGCGCTCGAGATCAGCAGCCGGATCGTCGTACCCGTCGTCGGCAGGTGGGACCGACGCGTCGCCAGGACCGGCGGCGTCCGCGGCCTCGAGGTTTGCCAACCGTTCGCGTGCCGCCTCGAGCGCTGTCGCCGCGAAGGGATCGCGCACCGCGCGCGCGGCCTCGAGCGCGCCCGCGGCCACCGAACACGCCCGGGCGGACTCGGCTCGCAGCGCTCGGGCCTGCTCGACGCGTTCGTCGGCGACCGCTTGGGCCTCCTGCGCGCGGGCGTGGGCCGTCCGCGCCTGCTCGGCCGCGGCTTCCAGCGTGGTGCGGCGCTCGGTCAAACGATTGAGCTCGGCGCGAGGGCCGTCGAGGCTGCTGCCGGCGTCGGCCGATCCACCACCGTCTGAGGCCTCCGACGCTGCCTCGCGACTGGCGAGGAGCGCGACCGCCGCGCGGTCCGCAGCCGCTTCAGCACGATCGACGCGATCAGCGGCTTCGGCGCGAGCGCGCTCGATCTGACCGCGACCGCCGCTGGCGGGAGACGACGTGTTGCCGGGAAGTTGTTCGCGTCGCACGATGATGTCGAACCCGCCGTCGCCCGTGCCGGGAAGATCGAGCAGCTTGAGGGTGGCGTCGCTGAGATCGAGCACGACACCATGCGCCTCGACGAGACCGTCGACAGACGGCTGACCCGCCGACACCGCGGCAAGAGCGTCGATCAGCTTGGCGCGGAGATCCGCGTCGAGGCCGCGCAGCACCGTGACATACGGGTGGAATTCGATGCGGTGCCCGCCGAGGTCGAGCTGGAGGATGCGCACGGCTCAGCTGACCTTGATCCGTTGCACACGGGGCTCGTCTTCGTCTGGCGGCGCAGTGCCGTTGGCGACCATTCCGCTGACGGACGCCACCGCTCCTTCGATCAGCCGGCTCATCGTGCCGAACGCGACCGCCATCGAGGTTGCCGCTCGAGGATCATCGAGGACCTCCTCGACGGCGTCGAGCATCGACCGAGCGGCGGCGATCATCTCGTGGGCCGCTGCTTGGAGGTGCTCGAGGCCTTCTCGGGCCGGATCCGCTGTCTTGTCGTCGCTGGCCGTCACCCTCGTCATTTCCTTGGCTTCCCTGGTTGATCGCCTGCGAATACGACCCTCAGTTTGCCCTGTCGGAGCGTGGCGTCGGTGATGGTCCGCCGCCGCAGCGAATCGGGAAGCAGCAGAGCTCGCCGGTAGGGCCCGACCCGGACGAGCAACTCGTCGTCTTTGCGGCCCACATCGAGGTCGTCGTGGTCGGCGAATGGCAGCTGCAGCGTGAGGTGATACGCACCGGCCCGCCGAGAGACTTTGAGGGTTTCGCCCTCGTGCAACACCGCGACGGGGTCCAGGCTGCCGTACACCTCGGCGGCGAAATCGCGCAGACGCTCGGGTCCGACGAGCTCATCAGCCGCGAGCTCGGCTCGAAGAATCGGGAGGGGCGCGAAGCTCGACTCGATCGTGGCGAAGTGCTCGGCGTGGAGCTCGCGCCACTTCTTGAACCATGGGTCGGTGATCTCGTCGGGCAGCATCCGGTTGGCGATGACGGCGTCGACTCGGTAGCCGAACAACGACAGGTAGGTGTACGTCCGCCGCGCCTCGGCGATCACCATGCGTTCCGGATTGACGACGAGGCGAACGCTCGTGACCTCGGCGTCGGTGAGCAGCTCGCGCACGCCATCGAGGCGGTCGTAGAAGCGACGGCCGGCCGCAAACACCTTGTCGCCGGCAACCGGGAGCGATGTCATGCGCTTCAACATGGGCGAGATGGCTTTGTTGACTCGACGGCTGACCGGAAACAGCCGCTCCATGTACCAGGCCAGGATGTCGGGCAGCGACAGGAATCGAATGGTCTCGGCCGTCGGCGCGCAATCGACCACGAGCACGTCCCACTCACCAGAGCTCGCGTGCGTCTTGATGTCGCTGAGGCTGAAGACCTCGTCGAGACCCGGAAAGACGGCGAGCTCTTCGGCCTCGATCGCGTCGAGACCCGCCCAGTTGAAGATCTCCATCAGGTAGTCCTGGATGTCGGCCCAAGACTCCTCCATGCGCTCCTGCGCGTCGAGCTCCTGACCCCACAATCGGTCGGTGAGCCGGGTCGGCAGAGGACCGAGCGGCTCATCGAAGGCGTCGGCCAGCGAGTGGGCCGGGTCGGTGCTCATCACCAGCGTACGAAGGCCCGCGTCGGCGCAGCGCAACGCAGTGGCGGCCGCGGTCGTCGTCTTGCCAACCCCGCCCTTTCCTGTGAACAGCAAGACCCTCATCCGCTGGCGAGAGAGGGCAAAGCCCTCTCCATGAGCACAGGTCTGGCCGGCGCACAGCGCCGGCCAGACTTCCAGGGAGCGCCGGCCAACAACTCCTCAGCCACTCTCATCGAGCGACCGGGGAGTCTCCACGTGGGCCTTGAGCTCCCGAAGCGCGTTGTGCATGATCTTCGATTCTGCGCGCCGTTTCACGAACGCGGGAAGCGGAACGATCAACTCAACGGCGAGCGAGTATTCGACGTCGGTGCGATCGCCGTCGCCGTCGACGGGATGGAACTCGTATGCGCCGTCGAGCCGGCGCATGATGTCGCCGCTCACGAGCTTCCATGGCAGCTGACGCGGCGCGTCGGAGTAGTCGTACCGCAACGTGTAGCTCGTGCTGCGCCCCATCGCCGCGGCCCGATAGCGAACTTCGACGGCTCGCCCCTCGTCGTCGCGCTCGAGGACCTCGACCGACTTCAGGTCGCGGATCCAGTCGGTGTATCGATCGAAGTCGGTGACGACATCGAACAGCTGCTGGGGAGAGGCCGCGATGATCGTCCTCTGCGACGCCTGGTCAGCCATGATCCGCCATTCTTGCCCGTCAGCCAGGCCCAGAAGGTGAGTTGCGGCGCACGACCGCGTAGTAGTAGCCGATCACTATCCCGTAGCCCAACAGGATCGGCACGGTGAGCACGGCGACGGCGAGCCATCCCTTCCACGCCCGTTGATCGCTCGCCCCTCCGAGGAAGTGGTCAGGGGGCCGGAACCAGCAGTCGAGCACGGCCATGATCGCCGGGAACTCGAGGCCGAGAAGGATGAGCGGCCAGGGGATGTTGGCCAGCCCGTAGTCGCTCACGGCGTGTTGGCTTTGGACTCCGGGGCGGATCGTGGTGCGAACGCTCCGTGCCGTGCCCCCCACAACCCAGACAGGCCGAGCCCGAACACCGGGACGAGGAACCCGAAGGCCATGGGCGTGAAGGGCCGGATCGAGGAAGACACGATCGCGGCGACGATCTCCAGGGCCAGACTCAAGCGCAAGCGGAACCGCACGACCTTGGGTGCGGTACCGACCAAGAAGTAGAGGCCGCCGATGCCGATGAGGTCGGTACGACTGCGGGCGACGGCGACGGCGTAGGCCCACAGGAACGTCACACAACCGATGGCGAACAGCGCACCCGACACGACCGCCGTCGGCGTCGCGAACGCATCAGGGAGGATCGTGCCCAGAACCGCGAGCGCGACGTACACCCCCGTGCCCGCCCAGGAGGCGTTGATGATTCCTTCGCCTTCGATGTCGGCGTCGAGATCTTCCCCGTCTCGTGCCTTCACCACCCGATCATCCTCCCACGCCGTCGAGCGCCGCCTGAAGGCGGGGCACGAGCACCTCGTACGAGAAGTCGGCCACAGCGCGGGCCCGGGCGAGTGCAGCCATGCGAGCGCGCGCCGCGTCGTCGTCGAGCAACGTGGCGATTGCGAGCGCGACAGCATCGACATCGTCCGGAGGATGGACGACGAACCCAGACTCTCCTTCCGAGACCGCCTCGGCCGCTCCTCCGCTCGCGCCCGCGACCTGGGGCACGCCGCTCGCCGCGGCTTCGAGGAACACGATGCCGAATCCCTCTTGCTCGAGGCCGGCCCAACGGTTGCGGCAGAGCATCGCGAACACGTCAGACGCGCCGTACAGGGCGGGAAGTGAGTTGTCGTCGACGCGACCGAGAAAGCGAGCAGGCGCGCTCGCCTCCGCTGCAATCTTCTCGAGCCGTTTCCGATCGCGGCCCTGGCCGGCGATGGCAACGACGAACTCGCGATCGTGGCGAGACAACTGACCGCAGGCGCGCAGCAGCGTGTCGAAACCCTTCCGCGGGACGAGCCGACTTACGCCGAGCACGAGCGGAACGTCGGCTGGTAGCTCGAATTGTTGACGGACGGCGCTTCGTTCGTCGGAGGTGAGGGGACGGAACCGTTCGACATCGACACCCGGAGGGACGTTCGTGGCCGGGAGCGATCGACCGGCGGCTCGTTCCGCCTCCGCCAGAGGGTAGGAGCCGGCGCAGATCACGACGGCGGCCCCCCGCAGGACGCGCCGCAGCGCGAGATGCGTGCCCGGAAGACGACCCGGAACGGTGACCTCCGCGCCGTGCAGGACGAGGCCATAGGGATGACCAAGGCGCGGACCGACGAGCCCGAGGGGTACCGCCGGATCCAGCAGCACGATCCCGGCTCCGACCTCGTCTGCGAGGTCGTCGATGTGCCGCGTCAGAGCCGGGGTCGGAAGCAAGACCTTCGATGCTGTCCGAACGATGCGGAACGGCTGCTCTGCATCCCACTCCGAGGCGTTGGCGTAGGCGGTGGTGAGTACCGTCACTTGGTCCGCCGGCAGGCGTCGCCAGAGCTCCCACAAGTACGACTGGATGCCACCGAGCTTCGGGGGGAAGTCGTTCGTGACGAGGAGATGCACGATCAGCTCTGCGTGCGCTCGGCGAGACGACGAGCGGCCCACTCCGCGTGCGACCGCAGCATCGGATCGGGATCAACGAGATAGCGGTCGATCGTGTCGATGGCCGCTTGATCGCCCGGAGGTGCGGAGTTGCCCAGCACGATGAGCGCATTGCGGCGCAAGTAGCGCGGGTCGCGATCGGCGATGTACCACCGCCCGTGACGTGCCAGCAACGTCTCGTCGTCGGACGACAGGAGCTCGATGATGTCGACGCCGTCGCCTGAATCCTCATCGCCGGCTCCTGCACGTCGATTCGGCGGACACACCTCTTGGCACTCGTCACAGCCGTAGATGCGATCACCCAGCGCGACGCGGAACTCCACCGGAAAGTCGTCCCGCGTTTGCAGCAGCCAGGCCAGACAACGGCGAGCATCGACGATTCCGGGCGCGACGATCGCTCCCGTCGGACAACCATCGATGCAACGACGGCACGAACCACAGCCGTCGTCGACTGGACCCTGGTCGACGTCGAGCGGCGCGGTCGTGAGTACCGACCCGAGCACGAACCAGCTGCCGCGCCCCGGCAAGAGCAGATTCGTGCTCTTGCCGTACCACCCGAGCCCGGCGCGAAACGCAGCCTCGCGATCGACGAGCGCGTTGTCGTCGACGAGCACACGCGTCTGCCAGCCGGCCTTGTTCAGATGCTCAGCGATTGCGCTCAGGCCGGTGCGTAGGGCGCCGTAGTGGTCGTCGTCGGCGTACGCCGCCACGCGTGCCCCGCGGCGGGTCGAACGTGGCGGTGGATACGACCGTGCGCCCACGACGATGGACTGCGCGCCGACGAGCGATCGTCCGGGATCGGTCGAACGGTCCGGGTTGCGGTACGTGAAGCTCATCCCGCCGTGCAAGCCGACGGCTCGCCGCTCGTGCAGGTGACGGCGAGTGTCGAGAAAGGGGTCGGCCGCAGCAATGCCGACCGCGTCGAGGCCGGCCTCGCGTCCGAGCGCCTTCAGCTCGACGGCATCGATGACGAGATTCACCGCCCCCGCAGGGGACGCAGACGGCGGCGGCGCGGTGGGGCCTCGATGGGCTGCAGCGGCATCGCGAGTGGCTCCGCTGGAGTCGGACCGACGGCCGATCGGGGGAAGCTCGGCAGCTCACTCGCCGGTTGCGCGAGGTCGCTCCGGAACACCGGCCCGTTGCTGGCGTCGGTGCCGTCATCGGCCCCGACCCCGGCCGCCGACCGGAGCCGGACTCGGCGGCGAGCCTGCTCGGCCGACGAGGAGGGATCGGGTGGTCGAGCCCGCAGTGGCTCTCGCCGGCGAGCCGGACGACGGGGCTCGGGCGAGGGTTCGTCCTCGACGTCGCCGTCGACGTCGACGTCGGCCTCGGGATCGTCCTCGTCCTCAGGCTCGACCGCGAGCTCGTCTTCCGGTTCGAGCTCCTCGGTGTGGGTGTCCGCCCCCGGAGCGTCGTCGCCCCAGGACAATTTCAGTCCGTCATCCCAGGGGGGTTCTGCTTCCAGCGGCTGATCGACCAACAGCGGCTCATCGACCAACAACGGCTCATCGACCAAGAGCGACTCGTCGACCAAGAGCGACTCGTCGACCAACAGCGGCTCGTCGACCAACAGCGGCTCATCGACCAACAGCGGCTCGGGTGGCCGGGGTTGGACGACGGGACGCGGAAACAACACCACGGGCTTCTTCGCGGCCTTGCGAGCGATCGCCGCATTGCGGCGCGTCGCCCTTTCGGCCTCGGACTCCATGCGTGCCACCGCGGCACGCCGAGCGGAAGCAACACGCTTCGACGCCTGTCGAGACGACGAACGTCGCGCGGTCGTCGGCAGCTTCGCCTTGGCTTTCGTCGCCCTGGGACGCCCCGCGGACTTCGTCGAGCTCGATGCCTTCGACGCGCTCGACGCACGCCGAGTGGGCTCGCGGAACCCCAGCTGCGTGGCCAACCGACCACGCGCGCGAAGAGCGCTCGCAGTTTCGTCGTATTCCCACACCGCCTCGCTCTCGCGGCCGCGAAGCGTGTACTTGATGGTGATGAGCCACATCCCTTCGGTGAGCTGACGGGCGCGCCAGGCCTTGTCGAGCTCTTCACGCGGATCCGCCAGCCCACGCTCGGCCAGGTTGCGGTACACGGAATCACCGAGGGTCGCGCCGGACAAACCGACGCGCTGCTTCGTCATACGAGTCGCTCGCGCGGCTCGGATGACTTCGGCTTGCTCGGCGAGCACCGGCACCGCGAAGCGAGATACCCAGGTCGCGTCGACCCCGGCCTCACGTGCGACCTGCTCGATCGTGCGGCCCCGCCGTAGGCGGGCCTGCACCTCGCGAACCGACAGGGCGCTCTCCTGCCGCTTCGACGACGCCTTGGCATCGGCCTGCGCGGCGCTTTCCTCGGCGATGAGGGCTCGCAGCTCCTCGACGGCGGACATCACCGAATCATCGAGCTGAACGACGAACCCGCCTGACTTCGCGCCGCGACGCACGCTGAATATCAAGCCTCGATGGTCGGTGGTGAACCCCACCAAGTGCAGCTGTTGCACGTTCGCGTGACCCCAGAGGGCAGACCCGGGCCCGTCGGGCCGTACGTGACGGACCGTAGCATTTCACTCACCTTCTGCTCGACGATGGCGCAGCGCAGGCGCCAATCCGCCCTTCTGGAGCAGCCGAAGCGCCCGCACGTCCTCGACGTCGATCACCACCGCACCACCGTCGTCGCGGGTGCACAGGTAGGTCACGATGCAGTCGGAGCAGGCGCTGGTGCCCGCCATCACACAGTCGTCGCAGTCGATTCGCAGCACCGATTCGCTCAGATCCATGCCCCGATACTCGCCAAGGGGTGTGACAGTCAGGCTCAGTCGACGAGGACGATCTGCTCCTTCGGCGCTCGCTTCCAGGCCCACAGCGCCAGCGCGCCGATGGCCAGGGTCAGGACGTCGCGGACCAAGAGAACGACGAGCGCCGCGTCTTTCTTGTAGAAGAGCGCGTCCCAGAACCAGATGGGGAACTCGAGGTGAGCCAGCACGGTGGTCACCGCCAGGAGCCCGACTGCTGGCGCGGCCAGCCGGGGCACCAGGGCCATAGCGACCGCACCGAGGGCGATGAGCCAGAGGACGTACTGCGGCGAGTACACCCGACCCACTCCGACGAGGAGGCTCATCGCGCCGAAGAGAAGCAGGGTGACGCGCCGGAGGTCGCCCACGCGAGTGCGGACGGCCAGTCCGATCGCTCCGACGACCACCGCCAAGGAGGCGGCGTTCGAGATCGTCTTCAGGAGAGTCGACGCCGGCGCGACCGCGTCCCATGCCCGGTGGCTCGATGCCACGACGACTGGATAGTCGACGAGTCGCTGCGCGGCGAGCAAGCCGGCCCCCCAGATGCTCTCCGCTTGGACGCCGCGCTCGGTGTGGTACTGGATGACGCTGACGTACACGTTGGGTAGGACGTCGATGAAGGGAACCAGTGCCACCACGACACCCGCGGTGAACGACCCGACCAGCAGGCGTCGCCGATCGCGCGGCGCGACGAAGAACAGCATCGGCAGCAGCAACGCCGGCACCAACTTCACCGCGGTACCGAGTGCGATCAGCAAGCCGACGTGACCCCAGCGGCCCGCGAGCGCGCGCTCGATTGCCCACACCAACACGACCGCGACGACGATGTCGAATCGCGTGTACGCGACCGGGCCGAGCGCGGGTATGAGGACGAACCACGTGACGGCTCCCCACCACGAACCCGTGCGTTTGGCGATGCGTACAAGTCCGAACAGGCCCACCGCGTCGAACAAGATCATGAAGATGATGAACTCGGTGCGGTACGAGACGGCGCGGATGTAGCGCGGCGCCATCATGATCGGAATGGCCGCGGGCGGATACTCCATTCGCAGCGTCGGGCCGTACGGACTCGAGTCCTCGTGGCGCATCGCCCAAGTGAGTTCGTCATAGCGCCCCACGTCGCCCGTACCGTCGGCGTGGTTGGGGCCGTAGAAGTCAGGATGATCGGCTACGTAGCCCGCAATGCCTCGGCTCAACACAAACGCAAGCAACACGAGAACCAGCGCCCACCGCCGTCGACGCAACCGCGACGTAGACGCGATGGCCTCCGCCTCCTCGACGACGAATGGGTCGTCGACTACGTCGTCGCTGAGCTCCCTCGAGAGGGTCAACGGCGCAGAGCGCCGAGCAACTGGCGGGCGCCGATGACGTTGGCGCCGCGGCGGCGAGCACCATCGCGGACCCGATGATCGCTCGAAGCCACGATCACCGGCCTGCGTTGAGGAGCAGCGTCGACGAGCTCGAGCAGCACATCGTCGGCCTCTACCCCCGAGGCCGAGAAGCGAACACGTACGGCCGGGCGAACGGGACGATCCGCGATGTGATCGACGTCTGCGCCGTCGAACACCACCTCGACCTCCACGCCCGTCCGAGCGTGGAGCTCGGCCAGCGCGTCGACCAGCCGGGTTCGCTGGCGAGCGATTGGATCCTGATACCACGCCGCTTGGGAGATGTTGTAGCCATCGACGAGTAACAGCGCTCCAGGGGCACGGACGAGGTGATCGACGGCCTCGACCGCATCATCGGTGACACCAAGCGGAAGCCGCAACGCCACCCGCGACACGGACGGCACGGCCGCCGGCGCCAACGCGGGTGCAGGTGCAGTTGCGGGCGCGCGAGATTCGGCGGCCGGCGGTGCGAGCAACTGCGATGCGGCCGCCAACGCGCCCGACAACAACTCCGCCGCATGGGCGGCATCGGCGACGAGCGACGAGAGTCGCGCATCGGCCGGTGGCGCGTTCGTCACCGCAGGCGCAACCGGTGAGACCGGCGCGACAACGGCGCGTTCCACGGGCACGACGACTTCGGCGTCGCGCATGCGGAGCTCGTGACGCGCGTGACGCAAGTCTGCCGAGCGCTGCGCGAGCTCGGCCTCGACCTCCTTCAGCCGACGGACGGCCGCGTTGCGCTGCTGCGTGAGCTCCTCGATGGTGGTGACGACACGAGCGAACTCTGCTTCGGCGTGTTCGCGGCGCGCGCGCTCGTGCGCGAGCTCTTCGACCGCCTGCGCGGTCTCACGAGTTCGCCCCGTGAGGGCCACCTCGGCGCGACGGGCGCGGTCCTCGGCACCGGCCAGCCGCCGCTGCAACTCGCGCTCAGCACGCTCCTCGTGCAGCGCGTGCTCCTGTTCCTGCTGGCCCTTGCGCAGCTCGTCGAGGCGCGCCTCCCAGCCGTCGGGCCGCGTGAGCCACAACCAGCCCGCCTCCCCCACCGCGTCCTCGGTGAGGTGACTGGCCACTCGCTCACGAAAGGCATCGTCCTCCTCGACGACACGCCGTGCGATGTCGAGGGCCGGCGCGGGAAGGCGAGCGAATCGAAGGTAGCGACGCAGTTGCGCGGGCGCGGGCTGCGTTGGCTCGGCGGCCTCACCTTCGCGAGCAACCTTCATCACGGCCTCGAGCGCCGGCTTCAACAACGTCGTCGGTGCGCTCACGACACCGTGTCCTCTTCGAGCTGCTCGACGTTGCCACCGGTGCCGCACCACCGGCAGGAGATCTCTTCGACTACTTCCGAGAGCACCTCTTCATCCTCGACCGCGAGCTCTCCACCGACCGTGTAGTGATGAAAGGCGCGACTGCGGCGAGTGCTGACGACGTCGAAGCGAGTGAGGTTGCCGCACGCCGTGCATCGGTAGCGGATGAGCTTGCCGACCACCTGCGTGAGAGTAGTGGCCGATCCCCAACGTGCTTGCTCGTCGAACGCTTGTTCGACCACACTGTGGGGGTGCGGGTTCTCGCTGGTCAACGATCCTTCGACGACCTCGGGAGTCCGCTGCACGGCGTGACATTTTGCGTCGTCGATCTCGAGACCACCGGAGGATCCGCGGCCGACTGCGGCATCACCGAGATCGGAGCGGTTCGGCTGCGGGGCGGCGAATGCCTCGGGACGTTTCAGACCCTGGTCAACCCCGGGTGCGCGATTCCCCCGTCGATCAGGTTCCTCACGGGCATCACCGAGGCGATGATCATGCCCGCGCCGCGAATCGAGGCGGTGTTGCCCTCCCTCATCGAGTTCATCGGCGGCAGTGTGCTCGTCGGCCACAACCTGCGCTTCGATGTCTCGTTCCTCGATGCGGCATTGACACGATCTGGCAACCCGAGGCTCGGCAACACCTTCATCGACACATGTGCTCTCGCTCGCCGCTTGGTCCGTGAGGACGTCCCCGACTGCAAGCTGGGCACGCTGGCGTCCCGGTTTCGCCTCGACCATCGACCAACGCATCGAGCGCTCGACGACGCGCTCGCCACGGGGGATCTGTTGCACCTCCTGCTCGAACGGGCCTCGGCCTACGGCGTGCTCGGGCTCGACGACCTCGTCTCGTTGCCCAAGATGGGTGGCCATCCTCAAGCGCCGAAACTTCGGCTCACCACGGAACTGCCGCGGGCGGCCGGTGTGTACATGTTCCGAGATCGGGTCGGCCGGCCCCTGTACGTCGGCAAGGCGAGCAACCTGCGGAGCCGGGTCCGCTCGTACTTCTCGTCCGACGACCGTCGCAAGATCGGGCCGATGCTTCGCGAGACCCACTCGATCGATCACATCGTGTGCCGCTCCACGCTCGAGGCCGCCGTGCTCGAGTCGCGGCTGATCGCGAGCCAACTCCCCCGCTACAACCGTCAGGGCACCGGCCGTCGGCGCTACGTCTACGTGAAGCTCACGATGAACGAACCGTTTCCGCGGCTGTCGATCGTGCGTGTGCCGAAGGCTGACGGAGGCTTGTACCTCGGTCCGGTGTCGTCTTCGCGCGTCGCAGGCCTACTCATCGACGCCATCGAGAGCGTCGTTCCGCTCCGACGTTGCCGTGCTCCGGTGCGTGAGGGCCGACCGATCCGGACTGCGCCGTGCGCCGCCGCGCAACTCGGCGCGGCGCTGTGCCCGTGCGCCGGCGACATCACCGCAGCGCGATACGGCGACGTCGTCGACGTCGCGCGCCGTGGCCTGACGAGTCAGCCGGCGCTGCTGCTCGAGCCATTGGACGCCCGCATGCAGGCGCTGGCGAGCGCCGAACGCTTCGAGGAGGCTGCCGACGTGCGCGACCGCGCGGCGGCGCTGGCGAGTGCTCTGTTCCGTCAGCGCCGCCGTGAACAACTCCGACGCAGCGGCACGATCGAGCTCGACCTCGGGAACGGCAGCCGGGTCGAGCTCGACGGCGGACGCCTGCTGCGGGCCTGGACCGTCGGCGAGCTGGCGTTGGGTGTCGCCTGCGAACCACCCGCAGCGAGCACCACGAGCTGGGTTCCCGCCGCGTTGGCAGACGAGCTCTCGTGCGTCGCGACCTGGCTGGATCGGAACGCTCGCAAGGTGAGGCTCGTGCGCTGCGACGGCACGCTCGCCTCCATCCTCCCCGCGGTGCCCGAGATGCACGGCCCCGGTAGCGTCTGAGCGTGCTGCACGACCTGTTCGTAGCGCTTGTCGTCTTCGGAGTCACGTCGTTTGTGTTCTTCGCCGGTGCCTTGACCTATGCGCGGTGGCGCCTCCGCAAGCAGCTGCGTGTGCGCCCGTCGACCAGGAGTGGCGCGCCGACGGCATGGCTCGTGTCGACGAGCGAGCCGGCCCGTCTCCACCGCCGCCTGCGCAAGGCCGCGACGACCGCCCGCCTCGCAGGCACTCGGGGCGGCGCGTCCATCGCAGACCTCGCGAACGAGATCGAGGACCACGCCGTGGCGCTCGAAGCCCACCTCGTGCTGCTCAGCCGCATGTGGCGGCGTGAGCGTCAGGCCCGGAAGCAACTCGTGACGCAGGTCGCGCAACTCGAAGTGCTGACGGGTCGCCTGGCGACGAGCGCCGTCGAAGTCGATCGGCCTCGGGCGCTGGGCGCGGGCTCGCCCGATGCGCTCGCGGAGTTGACCGAGCGCATCGACGCCCTCGACGCCGCTCGCCAGGAGCTGACCGCCCTCGAGCGCAGCTGGAACCTCAGCTAGCAGTCGGCTTCTCAGGCGTTGGAGATCTCGACGAGTTTGTCGAGGGCGCCCGCCGCTCGACCGTCGTCGATCGCCGCGGCGGCGGCCGACAGTCCTTCGGCGAGATCCGACGCTTTACCGGCGGCGATCAACCCCGCGGCGGCATTGAGCACGACGATGTCGCGCTGTGGGCCCGGTTCGCCGCCGAGGACGGCTCGGGTGGCGGCGACGTTCGCCGCGGCATCGCCGCCGCGCAACGCGGCCGGGTCTGCTCGTGAGATGCCGTGGGCGGCCGGGTCGAGCTCGTAGCGGCGCAGCTCGCCGTCTTCGCACAGCTCGACCACGGTGGAGGTCGTCGTGGTGGTGAGCTCATCGAGACCGTCATGACCGAACACCACCAGCGCGCGCTCTGAGCCTCGTGCCTTGAGGACACCGGCCATCTTCTCGGCCATCCGAGCGTCGCTCACCCCGAGCACTTGGCGGCGGACGCGCGCCGGGTTGGCCAGCGGACCGAGGAAGTTGAACACCGTCGGAACACCGAGCTCGCGGCGGGTCGGGCCCGTGTGCCGCATCGCCGGATGGAAGCGCGGCGCGTAGCAGAACCCGATGCCGGCCTTCTCGACACAACGCGCCACCGCGGCAGGGTCCAGCTCGATCGCCACCCCGAGCGCCTCGAGCACGTCTGCGGAGCCGCACGCGGAGGATGCCGCGCGGTTCCCGTGCTTGCACACCTTGGCTCCAGCACCGGCGACCACGAAGGCGGCGATGGTCGAGACGTTGATGGAGTGGCTTCGATCGCCTCCGGTGCCGCACGTGTCGATGACGCCGTCGAGATCGTTGAGCGGCACGTACTCGCTTGCGTCCTGCATGGCCGACAACAGGCCCGCCAGCTCCTCGACGGTCTCACCCTTCATGCGCAGTCCGACGATGAAGCCGGCGATCTGCGCTTGGGTGGCCTCGCCGGACAGGATTTCGGTCATCGCGGCCGCGGCCTGCTCGGTGGTCAGGTCCTCACCGGACGTCAACGGCCCAAGGACGCCCGGCCAACCGCCCAGATCGGAAAGCGTCAAGCGGTGCGGCGGCGCTGGCGGACGATGCGCCGCCGTTCCTTTTCGGTGCATCCTCCCCACACCCCATCGCGCTCACGGGAGCCGAGCGCGTGCTCCAGGCACGACTGGCGTACGGAGCACCCAAGGCAGACCGTCTTGGCCACCTCGGTTTCTTCTTCGGACACGGGATAGAAGATCTCGGGATCGAGACCACGGCAGGCGGCCTGGTGACGCCACGACAAATTCATCAGGGGGGACTCACTCCCTCAGTGCATCGAGGTACGGGTTGGATACGACACCGAAGGGATCCAACCCCCCGGTACGAGGGGACGAGTGTAGAGACGGCCTGGCCCGAAAGTCCAGAGTTAGCGCTGGTCAGGCGGTGTCAGGTGAGCTGCGCCCGGTCTGCACCAAGAGCTGCTGCACCAGGTCGGCGGGATACCGCCGATGCCCGCCCGGTGTGCGCACCGACGGCAGTCGACCCTTGCGCGCCCAATCCGTGACGGCCCGCTCGGACACCTGGAAGAGGAGTGCCACCTCGCGCGTGCGCAACAAACGGCCGGCCAAGACTTCGGTCGCCGGATCGGCACCGAATAGCTCAGCAACCAAGTGCTCCCGCTCATGCTGCTTCGCGGCTGCGTCCATTTGTTCGTCCGTCCCCCCGAACCTGCTGCGTCGTGCGCTGTGTGTACTCAGGGCGCCCACGGCCAGTGTGCACCAAGCTTCTGACATGAGCAATCGCGACTGTCAGCCGCGGAGGTCGTCGAGCAAGGATTGCCTACTGGTCTCGCCCAGTTCGGTCGCATATGCGTAGTTCGCGTGCGCGACGGCAACGCAAACTGCCTCCGAAGCGAAACGTTCGATCTGGGCCGCAGTCAGTTCGAAGTGCACGTAGTGGACCGAGGCGGTGATCGTCTCGCGAGTCAACTGGCGTTCGTGCGCGGCGTCCGGACGCGCCCGCACGACCTCTTCCTGACCCGCCTCACCAATTCGAAGCTCGACCGATCGCTCGATCCCGACGAGCTTCGGCAACCATGTGACGAGGTCGTCCTTCGACGTGAGCTCGATGAAGAGCGTCGCCGCGAGTGCTCCTTGCTCGGGGATGAGCGGGTTGTAGACGTCGAGCTCGGTCTGGATCGCGTCGTCCGTGACGATCTTCTCAGCGCGGGCCATCTCTTGGATCTGGAAGCGGATCGTGTCGCGGTTCTCGAACACGACGGTGACGAACGGACCGATGCCGATGCGACGGATCTTCTTCAGGTCGATGATGTGCGCGCGGAACTCGTCGCGCTCACGCTCGTACGCGCGCTGATCAGCGATGTCGTCGATGGTGAGCTTCATGCCGTGCACCTGGAACTCGACGCAATAGACATCGGTAGTCGATGCCTATTGCGTCGAGAATGGATCAGGAGATCGACTCGAGGCCCTGGGCGAAGCGGCCCGCGTGCGACTTCTCGGCGCGCGCCAACGTCTCGAGCCATTCGGCGACCTCGTCGAAGCCCTCGTCGCGAGCCGTCTTGGCGAAGCCGGGATACATCTCGGTGTACTCGTAGGTCTCGCCCTCGACGGCGGACTTGAGGTTGTCCTCCGTGGCGCCGACCGCAACGTTGGTGACCGGGTCGCCCACCTCGGCGAGGAAGTCGAAGTGGCCGAACGCGTGACCGGTCTCACCCTCGGCGACGGAGCGGAACAGCGCGGCAACGTCCGGGTAGCCCTCGATGTCCGCCTTCTGGGCGAAGTAGAGGTAACGGCGGTTGGCCTGGCTCTCGCCAGCGAACGCTTCCTTCAAGTTCTCGTGGGTCTTCGACCCGTTGAGCTCAGGCATTGACTTCCTTTCGTTTGCAGGTGGGGCAGGTGCCCCGAAAGACCACTTCCGTGGAACTGATGCTGAATCCGTGGCGCTGGGGGCCGGCGACCCGCACCGCGCTGGCGTCGGCATAGACGTCGACCACCCGGCCACACTCGTCGCACACCAGATGGTGGTGTGCATCGAGGTTCGGGTCGAAGCGGGCCGAACCCGTACCGAGGTCGAGGGCGTGCACCTCACCCATCGCCGCAAGGTCGTTGAGCGTTTGGTACACGGTGCGCAACGAGATCGTCGGCATGGACTTGCTCACGGCTTCGTACACCCACTCGGCGGAGGGGTGCGCCTTCTCCCCGTGCAGCACGCGAAAGATCGCTTGGCGCTGCGGGGTCACCTTGAGACCGCGGGCTCGGAACAGCTCGGTGAGCTCGGCCGGCGTCTTCACGGCGGCAACCTATCCGCGCTGATTGCTCACTTGCAACCGTTGTTGATTAGAAGCGAGAAACCCGGCGAGTAGCGTGACGCCCGCATGGCTGACGGGTTCGATCGAGCCACCAACCTTCGGCGACTGGCCGATGAGCGCTTCGATGTCCTCGTCGTTGGTGGCGGCATCACCGGCGCAGGCGTCGCCCTCGACGCGGCATCACGCGGGCTGCGCACCGCGCTCATCGAACGCGACGACTTCGCATCGGGCACCTCGTCGAAATCGTCCAAGCTCGTGCACGGCGGCCTGCGCTATCTCCAGAACGGCGACATCAAGCTGGTCTACGAGGCGCTCGCCGAGCGGCAGCGGCTGCGTAAGAACGCCCCTCACCTCGTCAAGATCCTGCCGTTCCTCATCCCGATCTTCTCCAAGGACGGGCTGATCAATTCGAAGATCGCCCGCGCCATGGGCAGCGCGATGTGGATGTACGACCTCACCGGCGGCGCCCGCATCGGCAAGATCCACAAACGGCTGAATCGGGAACAGGCCGTGGAGTACATGCCGTTGCTCCCGGCCGAACGCCTGGCCGCCGCCTACCTCTATT
>JBEEGH010000031.1:0-6493 GCA_041166745.1 Acidimicrobiaceae bacterium
ACGAGGACCGCGAGGCCCACAGCGAACGCTGCGTCGGGCTGATCGCCGGTGCGCCCAATGAGGTGCGCTGCGCCGACGGCCAATCCCATCGTGCAAAGCCCCGCAATCACAGTGCCGAGGCGATCCACCCAGAAAGTGTCGCGCTACAGCCCGGAAATGCCGGATCGGCCCTAGCGATGCTGCCGCGAGGTCGGCACGTACAGGGCGTTCGCCCACCGAGCAGAATCGGGCCTGTGCCGAGAATCGTTGACCCGCTTCCTGCCGCCCGCGCTGAGCGCGACGCCGAAATTGCGCGGATCGAAGAAGAACTTGGGTTGTGCTCGAATCGTCGTGCTCGACGACACCTTCGTCGCGACCGTCGGAACGTCAGGCGGCAATACCGGCGTCAGAAGCGTGCGCGACTACTGAACCGCTGGTAGCGCATAGCGGCACTTTCCGAGCGCCGACGCTCCTTACCCCATCGGGCATTCGACGGTCACCGCAATCGCGGTCGAGTCGCCAATCGTCACGTTCGGGGGCGGGTTCACGAAGCACTCGTAACCACCGCTACCGAATAGCGGGCTGGTACCGGTGAGCTTGTAGTCACCGGGCCGGAGCCGAATCTCGAATCTGCCGTCGTCAGACACCGAGACCTCGGTGACGGCGCCGCCCGCGACAGGTTGTGCTTTCACGGTTCCGCGCACAGGTCTTGATGCAGCGATCTCGCCGCCACTCAGCATGAGAGTGCCTGACACGGTGCCGCGAGGCTCATGTCCTGAGCACGCGATCAGCGAGATGCAGCACAGTAAGCCTGTCGCAGCGCGGCGAATCAGCACGTCCTCAGTGTCGCACTCAGTGCAATCGAGAACGGCACTTACAGCGTGTACCAGTCGGCGGACGTGGAACTACTCGTAGGTCGATGCCGCCATCAGCAACCGAGCAATCAATTGCCAGTCGGGTTGGTCTGGTTGCGGTTCTGCTCGGTTCAAGAAGTAGCCCGGCATGTCGATGCACCACGCGGCGAACGCTTCAAGGAAGCGATCGACTGTCGGGTTCTCCCACTCTGCCTCATTCGACAGGAAGTCCTCCCGCAGAGCGAGCGCAAACCAGGCGAGATCCTCTCGGGTTTGTACCGACTCCAGTCGTTCTCGCAAGTCCATCCCCTCAGACTGTCGGGACGGCAGCCGAGAAGCGAGAACTAACGGCGCATGTCGCGCACCGTCAGGGAGCGGAGCGGTCGCGACCGCCGCGCCAAGAGGTCGGGTCCCCAAGCCGCGCCCACGCATTGGGCCACAACAACGCATTAGCTGCGACGACGCACAGACACATGCCGATGACGACGGGGACCAGTTGTGCTTTCGAGGCGCCGACACCTGCCAGAACGACCAGCATCCCCAGGAGGACCCAGAAGGCACCCAGAAAGGCGCCTCCGACAAACGCTTGCGCTCCAGGGAGCCTCGCTTGCGCGTGACAAAGACGAGAGCGATGCGTGCGAGGCCCCACAGCACGATCGCGCCTCCCAGGAGCACAGCCATCGGCGGTCATTGTGGCGCGATCTCGAGTGCGCGGTAATGCCGGATGTGCTCGACCGGGATCGGCACGTATAGGGCGCGTCAGCGAAGCGGTGCGATGACCTGCGGTACCTTCCGCGCGTGGCGTATCCGGTGGCGTGTTGGCTCCTCGACATCGAGGCGGCTCGGACGCTGATCAATGAGTTCGCCGCTGCAGCGCGGTTCGGTGACGGAACCACTATCGAGGCGGTGTACCAACGGCTAACGGCGTCGCAGTCGTTGTCCCAAGCAGCGAGGAACTACCTCTCCTGTATAAGCGAGCCGGAGATCGACGACGACGCCGACTCCTCGACCTACGGCGACCACGCCGCGGCGTTGATCGCCGCAGCCATCCGCGACCCACTAATCGATCCGTACCCTCGCTGGTCGCACCTTCTCCGTAGCGGCCTGGTTGAGTGTGGCCTTGACCAAACCGAGGCCGAAGCGGTCGTTCACGGCTACGGGCTGCACACGCTTGTCGACGAATCGATCAACGACGCTCGCCGGGATGCCCTACGCGAGTACGCGCTTGGCGGGGTGTTGACCCACACCGAGTGTCAAGGGCTCGCACGACGCCTCGCCTCGCTACCGAGCACCAGCCCCGCGAACAGCGCATTGTTTGTTGAGGACGTCGCCGCGATGCGCCACGTGCTCGCGACCGCCGAGACGTCAGGCCTTGGGCTCCGTCTGTTGACCTGGATCTGAAGCGTGCGGGAATCAGCGATGTATCGGCACATTCAGGGTGGCTTGAGCTTGGGGAACCAGCGCACGTGTCCGGAGCGATCATCCTCCACGGGAACGAACGACCAATACCGCAGCGCCGCGTCGGCGTCGCGTGGCCTGACGCGCAAACGAATGACTCGCCGGTTCCCGTCGGCCTTGACCTCGTTGCCTCCCAGATCCTCGAAGATGAGGTCCGACCTCCCGAACCGGTGGGCAACAACATCAATCGATCCGAGTTCGGTCAAGGGAATCTCGAAGCCTGCGCCCCGTGGTGCTCGACGGCCGTACCACCCCGACGGGCGCCAACGCATGTAACCGGGTTCCAACGTCAACGCGCCCCGGATGTCGATGACCATCATTCGCGTCAGCCAGAAGAGATAGGCCGGTGCGTTCACGGTCATCAGCGCAGGTAGCGGCTCCGGACGCGCGTCGGTTATCGCTGGTCTTCGGGTCATAGGGCGGGCGAATGATGGTGCATCCGCGACGTGCCCGCTATCGGCACTTTCAGGTCGGGTCGCTGTCGGTCTCTGGTTGCCGCGGTCGTGTCCCACTGAGAAGCCGGAAGGAGCACGCCGCCCACACGATGACGCCGCCCATCCACATGACACCGGAGCGGAAGATGTCGCTTGACTTACTGGCGAAGACAGCAGCGGTCTCGGGCGCGTAGGCGAACCAGCCGCCTCCATCGTCCGCTGAAATGATTCCGTCCCATGTCCGAACGATCACCGCGATCGTCAGACCGAGAGCGACGACCAGTAACACGCGCTGACGATCGTTCACGAGCGGGAGCCTAGGAGTCGGTCGGGATGCTCGGAAGCGGCACTTTGCGCGCCCCTTGCCGTTCGATGATTCACTGTCAACATGGCGTTTGTCGATGTCGCAATCGTCGCGGCGCTTGCATCCGTGTCGCTCGCGGCCTGGAGACGCCGCCAGACCCGTCGACACCATCCAACAGACTCCAACGTCGCGCCGTTGGAGCGTCCGCTCCGTCTTCCACCGCGTCGGCCTCGGCCTACCCCGCCCGGCAAGAGGTACGGGCGCGGTGGGCGGTCCGGCGACCGGTCTCCACTCGTGCCGCGACCGGCGGCACCGCATGAGCACGCCGCACGCGAGTTGCCATCACAGGAAACGTGACCCCCGCGCCAACGGCACCTAGCGCGCAACGCGCCTGGACATGAGCAGCGCGCCGGCTCCGAGCAGTGTGAGGCATACGCCTATGACGATCAGTGGGACCAACGGTGGTGGTCCGGTTCTGGCGAGTGGGTCGAGGTAGGTGACGATGAGTGAGTTGCGCAGACCCCCGCATTCGACGTTCAGACTCCACTCCCGCGCTTCTTCGACGGTGTCGTCAATGACCACCGCAGGGACGTCGAGTTTGGTAACCCACTTCCCGTCGGCATTAGCGGCTGCAGTGGACGAAAAGTCGCCGATGTTGAGATTGAGGCTGACGGTGACGGCGGCGTCAGCAGGACAATCGGTGCCCGCGACGGTGTTGGGTTGTCCTCCACGGATCGTTGGGCGATACCCAGGTTGTGCCGAAGGTGTAGTGATCGTTGGATGACGGTCGTTGGTCTGCGCGTCGGCAGACTGTGCGGCAGCAACGGCCAACACCGCGAGCATGAGGAACACGCCGCACCTCAATCGGCCCAACATCATCACTAGCGCATATTGCCGGAACGGCGTGACGGCGCGCTATCGGCACTTAGCGGTTGTCACCAATACGCGTGTGACAGGCTGGCCGCGATGCCGCAGACCGTTCCGCAGGACGCCGTTCGCGTCGATCTTGCGGACCTGCCGGTCGTCGTGCGACCGCCCTTGCTGTCGTTCTCCGTGGTCGTGGCGGCGGTCGTGACCGACTATCGGGGGTTCGTGTGCCAGTTCGCTGTTGCTCCACTTATGAGTGAATGGTCGAGAGGCAAGCGCAAAGATGAGCCCCCGAGATTGACGGCTGTCATCTATGACGGGTCCGGTCGCCAGTACACCTGCAAAGGTGAAACGAGAATCGCCGCGTTTCCGGTCATGCACGGGGAATGGTCCTTCGAGCCCGCCCTCGACTCGGACGCAGACCACATCTTCATGGCCATCGCCGACGACGCCCCACCGTGGCGGACACTCGACGAATCTGACCTTGCGACGGCGGCATCTACGGGATTCGAGATGCTGAACGGCGTACTGGCAGCGATGGAACAACGTCATGAAATCCTCGACATCGTGTACCACTCGAAGTCAGCGAAGGAGGCCATGAAGTCGCTGGCCGCGATGGGAATCTCATCCGATGTTGCCGCGATGCTGACGTCGTCACCGTTGACGTTGTTCTCCGAAGACTCTCGCAACGACCTGGCCCGAGGTCGCGACTTCGCAGCCCGCGATCTCGCACGCACACGCAAACGGTCTGGCGGGCAGCCACGAACGACCTAAACCTCGCTGGAGTTGCCGAGCGCGTGTCTCGCTGTATCGGCACGTTCCGCCGTCACCGCGAAGTCGGATCGCTCGTCACGCGGGCGAGAAAGACCTCGCAAGCCTCCGCTTCGTTTGCGCAGAGCCGCTGCCACGTAATCGTTCCGCGCTCGGAGTAGTACACGCTCCATATGTCCCCGCGGTCCTCGATGCAGTAGCGGTTATCGGGCAGCCCGCCGTCGAGCGAGTAGGCGTCAGGGCGCACTCCTGCGTCGGCGAGACGCTGACGAAGGTCACCTACGTTCACGGTCACATCGTGACAATCGGAAACGGCACTTCTGCGCTCTTCATGTGCAACGTTGCAGGGAGGACGCGAGGACTGTTCCAAGGATGATCCCGATCGACACAGAGAGCACGCCGGGACCTAGCACGGCTCCGCTACCCAGGTATCCCGCGACGAGTCCAGGGATGAACACGACCACGCGGGCGACGGTCATGGCTCCAGCTTCATCCGAGATTGGCGCGCTTCGTGCGTAAGCGTCACCCGGTGGAGTTCTGCCGCCAGATCTTGCCGTAGATCGCAGCCGCGACCCCGCTCGCCCAAGCGCCGGTAAACAATGGGAATCCCCACGGCACCGACCCGGACGGCTTGCCGTTACGAACCTGGAAGTAGATCCCGATAAATGCGAAGAGCATCCCGACGCACCACGACGTCAAGAACCACCACTTGATCCAGCCGGTCACGCCCCAAACCTATGAGTTCGCTACGTGCAACATCGCCCCGGAAACGGCAGTTCCGCGCTGCGGACGAGCTACGTCGAATGGTCACTCGCTGGGAACAGTCGGTAGTACGGCTGGCGGTCCGCAATGGGGACCGTCTCGAGCTCCATCAGCGTGGCGAGAACACGCCCGGAGCCTTGCGCCCGCATCTCTCCAGGGTTGACATCGGCAACGCTGATCCACGCCGCTTCACCACCGTTCATTAGTCCCTGCTGGTACAGCTCGTAGAGCTCCGTAATCACGCCGATGCCGTCAACGCCTAAGACGTCAAGAGCCGGCTGATCGTCGCGGAAGTCTCTGTGTCGCAGCTGGTCTCGTCGATTCTCGTCGCCTGCCACTGCCAAAGCCACGAGCTGGCGATAGGTAAGGCGGCCGGCCAGCGCGATGAGGTGATTGCCGTGAGCTGGCGAGACCTGCGGTGCGAACGCGAGATTCGCATAGAGGTTGCCGAGATATCGCAGCTTCTTTTCCTCGTACGCGTCTCGCGCCTTCAGCAGTACGCCTTCGAGCAGTTCCTCAGCGGCGGACCGGTCCGTAGTGCTGTCGTCGAAGAAGCCGTCCGTGCGCGGTTCGCGGCCAGTGCCGAGGCTCGCGACGATCTTCTCGCCAGCAAACGCTGCGGCCGCGCCAATCCGAAGCTCCTCGCGGGGGCTGAGGATGCGCCGCCGAATCTCGGCACCGACTCGCTTGAGCACACGCCCAAGTGCAGCGCCCGCAACCGCACCGCCGACAACACCAGCCGGACCACCGACGAGCCCAATCGCTGCGCCAGTCGCTGCACCCGCAATGTCACTGCCTCCCTCAATCAGCTCTTTTGCGAGCTTGCTCTCGTCGTCCGCGGAATCCTGGTCGGACACACGGAGATTGTGACCCACAGCGGACCTCAGCGGTGTCGCCTGGACCCGATCGGCGCTGTCGGAATTTGCCCTACCTGTAACGGCACGTTCCGGATACCGGGTTCGGCAGGGACTACTCAGGTCGCCGATCGTGCGACACGCGTGCCGGTCTCCCGCCTACGGCCTCTTACTCCTGCGCGTTCGGCTTTCGCCTCGGGTGCCCCGGCG
>JBEEGH010000032.1:0-104361 GCA_041166745.1 Acidimicrobiaceae bacterium
AGGGGGAACGCTCCGTGTTCCCCCTCGTTGTCGAGCGGTCCGGCTTTGCCGGTCGCTCGACCGGGGACGTGCCGCCGAGAGGCGGCGCCGTTGACTCGGTGAGGAACCTTCGGTTCCGATCCGAAAACTTCACCGTTAACCGCAGGTTGAGGGTGGAGTACCCTCCACGGGCATGAATGTGCCCGACGACCTGCGCTACTCCAAGGACCACGAGTGGGCCCGGCTCGACGATGGTCGAGTGCGCATCGGCATCACCGACTACGCGCAAGACGCGCTCGGCGATGTGGTGTTCGTACAGATTCCGGATGTCGGTACGCGCGTGGCACAAGGCGACAGCTTCAGCGAGGTCGAGTCGACCAAGTCGGTGTCAGACATCTACGCGCCGGTCTCCGGAACGGTCGTGGAGGTCAACCAAGAGTTGGCCGACTCGCCGCAACGCGTCAACGAGGATCCCTATGGCGAAGGCTGGTTGGTCGTCATCGAAGCCGACGATGCGTCGCAACTCGATCAGTTGCTCGACGCCGACGCGTACCGCGCTCTGATCGAAGGTTGACACCGAGGTGGCGGAGGTGTTCTGCAATCAGTGCGGTCATCGCAACGCGCTCGGTGCGAACTTCTGCTCATCGTGCGGCGCGCCCCTGGAGCACGAGCCCGGTGAGCGCACCACGATCACCTTCAGCATCGACGTACCGCCCGAGGCCGCCGAGGACGAGGTCACGTTCGACCTCGACGACATTCCCGAGGGCGCCGGGCTGTTGGTGGTCACCCGCGGGCCGAACGCGGGTTCGCGTCTGGCGCTGACCAAGCCGGTCACCACGGTCGGCCGTCACCCCGACAGCGACATCTTCCTCGACGACATCACCGTCTCGCGTCGTCATGCCGAGCTGCAGCGAGTTGAGAGCGGATTCCTGGTTCGAGACGTCGGCTCGCTGAACGGCACCTACCTCAATCGAGAAAGGGTCGAAGAGAGCCCGATCCACAACGGTGACGAGCTCCAGGTCGGGAAGTTCAAGCTCGCCTTCTTCGCAGGCCCGACTGAGCCGTCGTAGTGCCCGTGGCCGAGCGCGCCCACCTGTCGATCGGCGAGGTCCTGTCGCTCCTCCAAGAGGAGTTCCCGGACATCACGATCTCGAAGATCCGCTTCCTCGAGAGCCAGGGCCTGCTCGACCCGGAGCGGACACCGTCCGGCTACCGGAAGTTCTACGAGCCCGACATCGAGCGACTGCGGTGGATCCTCGTGCAGCAGCGAGAGAACTTCCTGCCGTTGCGGGTCATCAAAGACCGACTGTCAGGCGACGTTTCGGCGCCCGCGCCGGAACAGCAGCGGCTGCCAACTGATCCGGCACCGGCACCGACGCCCGTCGAACCGCCCGCGCCCGCTCCAGCACCGACGCCCGCTCCAGGGCCGCCACCACCGGCGCCCGTTCCTGATCCGCCGAGCATGGCGGCCCCCAGCTCGCTCGACGTCGGTCCGAGCGCCGTGAGCCTGACGCGCGACGAGTTGGCCGGCGCCTGCGGTCTGCACGAACGGGTGCTCGGAGACCTCGAGCGTTACGGTCTCATCACGGGTCGTCCGATGGGTCGCGACACGCTGTACGACGAGGAGGCGCTCGTCGTCGCCCGTTTGGCGGCCGGCTTCATGCGCTTCGGTGTCGAGGCCCGGCACCTGCGCATGTACAAAGTCAGCGCCGAACGTGAAGCATCGTTCTTCGAGCAGGTCGTGCTGCCCCTCGTCAAGCAACGCAACCCTGACGCCCGTCGCCAAGCGGTCACCAATCTGGGCGAGTTGACCGCGCTCGGCGAGAGCCTGCGGGCGGCGATGTTGCGTCAGGCACTGAAGACCTACACCGGCGGCTAGTTGGATAACGTCTCGCCGATGGTGGAGATGGAGCTCATCGGCGTGCGGGTCGAGCTCCCGACCAATGCGCCGATCGTGCTGCTGCGGGAGACCGACGGGTCACACCGAACCTTGCCGATCTTCATCGGCGGCCCGGAAGCCACCGCGATCGCCTTCGCGCTCGAGGGCGTCGAGACGCCCCGCCCGATGACCCACGACCTCCTGAAGATCGTGCTCGAGGAACTCGGCTGGCAGCTCGATCGAGTCGTGGTCACCGAGTTGCGGGAGAGCACCTTCTTCGCCGAGTTGCACCTCACGTCCAACGGCCAGACGCACGTGATATCGGCCCGACCCTCGGATGCCATCGCCCTCGCCGCCCGTACGGGCACGACGATCTTCGCCGACGAGGCCGTCCTCGACGAGGCGGCCTACCCACCGGACGACGAGGTCACCGAAGAAGCCCAGGACGAGGTCGTGGAGCAATTCAAGGAGTTCATCGACCGGGTCAACCCGGAAGATTTCGCCTCCTGACCTGCCTGTTGACCGTCCGCGCGGAGCCGCCTACGCTTCTACGACTTGCACCGGTGTAGTTCCGACGGTGTCATCCTCCGGGGGGAGGTCTCGTGGACGAAGTTCCAGCAGAAGGTTGGAGTGGTACCCGCACCGCTGAGGTCGTGGGCATCACCTACCGGCAACTCGACTACTGGGCGCGCACCGACTTGGTGCGGCCGGCCATGGCCGATGCGAAGGGCAGCGGCACTCGGCGGATGTACTCGTACCGCAACCTGCTCGAGCTCAAGATCATCAAGCAGCTGCTCGACGCCGGCATCCGGCTCGAGGTCGTGCGCGATGTGTTCAACGAGCTGCGCACCCGGCTGGGCGACGACCTCACGGCCGCGAAGCTCGTGATCTCCGGGTCGAGCGCCATGCTCGCCCTCGACGACGGCGAGCTCATCGATCTGGTCCACCGAGGCCAAGGCGTGCTCAACATCCTCGCTCTGGGCACGGTTCAGTCGGAGGTCGATGCGTCGATCAGTCAGTTGCGACCCCTCGCTGAGGACTCCGGCAACGGCGCAGGGACACTGTTGCCGGCCACCCACGGGTGACGGAAGGGCTTCGGCGCTCACCGCTCGACGCCGCACACCGCGCCCTCGGCGCCAAGCTCGTTCCCTTCGGTGGCTGGGACATGCCGTTGGCCTACGCCGACGGCACACTCGCCGAACATCGTGCCTGTCGCACGTCAGCCGTTGCCTTCGACGTGAGCCATCTCGGCACGGTGCGCATCCAGGGCCCTGAGGCCTTCGACCGGCTGCAGAGCGCACTCACGAACGACCTGCGCAAGGTCGCGCCGGGTCGAGCGCAGTACACCCACCTGCTCGACGAGACCGACGCATCCGTGCTCGACGACATCATCGTGTGGTGGGTCGACGACGAGCGCTTCGACGTGATGCCGAACGCATCGAACACGTCACGCGTGCTCGACGCCCTCGGAGTCGGCGAGGACGTCACCGAGTCGCGGGCCATCATCGCCGTTCAGGGCCCGACGGCCCGCGCCCAGGTTCAGCACGTGTCACCCGAAGCCGCGGCGGTCGGGCGCTTCCACGTCGCGGTCGCGTCGATCGACGGCGTCGAATGCGTCGTGGCCGGGACGGGCTACACCGGCGAGGACGGCGTCGAGCTCGCGGTACCCGCCGAACATGCCGTCGCTGTCTGGGACGCGCTCCTCGCGACCGGCGTCGAGCCCGCGGGCCTCGGGGCGCGCGACACCCTCCGGCTCGAGGCCGGCTTCCCGCTGCACGGCCACGAGCTCGGCCCCGGCATCACCCCGCTGCAGGCCGGACTCGGATGGGTGGTCGGCTGGAGCAAGGACGACTTCCGCGGCCGGGCCCCGCTCGAGGCCGAGCGAGAGCGGGGCGTTGCCCGCAAGCTGCGCGGCATCACCACCGAGGGGCGGCGGCCGCCGCGTGCCGAGCAACAGGTGCTGATCCACGGGCAGGTCGCCGGCGAGGTCACGAGCGGCAACTTCTCGCCGATGCTCGAACACGGGATCGCGCTGGCGTTCCTTCCGCCCGACGTCTCCGACGGCGACTCGGTCGACATCGAGACCCGCGGCGGCGACCCACTTCCGGGCACCGTCGTGCGCCTCCCGTTCTGGCGAAACGACCTCGACTACTCGTAGGCCGAGAGTGGGGGACAAGAGCACATGAGGTTGCGGTCGCCGTAGCCGCCGTCGATGCGGCGCACGGGCACCCAATACTTCGACTCCCGCAGTTGTGCCACCGGATACGCGGCCTCCTCGCGTGAGTACGGCTGTTCCCACGGCTCCCGCAGCAGCATCGCCGCCGTGTGGGGGGCGTTCCGCAGCAACGCCGGCTGCGCGTCGATCTCGGCGCGGATCGCGATCATGGCGTCGCAGAAGCGCTCGATCTCGCGCAGGTCTTCGGACTCTGTCGGCTCGATCATCAGCGTTCCGGCCACCGGGAAGCTCATCGTCGGTGCGTGGAATCCATAGTCGATGAGGCGCTTGGCCACGTCGTCGTTGGTGACGCCGGTGTCCTTTGTGATCGGACGCAGATCGATGATGCACTCGTGGGCCACGAGACCACCGCGGCCCGTGTAGAGCACCGGGTAGTGCGGACTGAGACGGCGGGCGATGTAGTTGGCGTTGAGGATGGCGACCTCGGTCGCACGACGCAGACCCTCGCTGCCCATCAAGCGGATGTACGCCCAGGGAATCGGCAAGATCCCGGCCGAGCCCCATGGAGCTGCCGACACCGGGCCCGGACCGGTCGCCGGCCCCGCCTCCGGCACGAGCGGATGGTTCGGCAGGAACGGCGCGAGGTGCGCACGCACCGCCACCGGTCCGACTCCGGGGCCGCCGCCGCCGTGAGGGATGCAGAACGTCTTGTGGAGATTCAGGTGGCTCACGTCGGCACCGAACTCGCCCGGCTGGGCCAGCCCGACGAGCGCGTTCAAGTTGGCGCCGTCGACGTACACCTGACCACCCGCGCCGTGAACGGCGGCACACACGTCACGAATCGATTCCTCGAAGACACCGTGCGTCGACGGATACGTCACCATCAGCGCGGCGACATCGGACGCGTGCTCACTCAGCTTCGAGTTGAGATCGTCGACGTCGACGTTGCCGGCGTCGTCGCACGCCACCACGAGCACGCGCATGTTGGCCATGGCCGCCGACGCCGCGTTGGTGCCATGCGCCGACGACGGGATGAGACAGACATCGCGCGCCGTATCGCCGCGGCTGCGGTGCCACTCGCGGATCGCGAGCAGACCGGCGAGCTCACCTTGCGATCCGGCATTGGGCTGCAGTGACACCGCGTCGTAGCCGGTGATCTCGCACAACCAGCGCTCGAGATCATGGATGAGCTCGAGGTAGCCCTCCGCCTGGTCGAGTGGCGCGAACGGATGGATGTTGGCGAAGCCCGGCCACGTAATCGGCTCCATCTCCGCCGTGGCGTTGAGCTTCATCGTGCACGAGCCGAGCGGAATCATCGAACGATCGAGAGCGACGTCCTTGTCGGCCAGTCGCCGCAGGTAGCGCAGCATCGCCGTCTCGCTGCGGTGCTCGTGGAACACCGGATGCGTGAGGAACGGTTCGGTTCGCCGGACTTGCCCGGGCAAATCGGGTGCCTCTGCGACGTCGGTTGCCCGGGCAACGTCGTGGGCGGCCATCACCGAACGCAGGATGTCGACGTGGTCGGCGGTCGTGGCTTCGTCGCAGGCGATCGCGACGGTGTCGCCATCGACGGCGCGGACGTTGATGCCACGTTCGGCCGCGGCCGCGACGATCGCACGAGCCCGACCAGGGACGCGCAGCTGGACGGTGTCGAAGAACTCGTCGTGCACGGTGTCGCCCAGGCCGGCGATGTCACGGGCGTGCGCGTGCACTTGCTCCGCGATGGCGGTGAGCCCGTCGGGCCCGTGGTACACGGCGTACATCGACGCCATCACCGCCAAGAGCACCTGCGCGGTGCAGATGTTCGACGTCGCCTTCTCGCGACGGATGTGCTGCTCGCGCGTTTGCAACGCGAGGCGATAGGCCCGGTTGCCGTCTGCGTCGATGGAAACGCCCACCAACCGCCCGGGGAGCGAACGCTGCAGGCCCTCGCGCACCGACATGAACCCAGCGTGCGGACCGCCGAAGCCCATCGGCACGCCAAAGCGCTGCGCGGCGCCGACAGCCACGTCTGCACCCATCGCTCCCGGTGAGCGCAGCACGCACAGGGCCAGCAGATCGGTCGCGACAGTGACCAGCGCTCCTCGTTCGTGCGCCTCCGAGACCAGGCCGCTCCAGTCGACGAGGCGACCACTCGAGGCCGGATATTGCACGAGCACCCCGAACGTCTCGCCGTCGGGCAAACCGTCGGTGGCAATGTCGGCGACGACGACGTGCAAGCCGAGCGGCTCGGCGCGGGTCTCGACGACGGCAATCGTCTGCGGGTGGCAATCGCGATCGATCACGAAGACGGCGCCATCGCTCACCTTCGTGGAGCGCCGGCACAGCGCCATCGCCTCCGCGGCGGCGGTGGCCTCGTCGAGGAGCGACGCACTCGCGATGTCGAGGCCGGTCAGGTCGGACACCATCGTCTGGAAGTTGAGCAACGCCTCGAGCCGGCCCTGCGAGATCTCGGGTTGGTAGGGCGTGTACGCCGTGTACCACGCCGGGTTCTCGAGGATGTTTCGTCGCAGGACGGGCGGCGTGATGGTGTCGTAGTAGCCGAGGCCGATCATCGAGGTCATCACTCGATTGCGATCGGCGAGTGCGCGCAGTTCGTGCAGCACCTCGGCTTCGGTCGCGGGCGCGAGCTCGAGCCCTTCGGTCGCCTTGATGGCCGCCGGCACCGCCGCGGCCGCGAGATCGTCGAGCGACGCATAGCCAAGCGCGGCCAGCATCTTGTCGACATCAGCATCCGACGGTCCGATGTGGCGGCCGGCGAACGAAAAGGGGTCCGTCAAGAGAGAGCAGGCTAACCCACGGGTATCGTCGATCCGCCCATGGCAACCACCTCGACAGGGAGCTGACGGGCTGACGATCAGGTCCCGGCGGCTGGCGCAGCTGCTGTTGCCGTAGTCGACGGTTGTGACCGCGCAATGACGACGGCGCCAGCGAGAACGGCGATGCCGCCGATCACCTGCACCCCCGTCATGCTCTCGCCGAGAAACACGGCGGCCATCACCACCGACGCCACCGCTTCGAGCGTCATCACCACAGCCACCCGCGCCGCGCCGATCCGATTCATCGCCGCGAAGGTCAATGTGAACGCGACGGCGGTGGCGGCCCCGTACAAGATGATCTCCAGCGTGCGGCCCGACGGGTCGACCAGTTGGCCCGAGAGTGCACCCCGCGCCAGGTTGGACGACGAAGCGCCGATCGACACCCAACACGCGACCAGCATCGGGTCGACGTTCCGGCCGAACTCGCGTCCGACGAGCATGTAGATCGTGAACGTGGCCGCGGCGCCGATCGCGAGGAGGACTCCGGCTGCCGTGATCGAAACGTCGCCGCCACCGACGACGACGATCGCCGCCCCGAAGATCGACAGCGACAGCGCCACGAAGGTCGTTCGGTGTGGCCGCTCGCGACCGCGGAGCAGTTGGATGATCGTCACCATCGCGGGATAGACGTAGAAGATGAGTGCGACCGCGGCCGCCGTCCCGCGCTCGAGCGCAGAGAAGAAGAGGGTCGACTCCGCCGCGTAAGCGACGCCGAGACCAAGACCGATGAACACGGTCCGTGCCGAGGGAACCAGCGCCACTCGCCGGACCCGCAGCACGACCGCCAGCAAGATCCCGCCGACCGCGAAGCGAACCCCGAGTGAGGTGGTGGGCCCGAACCCGGCGTCTGCGAGGTCTTCGCCGACCACCACGGTCACGCCGTAGCTCGTTGCGCCGATCGCCGCGAGCAGGACGCCGGCGCGGCCGGCGCGGTCAGTCAACCGCGGCCTGGCGAGCCTCTTGCTCCTGGTTGTGCTTCCCAATGGCCGTCATGATGGCCGCGCCGACCTCGCCGATGAACGTCGGCCGGTTGTCCGCGGCCCAATCGCGTGAGCGGGTCGTCGAGACGGCCGAGCCCTGGAAGTGAGGGAAGACGTAGCGCGCCATCAGCTCGTAGCTCTTGCGCGTCTGCTCCGTGTCGGCCCAGTCCTGCGCCATGTTCAGGAACGTGCCGAACCCGCCGTTCGACTGCTCGATCAGTCGCTCGATCTGGGCGATCGCATCGTCGGGAGTGCCGATGACGCCGAACCCTGACGCGTTCACGGTGTCGGCCATTTCTTCGGGGCTCGACGTGTCGGGCGCGATCGGGAGCGCGGCGACGCGCGTGAAGTAGTCGATCCACTGCTCGAGTCCGAACTGCACGTCGGCATACGCCTGTTCCTTGGTCTCGGCGATGTGCATCGGACCGACAAGTCGCCATTTCGAGCGATCGACCGTTGTGCCGAACTGGGCGGCGCGCTCCTCGGCGATGTCCCAGTTGTAGGCGAGCATGTCGAAACCGGCGGTGTTCGTCGCACCGAGCGACAGCAGGCTCAAGCCGAACTTGCCGGCAGCACGTGCCCCCGTTGGCGACACCTGGGACGCAACCGCGATCTCGAAATGGGGGTGGGTGTACGGCCGCAGATTGAGCCGGGCATTGTCGAGCGTGAACCAGTCGGTCTTCATCGTGACGGGCTCTTCGTCGCGTAGCAGGAGGATGATCGCTTCGAGGGCCTCCTCCATGCGATCACGCTGCTCGGCGACGGGGATGCCCATCATGAACGCGTCGGATGGCAGGGCACCCGGACCGCAACCCATCATCACGCGGCCGCGCGTGAGATGGTCGAGCAGCACCATGCGGTCCGCGAGCATCAACGGCTGGTGGTAGGGGAGCGACGACACGCCCGTGCCGAGACGGATGTTCCTCGTGCGCTCGGCGGCTACGGCGATGAACACCTCGGGACTTGCGATGATCTCGTAGCCGGCCGAGTGGTGCTCACCGATCCACGCCTCGTCGAAGCCGAGGCCGTCCAAGTGGACGATGAGGTCGAGATCGCGCTCGAGGGCCAGCGTCGGGTTCTGGCCGACAGGATGGAAGGGGGCAAGGAAGATGCCGAACTTCAACGGCCAGTCCTGCGACACGCTCATCGCGCGACGGTAGCCCTCGACTTGACCGCTGGGTCAAGTTCCGATCTCACTCGTCGAGGAGCTCTGGCTGCTTCTCGACGATCCAGTCGTACAGCGGCTGGAACGAGAGCCAGCCGGCGAGCGGCATGCCGACTTGAGCGGCCGTCTTCTCCGCTTGTTCCGTGTCGATCGGCACCGGCGTGCCCGCGGCTTCGGCGAGCAACTGCGCCTGGCACGTGCGCTCCATCGTGATGAACCACCACGCCGCTTCGTCGACCGACGTCTGGCCGACGGTGAGCAGCCCGTGATTCGAGAGGATCACGGCCTTGTTGCCGCCCAACGCATGAGCGAGCCGCTTGCCCTCCTCGATGTCGAGCACCACGCCCGTGTAGTCGTCGAACACCGCGTGATCGCCGTAGAACGCGCACGCGTCCTGCGTCAGGGGATCGAGCGGACGGCGCATCGCCGACCAGCTCTTGCCGTAGATCGAGTGGGCGTGTGCGGCGGCCACGACGTCTGGGCGAGCCGCGTGCACTTGGCCGTGAATCACGAAGGCGGCCGTGTTCACCGGCCAGTTGCCTTCGACCACCTCGCCGTCGTGGTTCACGAGGATGAGGTCTTTCACCCGGATCTGCTTGAAGTTCATGGCGAACGGATTCACCCAGAAGTGGTCGAGCAGCTCCGGATCGCGGGCGGTGATGTGGCCGGCAACGCCCTCGTCGAATCCGAATTGTCCGAACAGCCGGAACGCGGCGGCCAACCGCTGCTTGCGATGCCGGCGCTCCTCCTCGACCGTTGCGAAGTCGGGAAACGCGGGAAAGGAGCGATCTGACGCCATCGTCAGAGTCTAGAGGTGGCTCCTCAACCGCTCATATCCCACCGCCACCGACCGACAACCCCCTATGGGCTCGAGCGGAGAGGGTGAGATCGTCTCCGCCGCCAGCGAAAAGGACGAGGCCAACATCCGTTGGTTGCTTGCCGCCGTGTTGCACCATCAGCCGGAGGAAGAGTCCTCCGACGTCGAGGATTGACTCCACCCCTCGGGTGGATTGATCGACATCTCGCGTAGCGGCGGATCCCAACCGCCGTCCTTGTATTGACGGACGACCTTGGCCGGAGCTCCCGCGGCAACGCAGCGGTCGGGGAGCGTTCCTCGCACGATCGAGCCACCGGCGACTGCCACGTTGTTGCCGATGTGTGCGCCCGGCAACACGATGACGCCGACTCCCAACCAGCAGCCGTTGCCGATGGTGACGGGATCCTCCTCGGGCCATTGGTCGGCGATCGGGGTGTCGACATCGGCATACACGTGGTTCTGGTCGGTGATGTACACGTACGGCCCGGTCGTGACGTCGTCGCCGATCTCGATCGAGCGATGCCCGACGATGTGGCTCCCTCGGCCGATGTTGCAGCGCTCGCCGATGCGGATCACGACGTCGTGCTCGATCGGCTGCCCCGGCGCCATGCCGACCGAGAGACTCACGTGCGACCCGATCAACGTGGCCGCGCCGATGTGGATGTGTTGTTCGCCGAAGACCGAGCCGGGAGGGAACGAGATGATGCTCTGCGGACCCATGTAGCCGAAGCGCCTGCCGCGCTCGTCGTCAGGCGACACCGCACCGACGTCGCTCACCCAACCCCAGGCCTTCTGGATCACCCCGGCGGCGAAGTCACGCGTACGCGGTGACAGTTCCGACGGCTTGAACACGACCGCGCACGGTAGCGCGCCTAGAATATCGTCAGTGACGAAATCAAGGGTGGGACCGAAGTGCCGGTGGTGCGGCCGCAAACTCGCGATCCGCGGGGGACCGGGGCGACCGCGAGCCTTTTGCAGCCAGGCGTGTCGTCAGAAGGACTACATCGCTCGGTTGCGGGCCCAGGAGGCCGGCCTGTCGGAGGCGGAACTCATCGTGACGCGTGAGGAGCTCGAGGCGTTGCACGATCAGCTGTACATGTTGGAAGCGGCGATCGACGACGTGGAGCGTGACCTCACGTCGTCACCCACGAAGCAGGACTATGTCGAGGCGCTCGAATGGTTGCTCGATGCCTGCCGGCCGCTGGTCGATCGACAGGGGAGCGCCTTGACCAGTTAGGTGGGCGACCCGCACACGACGTCGCCTTCGACGTGAAGCGTGTGTGAGGGAGTGGCGTTCTGCTCGACGACGTCGCCGTTCGCGTGACCGCCGGTCGCTGTCGGCGAGGCCGCACCCGCCGGCGCCTGATAGCGGCGCTGCGCATCGAACGCTTCGAAGGTCTCGATCAGTTCGAGCCCGTCGACGCGAAGCCCCACCGACACGAAGGCCTTCGTCGAACCGATGGTCAGGATGCCGAGCACGACCACTTCGTTGCCCAATGCGTCCTGGTTGCACTCGACGCGGACGGAGTCCAGCTTCGCCGCGCTCAACGATCCCTCGGCCGTCTCGCCCGTCAGCGTGAGTGACGATGTCCCCGGCTTCTGGGCGTTGCACTCGATCGACGCCTTGATCGCGGTGATCGCACCGAGAGCGCCGGGGGTCGACGATGCGGTCGCCTTCACCTCCGACAGGTTCGACTCGATCTTGGCGCCCTTCGCCGCGTCGAAGTCCGTGACCGCGGTGCCTTCGAAGGCCCGCTCGTGGTACTGACCGTCGGTGGCTGTGCTGAACAACCGCACGGTCACCTTGGCGGCGCGTATGCCGATGCGCAACGAGGTCGACGCGTCGTAGGCCGTGGCCAGTATCGCGATCGACGGCCCCTGGAGGTCCGGGAAGCCGCAACGGATGGAGACGCCGGTGGCCGGGCCCGTCAATCCCGCGTCGCCCGACAGGCTCAGCGACCCAACGGGGGTACCGCTCGGAACCAGCGCCGCAGGGCTCGTGGTCGTCGTGGAGCTCGACGAGCTCGATCCGCTGCTGCATGCCGCAAGTGCGATGACGCACACCAGCCCGAGCCGCCCGAAGCGTCGCATCGGCGCGGATCATTCCACGATCGAGCAAGGTGGGCACGTGGGGTCGCCCGTCGTGCATGTGTTCCGAACCACATCCGAGCGACAAATCTCACTGTCACACCCGACCGCGAGAATTGAACATGGACTGGTGGTTCGACGGCCGGCACATCAAAGGGTTGACGTTGCGCTACTTGCTGGCCCTTCACTTGTCAGACGTGGCTCGACCGTGCTCGACCCGCCAACTCGTGGAAGCCGTTCACGACGCCGGATTCGAGCTCGCCGGCCGGCCGAGCAAGACCGTGTCCGACGGGCTCCGCTGGGAGGTCCGTCGAGGTCGAGTGACACGACGCGATCGCGGCCTTTACGCCGCCGGCACCATCGCCCCCGAGACAAAGCGCCGAATGCGCCGGAGAATCGCCGAACTCCGAGCCCAGGTTGTCGCTCGGATGTAGTTCACGAGCACCATCGCTGACGCATCGGGGCGACAGCGGGCCAGGCGCACCCGTGAGCGAGGCGCATGATCCGACCCCGTAACTTGACGTAACGGGGATTCTCGGCGATTGCAGGAAGGCGATCCCAGGTCCCCCAAGGGGATCACGGGCCCACCATCCACCATCTACGCCGATCCGGTCTCTACGGTGTGCCCGTCAGCAGCTGCTGCGAAGGGAGAACTCGATGACGCGTGCAGACCTGGTGAAGTCCATGGCCGACAGCACAGGTATGTCGCAGACCGATGTCGACAAGGTGCTCAGCGCCTTTCTCGACGAGGTTTCGCAAGTGGTCGCGAAGGGCGACGAGAAGCTCACCATCCCGGGCTTTCTCACGTTCGAGCGTGCCCACCGCAATGCCCGTACTGGGCGCAACCCTCAGACGGGTGCCCCCGTTGACATCCCCGCCACCCATGTGGCCAAGGTCACGGTTGGCTCCAAGCTGAAGGCCGCTGCCAAGGGCTGATCTGAGATTGCGGGGCTCGTCAGCCGACGAGCTCCGCGATTTCGCCCAGCAGTTCGGGCGGCCCGGAGACGAGCATCGTGGTGAGGACCGTCTCCTTCCACTGCTCGAGTTCGTCGAGCACCTTCTCCTTCGGGCCCACGAGGGCGATGTCCTCGATGAGCTCCGTCGGTACGGCGGCGATGGCATCGGGCTTGCGGCCATCCAGGTACGCGTCCTGGATCTTGTGGCACGCCTCCTCGTGGCCCATGCGGGCGAACACGTCGAAGTGGAAGTTCACGTCGCGGGCGCCCATGCCCCCGATGTAGAGCGCCATCATCGGCTTCATGAACGACGCACACTCCTCGACGTCGTCGCCGATGATCACCGGCACCGTCGACGCGATCTCGAAGTCGTCCCATGAGTGGAGCGCGTTCGGGCGATCGAACCCCTGTTGCAGCGCGGCGCGGTAGAACGCGTCGCTCTTCGGACCGAAGAAGATCGGCAGCCAACCGTCGGCGATCTCCGCGGCCATGGCTACGTTCTTCGGTCCTTCAGCGCCGAGCACGATCGGGATGTCCTCCCGGAGCGGCTTCACGATCGACTTCAAGGGCTTGCCGAGACCACTCCCCCCTCGGTACGGCATCTGGTAGTGCTCGCCTTCGAAGTCGATCTCTTCGCGGCGGAAGATGCGGCGCAGGATCTCGACGTACTCGCGCGTGCGCGCCAACGGCTTCGGATACGGCTGCCCGTACCAACCCTCGACCACCTGCGGACCGGATGCGCCCAGGCCGAGGATGAGCCGTCCCCCGGAGAGGTGGTCGAGCGTGATGGCACTCATGGCCGTCGCCGCCGGCGTACGCGCCGAGATCTGCACCACTGATGTGCCGAGCTTGAGGCGCGAGGTCGCAGCACCCCACCACGCCAACGGGGTGAACGCGTCGGACCCGTATGCCTCCGCCGTCCACATCGAATCGAAGCCGAGCTTCTCGGCCTCCGCGATGGACTCCGTGACGCCCGGCGGCGGACCGGCGTTGTTCCAGTAACCGAGGATCAGGCCCAATTTCACGAGGGCCGTTCTAGCGGTCCGCTCCGCCACGGGCCTACCCGGTGCTGGCGCAGAACTAGAACACGTTCTATTCTTGGGCCATGGCGATGCCCACGGATGTGCCGGTCATCGATCTCATGATGGGGCTGCCGGAGGGCCACAAGAAGGACTGGTACGGCTTCCTGCGCAAGGGGTTCATGGACGACGAGTCCAAGGACATGGAATTCCCGGCGGAGTACATGTTCAAGACCGTGCCCAAGGACATCGACGAGAACGCCGACCCGGTCACCGTCGTGCTCGAGGAGATGGACCATTTCAACATCGAGAAGGCGATGCTCGGCATCGGCGGGCGGGCCGACATCGATCGCGGCAACACGGCCCGCGCGCTGAAGGAACATCCCGATCGCTTCTTCTGCAGCTACGAGGTCGATCCCAACCATGGGATGGAGGGCGTGCGCGATCTCGTGCGGGCCTACGAGACGTTCGGGATCAAGGCGGCGACTGCCTTCCCCGCGGGCATGCTTCCGCAGGTACCGATCAACGACAAGAAGTTCTATCCGATCTACGCGAAGTGCATCGAGCTCGACATCCCCATCACGATCACCACGGGGGTTCCCGGTCCACGCGTTCCGATGCTCTGCCAGAAGACCGAGTTGCTCGACGAGGTGTGCTGGTTCTTTCCCGAGCTGCGCGTCGTGATGCGTCACGGCGCCGAGCCCTGGGACGCACTCGCCGTGAAGCTGATGCTGAAATGGCCGAACCTCTACTACTCGACGAGCGCGTTCTCGCCGAAGTACTACCCGAAGACGATCATCGACTACGCAAACACCCGCGGCGCCGACAAGGTCATGTACGCCGGCTACTTCCCGATGGGTCTGTCGCTCGAGCGGATCTTCACGGACATGCGGGATGTGCCATTCCGCGACCACGTCTGGCCGAAGTTCCTGCACGAGAACGCGACGAGGGTGTTCAAGCTGTGACGGCGCAGGACCGCTTCCCCTTTCCGATCCCGTTCGGCTGGTTCTGCGTCGGCTACCCCGACGAGTTCACCGACCGCCCCCGCCCGCTGTACTACTGGGGCCGCCACCTCGTGGGCTGGCGCGATGACACCGGCGACGCCCACGTCATGGACGCCTTCTGTCCGCACCTCGGCGCCCACCTCGGCCACGGTGGCACGGTCGACGGATGCGAGATCGTCTGCCCGTTCCACGGCTGGAAGTACGACGCCGACGGCCGCAACACCGAAATCCCCTACAGCGAGCGGACCAACGGCAAAGCCAAGATCCGCACCTTCCCGGCGCTCGAGCGCAACGGGCTCGTCTACGCCTGGTATCACCCGGACGAGTCGGCTACCCCGATGTGGGATGTCCCACTCTTTCCCGAGTTCAACGACGACCCCGACTGGTCGACCGACATCCGCACGCACTACGAGGTCGAGACCACGTGGCAGGAGATGGCCGAGAACGGCGTCGACTCGGCACACTTCCGCTACGTGCACGACACCGCGACCGTGCCGATGCTCGAGTCGTATGAAACGACCTTCCCGCACTCCCAGATGCGATCGTCGCAGAAGTTCCCGACACCGCGCGGCGTGATGGAAGGACGCATCGACACGCAGTCGTGGGGCCCAGGCATCTCGCTGGTGTCGTTCTCGGGCATCGTCGACACGCTGAACCTCGCGGCCACCACGCCCATCGAGCGCGACAAGTGCATCATCCGCTTCAACTTCCGGTTCAAGACGATGGGCGATCTCACCACGACGGAGAACGTCGGGAAGGCCTTCGTCCACGAGGTGCACAAGCAGCTGCTCGAGGACAAGCCGATCTGGGAGCACAAGGCGCACCTGGTGCGCCCGGCGCTCGCCGACACCGACGGCCCGTTCATGAAGTTCCGCAAATGGTGCTCGCAGTTCTACGCCGAGCCGATGGGCGACGAGCGGCTGGTGTTCCCTCCCCCGTTCTGGCCCGACCGGGTCGACGAAGCGCCGCGTAAGTCGACGGCCTCAGCGAGGCTCAGCGACTAGACACAGCCTCGCTGTGTTCGATCGAACGACCGATCTGTACGACCTCGCGTACGCGCACAAGGACTACGCGCAAGAGTCGGCGTGGGTTCGCGACGCGGTGCGAGCCCGGGTGCCTGAAGCACGGACACTGCTCGACGTGGCGTGTGGGACCGGCAAGCATCTCGAGCATCTTCGAAACGACTTCGTCTGTCAGGGGCTGGACGTCGAGGCGCGGTTCGTCGAGATCGCCGCGGAGCGCAGCAACGTGCCGGTCCATGTCGCCGACATGGACGACTTCGATCTCGGCGAACGCTTCGACGCCGTGATCTGTTTGTTCTCGGCGATCGGCTACTCCCGCGACCTGCCCGCGGCCATCGCGTCGATGGCCCGCCACGTCTCCCCCGGCGGCGTGCTCGTCATCGAGCCTTGGTTCACTCCGGATGAGTGGCTCCCGGGTCATCTCCACGTGCTCGACCACGAAGCCGACGGCGTCCGGCTGATCCGAATGAGCCACAGCGGGATCGACGGCAACGTCGCGACCATGGAGATGCATCACCTCGTGGGTACCGCGTCGGGCGTCGAGCACCTCGTCGACACGCACCGGATGACGCTGTTCACGCTCGACGAGTACGAGGCGGGGTTTCGGAGGGCCGGGCTCTCCTACGAGCTCGACCATCCGGGTCCCTTCGGGCGCGGCGCCCTCATCGGGCTTCCCGATTCCTGAGCAGGTCATAGGGCGTTCTGTCCCGAACCTCCCCTATTGCTGACACGCGTGTCATGTCATGATTGGGCAGTCCAGACCTGGGAGGGGGATGGCCGAGCAGACCCTGCTCGACGTGGTCGTTCCGGACGAGTTGCTCCGGACGGCGATGGCGCGCGCCGGTACCGAGGAAGCGTTGGTCGGCGTCGAGCTCATGCCCGGCGTGGGTCGTGGCGCGCCGCCGCCCCTCCTGCCGTTGCTGCGCACCTGGGGGGTCGCCCCGCTGATCGCCCTGGGCTTGGCCGGCTTCCTCGTGCAGATGGTCGACTCCGGTATCGGGATCCTCGGGCCCGACATACAGCGCACCTTCGGCCTGAGCGACGCGGGTCTGGGCGCGGTCGCTTTTGTCTCCTCCGCGTCGTTCCTGGGTCTCGGAATCCCTCTGGCACTGTGGGCCGACCGCGGGCAACGCCGGCAAGCGGCCGCCGTCGCGCTGCTGATCTGGGCGCTCGCCGTCCCCCTACTCGCGCTCGCACCCAGCGTTTGGGCGTTCACGGCGCTCCTCGTGGTCGGCGGGCTGGGGCGGGCCGCCCCGAACTCCGTTCACCTCTCCTATCTCGCGGACGCGTATCCCATCGAGGCGCGAGCGCGCGTCATGGCCTTCCATCGCGCGCACGAGCCCATGGCACGAACGTTGGGCGCGGGCATCGTCGGCGCGATTGCGGCGATCGCCGGCGGAGCCGAAGGGTGGCGCTGGGCGATGGTGGTCGGGTTGCTCGGGTTTCCGGTCGCGTACGCGCTCACTCGTGTGCCGGAGCCGGCCAAGGGCGAGCGCGAACACGCGCACGTGCTCGACGGCGCGGGCTTGGCGGACGAATCGGCGACGGACGACTCCCCACCCCGCGTGTTGCTCGGCACTGCCGTCCAACGCCTCTTGCGGATCCGCACGCTCTACTTCCAATTCGTCGCCATTGCCGTGCTCGGGTTCGCGGCCGTCGGTATCCCGTTGTTCGGCTCTCTCTATCTCGACGAGGAGTGGGGTCTCGACGTCGGCGCGCGTGCGGCCATCTCGGTGCTGGTCGGTGGTGCCGCATTCCTCGGCCTGCCCGTGGCCGGCCTGGTGGGCGACCGTCTCTTCCGCCGGAGTCCCGAGCTGCCGCTGTTGTTGGCCGCAGGTTCACTCGCGGCGTTCGGCGTGATCTACGCGACGGCTCTCCAACTCCCCAGCCTCTGGATGGTCATTGCCGGCTTCGTGCTGGCCGAGGCCTGTCTCGCACCGTTGGCGACCGCGATGACACAGACCGTCGCCGCCTGCGCGCCGCCGGCACTACGCAGCCTGGCGTTCGCACTCTTCGGGATCTACTCCCTTGTGTTCGGCGGGTTCGCCGGAGGGGTGATCCTCGGCGCCATCAGCGATGCCCGCGGCCCCCGGTTCGCGCTGACGCTCATGGGGCCGGTCACGGTCATCGGCGGCGCGCTGTTGGCCCTGGGCTCGCGTCATGTGAAAGGCGACATCACCCGGACTGTTGAGGAGATTCTCGAGGCGCACGACGAATCGCAGCGCCAGCGCTCCGGCGGAAAGCGCCACGCCCTTCAGGTGCACCACCTCGACGTCGCGTATGGCTCACAACAAGTGCTCTTCGACGTCAGCCTCAACGTGGACGAAGGTGAGGTGTTCGCTCTGCTCGGCACCAACGGTGCCGGCAAGTCGACACTGCTACGCGCCGTAGCCGGCCTCCAACACCCGGCGCGCGGCACCATCCGTATCTTCGGCTCCAACACGACGTACCTCGAGGCTGAGCAGCTCGTCGCGATCGGCGTCACGATGCTGCCCGGCGGCAAGGTGACGTTCGGCAGTCTGACGGTCGACGAGAATCTGCGCGCGGGCAGCTTCACGCTCCGACGGGAGCCGCGACTCGCCACTGCCATCGACGAGGTGTACACCACCTTCCCGACGCTTGCAGGACGCCGAGACCAGCCGGCCGGAACCCTTTCGGGCGGCGAGCAGCAGATGCTGGCCCTGGGGCGGGCGTTGGTGCACCGACCCCGTCTCCTGTTGGTCGACGAGCTGACGCTCGGCCTCGCGCCGATGATCGTGGAGCAGCTGCTCGGAATCGTGCGAGCCATCAACGCACGCGGAACCACGATCGTGCTCGTCGAACAGAGCGTGAACCTGGCGCTCACCTTGGCCGATCGGGCGGTCTTCCTCGAACGCGGTGAGGTTCGATTCGACGGCAGCACCGCGGAGCTCTTGCGACGCCACGACCTGCTCCGCCCGGTTTTCCTCACGCAGTCGAACGGCGCGAAGCACTCCCCTCCTAGGCGAGTTCCGGAACGATGAGCATCCCTCTTCACGTCGTTGTGCAGGGCGTGATCGTCGGACTCACGTACGGGCTGCTCGCGCTCGGGCTCGTGCTGATCTACAAGACGAGCAGGGTCCTCAACTTTGCCCACGGCGAGCTCGGCGCCCTCTCGGCCGTCTTGCTCGAGCGACTTGTCAACGACTTCAACTTTCCGTATTGGCCGACGCTCGCGCTCACACTCGTGACCGCGGCGCTCGTCGGGGCCGGCACCGAGCTGCTCTTGCGCCGCCTGTTCACTCGACCCCGGTTCTTGGTGATGGTCGCCACGATTGGCATTGCGCAACTGCTCTTCGTCCTGTCGTTGCTCTCGTTTCTGCAGCCCGACGAAGGAGCACGACCGTTCCCGGTGCCCTTCACGCTCAAAGGCCACATCGGCGTCTTCGTGTTGCAGCCCGGCCACTTCGTGATTCTCTTCTTCGCCCCGATCGCCGCGCTGGCCGTCGCGCTCTTCTTCTCGCTCACCCCCTACGGCCTCGCCCTGCGCGCGGCCGCGGAGAACGCGGACAGCGCCAGACTCGGTGGCATCTGGGTTCGGCGGGCCTCCACACTCGCGTGGGCGATCGCCGGGGTGTTGTCGGCCGTCACCGCGATACTGGTCGGCCCCTTCCACGCCAACGTCTTCGCTCAGGCCCTCGGCCCTACCCTCCTGGTGCGCGCGTTGGTCGCGGCGTTGATCGGCGGCATGGTCAACCTGCGGGTCGCGTTCGTCGCCGGCATCGGCATCGGTGTCATCGAACAAGTCGTGTTCTGGAACTGGGCCGAACCCAGCACCGTCGACGCCGTGATGTTCGGGTTGCTCGTCGGCGCGCTTCTCCTTCGAGTCCGCACGCTCGGGCTCAACAGCCGCACCGAGGAGCAGTCGTCATGGCAGTTCGGTGCAGCCACGCGAGCGAAGCTCGCATCCGCCGACCGCGTCATCGTCGGCCGCATCGGGATCGTGGTCGCATTGACCCTCGCCGTGGTGTTGCCAGTGTTTCTCAGCAACGCCCGCTCGTTTCTCTTCGGCCAGATCTTCATCTTCGGGATCATCGCCGTGAGCCTCACGATTCTGAGTGGCTGGGCGGGACAACTTTCGCTCGGCCATTTCGGGTTCGTCGCGGTCGGCGCGATCGTCACCGCCCGCTTCGGTGACCGCCTTCCGCTACCCGTGCTCCTCCTGGTCGCCGGATCGGCGGCAGCCGCGGTCGCGGTGCTGGTGGGCCTGCCTGCCCTGCGTATCCGCGGCCTGTACCTCGCGGTCACAACGCTCGGCTTCGCGGTGCTCGCCACCGGCTGGCTCCTTCCCCACAAGCAGCTCGGTCTTCCGGATCCCGCATCGCAACGGGTCGGCCGCCCCTCGTTGCTCGGCATCGACCTCGCGTCGGAGCGCAGCTATTACTTCTTCGCGTTGGCCCTGCTCGTCATCGTGGTCGTAGTGGCCCACAACCTGCGCCGAAGCGGAGTAGGACGAGCGATGATCGCAGTGCGCGACAACGAAACCGCGGCCGGAGCAATGGGGATCCGGGTGATGCGGACGAAGCTCACCGCGTTCGCCATCTCCGGGTTTCTCGCCGGAGTCGGCGGGGTGGCGTTCGCGTACAGCCTGTTCCGGTTCAGCGTCGACTCGTTCGACCCCTACCGGTCGATCTTCGTCGTTTCGATGGCGGTCATCGGCGGCATGGGGTCGATCACGGGAGCCGTGCTCGGCGCCTTCTATCTCATCGGTCTCCCGGCGATTTTCGGCTATGGCCAGACGGTGGACTTTCTCGTCGGCGGCTTCGGCTTGACCATCTTCATCCTGTACCTCCCGGGTGGTCTCGTCAGCATGCTCGACAAGCTCGGTGACGGGATGGCCGCGGTCTGGCGCGGACGACTGCGGGCGCCAGCGAAATGACCGCCGCGCTCGAGGTCAGTGATGTCGTCGTCGACTACGGCGGCGTCCGCGCGCTCGACAACGTCTCCGTGTCGGTGGCACCCGGCACGATCGTCGGCTTCATAGGTTCGAACGGCTCGGGCAAGACAACGTTGCTCGACGTGATCTCAGGCCAGACCCGACCCGGGGCGGGGACCGTGTCGCTCGACGGGCAGGACCTCGCTGACCATCTGCCGGAAGATCGGGCGAAGCTCGGCTTGATCCGGTCCTTTCAGGATTGCCGGCTGTACGCGGAACTGACCGTCGAGGAGACCTTGCTCGTGGCCGAGGACGCGCGCCTGCATGTCGGCGTTGTGGCGTCCGCCCTTCGGCTCCCCCGGTTCTCCCGGGCCGAGCGCACCAAGCGCGAAGCCGTCGACGCGGCGCTCGCCGCGTTGGGCCTCGATCGCTTCCGCAACAACGTCATCGGCGAGCTCTCGACCGGAACGAGGCGCATCGTCGACCTCGCCACGATCGTGGCCGCAAAACCGCGCCTGCTGTTGTTGGACGAACCGACTGCGGGCATCGCACAGCGCGAATCGGAGGCGTTCGGTCCGTTGTTGCGACGCTTGCACGAGGTCACCGGCGCCACCATCTGTCTGGTCGAGCACGACGTACCGCTGACCTGCTCGCTCTGCGATCGCTTGATCGTGATGGAAGCGGGACGGGTGGTTGCCGAGGGAACTCCTACCGAGGTGCTCGCCAATCCCGCGGCGGTGGCGGCGTACCTCGGTGCCAGCCAAGAGGCGTTGTCGCGGTCGGGTCTCGCTCGGCCTCAGCGACGCCGCCAGCTTGTCGCGCAACGAGCGACCGCTTCGTCGCGCGTCGAAACGAAGAACAACTAAGGAGCCGTCACAGTGGCCAGTACGACCCTCATCTATCGGCGGGCGGTGCGCACGCTGCAAGCCCAACCCGTGCTCGTGCGCATCACCGCGGCCGCCGTCGTGGCGGTCCTCCTCATCGATCTCATCGCCTTGGGTGCAGGAGGCCGGTCGTCCAACGCGTCCAACCGGACGGCCGCCAGGGATCGTCGGTCCACGGTCGTCGCGGGCGGCAACCTGACCGGAACATTTGACAGTGCCAGCGCAGCGAGTAGCAGCTCCTCGGGAGCTGGCGCCGCCGGCGCCGAACCCGATACCCAGGGAGGCGCCAGCGGCGACAACGCGGTCCTCGGTGGCGGGGGGCAGGGTGAATCGTGCCCAAGTCTTCCTCTCGGCGACAGCGACAAGGGCGTCACCGCCGACAAGATCAAGGTCGTCTTCCCGTGGTTCGACATCAGCCAGTACACGAGCGTGAGTGGCACGTCGACTGATGAACCGGTCGAGGCGGGCGGCGATGCCATCAATGCGTATGTGAACTGGGTCAACACGCACATGTGCCTCGGTGGTCGCAAGATCGACGCACAGGTCGAGAGCTTCAATCCGCTGAACGAGACCGAGATGCAGGAGAGCTGCCGCCGCTGGACCGAGGACGACAAGGCGTTCGCCGTCGTCGACTCCTCGGCGTGGCACTCGTACCATCAAAAGTGCATCACGAAAGATCACCACACGCCGTTGGTCACGTCCCTGGGGCTCACCGAGCAATGGCCGCAGGACGCGGCGCCCTACCTCTGGTACACCGCCCCCACCACCGAGGAGACCGTCGCCGATTGGGTTTCGTGGATGGTGGAAACGGGTCAGTTGACGACGAGCAACGTCATCGGTGTGGTCACCGGCGGCCGCGACGAGGAGAAGGTCGGTCGCGCCGCTCTCGAGCACGCACTCCAGCACTTTGGCTTGCAGGCCACCTTCAAGGAGATCCCCGGAGTTGCCACCGACATCGCGCAATCGCAGGTTCCGATCGGCTTGGCCATCAGCGACTTCAAACAGAAGAAGGTCGACCGGCTGGTGATGGGGTTGACGGCACTGGTGTTCACGACCTGGGCGCAACAGGCGGACAGTCAGGAGTTCTGGCCCCGCTACGAGCTCGGCGACTGGAACAGCACCCTCGTGGTGGCAGAGTCGCTGATCGCGACGCAGAACGCGAGAGCATTCACGGGCGGTGCAGTCGGACCGACGTTCATGCATCTCGGGGAAGTCAGCGCTGACAAGGGTGGGTCGATGACACCGGCCGAGCAGTTGTGCGCCGACATCTGGCAGGAAGCCAACCCCACCGCGAAGCCCATCTACCGCGCCGGAGTAGCAATGCGCTGGTGCGACAACATCCTGATGTTTGCCGAGGGGGTACGGCGAGCGACGTTGAACAACAACGGTGCACTCACTCGGGACAACTGGGCCGAGTCCATGGCGACGGTTCAGAACGTCGCGGGAGGGATGACCCCCGCATACTCCTTCGCACCGGGCGACTTCTCCGGACCGATGATGACGAAGGCCGTCGAGCTGCACATCAACGAGGAGGACCTGTGCCTGAGCCTGGGTGACACGGACGCGTATTGCCTCGTCGAGATCGCACCGTACGTGCCCATGCGTCGGTTCTGACCGCTCATCGGCCAACAGCGTTCGCAGCGCCGCGCCATCAGCCGATGCTGACGGTCCCATCGGCCGCGATGCTCCAACCGGGGTTGTGCGCGACCTCCCAACGAAAGCCCGAGGGATCAGCAAAGTAGCCCTGAAACCCGCCGAAGAAGCTGAGGGAGGGTTCCTTCAGGACGGTTGCCCCCGCCGCCCTTGCACGATCGACGACCGCGACGACCTCGGCGTCGCTCGCCACGTTGTGGGCGAACGCAACTGGCGGTGAGCCGATTGCTGACCGCGAGCCGTCACCGATGTCGGCGTCGAGCTTGTCTGCCGTCCACAAGGCCAGCAGCAGGCCGGGACCGACCTGGATGAACACGACCTCGTCGGGCACCTCGAACACGGGCGCCCAGGCGAGCCCCTCCACATAGAACCGGCGGGCGGCCGTGAGGTCGCTCGTACCGAGGGTGATGAAGTGGACGCGTGGCTCCATCGCGCTAGCGCTTGTGCGGTGGCGGCATGAGCTGCAGATCGCCCGCTTGCATGCCGCCGTCGATGACGAACTCGGTGCCGGTGCAGTACGCGCTCTCGTCTGACGCCAGGAACAACACCAAGTTGCTGATGTCGTCCGGAATTCCGATCCGGCCGGCGGGGAGCTTCTTGTAGTACCCACTCTCGCCGTCGTCGCCGACGGCCTTGACCATGTCCGTCAGCACTCCTCCGGGGTGTACGGAGTTCACTCGGATGCCGTCGCGGCCGAGTTCGAGGGCCGCAACCTTGGTGATCCCCCGCACCCCGAACTTCGATGCGGTGTAGTCGGCCGCGAACGGGACGCCCCACATTCCGGCGGTCGACGAGATGTTCACGATCGACCCGCCCCCGCTGTCGCGCATCGCCGGCGCGCCTGTTTTGACACCGAGAAACGTGCCGACGAGGTTGATCGACAACACCCGCATGAAGTTCTCGACGGTCGTCTCGACGAGCGGGGTGAACGCGCCGAGCACTCCGGCGTTGTTCACGAGCACGTGGAGGCCGCCGAAGGCGTCGACGGTGGACGCGACCGCTTCGCGCCACGAGTCCTCTGACGTCACGTCGAGTGTGACGAACACCGCGTCGTCACCGAGGTCGTGCGCGACAGCTTCACCTTCGGCCTCGAGCACATCGCCGATCACGACCTTGGCTCCCTCGGCGACGAACCGACGGGCTTCGGCTTCACCTTGACCGCGGGCCGCGCCGCTGATCAGCGCGACCTTGCCGTCGAGTCTGCCCATCGACCTGTCAGGGCTTCTCGTTCGACACGACCCACATCGCGAAGAACTGCGAGCCACCGCCGTAGGCGTGGCCGAGCGCGACCTTTGCGCCGTCGATCTGATGCTCACCGGCCTGACCGCGCACCTGCATGGCCGCTTCGGCGAACCGGAGCATGCCCGACGCGCCGATCGGGTTGGACGACAGCACGCCGCCACTCATGTTGACCGGAAGGTCGCCGTCCATCTGGGTAGCGCCGTCCTCGACCATGCGCCAACCGTCGCCCGGACCAGCGAAACGCAGGTTCTCGAGCCACATCGGCTCGAACCACGAGAACGGCACGTACATCTCGACGCAATCGATCTGGTTGCGGGGATCGGTGATTCCCGCCTGGCGGTAGACGTCGTTGACGCATTGGATGCCACCGAGCGGCAGCACCGGATCGCGGTCCGCCGACATCGTCGGCTCGGATCGCATGGCAGTGCCATGCACCCATGCCGGCGGGCGACTGCCTGACAATGCATCTTCGGCGGCGAGCACGAGCGCGCACGCACCGTCGGACGACGGACACGTCTCGGCGTAGCGGACCGGATCCCACAACATGATCGACTGCTCGATCGATTCGAACGTGATGTCGTGCTCGTGCAGGTGGGCGTACGGGTTCTTCAACGCGTTCTTGCGGTCCTTCAGGGCCACGAGGATCCCGACATGATCGGGGGCCTTGGACCGCCGCATGTACGAGCGGATGTGCGGTGCGAAGTAGCCGCCGGCGCCGGCGTGCATCGGCGGTGTGAACGGCATGGGCAGCGAGAGCGCCCACATGGCCTCGCTCTCCGACTGCTTCTCGAAGGCAACCGTGAGCACGCGCTTGTGCACGCCCGCTTGCACGAGCTGACTCGCGACGATCGTCGTGGAACCGCCGACAGAACCGGCGGTGTGCACGCGGAACAGGGGCTTGCCGACCGCGCCGAGTGCGTCGGCGAGGTAGAGCTCCGGCATCATGACGCCCTCGAAGAAGTCCGGGGCCTTACCGACGACCACCGCGTCGATGTCGTTCCAACCGAGATCGGCGTCCTCGAGCGCACGGTCCGCGGCCTCGCGGACGAGACCGGCCATCGAGACATCGCCGCGGGTGGCCTGGTGCTTGGTCTGGCCGACGCCGACAACGGCAACGCGTTCCTTGCCCATCAGCCCTCACCCTCCAGGACGCACACCAGGTTCTGTTGGAGGCACACGCCACTCGTCGCGTGTGCGACGGCGCGATTCGCCCGCCCGTCGATGATCCGACTGGCCGCTTCGCCGAACCGCACCAGGCCGGCGGCCATGATCGGGTTGGCGCACAGCGCACCGCCTGACGGATTGACGTCGACGTCGCCGCCGAGGCCGAGGGCCTCACGAATGATCAGCTCTTGGAAGCTGAACGGTGTGTGCAGCTCGGCCAGGTCGAACGTGCCGCCTTTGACGCCGGCATTCTCGCCCGCCATACGGGTCGAAGGCGAGTCGGTGAGATCTCGAAGCCCGAGCACCGCCGATTCGACGCGGTGATCGATACCCCGGATCCAGGCCGGTCGTGCGCAATGGGCGCGCGCCACGTCGCCCGCGGCGATCACCACGGCGGCCACCCCATCGGTGATCGGCGGGCAGTCGTCCTTGCGGAGCGGATCGACGAGCATGGCCTCGGCCAGCACCTGGTCGGCCGGCTTGTCCCACTTGAGCTGCGCGTGCGGATTCTCCAGCGCGGCTTTGCGGCTGCGCGCCACGATGTCGGCGAAGTCCTTGTCGGTGGCCTTGCCAGCGTCGAGCAGCGCGCGAGCCTGTAGCGCGGACAACGAGATCGTGTCGGGCCACAACGGCGCCACGAAGAACGGGTCGAGTTGGCGGCTCTGCACTTCGTGTGTGGGCCCGGGTGACGACTTGCCGTAGCTGTAGATGAGAGCGGTGTCGATCTCGCCGAGTTGCAGCTTGACCCAGGCTTCGTACAGCGCCCACGCCCCGTCCATCTCCACGTGGCTCTCTTGAATCGGCGGCCACGGCCCCACGCCGTCGAGCGTCGACACGAAGCTGAACGCGCTCCCGGCGAGGTAGTCGGTCGAGCCGCTGCAGGTGAAGCCGATGTCGTTCTTGGTCATGTTGGCACCTGCGACCGCGGCGGCGGTGACCGGCATCAGCATCTCGACTTCGTTGGCGTCAGTCACGGCTCGAACGTGGTCGCTCTGCGCGAACGAGATGATCGCGACGTCACGCATGTTCGAGCGCCCCCCATCCGCTCTCACCCGGTTGATGCACCTCGGCGTCGGGCTCACCATTCGGTCGGAAGTAGCGGATGCTCTCGAGCGTCGGGCCGATCTTGTCGTCGTCGACCCACACGGCTTCGACACGCATGCCGATGTGCACGTCTTCGACCGCCACTTCTTGAAGGAGATGCATCAACGCCAAGTCGCTGCCGTCGAGCATGATCAGCGCGCTGGTGTAGGGCACCTCCATCGCCTGTCCGTAGAACTGCACGTTCACGATGCAGAACGAGGTGACGGTGCCCTTGTGGGCCAGGTCGACCTGATCAGTGGTGGGGATGCCGTCGGTCGCGCACGAGCCGCGCGGCGGCACGTAGACCTTGCCGCACTTCGGGCAGCGCTCTCCGAGGATCTTCTTCTGCTCGATGCCTCTGAGAAATCGCGTGGTGGCGGCGCCGGCCGTGTACTGGTAGCGCAACTCGGCTGGCGTGCGGACGCTCTTGACCTGCTCGACGCCTTGCAGCGACTTCGGAAGGGTGAGTTCCGCCATCTACGTTCCTCCGTCCGGCACGAAGCACTCGATGTCGTTGATGTGGCCTTCGCGCTCCGCCCGCCAGCGCGGCGTGACGTGCATTCCGGTCGACATGGCGCTGATGTCCGGAGCGTCGATCGCGTGCAGCAGGGCGGACTCTGCGCCGTCGATGCGGATGAGCGCCCATGCGAACGGATGATCGAGCGGATCCTTCGGTCGCGGCTGGCTGACCCAGGCCCATGTCGTGACCGTGCCGCCGGGCCCCACCTCGACCATCTCGGTGGCCGCCTGGCCTGTCGCCGGGTCGTACTCCATCGGGGGAACAAGAACGCGCCCGTCGCTCGCCTTCGTTCCGACGATGATCTGCTCGCGCAGGCCGGTGAGGAACGCGCCGATCACCGGTCCGGTGGTGCGGCTGAACGGATACTCGATGATGAGCGGGGCGGTCAGAACCTCTGTGCGGTCTGCCATCGAGGGGGCACGCTAGCGCGCAAACTGGAACACGTTCTAGTCTGCGGCCCATGGCTGAACTGGGCTTCTTCCGTCAGGCGGCTGCCGACCCGGACCGGATCGCGCTCGTCGCGCCCGACGGCACCGAGGTCACAGCGGGAGCGTTGGCGGCGCGGGCAAATCAGGTGTCCCACGGGCTGCGGGCGCTCGGTCTCGAGCGAGGCGACACCGTCGCCGTCGTGCTGCCGAACGGCATCGAGATGATGGAGCTGGTGCTCGGCGCGCAGCAGATCGGCCTGTACATGACGCCGATCAACCACCATCTCGTCGGTCCGGAGATCGCGTACATCGTCAACGACAGCGACGCCAAGGTGCTGATCGGGCACGAGCGATTCGCGGACGCGCTGGTCGCCGCCGGCGAGGAGATCAAGCTCGGACACGATCGCCTGTTCAAGGTCGGCTCGATCCCTGGTGGGCGCGACTTCTCGGAGCTCACGGAAGGCCAGCCGTCGACGCCGCCGGCCGATCGCATCGCAGGCGCCCCGATGCACTACACGTCGGGCACGACCGGCCAGCCGAAGGGCGTCAAGCGCGCGCTGCACGACCTCGACCCCGATGAGGGTGGCGCGCTGTACTCCATGTTCTTGATGCTGTTCGGCGTGCAGCCCGAAGACGGGAACGCGCACATCACCGGTTCACCGCTGTATCACACGGCGGTTTTGCTCTGGACGACGAACTCGCTGCACCTCGGGCACAAGGTCGTGTTGATGGACAAGTGGTCGCCCGAAGGAATGCTCGAACTGATCGAGCGCTACAAGGTCACGACATCGCACATGGTGCCGACACAGTTCCACCGTTTGCTCTCGCTGCCCGAAGACGTGCGCGCGAAGTACGACTGCTCCTCGGTGCGCTGCATGGTCCATGCGGCGGCGCCGTGCCCGCCCGACGTGAAGCGGCGCATGATCGACTGGTGGGGCGACGCGGTGATGGAGTACTACGCCGCCACCGAGGGCGGAGGCACGATCGTCACGGCCAAGGAGTGGCTCGAGCGTCCCGGAACCGTTGGCAAAGCGTGGGCGGGTTCGGAGATCCGCATCCTCGACGACGACGGCAAGCAGCTCGGCCCGGGCGAGATCGGCACTGTGTACATGCTGCTGGCCCAGGCCCTGTTCGAGTACAAGGGCGACAAGCAGAAGACGGAAGGCAACCGCGTCTACTTCCCCGACGGCACCGCGTTCTTCACGGTAGGCGACGTCGGTGAGCTCGACGAGGACGGCTACCTGTTCCTGCGCGACCGCAAGATCGACATGATCATCAGCGGCGGCGCCAACATCTATCCCGCCGAGATCGAGGGCACGTTCTACCAATGCCCGCTCGTCGGCGACGTCGCGATCTTCGGTATCCCGAACGACGACTGGGGTGAGGAGATCAAAGCCGTCATCGAGCCGGCCGAGGGCGCTGTCGCGGGCGACGAGCTCGAGGCGCAACTGCGCGAGTTCGCTCAAGCCAACCTGGCGTCCTACAAGCGACCCAAGAGCTACGACTTCACCGCCGAGATGCCCCGAGATCCGAGCGGCAAGCTCTTCAAGCGCAAACTCCGCGACCCCTACTGGGAGGGGCGCTCGAGCGCCATCTGAAACGCCGCGTATCCGCCGATGACGTCGGCGACGTCGGTGAAGCCATGCGCCCGCAACACGCTGGCGGCGATCGACGATCGATAGCCGCCGGCACAGAAGACCACCGTCGCCTGGTCGCGGTCGAGCGACTCGAGCTCGTCCACGAGCAACGGCAACGGGAGCAGCCGCGCGCCCGGCAGCGATCCGTGCTCGGTCTCACCGGCTCCCCGGACGTCGATCATGAACTGCTCGCTCAGCGCGTTTGCGGCCAGGCGCTTCGCCTGGCCGACCACCTCCGGGTGATCGATGAACACCGCGAGCGGATCCGCCAGCGCACCGCCGACATCGTCGAAGCCGATACGTGACAATCGAATCTTGGCCTCGAGATCCGTTCCCGGGTCGCACACGAGCACGATGGGTCTGCCGGGGTCGAGCACCGCGCCTACGTACTCCGCGAACCGACCTTCCAACCCGACGTTGATCGAGCCGCGGAGATGACCGAGCGCGAACTCGTCAGCGGACCGGGTGTCGAGCATCTGAAGGCCTTCCGATTGCAGCGCGAGCACGCGCTCGAGCGACAGGAGTCGCGGCGTGTCGCGTTCATCGAAGAGGGCATGCAGCTCTCGATTGCGATGCGCGTCATGCGAGAAGTACCGAGGCCGGGCCGGCTGACCTTCGGTCACGAGTCCCACGAACTCGTCGATGTCGTCCGTCTGTAGGGCGTAGTTGGTCCTTCGCTGATCGCCGATCGTCGACTGACGCTCGATCGACATCTGCTTCCCACAGGCCGATCCGGCGCCGTGCGCAGGGAAGACACGAGTACCGTCGGGAAGGGTCAGCAGTTGGGTGTGCAACGACCGGAAGAGGTCGCGGGCCATCGCGTCGGGATGGTGCCCGATCGCTGAAAGCAGATCAGGCCGGCCGACGTCACCGACGAACAACGTGTCCCCGGTGAGGACGCCGTACGGCACGATGTCATCCGCGTGCTCCCAGATCACGACGCTGATGGACTCGGGGGTGTGCCCGGGAGTGGCGCGGATCTCGAGCACGACCTCGCCGAGAATGAGGCGATCGCCGTCGCGCAACGGATGGATGGGGAACTCGATCTCGGCTCGGGCCCCGTAGCAGATGTCCGCGCCGGTGGCCGCCGCCAGCTCCAGATGGCCGGACACGAAGTCGGCGTGGATGTGGGTCTCGATGACGTGTGCGATCTCGAGACCCGCTTCGGCCGCCTCGCTCAGATACGCGCTGATGTCTCGTTGTGGGTCGACGACCACCGCTCGGCCGGTGGTGGTGTCGCCGATGAGGTACGAAGCGTGCGAAAGGCACGAGAGGTAGTGCTGCGTGAAGTGCATCTCCACGCGATCGTCGCGCCGTCAGTCGTATTGGTCGAGCAACAGATGAGCGGCGATCTCGACCTCGTCGCCGACGTGGTTGATTCCGTACCATCGGTTGACCCAACCGACCAGCGACGAGAACCACACATGTCCCAGAACGCGGCAGATGTCGTCTCGAGTGGCCGCGTCGAAGTCATCGGGAAAGGCGCTCGCGATGATGCTGTTCATCACGTCGCCCACCTCACGCTGGCACCGGGCGGCGTGCGGATCGGTTGACGACAACGCCGTCACCACCGCCTCGGACAGCTTCGGCTCGAGCTCCATGCCGCGGGTTGCCCGACGCAGGACGTCCACGACCTTGTCGCTCAGGACCTCGCCCTTCGGCGGCTTGCGTGACACCTTCCGGCCGAGATCGTTCGCCCATTCCACCAGCGTCTCGGCCAGGAGATGATCCTTGGAGCTGAAGTAGCGGTAGATCGTGCCGAGCGCGACACCTGCAGTCGTCGCGACATCACGCATCTGTACGGCGTCGTACCCACCGTCGGACCCGAGGGAGAGGGCGGCGTCGATCACGCGTCCCCGCCGGGCGGCCTGGCTCTTCGTGAGGCCGGTCGCGCTCATTTGGGTTCCCTTGGCAGGCCGAGTACGCGCTCGCCCACGATGTTGCGCTGGATCTCGTCGGTGCCCCCACCGATCGAAGCCTGTACCGCGTTGATGAACTTCTGTTGGAGCACGCCGTCGGCGTAGGCGTCCGGATGCTCGAGCGCGCCGTACGGTCCCTGCATCTCGATCGCCAGGTTGCCGAGCTGCTTCACGTATCGGGCGTATGCCAGCTTCATGACCGACGCCTCCGGCCCCGGGCGACGTCCCTGCGAGAGCGCGGTGCGGCTGCGCATGCGCAGATACCGGATGATCTCGTTGCGGCTCCACACGGAGACGAACTTCTGCCGGAACACCGGATGTGCGGTGATGCCGAGTGTGCGGGCGAGGGCGAGGATGCGATCCGGGTCGGAGATGCCAGAGCCACCGGCAATCGAGGCTCGCTCGTTGGAGAGCGTCGTGACCGCGACCTTCCATCCGTCGTTCACTTCCCCGACGACGTTCGCGGCAGGAACGCGCACATCGTTGAGGAAGACCTCGTTGAAGTGGGCCTCGCCGTTGATCTGTCGCAGCGGTCGGATGTCGATGCCGGCGGTTGCCATGTCGACCACGAAGAACGTGATACCTGCATGACGCGGTGCGTCGGGATCGGTCCGGGCGATGAGGATGCCCCACTCGCTGGCGTGAGCGTTCGACGTCCACACCTTCTGACCGTTGACGACATACTCGTCTCCGTCGCGGTCGGCCCGCGTCTTCAACGAAGCAAGGTCGGAACCGGCATCGGGCTCGCTGAAGAGCTGACACCACAATTCTTCGCCCCGCAGCATCGGCGCGAGATATCGAGACTGTTGCTCCGGCGAGCCGTGCTGCATCAGCGTCGGCGCCACCATGCCGTGCGCAACCATGAAGACGCCGGCCGACACGCCCCACTTGCCCTGCTCCTCGGCGAAAATGGCCTCTTCGATCGGCTTGCCCCCGCGGCCACCGAAGACCTTCGGCCACGAGATGCCCGCCCAGCCCCCGTCGTGCAGTTGGCCCTGCCACCATCGGCACCGTTTCGTGTACTCGTTGCCGTCGATGTCGCCGGAGAAGTGGCCAGCGGAGAAGTCGTCGGGCGAGCCCTTCGGAATGGCGTTGGCCGAAAGCCACGCGCGCGCTTCCGTGCGAAAGGCTGCTTCCTCGGGCGTGTCGTCGAAGTCCACCGACGACCAGACTAGAACACGATTAGAACACGTTCTAGTTATGCCCTCTAGCGGTCGACGAGTTCCTCCGCGGCCTCGTGCTCGGAGACATCATCGGTCGTGCGCCCACGGAGGTACTGCTCGTGGATCGAGTGCAGGAAGCGCTCGACGCCCTCGATCACCCGAGCCGTCCGGAACGACGGCATGACGTCGAACGCGTGCTCCGCACCGTGCATCTCCGCGTACAGCACCGGAGAGTCCGACACGGCTCGCAGCAGCTCCGCGAACTCGCGAGCGTCTTCCACCGGGACCAGCGTGTCGTGCGAACCGTGGATGACGAAGAACGGTGGAGCGTCGGCCCGAACGAGATCCATCGGTGATGCCTTGCGGAATGCATCAGGGTCGCCTTCGAGGCTCTTGCCGAGCACCATTGGGCCGAAGAAGCGCCTGACCGTGTCCTTGTTCCATCGTCCGTGTCGGTTGGTGAAGTCGTACACGCCGTAGAACGGCACCGCAGCCAGCGTGGTGGTGTCGACGTCCTCGAAGCCCGGTTGGTACTCAGGGTCGTTCGCGGTCAGGCCCACGAGCGCCGCGAGATGCCCGCCCGCCGACCCGCCGGTGACGCAGAGGAAGTGCGGGTCGGCGCCGTGCTCCTCGGCGTGCTCGCGGTACCAGGCGATCGCCTTCTTGAGGTCGACGAGATGATCGGGGAATTTCGCGCGTGGGCTCAATCGGTAGTTGGCGTTGACGCCGACCCAGCCGTTGACCGCAAGGTGGTTGAGCAACGGAACGCCTTGCTCGCGCTTGTCACCGAGCACCCAAGCCCCGCCGTGGATCTGGAGAACGCCCGGCAGCAGGTCGCCGGGCTTCGCTCCGTCGGGCTTGTACACGTCGAGGCGCAGCTTCTTCTTGCCATATTCGGCGAACGTGATGTTCCGCACGTGCGCGACACCCTTGCGATGGCGCATGAGGATCGGAAAGATCACGTGCGAACGCGGGAAACGGGGCGCGTCCTCATCGATCTCGAGGTCGGCCATCGCCGTGCGGACCGTGACCGTGGTCTTGCGGGACCACAGGACCATCACGATCAGTCCGACACAGGTGGCCAGAGCGAGGGCCAAGGCCACCCACCCAGTGGTGTCCTCGAGCGATCCGTCGGCCACGAAGTAGGCGACGCCGACCGCTTCCCAGAAGAGGAGCCACGGCGCGAACTCGATCGTGAGCCAGGCGCTGAAGAAGCTCGGCACCACGAGCACCCGATCCCTGCGGGGGAAAAAGGCGTTGAGGGTGGCTACGAACCCGATGATCGCCGCTACCAGGAAGGTCTTGGGCATGGGAGAGTCTTGCCCGCGATGGCCGTGCGGCAAAACTGGAACCTGTTCTAGTGTGAGCCGATGGCGTACAACATCGCCGATCTCTTCGAGCACACCGTCGATCGCGTGCCCGATCGGACGGCCCTCATCGTCGGAGACGACCACCTCACCTACGGCGAGCTCGAGGGCCGCGCCAACCAAGTGGCGCATCGCCTGGCGGCACTCGGTGTCGGCCCTGGCGACCACGTGGGCATCTACGCGTACAACTGCGTGCCATGGGTGGAGGCCATGCTCGCGGCCTTCAAGCTGCGAGCGGTGCCGATCAACATCAACTTCCGGTACGTGGAAGAAGAGCTCGCCTACCTGCTCGACAACGCGGACTGCACCGTGGTCGTGTACGACCCCGAGTTCGCCGAACGGCTCGACGCGGTCCGGTCCGGCATTCCCGTCGTGAAGCACACGCTGCCGATCGACCAGACGTGGACGGCCGAGCGCGATACGCAGAGCTCGGTACGCGATTTCGGGGAGCGCTCACCCGACGACCACTACATGCTCTACACGGGCGGCACCACCGGGATGCCAAAGGGTGTGGTGTGGCGGCAGGAAGACGTGTTCATGGCGCTCGGCCAGGGCATCGACGCGGTCACGGGGCACAAGGTCGAATCCGACACCGAGCTCGCCGAGGCCGCGGCGAACGGGTTCCCGCTCGTCTCCTTCATGCTCCCACCGCTCATGCATGGGGCCTGCCAGTGGGGAATGCTCGGCATGATGTTCAAGGGCAACACGGTCATGCTCACGCCGCGCTTCGACGCCGAAGACATATGGGACTCGATCGAGCGCGAGAAGGCCAACGCGATCATGATCACCGGCGACGCGATGGCGCGGCCGCTGATCGAGACGCTCGACGCGAATCCGAGCCGGTGGGACACGAGCTCGTTGCTCGCCGTGAGTTCGAGCGCGGCCTTGTTCTCGGCGCCCGTGAAGGACCGGTTCTTCCTACAGTTCCCGAACCTCATGATCACCGACTCGATCGGTTCCTCTGAGGGTGGCTTCAACGGCATCGCGCAGGTGCCGAAGGATGGCACCGCGATGAAGGGCGGTCCGACGGTGATGCCAGGTCCCGACACGGTCGTCGTGGACGAAGCGCTCAACATCCTGGAGCCGGGGAGCGACATCGTGGGCAAGGTGGCCCGCGGCGGCAACATCCCGATCGGCTACTACAAGGACGAAGAGAAGACGCGTGCCACGTTCGTGACCGCGAAGGACGGTCGGCGCTACGTCGTGGCCGGCGACTTCGCGCAGTGGGAAGCGGACGGCACGATCACGCTCCTCGGGCGCGGCTCGATGTGCATCAACTCGGGCGGCGAGAAGATCTTCCCCGAAGAAGTCGAATCAGCGCTGAAGTCGCACCCAGACGTGTTCGACGCGTTGGTGGTCGGTGCGGCCGACGAACGTTGGGGACAGCGAGTCACCGCGGTGGTGCAGCCCCGCCCCGGACTGACGCCCACGCTCGAGGATCTCGCCACGCACTGCCGGACGAAGATCGCGGGCTACAAGGTGCCGCGCGAGCTGCACCTCGTCGACTCCATCTCACGATCGCCCAGCGGAAAGCCCGACTATCCCTGGGCCCAAAAGCTCGTAGCCACCGCCAACGCCTAGCCCCCTCCGAAATCCCATTCATACGTACACACTTTTGTGTGCCGCTGAATGGGATTTGGCGAGCTACTCGCCTACGAAGTTGGCGGGGCGCTTCTCTTTGAAGGCGGTGGCGCCTTCCTTGGCGTCCTTGGTGGCGAAGATCGGCCAGCCGATCTCGAGCTCGTTCGCGAGGGCATCGGCTTCGGACATCTCCGCGCCTTCACGCAACGACCGCAGCACGGCCTGCACCGACAGCGGCGCGTTGGCCGCGATCTGATCGGCGATCTCTCGCGCCTTCTCCAGCGCCTTGCCGTCCGGCACGACGTGACCGATGAGGCCGATCTCCTTCGCCTCGGGTGCCGGCACCCGCCGCCCGGTCAGCAACAGCTCTGCCGCGATCGTGTAGGGGATCTGCCGCCGCAGCCGCACGGTCGATCCGCCGAGCGGGAACAGTCCACGGGCCGCCTCGGTGATCCCGAAGATGGCTCCCTCCCCCGCCACGCGGATGTCGGTGCCCTGCAGGATCTCGGTTCCCCCCGCGAGGGCGAATCCCTCGACGGCCGCGATGATCGGCTTCCGTGGCCGGAAGTGTCGCAGCAACGCCTTCCAGTGCAGGTCGGCGTCTTCGTCGAACCGCTTCTGGAACGGATTCTCCTGCTGGGTGTCGCCCGCGAAGGCCTTGAGGTCCATTCCCGAGCAGAACGTGCCGCCCGCTCCCGTAAGGATCCCGACGCGCAACTCGGGGTCTTCGTCGATCTCGACCCACGCGTCGTACATCCGCACGAGCATCTCGCCCGACAGCGCGTTCTTCGCCGCTGGTCGGTTCATGGTGACGATGGCGACGTGCCCATCGCGCTCGTACAGCAGATGCGGTTCCTCAGGCTGGTCGCTCACGGCGGGCGAGTGTACTGTCAGAACTGAAACGTGTTCTAGTTCCGGAGGGTCGCAGTGGAGCTCAGTGAGGTCGACATCTACGACCCCGAAAACTTCGTGGAAGGCGTCCCGCACGAGATGTTCGCGACGCTGCGACGCGAGGCACCTGTCTACCTGCATGCCAAGCCGGACGGTCACCCGTTCTGGTGCGTCACGCGCCACGAAGACCTCGTCGCCGTGAATCGCGACGCCAAGACGTTCTCCTCCTGGCTCGGCGGCGCCACGCTCGACATGACCGAGGACAACCTCGAGACACAGCGAATGATGATGCTCAACATGGATCCGCCGGAGCACACGAAGCTCCGCAAGATCGTGAACAAGGGCTTCACGCCGCGCATGATCCGCGACTTACAGCAGCACCTCGAGGAGGAAGCGAAAGGCATCGTCGACGCGATCATCGAGCGGGGCGAGTGCGACTTCGTCCCCGAGGTCGCCTCCGAGCTCCCGCTCATCGCGATCGCCGAGTTCCTCGGCGTGGCTCGCGAAGACCGCAAGGTCATCTACGAGCTGTCGAACCAGCTGATCGGCTTCGACGATCCGGAATTCCAGACGTCGCGTGACGACGCCTTTGGCGCGGCAATGGAGCTCTATGCCTTCGCCGAGGGGCTGGCCGCCGATCGCCGCAAGAACCCGCAAGACGACATCGTGAGCGCCCTACTCCACGCCGATGTCGACGGCGAGCACCTGTCTGATCTCGAGTTCAACCTCTTCTTCCTACTGCTCTCCGTGGCGGGGAACGAGACCACCCGCAACGCGATCTCACACGGGATGCTGGCTTTCATCGAGCATCCCGATCAGTACAAGAAGCTCGTCGACGACCCGTCCTTGATCGACAGCGCCGTCGAGGAGATCCTGCGCTGGTCGACGCCGGTCATGAACTTCCGGCGTACAACCACGGTCGACACGCAGATCGCCGGTGTGGACATCCCCGCCGGCGAGCCCGTGGTGTTCTGGCACATGTCGGCGAACCGCGACGAGTCCGTGATCGACGACCCCTTCACGTTCGACATCACCCGCAATCCCAATATGCACACCATGCACGTCGCGTTCGGTGGGGGCGGCCCTCACTTCTGCCTCGGAGCCAACCTCGCCCGCGCCGAGATCAAGGTGATGTTCGAGGAGATCATGAGGCGCATCCCCGACATGCAGCTCAAGGCTCCCGCCCGGCGGTTGCGCTCCAACTTCATCAATGGCATCAAGGAGATGCAGGTCGAGTTCAGCCCGTCGGCGGCCTGATCGCCTCGACGACGCGGTCGGTCTGCGCCTGCTGCTCGTACGTGAGCCGAGCCAGCCAGAAGCGTAGGAACTGCGCGATCGAATAGCGGACGAACAGGGCCGCGCCGACGATCGTCACGGCGACTCCGATCAACCCGATCGCAATGCCATCGAGCTGCTGTCGTTGATCGTTCGTCGCCGCATGCGAAAGGGCGTAGCCGTCGATGGCGATCGCAACGCCGAGAGCGAGCAACACTGCCCCGAACACGAGGAGCGCGCGATCTCGCCGTAGCGCGGGATCATGCACTCGCATCTGCTTCACCTCCGCCTTGAAGCGCTCGACCCTGTTGCCGTCATCGTTCGTCAGTTTGATCGTCCTCCGAGATACGCGCTGTGTAATTCCTGTTCGACCACTTCGGGTGAACCCATCGCTCGGATGGTGCCGTTCACCATGATCGCCGCTCGATCGGCCACGTCGAGCACGACTCGAGCGAACTGCTCGACCACGAGGATCGAGACGCCCTCACGAGCAATCTCGCGCACCTTCTCGTACAGGCTCTCGACCACAAGCGGGGCGAGCCCCATGGAGAGCTCGTCGAGCAACAACAGCCCGGGCTCCGAAGCAAGCCCCCGGGCCAAGGACAGCATCTGTTGCTCGCCGCCCGACATCGTCCCCGCGACCTGATCGCGCCGATCCGCGAGGCGCGGGAAGCGGTCGAAAGCGCTCGCCTCGAGATCAGCGAATCGCCGACCGGTGTGCGTGGCCACGCGCAGGTTCTCGCGAACGCTGAGGTTCGGGAAGATGCCGCGGCCTTCCGGGATGAGACACAGACCGGCGCGGGCGAGAGCTTCAGGCCGCGCCCCCTTCACACGGCGGCCCGCGAGGAACACGTCGCCGGACGATGGCGCCAGCAGCCCCGCGATCACCTTCAACGTGGTCGACTTCCCAGCGCCGTTCGGTCCCAACAGGGCGACCACCTCACCTTCGCCGACCTCGAAGCTCACGCCCCGCACGACCTCGATGCGCTCGTACGCGGCCCGCACGTCACGCAGTTCGAGCATCGCGGTCACTTGTCGACCCCGAGGTACGCGGCGAGGACGGCCGGGTTGGACTGGATCTCGGACGCCGTGCCGACCGCGAGCATCTCGCCGAAGTCGAGGACGTGGATGCGCTCGCACGTCTCCATCACGAGGTCGACGTCGTGCTCGACGAGCACGATCGCCATACCGTCGGACGCCAAATCGCGCAGCAACCGAGCGAGTGCGGCGGTCTCGCTCTCGTCCTGGCCGGAGGCCGGCTCGTCGAGCAACAGCACTCGCGGTCTGGTGGCCAGCGCGCGGCCCACTTCCACAAGACGAGCCAGCCCCGTGGGGAGCCGGTCGACACGCGACTCGGCCAGCGCACCGATCCCGAGCCGCTCGAGGACCTCTTCTGCCACTGCATCCGGATCGATGCTGCGATCCCGCGTGTAGCTGCGGTGGAGGTCGGCGGCGACGCGGACGTTACTGCGAACCGAAAGCAGCGAGAACAGCTCGAGCCGTTGGAACGTCCGGCTCAACCCCGCTCGAGCCCGCTTGTGAGGCGCCACCCGCGTGACATCGCGGTCCCCCAAGTGCACGCTTCCGGTGGTCGGGTTCTGCAACCCCGTGACCACATTGAACAACGTCGTCTTGCCGGCTCCGTTCGGCCCGATGAGGCCGGTCACGACGCCAGCGTCGGCACGGAGCGACACCCGCGAAAGCGCGACGTTCCCACCGAAGCGAACCGTCACGTCCTCGACCGTGAGCGCCGCGGTCATCGCGTCACGTCCGGTAGAGCAACGACCGCATCGATGGCGCGCACGTCGGCGGCGGTGAACGGCCGATCGATGCCCAACCATTCCAGGGGCACGTCGGTGTCATGCGACCGCCCGCCACCCGCTCCGACGAGTTGAGCGACCAACGGCGTCGCGAAGATCGCGACGATGGCCAGGGTGCCGAACCACCAACCGCCGATGGTGTCGGTCTCGACCGCACCCACGAGCAACGCAAGCGCGACTCCGAGCCCACCGAACACCGCAGGGTGTTTCAGCGCCGGATCGAACCGCGCCGCAACGTCGCGAACGACGCCATTCGGATTACGGCCCAATCCGATGCCCATGAGGCCGGGCGTCAGGGCGAGCAGATCGCCAACGTCGCGCAGACCGGGCAGCGAGCGCACCGGGATGTCGAGGTCGCTCCAGGAGTTGGCCACCAACGGGATGCCGTAGAGCACGAGACCGGCGAAGACCGCACCACCGATCGATCCGATACCGCCGACCACCGTGAGCAGCAGCAGAGGCAGGCTGTCGAAGAAGGTGAACCGATTCGCCCCCACGGTGCCGAGCGCGCCGCCGTAGACCGCGCCGCCGACTCCGGCGATCGCGGCCGAGAGCGCGAACACCGCGAGCTTCGTCGCCGTGAGGCCCATCCCCAGCGTCGCGCAGGCGGCCGGGCTGTCTCGCATGGCGAGCAGCCGCTCGCCGTACCGGCTACGGCGCACACCCACGACCAGCAGCGCGAGTACGCAGAACAGCGCGGCGACCACCACGAGCTCGGCGCGTTCGCTCGTGGGCTCGATGCCCGGAACGTGGAGCCGGTGGACCGGCACCGTGCCCTGATCGAAGAAGCCAACACGAACCGCACCGATGTTGAAGCTCGGGAGATTGAAGATCCACCGATCGAGGATCACGGCGAACGCACCGGTGGCCAGCGCGAGATGGATACCCGACAAGCGCAATGCCGGCAGGGCGATGACGGCCCCGACGACTCCGCACACGACGGCCACCAGTGCGAGGGTGGCCGGCTGTCCGGCGGCACCGTTGTGCGCCATCACGATGGCGCCGATCCCCGCGAAGCTCATCTGGCACAGGGAGATCTGCCCGCCGTACCCGACGAGCGGAACGAGCGACAACGCGATGATCGCAAACGCGAATAGCCGGGTGAGCTGCAACGCGTCGGCGTCGGTGACCAAAGTCGCAACGACTGCGACCCCGGCGAGAAGCAGTGCGGCCGCCGTGAGCGAACCGGAGTACGTCGGCGACGGGAACCATTCCCGCGAGCGGGCGGAGACGTGTCCTCGCAGGCGTGATTGCGGAAGCGCGAGGAGCACCACGAACAGGATCACGACCGGGATGGCTGATCGGAACCCGATGACGTAGTCGTTGCCCTTCGGGAGGTAGCCCTGGCCGTACGCGTCGGCCAACCCCAGGATCATGGCGCCCAGGAATGTCAACGAGAGGCTGCGCAGCCTTCCAATCATCGCCGCGGCGTACGCATTCACGATGAGCAGCGTGAGAAAGAGATGCTGCAACCCGAGCTCCGGCGCGGTGAGGATGCCTGCGAGTGCCGCCAGCGAGCACCCGATGGCCCACGCCAACATCGCCGACCGGTCAGGCCGCGCCCCGTTCAGTGCCGCCAGTGGACGATCGTCGACCGCCGCCCGCATCGTCACGCCCGCTCGAGTGCGGTACAGAAGTACTCGCAGACCGATGGCCACGGCGACCGCCAGTAAGAACGAGAACGTCTGATGCCAACTGAGCGCGACGCCCAGGATCTTGACGTTCGACCCTTCCCAAAAACGCGTGATGGGGTGCGCTTCCTGCGGGCTCCACACCAGTAGCCCAAGATTGAGCGCAGCCGCCAGGAGGCTCACAGACACCACCAGTTGCACCGCTTCCGAGGTGTCTTGCAAGCGCCGCATGATGCCCAGCTCGAGCACGACACCGAGCGAGGGAGCGATGACGAGCAGCACGAGAGCAACGGCGAGCCAGGTAGGCAGTCCCCACTCGACATGGAGTTGCCAGTACGTGAACGCCCCGAGCATGCCGATCGCCCCGTGGGCGAAATTGAAGATCCCCGTCGTCGTATACGTGAGCACCAGCCCGCTAGCGGCGATGGCAAAGACCCCGGCCGTGCACAGGCCGGTGATCGTCAGAAGGAGAAAGTGCTGCACGCCGTCAGTGCGGCACGGAGCTCGTCAGAGTCACAACGTTGTTGTCAGCGCAGTTGAACTTGCCCTGATTCGGCTTCGTGTCCTTGTCGTCGTACACGAACTTGTTGCCGTCGACCTTCAGCAGCAGTCCGCAGGTCGAAGGGCTGTTGGCGCCTGGATTGGTCGCGGCGTGCAAGCCACCGCCGGTCCAGCTGCTCACCTTCGCCTTGTCGATCAAACACTGCGCCGTCAGCTGGGAACCGCAGGCGCTCGCCGCCTGCGCAAACAGCAGCCATGCTGACGTGCCCTGGATACCCAGCTGCGCGATCTTGCCGCTCGGGTTGAACCGGCTCATCAGCGAGAGGTAGTCGGCGGTCGCCGCATTCTCGTCCTTGAGCTCGAGCGGAAAGAAGATCGTGCGGATGTAGGTGTTCTTCGCATTCGCGCCGCCCTCGGCCGCGTACTTCGAGTCGTAGAAGTTCGTGTTCACGAGCGTGACGTCCGGAAAGAACCCCGCCGTCACCATCTCGGCCTGGAGGCCCTGAAGGTTTGTCGGCTCGCCGATGAGCTCGAACACCCTCACACCCTTGTTCTTCATGTCGTCGACGAACGGCCGCCACTGCGTCTCTCCAGGAAACACGGTGTACTCCGCGCTGTAGACGACGGCGCCGCCGAGGAGCCCGATGGCCTCGACGTTCGAGTCACGCACCTGCTGGGTGGTCGGGACGTTGCCCGTCAGTACGCCGTAGTGCTGCAGCGCTCCGGGGGAGATGCTGTCGACGGCGCGGTAGCCGCCGACCGGAAGCTTGTCCACCGGGTTGGGGACGGGCTGCACCGTGAGGTCGGCTCGCCGTGCGCCAGCGGTCGTCACGAATCCTGGGATGTTGGCAAGGCCGCACTGCACCGCTTGGCCGTTGTCATCGCTGTCGAACACCGCACCCCCGCCGACAAGTGCGAAGTCGCTGCCGCAGGCCGCCGTGATGGCATCGTTGTATTGCAGGAGCTTCGCGTCGAGGTCGTCCAAAACGATCTTGCGGCCGAGGATTCCGCCGTGCAGGTTGCACCACGTTGTGAACGCAACCGCGGCGTCGAACATCTCTTTGTTCAGCCCCGCCTTGATGTCGGAGCCCTTGTCGGTCACCGTCCCGACGTGGATCTCGGTGTCGGTGACTCCCCGGCCGGTCGCACCACTCGCCTTCTGCCCGCTCGCGTCCGTGGCGCGGCAGACATTCGCCAGGTCACCAAAGGAACCGCCGTCAAGCCGCGCCTCAGCGGGCGCGGCCGACGACGACGCCACGGCCGCGGGCTGCGGCGAGTCGCTACGGCCACAGGACGCCCCCAGCAACACAAGGACAGACGCCAGCGCCAGCCCACGTAGACGAGTCACAGATTTTTCCCCCTGGTTACGAGTGGACCGCTTCCGGTCCGTGGTTTGTCTAGCCGCCCAAGTAGGCGGCCGAGAGCTCATCCTCGAGATCGTCGGGCTGACCGACGCTCACTACTTTGCCGTGCAACATGATCGCCGCATAGTCGGCAACGCCCAGGACCGTCCGGGCGAACTGCTCGACCACGAGGATCGACACGCCCGTCTTGGCCACCTGGCCGACGACTTCGTACAGCTGTTCCACGATCAGCGGCGCGAGGCCCATCGACAATTCGTCGAGCAGGAGCAGCGACGGCTTCACCGCCAACCCTCGCGCCAACGCCAACATCTGCTGCTCGCCGCCGGACATCGTGCCGGCCAGCTGGCCGCGCCGTTCCCCGAGTCGCGGGAAGCGCTCGTACGCGATCGACTCGACCTCGCCGAAGTCGACGCCCCCGTACGTCGCCATGCGGAGGTTCTCCTTCACCGTGAGGTTCGGGAAGATCCCGCGACCCTCCGGAATCGTGCACACCCCGATGCGCGCGAGCGCGTCGGTGCTCGCTCCGTTCACGTGACGACCGGCGATGTGAACGCAACCGGCGGTTGGCGTCATCTGGCCACTGATGACCTTGAGCGTCGTTGTCTTGCCGCCACCGTTCGGCCCGAGCAGGGCGACCACGCTGCCGAGGGGCACGACGAGGTTCACACCGTGCAGTACCTCGATCCGGCCGTATGCGGCTTTCACGCCTTTGAGCTCGAGGACCTTTTCAGCCATCAGTTTCCGAGTGCGCGGCTGCTTCCGCGTTGTGCATCGACGTCTCTTCGGCGGCAGCTCCGAGGTAGGCGTCGAGCACGGCTTGGTTCTGCTGGATCTGCGTAGGGGTCCCGACAGCGAGGATCGCCCCGAAGTCCAGCACGTGGATCCACGCACACACCTTCATGACGAGCGCGACGTCGTGCTCGACCATCAGGATCGCCATCCCTTCGGCGGCCAGGTCGAGCAGGAGGTCGGCGAAGGCGTCGGTCTCCTGTTCGTCTTGGCCAGACGCGGGTTCGTCGAGGAGCAGAACGCGCGGCTTGGTGGCGAGCGCACGCCCCAACTCGACGAGGCGAGCCTGACCGGTGGGCATGGCATCGACACGATCATCGGCCACGTCGCGAATTCCGATGCGATCGATGATCTCTTCGGTGACGGCCCGCGGATCGGATTTGTCGCGGGCCCAGCTCTTGCGGATCTCCGCGGCCGTGAGGATGTTCTCCCGGGCACTCAGCGATCCGAAGACCTCGAGCCGCTGGAACGTGCGCGCGATGCCGCGTCGTGCCCGCTGATGGGGCGGCAGCTTCGAGAGCTCCTTGCCGTCGAGTACCACCTTGCCGCTGGTGGTCTCTTGCAGCCCGGTGATGACATTGAACGTGGTGGTCTTGCCCGCGCCGTTCGGGCCGATCAGCGCCGTGATCCGGCCGGCTTCGACCTCGAGATCCACGTCGCGGACCGCGTGGTGACCACCGAAGTGCACGTTGACTCCGCGCGTTTCGAGGAGCGGCATCAGGGAGCCGCCGCGATTCGCTGGCCGAGCCGGCGGAGATGTTCGGTGGCCGTGCCCAACGTGAGCTCGATCACCTTGCTCCAACGGAAGTACCGATGCACCGGGTAGTCGAGATCGACGCCGACACCGCCGTGAAGATGTTGCGCAGCATGCACGACGCGATCACCTCCGAACGAGGCCCAGAACTTGGCGATGTGCACCTCGTCGTGGGCCTCGAGCTCCTCAGACAACCGCCACGCAGCCTGTATGGCCGTGAGCCGGATGCCCTCGGTGTCGATGTACGCGTCGGCGATGCGCTGCGCGACCGCCTGGAACGTGCCGATCTTGGACCCGAACTGCTCGCGCTCCGACACGTACGCAGCCGTGAGGCGCAGTGCGGTCTCGCACACACCCGCCTGAATCGAGCACAGCGCAGCGATGGCTCGCTCCGTGATCCACTCGACGATCTCGTCGCCGTGCTGCGGGTCGCCCAGCGCCTCACCGACCGCGCCGTTGAGGCGTACCAGGTACACCGGCTCGTCGTTGATCGACTCGTTGCGCTCGAGCTCGACACCCTTGCTGCTCGGGTCGACGAGAAACACACCGACCGATCCATTGCTACGCGCCGGCACCAGCACCTTGGCCGCGAGATGCACGGCCGGAACGAGGATCTTCTCGCCGTCGAGCCGCCATCCGTCGCCGTCGGCCGTCGCTGTGGTGGTGGGCACCGTCGGAACGACGTACTCCCCCGCCTCGAACAACGCGGCCGTGAGAATGGTCGAGCCGTCGATCACGCCGGGAAGCAGCCGCTGCTGCTGCTCTTGCGATCCGAAGCGCGCGATGGGCAGCGCCCCCAACACCAGCGTCGCAAGGAGCGGCAACGGCGCGGCGGTGCGACCCTGTTGCTCGAGGAGCAGGCAGGCTTCCATGAAGCCGTAGCCGCCACCGCCGACCGACTCGGGAAGGCACACGCCGAGCAGATCGGCCTTGGCGAGCTCTTTCCAGACGTCGTCGGCGAACCAGCGACCCGCAGGATCGGTCTCGATGTCTCGCAGCCGTTTCGGCGGCAGCTTCTCCGCCAGGATGCGGCCCGCGAGATCGCCAATCGACTGTTGGTCTTCGGAGAGTGACAGGTCCATATCAGTGCCTCGGGATTCTGGGCATGCCAAGACCGAACAATGCGATGAGATCGCGCTGCACTTCGTTCGTGCCGCCACCGAAGGTGAGGATCAGCGAGCCCTGCATCGCACGCTCGATGCGCCCGGCGAGCGCAGCCGATGGCGACCCACGGCGCAACGAACCGGTGGGGCCGAGCACTTCGAGGAGCAGCCGGTAGGCCTCGGTGAAGAACTCGGTGCCGAACACCTTCGCCGAGCTCGCGTCGCCCGGATTGATCTTCCCCGTGCACACCTTCCAGTTGATGAGCTTGAGGAACTCGGTCTTCGCGAGCACGCGAGCCAGGTTGATATGTGCCCACTCCTGATCGATCACCCGCCGGCCATCGGCCAGCTTCGTGTCCTTCGCATAGCGAACGACATCCTCGTAACAGCGCTCGACCATTCCGGGCGGTGCCAACGACATCCGCTCGTAGTTCAACTGGTTGGTGATGAGGTCCCAGCCCCGATTCACCCCCGCCACCACGGCATCGTCGCCGACGCGCACGTTGTTGTAGAAGGTCGTCGTCGTCGAGGCGTTGACCATCGTCTCGATCTTCGTGTGCGAGAAGCCCGGGTCGGTCGTGGGCACGAGGAAGATCGTGATGCCCTTGTGCTTCGGCGCATCCGGATCGGTACGCGCCGCGAGCCAGATGTAGTCGGCGTACGAGGCCAGCGACGTGAAGACCTTCTGGCCGTTGATCACCCACTCATCGCCGTCTTTCACGGCAGTGGTACGCAGCGACGCGAGATCGGTGCCGGCTCCGGGCTCGGTGTAACCGATCGAGAAATGCAGCTCGCCGGCAAGGATCTTGGGGAGGATCTTGTGCTTCTGCTCGTCCGAGCCGAACTCCATGATCGTCTTGCCGACGGTGTTGATCGTGAGGAACGGGATGGGCACACCGGCGCGCCACGCCTCGTTCGTGAAGATGAACTGCTCGAGGTCGGTGCGCCCCTGGCCGCCGTACTCCTTGGGCCACCCGATTCCGAGCCAGCCGTCGCGGCCCATCGTGCGTACGGCTTCGAGACAGGCCGGTCCACCGCTCTCGCCGGCGGCGACTTCCGCCTCGACCTCAGGGGTCATCAGGACCCCGAAGTACTCGCGCAACTCCTGGCGAAGCGCTTCCTGCTCCGGCGTGTAGGCGATCTGCACGCTGCTCCTCCCATCCCCCGAGGCCGCCCAGAATAGAACGTGTTCCATTTTTCTGCCAGGCTGGAGGGGCAGGGAGTGCGCCCGGTACGTCGAAGTATCAGACTCAGTCTCTGATTAGGGGGAACGTGCGCTACCGGCTCATTCGACTCGTCGCGGCCTTCGGGCTCCTCGCCACTGTCGCGTGCGGTGCGCGCCTCAGCAACGCCCAGTACGTCCAGGCTCGCGGGGCGGGCGGCGGAGGCACCGCCACGGGCACGGGCCAGGCCGCCACTGGCACCGGCGGGGCCAGCACCGCCGGCGGCGGCGCAACGGCCCCCGGCGCGGCCACCGGGGCCACCGGAGCCGACCCGAATGCCGCCGGCGGCGGCGCGGCCGCGGGAGCGGCGTGTACCCCACAGCACTCTGACGCTCCTGGCGTCACCGACACCGAGATCAAGCTCGGCAACGTCTCCACGATCAGCGGACCGGTGCAGAACTTCGGCGCCACCGGACGCGCCGGTGCCAAGGCCTACCTCGACTACGTCAACAACCAGGGCGGCGTGTGCGGCAGAAAACTGTCGCTCGTCAACGGCGACGACCGGCTCGACCCCGGCACGAACCGGTCCCAGACCGATCAGTTGAAGGACCAAGTCTTCGGCTTCGTCGGCAACACCACGGTCGTCGACGACGGTGGTGCCGACGTGATCGGCGGTACCAACATCCCGAACTGCTCGCTGATCATCGGCAACACGGCGCTCAAACAGCCGAACTACTACTCCCCCAACCCGATCGCACCGGCCGGTGACACGAACGGCACGGTCGCGATCTGGAGCTGGTTCAAGGCGAACAAGGGTGCCACCAAGGTCGGCATCGTCTACCCGGACAACCCCAACGCCTTCGCCCGCGTGCAGGGCTACGTCAACGACATCACCGCGGCGGGCCTCGTCGCCGACAATCCCATCAAGGTCGCCGTCACCGAATCGAACTACGTCGGTGTCGCCAACCAGATGAAGAGCAACGGCGACGACGCCCTGATCACCGTGCTCGAGGTCAACGGCATCGGCAAGCTCGCGCAGGCCATCAAGCAGGTCGGGTGGGACGTCAAGGTGCCCTTCTACGGGGCGCAGGCGTACGGCCCGCAGCTGCCACAGATCGCCGGCGCCAATGCCGATGGTGCGCTCATCGCGCTGACGCACGACATCGTCGAAGGTGGCAGCGCGGCGATGCAGACCTTCGCCCAGTTCTACCAAGCGAGCAGCTCAGGCCAGCCGCTCGACTTCTTCGCCGTCATGGGCTGGACCGCAGCCAAGCTCTGCGTCGACGCGATCGCCGCCGCCGGTGCGGCCCCGACGCGTGACGCCGCGATCGCCGCGCTGAACGGCGTCACGGACTTCACCGCGGACAACATCCTTGCGCCTCGCAGCCCGGCGGCGAAGCAAGGCGCCACGCAGTTCATCATCGCCACGATCACGGGCGGTGCGTGGAAGCGCGTCTATCCCGACGCGGGGTTCGCGGCTTCGTGACCGCCGCGCTCGACGCGTTGCGGGGATTCCGAACGCGCTACGGCCAGTACCTGCCGTACGTCTTGCTGGCGCTCTATGTGATCCGAGCCGTCACCAAGGCACCGAACATGGGGCAGCTCTTCGCGACGACGCTCATCGGAATCTCCGAGGGCTGCGTCTTCGCCATCGCCGCCAGCGGACTCGTCCTCACGTACGCCACGACGGGCGTCTTCAACTTCGCCCACGGCGCGGTCGGCATGATGTCCGCGTACCTGTACTGGGCACTCATCGCGCAACACGACGTACCGGTCGTGATCGCACTCGTCATCATCCTCTTTGTCTTCGCTCCACTCGTGGGCATTGCCATCGAGCGGGTGATGCGCTTCTTCAACGATGCTCCGGTCCAGACGACAGTGACCGTGACGATCGCACTCACGGTCATGCTCATCGGCCTCGCGCAGAAGATGTTTCCACCGGACAGCGGCTTTCGGCTCGATCCGCTTCTCGGCCTCAAGACCCTGCACATCTGGGAAGCCCGCCCCAGCTACGACAACATCCTCGCTCTCGTTCTCGCGGTCGCGGTCGCGATCCTGCTGCGCGGTCTTCTCTTCGCGAGCCGCACCGGCGTCGCGATGCGTGCCGTCGTCGACAACCCGACCCTGGCCGCCCTCAACGGTGCGCCCCCGGTCACCATCGCCCGTTACAGCTGGATTCTCGGCTCGGTGCTCGCCGCACTGGCGGGCGTTCTCCTCGCGAGCCAAACGGGGTCGCCGACCCAGATCGAGCTGACGTTCTTCATCCTGGCGGCCTACGGCGCCGCGGTGATCGGCAAACTCAAGAGCCTCCCGCTCACGTTCGCCGGCGCCATCGTGCTCGGGATCCTCAAGAGTCAGGCCTTCTTCGTGCTTCCGAAGGGAAACTTCTGGAGCTCGATGCAGATCGCCCTGCCGGGCGTGTTCCTCTTCCTGTCGGTACTCCTCGTGCCCGCTGCCCGCCTCAGCGTCGGCCGCATCGTCGGGGTGAAGGCACCTCGGGTTCCGAACCTACGATCGTCGTTGGTCCGAGCCGCCGTGTTCATGGGCGCGATGGTGCTGCTGTCGCGGCTCGCGCCGGCGGCCAACATCACGGACATGAGTAGGGCGCTCATCTACGGCGTGCTCCTGCTCTCGCTCGTGCTGCTCACCGGCTTCAGCGGTCAGATCTCGCTCTGCCAGTACGTGTTCGTCGGCGTCGGTGCGTGGGCGATGGGCTACTACTTCGGTGGCCACAGCATCTTCGGGATCCTGCTCGCCGGACTCATTGCCGTTCCATTTGGAGCGCTCGTTGCACTGCCCGCGATCCGGCTTCAGGGCTTGTACCTCGCATTGGTCACCCTGGGTTTCGCGGCGATGTCGCAAGACCTCGTGCTCAGCCATTCCTATCTCTACGGCGGCGGCGACGTCCGGGTCGGCCGGCTACATCTCTTGGGACTCAAGTTCGACAGCGACAAGTCGTTCTTCGTCCTCTGCGCCATCGTGTTCACGCTCATGGCCGTCGGCGTCCTCGCGCTCAAGCGCGGCCCGCTCGGTCGGCGCCTCGCGGCGCTGCGCGACAGCCAGGCCGCGTGCGCCACGCTCGGGCTCGATGTCCGGCGTACGAAACTCGTGGTGTTCTCGATGTCTGCGTTCATCGCGGGAATCGCAGGCGCGCTGTTCGGCGGCCTCAATGCGTTCAACTCCGTAGTGCAGTTCGATCGGATCAACAACATCGTCCTGTTGCTGTTCGCCGTCGTCGGTGGCATCACCACCGTCACGGGCGCGCTCATCGGCGGTTCGCTCTTCGCGCTTCTTCCCTACGTACAGAGCGAGTACCCCGACCAAGCCGGCCTCGTCTTCGCCGCGGTCGCCATCGCGGTGGTCGCGCTCGGCCGCCAACCCAACGGTCTCGCCGGCATGCTGTTCGGCGCGATCTCCGGGCGCGGCAAGCCGGGCCGCGAGAAGTCAGACAACAGCACGAGTGCAAAGGAGCTCGCGCGTGCGTCGACGTAGGCGAACCCTTGCCGGGCTGCTCGGGGTCGCGCTGATTGCCGCGATGGGTGCCAACGGCTCAGCGCGGGCGCAGACGAGTGGCGGCCCGACCGACCTGGCCTCGCAGTTCGGCGGCTACGCCCTCGATGCCGACAGCGAGGGAATGTCGTTCACGTACGACAGTCCCGGCCTCATCCCCGGAACCCCTTCACCGCTCGCGCAGGTGAGCTTCCCCGAATCACTGGTCAACATGAACAAGAGCCCGAGCGGTTACGCACTGGCGAGCCTCGTGTATCCCGGCCCCCTGCTCGCCGACCTGCCCACGGTGCTGGCCCTCGGCGGCTTCGATCAGCAGACCGAACCGCTCGGCCCAGATCGCCCCATGACGGGAGACATCCCCGCCTACCCCGTGCGCGCCGAGGCGTTCTATCCCGGGGGCCCCACGTCGAAAGCGCAGGACGTCGGTTCGGGACGCGAGACGGTGAACACCGCGGCGGACTCTGCAAATGCAACGGCGCTCTATGGCGCGGCCACGCTTCCGCCCCTCTTCACCACCGGCTCGGCCACGTCGACCACCGAGACCCACCTCGAGCAGGGTCTCGCCGTGAGCCGCACTCGGGTCGAGCTCAGCGGCGTCGACCTGTTCGCCAGCCTCATCCACATCGAGTCGATCGTCACCGACCTCGTGTCCACGAGCGACGGAACCACCGCGGCGACGGACGGCACCACGATCGTGAGCGGCGTGACGTTTCTCGGTCTGCCGGCCACGCTCGACGGCAGCGGCATCCACCTCGCGCCGCAGGCTGCTGTCCCCGGAGCACCCGCGACGCTGCCGCCGCTCGGCGGTATCACCGATCCGCTGCAACCGGTCCTCACCCAAGTCAACGACCTGATCGTCTCGACGGTCGGCACAGCCAACGCCGGCATCAACGAACTACTCAACGCCGGCGGCATCACGGTGCAACTCATCCAACCGACCGAGGTGAAGAACGGCGCCGACGCCAGCCGCCTTGCGAGTGGGGTGCTCGTCACCATTCGGTACACGGGCGACAGCGAGCCGGTGTTCGGTGAGATCCTCAAGCTGATCGACCCGACGAAGGTGCCCGCCGACTATGTCGATCCCTGCACCACGTTCCAGCAGCCTGCGCCCTGCCCGATCCCGTTCTCATCACCGCAAACCCTCGTGCTCGCGATGAAAACCACGCATGTCGAGACCATCGGCCTCGCCGCGGGCCACGTGCATACGGGCGCGTCGCAGCCGTTCGCGTTGCCGAGCATCGGATCCGTAGGCGGCATCTCCACCCCGGGCGCGACGGCGGGATTCAGCACGCCCACGCCCGCGCTCGGTGGTGGTGGCGGAGGTGGTTCCGGGGGCGGATCGCCGTCGATCGGCTCGGCGACCCCGCTCGGTTTCGTCGGGGGCAGCCCGCTCGCCGCGGCCGTGTCGATCATGCTCTTGGTCTTGGCCAGCTCCGCGTTTTGGTTCGGATCGGGCCGGCTGGCCGACAATGTCCTCTCCGTGGCCAGCTCGTCATGCCCAGAAGGACTCGACCGTGCCTGATCACCCGCCGCGCACGCGCCCGTTGACCGTCGCCTCGCTCGCGGAACCGGCGGCAACGGCGCCGGCCGCGCCGCGGGACGATCTCGCCGTGGACGACGTGGTGATCGTGCCCCAGACGTCCACACCCGGCGATGCCGCCGCGGCATCAGAGGCGAGCGGGTATCAACGCCTCGCCGAAGGTGTCCGGTCGCTCCGCACCGGCGGAGGCACGCTCAACTTGAGCGAACACACACTCATGGTCCTCGGCGGCGTGATCGCACCGCTCGGGCTCGTGATCGTGATCCTCGGCTGGTACGGCGCCGCGCACTCGCCATTCCTCTTCCAGCAGGTGCCGTACCTCATCTCGGGTCTCGGGCTCGGCCTCGGCCTCGTCTTCCTGGGCTCGTTCTTCTACTTCGCCCACTGGATCACCGAGTTGGTGAAAGAGGGCCGCACGCAGTCCGCCGCGATGATCGAGGCCATCGCTCGACTCGAGGAGACCGTCAAGCAGCAGGCAGGCGCCGACCGGCTCGCCGCCGCGAGCGACGATGCCGTCGCACCGAGCCCCAACGGTGCCGCCGCCGCCGCCGGCGACCTCGTGGCCACCGGCAAGGGCACGATGGCCCACCGGCCTGACTGCGTCGTGGTCGCAGGCAAGCCGGGCCTGCGGCGGGTGGCGGCGGACGAAGAACTCGTCGCGTGCAAGCTGTGCGAGCCGTACGCGGAGGCCACACAGCCGGAGTGACCCGTACACTGCCTCGCAGGTAACGGAGGTGCACGTGGTATTCGCGTGGATGTTGTTGTTCGTGGTGCTCATCCTTCTGGAGTTGCACCACCTGGCGTTTTACGCACTGTTCGTTGCGATCGGCGCGTTTGCGGCGGGCATCGTTGCTCTGGTGGCCCCAGACGCGTACGTCTTGCAGGCCATCGTGGCCACCGCGGTGTCGATTGCGGGCGTCATCCTGATCCGGCCGTACGTCAGCAACGTGTACCATCGGCACAGAGGCGGCCACGTCGCGATCGGCGTGCACGGAGGTCTCGTCGGTCAACAAGCCGTGACGCTCGACGAGGTCGGCGATCAGCATCAGATCGGCCACGTGCGCCTGGCCGGTGAGCGGTGGTTGGCGTTCACCGACGGACCCAAGATCGAGGCCGGACGCTCGGTCTACGTCTCGGCAGTGCGAGGCACGACGCTCGAGGTCTGGCCTGTCGATCTCAAGAGCATCGAAGCGCCGGACGGCGCGGACGGGAGATTGTCGTGACTGTCGGAGGCGCAATCGCGCTTGGGGTGCTCGCCCTCGTGGTGATCGTGCTGTTGAGCGCCTTTCAGAGCATGGTGAACATCGTCCAGCAAGGCCAGGTCGGTGTCGTCAAGCGGTTCGGCGAGTACCAGCGAACGCACGAGCCGGGACTCGTGTTCATTCGTCCGTTCATCGAGGCACTACAGCGGGTCGACATGCGCGAGATCCCGCGGCCGGGTGACCGCCAAGAGGTGATCACGAAGGACAACGTGGTGGTCACCGTGAACGCCACGATCTTCACGCAGATCGTCGACGCCAAGCAGGCGTTGTTCAGCGTGGCCAACTTCGACGTCGCCATCGATGCGCTCGCTCGCACCGCGCTTCGGTCGGTGATCGGCACGATGACCCTCGACCAGGCGCTCTCGGAGCGCGAGCGGATCAACACCGATGTGCAGCAGCAGATGGAAGTTGTCACCGACAAGTGGGGCATCCGTATCAGCCGCATCGAGATCGTCGAGATCGCACCGCCTCCGCAGATCCTGCAGGCACTTGCGCTGCAGAAGACGGCTGATCAGGAGAAGCGGGCGAGCATCCTGCAATCGGAAGGCCAGCAGCAATCCGCCATCAACGTCGCCGAGGGTCAGGCGCAAGCGACCATCCGCGCCGCTGAGGGCGAGAAACAAGCGGCGATCCTGCGCGCTGAAGGCGCTCGACAGGCTGCGATCCTCGAGTCCGAAGGACGCTCGCAGGCGATCACGACCGTGTACGAGGCCATCAAGGCCGCCGAGCCAGACAACAAGCTCGTTGCGATCTTGCAGCTCGACACGTTGTCGAAGTTCGCCGAGAGCGACAACTCCACGATCGTCGTGCCCTACGAGAGTGCGGGCCTGATGGGCGCGGCCCAGGTGCTCAAGGGCGTCTTAGGCGACAACGGCTCGGGCGCGTAGGTCCGCTATGGCGGCGGCGTCGTAGCCGAGCTCGTTCAGCACGTCGTCGGTGTGCTGGCCCGCGTAACAGGCCTTGACCGCGAGCTCACCGGGGGTGCGATCGAGACGCGGCGCTGGCGCAGGATGGCGCACCCCGTCCACCTCGATGAACGTCGAGCGGGCGACGTTGTGAGGATGCTCGGGCGCTTCCATCAACGACAGCACCGGCGCGACGCACGCGTCCCGACCTGCGAACAACTCGGCCCACTCGTCGCGTGTTCGCGCGCGGAAGACCTTTGTGAAGACCGCGCGTAGGTCGCGCCACTGTTCGCGATCGTCACGATCGGGCAGTGCCTTCGCGTCGAGCCCGAGCCCATCGAGCAACTCCGCGTAGAACTGCGGCTCGATGGCGCCGACGGCGACATACCCACCATCGGCGCATTCGTATGTGTCGTAGAACGGTGCTCCCGTGTCGAGCATGTTGGTGCCGCGGTCGTCGCTCCAGAAACCGATCTGCCGCGCGGCGTAGAACGGGGCCATGAGCAGCGCCGTGCCGTCGACCATGGCAGCGTCGACGACCTGACCCTGTCCGTTGCGACCGGCCGCGACGAGCGCGCAGGCGATGCCGTAGGCGAGCAGCAGTCCCCCACCGCCGAAGTCACCCACGATGTTCAGCGGCGGTGTGGGCGGCCCGCCGGCCCGGCCGAACGCGCTCAACGCGCCGGCGAGCGCGATGTAGTCGATGTCGTGGCCGGCGCGGTCGGCCAGCGGACCTTCGCGCCCCCACCCGGTCATGCGGCCGTAGACCAGCCGTGCGTTGCGGGCATGACAGTCGGCCGGGCCGACGCCGAGGCGCTCGGCGACTCCCGGCCGGTACCCCTCGATGAGGACGTCGGCGCCGTCGACGAGCCGAAGCACGAGGTCTCGCCCGGCGTCGGACTTCAGGTCGACCGCGATCGATCGCCGGCCGCGATCGAGGACCGTACCCGGCGCACGCGTCGGGTCGGCGAAGGCGGCGTCGGCCAACTTGTCGACACGGACGACATCACACCCCATGTCCGACAGCACCATCCCGCAGAACGGGATCGGTCCGATGCTGGCGAGCTCGACGACCTTGACGCCGGCCAGCGGCCCACTCACCCCTCGGGCAACGAGGGTGGGGTGTGGCCGAGGCGGGTGGAGACGTCGCGGCAGGCGTGCAGGAGCGGTGCGGCGAACGCCGGCTTCGCACAGATGAGGTGACCGTCTTCGACCTTGTGGATGGTTGCGCCCGGGATCGCAAGGGCCATCTGTGCCTGGGCCAACGGTGGGATCGCGCGGTCCTTGGTCGTGATCAGCACCGCCGTCGGCACATCGATCTTGTTGATCCACTTGGCGCGGTAGTTGCTCATCGCGATGCCCGCTTCCATCACCATGCGGGCACTGTGTCGGCGCATCTCGGCGCGCGCCCACGTGCGGATGCTCGACGGGCGCGCCGCGGTGGCAACCGGGAACAGTCGTTGCACACGGCGCACCGGCACCTTCGTCGCGATCTGTCCGAGCCGGGTGCTACCCGCCGCCACCGCCATCATCGTGGCGAAGATCCACTGCTCGCGCACGCCCGGCATCAACCGGTGCGCGGTCGAACACAGCACAAGACCTTCCACCTTCTCCGGATGGCGTCGCCACAGCAGTTGAGCGACCGGGCCACCCAACGAGTACCCGACGGCGATGACCGGGCCGACTCCGAGCACGTCGAGCGTGGCGGCAGCGTCGTCGGCGCAATCCGCCAAGCGAAAACGTCGTCCGTTGCGAATACCGCGTCCGTGCCCGCGCATGTCGACGGCGATCACGCTGAAGTGCTCGCTGAGCGCGTCGAAGACACGGAACCAATTGAGGCCGCCACTCGCCATCCACCCGTGCAGCAACAGCAGCGTCGGAGCCCCGGGGGGGCCCTCGATCTGTCGCACGAACGTCGTGCCCCGGCCGGGAAGGGTCACCCGCTTGCCCATCGGGAGCGGAGGGCCACCGACTGGATACACGGTCAGGTCAGCGGCATGAGCTGCGTCGTCGAGCATCACCACAAGGAGAGATTAGGCAGACTGTCAGGACCTGACGCGCATGTCAGCTGACCGACCGATGCTCAACAACTCGTCCAGCGCATCTGCCATCCCATCGGTGATCTCGTGCGGGTCCGCGATGTGCTCACGACACGCGATAACACCCACATTGAGCTGCTCGCAGTAGCTCCACACCGTGACGTTCAGGCCGATTCCCTCGAGGATCGGACCGACGGAGTAGATGCCTTCCATGCGAGCACCGGCGACATAGAGCGGATCCCGAGGACCGGGAACGTTCGACACGACGACGTTGATCGGCGGACGAACTCGCTCGGCCAAACCGAAGCGGCTGTACTGCCGCATGAAGAACGAGTACGGCCGCGGCGGCGTGTACTCGCTCCAGTCGGCGAGCATGTCTGCGCCGAGGATGTTGTGCATCTCCTTCGCCGCACTCGTGACGTCGTGAATGGCGCGCAGGCGCTCGATCGGATCCTCGATGTTCGTCGCCAGCGTGGTGAACATGTTCGAGACCTTGTTTCCACCGAGACGTCGGATCGCGTCCGGGTCGTCCGTGGACACGGGCACACCCGCAACCAGCGCGCGATCGGGCAGTGCCCCGCGCTTGTCGAGCCACATGCGCAGCGATCCCGCCACCATCGCGAGGACGATGTCGTTGATCGTGACATCGAATGCCGACTTCGCCTCCTTCACGTCGGCCAACGCGAGCGTGCTGGTCGCGAAGGAGCGATGAGGCGTGAGCGACCCGTTGAACGGCGTGCGGGCGGTGTCCAAGATCGGACGAGGCGTCGCCACGTCTGCTGACTTGCGGTGGGCCGAGACTCGCTTGATGCCCTGAACCGTTCGCCGCAGGAGTCCGGGGAGCTGCACGATTCGTACGAGCAGGTCGCGCAGCGCATCGACGATCAGCCGCATTCGGGTTGGCATCTCCTCGCCATGCCACGGCTCGAGCGGTGAGGGTGGATCGACCTCGTCCGGAGTGGTTGCCATCACATTGGCGAGCATCGCGGCGGCGGCCACACCGTCGGCGACGGAGTGATGGATCTTGGCGAGAAAACCGACACGGCCCCCTTCGAGACCCTCCAGCATCCAGATCTCCCAGAGGGGCTTGCTGCGGTCGAGCTGCCACGACGCGATGTCGGCGATCACGCTGTCCATCTCTTCGCGGCCGCCGGGCGGCGGAACGCCGATGCGCCGCACGTGATACGAGAGGTCGAAATCCGGATCTTCGATCCACACGGGATGATGCAGCTGGCCCGGAACTTGCACGATCCGGCGACGGAAGCCCGGCAGCAGATGCAATCGACGGTCGAGCTCGTGTTGAAAGCGTGCAAAGTCGTAGCCACCGGGCACGGTCGACACGTCGAGCACCGTGTACTTCAAGGTGTGCATGTGCAGCGTGGGGGTCTCGTTGTACAGAAAGCTCGCATCGAGGCCGGACAGTCGCTCCACCGTGCACCTCCTTCCCAGGGGCGCGAGTATCGCACCGATGATCAACAGGAATGCCTTTGCCACCCTGGTCGAGCGGGCCCGGCGGGAGGTGGACGAGGGCATCGTGCCGTCGTGCCAGCTCGCGGTCGCCGAGAACGGTGAGGTCGTCGAGTCCGTCACCCTCGGTGAGACAGTGGCGGCCGACGACACCCGCTACGTGATCTTCTCGTGCACGAAGGCACTCGTCGCTTCGACGGTGTGGCAGCTCCTCGCCGAGGGCGCGTTCAGGCTCGAGGACCGCGTCGCGGAGCACATTCCCGAGTTCGCCGAGAACGGCAAGGAGATCGTCACGATCGAGCAGGTGCTCCTGCACACGTCCGGATTTCCGCGTGCGCCGTTGGGGCCACCGCGTTGGTTGACGCGTGAAGGCCGCCTGTCCGCGTTCGCCAAGTGGCGGCTCAGTTGGGAGCCGGGCACGCGCTTCGAATATCACCCGACGTCCGCTCACTGGGTGCTGGCCGAACTCATCGCGCGCTCAGACGGTGTGGATCACACGGAAGCAATCCGGCGTCGAGTGCTCGAGCCCCTCGGTCTCACCCGTCTTGCCCTTGGCGTTCCCGTCGACCACCAGCACGACATCGCGCCGCTGACACACACCGGCCAGGTACCGACGCCGGAAGAATTCCAGGCCGTGCTCGGCGTGCCCGGCATCGATCTCGGCGAGGTGACCGAGGCCGCGCTCATGGCGTTCAACGAGCCCGAGAGCTTGGCCGTCGGTGTTCCCGGAGGCGGTGGCGTCTCGACGGCCGCCGACCTGGCGCGCTTCTACCAGGCCCTGTTGCACAATCCCGGCGAGCTGTGGGATCCGAAGTGGCTCGCGATCGCGACGAGCGACGTCCGCAACACCTTCGAAGACGTGTTGGCAGGCGGGATCAAGACGAATCGCACGATCGGACTCGTCGTGGCCGGCGGCGACGGTCTCGGCCCTCGGCGGGGCTTTGGCCACGGCAACAGCCCCGGCACCTTCGGGCACGACGGCGCCGGCGGCCAACTGGCGTGGGCCGACCCGGAGACCGGACTGTCGTTCGCCTATCTCACCAATGGCATCGACCGTCACCTCATCCGCCAGTGGCGCCGGAACATCGGCATCGGCAGCCGGGCCGCGGCGGTCGGTTTGCCCGCCTGAGCAGGGATGCACGCCGCATGACCCGAATGAGTTCTGAAGGCCTCAAAGGAGTCAGTTATGAAACCGCTCAGCGGAATGGATGCGTCGTTCCTGTACATGGAGACGCCATCGCAGTTGTCCCACGTGGTGGGCACCATGCTTCTCGATCCGAGCGCGGGCGAGGGCTTCTCATTCGACCGAATGGTCGAGACGCTCCGCAACCGCATGCACCTGCTCGAGCCCTTCCGCCGCCGCTTGGTGTCCGTCCCGTTCAATCTGGGCCATCCCGTCTGGATCGAGGACCCTGACTTCGATCTCGAGTCGCACATCCACCGTGTCGCCGTGCGGCCGCCGGGCACGATGCGTGAGCTCGCCGAGATCGTGGCGGACATCGCCAGTCACCAACTCGATCGCAGCCGTCCGCTCTGGGACCTGACACTGATCGAGGGTCTCGAAGACGGCAAGGTCGGCTTCGTCACCAAGATGCATCACGCCGCGATCGACGGTGTGACCGGGGCCGACCTGATGGCGAATCTCTTCGATCTCGCGGCCGATGCACCAGATCCGGAACCGCCGGAAGTTCCGTGGCAAGGCGAGGCCGTGCCGAGTGATTTCGAGTTGATGGTCCGCGCTGCGCAGGGCATCGCGAGCCGGCCGCGCACGATGGCGAAGGTGCTCACCCGTACGGTGCGCTCCGTCGGGAGCATCGTCGCTCGTCAACGCGAAGCGTCGTCGGAAAACCGCGTGAGCGCCGCGCTGCCCTTCACCGCACCCAAGGTGAAGTGGTCGGGCGCGATCACACCGCATCGAGCGGTCGCCTTCGGCAAGGCGAACCTCGACGACATGCGATACATCAAGTCGACGTTCGGTACGACGGTGAACGATGTCGTGCTCGCCGCATGTACGCAGACCTTGCGGCAATACCTCATCGCCCACGACGACCTTCCTGATTCACCGCTGGTGTGCAGCGTCCCCGTGTCGGTGCATGGAAAGACGGAGCACGAAGGCACGAACCAGGTGTCGACGATGTTCGTACGCCTTCCGGTACAGATCGACGATCCCGTCGAGCAACTGCGCACGATAAACGCCGAGACGCGAGAGGCGAAGGAGATGCAGAACGCCATCGGCGCGGACCTGCTCCAGGACTTCGCGCAATTCATTCCGCCGACGCTGTTCAACCGCGCGATGTTGCTGTACTCCAACCTCAACTTGGCCGATCGTCATCGCCCCGTTCACAACCTCATCGTCTCGAACGTTCCGGGCCCGCCGATCCCGCTGTACACCGCGGGCGCGCAGGTCGTCGGGGTGTACCCCTTCGGGCCGCTGCTCGAAGGCGCGGGCCTCAACCTCACCGTGCTGTCCAACATGGGCCACGTCGACTTCGGCGTCATCGCGTGTCGCGAACTCGTGCCGGATGTGTGGGACATCGCCGACGGCTTTGCCGAAGCGGTTCTCCTGCTCAAGAAACGTGCGGACGAGGAAGCCGGGCGTCCGGAGCCCGCGTCGAAAGCAACTCCGACGAAGCGGACATCGAAGGCAAATACCGCGAAGCCGGAGTAACGCTCGCCGTCTTCCCGGTCCGCGCGATTACCTGTACCCTCCGACGTGGAGGGGGCAGCACGGATGCGCGTACTGATCTGCGACGACGAACCAGACATTCGCTTGTTGTTCCGCACCGCGTTCGAGCGCGAAGGGGCGGTCGTCGACGAGGCGAGCGACGGTGACGAATGCCTCAGGGTCGCAAGCGCCAACTGCCCCGACGTCGTGATCCTCGACCTGATGATGCCGAAGCGTGATGGCCTGTCGACGCTGCCGATGCTGCGCCGCCAGTGCCCGTCCTCAGCAGTGGTCGTCGTCACCGCCCACGCCGCAATCGACGCATTCGAGGTGAGCCGGGCCCGCGGCGCGTCGGCCTGCTTCGACAAACTCGGCTTCCTTCCCCGTGTGCCCTGGGTGGTCTCCAAGTTCAACGTCGCCAACGGCACCGTCGCCCCCGCGTAGCAACCTCTGAGAAGCGTCGCCCGGCCCGCGGGCTAGCTTGTAAACGCCATGTCCCGCAGGATCGAAGTCGAGTTGACGAGCGCGCGCGAAGACGGCTCGTGGACGTGGCGGGCCGCAGGCGCTCGCGAGCCCAGAGGAATCGTGGCGAGCAACCTGCTTCCGTCGGATGCGAAAGTCGGCGACGTCATGCGAGCTGAGGCGGACTTCGACCTCGATGGCGTGTCGATCCTGTCGATTGCGCCCAAGCAGGACAAGAAGCGCAACGAGGCCGAGCGCATCCAGATCATCGGTCAGCCGACACGCGACGAGCAGCTCGTCACCTCCACGCTGACGTCACGCCCCAAGTCCGATCGGCGCGATGGCCGCGGCAAGAACGACCGTGGCGACCGCCCTGACCGTCCCGATCGTCCGGCCCGGCGCGAACGCAAGCCTCGCGAGGGTGCCGACCGCGAGCGACCCAAGGAACGGTCCGAGCGTCCTGCTCGCACCGCCGAGCGCCGGCCACCGAGGGCCCGCCCCGAAGAGCCGTCGAAGCCGAAGCCGAAGCGGCTGCGCCCGGCGCGCGTGCATCGCGCCGCGGTGCTCGAGGAGCTTCCTCCCGAACATCGTCCGATCGCGGAGCAGGTGTTGGCGGGCGACATCCCTGCGGTTCGCCAGGCCATCGAGAAGGAGAATGCGACCCGCTCGGCCGCCGGCCAGCCGACGATCAACGGCGACCAGTTGCTCGCCATCGCCGAGAAGCTACGTCCACAGTTGCGAACGGCCGAGTGGCGAGACAAGGCCGAAGCCGCGATGGCCGACGTCGACGAGATCGACCTCCGCGACCTGCGGTCGGTCGTCGTGGCGGCCGACAGCGCGGCGCGCGACGACGACACCCGGGCGCTCGCGACGCAACTGCGCGAAGCGCTGGCCAAGAGAGTCGAGGCCGAGCAAACCGCCTGGGTCGCCGAGCTCACCACCGCCCTCGACGAGGGACGAGTGGTGCGCGCTCTGCGACTGAGCTCGCGCCCGCCGAAAGCCGGCGTGATCCTCGATCGAGCGTTGACCACACGGCTTGCCGACGGCGCGTGCGAATCGCTCACGGCCGATGCTCCCGCCGAGCGGTGGGCCGCCGTGCTCGATGCAACCGCGTTCTCACCCGTTCGCCTCGCCGTGAAGCCGCAGTCGATGCCGGAGAAGCCCAGCGATGAGCTCGTCGCCAGCGTCAAGAAGCTGGCGTCGCGGCTTCCCCTCGTTGCGACCGCGTTCGGCATCGAAGTGCAGGACACACCGCGGTCGCGCACATCGTCGAAGCCGAAGCCCGTGCCGCGGCCGCCGCGGATTCCTCCGCCTCCACCTCTGTCAGTCGAGGCGGTCGAGGTGGTCGAGGTGGTCGAGTCCGTCGAGTCCGTCGAGTCCGTCGAGGCCGTCCAAGAGGTCCAGGAGGTCGAGGGGTCGGGCGAGGACGTGGTCGCCGACGACAGCTGACGCTCGCGGGTTCCACCCAGCGAGCGCGAAGTCGCAGCCGATGTCGAGCGCGCACCGCCGGTCGTGGTCGGTGTCGCCGACGAAGATCACGTCTTGTGGCCGGAGCCCGATCGCGTCGAGTACCGGTCGAAGCTGCTTCGGGCCGTCGAAGCTGTCGGCGAACATCGCCACCTCGGGCTCCCATCCGAGCCGGGCGAGCTCGGCCCTGCCTCCAAGCGGATGCTTGTTCGAGCACAGCGCCCAACGATCCAGACGCGCGATGAGGTCCTCGACGCCTGCGAACGGCATCGCGAGCTCGTGGTCGTAGCGCGCCAGGTAATCGTCGACCTCGAGACCCAGCCGGTCACACTCGAACGCGAGCGTGTGGCCGAAGGTGATCTGTTCGGGTGCAACGCCGAGCGCGACGAACGGCGCGACGAGGGCCGCGTCTGAGTCGAGCAAGGTGCCGTCGAGATCGAAGACCGCAATCAGGGGCAGTGCGGACCTCAGGACTCGCGTGGCGTCATGACGGATGATCGACTCGAACGGCCACGGAACTCACCGCTGGCGGCATCCTCATCCCAGCGCGCGCCACAGGTGAGGCATGCACACGAGTCGAGACGCAGGGACGCGAGGTACAGCCGGTCGACATCGAACGAGCTGCAGTACGGGCACTGAAAGTGCTCGGCCTCATCTCCCAAGGTCGGATTCTCCCTGATCGCTTCACCGAACGTTACCGGACCCTTCTCCGACCAGCGGGACCCCCCATCGGTTTCCCTGCCGCGACAGGTGCTGCGTAGGGTGACGGAATGGTCGACTATGAGCTCCAGGGGCGGGTAGCGGTGTTGACGCTCAACCGTCCAGAAGCACGCAACGCAGTCAATGGCGACGTCTCCAAGGGGATGGAAGCCGCCATCGATCGCCTCGAGGAGGACGACGATGTGTGGGCGGCCATCCTCACCCACAACGGTCCGGTGTTCTCCGCCGGCGCCGACCTCAAGGCGATCAACGCGGGACAGGTGTCCGAATTGCAGACGAAGCGCGGCGGGTTCGCGGGTTTTGTGCAGCGTCAGCGGACCAAGCCGGTGATCGCCGCCGTCGATGGCCCTGCGTATGCCGGCGGCTGCGAGATTGCCCTCGCCTGCGACCTCATCGTCGCTTCGACGCAAGCCAAGTTCGGCCTTCCAGAGGTGAAACGGTCGCTGGTCGCGGCCGCGGGAGGTCTCTTCCGGTTGCCTCGCATCCTCCCCCGTCCCGTCGCACTCGAGATGATCATGACCGGCGACCCGATCGACGCAGAGCGGGCCTACCAGTTCGGAATGGTCAACGAGCTGTGCGAACCGGGCCAGACACTCGAACGGGCGCACGCGCTCGCAGCGCGCATCGTCGCCAACGCCCCGCTTGCGGTGCGCAAGAGCCGCGAGATCTCGCTGGCGTCGGTCGACGCCGACGACGAGGTGGGCTGGAGGCTCTCGGGCGAATCGATGATCGAGCTGGCCCAGACCGAAGACTTCTGGGAAGGCCCGAAGGCCTTCATCGAAAAGCGCGACCCCGTATGGCAGGGCAAGTAGCCCTTCCGATTTCGTTTCTAGAGGATCGTCTCGATGATCTCGTGGTCGTGGAGGAACTCCGCGAGACCGTCGACGAGTTGATGCTCGGCGACGTCGTGGAGCGGCACCCATGCGGCTTCTTCGGCGTCGTCGCCCGCTACCGGTTCGGCGTCGGGGTCGAGCAGCGTGACCGCGAAGTCGAGGATCACGAAATGGTGGCTCTCACCGACGCGCTCGACCCATCCGATGAGCTCGCCGCACACTCCTTCGAGCCCGGTCTCCTCCGCGAGCTCGCGCACCACCGCTTCGGCCATCAGCTCCCCGGCTTCGACGCGTCCCCCGGGCACGGACCACTCACCTTGTGCCGGGCCGTGGCCGCGGCGGATGAGCAGCAGCCGCCCGTCCTCGACGACGACCGCACCAACGCACACCTCGGGCCTCACGGCAGCGGCCGGTGCACGACGATGGCGCGGGCGACGAGACCGAACGACTCGAAGAAGTTCTTCGTCTCCCGGTTTCCGGGCAGCGCGAGCGAGTCGATGCCGACGCAGTGTCGTTCGGTGGCCCATGCCACGACGTCGTCGAGGAGCGCCTCGCCCACGCCCACACCGCGGGCTTCGGGCTCGACGTAGACGTCGGTGAGCCGGGCGAGCTCGCTGCCGTCGCTGAAAGCCTCGATCACAGCCACCGCATACCCGATGACGGCGTCGTCGATCGCTCCGGCCAGCACGATGGCGTTGGCGTTGTCGAAGTCTGCGGCCAGCGACGCTTCGATGGGCTCCTGACGAGCTTCGCGACGCGCCCACATCTCCCCGCCTTTGGTCGATCGCAGTTCGGCGATCGCCGCGCGGGCCAGGTCCGCGAGGCGAGGAAGGTCGTCGCTCGACGCGGGACGGGCCGCCTCGATCAAGGCGTCAACCTTGCAGCTGGGCGATCTTGCTGAGGATCGTCTTGCGGCCGCGGTGGGCGGCTTCGTAGTCGCGGACGGCCGCGAGCTCGGCATCCGCCAGACCTTCGAGGCGGGGAACGACCTGCGACGCCGAAAGGCTGTCGTAGTCCGTGATGGCCAGCTCGGCGGCCCCGGGACCGTGCGCCGGGGTGCTCGCCACGGGTGCCGACGTCTGCGTCGCCGGCGTCGTCGAGGTCGCGGTCGACGTCGCCGTCGCCGGACCATTGCTCGACGGCCTCGTGGGCGTCGTGCGGCTCGTGAACTGCTCGGCGACCTTCTGCACCTGCTTCTGCAACTGCGCGATCTGCTTCGGTGCCTCGCTCTCGATCGCGAACTTCCCGAACATGCGGGCCATGACCACCTGCTGGTGACCCTTTTCGATGAGCTGCGGCACGACCTCTTGCGCGTTCAGGACAAAGCCGAGGGGTGCGTAGAAGAAGAGGTCGAGGGCCTGCTCGATCGGAGACTTGTGTTCCGTCATCGAAGCCATGTTGGTCGATGCGCCCGAACGCAGGGAAATCTGGATTCGGAGCCGAGCCGGGCCGCTAAGCGGTGTGGACGATCAACACATCGCAGATCGCGTGATGTGACACCGAGCTCGCCACGCTGCCCAGGACGAACCGAGCGGTTCCCGTGAGGCCTTTCGATCCCACGACGATCGCGTCGGCATTGAAGTCGGTGGCCGCCTCGAGCAGGACGTCCGGAGGGCTGCCCGGGATCGCTTGGGTGACCACGCCCTTCACGCCGAGCTCCGTGGCGATCTTGCGGCCCTCGACGGCCTTCTCCTCCGCTTGCGCCCGGTCGGTGAGGGCCCAACGGATGTCGTCGGGAACTCCCTCGGTCTGCTTGACCAGGGCGTCGTCCTGGGGTTCGTAGGCCGTCACGACGACCAAACGAGCCCCGTGATCCTTGGCCAGCTGTCCCGCGTGCTTCACCGCCAGTTCAGCGGTCTCCGAACCATCCGTGCCGACGACGATGCTCGAGTAGGTCATCAGACACAGTCTGCACAGAATTTGCGTTTCGAGTCCGCCAGCTGGGAGCGAGGCTTCAGCAGGAAGCAGCTTTGGCAAACGAACTCGCCGGGGCGACGGGGTTGGATCTTGTTCGTGTCCCCCCGGTCGTCGACGTCGACGACCTCGTCCTCCTCGTCTTCCTCCTCGTCGTCAGCGGCGGCGATGCGGTCCTTGAGGATGGTGTCGAGGTCGGCCTCGACATCGTCGGGGTCGACCTCCTCGAGATCGTCCTCCTCGACGTCGTCATCGCCGGCCTTGGCCGGGCGCGCGGGGACGACCTCCTCTTCCTCTTCCTCCACGACGACCAGCTCGTCGTCGACCAGGTCGTCGTCGTCGACCAGATCGACTTCGTCGAGGTCGTCCTCATCCAGCTCGGCGTCGTCGAGTTCGAGGTCTTCCTCGATCTCCTCGTCCTCACCGTCGGGAGTCTCGTCCTCGGGGTCGTCAGGCATGTTGTGAGTAGTGCTCCGGTAGTCAGTTCCGGGGGATCCGCGGGCGGGGAGGATACACACAACTCACGAACGTGCAACCCCACCGGGGTCGATCAGGCGTCTAGCCGGAGGACGAGTCGGTGGCGCTCGGCGTCGGGGTGGAGGTGGTGGAGGCTCCTGGAGTGGCGGATGCGGCCAGTCCGGCGTTGACGTCGTTCACGTTGTCGACCTTCCACTCGCCGTTGATCTTCGCGAGATGCATCCGCAGGTACTGGTTGGGAACGACCTTCGTCACCTCGCCCACGACCACCAGGTCGATCACGACGATCACCTGCGCTTGGTCGCTCTCGACATCGCCGACGTACACGCCGCCCGGGGTGATCTGACCACGCTCGGACTTCACCTTGACCGCGAGGAGCAGCTTGCGGGTAGCAGGGATGGTCGCGTCGTACTGCTCGATGAGCGGGCCCGTCCCGAGTCGATGCACGACGGCGGACTCCGCGCTGTTGTCACCCTCGGCGTCGATGGCGGTCATCGCCTCCGCGAGCTGGGCCGCGACCGTGGCGACCGCCGTACGGTCGTCTCCGGACTTGTCTTTGTCGGCGCGCAATCTGATGTAACTCGCCGTCATCACGCTGGCGATCAGGCCGAACACGATTGCGAGGCCGCCGACCACGGTGAGCCAGCGCGCGACCGGGGCGCGGCGGTCGGGCGCGACGTAGTCGGTCAGCTCTGGCGTGTCTTCTTCGGCCGCGTCGTCCGCGGTTTCCTCAGCCTCGGTTGTCGGCGGCACCACGAACCCACCGTAGGGCAGCGGCGGCGAGCAGCAGCGCCGCCCCCAGCCCGATCAGGGTCACGCCACCGGTCGCCGGAAGTTGGAGCGACGTGGTCGTTCGGGTCGTCGCGGCCGCCAGCTGCGACGGCACGAAGTCCGGACCAGACCCGGCCGGAACCGTCGACGTACACGCGGGTACGGCCAAAATCGGCGGGAGCTGATGCGGGGGCACGTACTGCGGAGCCGCATTGGTGGGGTCGGCCAGCAAGTTGACCCGAGCCCACGGCCCATCCGCCTCGTGATCGAGAGCGTTCACCACCAGATCGAACGCGCCCTTGCCGTCCCGGAGAAGATCGCTCGTGCCTTGGACTCGGGCCGGCGTCGACGTGGCATCGATCACGTCCGCGAGGTCATGGAGGATGCAATCGACGTTGCTCTTTTGCGAGTCGACGAGGTCGGCAAGTTGACCCATCAGCTGGCTTCCTTCATCGAGCAGCACCGCGGTGTCGCCGTTCGCGTTCTTCAGTGAGTCCGCCAGCAAGCTGAGGTTCGTGAGCGCCTGGCCGAAGTCGCTCGCGTGGTCGCCGAGCACATGTGTGAGCCTGGTGTTGTTCGTGGCCAGGCGATCGAGCACATCGGTCTTCGCGGCGAATGTGGCTGACAGCTCGTCCGCCGCGATCGTCAGCTTGTGTAGCGAGTCTCCCCGGCCGTCGAGGGCCAGCGCGAGCTCGTGGATCAGCGAGCCGGCCTTCTGCGCGTCGACATGACTCAGCAGGTTGCCGAGTGACCGCAACAGCTCGGAGAACTCGAGCGGATTCTGCGTGTGATCGATCGGCACGTTGTCGCCGTTGCGTAGGAAGTCGCTGGGTTGCGCGTGCTGCGTATCGAAGTCGGCCGGCGGGTTGAAGTCGATGTACGGCTCGCCGATCGCCGACTTCCGGAAGATGCGGGCAACGGCGTCCTTCGGAATGTCCTTCTTGTCTCTGTCCAGCTTCATCGTCATCTTCACGCAACCGGATACCGGCTGGCCGTCCAACTTCCCGCAGCTGTCGGCGCCCGTCTTGCGCTCCACCGCGGTCACGCGTCCGTAGTGCACGCCGAGGTAAGCGACTTCCGCGTTCGGCAGGATGCCCGACGCCGCCGCGAACTCTCCAGTGACCGTGTACGGCTTGTCGATGCGGTCGATGACGACGATGTTCTGCACCGCCCACAGGCACATCACGAAGAAAACGAGCATGAAGAACACGAGGTTCACGAGCGTGCGCCTGCTCATCCGCAACTCCCGTCGGTGGGATTGCAGACGGCGAACCACGCGTACACCTGTGCGAACTGGTGCGGGATCCCCTGGGGGACCTTGTAGACGAAGTTGTTGATCCAGTCGAGCAGGAGGGCCACCTCCTGGCGACCCTCGGTGACCTTGCCCAGGATGGCGTCCACCTGCTTGATCTGGAGGTCGACCTGCTGGACATACGGGTCGAAGACGAGATCGTTCTGCGCCTGAACGAGCCGCGTGAGCGCCTGCAACGTGTCGATGAGCTGCTGACGGTTGTTCGCCAGAACGGTGGTCGTGTTCGTGAGGTTGACCAGCAGTTGATCGAGACCCTGGCTGTCGGCCGCCAGTGCGGACGTCGCCTGGTCGAGCCCGTCGATGATCGCCTGGATGTTGGCGGTCTGATCGGCCAGTCCCGAGCTCACGACGGCGAGATCGTCGATGAGGCCCCGCAACTCCTCGCCCCGTCCGGCGAAGCCGACGGACCCGGTCTGGACGAGCGTGGCGAGGTCGTTGGCCGCCACCCCGCCGAGCAGCCGGATGGCCTGATCGGCCACGAACTCGAGCTCGGGAGCCTCGGTGGTGCGAGTCACCGGGATGTCGGTGTGATCCTTCTGGCCGAGCGTTGCGGTGCCCGCTTGGCAACCGGTGTCGAGATGAGCCGGTGACGGGTCACAGGCCCGCAGCGACACGAACTTCTCACCGAGCAGTGACGTCTGCCGTAGCTCCGCGACGGCATCGGCCGGAAGGTGCACGTCCTCGATCGACATGGTGACCTTCGCCTTGAAGTCTGCCGTCAACTCGATCTTGCTGATCGATCCGACACGAACGTCGGCCACCTGCACCGCGTGATTCTCGACGAGGTCACCGATGTCGTTGAACGTCGCGGTGATCGTGAGCGGCCCCTTCTTGGATCCAGGAAGCGAGCAGCCGCCTGTGACGACCAGCGCAACCATCGCGACGGCGATCGAGCGTCTCACGATGCGCCCACCGCCGCGGCGGCAGCGGACCGCAGGAAGCCTCCGATGGTGCCGGCGCCGTCGGCGATCCGGTCGGCGTTCGAGGGCGGCGGTGCCGGCGACTGCGTAGGAGCTCGCAGCAGACCGAGCAGGTCGTCGACCGGCGTCGTGGCGTGCGGTACGGCAATCGTCGCCGGCGAACCCTTGGCGAGGGAGATGATGTTCTCGCACGTCTGTAACACGGGGGCACACACGGTCGGCGGCGCGACCCCTGGGCCGAAGAGGAATTCCCACAACGGACCGAGCACTTCTTGCGCCGCGGGGCCGAAGTTCTCCCGCAGGTTGAAGGCTCGAAGCTCCGGGTTGTAGGCCCCCTTGATCCCCGCGACGAGGAGCGGACCGGAATCGAGCAGCTGCACGAGCGTGTCGAGGTTGACGTCGATCGACTGCGCCAGCCGCGTGAGGGTGTCGAGGTCGGTCCGCAGCTGTTGTGAATGCTTCGACACGAGGGTCAGACCATCGCGAGACAGATCGGCCAGACCGGCGAGCAGGTTCTCGAGGCCCTGACGCTCGTCGGCGAGCACTTGGGTCGCCTGCGAGAACGTCGTGAGGATCTCGCCGAGCTGCGTCTCGCGCGTGGTCAAGGTGGCCGTGAACTTGTCGAAGTGATCGACGATGTCGGCGAGCTGCTGGTCCTTGTCCGCGAACGTCACGACGATCTGGCTGACCTGATCCAGCGCGTGGTTGAGCGTCGGGCCCTGACCCTGGAGGTCGTCCGAGAGGTTGTTGATCAGCTTGCCCAATCCCTCGGGGTCGAGTGCGTCGACGAACTTTTTCAGTTCTGCGAGCGCCTCATCGGGCTCGACCGGGATGATCACGCGGTTCGGATCACTCGGCGTGTTGCGGAGCTCCATCCCGTCTGGGGCCTTCTCGACTCCTTGCTGCCATGCCGGGCTGAGTGCGATGTAGCGCTCGCCGATCAACGACTGCGGTGCGATGAGGGCGCTGACATCCTTGGGGACGGGGATGTTGCTCTCTATCGACATGACCACCTTGACCTCGGTGCCGACCACCTCGACCGAGTCCACGGTCCCTGCGGGCAGGCCGAGCACCTTGACCTGCGACGACTTGTACACCGACACCGCGCGCGGGAAGTAGGCGATCAGCTTGTACGTCTTGCCGCCGCCGCCGATGAACGAGCAGCCCGAGGCCAGCAGCATGCCCACCAGGGCGAGAGCCGTGAGCCGAACGGAAGCGCGCGTCATGGGCCGCACACCCCGGGGTTCGAGGTGAGCCCGAGGGCCTCGCACATCGTCTGCGTCACGTCAGGTCCGAGCGAACGGATGAAGAGGTCGAGCCACGGACCATGCGAGCCCGCGAGCGACTGTTGGTAGAAGCCCGGACCGAGCCAGGCCAATGCGACGTCGATCTGCTGCTGATTGTTGGCCACGACCTCCAAGGTCGGGTGGAGCGTGGAGAGGATCCGGTCGAGCTCTTGCTGGTGCACGCCGATGATGCGCGCCAGCTGCACGACGGCATCACTGCCCTCTCCGAGCGCGCGCGCCAACTCATCGCGCCGACCCGCGAGCAGATCCAGGATCCTCTTGCTCTCGTCGATCAGTGCAACAAGCGTCTGATCCTTGTCGGCCAACGTCTGCGACAACACGTCGGCGCGGTCGAGGAGTTGGCCGAGGTCCGCGTTCCGGAGGTTGATGGCGGTCGAGACCTTGTCCAGGCCGGACACGAGGTCGGCCACCGACTGTTGCTTGCCCTCTGTGACCCCGGCCAGGTCGTTGATGAACTGGTTCAACTCCTCGGTGTTGAGCTGCTTGATGCCCTCCGTGCCGATGCGCGTCAGCTTGAAGATGTCGAACGGGGTGGTGGTGCGGCTCACGGGGATCGTGCGGCGTTGGTCGCTCTTGGGCAAGTCCTCGATGTACGGCTTCTTGAGCGGCAGTGGGCTCTTCAGCCGCACGTACTTGGCCCCGAGCAGGGTCTCGAGCGCGATGTCGGCGGTCGAGTCCGCGCTCAGGTGCACGCCCTTGTTCACGACCAGGTCGACGATGACGAGCCCGTTCTCGCGGTCGGCCTTGATGTCGGTGACGCGGCCGGACTTCACGCCCGCAACGCGCACCGTGTCTCCCGTCTTCAGTCCGGAGGCATCGCTGAACTCGACGCGAACGTCGTAGGTGTGCTCGAGGAGGTGGAACAGGCCGACGCCGAACGCGGCTCCGGTGATCGCGCCGATCACGAGGATCGAGACGAGACCAACGAGGTACGGGTTCATGTCTCGGAACGACCTCATCGCGCGCTCCCGACGAGCAGCTGCTGCAGCGCATTGACGCCCGAGCTCGACGATGGAGCCCGCCCGCCGATGTCGTTGGCCGATGCTGGCAACACCGTGCCGGGCGGTTGATGGCACACCGTGGTCGGATCTGGTGGGCCGTTCCGGAAGCACAGAATCGCCTGGTTGAGCCACTCCCCCAGTCGCGACGAGTTGAAGATGACCCGGGACGCCTGGTCGACCCCTTTGAGCGCGCTGTCGAGCTCGGCGAGCTTGGGGCCGACGACCTCTGCCGTGACGAGGTCGAGGTTGCTGATGATGCGGTCGATCTCGGCGGCGTTGTTGGCGAGAACCGCGTGCAGGTTGGCGCCGAAATCGCCGAACTCCTGAAGCGCGGTGTCGAGCGTGTCGGTGTTCGCGCTGAACGCGGCCGAGATGAGGACAAGGTTGTCGAGCATCACCCGGATCTGTTGATCGCGATTGGTGATCACCCCCGCGACGGTGTTGAGGTTCGCGACGAGCCGGCCGATGCTCTCATCGCGCGATCCGAGCCCCTTCATGAGGACGCCGAGATCATCGATCGCCTTTCCGAGCTTGTCGGTGTTGCCGTCGAGCGCCTGTGTGATGGTGTCGAGGAAGTCGTTGACCTGGTGCTCGTCGATCGCGCTGACGATCGGCCCGAGCTCGTTGAACAGCTGCCCGAGATCGACCACCGATTGCGTGGCATTGATGTCCTTGCCGTCGACGAGGCGGGTGACCGTGTTGCGGCCGGGATAGAGATACACGAAGCGCTGGCCGATCAGATTGCGCCAGCGCACGGCGGCGGTCGTGTCGTCAGCGAGGGCGATGCTCTTCTTGACCGTGAAGGACACCTTCGCTCGTCCGTCGACGACGCTGATCGACTTCACCTTTCCGACGACGACGCCGGCGATCTTCACGTTGTCGTTCGGCAGCAGCCCGGTGACGTCGTCGAACGACGCATTCAGCGTGTAGTAATCGCGCGCCAATGGATCCCTGATGCTGATGTTGCCGATCGTGAACGCGAGGTAGAGCGTGAACGAGAGACAGATCGCGACGAACACGCCGAACTTGATCGCGGTACGAATCATGCGGCGCCCAACATCGCGAGGTGCGCGAGCAACTGCTGCACGCCGGTGGGGTCGGAGACCGGGGTGTCGGGCCCGACGGTTCCCCCTGGTGCCGAGGCGGCACCGGCCGAGCTCTGGCTCAGCGCGCTGGCGGACGGCCCGGTGCAGCCGAACACGCCGGGCGCCGGACACGTGAGGCTCTTGACCGCGGCCATCAGCGTGCCGTCGGTACCCGTCGGGATGCGCGTGATCTCGGTCAGCGTCTGCAGGTACTCACGGAGACCGATGATCAGCGGAACGATGTCGTTGCGTTGGTCGTAGAGAACGTTCAGCACCTCTTGGCCGCCACCGAAGCTCTTGTCGATGAAGTCCTTGTTGTTGCGCAACAGGTCGGCGACGTCATTCGACAAGCGAGCGGTCTGCACGAGCAGCGAGTTCAACTTGTCGGCCCGGGCGTTCAGGGTCGGGAGCGCGATGTTGAGGTCGTCCGCCGCGGTCACGAGGTCGTCGGCCCGAACCCCCAACTGCTGCGCCAACTTGGCCAGGTCGGCCAGGAACTGTCGCGTGTCGGCGTCGTGCGCCGCGTTGACGTCGAGCACCTTTTCACTGTTGACGATCTGGCGGTTGATGCTGGGTCCGAGATCGCGGCCGGCCTCGGCCAACGTGTGGATCACCGTCATCAGCTCGCTCGGTTGGATCTGCTTCAGCAATGGATAGGCGTCGCCGAGCACCTTCTCCAGCTCGAAGCCGCCGACGGTGCAGGTGTGCTCGGGCTGTGCGTTCTTGTCGCACTTGTCGAGCAGCTCGCCGTTCTTCGAATAGAACGGGCCGGAGGCCTCGCCGCTCCCGGGGGCGATGTCGACGAACTTCTCACCGAACAGCGTCTTCGCCCGTACGGTCGCGATGGCCGACTCGGGAATCCGGTTGCTGGCAGTGATGTCCATCGTCACGAGGGCACGTCCGTCGACGAGGTCGACCTTCACCACCTTGCCGACGTTCACCCCTCGGATCTTGACGTCGCTTCCTTTCTGCAGACCCTGGCCCGCGGCGTCGAAGCTCCCCTTCAGGATGTACGTGTCGTCGAACGCGCCGAAGCTCGCCGACACTCCGATGTCGATCGCGGCGAAGAGCAGCACGAGTGCGATGAGCCCGCTGATGACGTTCCGATTCCGAACAGTGAGCTTCACCCGCTACCCCGTCAGGCTCACGGTGTTGCCGCCGCCCCAGAAGATCAGCGACAGGACAAGATTCAGGACCACGACGGCAACGATGCTCAAACGAATGGCGCGGCCGACCGCCACGCCCACGCCCGCCGGACCACCGCTCGCGTTGTAGCCGTAGTAGCAGTGGATCAGCGCCACGACCGTCGCGAAGAGCATCGCCTTCGTGAGGCTGAAGAACACATCCTTCACCGGCAGGTACAGATGGAAGTAGTAGTCGTACACACCCGTGGAAAGGCCGAACAGCTTCGTGCTGACGAGCCTCGTGGCGAAGAAGCTCGCGAAAAGCGAGATCAGGTACAGCGGGACGATCGCGATCAGCGCCGCGGTCACCCGCGTGGCCACGAGATACGGCTTGCTCGGCACGGACATCACTTCCAGCGCGTCGATCTCGTCGGAGATGCGCATGGCCCCCAGCTCCGCGGTGAACCCGGCACCGACCTGGGCCGCGAAGGCCACTCCTGCGATGAGCGGGGTCACCTCTCGTGTGTTGGCGAAGCTGCCGATCAGCCCGGTGAAAGCCTCTGCGCCGATCTGTTTCAAGCCGGCATAGCCCTGGAGTCCGACTTCGGTGCCGGTGAAGAACGACATCGAGAAGATCACGAACACCATGCCGCCACCGACGATCAGCGCACCTGCACCGATGGTGATGTCCGACACGAGGTTGAAGACCACGCTCCGGTACTTCCACTTGATCCGCCAGTTGAAGATGAGCTCGCCCATGATGTCGGCGTAGAAGCTGAGCTGCTTGCCGACCTCCTCCAGGGCGTTGCCGAGCGTGGTGACAATGGCCTTCGGAACGCGCGCAACGCGGGTGGTGGCGACCATCAGAGTTTGGGCGGGACCAGCGCGAAGTACAGCGACGTCATGATGAAGTTGGCGAAGAAGATGAGGATGAAGGTGATGACGACGGCCTGGTTGACGGCGTCGCCCACGCCCTTCGGGCCGCCCTTCGCATACAGCCCCTTGTAACAGGCCACCATCGCGGCGATGAACCCGAAGACCCACGCCTTCGCCATCGACGAGTAGAGGTCGGGCAGCTGCGCGAATGCCGAGAAGCCTTGGAAGTACGCGCCCGGTGTCACCCCTTGCACGATGACGTTGAACACGTAACCACCGGCGATGCCAGCGACGCTGACGAGAGACACGAGGAACAGGCCGACCGTTGATGCGGCGAAGAGCCGAGGCGTGACGAGCCGGTGGACGGGGTTGACCGCCATCACCTCCATTGCCGCGATCTCGTCGCGGATCTTGCGAGAGCCGAGGTCAGCCGTCATCGCTGAGCCACCTGCACCGGCGATGAGGAGTGCGGTGGCCACCGGTGATGCCTCGCGGACGATGGCCAGCACCATCGCGGCGCCGGTGGCCGACTCCGCTCCCAGCTGCCGGTTCAACGAGCCGACGTGCAATGCGATGACCGCACCGAACGGAATCGCAATGAGGATGCTCGGCAGCGTGCACACCTTGGCGATGAACCAGCACTGGCGCAGGTACTCCTTCCACCAGTGCCGGATGTCGTACGTCTTGCGCAATCCCTCGAGCGAGATCGCGAACAGGTTGCCCGTCTCTCGGAGCAGGAACTGCACTTTCCCGATCACTGCGCCTACACCGTCATGATCGCGTTGGCTTCTTCGGGGGTGACGCCATCGGCGGCAAGGCGCCGATCTTCTCGCTCGACGAGCTCCCGTTCGATGTCGGACTCCTCGGTGGCCATCTCGTCCATCCCGATCGGCCCACGCGCCCGGCCCGCGAGGAACTGCTTGATGATGGGCTCGTCGAGCGTGACCATCTCTTCCTTGCTGGCGAACTTCACGAGGCCGGACCGGAACAGCACGCCGATGTAATCCGCGGTGCGCATCACGGACGGGATGTTGTGCGTGATGATGAAGAACGTGGCGCCGACTTCTTCCTGGATCTTCTTCGTGAGCTCGTCGAGATAGGACACGCGCACGGGGTCGAGCCCCGAGTCGGGTTCGTCGAAGAGCACGATCTCGGGGTCCATGACGAGCGCCCGCGCGAGGCCGGCCCGCTTGCGCATCCCTCCGGACACCTCGCCGGGGAACTTCTTGAGGTGGTCGAGCATCCCGACCATCTCGAGCTTCGTCAGCGTGATCTCGCGAATTTCCTTCTCGGACTTGTTCGTGTGCTCGCGCAGAGGAAACGCCGTGTTGTCGTACATGTTGAGCGAGCCGAAGAGCGCTCCGTCTTGGAAGAGCACGCCGAACTTCCGGCGCACGCGGTACAACTCCTTCTCTCCCATGCGGACGGTCTCTTCACCGTCGACCCAGATCTCACCGGCATCCGGGCGCAGCAGCCCGATGATGTTCTTCAGGAGCACCGACTTGCCCGTACCGGACGGGCCCATGATGGCGCTGATCTTGCCCTTCGGAAGATCGAAGGTGATGTCCTCCAGGACGGTGTGCGATCCGAACCGCTTCGTGACCCCTCTGAGCGAGATGATCGCGTCCAGCGCGTGTCCCCTTTCACGGTCGCCACGGTCAGTGCCCGAAGCGACAGCATTGCACTCAGTGCGGCCGCGGGACGAACACAACGCCCAAATGGGGTGGGGACCGGAGGCGGGGCGGGGCTACTGGAAGAACGGGCGCAACGCGAGCACCGTGGCCACGTACTGCTTGGTCTCGCCGAGGACCGGTCCCGTGGTCACCGACCGCAAGCCCTGGTAGTACGCCGCCAGCGCCGTGGACGCGTCGCTCCCGGTCCTGTCGAGGAGAAAGCGCAGGAACCGTGCACTCATGCGGATGTTGTCGTCGGCGTTGTACGGATCGAGGGCCTTGATGCCGATCAGGAGGCGGATGTGATCGACGGTGGCCGGCATCAGTTGGCCGATACCGACCGCGCCCGTTTTCGAGACCACGGTTCGCTGCCAGCCCGATTCGACCCAGGCCAGCGCCTCGAGCAGGTCGGGGGGCACCCCATAGTGCGCCGCCCAGCGCTCGAAGTTCGGACGCAGGGCCAGGCGCTCCGGATGAGCGACCAGCTTGGCCGGCAACCCCGAGGAGCGGGTTCCGGCAGCCGCTGCGGGGATCGTGAGCCGCCTGCCGATCACCACGAGATTGGGGTTCGTGATGCGGTTCGCTCGGGCGATCGCGCCCGGCGTCGTCCCGTGACGGGCGGCGATCGACGACAGCGTGTCTCCACTCCGCACGACGTAGGTCTGGGTGGCCGCGCTGGTCGTGACGGCGGACGTCGCCGCCTGTCCGGCCGCGGCCAGCATCACGATGGCCGCCGCCGCGGCGAGCACCCGCCTCATCGACAAGCGGCGATCAGGAACGAATACGGGTTGATGGCGGCCGCGCCGACCGGGTGGATCTCGAAGTGCAGGTGGGTCGCCCCGCCCGCGGCGTCGCCGGTGTTGCCGACCGTACCGAGCACGTCACCTGCCTTGACCTTGCCCGTCTTGCCGAAGCTGTTCAGGTGGGCGCCGTAGTAGGACGTTCCGTCCGCACCCACGAGCCGGAAGAAGTTGCCGCCGATCGTGCCGACACCTTGTGTGACCGTGCCACTGACGGGGGCGACGATCGACGTGCCGCGCTTGGCCATGAGGTCGTTGCCTTGGTGAAAACCCGTGTCGGCTCGGGGGAAGCCCCAGTCGTTCATGAACGTCGCCCCGGGAACCGGGCAACGGGCGAGCGGAGCGGTCGCAGCGGCGTTGCGCACACCGACTAAGAGTTGTCCTCCGGTGTAGACGTAGTAGGGCTTGACGAGCCCGTTGGCGGCGATCAGGGTCGCGACCGGAACGCCGGTGCGAGCCGAGATGCGCCCCAAGGAGTCGCCGGCCTGCACCACCACCGTGCTGCCGGTCGGGCTGGCCACGGAGCCGGGGTCGGGAATGCTCAGGACCTGACCGCTGAAGATGCGGTTCGGATCGGTGATGCCGTTGGCCTGCGCGATGGCGTCGACGCTGCGGTTCTGACGCAGTGCAATCGACGACAGCGTGTCGCCACGGCGAACGGTGTAGCGCCCGGTCTGGGCCATTCCGGCAATCGCGGCGAGGGCGACGACGCCGGCAAGGGCGACGATCGCGGCGCTGCGGCGCAGGGTGGAGTTGGCGGTGACGCGGATGACGGGAACCTCCGGGGCTCCGCCCGCGTCCGAGCACCGTAAAGCATCCACAGGGGCAACATCAACCCCAACTTCCACATGAGCAACAACGAATCGAGTCAGCCGGCGTGAAATGCGGCAAAACGCGACGGTGCCCCGGGCGAAGCCGGGGCACCGAGGAAAGCAGGTTGTAGGTGCGAGCTACGCGCTGGCGGAGACCGAAGCCCGCCGACGACGGCTCACCAGCATGGCCAGACCACCAGCCGCCAGAAGGCCGAAGCCGAGGCGTGCCAGCGGCAGGGTGCTGTTCGAGCCCGTACGGGCGAGCGGCTCGGTCGGTGCGGCCGGCCGGACGATCTCGAGGCCGGCGACCTGTGCGGGGCAACCGACGATCGGATCGGAGCTGTCACCGATCTGGAAGGCCTGAATGCTGTTGCTACCAGCCGGGGCGTCGGCGGGGATCGTGACCGTGGCGCTGAAGAAGTGGTTGGAGGCACCGCTGGTCGTGGTGCCCAACAGCGTCGCGCCGTTCAGCACGATGGCGATGGTGGCACCGCCGGTCGCGGCGGTACCGCTGACGGTGACGCTCTCGCCAGGAGCGAGGCTCGAACTGCTCACCACGAGGGGTGTGCAGAGCGCCGTGTAGTCGTCGTCGTTCGCGAAGGGCCCGCCGCTCGACTGGGCACCGGCCATGGGGGCAGCCAAAACTGTCCCGGCAAGGAGTGCCGCGAGAAGGAACATCGCTCGTCGCATCATGTCTTGAAATCCTCGCCTGGTCGAATGATCCGCTGGAACCGAAATGCAGCGACAGTGTGCCCTATGCGGTGAGCGATGTCCACTACCTCTCGGCGGCAGAACACTACTCATTGTCGAGGTGCGCGGTGAGGATCTCCCTTCGATCCTCGCCGATGCTGGCCGATCCGGTGTTTCCTGCGAGCTGAAAGCCCGGAAAGCTCACGATCTTCCAGCCCTCTTTGGGTTTGACGGTCACATCGATATGGTCGGAATTGACCGTCGGTTGGCGTACCACGGTGAGCTGATATTGCCGGGAACGGGCGATCGTGCCGGTCAGCTTGATCTCGACGTTGGCGGTGCCCCCAGGGGGGACGTCGACCACCACCGTGTAGGCCGACAGCCCGAACCGCTTGATCGACCCGATGTTGGTCGGGGCGCCGTCCAAGGTTGCCCCGGTGGCGCGCAACGACGAGTACACGGTGAGGAACAGGTGGTTCGTACCCGGGGGCTTGCCTTGGGCGTTGCCGATCACGTCCTCGGGCAGGAGGGCCGCGGGGGCGGAGTTCGTCAGGCGGATGTGGAGGTCGCCGTCGACTTGCCCGCTGTCCGGCAAGAACGTCGCGTCATAGGTGACGTCACGCTGGAGGTACGCGTCGATCTTGCTCGGGTTTTCGTTCGTCTGCGTGATCGACAAGTAGTCACCGTCGCTCGGTGGCCGCACCGCGCCGTCGAGCGAGAGTTGCTGGAACAGGGTCTCGATCTCCGGGTGCGTGCTGTGGGCGAAGAATCTGCCCTGCTCCACCATCGGATTCATCACCTTTGCGACCTGGACCGGCTTCGGCAAGTCACCCTGCGTGAGCCGCTCGAAGGTCAGGCGCGTCGCCTCGTCGAGGAAATCCACCCGTTCCTTCTTCGGGACTTGCGTGTACTGATCCACGAGCAGCACGTGCGCGGCATTCTTGGCCGTGAGCTTGAAATCACTGTCCTTGAGGTTGATCGGACCAGTCAGCTCGAGCAGCCGCTCGAGGGCATACGGGTCCATGTAGAAGACGCCGTCGAGTTGTTGCCCCACTGCCTGCGGATAGAGCTGCTCGGCCACGCTGGCGACATCGGGAAAGTTCGGTGACGCGCTCACGTTGCCGAAGAACTGCGTCACGCGGTATTGCGCAAAGGGTTCCAGGTAGTCGCCCGGAGCGAGCGTTCTTCCCGCCACCCCCTTCGGGTCGCTCAGCTCGAGGCTCCGTCCGGACCGGGTGAGCTTCAGCTTCCCCTGATCGGCGGTGACCTCGGCGTAGTTGCCGATGAACCCGCCGAGCTCGCGCGACTCGGACGGAGTTCCGAACAACACCAGGTAGTGCTGCGGCGTAGCGCCTCCGAGGAGCTCAGGAGCGACCGCGATGACGTCACGAGCGACTGCGGCGGCCGGTCGGGCGCGATTGATCTCGCGGCTGAGCTCATCGAATCGATCGCGGATCGGCGGTAGCAACCAGTCGATCGCAAGCTGGTCGAGATGTCGCCCGGCGGCATCGAGCGCCGCCGCTGTGTTCGTGATCGGACCTTGGACCGACCGCAAGAGCGCGAGGTCGATCGCTCCACCCTTCACGCGCAGTTGCTCGTAGTCGATGACCGCCGCGGCTTGAGCGGCATCAGTGGCCAAGGTGTGACCCTCCTCGGCCATTGCCTTCACCGCCACCACCTGATGCCCGAGGACCGGCACGGCGCGGACCGGCGCGGCCCACCACGAGCCCAAGACGTCGGCGGCATCACCGAACGACGAGGAAGACTTGTTCAGTTCGGAGGCGGCGAGGTCGCGATCTCCGTCCTGCAGACCGTTGAAACCGCTCTGGGCCGACGCGATGCCGTCCTCGATGTGCGATTTGGCGAGGAGCGCTACCGCGACGCTCAGGCCGATGAGGGCAACGGCGAGTGCTCCGGCGTAGCGCCCGTACTGCCGGACGCGGCGCCGCGCCCGCCCAGGCGCGTACCTGTAGGCCGAAGCGAAGATCGGCACGACCGCGATGGCGGCTACGAGGCTCGGCGCGCCTTGCACGACGAAGTCCGGGAGTCGCAGCAGGGCCTGCACGCCGAGTGCGGCCGCCGTTGCGCCCATCCCGAGCGACCTGGCGTTCAACGCGACGGCGACGAAGCCCACGACCACGGCCGCGATCCCGAGGGCCACCGTGGCGTTCCCAGAGCCGGCCGCGACGGCGACGCCGGCCGTGACCAGCCAGGACCAGCGCCGGGCGTAGGCACCCGCCAACGACACGAGCCCGGCAAAGGCAGCAGTGAGTGCGATGTCCGCCGGACGCCAGCCCGTCGGCCGCGCATCCGCCAGCGCTCCGCCGACCGCAGAAGCGGCGACCACCAGCCACATCGTGAGTCGCTCGACGATGGAGACATGCCGACGAGGGCGGGGCTGTCGGCGCTGCGCCCGCGCCTCGCTGGGAGTGGAGAAAGGAAGGGTCGAAGCCACGGTTGAGGGTTCGCGCCGCCGTCAGCGCGACAGGAACCTAGTCCGGTGGACTACTGGAGGGACTGGCGCCGCTGTTCGGCACGGCGCTCCGCGGCAAGCCGCTCGAGCGACGGCTCCGGGGAATAGTCGACGAACCGCATCAACTCGGCGACGGCGGGGTGTCCCGCCTCCTCGGCGATGAGGCGGTGCATCTCCTGCGCCACGACGCGGTACGCCGGGTGTCCCTGCGGCGTGGACCGCAGCTCGATGAGATGCATTGCCTCGCGAGCATTGACGTCGAGCACGAACCGCACCTTGTACGCGAGACACACGGCGTAGGAGGCCTGGGCGGGAAATCGCTCGACGAGCGCGTCGTGCAGGTCCGCCGAGCGCTCCATCGCCGCATCGAACGCGGCCGCCTGACCGGCAAGCTCGACGGCCTCGGGGCGGGTGTAGCCGTGACGGGGCGAGAGCGGCTGCCACTCGATGGTGAGCATTCGGTGGCGCTGCAGATCACGGAACGCGCCGTAGTCGGCCAAGACGTCGAACCGATAAGCCGGCCGTTCGAGGGCACGACCCGGCTTGTGCCGCCGATTCGAACGCTCGCCCGAGTAGGCCCGCACGATCGCCAACCGCTCGTCGGTGGACATCGCCCGCACCCGACTCTCGATCTGCACCTCGGGCACGTGGGTGAACGGATACAGCATCGATGCCACGAGCTTCACTTCCGCGTCCGGATCGAAGTCGACCAACCGGACGAGCGGTGCCTCCTCGGCCTTCACCTCGTTCGGCGGGAAGAGCTCCGCGGCCACTTCCTCCATCGCCGCGCGATTCGTGGCGAGGTAGGTGCTCCACGCGACGCCGCGGTCGTCGAGATCGACACGCTTCAGGAACGACGGGATGACCTTGCGGAGCTCGGTGAGCATGAGATCGGCGTACGCCCGAGCCTCCGGAAGCGGGTGGGCCCGCATGCGCAACAGCAGTTGCTCGTAGCCCTGGCCGGTGCCGTAGATGCCGACGTTCGACAGCGACGCCGCCGGCAGGATGCCGCGCAGCGCGTCGAAGGCCTTGGCCCTGACCGCCTGGCGGTACACGAAGTCCGTGTCTTCCGGGTCTTTCGGGAAGCGGTCACGGAAGAAGTCAGCCAGGATCGGAACCAGCTCGGCGTACGTGTCGAACAACCGATCCATGTCGCCCACGTACCGCGTGCCGAACTGCGATCCCAACACCGCCGGGTCGCGGTAGAACCGATAGCGGCCACCGATTCGGGTGTCGTACGCGATGTACCGCGTCGACTGCTCGAGGTAGCTCATGAGCCGGCCCCACTCGAGCACCTTGGTCAGGAGATTGGACGACTGCTCACACGCGAGGTGCACCCCACCGAGCTGGGCGACGGAATCGTCGCCGTACTCGAAGAACACCCGGTCGTACAGCTCCTCCGCCCGGCGCAACCCGACCGTGGCGTCGACCGTCTGGTCGCCGGTGATGTCGAGGTCGCCGACGAACTCGTCGAGAAACAGCCGGCGGAGGCTCTTGGCCGACCGGCTGTAACGGGCGAACAAGGCGCCCTTCACGACCTCCGGCAGGTTGACCAGGGCAAAGACCGGACCGTCGAGGTTCGTGAAGTACCGCCGGAGGATGTCCGCTTCGTCAGGTTCGAAGTCCTCCGCCACGTACACGGTCATGAGCGGAGCTCGTGACCGGCCGGGCGAGCGAGCGCCAGCGAGCCGGACGGCGAAGGGGTCCGGGGGCGCAGCCCCCGAGCAAGCACAGTCATGCGTTGGGCAACTTACCCGGACGGATGAGCACGCTCGCGGACGGCAGATCCGCGCGTTCAGCGCTTCCGTTCTGCTACGGAATCTGCGAACTCGGCCTTGGCTCGAGCCAGGACGTCGGGCTGCAACCAGAGGTCGGCGACGGTCATCGCCATCGCCTTCGCGCCGTCGATGACGGCTTGGTCTCCGTCGGCCGAGGCTGTGTATTCGGCGAACTCCGGCGTGTGAATCGAGAGGTGCGCGGGGGCGACCTTGATCATCGGATGGATCGACGGCACGAGGTACGACACGTTTCCCATGTCGGTGCTGCCGACGACTTGATCGCCGCCGCCGGCGGAAGGGTCGATCAACGTGCGACCCGTGCTTGCTGCATTGGCGGTGTAGAGATCCAGCATCGTCCGGTTGTCGACCATGTCCGCGTACGCCGGATCCTGCCACTCGATCTCGATCTCGCAGCCCGCGGCTTGCGCTCCCGCTTCGAGGCACGCGACGACGCGTGGCTTGAGCTTCTCCAGCGACTTCAACGTCGGTGACCGCACGTACCACTCGGCAGCGGCGAAGCGCGGCACGATGTTCGGCTTGTCGCCGCCGTTGGTGATGATGCCGTGGATGCGTTCGCTGGGCTTGATGTGTTGCCGCAACGCCGCGATGTTCATGTAACCGAGCACCGCGGCATCGAGCGCGTTGCGACCCTTGTGCGGAAACGCCGCGGCGTGCGCGGCTTCGCCGTGATACTGGACCTTCATCTGATGAATCGCGATCACGTTCATCAACGCGAGGTCGGCGCCCGCTGGGTGCACCATCATCGCGGCATCGACGCCTTCGAAGGCTCCCCGCTGCGCGAGTAGCTCTTTCCCGCCGCCGCCTTCCTCCGCGGGCGTGCCCAGGATCACGACACGGCCGCCGAGCTCATCGGCGAGCACCGCGGCAGCCACTCCCGCGCCGAGACCCGCAGTACCGATGATGTTGTGTCCGCACGCATGTCCGATGCCCGGAAGGGCGTCGTATTCACACAACACCGCGATCGTCGGGCCATCACCGCTGCCAGCGCGCGCGATGAAAGCCGTGTCGAGATCGAACGCATGCCGCTGGACGTCGAGCTTCTCGGCCTCGAGCAACCCGGTGAGCAGGTCGTGGGCGAAGTGCTCCTCGTAACACAGCTCGGGATGTTCGTGTATCTGGTGCGAGGCATCGATGAGCATGTCGGCTCGCTTGTCGATCTCCGCCGCCAGACGTTCCTTCACCGCTGCGAGATCCATTAAGACGGTCTACACGACGCAGAGAAGTGCGTCTGGCTCGACTCGGATGCTCAGTGACTGCGCGGGTCCGACGAGCTCTCCGTCGAGCCACACGTCGAGACCCGCCACATCCACCTGGACGGCGGCAACTCGTCGCTGCTTGATGCCGGGATGCGGCACGTGGGTTCCTGTCGCTAGCCGCGACCGGGCTTTGATGCGCTCTCCCACGGACATCGTCACTTCGAAGGTGTCGAGTAACCCATCGTTCGGATGGCCGCGCGGGGCGACGTCCCAGTGTCCGAGGTACTCCGCGTTCATCGCTGCGTAGACCCGGCCGCGCCACCAGCGCTTGCGGGCAACCAGATGCGCGACGAACCAGTGCAGCCGACCGTCGATGAGTACCGCGCCGAGGTCGACCGGAAGGTGTACGGCTTCTTCGGATCGCAGACGCGCTTCATCCCCGGCGCCGCCGACGGTGCGACAGAGATCGCCGCCGAGGAGACCCAGCGGCGGCAGCGGCTCCGACGCTCGCCGCGCCCGTTCGACCACGGCGCGGGCTTCGGCATCGCTGCGCACGAGCACACCGTCAGAAGGCAGCGAGCCCGGCTCACCCCACGTTTGACCCTTCTCAATCGTCATCGGCAGGCTCGCTGTGGAGCTCTTCGTCGATGACCAGCTGCGGCTCGTCGTCGTCAGTCCCTGTGCCCACGACCGACGACGCCGCGATCACACCGCGGAAGCATCGTTCCGCGGCCTCGTTCGCCGCTCGCCGCGTGGCCTCCTGCGGCGCCGCGTTGCCGACCTGTCGCAGGAGATCGATCAACTGCTTCATGTTGCGAACGAAGTCGCCACCCGACAGATCCTCGTCCTCGAGCACGCCCTCGAGCTCGCCCCCTGCCGCCCAAGCGTGCGCGAGCGCGACGAAGCCCGGATCAGGAAGCCGCGTCTGCGACAAGGCGGCCTCGTGTTCGTCGGCTGCGAGCTCGCGCGCCAACCGCTCGATCTCGCCAAAGCGGTCCCGCGACTTTCCGGATGGGAACCAGGGTGCCGGAGGCGGCGTAGAGCTGCGGTGCTCGTACGTGAAGACCGACACCAGACCGGCCATCGACGCTGGATCCAGGTCGTCGAACACACCACTGTGCAGACACTCGGCGATCAACAGATCGCACTCGTGGTACAGGTGTGCCAGGCGGTCGCCCTTCTGCGTCAGCGCCCAGCCGTCGAGGTAGCCCCACGCCTCGAGCACACGCAGCACACGGTCGAAATGGCGGGCCAGCGATCCGGTCTCGCCTTTCACTCGCCGTTGGAGGTCGTCGACCTCGGCCTGGGCCCGTCGGGACTGGGCGAGCGCGCGCAGGTGGCTGTCGCGATCCGGACAACGAGCGACCGGATGCGTGTCCGCCTGAGCCGCCGCCCGTGAATGCTCGGCCGCCCCGGCACGCGGTGGTCGCGATCGCTGCGGTCCGCGCAGCCGAGTTTGTTGTAGTCGCCGGGCGACCTGTTGCTGGAAGCTGTGGTTGTTCGGTGCGTAGGGCACTGGCAGCTCGACCTGACCGAGTACCTCGGGGGGCATGTCGAAGTCGGCGGCGTCGAGCGTGAGGAGCTTGCGGTTGGCGGTGATGACCTTGAGACGCGATTCGTCGCGGCGATTGGCGAAGCTCAACACTGCGGCGCGCCCTCCGCGGCGCCCGACACCGATCTCGATGACATCTCCCGGGCGCAGGCGGGCGAGCGCCTCCGCCACCTGGCCGCGCGGCGAGATGACCCGCCGGCGGGCGTCGTCGACCGTGTCGAGCAGAGCGCGGTACTCCCCCAGATCACCGCGATCGCATTTCGCCTCGTCGAGGAGCGCCGCGAGCGCGGCTCGCCGCTTGTCGAGGCGCGTTTCCAATCGAACGATCGACCGATCGGTCTGATACTGGGCGAACGACAGATTCAGCAGGTGATGCGCGTCGGCCGGCTCGTACCGTTGCACCAGGTTCGCGGCCATGTTGTAGGTCGGACGGAAAGCAGAGGTCAGGCGAAAGGCGCGACTCGACGCGAGCGATGCCACCTGTTCGAACGGCACGAACGGCGACCACAGCACCACCGCGTACCCGACCGGGTCCAGCCCGCGGCGACCCGCGCGACCCGTGAGCTGTGTGTACTCCCCTGGTGTGAGGAACTCGTGGCGCTCGCCCGTGAACTTCGACAGCTTCTCGATCACGACCGTTCTCGCCGGCATGTTGATGCCGAGAGCGAGTGTCTCGGTGGCGAAGACGATCTTCACGAGCCCCTGCGCGAAGCAGGCCTCGACGGCCTCCTTGAACGGCGGCACCATCCCGGCATGGTGCGCAGCGATCCCCTGCTCGAGGGCGGCAAGCCAGCGGTCGTAGCCGAGCACGTCGAGGTCGTCGTCGGATAGCGCTTCGACGTGGTGCTCGGCAATGGCTCGGATGCGCGGGCGTTCGTCGGGATCCGCGAGCCGAAGGCCAGCATGGACGCACGCGTCGGCGGCGTCGTCGCATGCCGCCCGGCTGAAGATGAAGAAGATGGCCGGCAGGAGATCCTCGTCCGAAAGGCGATCGACCACCTCGACGCGTCGTGGCGTGAAGAAGCGGCGGCGCGATCGTCCTCGGATGCGGGGGTCGCGCAGCGACTCTGCGTCGAGACGGCTCGCTTCGGGATTGGGACGGTCGTCGACGAGGGTCGGCAAGAGGTGCAGCTCGGGCGACGAGCGATCGCCGACGCAATACAGGTTCACGAGCTCGACCGGACGGCGGTCTTCGATCACGGCGGCGGTGGGCCCGCGCACGGTCGTGATCCAGTCGGCCAGCTCCTCGGTGTTCGACACCGTCGCGGAGAGGCACACGAGACGTACGTCCTTCGGCAAGTGCAGGATCACCTCCTCCCAGACCGGGCCGCGGTACGTGTCCTGCAGATAGTGGACCTCGTCGAGCACGACAAAGCGCAGACCGTCGAGGGCGGGAGACTCCGCATAGATCATGTTGCGAAGCACCTCGGTGGTCATCACGACGATGGGCGCGCTGCCGTTGACCGAGTTGTCACCGGTCAGCAGTCCCACACGGTCGGTGCCATACCGACGAACGAGGTCGCTGTACTTCTGGTTCGACAGCGCCTTGATCGGGGCCGTGTAGAACACCTTTCCGCCGGCAGCTAGGGCAAGCGCAACCGCGTACTCGGCCACCACGGTCTTGCCCGACCCGGTCGGTGCCGCGACGAGTACCGACTGCCCTGCGTCGAGCGCGTCGAACGCCTGAGTCTGGAACGGATCGAGGGTGAAGTCGTAGGCCGCGCCGAGAGCGTTGCGGACCTCGGTCATCTGGCCTTGGCCACGGCGCGCCGGCGCCGGCGATTGCGCACCATCCCGAACACCACGGCCAGGCCGTAGAAGAGCCAGAGCGGAACCGAAAGCGCGAGCATGGAGAACGGGTCGTTGCTCGGTGTTGCGACAGCCACGACGATCGCGATGACGACGATCGCGTGGCGCCAGTACTTGCGCAGGGTCTCGTTCGTGACGATGCCGGCGATCTGCAAGAAGATCAGCAGGATCGGGAACTCGAAGCCGATGCCGAACGCCAGCATCATGTACGCGATCAGTTGGAAGTACTTGTCTGCGGTGTACGCCTGAGTGATGTCGGTGCCACCGATGTCCGCCAACCATGCGAGCGCCTTGGGCAGTGTCCAGTACGCGATGTATGCGCCCATGACGAACAGCACGATCGACGACGCGATGAACGGAAGCGCGTACCGCCGTTCGTGGCGATACAGGCCGGGCGAGACGAACTGCCAGGTCTGCCAGAGGATCACCGGCATCGAAAGAGCGGTCGCGACGTACGCCGTGAGCTTGAGGCGGATGGCGAACCCTTCCAGCGGGCTCGTAACGAGGAGGTTGCCACCCGCGATGCTGCGGGATGCGATCTCGCGGTAGGGGTGCAGGAGAAAGCTGAAGACCCACGGGTACAGGAACCAGCCGACGATCGCGGCGATGCCGACGGCGATGCAGGTTCGGATGAGACGGCGACGGAGCTCGAGCAGGTGCTCCATCAAGGTCATGCGACCCTCGTCGGCGCCCGCCGGGAGTGCTTCTGAACTCATGCTCGTAGAGCCGCTTTACGCGGCCGAGTCGTCGGGCTCGGACTTCGGCGCGGTGTCAGGTTCCGGATCCTTCACGGTCTCGAGCGGAGGACGAGTGACTTCGTCCATCACCGAGCGCATCTCGTCTTGGAACCCGCTCGACATTCGGCGCAGTTCGCCCATCACGTTGCCGATCTTGCGGGCGGCCTCCGGCAACTTGTCCGGTCCGAGCACGATGAGGGCGATGAGCAAGATGACCAGCAGCTCTCCGGCCCCTACGTTGAACATTTGTCGAATCTACCGGTCGACCCGGCTCCGATCGGGGCGGGATCGGATGCGGTCGATGGTCGCTCGAGTGATGTCGGCCTCCTGTCGGAGGTCGATGAGCGCGGATCGCAGCTCCTCCAATTGGACGGATTCGTCTCGCAGATCGATCGTCGCTTCGGCCGTCTTGCGCACGGTCGCGGTGATGAGCACGGCCCCAGCGGCCAGGAACAACAGAGAGGCAACCCAGAGCACACTCACGGTCCGCGAACTTACCCAGTCCGAGGGTGAGGAAACGAGCCCAGCAGCAAGCACTGCTGAGATACGGAGTGTGGGCTACTTGCGGATCATCTCGACGACGGTGTCGAACCAGTCGTCGCGCTCGAGCAGCTCATGGAAGTCGAGGAGATCGTCGTGGTTGATGCGATCACCGAAGCGAGGCTCGAAGAGCTCCGCCGGTAGCCGCCAGGTCGACAGCTCAACGCCGGAGGCGACGAGCAGATCGACGATGCGGGGCTCCGCCGGCTTGACGACCGCCATCGCGCAATGGGGACACCGGAAGTGGTACGAGCCTGCGTTGTCCTCGATACACACACGGACGCGAACGTCGGCGGTCGTGAGTTCCACGTCGCCGCAATCCACGCATGTGGCTCGAATCGTTGCCATTCCGAAAGGCCTCCTGCCCGCTGTCTTCGCCTACTCCATCGGCAATATCCATCGTCGTCATTACTGTTTGCCGACTCAATAGGTCCATCGTCCCTTTCCCGCTTCGGCACATAGCCCAAATTGCCCACTCCTGTCATGGCTCCTTCCTACCCAGCACTGCGTGTCCCGCCGATTGGCTTCGCTCATCGCGGCGCAAGAGCACACGCGCCCGAGAACACGATCGAGGCCTTTGCCCTCGCGCGACGCCTCGGCGCCACCGGGCTGGAGAGCGATGTGTGGTGCACAGCCGACGGCGTCGCCGTGCTCGACCACGATGGAGTGGTCGGCACGCGAATGCGGCGGCGACAGATCACCGAGGTCCCCCGCGCCGCGCTTCCTTCACACATCCCGGCGCTGGCCGACCTGTATGCCGAGTGCGGAACGGACTTCGAACTGTCGCTCGACGTGAAGGATCCCGCTGCAGCTCGAGCGACTGTCGCCGTCGCTCGTGCCGCCGGCGGCGACGCTCCCGGTCGCTTGTGGCTGTGTCATCACGACTGGCAGCAACTCGTCGAGTGGCGACCAGCGTTTCCCGACGTGCGCCTGGTCGACTCGACCCGGTTGCGCTTCATGCGCAGCGGAGCGGAACGACGGGCGGCACAATTGGCGGACGCCGGCATCGATGCGGTCAACCTCCACGAATCCGACTGGACCGCCGGACTCACGACGTTGTTCCATCGCTTCAACGTGCTGACGTTCGGATGGGACGCCCAGTTCGAGCGCGTGCTCGACAACCTGCTCGGAATGGGCATGGATGCGGTGTACTCCGACCACGTCGATCGGATGACGGAAGCCCTCGCTCGCGCGAGTCGCTCAGATCCCGCCTAACGAACTGAGAGGCCAGACGCGCACGAACGCCCGGCCGACGATCAAGCTCTCGGGTATCGGCCCGAACTTGTTGCTTGCGCTCGAATCCGTGCGGTTGTCACCGAGGACGAAGACGTCGCCTTTGGGCACACGAATGCAGGGCGACGAGAACGTGTCGAAGACCGGCGTGACCACATTGGCCGCCAAGTAGGGCTCGGCGAGCTCCTGACCGTTGAGAAATATGTGCCCGGCACGACTCTCGATCGTGTCACCACCGAGAGCCACCACTCGCTTGATGAGATCGTGAACCTCCGCTGCGTTGTTCGGAGGCCTGATGGTCACCGGGTTGCCGTCGCAGCCCTCCACCGTCTGCGGGTCGGTCGAAGGCCGCTCGAAGACGACGATGTCGCTGCGGTGCACGTCGTGCAGCTTGTAGCTCAGCTTGTTGACCAGCACCCGGTCGCCGACCTTGAGCGTCGGCTCCATTGACTGCGAGGGGATGTAGAACGCCTGGAACAGGAACGTCTTGATGACGATGGCGACGAGAAGCGCTCCGGCGACGACGATGACCCACTCGATCGCGTTGCGACGGGAGTTGTGGCGTCGTCGGGCCCGACGCAGTCCTGACGGATCGCGCTCCGCGTTTTCTGTCTCGATCTCGTCGACGGCAGTTTCGTCCGGGGTCACGTCGAGCCGAGGGTAGCCCCCCTAGTAGCGCGCGAGAACGCGCTGCGCCGCCTCGCGCGCACATTTCTCCAGTTTCTTGTCGCCGGTCACCTCCACGACACGAGCGCGAGGGCCGAGCCGCAGCAAGAGCCGCTCGAGCCAGGGCTTCGCCGAAATCGCCAGCGTGACGTGGAGCCGCCCGTCGCCACGGGTGTGCACCGCCTCCACCGGATAGACCTCGGCCACCCACGCGGCCTCCGGCTCCAGTTCGAGCACCACGCGCGGATCGTCGGCGCGCGCCTCGAACAGTCCGAGCGTGCGTTGCTCCTCGGGCGGTTCAAAGGTCACATCGAGCTCGTCGACATCGACGACCCGGTCGACTCGAAACAACCGCTCCTCGTCGCGGAGGTGGTCGTAGCCGACGAGGTACCACTGGCCATGGTCGGCATACACGCGATATGGGTCGACCTCGCGGGTGGTGCGCTCGTCACGCCCGTGGACGTAGTAGTCCATCCGCACGCGGTGCCGGCTGGCCCCGGCCTGCTGCAGCGTGCGAAGCACAGTCGCCGACGCGTAGCCGAGGTCGACGTCGATCGTCGTGTCGGCGTCGACCCCGAGGGTGGCGGCAACCTTCGCGATCCCGCGGGCGAGCGGACCATCCGGATCGGCTCCGGGCACGGCCAGCAAGCTCGCACCGGCGGCGACCAAGCCGAGCGCCTCCTCGGGCGTGAGCCGCAGCGCGCGGTCGAACGACGGCGACATGTGCACCCACACGCGTCCGCCCTCCACGACGATGTCGAACAGATCACCGGGCGAGTACGGCGGAATGCCCACCATCGAGACGAGCGCGATGTCGCTCAGCAGATCTTGTGTCTCCAGGGCGAAGCGGGCGCACACCTCCTCGACGGTCGGGCCTTCGCGTGCCGCGACCCACGGCAACAACGCGAGCAGCCGCTTGAGCCGATCGCTGGCGGTGAGTCTGCTCACAGCTTGCGCAACCACTCGATGATGTCGACGCGCAGCGCCGGCGGGCTCAACACCTCGGCATGCTCGAGAAAGCCGAGCACGAACGATCGGAAGCCGTCGACGTTCGTAACCGACATCTCGAAGACGATCGAGCCGTCGTCGCGCTCTTCCACAACCGAATCCGTGCCGGCTTCACCGATCGCGATCGCCGCTTGTTGTGCGTCGACGAGCACGCGAGCGAGGAGCGGCTCGCCTTCGCCGAGCTGCCATGGCTCGACGCGGGCACCGGGAACACCGGTCGACGGCCGATCGAAGCCGTGTCGATCACCGGCGATCACCTCCCCCTCGATGCGATCGACGCGAAAGTTGCGTTCGTCGTCGCGCAAATGGTCGTAACCGCTGACGTACCAGTGGTCGCGCTGGAAGTCGAGGCGGTACGGGTCGACCGTTCGTTCGGCGTCGCGGTACGTGAAGGTCACCGGCTTGCGCTCGTTGGCCGCATCCCAGAGCACGACAAGCCGTTTGTCGACCGGGATCGGCGCGACCTCGGGCCCGATGTCGGCCGCGGCGGTAACGGTCGGCAGACCGCCCAGCTTCCACAGGCCGCCGGCGCCCTCGATCCCGTCGAGGCGGACCGTCGAGGCCGCGAGATGGAGGGCGGCGAGCTCGTCTGGCTCGAGTCCGGGATCGCGTAGGTAGTACTGGTCTTTCGGGATGCGGTAGCCCGTCTCGGGAGGATCCGTGCCGGAGATCTCGCTGAGCACGAGCGGAATCCCCATTTCGCGGAGGTCGTCCTTGTCGCGCTCGAACGTGCGCCGGAACGCCAGCTTCTCGTCGGGGTAGCCGTACACCCGCTTCGAGATCTCGGCCGCAGACAGCGGCTTCGGCGTCTCGAGCAACGCGGCGGTGAGGTTGAGCAGCCGCTCGAGCTTCTCGGAGGAAGGCATCTGGTGACTCGAGTCAGAGCGAAGCGATGAGCTTCTCGACGCGTTCGTCGCGGGACTTGAACGGGTCCTTGCACAGCACCGTCCGCTGCGCTTGATCGTTGAGCTTCAGATGGACCCAGTCGACCGTGTAATCGCGCTTGCGTTCCTTGGCGCGGCGAATGAACTCGCCGCGCAATCGGGCGCGCGTGGTTTGCGGGGGCTCGTCGACCGCGAGGTCGATCGCTTCGTCGGTGCAAGTGCGATCGACCATGCCGCGCGCCTGCATGCGGTAGAACAGCCCGCGCTCGCGATTGACGTCGTGATACTGCAGGTCGACCAACGCGACTCGCGGAGAGGCGAGCGGCAGATCGTGCTTGTCGCGATAGGCCTCGATGAGATTGTGCTTGATGACCCAGTCACACTCCCGATCGAGCTTGAACGGATCGCTCTCGAGCGTGCTGAGGCAGTGCTCCCACATGTCGAGCGCTTGCTGCTCGAGCGGTGACAGGCCTTTGGTCTCGGCGTAGCGCAACGCGCGGTTCAAGTACTCGCCCTGGATCTCGAGGGCGCTGAGCTCGCGGCCGTTGGCGAGCCGTACCCGACGCGTGCACGTCATGTCGTGACTGATCTCGCGAATCGCCCGGATCGGATTCTCGAGGGTCATGTCGCGCAGCACGACCGACGGATCTTCGAGCATCCTCAGCAGGATCGACGTGGCGCCGACCTTGAGGAACGTGGCGTACTCGCTCATGTTCGAATCGCCGACGATCACGTGCAGGCGTCGGTAGCGCTCGGCGTCGGCGTGGGGTTCGTCTCGGGTGTTGATGATCGGCCGGCTGCGGGTGGTCGCCGATGACACGCCTTCCCAAATGTGCTCGGCCCGCTGGCTGATGCAGAACATCGCACCGCGGGCCGTTTGCAGCACCTTGCCGGCGCCTGCGTAGATCTGGCGCGACACGAAGAACGGAATCAAGACCTCGGCGTAGTGACCGAAATCGTCGCGGCGTGACGTGAGGTAGTTCTCGTGGCAGCCGTAACTGTTGCCTGCGGAGTCGGTGTTGTTCTTGAAGAGGTAGATCACGCCGCGGATGCCCTCTTCCCGCAGCCGCTGCTCGGCCGAGGCCAGCAGTTGCTCCAGGATCCGCTCCCCCGCCTTGTCGTGCACGACCAGGTCGGCGATCGAGTCGCACTCTGGCGTCGCGTATTCGGGATGCGATCCGACGTCGAGATACAACCTCGCCCCGTTGGCGAGAAAGACGTTCGAGCTGCGTCCCCAGGAGACAACCCGACGGAACAGATAGCGAGCGACCTCGTCGGGGCTGAGTCGCCGTTGCCCGCGGAGCGTGCACGTGACGCCGTACTCGTTCTCGAGACCGAAGATGCGCCGTTCCATCGCTGCGGCGAGGCTACCGGCGCGAGGCGGGTACCGGTCGGGACGGTGCTCCGGGCGCCTATTCGTAGGCGAGCGCCTCGAGGACCTCGATCCTGGAGGTGCGCCATGCCGGCCACGCCGATCCGAGCAGGGCGACCACGATCGCAACGAGCACGTAGATCACCGCGCTGGCGGGGTCGAGCACGAATGGCTCCTTGAAACCGATCAGTACCGGAGCGATGAGCAGGAGGCCGCCGTACATCGGCAATGACACGAACACGCCGACGATTCCTCCGACGATCGCGACGAGCACGGCCTCGAACAGCACCATGCGGGCCAGCTCGCGAGGTTGCATCCCGACTGCGGCCAACAGGCCCAGTTCGCGTCGCCGTTGCACACCCACGAGCAGCAGCGTCGACAGGACCGCTACGAAGGCGGTCGCGAGGAGCGCTCGTTGCAGCGCCCAGAACGATGCCAGCTGACCCTCGACACCTTTCGAGATGTCGTCCGCCAGCTGTTCGGCAGTCTGCACCCGAAGATCGGGGTCGATCCCGGCGGCCTTGATCTCGGCCGCGAGTTGCTCGGTGGAAACTCCCGCCTTGGGCACGGCGTTGAAGCCCGAGACCGGTTGCGGACCAAAGATCTGCTCGAGGAGCGCGTAGGACATCTGCACGTTCCGGCCGCCGAAGTCACCGTCTTGCTGCACGCCGAGCACCTTGAGGTCGACGGTTCCCGTCGGCGTGTCGAGGTGGAGCGTTCCACCGGCACGCAGCCCGCTTGCGCGCGCCAGCCCGGGCCCGATCAACACCTCGCCGGCGTCGAATCGCGCCCGATCGTTGGTGCCGTTCAAGATCTCGGATCGAAGGAACGGGTTCTCGTAGGCGCTGACGCCGATGAGATCACCGGTTTCGTGACCGACGACGAGGCCCGTGCCGCGGCTGATGTGGTCCACGTTCGGAAGGTGCGACACGGCGTCGACGGCCGCAGGCGACAGCTTGGCGTCGATGTTGTAGGTGTTGTTCGGCTCGAGACTCGAGACCGCGACGCCCTTCAGGTTTGCGGTGAGGTCCTCGGTGATCGCCTGGCGAACGGCCACCGTGTAGCTCCCGGTGATGAACGCGACACCGACGGCCATGCCGAGCGCCACCGACATCACGCCGGTGCGTCCCGGTTCACGGGTGAGGTTGGCGAGCGCCAATCGTCCGGCGGCGCGATTGCCGGCAAGCCGGCGTCCGACCACCCGCAGCACCAACGGCGACAGCGCGGCCGTGAGCATCGTGCACGTCGCGACGGCGACAACGAACGCGACCGGCGCCAACGCCGCCTGCCATTGCTCGAGCGCACCCTTGCTCTGCGCGATGACACATCCATCGATGGCGACCACTGTCAACGCCGAGAACACCAGCGCGCGCTTCACCGTCGACTTCACCGATGTCTCGTCGCGCAGGTCGCGGTTCGACAACTCCGCGGCGATGTCGATCCGACGGGCGCGACGGGCGGGGCGGAATGCCGCGAACACACTGACGAAGAGGCCGAGCAGCGCGGAGATGACGAAGATGCTCGGCGGGGCGTGGACCGTGAGGGTGATCCCGCCCGCTCGTTCCGTGAAGGTGTTGAGCGACGACGTGATCGGTCCGGCCACGAGGATGCCGCCGAACGCGCCGAGCACACCGCCCACGAGGCCGAGTACACCGGCTTCGATGAGCGTGCCGCCGACCATCACGCGGGCACTGCCGCCCAACGCTCCGACGATGGCCAGCTGCCGGCGCCGTTCCTCCACCGAGAGCGACACGGTGTTGTAGACGAGCACCGCTCCGATCGCGAGGCCGAGCATCGCGAGCAGGCTGAACAGCGGCACGAACGCGATGAGCAGCACACCGATCACCGGCGGCGGATCGTCGACGCCGAGGACCCCGTTGACGGGTCCGACCGCGACCTCGAGCCGTTGCCGAAGGTCGTCGAGGTCGACGTCGGGCTTGGGCTGCACATAGATGACGTCGATGAGACCGGGTCGGGCGAACAGGGCTTGGGCCCGGGCCATCGGCAGCACAACGGCGCGGCCGTCGTTGAGCTCGTTCAAGCCGGGCAGGTTCGGTGCGCCGTCCAACGAGAGCCGCCCCACGTCGGTGCGGAGAACCGCCCCAGGACCAAGTGATCGCGCCAATGCTTCCGGCACGAACGGTTGCGTATCGGCGGCGGCCGCGGCGGCCAGCGCCTCGTCGCTGCAGCCGAACGAGCCGACGATGGCCTCGACGCGGCAGTCGATGCCGAAGGCCAGCACGGGTGTCTCGTGATCGTGCGCGTCCTCGACCAGCGTGATCGCCTGGATCATCGGGATGGCCGCGGCGACGCCCTCGGTCTTGGCCACGGCTTCCGTGACCCGTTGGTCGAGCCCGCCGCGGGAGGTGGCGCCGATCACGCGCAGCTCGGTCGGTCCGGCCAGCAAGCGACCCTGCTCGCGCACGGATCCGTTGATGCTCTCGACGAGGATCACGAGCGAGATCGCGAGCGCGACTCCTGCGGCCACGCTGACCGCGGCGATCACGGCGCGGAGCGGCTGACGTCGCAGCCGACGTAGGGCGAGGATGCGGATGACTTTCATGTCAGCCTTCTTCGAGCCGTCCGTCTCGCAGCGTGTGTATCCGCGGCGCTCGGGCGGCGACGTCTCGGTCGTGGGTGACCATCACCAGCGCCGCACCTGACTCGACCACCTGCTCGGTCAGGAGGGCGAGCACCGCCTCACTCGTCGCCGAGTCCAGGTTGCCGGTGGGCTCATCCGCGAGGATCACCTGGGGGTGAGCAACGAGCGCTCGCGCGATCGCGGCGCGCTGCAGTTCCCCGCCGGACAACTCGCCGGGAAGATGCGCGGCGCGATGACCGATGCCGACGCGTTCCAGGAGATCGCTGGTGCGCCCGTTGCTCTTCACGCCGTCGAGCAGCAACGGGAGCTCGACATTCTCCGTGACGGTGAGCGTCGGGATGAGGTGGAAGAACTGGAACACGAATCCGACCTCGCGACGACGCAGCTTGGCGCGCTCCCCGATCGACAGCGTCGCGAGATCGCGGTCGCCGAGGAGAATGCGCCCGCTGTCCGGCTGATCGAGCCCACCGGCGAGATGTAAGAGGGTCGACTTACCGGAGCCACTCGGACCGATCAGCGCGACGAATTCGCCCGCCTCGATGCTCAGGTCGACTTCGTCGAGTGCGACCACTTCTTCGGTGCCGCGGTGGAACCGCTTCGACACGCCCTCGAACCGCAACAGTGCCATCAACCCCCCAGAGGCTTGGCTGTCGGGGTCAACCTACTGGTGAGCGTTGTGGCGCTCACTGGTCATTTGTCACTCAGCGGCAGGAGCAGCCGGTGCGGGAACGACGGAGGTGAGCTCGTCGCCCTCGATGCGCCGGAACGCGCGACGGCCATTGGTGCGACTGAGGATGGCCACCTCGAGATCGTCGGCCGACAACGTGCGCTCTTCACCCGAAAGCGCGGCGACTGCGGCTCCGATGCCGTCTCCGAGGTTCATTCCCTCGCGCCACGTTGCCTGGATGCGCTCGGTGATGGCGTCGGCCTCACCACCGAGAACGCTGAACTTGTTCTCGTCCATCACGGTGCCGTCGTAGAGGATGTGGAACAGCTGATCGTGCGATCCCCCTTCAGGGGTTGCGACCTCAGCGACGAGGATCTCCACCTCGAGCGGCTTGATCTCGTGCGTGAAGACCTGGTTGAGGATCTGCGCGTATGCATTTGCCAGCCCTCGGGCGTCGACGTCTTCGCGACTGAACGAATAGCCCTTCAGATCGGCGTGACGGACACCCGCGATTCGAAGCTGTTCGAACTCGCTGTAGCGCCCGACGCCGGCGAACGCGATGCGGTCGTAGATCTCGCTGACCTTGCGCAGCGTGTTCGACGGGTTCTCGGCGACGATGAGGATGCCGTCGTCGAAGCGGACGGCGATGAGCGCGCGGCCGCGGGCGATGCCCTTGCGCGCGTAGTCGGCGCGGTCCTTCATCACCTGTTCCGGGGCGACATAGAACGGCATGCTCATGATTGGTCACCCCCTCGGATGGTGGGCGACGCGCCGCTGGTCGCGGTGCTGTCGGGCGTGGAGAGCCGATCGACGAGTTGGCGAAAGCGGTCAGCGATCTCGTCTTCCGTCACCTTCTCGAACCCGCGATCGGTGATGGTCGCCATCGTCGGGTAGATGCCGCGCACGAGGTCCGGTCCACCCGTGGCGGAGTCCTCGTCGGCCGCGTTGAACAGCGCAGAGATCGCCAGGTCGAGTGTCTCCTCGCGATTCAGACTGTCCCGATAGCCGAGCTTGATGACGGTGCCAGCGTGGAGACTGCCCGAGCCGGTGGTGGCAAAGTTCGTCTCCTCGTAGCGCCCGCCGGTGACGTCGTATTGGAACAGGCGGCCCTGGCGGCGACGCGTGTCGTAGCCCGCGAAGAGCGGGACGACGACGAGGCCTTGCATCGCGGCGGGAAGGTTGCTGCGCACCATTCCACTCAGTTGGTTGGCTTTGCCTTCGAGGCTGAGCTCGTTGCCTTCGACCTTCTCGTAATGCTCGAGCTGGAGTTGGAAGAGCTTCACCATGTCCATCGCGGGCCCCGCGGCACCGGCGATGGCGACACCGCTGTGTCGATCGGCGGCGTACACCTTCTCCATCGTGCGATGGCTGATGAGATTGCCGCTCGTGGCGCGGCGGTCGCCGGCCATCACGACACCGTCGGCGTAGCGCACCGCGACGACGGTGGTGCCGTGTGTGATCTCGATGCGACCCTTCATGTCGGTGTCGGACACGTGCTGCGGACTGCCGGTGCGGCGCAGCAACTCGGCGAAGCTCGGCCCCGGGTCGTCAGAAGCCGAAAAGATCGGGAGCGTCATTGCCGCGGGAGGCTACCGGCTACTGGACTCCAAGTAATCCGCCGCAGCGCGTAGTCGTTCGGGGTCTTCGTGGAACTTGCCGATGCCTTGGTTGCAGTCGATGCACAGGATCCCGCGGACGACACCGGTGTCGTGGCAGTGGTCGACATGCCAGCTGGCCAGGCGCTCGGGGGTGCGGCCACAGATGATGCACTTCCCGCCCTGCTTCTCGATCATCGCGTCGACATCGTCAGCGGTGATACCAAACGTCCGGCGGTAATAGCCGTTTCTCAGTGCTCGTTTACGCTCGGGCGTCGCATTGTGGACACGGCGATAGGCGTTGAGACGGTCGGCATTCGCCTGCTGCCACTTCTTGACCCGAGCGATTTCCAACTGGGGATCCGCGTCGTAGCGCCGCTTCTTGGCGGCGAGGTTGCACGACTTGCAGTCATTCCGATGCCCGTCCCGCATTCCCGCGGATCGGTAGAAATCGTCGAGCAGTTTCTGCTCGCCACAGACCTGGCAGCGCTTCATGCGCTCCAGAGTACGAAGGGGGTATGACACTGAAAGGCATCAAAGATCAGTTGATCTTGATGTCATTTCAGTTCATTCTCCGCCTTTCTGCACGTAGCTTTTTACGAACTCCTCGGCGTTGCTCTCTAGCACCTCGTCGATTTCGTCCAGCAAATCGTCGAGTTCGGCCTTGATCTTCTCGCCGGACTCCGATGTCGCAGGGGCCTCTTCGACGACCTCGTCCTGCTTCTGCGGCGCCGGCTTCTTCTTCTGCTCTCGCTCTGCCATCGGGTCAGCTCACACTCCACATCTCAGGAACCCAGCCGCTCGAGGAGCTCGGCGGCTGACGAACACTCGTCGATCAACCTACCCACGTGTGCCTTTGTCCCGCGCATCGGTTCCATCATCGGCACGCGGCGCAGCGGGTCGCCCCCGATGTCGAACACCAGTGAATCCCAGTTGGCCGCAACGATGGACTCACCCCAACGCTGCAGGCACTTGCCCCGGAAGTACGCCCGGGTGTCCGCGGGCGGCTCGGACATCGCGAACTCGACCTCGTCATCCGTCGTCAGACGCTCCAGTCCGACGCGCCCGGCCAACCCTTTGTCCGGACGCAGGTCGTGATACTGCAGGTCCATCGCCGCAAGCCGAGCGTCGTCCCACTCGAGGTTGTGACGCTCGCGGTAGCCATCGATGACGCGGTACTTCGCCACCCAGTCGAGTTGGTTGGCCAGCGACATCGGGTCGGTCTCCAGAGCGGACAGCACCGACTCCCAGTAGCGCACGACCTCGCGGCCCTGCTCGTCGCCGCCGATGCACTCGTAGCCAACCTCTTCGCCGTATTTCTTCGCGCGATCCAACAGCTCCCACTGCACCTCGAGGGCAGTGACCGTGGAACCGTCGTTCAACTCGAGCGGGCGGCGCAGCGACAGGTCGTACGACACCCGCCGCAGCGTCTGCACGGGCGCCGCGAACACGAACTCTCGCGGGAGGAACTCGTCCTCGACCATCGACAACACCAACGCCGTCGTGCCGAGCTTCAAGAAGGTCGCGATCTCGGACAGATTCGCGTCGCCGACGATCACATGGAGCCGGCGGTATTTCTGCGCGTCGGCGTGGGGCTCGTCACGCGTGTTGACGATCGGCCGCTTCAACGTGGTCTCGAGGCCGACTTCCTCCTCGAAGAAGTCGGCTCGCTGCGTGAGTTGGAACGGCACTTCTTCGGACGGAACGCCGCTGGCTTCGGAACCGACCTTGCCGGCGCCGCAGTAGATCGAACGCGTGATGAAGTGCGGCATCACATGCGAGACGACCCGGCCGAACGGCACGGCGCGATCCATGAGGTAGTTCTCGTGGCAGCCGTAGCTGTTGCCCTTGCGGTCGGAGTTGTTCTTGTAGACGACGATCTCCTGGCCTGGCGGCAACGTGCGGTTGGCCGCGACCATCGAACGCTGCAAGATCTTCTCGGCGGCACGGTCGTAGACGACCGTCGTGCGAGGATCGGCGCACTCCGGCGTCGACAGCTCTGGATGCGCGTGATCGACGTAGTACCGCGCGCCGTTCGTGAGCACCGCGTTCACGAGGTGCGTTTCGATCTCCGGCGCCATCGTGCCCTCGGGTGCGAACCCGCGGGCGTCGTTGCCGGGAGACTCGTCCTCGAAATCCCACCCGACCTTCGGTGTGCCGGACGTCGATGGTGCGCTACGCGTCAGGTCGTTGACATAGGCGTTGATCAGAACGCTCGACGCGGCGATCGGATTGGAGTCCGCGGCTCCGCGGATCAGGATGCCGAACTCGGTCTCGATCCCGAGAATCTTGCGGATCGCCACAACACGACGCTACAGCGTGATGTTGTCAAGGCGAGGGCGACTGAGACTCCCACCAAGCGCGGACGGCGGCGAGCACCTCAGGCGCGGAAGCCGCGTCGAGTTGCAGCACCGGTACGAAAATGGCCGCCCGCTGCTCCGCCGTGAAGTCAGGATCGTGCCGCGGCGTACATCCGTGTCGGGTCCTCGGGTCGGTTCGACCATACGGCGCCGGCGCTTGTGCCTCGGGGTCATCCGCGAGAACGCGCAACCACTCGTATTCGGCGCGCTGGATCTCTTCCGCAGCTTCGGGCCAGGGACCTTCGGGCTCGTCGACCAACACGATTGCGGTCGCTCGCCCACCGACGGCGAGCAACACCGCAGCTGTCGACTGGACACCGACCGCGAGCACCACCGGAGGCTCGCTCCACCCGATCTCCTGCAGATGGCGAAGCGGCGCCATCACGAGATGGGCCGGCTCGTAGAAGTCGGCCTCCCACGGCGCATTTGCATGGCCCGGTTGATCGGGCGCGGACCACGGTCCGTGCCACCCATCCTGCACGAGCGCGTCGCGCCACGCCGCGCCACCCCGATCGTCGCCGAGACGGTGCAACACCAGAAGTGGCGTCACGGACCGATCTCCTCGATGAAGCGACGCACGTGCTCGACCACCACATCGGGCTGCTCGAGGTGTACGTAGTGCCCCGCGCCGGCGACGTCGTGGTGCCGGCAGTCGCCGATGGCCGCGATGCGCTCGACTCGCTCCTGCGGCGAGAGGTCGTTCCACGTATCCGGCTCGGTGCCGGTGAGCACGAGCACCGGGCACGTCACCATGTGGTACTCGGCGAGCAACATCTCCTGACTGAACGGGCCACCGAGCCCGATGTTGAACATCGGATCGAACTTCCACTCGAAGCCGCCGTCGCGCCCGGGACGCGACCCGTGCAGCACCAGATGCTCGGCCCACTCCTCGCTCATGCGAACGTTGATCTTCCGCCGGCGCTGGGCCATGTCTTCTCGCGACGGGTACTGACGCGCGCCGCGTTCCCAGACGCGCTCGATCGCCGCGAACGCTTCCGCGGTCACCTCCGCAGGATCACCCATCTCGAAGGCGGCCGCCGGCGGACCGAGCCCGTCGATGCTCACCACCCATTTCACGTCCTCGGGAAAGGCGGCTGCGGTGCAGAGGGCCTGGCCGCCCCCGAACGAATGCGAGACGAAGCGAACCGGGGATCCCAGACGTCTCGCGAGCATGCCGAGATCGAGGTTCATCGACAGCCAGGCGTTCCCCGACCACAGAGGGCCGCTGTCGCCGTGGCCACGCATGTCGACCGCGACCGCGTGATACCCGAGCGCCGCGATCCGCGGTGCGAGCTCGTCGAACATCCGACCGTGATCGAACGCGCCGTGCACCATGATCACCGGCGGCGCTGTGGGATCGCCCCACTCCCACAGTCGTAGCCGCGTGCGGTTGACGTCGACGAACGTCGCACGATCCGGCTCCGCCAAGTGCATCAGCGGCGAGTCTTACGGACCGAGGAAACGAAGTCCTAAAGGTATTGGCCGGTGGCGACGCGTTCGATCGAACGTCCGCCACTGATGGCTTCGTCGTCTTCCTTCTTGATGAGCGTGCGCACGTACACGATGCGTTCGCCCTTCTTGCCGGAGATCTTGGCCCAGTCGTCGGGATTCGTGGTGTTCGGAAGGTCTTCGTGCTCCTTGAATTCCTGCGCAATCGACGCGATCAGATCGCTCGTCTTGATACCGGCCGGCTGACCGGAGATCTGGCGCTTGATCGCCAACTTCTTCGCACGGCGCACGATGTTCTCGATCATCGCTCCCGAGGAGAAGTCCTTGAAGAACATGATCTCCTTGTCGCCGTTCTGGTAGGTGACCTCGAGGAATCGGTTCTTCTCGTCGTCGGAGTACATCGTCTCGACGGTGCGCTCGATCATGGACTGGACGGCCTTGGCCGCGTCGCCGCCACCGAGATCGCGCACCTCGTCGCTGTCGAGCGGCAAGTCCGTCGTGAGGTAGCGACCAAAGATCTGACTTGCAGCCCGCTCGTCGGGCCGTTCGATCTTGATCTTCACGTCGAGACGTCCGGGCCGAAGGATCGCGGGGTCGATGAGGTCTTCGCGGTTGGACGCGCCGATCACGATGACGTTCTTCAACGTCTCGACACCGTCGATCTCCGCCAGCAGCTGCGGCACGATCGTCGACTCCATGTCGGAGCTGATGCCGGTGCCGCGGGTGCGGAACATCGAATCCATCTCGTCGAAGAAGACGATGACCGGCCAGCCTTCCTCGGACTTCTCGCGCGCCCGCTGGAACACCAGCCGAATCTGACGCTCGGTCTCGCCGACGTACTTGTTCAGCAGCTCGGGACCCTTGATGTTGAGGAAGTAGCTCCGGGCCGCCTTGTCGCCCGACACCTCGGCCACCTTCTTCGCGAGCGAGTTGGCCACGGCCTTGGCGATGAGCGTCTTGCCACAGCCGGGAGGGCCGTACAGCAGGATGCCCTTCGGCGCCGGCAGCTTGTACTCCTTGAACAACTCGTGGTGCACGAACGGCAACTCGACCGCGTCGGCGATCTGCTCGATCTGGCTGTCGAGACCGCCCACGTCGTCGTAGGAGATGTCGGGCACCTCTTCGAGGACCAGCTCTTCGACCTCGGGGCGCGGCAGCTTCTCCAGCAGGAGCCCGGAGCGAACGTCCATCAGCAACGTGTCGCCGGACCGGATCTTCTCGCCGATGAGACTGTCGGCCAGCTCGGCGACACGCTCCTCGTCGGCCCGGCCGACGATCAGCGCACGGGTGCCGTCGTCGAGCAGTTCCTTGAGCGTGACGACTTCGCCCGTGAGCTCTCCCGAGCGGGCGAGCACGACGTTGAGCGACTCGTTGAGCACCACCTCTGCCCCGCGTGCAAGCTCTTCGTCTTCGAGCTCAGGGTGCAGCGAGACGCGCATCTTGCGGCCGCCGGAGTAGACGTCGACCGTGCCGTCGTCGTTGCGACCGAGCAGCGTGCCGTAGGCGGACGGTGGGCGCGTGAGCTTGTCGACTTCCTCGCGCAGCGCGGCGATGTGCTCGCGCGCTTCTCGCAATGTGTAGGTGAGCTTCTCGTTCTGCGAGACCGCCTGGGCCAGCTGCCCCTTCGTCTCGAGGAGACGCTCCTCGAGGGTGCGAACCCGCTTGGGCGCATCTTGCAGACGGCGCCGGAGCGAGATGACCTCCTCCTCGAGCGCTTTCGACTGCTCGCGGATCTGTGCCATCTCGGCCTCGTAGGCGCCGAGCCGCCGCTCGTACTCGGGCTCGTTGACGGGGACCACCTCCTGAAGTTGGGGGCCGCGGGGACGATACATCGTGGGTCCGCGAAACTGCGCGCTCCCTACCTAGTGTGCCGAAAGTTCCACCGGCCGATTCCGGGTTTATTGGACCCTGCGGGTTAGAGTGGCCTGTAGGTCCGGCAGTAGTGTCAGCCGCCGGTCAGCAGTTCCCGAGACAGCGGCGAGACGTTTCCGAGAGAGGAAGCCACAAGCATCATGAAGGTCTGGATCGACCAGGATCTCTGCACCGGTGACGGGCTG
>JBEEGH010000033.1:0-132392 GCA_041166745.1 Acidimicrobiaceae bacterium
GCGGTGGATGCGCACCAGAACCTCGCGGGGTCCCGGACCACGCACCTCGACGTCGTCGCGCACCTCGAGCTCACCGGTCCACACGATCCCCCGCATCAGCGGGCCCCGACGGTTGCGACGTTGGGACGGACGACCTTGCCGGGGAGTCCGGCATCGGCCTGCAGCTCGCCGTCGATCACGATGGGGACCCCGTTCACGATGGTGGCGTGCGCGCCTTCGGGCTTGGACGTCCAGCGGCCGGCTCCGTTGGGGAAGTCGTGGACGAACTCCTTGTGCGAGGGCCCGATCGTGTCGGGGTCGAACAAGTAGATGTCCGCGCCGTAGCCGGGCAGCAGGAGCCCACGGTCGATGAAGCCGCACAGCGCAGCCGGGATGGCGGTGATGCGACGCACGCCCTCTTCGAGCGTGAAGCCTCCCCACTCGCGCACCCAGTGGCGCAGGAAGTAGCTGTGGGCTTCGGCGCCGTCGTCGCGGTCGAGGTGGGCGCCGCCGTCGCTCGTGCCGACGACCATGTGCGGGTCGGCCTGGGCGATGCGCGTACCCTCGACCCACTCGGGCGTCTCGGTCTTCCAGAGGAACTCGACGCCCAGGTCTTCGGAGAGCGCGATGTCGAGCATGGCGTCCGTCGGGTGGACGCCCCACTCCGCTGCGATGTCGGTGAGCGAGCGGCCGACGAGCTTCTCGTTCTCGGGCTTGGTCACCTTGTTGACGTGCAGGACGCTCCAGTGCGGCGGCGGGAGCGTCGGGCCCTTGGAGGCCTCGCGGTTGGGGTGGTCGACCGAGTCGCGTATCGCGTCGCGGAACGACGGATCGCGCAGCAGCGCGATGCGGGCCTCGACGGTCGGCGCCTCGGTGAACATGCGGTTGAAGTCGATCGCACCCTCGTACATCTTCGTGCCCGCCGCCAGGTCGAAGGTCCGGTTGAACGGCTTCGACATGGCCATCGAGTACACGGCCGCACCTTGCGCGGTGGCTTCGTCGACGAAGCGCTTCGCGTTGTCCCACCCCGCCGTCGGCGCATCGACCTTCGAGCGCGCTCCGAGTCCCTGGATGATGATCGGCATGCGGGCCGCCAACGACATGCGGGTGAGCAGCGCCTCGTCCTCGGGCGTGATGCCACCGACGGCTGAGCCGGGCAGGTAGGCGATGGAGCCGCCACGGCTGTGGCCTGCGGCCGTGACGAGCGTCTCGAGCTCGGCCAGTGACGAGAACCGCGACGGCACGGGGCGGTCAGCGGAGTCGAAGTGCGTGGGCGAGTGCGTCGAGGAGAACCCGGCGGCGCCAGCGTTCATGGCCTCGCCGACGAGGGCGGCCATGCTGGCGATCTCCTCCGGCGTGGCCTCGCGCTCCTGGCATGCCTCACCCATCACGTAGCGGCGGAGCGCGCAGTGACCGACGTAGAACGCGGCGTTGATGCCGAGCTTGCCGTCGAGGGTGCCGAGGTACTCGGGGAACGACTCGAAGCCATCGAACGGGATGCCGGCCAGCGCGGAGGCGTCCATGCCCTCGACGCGAGCGAAGAGCTGGATGAGCCAGTCGCTGTCCCCGGGGCGGAGCGGGGCGACGGAGAAGCCACAGTTGCCGGTGACCACGGTGGTGACGCCGTGGAAGCACGACGACGTGCCGTAGGGCTCGAACGTGAGCTGCGGGTCGTAGTGCGTGTGCGGGTCGACGATGCCGGGGGCCACCACGCGCCCGTCGACGTCGAGCTCTCGGGTGCCTTGTCCCTCGACGAAGCCCACCTGGGCGACGCGACCGTCCTTGACGGCGACGTCGGCCCGCCGTCTCGGGAGTCCCGTGCCGTCAACCACGACGCCGTTGCGCACGACAAGATCGAACTCGGCCTTCGCCGTCAGACTAGAACACGTTCTAGTTTTGGGCAAGCCACCCCCTTGGCAAATCCAGTGCATCGCGACACGTTTTTGTTTCGTAGTGCACTGGATTTCGGCGAATTCAGCCGGGCCAGATGATGCTTTGGAGCTCGCTGTAGGCATGCAGGCCGAAGACGCCGCCGTCCCGGCCGACGCCCGACAGCTTGAAGCCGCCGAACGGGGCCTCGTGGTTCCGCTGGGCGGTGTTGATCCCCACGTTGCCCGACCGCAGCTGCTTGGCCACTCGCATCGCTCGACCCGAGTCCGCTGAGAACACGTAGTCGTACAGGCCGAAGTCGGTGCCGTTGGCCAGCGCGACGCCTTCGTCCTCGTCGTCGAAGGGGATGACCACGATGACCGGGCCGAAGATCTCCTCCTGTACGACCCGCATCCCGGCCTTGCAGTCGGCGATCAACGTGGGCGCGACGTAGAAGCCGGTCGCCATGTCGGGACGCTCGCCGCCAGCCACGATCGTGCCGCCCTCGTCCGCTCCCGCTCGCACGTACGACTCGACGCGGTCACGGTGAGGTGCGGAGATCACCGGCCCGAGCACCGTGTCGGCCTCGAGTGGGTCGCCGACCTTGAGATGACCGGCCGCCGCCTGCAGACCACCGACGATCTGGTCGTAGATGCCCCGCTGTGCGAGCACACGCGTCGGCGCCGTGCAGATCTGTCCGGAGTGGAACGCCCACACACTCGCGATCGTCGACACCGCCGTCTTCACATCCGCGTCGTCGAACACCACCGCCGCACCCTTGCCCCCGAGCTCGAGCAGCAGCCGCTTCATGTCGCGGCCTGCGACCTCGCCGATGCGCTGACCGACACCAGTCGACCCCGTGAAGCTCACCATGTCGACGTGCTTCGACGCGACGAGCGCCTCGCCCGCGGCCGCACCAGATCCGCTGACGATGTTCACGACGCCCGGCGGGAAGCCGGCCTCGCTCTGCAACAGCTCGACGACTCGTAGCACCGCCAGCGGATCCTGCGGCGCGGGCTTCACCACGACCGTGTTGCCCATCGCCAGTGCGGGGCCGATCTTGCCGGCCATGTTGACGATCGGGAAGTTGTACGGCGTGATGCACGCGACGACGCCCACCGGCTGGCGCACGACGATCGCGCTGATCAGCCCGCCCGATGCCAACGCCGTCGTGGGCATCTCACTCGGAGGCAGCGGGATCACGTTCGACTCGAGCGCGCCCTTCGCGTAACGGCGGAAGCGCTCGACACATGTGGGCACTTGCATCGTCTTCGTGACGCGCATCGTCGCGCCGGTCTCGGCCTGCACGAGCGGAATCAGCTCGTCCATGTGGTCGCGGATCACGTCTGCCGCGCGGTCGAGCAACCGGGCACGATCCTCCGGAGTCGTGCGGCTCCACGCGGGAAACGCAGCCGCCGCGGCCTCCGTCGCCGCCTCGACCTCGTCGACCGTCGACTCCGGGGCCTTTCCCACCACCTGTTCGGTGGCCGGGTTCACGATGTTGTAGGTCGCCGACATCAGTCGGCGACCCTGGTCACGCGACCGCCAGGGAGCTGATCAGGCTGGGCTCTGGGGGCGGGGCCCCCACAAAGTTGCGGCATGGCCGGAAGACTAGAACGCGTTCTAGTCTTGAGCACATGGGTGACCTTCCCCGCATCATCTCGGTCGACGACCACGTGGTCGAGCCACCAGACCTGTGGACCTCACGGATCACCGGCAAGTACGCCGATCAGGCGCCTCGCGTCGAGCGCGACAAGGCCAAGTTCAACTTCGAAGGTGGCGTCTTCTCGTTCGAGAAGGGCGTGGACGACGGCGAGTGGTGCGATTGGTGGATGTACGCCGACCAGATCTATCCGTTCCCGAAGTTGTCGGCCGCGGTCGGCTTCGAGGTACTCGACGTCACTCCGGTCACCTTCGACGAGATCCGGCCGGGCTGCTGGAAGCAGAAGGACCGCCTCGCCGACATGGATGCCAACCACGTCGACGCCTCGATCTGCTTCCCCAACACACTCCCCCGCTTCTGCGGCCAGACCTTCTACGAGTTGGTCAAGAACGGCGGAAGCCCCGAGCTCGCGCTGCAATGTGTCCAGGCCTACAACGACTGGATGATCGACGAGTGGTGCGCGGGCGATGCAAAGGGCCGGCTGATCCCGCTCACGATGGTGCCGTTGTGGGATCCCGAGCTCGCGGCGAAGGAAGTGCACCGCTGCGCCGATCGAGGCAGCCATGCGATCACGTTCAGCGAGAACCCCCATCCTCTGGGGTTGCCGTCGGTGCACGACAAGGACCACTTCTGGGATCCGTTGTTCAATGCGTGTGAGGAGACCGAGACCGTCGTGTGCATGCACATCGGCTCGTCGTCGCGCATGCCGGCGACGTCGCCCGACGCGCCGTTCATCGTCAGTTCGACGCTCACCTTCCAGAACGCGATGGGCTCGGTGCTCGACTACATCTTCTCGGGCACGCTCGAACGCTTCTCGACGCTGAAGATCGCCTACTCCGAGGGCCAAGTCGGCTGGATGCCCTACGTGTTCGAGCGGGCCGACAAGCTCTGGGCCGAGCGCAGCGACAACAGCTTCGGCACCTCGCTCCCGCACGCGCCGTCGAGCTACCTCAAGGACCGCGTCTACGGCTGCATCTTCGACGACGAGACCGGTCTGCGGAACCGCGACGCCATCGGCATCGATCAGATCTGCTTCGAGACCGACTATCCGCACGCCGACTCCACCTTCCCGCGCAGCAAGGAAGTGGCCGAGGAGATCTGCGCAAAAGCCGGCCTCAGCGACGATGAGATCTACAAGTTCATCCGTGGCAACGCCATCAAGGGCTTCGGGCTAGAGCGCTTCGGAATCGTGAAGTAGCAGGCGTCGTATCGTCTCGTCCGATGACGGACCTGGGCGGCGAGGTGAACCTGGGCTCGATGCTCTTCACGATGGTCGAACCCCACCGTGGTCGCGAGGTTGCCTACAACCGCTGGTACGAGCGCGATCACTTCTACGCCGGCTGCATGGTGGGCCCGTGGCTGTTCGCCGGGCGTCGCTTCGTTGCTACCCGCGCCTTGAAGGACCTGCGCTTCGGATCGGAGCCGGACCTCTTCGGCGGACGCGACCTCGGCTCGTACCTCGCGGTGTACTGGATCCTCGCCGGCCGTCACGACGACCACGTCGACTGGGCCCTTCGACAGGTGCACTGGCTGCACGAACACGGCCGCATGTTCGCCGAGCGCGACCACATCCACACCCTCATGTACGAGCTCGCATGGGCGAACGGCCAAGGCGTACCGCCGGAACTCGCGCTCGATCACCCGTTCGGTGGACTGACGGCGACGGTCGTGAAGTTGCACGACGGCGCCACTGCGGACGATCTCGGCACGTGGGCGAACGCGCTCCGACCCGAGCTCGAGCTCGGATTCACCCCGATTCCGCTACCGGATGATGCACCCGTCGCCCAGGCGCGCGTCGAAGGTCATGTCCTCAACTTGTCATTCACGACCGGCAGCCCGGCCGCATGGTGGGACGAACAGCAGGCCGCCGCCGAACAGCTCGAGCGCGACGGCATCGGCACGATGCTGTGGACCGCCCCCTTCATCCCGACGATTCCAGGCACCGACACGTACACCGACGAGCTCTGGTGATACGCGTTCCCGACCCGTGCCTGCTGGTGTTGGTGGGCGCGCCCGGCGCGGGGAAGTCGTACTGGGCGCGGGAGTGTTTCCGGCCGGAGCAGGTGGTGTCGTCCGACGGCCTGCGCGGCGTCGTCGGCCTCGGCGAGCACGACCAGCGCGCCAGCAAGGATGCGTTCGCGGTGCTCGACCTCATCGTCGAGCGGCGCCTCAAGCGCAAACTCACGACGGTGATCGATTCGACCGCTCTCGAGGCCGATCGGCGCGCGAGCTACGTCACCGCCGCCCGCAAGGCGAAGGTACCGGTGTTCGCGATCGTGTTCGAGACCGCGGCCGCCGAGTGCCGCACGCGTAACAAGCAACGCGACCACCCGGTGCCGTCCAAGATCCTCACGGGTCAGCTCGAGGCCATGGCGCGTCTGCGCGACACCATCGGCGACGAGCAGTTCGACGCGACCTTCGTCGCCGAAGCGATCACCGTCGTCGCCCCCGAGTACGTGAACGCCCCGGCGTTCGCGGCCAGCCAGAGGGAGAACCCCGTGTCACTCCGATTCGGCATCCATGTCGCCCGCTTCGAAGAAGACATCGCCGACGTGGCGCGCACGGCAGAGCAAGCCGGCTTCACGCAGCTCACCGTGATGGACCACTTCGTCCAGATCCCGGGCGTAGGCCCCGAGTGGGAGGACATGTACGAGAGCTACACGACCCTCGGCTACCTCGCCGGCATCACCTCGACGATCAAGCTCGGCACCCTCGTCACCGGCATCACCTATCGCAACATCGCGCATCTCGGAAAGGTCGTCGCGACGCTCGACGTGTTGTCCCGCGGCCGGGCCATCTGCGGTGTCGGCGCGGCGTGGTTCAAGCGCGAACACGAGCTCTACGGCTGGGATTTTCCGCCGAACGCACGCCGGTACGCGCTGCTCGAGGACGCATTGCAGCTGCTCCCGCTCATGTGGGGACCGGGATCGCCGGCGTTCGAAGGCAAGACGATCACCGTGCCGGAAGCGATCTGCTACCCGCGGCCGGTACAGGAGCACGTCCCGATCATGGTGGGCGGCGGTGGCGAACGGAAGACCTTGAAGCTCGTCGCGCAGTACGCCGACGCGTGCAACGTGTTCGGTGACGCCGCCACGGTGCGCCACAAAGTCGACGTACTGCACCAGCACTGTGCGACGGTCGACCGAGACCCCGCTGAGATCACCGTCACCCAGCTGTCGGTGCCCGACGAGAACGCGTCAGTGGACGATCAGATCGGCCGCTACCGCGAGCTGGCGGATGCCGGAGTGCAGATGGCGATCGTCGGCCTCACCCAGGTCTCCGCTATCGAGCAGTTCGCACCTGTCATCGACGCGTTTCGCTGACTAGCCCAGCTGCTGTAACACGTCGCTCATCTGGTCGCGAAACTCACGGAGCTCCGCCCGGTGGGCGGCGGACAGCCGCTCCAGGATCCTCGACCCGGTCGGTGTGAGCCACAAACGCTGCCGGCGGCGATCCTCGGGGTCGGTCTGACGACGGAGGAACTGGGAAGCGACCGCGCGGTCCACCAACTCGACTACCGAGTTGTGCTGCAGCTGGAGGTGGTCGGCGACGTCGCCGATCGTCGGCGCCTCTCCTGACGGGAAACCGCGAACCGCCAGGAGTAGCTGGTGCTGATTCGGCGTCAACCCCTCACGGCGGGCGGCCTCCTCCGAGAACCGAAGGAAGACGCGCAGCGCGTGCCTGAACTCAGCGAGGGTCCGGTAGTCGCGGTCGGCGAGCACACTTTTGAGAATACCTCGTGACACGATACTTTTGACGCGTGCACCGCCGAGCGCAACGTCTCCTCTACCTCACCGCGCTGGCCGCGCTCGTCGGTCTGATCGCCGGCGGCGCCGCCTGGGTGCTGCTCCGCCTGATCGGGCTCATCACCAATGTCGCGTTGTTCCATCAGATCGGCTGGACATCGCCGTCGTTCTCGACGCTGGGCCGGTCGCCCCTGATCATCGTGGCGGCCGTCGTCGGTGGACTGCTTGTGTCGTTGCTCGCGCTGTGGTCGCCCGTGATCCGCGGCCACGGCATCCCCGAGGCAATGGAAGCGGTGCTGACCAAACAGAGCCGAATCCAACCCCGCACCGCGATCGCGAAACCACTGTCGGCCGCCATCAGTATCGGCACCGCTGGCCCGTTCGGGGCCGAGGGTCCGATCATCGTGACGGGCGGCGCCATCGGCTCGCTCATTGGCCAAGTGCTTCCAGTGACCCCGTCAGAACGCAAGATCCTCCTCGCCTGCGGCGCGGCCGCGGGAATGTCGGCCACGTTCGGTACGCCGCTCGCCGCGGTGGTGCTCGTCATCGAACTGCTCCTGTTCGAGTTCTCGACGCGTGCCTTCATTCCGTTGGTCGTTGCCTCCGCCGTCGCCGGCGGCGTGCACGCGGCGATCTTCGGTTCCGGCCCGTTCTTCACCATTCCCGATCACCGGTTCTCGGGTCTTCCGACCCTGCCCGTGTTCGCGGTGCTCGGTCTGACCACCGGATTGCTTGCCGTGGTCGTCGCGAAGGGATTGTTCCTCGTCGAGGATCTCTACCGACGCCTGCCCGTTCACGAGTTCTGGCACCCGGTCATCGGCGCGGCCGCGTTCGCCAGCGTCGGACTCATCGCGCCACGGGCACTAGGGGTCGGCTACGACGCCATCACCGACGTCCTGAGCAACCGCCTGGCGCTCGGCACGGTCGCAGTACTGGCGATCGTCAAGCTCGTCGCCTGGTGGCTCGCACTCGGCTCCGGCACGTCGGGCGGCACGCTCGCGCCGTTGTTGCTCATCAGCGCGGGCTTCGGCAGCCTCTTCGGCGCCGCCGCCAACAGCCTGTTGCCGAACCTCGGCGTCTCGCAGGGTGCGTTCGCGCTGGTCGCGATGGCTGCGGTCTTCGGCGCGGCAACACGAGCATCCTTCGCGTCGATCATTTTCGTGTTCGAGTTGACCGGCGACTACAAGGCGATCCTGCCGCTCATGGTGGCCACCGTCCTCGCCGACCTCGTAGCGGAGGCGCTCCTCGAGGAGAGTCTCATGACCGAGAAGTTGGCGCGCCGCGGACTACGAGTGCACTCCGAGCTCGAGGTCGACGCGTTGCGAACCGTTCCGGTAGCGGAAGTGATGACGCCCGTCGAACCCATCCCGCACGATGGATCGGTCTCCGTCGCGCCCAACGATGTCGCGATCGTTGCGCTCAAGGTGATGCTCGAGGAAGGTGTCGACTCGCTCCCCGTCGTCGACGAGGGAATGCTGGTCGGCGTGTGTACGCCGGCGACCATCATTCGGGCGCGCGCCGAGCGCTTCGAGCACGAACGCGTTCAACCAGGGTGGATCAGGGCGCCGAACCGTCGCACCTGAGCGCACAGGTCCGACCACGAGAGCGACGGAAACCGCACCTGCACTTGGTCGACGCCCATCGCTTCGAACTTCTCGAGCCATGGAGCCACCTTCTCGGGAGATCCCGGCGGCGCGAATGCGCCGATGGTGAAGGGCGTGTCGGCGCGACTCGCGGTAGCTCGGAGTTCACGGATGCGTTTGATGGCTGATGGCATCCCTTCCTTCGGCGGACCTTGCGGCAGCCAGCCGTCGCCGCGCAGCGCGGCACGGCGAATGGCCGCCGGAGACGAGCCTCCGATCCAGATCGGTGGTCCGCCCGGCTGCACCGGGCGGGGTCGCTGCCCGAGGTCGCCCGCGCTCCACTCGTCGGCGAAGGCGACGCGGATCTCGTCGATGGCCTGATCGGTCAGCTTGCCGCGGTCGGCGAACGAGACGCCGAGCGCGGCGAACTCCTCCTCGACGTGTCCAGCGCCAACGCCGAGGATGACACGCCCGTCCGAGAGCGCGTCGAGGGTGGAGAAGGCCTTCGCGGTCTGCAGCGGGTGGCGGTACGCCGCGACGTACACGTGGCTGAGCAGGCGAACCCGCTCGGTCAGCGCGGCCAGCCACCCCAACGTGGCCACGGTGTCGTACCACGTGGTGCTCATCGCATCGGCGCGCGCACGCGGAATGGCGACGTGATCGCACACAGCGATGTACGCGAACCCGGCGCGGTCGCAGGCCTCGGCGACGGCCGCGAGCTCACGGGCCCCTGCGGACTTCTCCCAGTCCTCGACGAAGACCGAGCTCTGCGCCTGAATCGGCAACTGCATCCCATAGGCGATGGTCATGCGATGAACCGGTCGGCAAACACGCTCAGTTGCGCGCAGGCCTCGTCGATGTCCTTCACGCGGTTCGACAACACGAGGCGCACCGCGCCCGCCTTTTCCGCCGTTGCGAGGCGGTCAGCGTCGAGCTGGTCGAGCAGCCCGCCGAGCGTGATCTCGATCGCGTCGGGATCTCGACCAGCCGCGACCGCCGCTTCGCGCATTTGGCCGATGCGCTCTTCGAGCAAGTCGCCCGTGAGACCGAGCGGATGGAACCCGCTGCCGAGGCGACCGGCTCGTCGCGCGGCTGCCGCGCTGTGTCCACCGACGTGGATGGGAATGCCTCCGGGCTGCACGGGCTTCGGAAAGCTGCACGCGCGAGTGAACGAGAAGAACTCACCGTGGAAGGTCGCTTCCTCGTCGCGCCACAAGGCGCGCATCGCTTCGACACACTCGTCAGCCCGTCGACCCCGCGTCGTTGGGTCGACGTTGAGCGCCTCTGCCTCCTCCTTGAGCCAGCCGACGCCGATGCCGATCCCGATCAGGCGACCACCGGAGAGGCGGTCGATCGTCGCCAGGCGCTTCGCGAGTTGCACCGGGTGGTGTTCAGGCAGGACCAGCAAACCGGTGCCGAGGCCGAGCGTCGACGTGCAGGCGGCGACGAACGCGAGCAGGTCGAGCGGGTCGGGAATGTCGGCATGGTCGGGCAGCGTCATGCGGCCGTCTGGGGCGTACGGGTACTGGCTCGTGTAACCCGCGGGCACGACCATGTGCTCGGCCACGTACAGCGATTCGAAACCGCACGATTCCGCGTGCTGCGCGAACCGCCGAATCCAATCGGGTTCAGCGACAGCACCGGCACGGTACGGCGGGAGGAGTCCGAACTTCACGGCGGGCATCGTCGCGCAGTAGAACGACGTCATGCCTGACGCCGTCATCGTCTCCACAGCCCGTACGCCCATCGGCCGCGCCAACAAAGGCTCGCTGGTCGATTGTCGCCCCGATGACCTCACCGCGGGGATCGTGAAGGCCGCGCTCGAGAAGGTGCCGGAACTCGACCCGCAGACCGTCGAAGACCTCATTCTCGGCTGCGGACAGCCCGCGGGAGAGGCGGGCTACAACGCTGCCCGTGTGGCCGCCATCCTCGCCGGGATGCCCGATGTGCCCGGTGTGACCGTCAACCGCTACTGCTCGTCGTCGCTGCAGGCGATCCGCATGGCGGCGCACGCGATCCGCGCCGGCGAAGGCGACGTGTTCGTGTGCGCCGGCGTCGAAACCGTGTCGCGGTTCCAGTTCGGTGCGGCCGACACCGGCCCGCACAACACCAAGTTCGGCGAAGCCGAGGAACGCTCCCGTGAACGGGCGAACGGTGCTTCATCCTGGGAGCCGCCGGCCGGGCTACCCGACATCTACATCGCGATGGGTCAGACGGCCGAGAACGTCCGCTTGGCAGAAAACGTCAGCCGTCGCGAGATGGACGAGTTCGCGGCGCGGTCACAGCAGCTCGCGGTCGAGTCCCAGAAGAACGGCTTCTTCGAGCGCGAGATCACACCAGTGACGCTGCCCGACGGCACCGTGGTGTCGAAGGACGACGGGCCCCGCGATGGCACGACCGTCGAGAAGCTGCTCGAGCTCAAGCCGGTGTTCCGCCCTGACGGTGAGATCACCGCGGGCAATGCGTGCCCCCTCAACGACGGCGCGGCCGCGGTCATCGTGATGTCCGACCAGCGCGCCGCCGAGCTCGGCATCACGCCGCTGGCCCGCATCGTCGCCTCCGGCGTCACCGGTTTGAACCCGGAGATCATGGGCCTTGGCCCGATCGAGGCGTGCCGCCAAGCGCTGGCTCGCGCCGGCATGACCATCGACGACATCGATCTCGTCGAGATCAACGAGGCGTTCGCGGCGCAGGTGCTGCCGTCGGCCAAGCACCTCGGCATTCCGATGGACAAGCTCAACGTCAACGGCGGCTCGATCGCGCTCGGTCATCCGTTCGGCATGACCGGTGCCCGCATCATGACGACGTTGCTCAACGGCCTCGAGGATGCCGACAAGACCTTCGGCCTCGAATCGATGTGCGTCGGCGGCGGCCAGGGCATGGCGATGATCGTCGAGCGCCTGAGGTAGGAAGCATTTCGGGGGCGTAGGCGTTGCTCACCCCGATGCGAATTGAAATCTGGTCAGACGTCGTGTGCCCCTGGTGCTTCATCGGCAAGCGCCGTTTCGAGGACGCACTCTCCCGCTTCCCCCATGCCGATGACGTCGAGGTCGTATGGCGAAGCTTCGAGCTCGATCCATCGGCGCCGTTCAGCAACGGCGTCGACAACGCGGCCCGGCTGGCCGCGAAGTACGGCGTCTCGCGCGACGAAGCCGAAGGGATGCTCGAGCGAATGACCCGGGTGGCCGACGACGAAGGCCTGTCATTCCGGTTGGACATCGCTCGATCTGGTCGCACGTTTGATGCCCACCGTTTGCTGCACCTCGCCGCTGAATACGGATTGCAGGACGCACTGAAGGAAGCGTTGTTGTCTGCGTATCAGGAGCAAGGGCAGCACATTGCTGACCCGGACGTGCTGACGAACGTCGCCGTCGAGGTCGGTCTCGACGCTGATGAAGTACGCGACGTGCTCACGGGCGATCGGTACGGCGCCGAGGTGCGAGCCGACGAGTCGGAGGCCCAGGAGCTCGGTGTGCAAGGCGTGCCGTTCTTCGTCTTCGATCGCCGGTACGCAGTCTCCGGCGCGCAGCCCAGCGACGTCTTGCTCGAGGTGCTCGACCGAACGTGGGCCCACCGCCAACCCGTGGAGATCCTCGCGGGCGACAGCTGCGATATCGACGGCTGCTGAGCAGCGCCGAAGCAATTCCAGTGCATAGCGACACAAAAATGTGTCGCTATGCACTGGATTTCGAAAAGGGCTCGACGCATCGTCAGCTCGAGCCGTACACCGGCGCGGGTGGTGGCGCCTTCGACATCAACTCGCGCACGACAGGACCGAGCTCGGCCGGGTCCCAACGGTCACCCTTGTCCACGGCCGGGCCGTGCTGCCATCCATCGGCCAGCGACACCTTGCCGCCTTCGATTTCGAACACCCGGCCGGTGACGTCGCGCGACTCCGCTGATCCCAACCATACGACGAGCGGTGCAATGTTCTCCGGCGCCATCGCGTCGAACGCTCCCGCGTCCTGAGGGGCCGCCATCATGTCGGCGAACACCGTCTCGGTCATCCGCGTGCGGGCCGACGGCGCGATCGCGTTGGCGGTCACGCCGTAACGGCCGAGCTCAGCGGCCTGCACCATCGTCAGGCCGGCGATGCCGGCCTTCGCTGCCGAGTACGCGGCCTGGCCGACCGAACCCATCAGCCCCGCGCCAGACGAGGTGTTGATGATGCGGGCATCGACGGTCGCCCCGGCCTTCGTCTGATCACGCCAGTACGCCGCCGCCCAGCGAGCCACGCAGAAGTGTCCTTTGAGATGCACACGCACGACGGCATCCCACTCGTCCTCGGCCGCGTTGGCGAACATTCGGTCGCGCACGACTCCCGCGTTGTTCACGACCACATCGAGGCCACCGAACGTCGACACCGCGATGTTCACCAGTCGCTGGGCACCTTCCCAGTCGGCGACATCGTCGCCGTTGACGACTGCCTCACCCCCGGCGTCACGAATCGTCGTGACCACCTCGGAGGCCGGCGAATCCGAGCCGCCGGTGCCGTCGAGCTCGGCCCCGACGTCGTTGACGACGACCTTTGCCCCTTGCCGCGCGAACTCGAGGGCATGGGCTCGACCGATGCCGCGGCCGGCGCCCGTGACGATGACCACCCGGTCTTCACAGATCATTGGCGGGGGATCGTATCGACGGCGGCGCAGCCGGCGGCCGTTGCGGGGTGGGTGGCGGGGCTGCGTGGTACGTCTGCGAGACTCCTCACCATGCGCTTCGGAGTCACGCTGTTCGCCACCGATCGCTCCATCGGGATCGTCGAGCTCGCCCGCGCGGTGGAGGAGCGAGGTCTCGACTCGCTGTGGGTGCCCGAACACACCCACATCCCCACCAGCCGCCGCACGCCCTATCCGAACGGTGGCGACCTGCCCGACGAATACCGCCGTTGCCTCGATCCCTTCGTCGCCCTGACCGCCGCCGCCATCGCCGCACCCACGCTTCGCGTCGGCACCGGCATCCTGCTCGTCGCGCAGCACGACCCGATCGTCGCGGCCAAGGCCGCGGCCACGATCGACGTCGTCACCGGCGGTCACTTCTCACTCGGCATCGGCTTCGGCTGGAACGAGGACGAAATGAACGACCACGGCGTCGACTACAAGACGCGGCGCGAGCTCGGCCGCGAGAACGTCCTCGCGATGCGCGCGCTGTGGACGCAGGAGGAAGCGAGTTTCGAGGGACAGTACGTCCACCTACCGCCGAGTTGGTCGTGGCCCAAGCCGGTCCAACCTGGCGGGCCGCCCGTCCTCATCGGCGGTGCGGCCGGACCGAAGCTGTTCCACCACATCGCCGAGTACGCCGACGGATGGATCCCGATCGGCGGGCGGGGCATCACCGACGCGCTGCCCAAACTGCGTTCGGCGTTCGAGGAGGCGGGTCGCGACCCGAGCACCCTGCAGGTCACGCCGTTCGGCTCGATTCCCGATCACGGCAAGCTGGACTACTTCGAGTCGCTCGGCGTCACCGAGTGCGTGTTCCAACTTCCTTCCGCGTCCGCGGACCAGGTCCTCCCGCTGCTCGACAAGCAGGCGGCCATCGTGAGTGAGCGCCGCACTGCTATGCCTTAGCCATGAGATTCGCGATCAAGACCTCGCCACAACACACGACCTTCAAGGACATGCTCGCCGTGTGGCAGGCCGCCGACGACATGCCGATCTTCGAGTCGGGCTGGACATTCGATCACTTCTATCCGATCTTCTCCGATCACACCGGGCCCTGTCTCGAAGGCTGGGTCACGACCACCGCGCTGGCACAGGCCACCAAGCGGCTGCGGGTCGGCGTGCTCGTCACGGGCAACGTGTACCGGCACCCAGCGGTGTTGGCCAACATGGCCGCAGCACTCGACGTGATCTCGGACGGCCGGCTCGAGCTCGGCCTCGGCGCGGGGTGGAACCAGCAGGAGTGCGACGCCTACGGCATCGAGCTGCCGCCGCTCCGTGAGCGCTTCGATCGCTTCGACGAAGCCGTCGAGGTGATCGTGAGGCTGCTCACCGAGACCACCGCCAACTTCGAGGGCAAGCACTACCGCCTGGTCGACGCCTACAACGAGCCCAAGCCCGTGCAGAAGCCGCATCCGCCGATCGTCATCGGCGGCGGGGGCGAGAAGCGCACGCTGCGAACCGTCGCCCGGTGGGCCCAACACTGGAACGTTCCCGGCGGTGGCGTCGACGAGTTCCTCCGTAAGCGTGATGTGCTCCATCAGCACTGCGCCGACGTCGGACGCGATCCGAGCGAGATCATGACGTCGACGCACCTCCGTCTGGATCCGAACGACATCGACGCGCTCGTCAAAGAGACGTCGGCCTTCGCCGACGCGGGTCTCGACCTCGGCATCGTGTACCTGCCGCCACCCCACACACCCGCCGTGCTCGAACCATTGGCCGAGGCCCTCGGTCCGTACGCCGGTTGACGCAACCGATCGAGGTCGACGACCCCGACGATCCAAGGCTGTTCGACTTCGTCGAGCTACGCGACGGACGATCGCCCGACGGCGCGTTCATCGTCGAAGGGCTCACGCCCCTCACCGAGCTGGTGCGGTCGGGCTATCGCACGCGCGCGGTGCTCATCTCCCACTCAAAACTCGGCGCGGTCGCGCCGCTGCTCGATGGCATCGACGCGCCGCTCTACGTCGGCGACATGCAGCTCCTACGCGCCACGGTTGGGTTCAACCTCCACCGAGGCGTCGTGGCATCGGCGGAACGGCATGCACCAATCGAGCCGTTGTCGCTCGTTCGGCAAGCCCGGCGGATCGCGGTGCTCGAGCAGCTCAACGACGTCGAGAACCTCGGCAACTTGTTCCGAAGCGCGCGGGCGTTCGGAATCGAGGCCGTCCTGCTCGATCCTCAGACCGCCGACCCGCTCTATCGCCGCTGCGTCCGCGTCTCGATGGGTCATGTCATGCACGTGCCGTTCGCACGGTTCGAGGTGTGGCCGAGCGCGCTCGACGATCTCCGATCGCGCGGCTTCAGTGTGGCGGCACTCACGCCCTCAGGCGACACGGTCATCGACGACGTCCACGCGGACCGCATCGCGTGGCTCCTCGGCGCAGAAGGCCCCGGGCTCACTCACGAGGCGTTGGCTCGCGCGGACTTGCGTGTCTCGATTCCGATGGCGAATGGCGTCGATTCGCTGAACGTCGGGACGGCCGCAGCGATCGCGTTTCGGTACTAAGCGGGAACGTTCAGCGTGATCGACCCGACGAGGCGGGGCGCGGTCGGAGATTCGCATTCCTGAACGAACGTGGCATCGAGCAGCGTCATGTTGCCTGACCCGTCGAACCCGACGGCGTTGATCGTGAGCGTCCCGAACGTCTGGTTGCAACCCCGACCGTCGCCGGAGACGTCGAGCCGGCCGTACGTCGCGTCCTGGAACCGTCGGGTTTGATAGGTGGTCCCGGCCTGCAGATTCTGCCCTGCCGGCGCGGCTGCGAGTGCCGTCCAGTTCTCGTTGCCCGCGGAGACGTTCAGGTTGAAGCCGTTCGCAACGCCGGTCACGTTGACGGAGCCGTCAGCGGGAACGTAGCTCGCCGTCCCTCCGGCCCCGATGTAGTCGCGGGCACCGCTCTTGAACCAGTACGCGGTGGTTCGCGACCTGACCTGCTGCGTGATGGCGGAAGACGTCGCCGGCGAATGGCTGCCGTCTCCGGAATACACGGCAGTGATCGTACGCGCACCGACCTTCAGCGCACCCGTGGTCACCAGTGCTTGCCCGGCCGCGTTGACAGTGGCACGACCGACTTGCCTCGTGCCGTCGAAGAAGGTCACCGAGCCCGTCGGAGTTCCTCCGCTGCCTGAAGCGATCGACGCCGCCAGGGTGATCGGCTGCCGTTGCACCGATGACAGGTTCGACGACGTGAGCACGACTGGCGCGGCTCCCGGTGCCTGATACTTCACGACGCCGTTCAACGGCGGAGCCGATGAAGCCTCGCACTGCTGCGTGAAAGTCGCATCGAGCTCGACGATCTGGCCGGTGCTGTTCGCTTCGATGCTGTTGATGAAGAAGCTGCCGAACACCCGATTGCACCCGCGACCGTCGCCGTACACGTCGAGACCCGGACGGCTACCAGAACGAAACGCCGCGCGCTCGGCCCTGGTGTACGAGCCCGGATGAAGTTGTGCGCCAGCCGGGGCCGCAAGATTGACGGTCCAGTTCTCGCCCGACGTCGTCACACCAAAGCTCAGAGATCCCGCCGTGCCGGAGAGCGTGAACGATGCCCCGGGTGGCCCGTAACTGCTGCTTGCGCCGCCACCGACCCAATCGCCGGGAGCACTCACGAACGAGTACGACGTGACGGTCGTCGCCGCGTCGGCCCGGGAGGCCGTCAACGGGATCGTCACGCATGCGAGGACCAACGTGTACACCACGGTGCGCGCAGACCGCCGAGCAAGGCTCATCCCCAACCCCCATTCATCGCCCACCAGGAGAGTACCGAACGCGGCTACCGCGCTCCTCGCAACAGCACGCCGGGGCGCGCGCCAGTGTCCTCACCGTGGTCGACGGTCACGACGCCTGCGTTGATGGTGGCGATGTAGCCCTCGGACCGTTGGATGAGGCGCGACGCGTTCCCGGGCAGGTCCGCCACGAGTTGCGGCCGGTGCAGCTGCAACCGCGCATGGTCGATGAGGTTGAGATCGGCCTTCTTGCCAGCACGCAGCGTTCCTCGGTCGCCGAGCCCGAACAACGCCGCCGTCGCGCCCGTGATCTTGTGCACCGCCGCCTCCAAGGGAATGCGATCGTGCGCTCGATCGCGGGCCCAGTAGCTGAGCATGTAGGTAGTCGTGCTGGCGTCGCACGTCTGGCCGGCATGCGCGCCGCCGTCACCGAGCCCGAACGCCGAGGTCGGGTGCATCAACATCTCGCGTGCGGCGTCGAGGTTGCCTTCGGTGTAGTTGAGGATCGGAGCATTGAGCAGCTCCCGCCCGCCGTCGACCAACAGGAGGTCGTACAACACCTCCCACTGCGTTCGACCTTCGGCGGTGGCGATGGCCGAGACACTGCGCGAGGGCGGTGGCTCGTAGTCCGGAGGATCTCCGAGCACGAAGATCCTCGACGGGTGCATGAAGCCCGACACGATCGGATCACCTTCGAGGCCGACGGCTTCGGTGACGAGTCGCTCGCGCAACGCTGCGTCGTCGCGCAGGTGTGCGGCCTGCTCGGCCCAGGGCAGCAGACCGATGCTCGCCCACGCCGGGCAGAAGTTGAACGGATGGAACGTCTGCAGACCGAGCAGCAGCGACACCGTGCGTCCGTGCACCTGTGGGCTGATCGGCGCGCCATCGCGGGCGGCCTCGGCCGCGAGCTCGAGCAACTTGCGCCAGGCGTCGGGATCGTTGTTGTTCTGGTTCAGGGCGAACGTGACGGGCCGTCCGGTCGCGGCGGCCAGGCGCCGCATCCACGCCACCTCCTTCTCGGGAGCAGCGAGGTCTTCGCCGAGCGCGCCGGCGGGCGCGAGCTCGAACACGCCCGTCCCGAGCTCGCCGAGCACGCGGCCGATCCCGAACAGCTCGTCCTCGGCCGCGAACGTGCCGGGCACCGGCTCACCATCGATCGCCCGATGCGCCAACGTCCGCGACGTCGAGAATCCGAGCGCGCCGGCCGCAATGCCTTCGCGAACGATCGCGGCCATCGCCTCGATGTCTTCCGCGGTGGCGGGCTCGTTCTTTGCGCCACGCTCGCCCATCACGTAACCGCGCACCGCGCCATGCGGTACCTGCGCGCCGATGTCGATGGCCTTGGGCAGCCCGTCGATGACGTCGAGGTATTCGGGGAACGACTCCCAGCCCCACTGGATGCCCGCGGACAGCGCCGCGCCCGGAATGTCCTCGACGCCTTCCATCAGACCGATGAGCCAATCGTGGCGATCGGGCGCGACCGGGGCGAACCCGACGCCGCAGTTGCCCATCACGATCGTCGTGACACCGTGCCAGCAAGACGGTGTGAGCATTGGGTCCCACGTGATCTGGCCGTCGTAATGCGTGTGGATGTCGACGAAGCCAGGCGTGACGAGCGCGCCGTCGGCGTCGATCTCCTCTCGCCCCTGGCCTTCCACCCGGCCGACCGCGGTGATGATGCCGTCGGTGATCGCTACATCCGCGGTTCGGGCCGCGGCTCCTGTGCCGTCGACAACCGTTCCACCCCGGATCACGAGATCGTCCATAGCTACAACCTCTCGATGATCGTGACGTTGGCCTGACCGCCACCTTCGCACATCGTCTGCAGGCCGTACCGTCCGCCGGTGCGCTCCAACTCGTTGAGCAGCGTGGTCATCAAGCGCACGCCCGTCGCACCGAGCGGATGGCCCAATGCGATGGCACCTCCGTTGACGTTGACCTTGTCGAGGTCGGCGCCCGTCTCCTTCTGCCACGCCAGAACCACTGATGCGAAGGCCTCGTTGATCTCGACGAGATCGATGTCGTCGAGCGTCATCCCGCTCTTGGCCAGCGCATGGGCGGTCGCGGGGATCGGCGCGGTGAGCATCCAGATCGGGTCGTCGCCCCGCACGGACAGGTGATGGATTCGGGCCCGGGGGGTGAGCCCGTGATCGCCCAATGCCTTCTCGTTCACGATGAGCATCGCGGCGGACGCGTCGGAGATCTGCGACGACACCGCCGCCGTCAGCCGTCCGCCTTCAACGAGGGTCTTCAGCGACCGGATCTTCTCCACGTTCGGCTCGCGTGGTCCCTCGTCGCGATCGAGGCCGTTCAGCGGCGAGATCTCGCGCTCGAAGCGGCCCTCGGCCTGCGCTCGCAGCGCCCGCTCGTGGGACTCGATCGCAAACGCATCCATGTCCTCACGGCTGATCCCCCACTTCTCGGCGATCATCTCGGCGGCGCGGAACTGGCTGACCTCCTGCGTTCCATAACGCTGGATCCAGCCTTCGCTCCCGGAGAACGGATCGTCGAACCCGAGGGGCTGACCAGCCACCATGGCCGAGGAGATCGGGATCATCGACATCTGTTGCACACCCCCGGCCACCACGACGTCGCTCGTGCCCGACATCACGGCCTGCGCCGCGAAGTGCACCGCTTGTTGCGACGAGCCGCACTGACGGTCGACCGTCGTACCGGGCACATGATCGGGAAGACCGGCGGCCAACCAGCACGTGCGAGCGATGTCCCCCGCCTGGCCACCGACGGTGTCTACGCAGCCGAACACCACGTCTTCCACGGCGCCGGGATCGATACCAGTGCGTTGCATCAACGCCTTCAGCGCGTGCGCGCCGAGATCGGCGGGATGTACGTGCGCCAAGCCGCCCCCTCTCCGCCCGACGGGTGAGCGAACGGCATCGACGATGTAGGCGTCAGGCATCAGATGTGCAACTCCTTGGCGATTCGGTCACGGTGCCACGCGGCGTCGCCAAAGGAACGGGCGAGCACCCACGTCTGCTTCAGGAAACGACTCAGTTCGTACTCGACGGTGTAGCCGATCGCGCCATGGCATTGGAGGGCACGGCGGGCGACGAACGACGCCGCGTCCGATGCCATCGCCTTGGCCATCGAGACATCGCGAGGGTTGTGCGTCGATGCCGCCCGCCACACGGGGGGACGGGCAAACGCCAACTCCTTCAGCGAATCGGCGAGCTGGTGCTTGACCGCTTGGAACGACCCGATCGGCACACCGAACTGCTCGCGCTGTTTCACGTAGTCCACGGTCATGTCGAGCATGCGTTGACCCAACCCGACGAGCTGGGCTGCGGCCGCGACAGTGGCGAGTTCGCGGTCGAACTCGATGGGCACGGTGATCCCGGCGTAGCCGACCTCTTCGAAGGTCACCGCGACGAGCGCCGGATCGAACGCGCCGAAGTCGTGCAGCCGAGCGAGCGCTTCATCCGAGTCGAGGCTTGCGGACGCGAGCATCTTGCGCAGGGTGTCCCGCGCCTCGATCTCTTCGTCCGCCAGTGCGAACCTCATTTGCGGGGCAGCCCGAGGACGCGTTCGGCGGCAATGTTGCGCTGGATCTCGTTGGTTCCGGCGTAGATCGGACCCGACAGTGCGAACTGGTAACCCTTCTCCCATGGCGCGTCGAGGTCGAGGTCCGCGCCGATGAGGTCGAGCGCGATCTCGTGCAGCTCGACGTCGAGCTCGCTCCACCAGATCTTGTTGATGCTCGACTCGGCACCGGCCTTTCCCCCGGCGACGAGGCGCGAGACCGTCTCGAGCGTGAACAGCTGGTAGGCCTCGGCCCGCATCCAGGCATCGACCACCCGGTGGCGCAGGTGCGACGGCGACCCCTCGTCGCGGTACAGGTCGAGCAGTCGTTCTGCCGTTGCCATGAAGCGGCCCGGCGAACGCAGGGTGAGGCCGCGCTCCGAGCCGGTCGTGGCCATGGCCACCGACCAGCCCTCGTTCAACCCGCCGAGCACGCTGTCGTCCGGCACGAATGCATTCTCGAAGAACACCTCCGCGAATCCTTCGTCCCCGTCGAGGCGGCCGAAGCCGCGAACGGTGATGCCGTCGGCGTCGAGCGGCACGAGGAAATACGTGAGGCCCTTGTGCCGCTCGCTGTCGGGATCGGATCGGAACAGGCCGAAGAGATGCGTGCAGAAGGCGCCACGGGTGGTCCACGTCTTCTGGCCGTCGAGCACCCAACCGCCGTCGACCTTCGTGGCGCGGCTCTGGATACCGGCGAGGTCGCTCCCCGCGTTCGGCTCCGACCAGCCCTGGCACCAGAGCTGCTCGGCGGACGCCATACGGGGCAGGATGCGCGCCTGTTGCTCGGGCGTGCCGAACTCGAACACGGTCGGCGCCAGCAAGAAGATGCCGTTCTGCGTCACGCGCTGCGGACCGCCCGCCCGGTAGTACTCCTCTTCGAAGATCAACCACTCCCACAACGATGCGCCCCGGCCCCCGAACTCCTCGGGCCACGACACGACCGCCCAGCGGTTCTCGTACAGCAACCGCTCCCACTCGAGGTGCAACGCGAAACCTTCACGCGTGTCACCCGATGGCAGCCCGTGCGGTGTGTTGGTCTGCAACCATCCGCGCGCCTCAGCGCGGAACTCGTCCTCGTCGGCCGACCAGGTCAGATCCATCAGGATTCGAGGCGCTTCAGGGTCGACTCGGCCTCGTTCATGATCCGATCGAGCAGCTCCGCGACGGTCGGCAGCTCATCGATCACGCCCGTGACCTGACCGGTCGGCAGCACGCCGACCTCGGGCTTGCCGTCGACCATCGACGCCTTGATGAGCATTGGAGCGTTGGCGGCGAGCGCCACTTGGCTCCAGGTGAGGTCTTGGTTGCGCTTCATCGACAATCCCTCGCGTACGAGGTCTCGCAGAGAGGTGGCGGTCTCCTTGCGGAATCGAAGCGCGGCCGCCGCCGCTCGCGGGAAGCGCAACAGCTTCGGCGAGCGCTCGATGCGTTCGACGACGTCGGTGCGAATGACCCGTTGCGGCGCGCCGTCGATGGCGGTGGTGACGACAGTGTCGAACACGGTCGCGTCGACGTAGCGAGCCTTGACGGCATCGGGCACACGGCTCTCCTGCGTGAGAAGGAAGCGCGTTCCCATGGCGATGCCATCAGCGCCGTACGACAATGCAGCCACCAGGCCGCGTCCGTCGTGGAAGCCGCCGGCAGCGAGCACCGGGATCGACGAGCCCACCGCGTCGACGACTTGGGGCAGCAGCAAGGACGTCGGGACCGTGCCGGTGTGGCCCCCGCCCTCGCCTCCTTGTGCGATCACGGCATCGACGCCCCACTCGAGCATCTTCTCGGCGTGGCGCCGGGCGCCGACCGTCGGGATGCACAACGCACCCGAGTCGTGGATGCGAGCGATGGACTCTTTGGTCGGCGCGCCCGCGAACGACACGATGCGCACGCCCTCGCCGACCACGAACGCGATGCGATCCTCGAGGTCGGGCTGGTCGGCTCGGAAGTTGACACCGAAGGGCGCTCCGGTCCGCGCCTTCACGTCGCGTACCGCGGCGCGCAACTCCTCGTCGGTCATCGTGACCGCCGCCAGGATTCCCAGCCCACCCGCCGTGCTGGTGGCGGCCGTGAGGCGCGCGCCGGACACCCAGCCCATCCCCGTCTGCACGATCGGCCGGCTGATGCCCGCGAGGTCGCAGAACCGCGTGTGCAGCGCCGGGTGCATTTTCCTAACCCTTGCCTCTCGGAGGCTGCGCCCCCGGTCCCCATTGCCGTTCGGCTCCCTGGCGGTCGCTCGCCCGGCGGACTGATCTCGCTGCGCTCATCAGCCCTTGACTTCGGTGGCCCGCATGTCGTCGGGGTCGATCACGTCTTCGATCAGGCGCAGCTCGTCGTCGGTCGGCACGCGGGTCTCGCCGATCTCGTCGGGGATCACCAGCTCGAAGCCAGTAGCGGTCATCACCTCGTCCAACGACACCCCGGGGTGCAACGACCGCAGCCGCATCCGGTGATCGGACGATTCGAAATCGATCACGCAGAGGTTCGTGACGACCCGCCGCAGCTCGTAGCCCAGCGCAGACGTCCCGAGCTCGGCGGCGCGGTCGTACCCGACACCGCACACGACATCCACCTTCGGCACGAAGACGTTCGTCGAATGGTTCGGGATCCAGTACGAGGTCGTGTGGTTCACGGTGTTCCCGGGAGCGCCGCGGAAGCCGAGCAGTTGCACCTTCGGCTTGCGGTAGTCCGCACCGATCGCGGCGAAGTTCTGGTTGCCGTACGGATCGATCTGGCTGGCGCCCATGATCACGTGGCGCCGGCCCGACCACACCACGTCGAACATCGAGCGGTACGGGTTGTGGTGCTCGATCACGCGAGCATCGTTCGGACCGAAGAACGCGCGGTCGTCCGCCACGAGGAACGCCTCGCCGTCGGTCATCATGAGATCGGGCTCGAACGTGGCCCGGGCCAAGCGCCCGCCGATCATCGGGATCGTGCCGATCGGATTGGCCACGATCTCGCCGTCTCCCCTGAAGCAATCCGCGATCGCCGCCACGCACACATCAGCGAGCCGCACGCTCATCGGGCACCAATTTTCGCTTGGTACGCCGGTTCGTCGATGTCGATCCACCCGGCGCGGAACTCGGCCCAGGCTTCGGGCGATGCCGCCGACTTCGCGTACTCCCGCTGGAATGCCTCATCGCGCTCGTAGTCCGGTGCGCACGAAGTGAAATGGGCACCGTTCGGCGCTTCCACGACACCGTCGACCATCAGCCGGCTCACGCGCAGCGTGTGAAAGGTGCCTTCCTTGGTCAGGTCCTCCGTTGGGACGATGCGCTCGACACTGACGAATCGGTTGGTGGTTGCCGCGCGCAGGAAGAGGTCGTCCATGTACAGATCAGGCCCGAGATACTGACTGTTGCCGCCGGCATCGCCGCGATTGAGGTGCACGATCGCCGCGTCGAGTGTCAGCGCCGGAGCGGCGACCAACGTCTCGCCGTCGTCATAGGGCGAGTTCACTGTGCGGAGACGATCGTTCAGCGTGAGCAGGTCGGAGCCGAGACCGACGCGCGTCGGAATGAACGGCACCCGCCACGCCGCCGCTTGCAACCCGAGCAGGAAGAGGCCCTCGTCGTAGGGCTCGTCCTCGATCGCTCCCGACTGCCGCGCCGCGCGGAAATGCGGCTCGAGCGGAATGGTGTCGAGCGACGCGAAGGCGTAGACGGCGCGCTTCACCTTTCCCGCCGCGCACAGCAGGCCGAGGTCGGGGCCGGCGTAGCTGACGACCGTCAAGTCGGTGATGTCCGAGCGCAGGATCGCGCGGATGATCGACATCGGCTTGCGCCGGCTCCCCCATCCGCCGATGCCGATCGTCATGCCCGAGCGCAGCTCGGCGACGACGTCCTCCTCGGTACAGCGCTTGTCTCTACTCATTTCGTTCTATCGGTGTCTCGCTTCGCGACGAACGCGTCACGGTGCTCGTCGGCCACGCCCGAGAGATTCAGCTCGAACGTGAAACCCTGCTCGAAGCGGTAGCTGCGCTTGACGTCCCACGGGTCGATGCCGTTGAGCGACTCCTTGGCGGCGCGGATGACCGTCGGCGACTTCGCGGCGATCTCGCCCGCGACCTCGACGGCGGCGGCGCGCAAGCCATCGACCGGGACGACCCTCAAGACCGACCCAAAGGCGTGCAGTTCGGCGGCCGTTGCCGTGGTCGATGTGTAGACCATCGCCCTCATCTTGTGCTGCGGCACGAGCCGGCTCAGGTGCGTCGCGGCGCCGAGAGCGCCACGGTCGACCTCGGGGAGCCCGAAGGTGGCGTCGTCCGACGCGACGATCACATCGGCGTTGCCGACGAGCCCGATGCCGCCGCCGAGGCAGTAGCCGTGCACTGCCGCGATCACGGGCACCTTGCAGTCGTACACCGCGGCGAACGCCGCAAAGCACCCACGATTCGCACCGATCAGAGCCTCGAAGCCCTGCGTCTGTTGCATCTCCTTGATGTCGACACCGGCGTTGAACCCTCGTCCCTCGGCGCGGAGGATGACGACGCGCACGCCGGGATCCTCACCGAGGGCCGAGATGATGTCGGCGAGCTCGAACCAGCCCGCGACGGTCAGCGCGTTGACCGGCGGGTTGTCCATGACGACCTCGGCGATGCCCGCGTCGTCGATGGTGTGGCTGGTGCCCACAGTCAGAGACCTCGAATCTGATGGACCGTCAGATTCGAGCGTAGATGACCGCCACGAGGATCAAGAAGCCGACTGGCAGGCCTCCACGGAACCCTGCTGGAAGCCGATGCGGAAGTGCGCCTGACGTTGTTCCGCCGACCCATGCGTCCACGACTCGGGATTCACTCGCCCCTGCGCCTGTTGCTGGATGCGATCGTCGCCGACCGATGCGGCCGCATCGAGGCCGTCTTGAATGTCCGCGTCGGTGATGTCTTCGATGAATCCAGTGGCGGTGGCGTCGTGGGCCCAGATGCCGGCGAAGCAGTCCGCCATGAGCTCGACGCGCACGCTGCCACTGTTCGGCCCGGTCACACCGTCCTGGCTCTGCTCGAGGAGCCCCATGAGGTCCTGCACGTGATGGCCGTACTCATGCGCGATGACGTAGGCCTCGGCGAACGGGCCGCCCGTCGCGCCAAATCGTGAACGTAGGTCGTCGTAGAACCCGAGGTCGATGTACACGGTCTTGTCGACGGGGCAATAGAACGGTCCCACCGCCGAAGACGCGGCGCCGCAACCGGTGTTCGTCTGGTCGGTGAAGAAGACGGTTGTGGACTTGGTGTAGCCGGACAGCCGTTGCCCCCAGAATCCCTGGACGCTGTTGATCACGCCGACGATGCGGCAGTCTTCGCGCTGGTTGGCGTCTTCGCCGGTGCGGCACTGCGACGACAGGTCACTCTGCGCGCCCCCGACGGAGATGCCGTTCGCAGAGGGCACTCCCCCGCCGCCGCTGTTGAGATACAGCGTGAGCAACAGCACGATGATGCCGACAATCCCTCCGCCACCGGCGACGGGGAGGCCGAGGCTCCGGGCGCCCCGCCGGTCGGAGACCTGCGAGGTGTCGAGATTGGCGTCTTTACGGAAGCGCACGGCGCCGAGCTACCCGAATGGGCGGGTACTGATCCCGAGCGGCAATGATCAGCGCGATGGATGGCTTTGACTTTCACGAGCGCGTGGTGCTGGTCACCGGTGGGGCGAAGGGCATCGGCCGCGTGATCGTCGATCAGTTCGCCAGCGCCGGAGCCACCGTCGTGGCCTGCGGACGCAACGAGCCCGACGAATTCGCCGGCGCGTCGTTCATCACGTGCGACGTCCGTGACCCTGAGCAGGTGGACGCGATGATCGCCCGTATCGCCGGCGAGCACGGACGGCTGGACGTCGCCGTCAACAACGCCGGCGGCTCTCCCAGCGCGGACGCCGCGACGGCCTCTCCCCGATTCTCGGAGGCGATCATCCGCCTCAACCTGTTGGCTCCGCTGCACGTCTCGCAGGCGGCCAACCGCGTGATGCAGGAACAAGACGACGGCGGCTCGATCCTCAACATCGCCAGCGTCAGCGGCATCAGACCGTCGCCGACGACGGCGGCCTACGGCGCGGCGAAGGCGGGCTTGCTCAACCTCACGCAGACGCTTGCCGTCGAGTGGGCGCCGAAGGTGCGGGTCAATGCGGTGACCGCCGGGCTCATCCGCACCGAGCTCGCGGGAATGCACTACGGAGACGAGCAAGGCATTGCGGCCGTGGGCGCCACAGTGCCGCTCGGCCGCATGGGCGATCCGATGGATGTCGCGAGTGCGTGCTTGTACCTCGCTTCGCCGATGGCGGCCTACGTCAGCGGAGCCAACATCGTCGTGCACGGCGGCGGCGAGCGCCCGGCCTACCTGTCTGTGGCGCAGCCCACCTAAGTTGGGCTCCATGGCCAAGACTCGAACGCCCGCGCTGGGCGCCGAAGGGTGGTTCACCGAAGACGGCGACGGCCCGACGCTGATCGGCAACAAGTGCACGGCGTGCGGCACCGTGTTCTTCCCCGCGGCGTCGTACTTCTGTCGGAACCCGGAATGCGGTGGTCGCGAGTTCGAATCGACCCCGCTGTCGCGATCGGGAACGGTGTGGTCGTACACCGACGCGCAGTACCAACCACCACCGCCGTATGTCGCCACCACCGATTCCTACCAGCCGTTTGCGGTCGCGGCCGTCGAGCTCGCCGCCGAAGGCATGGTCGTGATGGGTCAGCTGGCCGACGGCTACGGGGTCGACGACGTCACGGTCGGAACCCCGGTCGAACTGATCGTCGAGACGCTCTTCGAAGACGACGATCACGAGTACACCGTCTGGAAGTGGAAGCCGGCATGAGCACGGACATCGCGGTTCTCGGAGCGGGGATGCATCCGTGGGGCAAATGGGGCCGCAACTTCGTCGAGTACGGCATCGACGCCGCGCAGACAGCGCTCGCCGATGCGGGGCTCCAGTGGCGCGACATCCAGTTCGTCGCTGGCGCCGACACGATGCGTCAGGGTTATCCCGGCTACGTGTCCGCGGCGACGTTCAGTCAGGCGCTCGGATGGTCGGGTGCGCAAGTCGCCTCCTGCTACGCGGCGTGCGCGTCGGGCGCGACCGCGTTGGCCACGGCTCGGGCGCAGATCCTCGCGGGATTCTGCGACGTCGCCCTGGTGGTCGGAGCCGACACCTCGCCGAAGGGGTTCTTCGCGCCGAACGACGGCGACCGCCCCGACGACCCCGACTGGCTGCGCTTTCGTTTGTTGGGCGCCACCAACCCGACCTACTTCGCGCTGTACGCCCGTCGACGCATGGACGTGTACGGCGCGACCGAGCGCGATTTCGCCAAGGTCAAGGTGAAGAACGCTCGACACGGCCTCAACAACCCGAACGCCCGTTACCGCAAAGAGGTCACCGAGGACGAGGTGCTGGCCTCGCCGGTCGTCGCCTCGCCGCTGCACCTGCTCGACATCTGCGCCACATCAGATGGTGGAGCGGCGCTGGTCGTGTCGTCGATGGAGTACGCCCGCGCTCATGGCGCGACGTCGCCCGTTCGCGTGCGAGGGATCTCCACGGTCACGCCGCGCTTTCCCAACACCGTGATCGAGATGCCGGACTTTGCAACGGATTCTTCGGCCGCCCTTGCGCCACCGACGCTCGCGTTCCGCGACTCGATCGCCGCCGCCGCCTACGAGCAGGCCGGCCTCGGCCCCGACGACATGTCCGTCGCCGAGGTGTACGACCTCTCGTCGGCGCTCGAGCTCGACTGGTACGAGAACATCGGCCTCTGCAAGGCCGGCGAGGCGGAGCGACTGATCAACGACGGCGACACGGCACTCGGCGGCAAGGGCACAACGGTGAACCCGAGCGGCGGACTCGCATGCTTCGGTGAGGCCGTGCCCGCGCAGGCGATCGCCCAGGTGTGCGAGATCACGTGGCAGCTGCGGGGCGAGGCCACCGGCCGCCAGGTCGAAGGCGCCGCCGCCGGCGTGACGGTGAACCAAGGCCTCTTCGGCCACGGCTCCTCGGTGGTCCTGTCGACCGGTTAGGGGTGTTGGGACGAGACGCTGACGATTTCGCCGGTCATGTACGACGAGTAGTCGCTGGCGAGGAAGACGATCACGTTGGCGACCTCCCACGGCTCCGCGGCTCGTCCGAACGCTTCGCGAGCCGTGAGCTCGTCGAGTAGTTCGTCGGTCGTCACCTTGGCGAGGAACGGGTGCATCGCGATGCTCGGCGCCACCGCGTTGATGCGGACTCCAAATGGTGCGGCCTCGATTGCCGCGCACCGGGTGAGCGCCATGACGCCCGCCTTCGCGGCCGCGTAGTGCGCTTGGCCCGCCTGCGCCCGCCATCCGAGCACCGACGCGTTGTTGACGATCACCCCGCTTCCCTGCGGTTGCAGCACCTGGAGCGCGGCGCGCATACACCGGAACGTGCCGGTGAGCGTGACGTCGAGCACCTTGCTCCACTGCTCGTCGGTCATGTCGACGACGTTGGCCGTCCCGCCGAGCCCCGCGTTGTTCACAACGACGTCGATTCCGCCCAGTGTCGCGACGGTGGAGTCGAACAGTCGTTGCACCTGGGTCTCGTCGGTCACGTCGCAGACGACGGATGCCGCCGCACCGAGCTCGGCGGCCGTCTCCGCGAGGCGCCGTTCGTGCGCATCGCTGACCACGACCGTCGCGCCCTCCTCGATGCACCGCTTGGCGGTCGCAAACCCGATGCCCGTGCCGGCCGCAGCCGTGACGAGGACGCGCTTACCGTCGAGCAGGTCGTGGCCGGGGACATAGTCCATGTCGGCCGCCGAGGTTACGTGACGAGATTGGCCCTCACGGCATCAAGCGCCTCGTCGGTGACGCCCAGGTCGGTCACGTAGTCGTGCATCGATCCGAAGTCGGAGCGGACCCGCTCGAGGAAGAGGTGCATCGCCTCGGCCGGTGCGGCGAGGAAGGCCTCCGGCTGGTCGGTCATCGCGTCGGCCGCCTCGGGGTAGGTGGCGATCACCCACTCCTTGAAGCGGGGCATGCCGAGACGACTGAGCGAATAGTCAGCCGCGATGTCGTCGTCGCTCACGCCGAGCACACTCAGCACGATCGCGGCGACGACTCCGGTGCGGTCCTTGCCCGCCGCGCAGTGGAACACGAGCGGCAGTGAGGCCGCATCGCCGAGGATGTGCAGCGCTCGAGCGATCGCATCACGCCCGGTGGCGAGCATGTCGACGTACCGATCGGCGAGGAACGTGACCGGGTCGGTGTTCTCGTCGAGCGACTCTCGGCTCCACGTCTCCTCGAAGATCGGAAGATGGTGATAGCCGATCGAGTCGTGGGTGAATCGACCGCGTTCGAGCTCCATCGGTGTACGCAGATCGAGCACCGTGCGAACGCCCAGGGGTGCGAGGTCGTCGACCGTGAGCCGGTGCACACCGTCCGCTCGGAACAGCGTGCGCCATTTCACCGTCGAGCCATCGGCCGTCGTGTACCCGCCGAGGTCGCGGAAGTTGAACACCATGTCGAACGGAAGGTGACGGTCGAGATCCGCGTCGAGGCCTGTCATCTGTTGCGACGGTAGCGAGTTCATGTTTCGATCCGACAAACGGCAGGTCAACCGCAGCCGAACTGTCGCTCAACCCGCTTGGAGCTTCTGCCCGGTCACGCCCCAGAAGATCTGGCGGGCCATGCTGTCGCGCAGGTCCTTCGTGCGAATGCCCCAGAACTCGAAGCCGTACTGGTGGGCGGCGACGTGGGCGAGCATCGACACGAGCACGGCTGCCGTGGCGGTCGGCTCGATGTCGCGAGGGGTGCGGCTGGCGTCCTGGAACTGACTGATCGTCTCGGTCAACGCAACGTTCACTTCGTTCAGCAAGCGCGTACGGATCTGATGGAAGCGGCGATCGCCCTCCTCGGTTGCGAGGTCCATCACCCGAAGGATCGAGCGGTACTCCTCCCAGAAGTCGAAGAAGGCCTGGCACAACTGCGTGGCGGTCTCGAAGCCGGCCTTGCCGCGCCATGCCCCTGCACGGATGAGCGCCGGCAAACGGTGACCGTCCTGGGCCATCTGCTCGGCCAGCACCAAGATCGCCGCTTCGACATCGGGGAAGTACTGGTAGAAGGTCGCCGGCGACGTGCCGGCCTCGCGGGCGATGTCGATGACCTTCACGTCGCGATACGACGTCGTGCGCAACATCTCACCGGTGCACTCGAGCAAGCGCTGTCTCGTGGCTCGCCCGCGGCGACCCGGCACGCGACCGTCGGCCGCGCGGAGGTCGGCGACGACCGACGAATCAGGTGGGGATGACGCTCGAGATCTGACGGTCCGTCAGCTTAGGAGACGCCTACGAGACCGTGAACTCTCGCATCATGCCCAGCTGCGCGAACACCTTGCCGTCCGCGGCGGGGAGGAAGCACACGAGCGCATACGCGCCCGGGGTCAGCTCCGCGCCGAAGGTCGATGTCTTTCCTCGATCGACCGAGGGCGATTTCGCAACTTCGTCGCCGAGAGCATCGAACGAGCCGGTGGCGGCCAGCACTGCGGCGCGGTAGGCGCTGAAGTTGCCGTCGCGCACCCGCACGACGCGCAGTTCGTGTGCCATCGTGCCGCCGTTTGTGAACGTGACCAACACGGGCCCGGCGGCCAGCGACTCCACGCCGCCGGTGTCGAACGTGAAGGCATTGGCCGCAGGCTCGGTCGCCATCACGTTGAGCGCGCTGGGTCCGACCGACGAGCTGTCCGAGCTGCTCGAACTGGACGAGGACGCCGACGGCACTGCGTTCCCACTGGTGCCGGGCGCCGGCTTGCTGTCCGCCGAGCAGGCCGCGAATGCGAGTACGGCGACCACGAACGCGACCTTCGACATCGACTTCGACATGAGGTCAGGGTTTAGCAGACGCCCCCCACGCATCGAGCACTTGGGCGGTGGTCGTGACCGTGGCAACGAACGCGAGCGAGTTGTCGATGACGGCGTCGGCGTACGACGCCGGGACGCCGGCGACCGCGTCTCGAGGAAGCACGAACTGATACCCGGCGTTCACCGCGTCCATCGCAAAGTTGGTGATGGCGACATTCACGGACACACCGACGCCGACCACCGTCGACACGCCGAGGTTGCGCAGCACGGCGTCGAGATCGGTGCCGCCCATCGGGCCCAGCCCGTGGAAGCGGCTCAGGACGAGATCATTGGCGTCCGGCACGATCTCGGGCACGAGCTGCGCCGCCCGTGAGCCCGGCTCGATGCGAATGCCGAGCTTGCGGGTTCCGAGGAAGAGCCTGGCATTGCGATTCGAGCCGCGATCGTCCGCTCGGCGGACGGCCAGACAATGCACCACCGCCACCCCGGCGGTTCTCGCGGCCTCCACCAGACGAACGATGTTGGGCACGGCGACCCGTTGGGCCTCATCCGCGAGGTCACGCAACACGGCCTCATCGCCGATCACGCCGATCTGGCACTCCTGGGTGACGAGCGCGGTGTGAACGGGATCGAGCAGGGCGGCAAGGTCGACAGCCACGCCGCCGACGTTACTTTCTGACGGTCCGTCAGATTACGATCGGCCTCCATGGACCCGGCCGATCTGCCGAAGATCATCAGCGTCGACGATCACGTGGTCGAGCCGCCGCACGTTTGGCAGGCGTGGTTGCCCGAACGGTTCCGCGAGCGCGGGCCGAAGGTCGAGCGCCGCGGTATCGGCACCATGCAACACATAGGCGGCGGCGCGTACGAGCAGACGTTCGACCCCGACGGTCCGGAAGCGGACTGTTGGGTGTTCGGCGACCTCGTGTACATCAACAAGCGCCACGTGGCGGCCGTCGGCTTCGATCGGGACGACATGACGATGTCGCCCATCACCTACGACGAGATGCGCCCCGGCTGCTACGACCCCAAGGCGCGCCTCGAAGACATGGACATGAACTGGGTCGACGCGTCGTTGTGCTTCCCCACGTTCCCCCGCTTCTGCGGCCAGACGTTCAGCGAGACCGACGACAAGGAACTCGGCCTCGCCTGCGTGAAGGCCTACAACGACTGGATGGTCGAGGAGTGGTGCGGTGACTCCGGCGGACGCCTCATCCCGCTGATCATCATCCCGCTGTGGGACGCCGAGCTGGCGGCCGCCGAGGTGAGGCGCAACGCGGAGCGCGGCGTCCACGCGGTGTGCTTCAGCGAGATCCCGAGCCATCTCGGTCTTCCGAGCATCCACACCGGCAAGTGGGATCCGTTCTTCGCTGCCTGCGCGGAAACGAACACCGTCGTGAACATGCACATCGGCTCGTCGTCGCGGATGCCGGCGACCTCCGGCGACGCGCCGATCGCGGTCGCGGCGACACTCAGCTTCAACAACGCCATGGCGTCGATGACCGACTTCTTGTTCAGCGGTGTGTTGATCCGCTTCCCCGAGCTGACGCTGGCGTACAGCGAAGGTCAGATCGGGTGGATCCCGTATGTGCTCGAGCGGGCCGACACGGTCTGGCTCGAGCATCGGGCGTGGGGCGGAGTGAAAGACACGATTCCTGAGCCACCCTCCACGTACTACTACCGCCAGATCTACGGCTGCTTCTTTCGCGACCACCACGGCATCGACTCGCTCGACAAGGTCGGCGTCGACAACATCACCTTCGAGACGGACTACCCGCACACCGATTCGACGTGGCCCGACACGCAGAAGGTCGCCACCGACCTGATGGACGGCCTCCCCGCCGACGCCGTGTACAAGATCATGCGAGGCAACGCCATCCGCATGCTTTCGTTGCCGCTTGCTACCTGAGTCGATCGCGGGGGCAGCGCAGCGGTTCGGCTCGCGCGCCGCGCTGATTGCGGGCGACCGGCGCGTCACCTTCGACGAGCTGCACGACCTGTCGAATCAGGGAGCGGCATGGCTCGCCGGCAAGGGCGTGCGCGAGGGCACCGTTGCCGCACTCACGATGCCCTCCAGCATCGACTACGTCGTCGCCTACCTCGCGCTCGCCAAGCTCGGAGCGATCACGGCGGGTGTGAACCCCCGTATGAGCGCCGCCGAACGCGACCGGGTGTTGGAACGACTGCAGCCTGATCTGATACTCGACGAGCTGCTGCGCGCGACCGCCTCTGTCGAGCATGTCGCCCCTGATCCCGATCGCATCGTGACGGTCGTGTTCACCTCAGGTACGAGCGGGGAACCCAAGGGTGCCGTGTTCACCAACCGCCAACTCGAAGCGATCACTCGCATCGATGCCGGCGGGCTCGACGCGTGGGGAACGGGAGGCCCGCTGCTCGGCGGTACGCAGTTCTGCCACATCGGCTTCATGACCAAGTTGCAGTGGTACTTGCGCCTCGGGTGCACCCTGCTCGTACAGCCGCGGTGGCGGGCCGACGTGGCACTGCGGCTGATTGCCGAGCATCGGATGCGCGGCATCGGCGGCGTCGCTGCCCAGATCGCACTGCTCTTGCGCGATCCCGACTTCGATTCGTATGACCTGTCGTGTGTGGAGACGATCGTCGTCGGCGGAGGGCCTTCACCACCTGAGCTCGTCCGAGAGGCGCGAGAGCGTTTCGGGGCTGCGTATTCGATCCGGTACTCCTCCACGGAGTCCGGCGGTGTGGGAACCGCGACCGCGTTCGACGCGCCCGACGAGGAGGCGCTGCACACCGTCGGTCGGCCGCGTCAAGGAGTCGAGGTGCGCATCGGCGGCGACGGCGAGGTGCTCGTGCGCTCCCCCGCCGCGATGATCGCTTACTGGCGAGACCCGGAACGCACCGCGGCAACGATCGACGCCGACGGCTGGCTGCACACGAACGACCTCGGCGAGCTCGACGACAACGGTTGCCTCCGCATCGTCGGTCGTACGAACGACATGTACATCCGCGGCGGCTACAACGTGCATCCCCTCGAAATCGAAAGCGTGCTGATGGAGCATCCCGGGGTCGCGGCAGTCGCGGTTGCGCCGCGACCTGACGACGTCATGGGCGAGATCGGTGTTGCCGTGATCGTCCCCATCGACGCGACGGCCCCGCCGACGCTCGAGGATCTGCGTTCATTCGCGTCGAGCCGGCTGGCCGCGTACAAACTCCCCGAGGCGATCCTCATCGTCGACGCACTTCCGATCACGAGCATGGAGAAGCTCGACCGCACTGCGCTCGAACGACTGGTGAGCTGAAACCCTGCGTTGCCCGGGTCAGCGCATGTTGCCGGTGTGGCCGAGCGAGTACCGGCCGGGTTGTGGCCAGACGGTCAGGCCGTGCGGTCCGCTGCCGACGGGGATTCGCGCGGCCAACTCACCCTTGACCGTGTCGAACACATAGACCTCGCTGTCGTACCGACCGGACAGCCACAGCTCCGTGCCCGCGGCGTTCAGGTTCCCCATGTCGGGGCTGCCGCCGTCGGGTACCGACCACGTTGCGATCACGCTGTCGGCCGCCGGATCGAGAACGGACACGCTCCCGGGGCCCCGGGGAGCACCGTTGATCTGATCGCTGCCCCGATTGGCGACGTACAACTTCGTGCCGTCGCGGCTCGGAGTGATGCCATGCGCGCCGACACCGGTCGGCACGAACTTCGTGACCGTGAAACTGTCGCCGTCGACGACGAACACTCCGCCGGCCACCATGTCCGCGACGTAGAAATGATGACCATCCGGACCAGCGCGGACGTCCTGAGGCATCGACGACGCGACGCTGCCGTCGGGCATGGCCATGGCCATCGGCATCGGCTGCCCGTCCACGGGGTTGGCGGAGAGATCCAACAGCCCGAGCACGGCCTTGTTCAGGATGTCGATCTTCGCGAGCTTCCCGGAGAACTCGCACGTCACGATCATGTAGGTGCCGTCGGCGCTGTAGTCGGCGTGGTTGATCCCCCCGCACTCGGGCACCGAAAGCGATGACGTGAGCTCCATCGTGTGCGGATCGCGGAAGTCGAGCCGCCGCTTCGCCTCGGCCACCACGATCGCCGACGCGCCATCGGGCGTGAAGTACAGGTTGTAAGGATCGTCGACGGCGATCGGCGCGCCGACGTCGCCCGTAGCGGGATCGATCGGGACCACCTCATTGCCCTGGTTGTCGAGCACCCACAACGTCGCGAGGTCGTACGACGGCACGATGTGCTGCGGCTCCTGGCCGGTGTCGAACGTCGAGATCACCGTGCGCGTGGCCGGGTCGATGACGGACACGGTGTTCGATCGACCATTGGGCACGTACACGCGTGGCGGATCCGACTGATGCTGCGGCGTCAGGTGCTGTGGACCGATCTCGCTGTAGATGTTCGCAGGGTCGATGACGGGAGGCATGCCCGGATACCCGGCGGGACCGGGCTGGCTCGAAGACGCGGGCACAGACGAAGAAGTGGGCGCGGCACTCGCCGTCGTGACCGCGCGGGACCGGGGGTTCGTGCTGTCGTTCGGCCACAGGGCGATCGCTACGACAACCACCAGCGCGGCAACTGCGCTGACGGTCACGTTGCGCCACCGACGAGCGAGCGCGGCTTTGTCCGCCATCGACCTAAGAGGCCAGCAGCTGGTTGACGACCACGGGGCGCAAGCTACGCGCGTCGAGGGCAAAGAGGATCTCGGGCAGCGCGTCGATGGTGCCGGCGTGACCGAAGTGCAGGCTCACGATCGAGCCCGGCTGGAGCGCATCGATCGTGCGCTGCGCGATGACACTCGCTCCGGGATCCTGGTAGTCCGCGGGATCGACGTCGTAGCCGACAACGGTCGAGTAGCCGGCACTGCGCGCGACGTCGATGACGGTCGGGCCGGGGTCATCGATCCCGTTGGTGGTACCCGATGGCCGAAAGTAGTTGCCGCCGGTGCCGGCGAGCCGCAGCAGGATGTCGCGACAGCCGGTGACCTCGTTCGCCATCGCGGCGCGATCAAGCGACGCGAAGGCCGGATGGGTGTACGTGTGGTTGGCGAGCTCGTGGCCATCCTCGACGAAGCGGGTGATGAGGTCTCCGTTGGCGTCGAGCCAGTTCCCGACGATGAAGGCCGTCACCGCAACCTGTCGGGCCTTCAGCAGATCGAGCATTTGGATCGCCAAGCCGCGGTCTCCGCTCACATGGAACGTCAGCGCAACCTGCTGACGATTGCGCGGCCCCGTGCTGACGAACGTCGCGACCGGCGGCCTCTGCTGGTTCTGCGAGCTCTGGAGAGTCGTTGATGGGCTGGCCGTCGACGAAGTGGTCGTCGCCGCCGTCCGAGGCGTGCTGGGCGAGCAGGCTGCCGCTGCAGCCGCGGCCGCCGCTGCAGCCGCCGTCGCGATGAAGGTGCGCCGCGGCACCGAACCCGGCTCGTTCACGAGTGCATCGAAGCAGACTCAGGCGGGGTTTGCTGTCGCGGGTTACCGGCGGACTCGGGTTTCGCTCAGGGCAACGGAGTACGCGGCGACGAGGAGGGCGGTGACGGTTTCGAGGGGCGATCGGCTGCTCAGGATCAGCAATGCTCCGGCAACGAGCAGTGGCAGCGCAAGGCCTTCGGCCAGCAAGTCGGATCGCATGCGCAGCACCGCACCGATCAGCAACCCGACGATCGCTCCGGTGAGGATGATCACGATGCACCTATGCCCGCTGGGAGCGTGCACGAACCCCCGGAGGTGGGCGCTCGCCTGTCAGGCGTCGTCGCGATCCGTCGCGGATTTGTAGGGTGTGGTGATGCTGCAACCGGAAACCACAGCGCCAGACTTCACGCTTCCGGACCAGAACGGCACCGATGTCGCACTCGCCGGCGAGCGCGGTCGTTGGGTCATCTTGTGGTGGTATCCAAAGGCCGCCACCCCCGGCTGAACGATTCAAGGCCAGGCCCTGCGTGACAGGTCCGAAGAATTCGCCTCTGCTGATTGCGTGGTGTTGGGAGCATCGTTCGACACGCCCGAGGAAAACCGGGCCTTCGCCGAGGATCAGCACTTCGGGTTCCGGCTGCTCTCCGATGTGGATCGGACGGTCGGCGCGGCCTACGAGGTCGTGCGCGCCCCTGATGCGCAGTACTCGGACTTTCCCCTTCGCATCGCGTATCTCATCGACCCGGAAGGAGCCATCCGCCGGTCGTACGAAGTGAAGGACGTCGGTGGCTTCGCAGGAGAGGTGCTCGCGGATCTCGAGTCGTTGCAGACGAGCTGACGCCAGGAACCAACTCCGACCTGACGACTCCGACGTCGTGGACAGGCCTGGGCCCCGTATCGTTGCCGTTGATGCAGCCGCCGCCCGATGACCCTGATGCCTGGTCGGACGAGCAGTGGATCGAATGGCTTCACGCCACCGAGGACGACGTCGAGGTCGACAAGCGGGCATTCGCTCCCCGACTGAGCTCACCGGGTGGTGTCGTTCTCGGCGCCGCGATGATGGGGTTGCAGAAGGGCATGTACGGCGATGTGCAAAAGCCAGAGGTCGTCATCGAGGCCGAAGCGTCGGGACGCGACGACGGCATGAAGATCGACCTCGATCCAGACGATCCGTCGGAGTCGACGGTGGTCGTCGAGGCGAATCCGGAGCCCGCTGGCGACACGTGATCCGCCGGAGTGCTTCCTAGACGAACAGGCCGATCGCGTTGTCGATCGACCAACGCTGCCAGGCATGCGTGCCGAGGATCACGACTTCGATGAGGGCCATCATCAGGTTCTGTCCCTGCTCGGCCCAGTCGTCGATCATCATCACGAAATACAGGAGGTTCAGCAGCAGGCCACCGACCGCGGCGATCGGGGTGAGAAACCCGAACGCCAGGCCGAGCCCGATCGCGAGCTCGCTGAACACGACGACGTAGGCCATCTGCTTCGGGCGCGGCGCGACCACCTTGTTGAAGCCGGTGCGCACGAATGACCACTTGTGCTTGTCGGCCACCGACTTCGCCCACGCGATGCCCGTCCCGCGCTGGAACCAGGCCTTCTTGTCCTTGTGGCGCCAGCTCTCCAGCCACCACAGCCCGAGGCCGATGCGCAGAACGGCAAGCCACTCCAGCCCGTTGAGCCACGTGGTCATGAGCACAGCTCCGCAAGACGAGTGACCAACAACGGCACGGCGTCGTGCCAATCGGCGACGATGCCGATGTCGGCGTGATCGAAGATCAAGGCATTCGGGTCGTTGTTCACGGCGAGGACCGTACCCGCGGCACGAATGCCGACGGAATGATTGAACTTCCCAGACAGGCCGATGCCGATGTAGAGCTGCGGAGCGATGCTGTGCCCGGTGATGCCCACTTGTCGCGCACGAGGCAGCCACGCGTTGTCGGTGACCTTCCGAGTTGCGGCGAGCTGGGCGTCGAGCACCGCCAGTAGCGGTTCGATCTCGGCGTAGTCGTCCGGCTTCACGCCAACGCCGACGCACACGACACGCTGCGCCGTCGCGAGCTCCTCGATGTCGTCGTCTCGTGTCGTGCTCAGTACCTCGACTCTGCCGCGAGGCTTCACGGCAAGGATCGTGCGCTCGACATCGGGTACTGCGACGGGCACCGACAGCACACCGGGGCGCACCGTCGCCATCTGTGTCGCCGAGCTGCAATAGATCGCGGCGACGAGACGGCCGCCAAACGCGGGCTTCCATGCCAGGAGCCGTGCCTCACCCGTCGTGGCGCTGCGGCTCACCTCGAGTGCGACTGCGTCACCAGTGAGCCCAGCCTCGAGACGGGCCGCGACACGACCACCGACCTCGCGTCCCCACGTCGTGCTCGGAAGCAGGATCGCCCATGGCCGCGCCGCCGTCGCCCATTCGGCGACCGCGCGAGCAACGTCCTCTTCCACGGGCGCACCGTCTGCAGACAGGGCAACGACGTGACCACCTATCTCCCCCGCCAGCGTCGCGGCCGCTTCCACCAACTCGGCCGTCACCTGCTCGCGTCCGGGCTCCACCGCCACCGCGACCGCAGGCCCGCCAGTGCTCCGAACGGGCGTCGCTTCCACTTCTGATCTGAGTACCGGAGTGGACAGCGCGTCACGTTCGACGAGCAACCGCACGGCCTCGGCGACTTGCTCCTCGACCACGCCCGACAGCACGTGATGGGCGCGCTCGATCTCGAGCACGCGCACCTCGCCGACATACGTGCCGCTGCCGTCCTCGCCCCACGGGCCGACACCGAGATCGGCCGCCGTCACCACTCGGATGCGGTCGGCGGACACCGCCGCGCGGCCCTCGGGATCGACCTTCGCGGGCTCGCACAATCGTTCCGCCGTCGACACGATGGCCGGCAACTGCACGATCCGTTCGCTCTGGCCGTCATCCTCCTCGCAAACGACTCGCAGCTGTCCCTCGCCGAGATCGAGTTGCCGCACCGCAGTGACGAACGGCAGATCCAGCAGCTCTGCGACCGCCGGACCGACTTGTCCGGTATCGGCGTCGACGGAGTTGCGTCCGACGAGCACGAGATCGAACGGACCCTCGCGCTCGAGCGCCGCCGCCAAGGCCCGCGCGGTTGCGAGCGTGTCGGAACCGGCGAACGCTATGTCGCTGATCAGCACCCCGTCGTCGGCGCCCCAAGCAATGGCCTCGCGCAATACGTCCTCTGCAGACGGCGGGCCAAGCGTGAAGACCGTCGAGGTGCCGCCGGTGGCCGCGGCAAGCTCGGCGCCCTTGCTCACAGCGCGACGGCAATACGGATTGAGCTCGAGCTCGAGTCCCTCCCGCACCAACCGGCCACCGGGGCCGAGCTCCATCGCTTCGAACTTCGGTACCTGCTTGACCAGGACCGCAACCCTCAATGTTCCCTGTGGGCTGCGCCCCCGCGCCCCATCGTCGTCCGGCTCGCCGCGCTCGCTCACTAGCGCGGAAGGCCGAGCAATCGCTCAGCGATGATGTTCCGTTGGATCTCGCTGGTGCCACCCGGGATCGTCGCGCCAAACGACCGGAGCCACTGCGTGATGAACGATCCCTCGCGCCAGACCTTTGGTCCGCGCACGCCGAGGTCGATGCCGTCGACTCCCGACTCTTCGGCTCCGAGGAGCAGCGCTCGCTGCAAGGCCTCGCTGCCGAACAGCTTCAGGATCGAGTGCTCTGGCGCGGCCTGGCCCTTCGCGAACTTGGCGAATCCGCTGTAGCCGAGCGCCTGCAGTGCTTGATGATCGATGTACGCCGATGCCACGAGATCACGTTGACGGGCGTCGAAGCCTCCGTCGCGACCGAGCGCCACCAGATTGTCGATCACCCCCGCGAGGTCGTACGCGTAGTTGATCCACAACATCGCGCGCTCGTGCGCCAACGATCCCATCGAAAGTCGCCAGCCGTCGTCGAGGTCGCCGAGCAGGTTCGCCGTCGGAACCTCCACATCGGTGAAGAAGACCTCGTTGAAGTCGGCGTAGGTCGGCTCGGTCAGCTCCGCTATCGGCCGATACTCGATGCCTGGCGACTTCATGTCGATGATCAGCACGCTGATGCCCTTGTGCTTCGGCACTTCCGTGTTCGTGCGCACGAAGCACAGACACCAAGCGGCGTGCTGCGCGCCGGACGTCCACACCTTCTGGCCGTTGACGATGAACCGATCGCCGTCGAGCACCGCCTTCGTGGTGAGCGACGCCAAGTCGCTGCCCGCGTTCGGTTCGCTCATCCCGAGGCACCAGCTGATCTCGGCACGCAGCGTCGGGAGTACGAACAACTCACGTTGCTCAGAAGTGCCGAAGTCGATGATCGATGGTGTGATGATCGACAAGCCCTGCGGGTTCGTGGTGCGACGGATGCCGCGACGGGTGATCTCGTCGAAGTAGATCATCTGTTGCGCGGCCGTGGCATTGCGACCGCCGAGCTCCGGTGACCAGCCCGGCACGAGGTAACCGTTGTCGAACAGCGTGCGCTGCCACCGCACGGCCCATGGCCGAAGGTCAGCGCTCGAGCGCATCGGCTCCGCCTTCTCCTCCTCGTCAGGCGGCGGATTCTGCTCGAGCCACGTGACCAACTCCGCGCGGAACGCCTCGTCTTCGTCGCTGAAATGCAGACGCATGTCAGGCCGGGGTGAACGACGCTTGCAGGTGCTTGATGCCGTGGATGAACGGCGACTGCAACATCTGCGGCTCGCCCGTGGCTTCGATGTCAGGAAGGCGTTTGAACAGTTCCGTCATCATCACCTTGATCTCACGACGCGCGAGGTTGGCGCCGAGGCAGAAGTGCGGACCACCTGCGCCGAAACCCACGTGCTCGTTGGGCGTGCGGCGCACATCGAAGCGATACGGATCGTCCCAGAAGTCTTCGTCGCGGTTGGCGGAGTTGTACCAGAGCACGACCTTGTCGCCCGCCTTGATCGTCTGCCCCCGCACCTCGACGTCCCTGGTCGCCGTGCGTCGGAAATGGATGACCGGCGTCGACCAACGAACGATCTCCTCCACCGCGGTGTCGATCGTGCCATCGAAGTCATCGAGCAGGATCTTGCGCTGATCCGGGTGGCGCGTGAGCTCGAGCAGACCGTGGCTGATCGCGTTGCGGGTGGTCTCGTTGCCGGCGGCGACGAGCAACACGAAGAACGAGCCGAACTCGGCCGCCGTCAATCGGTCACCTTCCACTTCGGCTTGCATCAGAGCGGTCGTGATGTCCTCACGGGGATTGGCGAGTCGATCCTCTCCGAGCTTCTGCGCGTACTCCCACAACTCCCAACCCGCCGTGAACGACGCCTCGATCGTGCCGCCGTACTCGGGATCGGTACCGCCGAGGATGATGTTGGTGCGGGTGAAGATGAAGTCCTCGTCGGCCTCGGGGATGCCCATCATCTGGCAGATGATGTCGAGGGGTAGCCGCGCCGCGACCTCCTCGACGAAGTCGACCTCGCCCTTGGGCGCCACTCTGTCGACGATCTTCGCCGCCAGCTCGCCGACGTAGTCCTCGAGCTGGTTGATCATCCGTGGCGTGAACCCGCGGTTCACGATGAGGCGCAGCTTCGTGTGGCGCGGCGCGTCCATGTTGATCATCGAACCAAACAGCTCGTTGACCTCTGCGGGGAAATCCGGGACGTTCGTGCCCTGTCCCGAGACGAACATGTCTGGGTTGCGACTGGCGAAGAGCACGTCGTCGTACTTCACGAGCGACCAATAGCCAGGCCCCGCAGGGAACACTTCGAACTCCGGCTCGCTGTGGAACGACAGGGGCCGCTCACGCCGAAGCTTCGCGAACATCGCCTCGCGCCCGAGCTCGTCCTCCGGCCAGGTGTTGAAGCTTCCAAAGTCGATCTCGTCCGCGGGCACCGTGTACTCGGGCAGCACCAGATCCATGCGGATGACGGTAGACGCTACGGTCCCGATCGTGCCTTCTCGGCGAACCGTCCTGACCACTGTGATCGCGGCGTTCGGCGCGGCCGCGGCGACGTACATCGCGGTCAAGAAGGCAGGCGAGAACAAGGCGAAGGACCGTGCATCGCCGCTCACGTCGACGAGCCGGGCCGCCCGGACCGCGGATGTTGCCCGCATGGGAACAAAGGCCGGCGGTGCCTACGCCGTGCACCGCGCGCGTCGGGCGTTCGCATCAGCGGAGCGCAAAGAGGAACTCGACGTCGAGCTCCAGTTGCGCACGGCCGAGCAGGTGGCCGAAGCCCTCGGCCACATGAAGGGCGCGCTGATGAAGGTCGGTCAGATGGCGAGCTATCTCGACCAGGGCCTGCCGGAACCCATTCGCGAGCAGTTGGCACAGCTCCAGGCGGATGCCCCTCCGATGGCGCCGGAGTTGGCGGCCCAGGTTGTCGAGCGCGAGCTCGGCGCGCCGCCAGAGCAGATCTTCGACACATGGGATCCGGTGCCGTTCGCGGCGGCATCGATCGGGCAGGTGCACCGCGCCATCACCAAGGACGGTCGTGCCGTTGCGGTGAAGGTGCAGTATCCGGGCGTCGACGACGCCATCAACGCCGACCTGGCCAACGCCGGCCTGCTCGTGCAGATCATCAGCATGGTGTTTCCCGGGGTCGAGCCGGAGCCGATCGTCGACGAGCTCAAGCTCCGCTTGCGTGAGGAGCTCGACTACCACCTCGAGGCCAAGAACCAGCGTCTGTTCGAGGAGTACTACCGCGACCATCCGTTCATCTCGATCCCGTCCGTTGTCGATGAGCTGTCGTCGCGGCGGGTCCTCACGACCGAGCTGGCGGAGGGCGCACGCTTCGACGAGCTCCTCACGTGGCCACAGATCGAGAAGGATCTCGCCGCCGAGACCATCTATCGCTTCGTGTTCGGCAGCCTCTACCGGCTCAGCGCATTCAACGGCGACCCTCATCCCGGGAACTACCTCTTCAATCCGGGCGGACGCGTGACGTTCCTCGACTTCGGATTGGTGAAGCACTTCACGCCAGGTGAGCTCACGCTGCTCGCCAACATGTCGGAGACGTTCGCCGTCGACAAGGACATGCAGAAGTTCCGGCATGCGATCTCCGAGAGTGGGTTCCTCCGCGATCCGAGCAAGTTCACCGACGATCAGATCGAGTCGTACATGCGACATTTCTGGGAGTTCGTGATGGACGACGAGGAGCTGACGACGACGCCCGAGTGGTCGTCGGAGAGTGTCCGGCGCTTCTTCGACCCGACCGGCGGCTACGGCGAGATCATGCGCGCCGTCAACGTGCCCGCGAGCTTCGTCATCCTGCAACGCATCAATCTCGGCCTCGGCGGGGTCCTGGGCGAGTTGCGCGCCACCCGAAACTGGAGGCGCATCGCGATGGAGCAGTGGCCGTTCGTCAACGGGCCGCCGTCCACGCCCCTCGGCCACGAGGAAGCCGCCTGGCTCGCGAGCCGGGCCGGGGCCAAAACCTGACACGAGCGTCAGGTATCGTGACGGCCTTGCGGGCCATCGACCTCGACACGTTCTTCCGACCGCGCTCGGTCGTGGTGCTCGGCGCATCCGACACGCCCAACAAGCCGACCTCCGCGATGACGCGCAAGATCCGCGCGTGGTCGGAGCAGTTCGGCGCCACGTTCCATCCCGTCAACCCCAACCGCGAGACCGTTGACGGCCTGCCTTGCCATCGCTCGATCGACGAGGTGCCGGGCGACATCGACCTCGCCATCATTCTCACCGGAAATGCGGTCGAGGCCTTCCAGTCGGTGCTCGACAAGAAGCCGAAGTTCGCGGTGATCTTCGCCGCAGGATTTGCCGAGGTCGGCGCCGAGGGCGAACGCGAGCAGGCCCGTTTGGCCGACATCGTGCGCGCGTCCGACACCCACTTGCTCGGCCCCAACACCAACCTCAACGCGTTCGAGACGTTCCGCGACGACCTGCCCGGCAAGCGGCTCGCGCTGATCACGCAGTCCGGTCATCAAGGGCGACCGATCTTCCAGGCGCAAGACCTCGGCATCGCGATGAGTCACTGGGCACCGACCGGCAACGAGGTCGATCTCGAGTTCGCCGACTTCGCCCGCTACTTCGCCGACCAGGCCGAGGTCGGCGCGATCGTCGCCTACATCGAGGGCTTCAAAGACGGGCGCACACTCATGCAGGCCGCCGACCACGCCGCACAAAAGGGCGTGCCGATGGTGATCGTGAAGGTCGGCCGCACCGAGGCCGGGCAGTCGATGGCCAAGAGCCACACCGGGCATCTCACCGGCTCCGACGCGGTCACGAGCGCGGTGTTCCGGCAGTTCGGCGTCACGCGCGTGGACGGGCTCGACGAGTTGCAGGACACCGCCGCGTTGCTGGCTCGATCGGCAAAGCCAAACGGCGGCGGCGTGTGCATCTACGCCATCTCCGGCGGCACGGGTGCGCACATGGCCGACCTCGCGTCGGCCGCCGGGCTGCGGTTGCCCGATCTGACCGCCGAGACGCAGACCGCGTTGCACGAGTGGATCCCGACGTATCTGCGGGTCTCGAATCCGGTCGACAACGGCGGCGCGCCTTCTGCGGATTGGCGCGGGCGCAAGATCCTCGACGCGCTCGTGGCCGATCCGAACGTCGACGTGATCATCTGCCCGATCACCGGTGCGCTGGCGTCGATGTCGAAGCCGTTGGCCCGGGATCTCGTTGCGGTCGCCGAGACGACGGACAAGCCCATCTGCGTGATCTGGGGCTCACCGGTGACCGAAGGCGAGAAGGCCTACCAGACCCTGCTGTCGTCGCCCAAGATCGTCACGTTTCGCACGTTCGCCAACTGCATCGGCGCGATCCGCGCGTACTTCGACTACCACGAGTTCGCGGCTCGCTATCGGTCACCGTTCAAGAAGGCCGTGCGACCGAAGCCGGTGGAGTTCGGCGAGGGCGAGCATGCGTCGAAGCAGCTGTTGGCGGCGTACGGCATCCCGATCACGCGTGAAGAAGTCGTGACGTCGGTCAAGCGGGCGGTCAAGGCCGCCGAGTCGATCGGCTTTCCGGTCGTGATGAAGGCGGAGGGCGTCGATCACAAGTCTGACGACGGCCTCGTGAAGCTTGGAGTCAGATCCGCGAAGGAGGCGCGCGCCGCGTTCGAGGAACTCGCTGGCCGTACCGGTCGCGTCTTGGTCGCCGAGCAGATCGAAGGCGGAACCGAGTGCGTCATCGGAGTGAGCCACGACGAGCTGTTCGGCCCGGTCGTGATGTTCGGGCTCGGTGGTGTGTTCATCGAAGTGTTCGAAGACGTCACGTTCCGCGTTCCGCCGTTCGACAAGGACGAGGCTCGCCGCATGATCGACGAGGTTCGCGGGGCGGCGCTGCTGAAGGGTGTGCGCGGGCGACCGAAGAGCGACATCAAGGCGCTCGTCGACACGATCATGAAAGTGCAACGTCTCGCCGTCGACAACGCCGACACGCTGGCCGAGCTCGACATCAACCCACTCGTCGTCCTCCCGAAGGGCGTCATCGCCCTCGACGCCCTGGCCATCAAGCGATGATGCGGGATCGGACCGCGATCGCAGGGGTGGGGCAGACGGAGTTTGCCAAGTCGCTCGACCGGTCCGAGAAGCGGCTGGCGCTCGAGGCCATCAAGCTGGCGCTCGACGATGCCGCGATCGATCCGGGCGAGGTCGACGGTCTCGCGTCGTACACGCTCGAGACCACCGAGGAAGTCGAGATCGCGCGCAACCTCGGGCTCGGAGACATCACGTTCTTCAGTCAGGTCGGCTACGGCGGAGGGGCCGGCTGCGGGGTGGTCGGCCACGCGGCAATGGCCGTGGCCTCCGGCCAGTGCTCGGTTGCGGTCGCGTGGCGCAGCCGCAAGCGCGGCGCGGCGGCGAGCCGGCCGTGGTCGCAAGTCCCGGACCGCGTGCGGGGTTCGCATCAGTGGACCCGCCCGTTCGGCCTGCTGCGTCCGGTCGACGAGATCGCCATGCTCACTCGTCGCTACCTGCACGAGTACGGCGGTACGCGCGAGCAGCTTGCATCAGTCGCCGTCTCGGTTCGAGAGCACGCCAACCGCAATCCCGGGGCGATGATGCACGCGAAGACGCTCACGACGGAGCAGTACCTCGAAGGCCGATGGATCTCCGAGCCGCTGTGCCTCTACGACAACTGTCTCGAGTCCGACGGAGCGGGCGCGGTCGTCATCACGTCGGCAGAACGCGCGCGCGATTGTCCGACCACACCTGTGCTGGTGCATGCGTTCGCCCAGTCGATCCCGCAACAGCATCAGACGATGACCAACTACTTCGGCGAGGACCCGTTGCGCGGCCCGGCTTGGGCCTGCGCGGAACGGCTGTGGGCCAACAGCGAGCTGACTCCTGCCGATGTCGACGTGGCGCAGCTCTACGACGCGTTCAGCCCACTCGTTCCGCTGTCGCTCGAAGGGTACGGATTCGTCGAGCGTGGCGAAGGTCTCGGCTTCTGTGCCGACGGTGGTCTCCGCCTCGGCGGACGACTCCCGACGAACACGAGCGGTGCCGGCATGTCCGAGGCATACGTGCACGGGTTCAACCTGGTCGTCGAGGGCGCCCGCCAGCTGCGCGGCCAATCGCATTCGCAGGTCGAGGGGGCCAAGGCGTGCCTCGTCACGAGTGGCGAGGGCGTGCCGACCAGCGCGCTGTTGCTGAGGACGGACGAGACGTGATCGAGGGCCTGATCCTCCCCGACGTCGACCACCCCGAGGCCGCGGCGTTCTGGGAGGGCTGCTCGCAAGGAGAGCTACGCGTGCAGACGTGCGCGACGTGCGGGCGGCGGCGCATGCCACCTCGCCCCATGTGCCCGTGGTGCCGCTCCTTCGAGGTGCGCTGGACCACCATGTCGGGCCGCGCCCGAGTGTGGTCCGTCGTGATCCCCCATCCGCCGTTGCTGCCGGCGTACGGCGATCAGGCGCCCTACAACGTCGTGGTCGTCGAGCTCGAAGACGATCCGTCCATTCGCTTCGTCGGAAACGTCGTCGCGGCCGCGGGCGCACCGCTCAACTCGATCGACCCTCACTCCGTCGAGATCGGCGCAGACGTCGAAGTCGTCTTCAGCCAAGTGGCGGACGACGTCTGGCTTCCCCAGTGGGTTGTCGCGCGAAGCTCGGCCGATGCGCGGACTTGAAGGCAAGGTCGTCGTCGTCGCCGGTGGCGCGGGTGGCATCGGAACGGCAACATCGGTTCGGCTCGGAGAGGAGGGCGCGTCCGTCGTCGTCGGCGACTTGAACGAGGCCGCCGCGAAGGAGGTGGCCGACCGCATCACGGCCAGCGGCGGCAATGCCATCGCCGCCCAGTTCGACGTGGCCGACGACGATTCGGTTTCGGCGCTCGTCGCCGCCGCGGTCGACGCCTTCGGCGGCGTCGACCTGTGTCACGCCAATGCGGCCGACCTGTCGGTTCCGGTGATCATGGGCGACACCGACGCGCTCGACATCGACCTCGCCATCTGGGATCGAACGATGCAGGTGAACTTACGCGGCTTTCTGCTGTGCACCCGTCACGTCGTCCCCGAGATGTTGAAACGAGAGGGCGGTGCGATCGTCTACACGAGCTCGGCCGCTTCGTTCGTGGGTGAACCCGCCCGGCCGGCGTACGCCTCGGCGAAGAGTGGTGTGAACGCCCTGATGCGCCACGTCGCATCGAAGTACGGCAAGCAGCGCATCCGCTCGAACGCGATCGCACCAGGGCTTGTCGTGTCCGATCAGATGAGCGAGGTGATCCCGAAGGACATGCAGGAACGCACGCTGAAGGGCACACGCTCGTGGCGCCTCGGCCATCCCCGCGACATCGCCGCCATGGTCGCGTTCCTGCTGTCAGACGACGGCGAGTGGGTGAACGGTCAAGTCATCAGCGTCGACGGCGGCGTCACGCTGCGCTGACAGCTAGACGCTGACGCGCTCTTCGTCCCGTGCGGCCTGCTGGCGGGCGGTACGCAGCGTCTCGCGATCACGGAGATCGATCGACTTCTCGGCATGCGTCGTGCGGCCCGTGGTGAGCGCCTTCTCCCGACTCTGGGGATCGTCCATCGCCATGGAGTAGATGGCGCTGGAGGCCATGAGGCCTACGCCGAGCACCATCCAGACGCTACCGACGAACATGTCGTCGTTCTGCCAAGCGATGAGATATCCCGCAATGGCGGCGGCGATCCCTGCGACGGCAACGAGCCGAGTGATGAGCTGACGGATTCGCATGGTTTCCTCCTGCGTCTGTCGTGCCGCCGGGGTACCCCGAACGGCGAAGGGGCAATACCCAACGTGGTCGTAGACGCGCGAAGTCGACGCCGATGAGACGCGAGCTGCTTGCGGGCACGGCCGCCACTGCAGTCGTGACGGTTGCCTGCTTCAGTAGCGCCGTTTCACCGCTTCCCACCCCTTCAGCATCGTGCCGAAGTGTGCGGGGTTGTAGACGTCTTCCTCTGACGCCCAAAGGCCGTCGCCGGCGTACTTGAGGATCGTGATGTTCACGCCGTCGTGGACCGAGCCGTCGCCAGGGTCTTCCATGCGGTTGGCGACTTCGCAGACGATCCACCCGCGGTCCTCGTCGACGACGTACCAGTTGATCGGGAACTCGTGCATGAGGTTGCCCGGATACTCGCCCATCGTCTTCGTGATCCACTCACGCACGGCTTCCCGACCCTTGAACACGCCGTACATGTGCTCGATGTACTCGCAGTCCTCGGTGAAGATGTCGGGCCACTTGCTCCAGTCGCCAGTGCGCCCCGCCTCCGCTCCCGCGGCCTGATACTCGATGAAGGCGCGCTCGAGCTCCTCTCGGCTCCACCCCACCGGCTACTTCTTCCCTCCGGTGGCCAGCTCGACGATCGACAGGATCGTGATGGGCGGCTCGCTCGGGTCGCGTGGCTGTGCGCCGGTGACCGCCTTCTCGCTCGTGTCGACGTCGGTGGCCTGCGCGCGCAGCGCGCCGACGGTGCACTCCGCTTTCGGAATGTGTTTGAACGGGTCGTAGGAGAAGAGCTTGATCGCGTTCTCGTGCGTGATCTTGTTGATCTCGTCGTCGGGGATACCGGCGAGCGCGGGCGCGAGCAGTTCGGGTGAGTGCGGCCAGGTGGAATCGGAATGCGGGTAGTCGCACTCCCACGTGATGTGATCCAGGTTCAAGTGATGCCGGTTCTCGAGGCCGACGGCGTCGTCGATGAAGCAGGTGATGATCCGCTCGTTGAACAACTCGCTCGGGAGCTTGCCTCCGAGATCCTGTCCCGTCCACGCGGTGTGATGCTTGTACACGTAGTCGACGCGTTCGAGGAAGTACGGGATCCACCCGATCCCGCCCTCGCTCATCGCGAACTTGAGATCGGGGAACTTCTGCAGCACACGCGACCACAGCAGGTCGGACGCAGCCTGAACGAGGTTCATCGGCTGGAGCGTGATCATCACGTTGATCGGCGCGTCGTCGGCGGTGACGACCATCTTCGACGAGGAGCCGATGTGCAGACACACGATCGTGTTCTCGTCGGAGCACGCCTTCCAGAAGGGATCCCAGTGCTCCGAGTGCAGGCTCGGGTAACCCAGATGTCCGGGGTTCTCCGAGAACGTCACGGCGTGGCAGCCCTTCTTGGCGACGCGGTGGATCTCCGCCGCCATCTCGTTCGGGTCCCACAGCGCCGGCAGCGACAACGGGATGAAGCGGCCGGGGTAGGTGCCGCACCACTCGTCGATGTGCCAGTCGTTGTAACCCTGCAACAGCGCCTTGGCGACGTCTTTGTCCTCGACGCGCGCCCACAGCTGGCCACAGAAGCCGGGCATCGACGGGAAGCACAGCGAGCCGAGCACGCCGTTGGCGTTCATGTCTCGCACGCGCTCCTTGATGTCGAAGCACCCGGGCCGCATGTCGTCGAACGATGTGGGGTCGATGCCGTACTCCGCGGCCGGTCGCCCGGCGACGGCGTTGAGGCCGATGTTCGGCAGCTCGGCGCCTCGGAACGCCCACACGTCGTTTCCGTCGGCCTTCGTGACGAGCTTCGGCACCTCGTCGGCGTACTTCTTCGGTACGCGGTCGTCCCACATCCCCGGCGGCTCGACCACGTGGTCGTCCACCGATACGAGGATCATGTCCTCCAGCTGCATAACGTCCCCCCTAGGAGTCCAAAGCGAAGATTCTCACCGCGTTGGCCGCAAGGATCTTGTCGCGTTCGTCCTTGGGCACATCGGCCATCGTGTCGTTGATGACCTTGCGAGAGTACGGCCAGTCGTTGCCGTGGTGCGGATAGTCGGTGCTCCACATCATGTTCTCGACGCCCACGGCATGGCGGTTGGCGATGCCGTTGCGGTCGGTGATGAAAGTGGCCGACAGGTTTCGATACCAGTAGAACGACGGCGGCTCGCTCATCGGGATGTTGCCCCACGAGCGATTGCGCCAGTAGCGGTCGTCCATCTGCTCGAGGAGATGCGGGATCCACCCGACACCCGTTTCGATGAGGGGGATCTGCAGCCGCGGGAAGCGCTCGAACACGCCGGTGAAGATCAGCTGGCCGATCGTGTTGGGCACGGTGGCGAACACGCCGGCGAGGCCGCCGACTGCTTTGGCGTTCGCCTTGGACTTCTGATCGTCCTTGCTGCCGTAGAGCGTGTTACTGCCCTTGCCCGCCTTCGCCTGCGCTTCACGCGAACGCTGGCGGGCGGCTCGGCTGGTGAGGTTGATGTGGATGCACACCGGCATCTGCTCGTCCTCGGCCGCGGCCCAGAACGGATCGTCTTCGTCGGAGATGCCATCGCCGGCAGACGGCCAGCACGAGATCACGACGCCTTTGAAGCCGCGAGCCTTCGCCTTGCGCAGACTCTCGACCATGTCGCCGACGCCCGTCGAAGGCATCTGCGCCATACCGACGAGGCGAGTGCGATCGTGCGCGCAGAACTCGTCCCACAAGAAGTTGTTGTACGAATCGACACCAGCGCGCACGAAGTCGTCGTCGTCGTCGCCGAGGAAGTGCCCGATGGTGCGCTGCGGCGGGAACAGGATCTCGGCGTCGACGCCGTCGATGTCCATGTCGGACAGGCGTGCCTTGCCGTCGTAACACCCCGGACGGGCTTGGTCGTACGTGACACCCGTCCACTTGAACTGATCCCAGGGGAGGCCCGGCGTCGTGACGAGGCCGATCGGATCTGGATCAGGCGCGCCAGCGAACTGCCACGCGTCGCCGCCTTCGGCGTCCTTCGCGAGCTTCGGCGCCTTGTCCTGGTACTGCTTCGGAAGCCAGGTCTCCCAGATGTGCACCGGCTCGAGCACGTGGGCGTCGGCGGACACGATGCGGAGGGGCGCCATCGACGCAAACAGTAGCCTGACACGCGTGTCAGGTTCAGAGCCGATGCTCTCCGATGTGACCGTGATCGACCTCGGCGGCACTCCGGTCACAACGATGGCGGCTCGGCTGCTGCTCGACGTCGGAGCAACGGCGGCCGCCTCGGTCGACGAGGCCGACATCGTGCTCGCATGCGGACCGCGGACCGGTGGCCGAGCGGACGCCATCTGGGTGTCCGTCACGCCCTTCGGCCTCTCCGGACCGCGTTCGTCGTGGCGAGCGTCCGACCTCGGCGTCATGGCCTCGTCGGGGAACTTGTATTGCACTGGTGACCCGGATCGGGCACCCGTTCGGTGCGCGGGGAACGCGGCGTACGCGCACAGTGGATCGGAGACCGCCTTCGCCGCGCTGAGTGCGCTCGCGTCACGGCAGCGACCACTGGATGTCGACGTGTCGATGCAGGAGGTGGTGCTGGTCGCCAACATGGGCGCGGCGGGTCGCTACTTCCGGGGCGGGAATCGCGGGCGCCGATTGGGCGCCAACATCGGCCGCACACGGGAGATCTGGCCGACGAAAGACGGCTGGGTGTCGTGTGGACTGCGGGGCGGCAAGGCGCGTATCGCGACACTCGAAACGCTCGCGCGATTGGTGGACGCGCCGGCGCTACTGGCGCGGGATTGGACCGCGTGGGATCCGAACAAGGCCACGGACGACGAGCTGCGCGAGGTCGAGGAGCTCATCGGCGACTGGTTCGCGCGCCACACCACCGCCGAGCTCTACGACATCGCCTGCGAGACGAACATCATGCTGGCGCCGGTCAACTCCCCCCGCGAGCTGTACGCGAGTGCCCAACTCGCCGCCCGCGAATTCTTCGACGACGAAGGCGTCCCGCAGAAGTGGGCCCACTTCCACGTCCGCCCCGCCCGTTCTGCCGGTAGTAATCGCCGCCCAACGGCGAATAAAACCGCACAAACCCCAACTGGCGGGGCGTGGGCGGGGATTCGCATCTTGGAGTTCGGGGCGGGGGCGGCCGGGCCGATCGCCACGCGGTATTTCGCCGAGCACGGAGCGACGGTGTTGCGCGTCGAGTCCGCATCGCGGCCGGACTTCCTACGTGTCGGCCAGTACGCCGACATGTTCGACGCGCTCAACTGCGGCAAGCGGTCCGTCACGCTCAACTTGAAGCACCCGGACGGGCACGCGCTGGCGAAGCGGCTCATCGTCGAATGGGCCGACGCCGTCGCCGAGAACTTTGCGCCTCGGGCGATGCGCGGGCTCGGCCTGTCCTACGACGACCTCGTTGCCGACAAGCCCGATCTGGTGATGATCAGTGCCTGCCTCAACGGCCAGACCGGTCCGCATCGCGACTATCCCGGCTTCGGCGGACAGGGCGCCGCGCTCTCCGGCTTCAACTATCTGACCGGCTGGCCGGACCGCGAGCCGATCGGTCCGTTCGGCACGATCACCGACTCGCTCGCACCGCGCTTCGTCGCCACCGCACTCGCCGCCGCCCTGCTCCATCACCGCTCGACAGGCGACGGCGTGTATGTCGACTTGAGCCAAGTCGAGTGCGCGGCCTGGTCGTTGTCCGACTGGCTCCTCGCGTACAAGCGCGATGGCGTGATCGGCGAGCGGCTCGGCAACGGCCACCCGACGGCGCTGCTCCACGGTTTGTTTCCGTGCACAGGGAAGGACCGATGGGTCGCGATCGCATGCTGGACCGAGCAGGAGCTCGCGACGCTGTGGGCCATCGTCGGCTCGGACGGCGACCTCGAGGCCTGGACCGGTGAGCGCGCCGCACTCGATGTCGCGACGCAGTTGCAGGAAGCCGGCGTCGAGGCCGTTCCCGTGCAGGACTTCGGCGACGTCGACGGCGACCCGCAGGTGGCGAGCCGCAACCACTTCATCGAGATGGCCCACCCGGAGTTCGGTCCGGGCAAGTACGAACACAACGGCTTTCGCATCGCCGGAGTGCCGTCGGGCTACGACCGCAGCGGCCCGACGCTCGGCCAGGACAACGACTGGGTCCTCGGCGACCTCCTGGGATTGTCGCCGGACGACCGGCACCGCCTCGTGGCCGACGGAGTCCTCTCCTGATCCGTACCTGACGCCCGTGTCAGGTATCGCGTACGATTGTCGCTTCAGCACGAGGAGATGCGATGGAGCTTCCGAAGATCATCAGCGTCGACGACCACGTGGTCGAGCCGCCGCACGTGTGGCAGACGTGGCTGCCGGAGCGATACCGCGAGCGAGGCCCGAAGGTCGTGCGCAAGCGCTGGGGCGGGTTCAAGCTGCGGGGCGGCGGCAAGTACGAGATGGGCGAAGACCCCGAGGGTCAATGGGGCGACGCGTGGGTGTACGACGACGAGCTCATCTACGTGCACAAGCGCCACGTCGCCATCCCGCAGTCAGCCGTCATCGGAAACGGGGACGATCTCTCACTCGACCGCACGCAACTGCAGATGACCGCGCTCACCTACGACGACATGATCCCTGGCTGCTGGGATCGCGACGCTCGCGTCGCCGACATGGCGCTCAACTGGGTCGACGGTTCGTTGCCGTTCCCGACCTTCCCTCGCTTCTGCGGCCAGACATTCCACGAGAACGAGGATCGTGAGCTCGGGCTCGCGTGCGTGCAGGCATACAACGACTGGATGGTGGACGAGTGGTGCGGTCCGTCGGGTGGCGCCAACATCCCCCTCTGCATCATTCCGTTGTGGGATCCGCAACTGGCGGCGCAGGAGGTGCAGCGCAACGCCGATCGTGGCGTGCGCGCCGTCTGCTTCAGCGAGCTACCAACGCGCCTCAAGCTGCCGAGCATCCACTCGGGCTACTGGGATCCGGTGTGGCAGGTGTGCAACGACACCGGCACCACGGTGTGCATGCACGTAGGTTCGTCGTCGAGCAATCCCGCGGCCGGGCCTGACTCCCCCGCTGCAGTCGGTGTGACGTTGTCGTTCAACAACTCGTTCGCGTCGATGACCGACTGGCTCTTCTCCGGCAAGCTCATTCAGTTCCCGAAGCTGAAGCTCGCCTACAGCGAGGGACAGATCGGTTGGATCCCCTACGTGCTCGAGCGGGCCGACGCAGTCTGGGCGCACCACGACGGCTGGCAGCACACCCGGGAGAAGATCCCCGAGCCGCCGTCGACCTACTACTACGGCCGCATCTACGGCTGCTTCACCGCCGACAAGCACGGTCTGAAGAACCTCGACGAGGTCGGCCCCGACAACATCTGCTTCGAGACCGACTACCCGCACACCGACACGACCTGGCCCGAGACGAAGTCCTACGTCGAGAAGATGCTCGCCGGCTACGACGAGGAAACGGCCTACAAGGTGTTGCGCGGCAACGCCATCAAGATGCTCGAGCTCGACCGCACCTGACGCTCGGTTGTCCGTGGCACCATCCAGCGCGGCGATGGCTGACGATCAGCCGGGCATCGCCCCGCCGCCGTCGACACAGAGCGCTCGTGCCGGTGTCAGCCCCGGTGGATCAGGTTCATGCGGGCGGTGAGCACCAGCTCGCCGGCCTGATTGCGGTACTCGTTCTCGGTGACGAGGAACGTCATCGTCTTGTCGCCGGCCGGCTTCTCGTACAGGTCGACGACCTTGCCTTCGCTCTTGATCTGGTCGCCGACGACGATCGGCTGGTGGTAAGTGAACTCTTGCTCACCGTGCAGCACGATGCCGCCGTTGGCCATCAGCTTGCCGATGACTTCCATCGTCGGGTTGCGCCCGGGGTTCGCGTCGGCCGGCTGATCCTCGGGATACGCGCCCCAGAACGTGGCGCCCGAGAAGAAGTACGTCGGCGGAGCCGGGATGTCGCCGAAACCCGCCGCGGTCGCGGCGTCGCGTCGGCGATAGATCGGATTGGTGTCCGTCACCGACGCCGCGAACTGCGTGACCGGTCCGCGCTCGATCGCGATCGTCGCCTTGCCCGTGGGCATCCCGACGACCTCTTCCTTCGTGACCCCCATCTGACTGCTCCCCATGGTTCTGACTAACCTGACACGGCTGTCAGGTTCGACGGCATTCAAGCACAACGATCGCGGAGGTACATCAGTGGGGCTGCTCGATGGGAAGGTGGCGATCGTCACCGGGGCGGGGCGAGGCGTGGGGCGGGGCGAGGCGCTCGAGCTCGCGGCGCAAGGCGCGAAAGTGGTCGTCAACGACCTGGGCGGATCCCACACCGGTGAGGGCGCCGACAAGACGCCGGCCGACGAAGTCGTCGACATCATCAAGCAGCGGGGCGGCGAAGCGGTGTCGAACTACGACGACATCAGCCAGTGGGGCGGCGCCGAGAACCTGGTGAACACCGCTCGAGAGGCCTTCGGCGCGCTCGACATCCTCGTCAACAACGCCGGCATCCTGCGCGATCAGTCGATCGTGAAGATGACCGAATCTGAATGGGACTCCGTGCTCGGCGTGCACCTCAAGGGCACCTTCAACACCACCCACTTCGCCGGCATCTATTGGCAGACCGAGTCGAAGGAGGGGCGCAAGCGCAACGCCGCCATCGTCAACACGGTGAGCTCCGCCGGCCTGCAGGGGAACCGCGGCCAGGCGAACTACGGAGCGGCCAAGGCCGGCATCGCCGCACTGACGACGATCACCGCCCTCGAGATGGGCCGCTTCGGCGTGCGCTGCAACGCGATCGCGCCCGGCGGCGCCACCCGCATGGTGGTCGCGGCGATGCCAAGCCTGAAGCTCATGGAGGCCGATCAGGTCGGCGAGGAGTTCGACCGCCTCAACCCCGGTAACTCCGCCCCGATGGTGGCGTGGCTCGCATCCGACGAGGCCATGCACGTGACCGGTCAAGTGTTTCGAGCCGTGGGCGACTCGATCACGCACTACATCCCGTGGACGCTCGGAGCGAACGTCACCACGCCGAAGGGTCCGCGCAAGTGGGATCCCGCAGAGATCGGCGACATCGTCAACGCGCAGATCTTCCACTGCCGCCCCGGCGGCCTCCAAATGGGCTGACGCCCTTCGATGCCGAACCACAGGTTCGTCATCGAGTCAACGGCCGCCGCCTGTCGGCGGCGACGTCCTTCGGCCGGCCGACCGGCAAAGCCGGATCGACCGACGATGAGGGGGACGGACGGAGTCCTCCCCCTCAAACTCCCCCTCCCCTCGTCGATTGCCCACAAGAACGGTGCCGGCTCCATGACACGCTCAGCGACAACCCCATGAGTGGCACCAAACGCGTTGCGATCGTCGGCGCGGCGCTGTCGGACTGCGGGCGCGTCGACACCAAGACACCGTTCGAGTTGCATCAGCAGGCCGCGGCACGCGCCCTTGCCGACGCGGGCCTCACAAAGGACGATGTCGACGGACTCGCCTCGACGGGAATGGGCCTGCTCGCGCCGATCGAGATCGGCGAGTACCTCGGGCTGCGGCCCGACTGGTGTGAGAGCACTGGCGTCGGCGGCGCCGCGTGGGAGTTCATGGCCGAGCACGCCGTCGAGGCTCTCCTCGCGGGTCATGCCGAGGTCGTCCTCATCGTCTACGGCTCGACCACTCGAGCGGATCTCAAGGCGCGCCGGCGGTCCGCGAATCTCAGCTTTGGCGGACGCGGTCCGACACAGTTCGACGCGCCCTACGGCCACGCACTCATCTCCAAGTACGCGATGGCCACACGACGGCACATGCACGAGTTCGGCACGACCGTCGATCAGTTGGCCGAGATCGCGGTGTCGACGCGCTACAACGCGCAGTTCAATCCCGACGCCTACTACCGCGAGCCGATCACGCGAGACGACGTGCACAACTCGTCGATGATCGCCGACCCGCTCACGAAGCTGCACTGCTGCATCCGCAGTGATGGCGGTGGTGCGGTGGTGCTCACGACCGAAGAACGGGCGCGGGATTGCGCGAAGACTCCCGTGTGGGTGCTCGGGTCGGGCGAGGCCGCCAACATGACCACGCTGAGCGAATGGGACGACTTCACCGAGTCGCCGGCGGTGCGATCCGGTCTCCAAGCATTCGCCCGGGCCGGATTGACACCGGCCGACGTCGATGTCTGCCAGCTCTACGACGCGTTCACGTCGATGGTGCTCATGACCCTCGAGGGACTCGGATTCTGCGGCAAGGGTGAGGGGGGTCCCTTCGTCGAGGACGGCAAGCTGCGCGTCGGTGGTGCGCTACCGACGAACACCGATGGCGGCGGCCTGTCGGCGTGTCATCCGGGCATGAGGGGGATGTTCCTGATGGTGGAAGCCGTGAAGCAGCTGCGCGGCGAGTGCGGCGACCGTCAGGTTCCGGATGCGAAGATCGCGTGTGCGAGCGGAACCGGAGGCTGGTTCAGCTCCGCTTCGACGCTGCTCCTCGGCGTCGAGTAGCGCCATGGCGCGTGGTGGTGGCGGGCGCACCGAAGACCCCTCGATGCAACATGGTCGCCAGCGTGTCGACGATCGCCGCATCGTCGAAGCCGAGCTCGCGCGACGACGTGAAGTACGCCAACCGCTCCACCATGGCCAGCATCGCCGCGGTCGCGGCTTGTGGGTCGTCGAGATGGCTCGGGCTGGCTTCGTCGAGACGCTTTCGCAGGTTCGTGTTGATGGCGGCGAAGGCCTTCAGCCCGACGCGCATCAGCTCCGGGTCGACCACCTGGTCTTCCATCCACGCCCGTATCACCGCTCCGAAGCGTCGGTACGTGGCGAGGAACTGCGCGAGCCAGTGCGCCAGCTCGTCCCGACCGGCCGCGTCGGGCGTGATCGGGCCGAGCGTGGCCGCCAACGCGGTCATCTCGGTGGCGCACTCGCTGGCCAACGCTCGGAAAAGGTCTTCCTTGTTGGCGAAGTAAAGGTAGAAGGTGCCGTGCGACATGTCGGCCACCCGCACGATGTCGTCGACCCTCGCGGCGTGGTATCCGCGTTCGGTCAGCACGAGCAGGCCCGCATCGAGCAGCTTCGCCATCGTCTGCTTGCCCTGCGTACGCAGTTCGCGCTCGCTCGCGGGCGTGCCGGGCGTTCGTGCGGGTGCACTCTGGGTCACGGGACTACCTGATGCTCGGGCAAACTGCGAAGGAAGCGGCGGCGCGGTTCGGAGACACTACTGCCTACGTAGCGCCGGACGGATGGGTGCTGTCGTATCGCGACGTCGACCTCTTGGCCGATGAGGTCGCGGTCGGGCTGCTGCATGCGGGTGTGGCCGAGGGCGACGTGGTCGCGCTCGTGCTGCCGCAGATGCCCGAGTACTTCGTGGCGTACATCGCGGCGTCACGCATCGGCGCGATCACCGCCGGAGTGAACGCACGTCTGTCGGCGCCAGAGCAGGCCACAGTGCTCGCGACGGCGGGCGCCAAGATCGTGCTCGACAGCGCGAACGCGGTGCTCGACTTGTGTGTGTCAGAAGCGTCGCCGCCCCCGCTCGCCGACGATCCCGAGCGTCCGGTCGCCATCGTCTTCACATCGGGCACGACCGGAACTCCGAAGGGCGCCGTGTTCGCCAACCGGCAGCTGTCGTTCATCACGCAGACCGACACGAGCGGCAACTGGGGCGGCGGCGGTACGACGTTCGCGGCCACATCGTTCGCCCACCTCGGCCCGATGACGAAGCTCCCGGGCTCGCTGATGCGCGGCGGCACCACCTACGTGCTCGAGCGCTGGCGGGCGTCCGACGCGTTGCGCCTCATTGCCGAGCATCAGATGTCGAGCATCGGCGGCATCCCGACGCAAGTGGCCCTGATGCTGCAGGAGCCCGACTTCGACTCGTACGATCTCTCGTCGGTGAAGGCCATCGTGCTCGGCGGTGGTCCGGCCACGCCGGCGTTGATCCGTGAGGCGCGCGAGCGTTTCGGTGCCGCCGTCGCGATCCGCTACTCGTGCACCGAGGCCGGCATCGGCATCGGCACGGCGTTCGACGGCCCGTTGGAGGATGCTGAGGTGTCGGTCGGCCGGCCGCATGCCGGGGTCGACCTCGAGTTGCGCGACGTCGACGGCGATGTCGGTGAGGTGTGCCTGCGCTCCCCTGCCGTGATGGCCGGCTACTGGCGGGCACCCGAGCTGACAGCTGCCGCGATCACACCCGACGGGTTCGTCCGCACGGGCGATCTCGGGTGGATCGACGATGCCGGCCGGCTGCATCTCGTCGGTCGATCGAAGGAGATGTACGTCCGGGGCGGCTACAACGTCTACCCAATGGAGGTCGAAGGCGTGCTGGCCGCGCACCCCGCAATCGTCGACGTGGCGATCGCGCCGCGCCCCGACGACGTGATGGGCGAGGTGGGCGTCGCGGTGATCGTGCCGCGCGAAGGTTTCAGCGCGCCGAGCATCGACGAGCTTCGGGCCTTCGCGGAAGATCGCCTGGCCCGCTACAAGCTGCCGGAGCATGTGCTCGTCGTGGACGCGCTTCCGCTCACGGCCATGGAGAAGCTCGACCGGCGAGCGCTCGCCGAGATGGTGATGACCTGATGCAACTCGACTTCACGCCCGACCAGGAAGAGCTTCGATCGTCGGTGCGTTCGGTGTTGGAGAAGGAGTGCACGCGGGCCGTCGTGCGCGAGCACGTGGATCACGTGGTGCGCGACGAGGCATCCGATGCCAGCACGACGTTGTGGAACACGTTCGTCTCGCTCGACTGGCCAGCCCTGACCATCGCCGAGGAGCACGGTGGGATCGGCCTCGGGTATCCAGAGCTGGCCATCGTCGCCGAGGAGCTGGGAAGAGTGCTCGCGCTGGGGCCGTTGCTCACGACGATCGCCGGCTTCGTGCCGCTGGTGCGAGAGGCCGACGGTGGCGAGCCGTGGCTGGCGAAGGTGGCGGCCGGCGAGATCTCCGGCGCGGCCGCGTTCACGCCCAAGCACGTGCTGTGCGGCGGCGAGGTCGACGTGATCGCCGTCGTGCTCGATGGGGAGCTCGCGATCGTTCCACCGAGGGTCACGAACACCATCGAGTCGGTCGACGCCACCCGCACGCTCGTCGACATCGACGTCGGCGACGGTCCACGGCTGCCGATCAGCGGCGACGGTGTGCAACGAGCGCTCGAGGAGATGACGGTCGCGATCGCGTTCGAGCTCGTCGGAACGTGTCAGACGATCTTCGACACGAACCTTCAGTACGCCAAGGAGCGTCAGCAGTTCGGTGTGCCGATCGGATCGTTCCAGGCGGTGAAGCACAAACTGGCCAACATGTTCGTCGCCATTCAGCGAGCGCGCGCGTTGTGCATGTTCGCCGCGGCCACGATCAACGAAGATGACGAGCGCCGCTCGACGGCGACGTCAGCGGCCAAGGCGGCGGCCGGCGACTGCCAGAAGCTCGTCGCGTCGGACGGTGTCCAGCTGCTCGGCGGCATCGGCTACACGTGGGAGCACGACCAGCACTTCTACGTGAAGCGAGCGAAGGTCAGCGACGCGCTGTTCGGCAACGCCTCCCACCACCGCCAAAAGATCGCCGACGCCCTCGGCCTCTAGCGAAACGAAATCCAGTGCATAGCAACACGTTTTTGTGTCGTAGTGCACTGGATTTGGCGATGGCTAGACCTTGCGGCCGGCGAAGGCGAGGAGCTTGTCTTCGGCGGACGCATCGGCTGAGGCCGGCTGCTCGGCGTCGAACATGCCTGGCGTCCGGAAGTCTTCGGTGATGAGCTGCCGCCCGATCGTGAGCGCCGTTGCGAGCAACTCGTCGTCGTCGATCTTCTGACCGGTGGCCCTGGCGATGTCGACGGCGTGCGTCATCACGTCCATGACCGCGATGTTCAGTGCGATCCCCGCCGGCATCTCCCCGAACGGCAGCTTCACGATCTTCTCGAGGGCACCATCACCGCTGAACGCGGCGCGCGCTCGATCTGTCGCAGTGTGGAACGCGCCCTTGTAGTCGTCGCCGAGGTTGTCGCCTCCCATGAGCTGGCCGAAGCGCTCGTCGGCGATCGAGCCGCTCTCGACACACTCGGCGAACATCGTTGCGCCACCGACGACGTGGTTCATCACGTCTCGCACCGTCCACTCCGAGCATGGTGTGGCGTTGGCCAGCTCGTTCGGTCCGACCTTGTCGACCACCTCGTCGGCCTTGGCCAGCACCTGCTCCATCGTCGGCAACAGATCCATCACGTCCCCCTCTTGTTCGTGACGGAGTTCTAGTCGAAGACGACTTCCAACCGCGGCGGTGATCGGAAGGTCATCCCGGTGATGTACGGGAGCTCGGCGTCGGGATCGAGGCGGAGGTTCGGCAGCCGGTCGAAGATGCGATTCACCGCGACCTTCGTCTCCATGCGCGCCAGGTGCATGCCGAGACACATGTGCGGCCCGGATGCGAAGGCGATATGCGCACTTTGCGGGCGGAAGATGTTGAACGAGTCCGCGTCTTGCCACCGGTTGCCATCGTGGTTGGCCGCACCCATGTTCACGACCATCACCGACCCGGCCGCGATCTCGACGCCGCACACCGACGTGTCTTGCGTGGCGGTGCGCATGATCGTGAGGAGCGGCGGCTCCCACCGCAGTCCTTCCTCGATCGCCTGCGGGAGCAGCGAGCGATCGGCCCGCACCGCGTCGAGCTGGTCGGTGTGGGTGAGCAGACCCGTCAATAGGTTCGACGACGAGCGATAGGTCGTCTCCGCGCCGGCCGGCAGCAGCAGTCGACAGAACGCGATGATCTCGTCGTCGGTCAACTTCTGGCCCTCGTGGTCCGCATGCGCCAGCACACTGATCATGTCGTTGCCCGGCGCATCCCGGCGTTCGTGCACGTAGGTCACGAGGTAGTCGTAGAGGCTCTTCGACGCGTTGAGCGCCTTGTCCATGTCGATCGACACGCTGATCAGCTCGACCGTCCAGCGGTGGAACTGCGGCAGATCCTTCCGCGGCAACCCAAGTAGGCCGGCGATCACATTGACCGGGAACGGGAACAGCAACTGACTCACGAGATCGGCGCGCTTGTCGTCGATGAAGGTGTCGATGAGCTCGTCGACCACGCCGCCCACCAACTCGGCCTCCCACGTCTCCATTGCCTTGCGGCTGAAGGCTTGCTGGATGACGGATCGGTACGCGTGATGCTCCGGCTCGTCCATCTCGAGGATGGTGTGGCCCATCACCGCGCCCATCACCTCGGCGTACCCGGTCGACGAGAACCGAACGCCGTCGCGCAACACCTCCTGCACGGCGTCGTACGACGAGACGGTGTACAGCGGGGGCACGTCCCCGGGGTCGAAACCGAGATCCGCATCGGCATCGAGGCCGAGCAGCATCCGGACGTCGGCAGGCACGATGTGGGCCTCGCGCATCGCTGCGAAGTCGGGATACGGATCGGTGACGATCCCCGCCCCCATCGCCCGGTTGAACTCCTCGAAGGGGTTGCTCTGGTCGGCCACTGCCTCGGACAACTCGCCCTCCTTGAGGCTCCAGTTCCCTGACACGCGCGTCAGGTTGACCGTACCACCGTCGGCTACCGTTCCCCGCCGTGGCGTTCGACGTTGGGGTCGCCAAGCGCGCAACGAAGTACGGCGGGTACCCCTTGTTCGCGTTGGCGGCCACCGTCATGCTCGAGACCGGCGAGCGCGGCTCGCTCTCACAGGCCTCCTACGGCAAGAACAGCCTCGAAGCCCACTTCAACCCGGGCGACTTCTGGCTGAGCGCGCTGCCCGTCGCGTTGTCGCTCATCGGCATCATCGGCTCGATGCCGTTCGGTCACCTGGCGGACCGCATGCGGCGCACGCTCCTGTTGGCGGGGGCGATGGTCGTCTGGACGATCGTGATGGGCGTCAGTGCGCTGGCGCCGACCTTCCTGTTCCTGTTCCTCATTCGCCTGGGAGTCGGCATCGTCGAGGCAAACGGCCCGGCGGCCATCTCGCTGATCTCCGACTACTACCCGATGCAGGAGCGGGCGAAGAGAATCGGGCTCTACAACTCCGGCGCGCTGCTCGGCAGCGCGCTCGGGCTCGGCCTCGCTGGTGTCTTCGTCGGTCAGTGGGGATGGCGCGCGGCCTTCTGGATGTGGATTCCGCTGGGGGTCATCACCGTCGTACTCCTGCTGCGCGCACCCGAGCCGGAACGGGGCCATCAGGACGCCGACTTCCATGCCGATGCCGACCCACTGCAGGGCATCGATGCGGTCGAGCTCGCGAGCAAGCTCGACCTCCCCGCACCGACTCGAGTCGGCACGCTCGACTACCACAACTGCAACTGGCGTGAGGCCTATCGCGAGATCTTCAAGATCCGCAGCATGTGGTTCGGCGTCGTGGGCATCACGATCTCGGCCGCGCTCCTCAACGGCCTCGGGTTCTGGGCGATCCCGTACTTCCAGGAGGTGCACAACCTCAGCCACGAGGAGGCCGGCGGCTACGCCGTGGTGTTCGGCCTTGGCGCGGCGGTGGGCGTTCTGAGCGGCGGCTATGTCGCCGACCGGCTGCTGCGCCGCGGCATGGTCAATGCCCGCATCTACGTCGTCGTGGTGTCGACGATCATCGCGACGATCATCTTCGTCCCCGCCTTCGCGAGCTCGTCGCTCGCGGTGACGCTCCCGCTGTTCCTCGTCGGCGGTGTCTTTCTCACCCTGCCGATCGCCCCGGCCGACGCCATGATGACCGACGTCGTCGTCGCTCCCCTACGCGGACGCGCCGCCGGACTGCGCTCGATCGTGCGGAGCGGCTCGAGCTTGATGATCTTGATCATCGGGATCTTGAAGGGCGTGTTCGGGTTGCAGACCGCGCTCGTCGCCATCACTCCCGTATATGCCATCGGCGGCCTCGTCATGCTGCTCGCGGCTCGTACTTATCCCGCGGACCTCGCTTTCGTGGCCGCCGAATCACGCAGACTGCGAGATACATGACCGACCGACCGACCATCTTCGCCACCGCACCGCTCCGCGGACCGGGGCTCGAGACGCTGCGCCAGCTCGGCGACGTGATCGAGGAGTCGTGGATCAGCTCGACCACCATGCGGTTGCTCAACGACGAGCAGCTGGCCGCCCGCATCGCCGACACCGGCGCCACGATCGTGATCTGCGAGGCCGACCAGTGCAAAGGCGCGGTGCTCGACGCCGGACTCACGGCGATTGCGTCGACCCGCGGAGATCCCACCAACGTCGACGTGCCGGCGGCGACCGCAAAGGGCATCCCGGTGTTGCGAGCGCCCGGTCGCAACGCCGACGCCGTCGCGGAGATGACCATCGCGCTGCTCACCGCGGTCAACCGCCACGTCCTGCGGGCAGACGCTGATGTCCGCGAGGGCAACATCTACCTGGACGGCACGATCCCCTACCAGCGCTTCCGGGCGTGGCAGCTCGCCGGCCGCACCGCCGGGCTCGTAGGGCTCGGCGCCGTCGGCCGCGCCACCAAGTGGCGCCTCGAAGGCCTCGGCATGAAGGTGATCGCTTACGACCCGTACGCCGACGACGCGACCCATGAGCTCGACGATCTGCTCAGCGAGTCCGACGTCGTGTCGATGCACGCCGCCGTCTCGCCGGACACGTTGGGCATGATCGGAGCGAAGCAGTTCGCGCTGATGAAGGACGACGCCATCTACGTGAACTCCGCGCGCGCGGCATTGCACGACACGGACGCGCTCGTCGAGGCGCTGCAGACCGGCCAGATCGGCGGTGCCGGCCTCGACCATTTCGAGGGCGAGATGCTGCCCGCCGGCCACCCGCTCATCGATCTGCCCAACGTCGTGCTCACGCCGCACATCGGCGGCGCCACCTACGACACCGAAGCCAACCACACCACGATCATCGCCAACGGCCTCGCCCAGCTCCTGAAGGGCGAGGTTCCCGACAACTGCGTGAACCCGGAGGTTCTGACCCAATGACCGTTGTGAAGCCGGAGGATGTGCTCGACGCCGCCAAGGCGATGCTCGCCATGGGGCTCGTGTCGGGGACCGCAGGCAACGTGTCCGGCCGCGTCGGTGAGGAGCGGGTCTGTCTCACGCCGTCGTCGGTCCCGTACGAGACCATGACGCTCGATGATCTCGTGATCACCGATCTCGACGGGAAGGTGCTCGAGGGCTCCCGCGGACCCACGAGTGAGAAGGCCCTGCACCTGGCCTGCTTTCGCCGCTATCCCGAGATCGGGGGCGTCATCCACTGCCACGCCGCCTACGCAACGATGTTCGGGCTCGTGCACGAGCCGATCCCCGCAATCATCGAAGAGGTCGTCGTGTACCTCGGTGGCGACGTTCCCATCTGCGACTACAAGCCCACGGGCAGCGATGAGTTGGGCGAGGAAGTCGCCTCACGCCTAGGGGATCGCAGCGCAGCGATCGTGGCCAACCACGGCATCGTGACGATGGGCGACACGCCCGACAAGGCCCTGCACAACGCCGAGCTCACGGAGCGCACCGCGATGATCGTGTGGGGGGCCCGCAGTCTGGGCACACCCGTGCCGTTGCCGGGCAAGACCAACGAGAACATGGCCGGCGTTTACCGACTGCTTCGCGGAATCTGACAGGAACCACAGCATCGCGGGGCGAAAGAAGTCGACAAGGGACTCGGGAGGAACATTGCGCAACGTTCGGCGGCGGGGGCACGCCATGGTGTTGGCGGTCGCGCTTGTTGCGACGGCCGCGTGTGGCACACGGCTGCCTGACTCCGCGTTCGTGAACGCGGGCGCCGACGGCGGAACGGGTACCGCCACCGGCAATCGGGGGGCGACGGGCACGGGCACTGCGACCGGAACCGGAACCGCCAGCGGAACCGGAACGGCGAGCGGAGCCGGAACAGGAACTGGTGCCGGAGAGGGTGCGGGGCCGGCCACGGGCGGCGGAGCTGATGGCCCCAATCAGGCCAGCGACACGGGCGTGACCGCCGACGAGATCGTCATCGGCAACATCACCGCCGTCGACGGCATCCTCGGCAACGCCTTCGCTCCACCGTTGCGCGGGCTGCAGGCGTTCGTGCAGTACACGAACGATCACGGCGGCGTGCACGGCCGCAAGATCCGGCTCGAGAGCTGCAACGACTCCGAGGACCGCACCAAGACGCTCGCGTGCGCGCAGGACCTCGTCGAGAACAAGCACGTGTTCGCGTTCGTCGCCAACAACACGCGCTCGGAGGGCGGCGCGATGCCGTACATCGACGGCAAGGGGGTGCCCGTCTTCTTCGGGCTTCCGATCAGCAACGCGGCGTCGCGGTTCCCGCACTACTGGTCGATCTACGGCAACGGCTGCCCTCGTGATGGTCAGACGGTTTGCTACAACGACAACATCTACAGCACCACCGGCATCTATCGGTGGTTCAAGAACAACGTCGGCACCCACAAGGCGGCGGTGTTCTATTACGGCCTCATCGCCATCTCTGCGGACGCGGGGAACTTCGTGCAGCAGGGCTTGAAGCTCGAGGGCTACGAAGTGACGGGCTACGACGTCAACTTCGCGAACCCGAACTTCGACCAGGCCGTGCAGGACATGAAGAACAACGGCACCGACATGATCCTCGACGTGATCGACGACGGCACGAACCGCAAGCTGTGCGACACGATGCAGCGCGCCGGCCTCACGGTGAAGGCCAAGGTCTCGACGGTCGTGTCGTACGGCGACGAGATCGGAACGGACTTCTCCGACGTGTGCCGCAACTCCATCTACATCAGCGGCAACACGATGAGCTACGACGATCGCAGCAACCCCGCAGTCGACGAGTTCCGCAACGCCTTCGACACGTACGAGCCGGGTCAGCCGCTCCACCAGTGGTCGCTCGAAGGCTGGATGGCCGGCAAGTCGCTCGTGGAGGCGCTCAACACGATGGGGGCCGCCCCGACCCGCCAGGGGCTCGAGGACTGGCTGCGGGGCCTGAACAACTACACCGCCAACGGGTTGTCGATCCCGATCGACTTCATCGTGAAGGACTACCCGAACGAACCGACGACCCTCGAGCCCGACTGCACCTCCATCGCGCAATGGCAGGACAGTGCGAACGGCTGGATCCAGCGAACGGGTCCCAAGGGTGACTGCTTCGACAGCACCTTCCAGTACGCGACAAAGGCTTCGGATCGCGGGGACTAGCGCGTGACGCGCGGCGTCAGATCGCGCTCACACCCAGATAGCGACTGACGACTTCTGGGTCGCGGAGCTCGTTGGGCTCACCGACGAACGCGACTTCGCCCTTCGACATCACGTAGCAGATGTCGGCCAGCTTCAGGGCATGCGTGAGGTACTGCTCGACCATGAGGATCGTGGTGCCCGATGCCCGCAGAGCGGCGACCGCTTCGAACAGCTGGTCGACCACGATCGGCGCCAAGCCCATCGAGATCTCGTCCATCATCAGGACGCGTGGCTCGCACACGAGCGCGCGGCTGAGCGCCAGCATCTGCTGCTCGCCACCCGACAACGTGCCGGCCGCCTGGGTCAGGCGCTCCCCCAGCCGCGGGAACGTGCCCACGATCGTGTCGAAACCCGACCGGCGCTGACCGTCGGATCGTTGCGCGGCGGATCGGATTGCTATCTGGATGTTGTCGTGCACGCTGAGCGAGGGAAAGATGCCTCGCCCTTCAGGGATCAGGGCCACACCCCGCCGCGCGATGCCGCTCGGTGACGTGCCACTGATCCGCCGGCCGTGGAGCCGGATCACCCCCTTGGACGGAACGACGGTGCCGGAGATCGCCCGCAGTGTGGTGGTCTTGCCGGCACCGTTCGGTCCGAGCAACGCGACGACCGCGCCTTCGGGCACGGCCAGTGAGACACCGTGGAGCACCTCGACCCGGCCGTAGCCGGCGACGACACCGTCGAGCTCAAGCGAGGCTGGCATCGCTCACCTCGCTCTCGTCGACTCCGAGGTACGCGGCACGCACGGCTGGATCCCGGCTCACGTCTGCTGGTCGACCTTCGGCGATCAGCGAGCCGAAATCCAGGACATAGATCCAGTTCGAAACGGCCATCACCAACTCGACGTCGTGCTCGATCAGCAGCACCGCGATGCCCCGCTGCGCGACGACCTGGAGCACACGCTGGAACCCTTTCGTCTCTCGGGTGTCGAGACCGCTGCTGGGCTCGTCGAGCAACAACACGATCGGCTGCGAGCACAAGGCCCTCGCCAACTCGACGAGACGAAGCGTGCCGGTCGGAAGCGACCCGGCGAGCTCGTTGGCAACGGAGCGAATACCGACGAGCTCGAGGTTCTCGTCGACGACGCGGCGCACCTCGGGGAGCGTGCGATGGCGAAACGTGAACGCGTCGCGCCAGGCGTGGCGATCGAGCGCCACCTCGGCCGCCACCTGCAGGTTCTCGCGCACCGTCATGCCGCCGAAGACCTCGAGCCGCTGGAAGGTACGCCCCATCCCGAGCCGGGCCCGAACAAAGGTCTCGAGCCCCGTGATGTCGCGATCGCCGAGGTGCACGGTTCCGGTGTCGGGCTTGTCGAGTCCCGTCAGCGCGTTGAAGCACGTTGTCTTGCCGGCGCCGTTTGGGCCGATGAGTGAGGTGATCTCGTTCGGAGGCACTTCGAGCGAGACGGCGTTGACGGCGACGAGACCGCCGAAGCGCTTCGAGATCTCCGTAGCGACGAGCAGCCCACCTCGCTCGCTCACTTGAGAGCTTCCTTCGCGGCGGTGGCCGAGCCGTTGCCGTTGGCGCGGCCGAGAACCGTCTCTGCGAATGCCGTCGGGCGCAGCTCGGCTGTCGGCTCGGCCACCGGCTCCGCCGCTCGCTGTCGGATCGCGTCGTACTCCTTGCGGCCGGCGGCGGTGATCCACACGGGGATGCGCCGAAGCACGCCGATGAGGCCACCGGGTAGCCGCCCGAGGAACAGGGCCGCGATGCCGAGGAAGAAGACCGACGCCTGGATGTCCTGATCGATGGCCACCGGCAGCATGACGTAGATGACGGCCGCGAGAACCGCGCCGCCGAGGCTCGAGATGCCGGCAACGGTGATGGCAACGAACCAGAACAAGCTGAACACCGGGTTGAACAGTTGGACGTCCCACGCGCCGTTCGCCATCGACAGCAGGGCGCCGCCGAGACCGGCGATGAACGAGCTGCCCGCGAAGATGAAGAGCTTGTAGCGGCGCAGGTCGATGCCGACGGCCTTCGCCGCCGTCTCTGAGTCGCGCATCGCGCCGAGAATGCGACCGAGCCGCCCGCTGCGCAGGTTGTTGGCCAGCAGGAACGCGAGCGCAGCAACGGCCAGTTCGAAGAAGTAGAGGCTCTTCTTCGACGTGAGCTCGAGGCCGAAGAGCGAGGGCAGATGCACGACGAGCCCGGTCGAGCCTTTGCCCGAGAAGAGACCGCTGTTGAAGACGAACCGGTCGATGAGCAGACCGAGGCCGAGCGTGGTGAGTCCGAGGAACAGTCCCTTGCGCCGCAGTGCGGGGAAGCCGGCGAGGATTCCCGCAAACATCGCTGCGCCCGCCCCCACGAACATCGCGATGATCACCGGCAGGTGCAGCCCGTTGACGGCTCGCGCGGTGAAGAACGCACCCAGACCCGCGATTGACGCTTGCCCCAAGGAGATGTGGCCAGAGAACCCAGTGATGCACACGATCGAGGTGAAGATCACGGCCATCGCGACCATCACGAGCGCATAGCTCATGTTGGTGTCGCTCAAGAACGCGGGAAGCGCGAGCGCGGCGGCCGCGGTCAACAGCACGCCGATCACGCTGCTCGGCCGCAACCGACCCCCGCTGCCGATGTCAGCGGCCACGATGCCCTGCCCGGTCGGTGCCGACTCGCCGACCTCGTCGAGGGTTCGGTACGCGATGAGCGCGACGAACAGGATCACGACGGACCAGTTGCCGAGCAGCTGGCGGTAGTAGTCGTGCAACGTACCCGTCTCGCCGAACGGATCGAAGCTCGCGAGAAGGTCATGGGTCGCACCGAACAACAGCAGCCCGGACGCCAGCGCGACGGGCAAGCTCACGAGCCGCGCCACCACCGCGACTCCGGTCATCTCGATGCCGAAGAAGAGGATTCGGATCGGCGAAAGTGCGGCATCCTGACCGGCGAGCAACACGCCGGTGAGCGCCGCCAGTCCGCAGCCGATCGCCCAGGCCACCATCGCGACGCGGTTCGCGTCGATCGTCGAGAGCTCCGCGAGCTCGCGGCGATCGACCACCGCTTGGATCTGCGTGCCGAGGAACGTGAAACGGAACAGGACGTAGAGGGCGCCGGCAATGATCACAACGGCGGAGAAGAACGCGACCTGCTGCGTGTCGAAGCCGATGCTGCCGATCTCGTATCGGTGCTGCGGCCACAAGCGGGGCACCGGCTGCTTGTTGTTGCCCCGTGTCTCCCCGCCCCAGATGGAGAAGACGAGGCCGTAGAACAACACGAGCACGCCGAGGTTGGCGACCAATTTCTCAGAGGTACTCGCCCGCCGACGCTGGAGCGAGCGGAACACGAAGCGTTCGAGCAGCACTCCGATGCCGGGGCCGACGATGAGTAGGACGAACGGCGCGGAGATCCACAGCGGGATGTTCCACACCCCGTTCATCTGCCACAACAGGTACGCGGCGAAGAGCCCGATCGTGAAGTGCGCGAGATTGAACACACCCGTCGCCTTGTAGGTGAGCACGATGCCCATGCCCCCGATGGCGTACACCGACCCGGCGAAGATGCCGATGAGGATGATCTGGACGTAGTGCACAGAGTTATGGAGCTTCGACCAGCGACGGCTCACACAGCGGACACGGAGTGAGCTGACGTTTCACGATCGTCGACGGCGCGAGCATCGCCGAGCCGGCCTTCGAAGTAACCATCGAGCACTCCGGTCGGTGATACATGTCTGACCCTGCGAGCGAGACGTACGCCTGCCCATTCGTGGCGGTCGCGGTCGCCGTCTCAGTCGTGGACGGGGGGGCTGGCGCATCTGGACGCGACAGCAGCACCTGATGCAGCTCGTTCACCATGCGCTCGAGCCGGTCGAGCCGCCCGGAGTCCTTCCGCAGCTCCTCGGTGGCCAAGAAGTACGCACCGAACACCGCGAGGAACACGCCGAAGATGCCGCCGGAGACGACGTACGGGATCTGCTTGGCGACGGTTGGTGTTCCCGACACACCGATCCAGCCGAAGAGGATGAACAGCGCCGCGACGGCGAGCAGGATCCAGCCGATGACCGGCCGCGTTGCTTTGCCGACCCAGCGCCAGAAGAGCGCGGGATCGGGAAGGTCGTCATCCACGGGATGAGCGGGCTCGATTGCCATGAATGGGCTCCTTGTCAGGCCTTCGAGAGGCCCGGTAGTCGCGCCGGAAGGACAAGCTTCGGCGCGATGCACATCCCGAAGGCCGCAAGCGTGAACGCGAGATACAGCCATCGCAGATCGAATGTCAGGCCCAAGAAGCTGGCCTGCGCGGGGCTGCCGGCGTCGCCGGCGGGAGCAAGCGCGGCGGCCGGCGTGCTGGCCGTGCCTCCGGTGAAGCCACTCGGAGTTCCGGTGGGCTGGGCCGCAGCGAAGGTCGGCGTGATGCCGCTCGACGAGCCGCTCGACAGTGAGAAGTTACGAGCAAGCGCTCGACTGGCGACCGACGCGAGGTTGTAGCGGACGAAGTACACGCCGTTGATGGAGGGCGACGTGTGGGTGATCGGGTTCGGCGGCGGCGGGGGCAGGGTGGGCGCGTTGTCCACCGGCTGGGTGTAGTCGATGACGACGCCTTGGGACTGGGCCGTCATGAAGCCCTTTGCATCGGGGCCGTTCGTGGCACCGACGAGTCGCATCGAGAGGCCCGTGCCCTGGAGCGCATCGGTGTCCGGCTGGCCATCGGGATGGATGCCCTTGTCGTCGATCGTCGCCGGCCGGCCGAGGACCTTGGCTCCCTGCACCGTCGTCGACGAGGTGCCGATGGCGTCGCCTTCCGGGGTGAAATGCACGTCGGCGAGCGACGTGATCGAGTCGATGGTGACGAGGCCGCCGATGAACCGCACCCCGTTCAATCGCGACTCGGCGTGTGACACGGTCGCCGCACCGTCGAAGAGATTCGCCGTAGTCGACTGGATCGATCCGACGTTGAACAGCGATGTGTCGAGCGGCTGTCCGCCGTTCGCGGCAAGGAGTGCAGTGGCGACATCGGGTGGCAGCGGCAACCCGCCCGTGTTGCCAGATGGGAGTGGTGCGATCCTCAGCCCGTTCATGGTCGAGTCGGTCAGCGAGGTTCCGTCCTCGTCGATGTGGGCATGGGCCGTTGCGCCTTCGCCGTCGACTTGAGCGGTCGGGTCGCCGAAGCTGACACTCCCGTCGGTGCTCTTGTCCGGTGAGAAGCCATCGGCCTGCGCGATGAAGGGCCACTTCGCCGATGTGCAAGCGTCGAACACGGGCTGCAGCCCTGAGCTCGGGAAGAACCCCGACAAGACGGGACAGGCGTTGGCCGGGCCCTGTGTCGCGCCGTTGCCCGGGTCGGCGACCGTCGCCTTTGCCGCCGGCCCGTTCGACGAGCTCATCGACGACACGCCGGTCACGAACTGCATGTGGAACGTGTCCTTGATCGGCGTGAGCCCGCCCTCTTGGTCCGGGACGTAGTCGACACCGACGGCGTTGGTCGCCGTACTGAAGATCTTGGGCCTGGGCGGTGCGGTCTGCGCGCTGGCGCCGTACGGAATCAGGGCCGCGACGAATGCGAGCACGGCCGCGCCGAAGCACGAGCGCGACAACAATCTGCGGACCGACGCCCCCGTCACGTCCCCCTCCCTTCCCGTGTGTTGGATGCATCATTCGACACGGTGGGTCCAGCTCCCTGGTCAGGGTACTTCTGAAGGCCATCAGCTACCGTCCGCCGATGGCTCTTCGTGTCATCCAGTGGAGTACCGGCCATGTCGGAATCCACGCCCTGCGCGGCATCATCCGCCATCCCGACCTCGAGCTCGTCGGGCTCTGGGTGCACAGCGCCGACAAGGCCGGGCGCGACGCCGGCGACCTGTGCGATCTGCCGAATACCGGCGTGGCCGCCACCAACGACATCGATGCGCTCCTTGCGCTCGATGCCGATTGTGTCTGTTACACCGCAACTGCCGATCTGCGCCCCTGGGAGGCGGTGGACGACATCGCTCGGATCCTGGCGTCGGGCGCAAATGTCGTGTCGAGCTCGCTCGTGCAGCTGCTCCACCCGAAGACCGCCGACAAGGCGATGGTCGAACGGCTCGAGGCTGCGTGTCTGGAGGGTGGTACGTCGTGCTTCTTCTCCGGCATCGACCCGGGCTTTGCCAACGACCTGCTTCCGATCGCGCTGACCAGCGCGTGCGAGCGCGTCGACTCCGTGCGCGTGCTGGAGATCCTCAACTACGACACGTACGACCAGCCCGAGGTGCTGTTCGGCACGATGGGCTTCGCGCAGCCGCTCGATCACACACCGCTGCTGCTGTTCCCCGGCGCGCTCTCGTACGCGTGGGGAGGCGCGATCGGCCAGATCGCCGAGTCGCTCGGTGTCGAGGTCGAGGAGATCCGCGAGACGCACGAGAAGGCCAGCCTCGACCACGACGTCTCGCTCGCCGTCGGCGAGGTGCCGGCGGGCACGATGGCCGGATTGCGATTCGAGGTGCAAGGCATCGTGAGCGGCCGCGCGGCGATCGTGATCGAGCACGTGACGCGGCTCGACGACGCAGTTGCTCCCGAGTGGCCGCAGGGCAACGGTTACCGGATCGAGATCAAGGGATCGCCGTCGTTCACCGTCGAGCTCGAGATGGAAGGCGAGGACGGCGACCACAACACGGGTGGGCTCATCGCCACAGCGATGCGCATCATCAATGCGATGCCGTCGGTGTGCGCCGCGTCGCCGGGAATGCTGTCGTCCTTCGATCTCCCCCTCTACGGCGCCAACCACCTGATGCCCACGACCTGACCGTTTGTGCGGTAATAACGTTCGTCCAGCGGCGAATAAAACCGCACAAACCCTGGAGGCGGTCACCAGGCGCTGCCGTGGATCCATTGGAGGGCGCGCTTGCGCTCCCACACGACGTACGGCTCGACGTCGCCCGGTGAGAGGCCGAGGTGAAGGTCCTCGTCACCGATGGCCGACCCGAGCACCGTTGCAAGATCGAGAGCGGCGTACAGCTCCTCGGCGTCGCGCAACGTCGCGGCGGCCCGCAACTCGCCGGCATCGACGGCATCGCGGGCATCGACGTCGTCCGTCGAGAGGTCGGGCATCACGCGCGTGACTTCGTCGCCGCACCCGCGATCGAAGTCGAGATCGTCGACGAGCGACAGCGCCCACAGCAGCGTGAACAACGACTCCACTTGCAGCTTGCGGGCCAGCTCCTCGACGTGGATGCCCTCCGACGCGTCGGCGAGGAACTCGCGCTCGTCGTCGGTCAACTGGTCGAGCAGCTCGTGCCGGCGGAGCCAGTCGAGCGCCGTCAGCGTCGGGAGCCCGTATGCGCAGCTGATGACGACGTTCAGCACGAGGGCGCGGTCGAGGACCTCCTCAGCGGAACGCAGCGCTCCTACGGGCGTATCCGGCAGGTCCTCGGGTGGCTTCCCGTACCCGAGGCGACGAGCCATTTTGCGTGAGCGCTCCCTCACTCCCGTCAAGGATCCCAAGCTAGTCGTTACCTGACACGGGCGTCAGGTAACGTGTACCGACGGAACTCGCTGCCCGGCGGCCCTACACGGACGCTGTTGGGAGTTCCGTTGATCGGTACGCTTCAACCGGTTTACGGGGGTGAACATGAACGTCGATCTCGTGCAACTGGCTGGTCGGCGAGACCGCCTGGCCACCAACCCGACGGTTGATCCGGTCACGGCAGAGGTGGTGCGGTCCTGCATGGAGACCGTGTGCTTCGAGATGGCCACCTACGTCTCGCGCACCGCCACCACTCCGATCCTCAACCAGTCGAATGAGCGCAACGCCACGATTCTCGACGCGAAGGGCCGGCTGGCCGCGCTGTCGGTCGGTATCCCCCAGTTCATGCTCACGTCGACGCTGCCCGTGCGCTTCGCGCTCGACTTCCTCGGCGCGGCCGAGTTCCGTGAAGGCGACGTGTTCTGCGCCAACGATCCGTACCACGGCGGTGGCCACCTCCCCGACTACAACGTCTTCGCACCCGTGTACGCCGACGACCCGATCACGGGTGAGCGACGCATGGTGCTGATCGCGTCCATCCAATGTCATCACGGCGACACCGGCGGAGCGGTACCCGGCGGCTACAACGTGACCGCCAACGACATCTGGGGCGAAGGCGTGCGCTGGCCGGTGGTGAAGGTCGTCGACCGCGGCGAAGAGCGTCGCGACGTGCTCTACGCACTGGCCACCAACAATCGCCTACCGGACTACATCGGCGATCTGCGCGCTCAGATCGGCGCGGCGCAACTCGCGGCGCACCGGCTCGGCGACATCATCGATCGTTACACCCCGCGCGTCGTCGAAGAGTCGGTCGACTACATGATCGACTACGCGGCGCGACGGTTCCGTGAGGAAGTCCGCGCGTGGCCCGACGGTTCGTACGAGGCCGACGCCTATGTCGACCACGATCCGCTCGGCAACCTCGACGTGCACCTGCACGCGAAGATCACCGTCGCCGGCGATCGTCTCGTCATCGACTACACGGGCAGCGACACGCGGCCCGAGCTCCAGGCGTGGTCGACCTACGGGAACACGCGGGGCTACACCATCGCCCAGATCGCCGCGATGATGGATCCGGAGATCCCCAAGAACGAGGGGTTCTTCGACGCCATCGAGCTGGTGGTTCCGCCCGGCTGCGTCCTGAACCCGCCTCCAGGCAAACCCGTCTCTGCGGGCACGCATCATCCGGGCGCCGATGTCGGTGAGGTCATCGCCGTCGCGATGCAGAACGTGCTGCCGGACAAAGCGGTGCCGCAGACCTACAAGACCGGCATCCCCACGATCATCGTCGGCATCGATCCGCGTTCAGGCCAGACGTTCACCGATCACTCGGCGGAGGTCTACGCCGGTTGGTGCAACGCGGCGCGCGGCATGGATGCCTGGGGCGCGCAGGCCGCAGCATTCGGGAACCTGTGGAAGGCAACGGCGGAGATCAACGAGTCGCTGTATCCCCACGTGCAATGGGAACGCGACTACCGCACCGATTCCGGCGGACCGGGCCAATGGCGCGGCCTGTGCGGAAGCCACTACGTGAAGGAAGTTCGGGTCGATGCCAAGGTGTACACGTACGTCGTCGGCATGAAGTACCCGATGCCCGGCATCTGCGGCGGCAAGCCGGGCGCGCCGAACAAGCTCACCATCCGTTACGAGTCCGATGACCCGTTCGTGGTGAAGCACACCGCCGACTGGGTGCCGATGACCGCGGGCCAACGGCTGAACTACGACTACGGCGGCGGCGGCGGTTGGGGCAATCCCCTCGACCGCGATCCGCAGGCCGTGCTCGACGACGTCCTCGACGAGTACGTGTCGCTCGAGGGCGCCGAGCGCGACTACAGCGTCGTGCTCACCGGCTCGCTCGAAGACCTCACGCTCGCGGTCGACGTGGAGGCAACCGCCGCACTACGTGACTCGCGGCGTTGAGCGCGTCAGTCGACTCGGAGGAGGGCGGCGCCGGTAAGTCGCCAGCGGCGGCGGCGCACGCGGAGCGGAGAGCCCCGTGGGCTCGGAGCGCAGCCATATGAACGGTTACCGCATCGGGTGCGATGTCGGCGGCACGTTCACCGACCTGATCTGCGTCACTCCGGCGGGCGAGGTCGTGCTCGACAAGACGCCGACCACGCTCGACGATCAATCGATCGGCGTGATGAACGGTATGCGGCAGCTCGCCGAGCGCTTCGGCCTGTCGCTCGAGGAGTTCTGCCATCAGCTCGAGATCGTCGTGCACGGAACCACGACGGCGGACAACACCATGATCGAGATGAACGGCGCCCCGACGGGCCTCCTCGTGACGCGAGGTCACCGCGACGAGATCGAGATGCGCCGGGTGCACAAGGAGGAGATCTGGGATCCGTCGTACCCTGCGCCCGAACCGATCGCCCGGCGCCGAGTCCGCATTCCGATCCCGGAACGCTGCGCCTACGACGGCGAGGTCCTGCAGGAGCTCGACGAGGACGCCGTGCGCGCCGGTATCCGCCGGCTCAGGCAGTTCGGCTGTACGTCGATCGCGGTGATGTACCTGTTCTCGTTCGTGAACCCCGCGCACGAGCGCCGCACGCTCGAGCTCATCCGCGAGGAGTATCCCGAGGTCGAGCACGTCTCGCTCTCGCATGAGGTGATGTCCGCCGGGCCGGAATTCGAGCGCGTGTCGACCACGTTGGTGAATGCATATGTCGCTCCGAAGATCGCGCGCTACACGTCGCACCTCGTCGAGTCCCTGCGCTCCGCTGGCTTTGCCGGGTCCGTGCTGATCATGCAGGCGACCGGAGGCGTGATGCCTCCCGACTACGTCGCCAAGAAAGCCGTGACCTTGCTCGGCTCTGGCCCGACCGGAGGCGTGATGGGCTCCGCCGTCGCCGCGACGGCCGCAGGCGCACCCGACTTCGTCGCCGTCGACATGGGCGGTACGTCGTTCGACATCTGCCTCGTGCGGGGCGGACGGCCCGAGGTGAAGACCGATCGCAACTGGCGCTACCGCTACTACATCGGCATCCCGATGGTCGACGTGCGATCGGTCGGCGCCGGGGGCGGCTCCATTGCGCGCGTGCGACAAGGGGCATTGCTCGTCGGACCGGAGTCGGCGGGATCGTCGCCCGGCCCGGCGTGTTACGGACGGGGCGGAACGCACGCCACCGTCACCGATGCCGACGCCGTGCTCGGCTACCTGCCGATCGACAACTTTGCGGGCGGGCGCATGACGCTCGACGTCGACGCCGCGCGCGCTTCCATCGCCCGTGATGTGGCCGAGCCGCTCGGCATCGAAGCCGTCGAGGCGGCTTGGGGGATCGAGCGAATCGTGAACGCGAACATGGCCAACGCCACGCGGCGCGTGCTGTCGTCGTATGGTGCGGATCCACGCGACCTCGCGGTGATCGCGTACGGCGGCAACGGACCGTTGCACGCGTGCGCGCTCGCCACCGAGCTCGGCGCCGCTCGCGTGCTCGTCCCGAAGGCCGCGCCCGCGTTCTCGGCACTCGGTCTCCTGGTGGCCGACTACGTGGTCGACGTGCTGCGCTCGTACGTCGTGCCCATCAGCCAGGTCGAGGTCGAGCGCCTGCGCGGTTTGATGGCCGAGGTGGCCGATGAGGTCGACAAGGAGCTCGCGCCGGCCGGTCTCCCCGAAGGCGCGGCCCACACCGAGCTGTACGTGCAGATGGCCTACGGCGGCCAGAACTCCGACATGTCGGTGCCCTGCCCCGAGGGCCTCTCCCTCAACGCCACCGGGTTGCTCGACCTCACACAGCGCTTCCACGATCTGCACGAGTCCGATCGCGGGTTCGCGTTCCGTAACCAGCAACCACAGGTTCGCGGTGTGCGACTGATCGCGCGAGGCGAGACGACGAAGCCGGGGCATCTCGCCGAGCTCGGCACGGTCACCGACGCGGCGGCGGCACAGAAGGGGTCGCGACCCGTGTACTGGGGCACCGAGTTCGTCGACACGCCGGTCTTCGACGGACGGGTGCTCGGCGCCGGTGCCTCGATCGAAGGGCCCGCGCTCATCGAGGAGGCGTTCACGGTCGTCGCCGTCGCCCCTGGATGGCGTTGCGAGCTCGATGTCCACGGCTCGTACGAGCTCACGCACTAGATGCCGGCTCATTTCAGCGGGGCGGATCTCGCAATCGTCGCGGCGGCTGTCGATCGGCTCATCCCACCCGACGATGCCGGGTGCCCGGGCGCGGCGGCGGCAGGGGTACCCGACTACATCGACACGTTCCTCGGCGCGTTCACGTTCGATCCGCCCCGCATCTTTGCCGGGGGCCCGTTCTCGGGCCGGTGGGGCGGCGAGGCCAGCTTCGACAACTGGCTGCCGCTCGGACCGATGGAAGAGCTGGCTTGGCGGACGCGCATCGAAGGCTCCGGCGGCCGGACCGAGCGTGAATTCAACGGCGCCGTCCTCGGCCTGCAACAGATCTATCGCGATGGCATCGCTGCGCTCGGCGCGGACTTCGCCGACGTCGAGGGCACCGAACAAGACCTGCGGCTGAACGCGTTGCCCGAGTTCAAGCGGCTGCTCTACCAACACGCGTGTGAGGGCATGTACGGCGATCCGGTCTACGGCGGCAACCGCGATGAGGTCGGTTGGACGATGATCGGCTGGCTGGGCGACATCCAACCGCGCGGGTACACGAAGGAAGAAGTCGAGAGCCGCGAGAAGCTCGAGATCCGTCCCCCGAACGGCAATTCCAGTGCATAGCAACACAAAAATGTGTTGCTATGCACTGGATTTGGACGGAGTGCGTTGTGGCTGATCTCGATTGTGATGCGGTCATCGTCGGGTCGGGGCCGGGCGGGTCGACGTTCGCCGACGTGCTCACTGCCGCCGGATGGTCGGTGATCGTGCTCGAGAAGGGCCGCAACCACCTCATCTCGCTCGAGCCGCCGTTCGAACCGTCTGGCGACCTGTCGAATGACGAGATCAAGTTCCTGCGCCGGCACTTCCTCGGGCCGGATCCATTCCTCGAACCCCGCACCTACCGTCGTACTGCGGCCGACGGCGAGCGTCTCTTCACCGGCGAGGTCAACAGCCTGCCCACGACCGTCGGCGGTGGCGGCTTCCACGCCGACGGCAAGCTCCCCCGCTTTCGCGAGGAGGACTTCCACCTGCTCTCGGCTCGCGGCCCGATCGACGGCGCGACGATCGCAGACTGGCCCATCGAGTACGACGAGCTGGAGCCGCACTACGCGATCGCCGAGCGGCTGATCGGCACCGCGGGCGACGCCGGCAAGAACCCGTTCGAAGCGTGGCGCAGCGGTCCGTACCCGATGCCTCCGGGGCCCGACATGTTCGGCGCGATCCTCACGTCGGAAGCCGCAGAGAAGCGAGGACTGCATCCGTACCGCGCGCCGACGGGCGTGAACTCGATCTTCTACGACGACCGTCCGCCCTGTAACAACTGCGGGTTCTGCGGGCACTTCGGTTGCCCGATCCACGCGAAGGGTGATCCCATTTCGTCGCTGCGACGGGCGCTCCGTACCGGAAGGTGCGAAGTGCGGCCCGAGTCGTACGTGAAAGAGATCGTGCTCGACGCCAGCGGCCGGCGCGCCACTGGCGTGCGGTATCTCGACATCGCGAACGGCAACGCCGAGCGCGAGGTACGGGCGTCGCACGTCGTCGTCGCGGGCGGCGCGTTCGAGACACCGCGCCTGTTACTGCGCTGCGGCGTCGGCAATTCGTCCGATCTCGTGGGCCGCAACCTGACGTACCACTTCCAGACCTTCTCGGTCGGCATCTTCCCGTTCTCGATTCACGGTGAGCGGGGCCGCAGTGTCACGCACCACCACGACGACTTCATCGTGCCCGGCCCGGATGAGATGGCCGCCGCCCGAGCGGCGGGCCTGCCCTGGATTCGTGGTGGCACCGTCGAACACGGGGGCGGCGGTACGCCGTTGCAGGAGGCATCGACCTATCCTCCCGGCCCGCAGCACGCGATCTCGATGCGCGACTCGGCCATCCGCGATCGCTTGTTCGCGTTCACGTTGCAAGCGGAAGACCTGCCGCAACACGGCAACCGTGTCGACCTCGACCCCACGGTGGTCGACGCGTGGGGCTTCCCCGCCGGCCGGGTCACCTACGCACCGCACAAACACGAGATCGTGACCTCAGATCACTTCGCTCCGATCCTCGAACAAGTGATGCGGGACGCCGGTGCAGACTTCGCGTTCTCGACGACGTCACCGCCTCAAGGCGACCTCGACCTGTTCGACATCAGCCCGCTCGGTGTCGCGCCGGCGTCGCGACACACGATGGGCACCTGCCGCATGGGTGACGACGCGCGTACGTCGGTGGTCGACGGCGATGGCCGTTTCCACGACGTGGAGAACATGCTGTGCGCCGACTCTTCGGTGTTCGTGACATCGTCGGGCTACAACCCCACGCTGACACTCGTTGCGCTCGCTCACCGCGCTGCCTGCAAGCTCGCGGGCGTGGACGTCGAGCCGACGACGCCGATGGACTTCTCGTGACGGAGGTGCTGTTGGCGCAGGGCGACGGAAGGCTCGAAGTGCTCCGAGGCTGCGGCTCGTTCACGCCGAGCGGCGCGGCCTGGCTGCTGCTCGATCGTGACGACGTCTTCACCACAACGGGCGTGTCCGCGCTGGTCGCGCCCGGCGACACGTTCGACGTCGAAGACGACGTCGAGTGGATCGCCGTCGTGCGGCCGGGTGCGTCGGTCGACACGCGCACGATCGACGCGACCGAAGTGGTCGTCGAGCAACGGGGCGAAGGGCCGACGGCGCGCACCGTGCGTACCTACGTGGGCGAAGGGCCGCTCATCTGCGGCGAGACGATCAACCCGCCAGGAGGGTGGTCGAGCTGGCCACCGCACCGGCACGAGCACGAGGAGGTCTACCTGTACCGCTTCGACGCGCCTGAGGGATTCGGCGTGCAGATGGTGTACGAAGACGATCCGAGCGAGCCGTCGATCGTCCGCGACGGTCACATCGAGCGCATCCGCGGGATGTATCACCCGGTGGTGGCGTCGCCGAAGTCGTCGATGCTGTACGTGTGGGCGCTGGCGGGTGAGTCGATGACGCTCACACCCGAGCCCGACCCGCGCTACACCTAGGCAATGGACTACCTCGACTCGATTCAGCGCGAGAGCGATGCCTTCTACGCCGCCGCGGCCGGGGCCGACCCGACCCTTGGTGTGCCGAGCTGCCCGGGTTGGGACATCGCCGATCTGGTGTGGCACCTCGGTGAGGTGCACTGGTTCTGGGCCACCGACATCGAGCTGCGCGCGAGCGATCCGGAAGCCATCGAGAAGGGCAAGCCGCAACGACCCGCGGACTACCACGAGCTCATCGCGTGGGGCCGATCGCAACTCGAGCGGATGCTGTCGGTGCTCACCGCGACACCGGACGACGTCACCGTCTGGACGTGGGCGCTGGAGGAGAAGGATCACACGGTCGGGTTCATCCGCCGGCACCAGGTGCAGGAAGCCGCGGTCCATCGATGGGACATGCAGAACGCGGCAACGCAGGCGGCTCCCGATCCGGTCGACCCCGCGGTCGCGGCTGACTCGATCGATGAGCTCTTCAGCTTCACCTTGCCATGGGGCGTCAACAAGAAGAAGCCACTCACGGGCTCAGTGCACGTCCACTGCACCGACACCGAGGGCGAGTGGTTCATCCATCCCGACGGCCGCGTCGAACGCGTTCACGCTAAGGGCGACGTCGCTGTGCGCGGCACGGCATCCGACCTGCTGCTCGTGCTCTTCACGCGAGTCGGCATCGACACCTTGGAGCTCATCGGCAACGAGTCACTCGCCCGCAAGCTCGTCGAAGCCATCAACACCGAATAGCGGTCAGCAGTTCTCGTAGCCACTGCCAGGGTTGGGGACGTTCGGGATCGAGGGGTCGACGACCTCGATGTGCACGTGCGGCCATGCGGGGTCGACGACGCGCAACTCGTCGACCTGCGATGCGAACGGCAGCTGCCGGGCGTTGGGCGCGATGACCGTTTCACCCTGGACGACGCGATCGCCGTTCCCGACGTTGAGGCCCGTGATGTGCAGCACCTTCACGCGCCACCCCGGATGATCGTCCGGCTCGATGTTGATGAAGTAGTCGAACAACCCGCAGTAGAGGTCGTAGCTTCCCGAGCTCACGACGACTCCGGACACCGGCGCGCGGATCTCGGATTCTGGATCGACGACCACATCCGCCGCGCTCTGCGGATCCGACAGACGGTCGCGGGTTTCCATCGGAGTCGCCGGGATGCCGGTGGCCAGCGCTTCGATGCGACGCGCTCCCTCGTTGTTCGACTGGTGGAAGCCGATGCGCTCGACCCGCGGCGAGGGGTAGTGCAACGTCACGTCGTCCGCCACCCCGAAGGCGATCCACTGCTGTTCGATGACGACGCGAGTCGGAGGCGGCGGGGCTGTGGTCGTTGTCGGCTCGGTCGTCGTCGTGGTCGTGGTCGTGGTCGTGCTGGCTGAGGTGGTCGTCGAGACGGGCGCCGTGGTTCCGCCGGCGGAAGCGCACGCCGTCAGCAGGAGCACCAAGACACATGCGGCGGCCCGGCTCATCGCCTCCAGGTTACGTAGGGTTCGGCAATGAGCGAGATCGTCTATGAGAGCGATGCTGACCTCAGCGCGATTGCCGGACAGTGCGTCGCCGTTGTGGGCTATGGGAACCAGGGCCGTTCGTGGGCGCTGAACCTCCGGGATTCTGGGGTGGATGTGGTCGTGTGCGTACGGGCCGACGACACCCGCGCCAGCGCGGAGGCCGACGGGTTCGCGACCAGCGACGTAGAGGCGGCAAGCGACGCCGACGTCATCTGTCTGCTCGTGCCCGACGACATCATCTCGACACTGCCGATCACCCCGCGGGCCGACTCGTTGGTGATCGTCGCGAGCGGTTACACACTCGCGTTCGGGCGGCTCACTCCGCCCGGCGACGCCGGGATGGTCGCGCCCCGGATGCTCGGGCCGGAGGTGCGCCGGTGTTACGAGGAAGGTGTCGGCTTCATCACCGCAGTCGGTGTCGAGCGCGACGAAACCGGTACGGCACGGGCCCGAACGCTGGCAATCGCCAAGGCGATCGGTGGTCTGCGGCAAGGGGCGCTGCCGTTGACGCCGATGCAGGAAGCGGTCCTCGATCTCGGCGTCGAGCAGGCACTCTCGCCCATCCTCCGAAAGGTCAACGAGTCATTCATCGGCGTGATGATGGAGCACGGAATCCCCATCGAAGCGATCCTCACCGAACTGTTCCTTTCGGGCGAGGTCGAGCGCACCTATCGACTCGTGCGGCTCGAAGGCGGCGCGGCGCAGACGTTGCATCACTCACCGACGAGTCAATACGGCCAGCTCTCGCGGGTCGGCCGGTACGACCATCTCGATGTCGCCGCGACGATCCGGGAGCTCATGGAGGACATCACGTCGGGACGTTTTGCCGACGAGTGGGACGCTGAGCGTGAAGCCGGCTACCCGGTGCTCGAAGCACTGCGCAGCAAAGCGCTGGCTCCCGAGATCCTCGAGTTCGAGGAAGACATGCGTACGAAGCTCGGCGAGCGAGCCGTACGCCACTGATCGGTCACGCGGGCGCGGGCGGTTCCCACGGCTGCATCCACGGCGTCGGCGGCCACTGCTCGGCGGCCGCCATCAACGGGAAGGCGGAGGCACCGTCCAACGATTCGCGCACGATGTCGCCGTGCCCGGCATGGCGGGCGGTCTCCTGGATCACGTGCAGCAACACCCACCGCACCGACCAGGCGTCGATGTCGTCGGGGAACCACGGAACACCCTTCGGCACGGGCACCGCCTGTGCGAGATCGTCGATGCCTGCGATGACCCGTTCGGTCTCGGCCGCGACACCGTCGTAGGCAGCAAGCACGTCGGCCAGCGTCTCATCGGGCCCCATACGAAAGTTCGCCTCGTAGTCCGTCGGTGAGCCCTCCGGGCCGCGCTGCATCACCATGTCGATCCAGTGCTTCTCGACCGCGGCGACGTGCTTGATGAGCCCGCCGACGCTCAGTGCGCTGGCCGACGGTGTGGCGCGGGCCTGTTCGTCGGTGAGCCCGTAGGCGGCGATGCGGATCACCGATCGCATCTGCGCGAGATAGGCGAGCAGACCTTCACGTTCGTCGGCAACGGGAGGAACCATGCCTGGCATGGCGAGCGAACCTACTGCACCTGGCGGGGAGCGTAGATAGCGGTGTGTGTGATTCGCGTCGCCAGTCCGTCGGCAACGATCACGGCAACGTCGAGCGTGACGAATCGGTGGCCTTTGTGTTCCCACTCCGCGGTCACGATCGCGCTCGTCGAGACGGAGTCGCCGTCGTTCACCAGCCGGTGATGCTGTGCTGCCGATTCGACGTGGATCCACGGCCCCAGTCGAACGTTGCGCGACAAGACATAGTTCGCGTCGCGCAGCACCCATCCGGGATGCGCAACTCGCGCTGTGCGATACAACGACAGCGTCTCGCGCACGTCGTCGAGGTACTCATCCGCTCGGTCGGCGTGGAACCCGTGGCGATTCAACCCGAACTGGCGACCCACGGGCAGCGTCGTCGGCGATGCGACCGGAGGAGACTCGGCCTGCAACACCTCCATCCACCGATCGATGGCCGGAGGCTCGGGCCCGAGGCGAGGCAGTGACGCTTCGCCGGTCGCACACACGTCGTCGTCGGAGTTGCGGAGCTCCAGGCGCGTGCGCACGCCGTCGTCGTCCTCGCCCTGGTCAAGGGGCAGGACTCGAATGGTGTCGCCTTCGTAGACCGGCCGCGAAAACCGCGCCTGCATCGTGCCACGCTCGAGCCAATCGAGACCCCACGCTTCTGCCGGCGGATGGGTGAGGTACGCGTACAGATCGACGCCGGGAACGAGACCCCCGCCGAAGCCGAACCGTCGCGCCACCTCGTCGTCGTGGATCTTGTTGCCCGAGTGGGTGGCGGTGTTGTGGGCCTGCAGCTCCCAACTGGCCAACATCGTCATGTCAGCAGCCTGTCACCAGACGTCGCCGAAGCGGTGGTCACACGTGATCGGAGCCGCGAGGTCGATCGACCCGGTTCTCGGAGTTCGCATGACCAGGACGCCGTCGTCGTCCTCCTCGGTGCGGAGCCGGCCCTCGGGAACGTTGACGAACGTCATGCCCCGCCACCGTTCCCACCCGAGCTTGACGTAGAAGCTCGGAATGGCGGTGGACAAGGCGCCGATGTCGTAGTTGTCCTGGATCACGCCTCCGATGCGCTGCATCGCGGCGGCGGCATAGCCACGGCGTTGGAAGAGCGGATGGGTAGCGACTGCCTCGACGTACCCCGTGTGCAACGCACGGTCGGGAAGCTCGAGCCTTCGGGGCACCACGCTGGCGTGGGTGACCACGAGGTCCTCGACCTCCACGAGCACGTGGGTGCCACCGAGTGCGTGATCCCAATCCTCGTCGGACAGGAAGCCCTCGAAGGCAACGTCGAGCATCGCCCGTAGCCGCACCCGCTCCCCCGGTGTGAGCTCGGCCGTCGCCACCTGGCGGAGGGTCGGCGTCGCCATGCGGTCAGTCGGGTCGTCGCGTCAGCCGCGTGGGAGGCCGAGCAGACGGTCGCCGATGATCGTGCGCTGCACCTCGCTGGTACCACCGGCGATGGATGACGCCTTCGACCACAGCCACTGGCGCTGCCACGGCCCTGTCAGCGGAGCCGCGGCACCCTGCAGGAGGAGCGCGGCGTCGGACAGGTGATGGGTCATGTCGGTCCACGTGAGCTTCACCAGGCTCGACTCGGGCCCGGGTTCGATGCCGCGGCCGAGGCGCGACAGCGTGCGCCAGTTGTGCAGTCGCAGGATGCGCAGCTCGATGTATGCCTCGGCCAATGCATCGGCCACGTCGAGGTCGTCGAGTTGCTCCGTGTCCACCGCAAGGCGATACAGGTCGTCGAGATACGACTCGTGCACGACTTGCTCTTTGAACGGGAACGACGTGCCTCGCTCGTGCGCCAACGTGGTGTTGGCCACGGCCCATCCGTTGTTGAGGTGACCGACGAGGTGATCGCGCGGCACGAACACATCGTCGAGAAACACCTCGTTGAACTCATACTCGCCCGTGATCTGGCGCAACGGCCGCACCTCGATGCCCGGCGTCTGCATGTCGACCACGAGGTAGCTGATGCCTTTGTGCTTCGGTGCGTCGGGATCGGTTCTCGCCAAGCAGATTCCCCACCTGGCCTCGGCGGCGTACGAGGTCCACACCTTCTGCCCCGTGAGGAGCCAACCGTCGTCCGTCGGTGTCGCCCGGGTGCTCAGCGATGCGAGGTCGCTGCCGGCGCCCGGCTCGCTGAAGAGCTGGCACCAGAGCTCACTTGCGTCGAGGATGCGGGGCAGCCAACGGGTCTTCTGGTCGTCGGTGCCGTGGGCCAGCAGCGTGGGGCCGGCAAGGTTGATGCCGACGCGGTTCACGGGCTGCGGAGCCCGGCTCCGGGCGTACTCGAGGTTGTAGAGCGCCACCTGCACGGGCGTGGCACTACGCCCGCCGTACGCCGCCGGCCAGTGGATGCCGACCCACCGATCAGCTGCGAGCTTGGCCTGCCAGCGCCGGCCCCACTCGAGATCGTCCTCGGGCGGCTCGAGGTTGGCACGCAGCCAGTCGCGGATCTCGGTCGCAAATGCTTCCTCTTCGGCGGTGAACGCGAGGTCCACGGCTACAGCTCCCAGAAGCGCACTCGGCCGGCGCGCTCGAGCGCAGCGTGCAACGCGCCTTCGTCGTCGCTCGTGAAGGCACGGTATGCATCCGCGCCGCGGTCGCGAACGTAGAGGTCGTCGTCGCCGCAGAGGTCGCGGCGGTACTTCTGGCGCACGAGCGTGCGCTTGACGATCTTGTTCGTGCCGGTCGTGGGGAACTCGCCGACGACCCGCACGTAGCGCGGACGCCACTTCGGACCGACCTCCGGCAGCGCATCGATGTAGTGCGCGAAGGCGATGGGATCGAACGTTGTGCCGTCGCGAAGCCGCAGGGCGGCCATCACTTGATCGCCGGCGTGTTCGTCGGGCACGCCGTACACCGCGGCCAACACGACGTCGGGGTGGTGTCCGATGGCGTCCTCGATCGGCCCCGCGGGGAAGTTCTCGCCGTCGACCCGCAACCAGTCAGCGGTGCGTCCCGCGAAGAACAAGTAGCCGTCGTCGTCGACGTAGCCGAGGTCGCCCGACCAGTACCACCCGCCTCGCAAGGTGGAGGCGGTGGCCTCGGCGTTGTTGTAGTACCCCTCGAACGGACCGGCACCGGCGGTGTTGACGATTTCCCCGACACACTCGTCGGCGTTGACGAGTGAACCGTCGGTGGCGAACCGTGCGGAAGGCAGTTCGTTGCCCTCCGAGTCGACGACCTTGACGGTCTCGCCGACCTTGCCGACCGAGCCCTGCTTCACGCCATCGTCGCGGTTGACCGCGATACCGCCCTCGGTCGCACCGAACGCGTCGATCACCTCGACGCCGAATCTGCGGCCGAACGTGTCGATGACTTCAGGCGAGCCTTCGTTGCCGAAGGCAACGCGTAGCGAGTTGTCGGCGTCGTCGGGCTGCTCGGGCGTAGCGACGAGATACGACAACGGCTTGCCGGTGTAGTTGAAATACGTCGCGTGATACCGCCGAACGTCGGCGAGCCAACTCGACGCGCTGAACTTGCGAGCGAGCGCTACCGACGCGCCGATGGCGATCGACGGCGCCCAACCCACCATCAGCGCGTTGGAGTGGAACAACGGCATGCAGACGTAGCCGATGTCGTCGGGGCCGAGGTCCATGATCGCCGCCATGCGGACGCCGGTCTGCAACATGCGGCGCTGCGTGCAGATCACGGCTTTCGGCGCGGACGACGTGCCCGACGTGAAGATCAGCGCCCAGCGTGAGCCGGCGTCGGGTTCGATGCCAGGGTCCTCTGCGGATTGCGCGGCGATCGCGGCTGGAAGGTCGTCGTCCGAGATCAGCGTCGACGGCAAGCGATCTTTGATGGAGTCGAGTAACGGCAGGTGACGCGGCTCGGTGATGATCAGCCCGACGCGGGTGTGCTCGATGTCGCGCCACAAGTGCTCGTCGCGACGCGTGTGGTTCAGGCCGACGACCACAGAGCGACTGAGGGCCGCGCCACCCAGGGCGAACAGGTACTCGGGCGTGTTGTCGAGCAGGACGCCGACGTGCAGCACGCCGTCGGGCGTGCTCGGCGGTTGCGCAAGGAATAGGTTGGCCCAGCGAATCGACTCGGCCAGGAACTCGGCGTGGGTGATCGACCGATCGTCGAACCGCACGGCGGTGCGCGACGCGGTCGACGGGTCGGTGCCATTGCGCCGTAGCAGCGCGGCCGCATTGGCAGCCGGCAACTCGGCGGTGCCTGGCGCGGGGATCGAACGTGCGGCCACCGGCGAGGAACCTACCTGACATGAACGTCAGGTCCGGTAACGTCGCCGGCGTGCCAAAGGCGGCGGCCAAGACCAAGAAGACGCCGTCGCGGGTCGGTACCCCGGCGAGCGGCCGTGAGCTGCGAGCCCGCGGGCAGCGCACCGTGCGCAAGTTGCTCGACGCCGGCATCGAGGTCTTCGGCTCGAAGGGCTACTTCCCAGCGCGCGTCGACGACATCGTGAAGGTGGCCAAGACGTCTCACGGCACCTTCTACCTGTACTTCGCCAACAAGGAAGATCTGTTCCGCGCGCTGGTACTCGACGTCACCGAGGAGATCGGGGCACTGGTCGAGTCACTCGGTCCGCTCACGCCCGATCAAGAGAGCTTCGAGATGCTCCGCGAGTGGCTTGCGCGGTTCGGCGACATCCACAGTCGTTACGGCCCCGTGATCAAGGCGTGGACGGAGGCCGAGATCGACAACAGCGAGTTCGGCCGGATGGGCGCGAACATGTTGGGCGACTTCGTGGTGAAGCTCGGCCAGCGGATCGCGAAGTCGCCGGCGGTGGTGGCCGACCCGCAACTCGCGGCACTGGCGCTCGTAGCGATGATCGAGCGGGCGAACTACTACGCGATCAGCGGTCAGATGGGCAACGGCAAGGGCGACGTGACCGACACCCTCACCGAGATCACCTTCGCCGCCCTGTTCGGCGCCGAAGCCCGCACCTGACCCCTCCCGAAATCCCGTGCATACGTACACACTTTTGTGTGCCTATGCATGGGAATTGCGAAGGAGGCGCTTCAGGATCTTGCCGTTGGGGTCTCTCGGGAGCTCGTCGACGAAGCTGAACGTGGCGGGGCACTTGAAATCGGCGAGCTTGCTGCGGACGTGGGCGGCCAACTCGTCCTCGGTCACCGGCGACCTCGTCTCGACGACCGCGGCGAGGATCTCGCCGTGGCGCTCGTCGGGAACACCGAACACCGCGCAATCCACCACCGCGGGATGGAGGTACAGCACGTCCTCGATCTCGCGCGGGTACACGTTGACGCCGTCGCGCAGCACCATGTCGGATACGCGGTCGGTGATGTAGAGGTAGCCGTCCTCGTCGACACGGCCGATGTCGCCGACGGTGAACGCGTCGTCGCGCCATGCCGCGTCGGTCTTCGCGTCATCGCGGTGATAGTGGAACGTCGCGCCGCCCGCGGGCTTGATGTAGATGATCCCCTCGCCACCGTCGCCGTCGATCCGCACCTCGACACCGGGCCACGGCTTGCCGACGGTGCCCGGACGTTCGAGCCACTCCTGCGGCGAGACCCGCGTCGCACCGCCCTCGCTCGCGCCATACAGCTCCCACACCTCGGAGTCGGGCAGCGCCTCGATGATGCGTCGCTTCACCGTGACCGGACACGGCGCGCCACCGTGGATGATGAGCCGCAGGCTCGAGAGATCGAACGCGGCGCGCTCATCGTCGGGCACCTCGAGGATGCGAATGAAGTGCGCGGGCGTCATGAACGTGGTGGTCACCCGCCGGCGGTCGATCAACGCGAGCGCATCGTGGGCGTCCCACGCCGGCAGGATCGCGACCGTTCCTCCCGAGAACAGCGTGGTGAACGCGTAACCACCGGGGCCCGCGTGATAGGCGGGCCCGGCGAGGATGTGCACGTCGTCGGGGCGAAAGCCCCACAGAGCGACGAGCCCCTGCTGCGCGATGGCCATCGTCTCGGGCTTCAACCCACCGTGCACCACGCCCTTCGGGCGACCGGTGGTACCCGATGTGTAGAAGATGAACGCCGGCGACAGCCAACCGGCATTCGGCCACAAGGGCGCGCCCACGACAGCGCGCTCGTAGTCGTCGCCCACCAGGAGCACGCGGCATCCCGGCGCTTGTGCCACCGCGGCGTCGACGAACTCCTTGAGGCTCGTGTGCGCAACCAGCACCTGCGCGCCGGAATCCTCGAGGATCCAGGCGAGCTCGTCGCTCTTCAGATGCCAGTTGACCGGAAGAAAGCGAGCCTCGACGCGACAGGCTGCGGCCGCGACTTCGAAGAACTCGAAGCCGTTCGGCACCATCGCAGCCACCGCACCCGTGCCGTCGCTCGGCACGCCCAGGTCGTGCAACACGGTGGCGAGGCGAGCCGATCGGTCCGCGAGCTCGCCGTAGGTCCGAACCTGGTCGCCCAGGACCGCGTCGTCGAGGGTCAGGGCTGGCTTGTTCGGTGTCGTGCGGGCGTGCGCCGCCATCCCCCATTCGTCCACCCGAGCATCCTGACACGCGTGTCAGGTACGATCCGCCCGCATGCGGGAACACCGGTACACCCTGGAAATGCCGCACTCGCCCGAGCGGCTGTGGGCGCTGTTTCAGGACTACGACAACTGGACGGCGTACGCGCCCATGGTGATCGAAGTCCAAGTCGTTCACCCCGGCGACGCCGGGGGCAATGGCCTGCTGCGCCGCGTGATCTACAAGATGCCGCTCGGGCGACGGGGGTCTGCACTCGAACTGGTGACCGGCGTGACTCCCGCAAAGGGCTACACGTTCACGATGCTGAGCCACGAGCCCGGCCAGGACCAGACCGGCAAGGTCGGTCTCGAACGCATCGGCCCCAACCGCACGAGATTCTCCTTCGAAGAGCGCTACAACCTCACCAAGGCGCCGTGGAAGTGGTTCGAGGGTCCCATCTACAAGTTCATCAACAAGAAGAACGAGGAATCGATGCAACGGGCTTCCGATTGGCTCACCGCTCATCCGGAGTATCGGTCCGACCTGATCGACAGCGACGTCGAGTCCGCAGCCTCATGACCACGATTCCCGGCACGATGTCGGCGGTCGTTTACAAGGGCAAAGGTGAGCTCAGCGTCGAGGAGCTGCCGACCCCCGAGGTCGGCGCGGGCGACGTGCTGATCGAGGTCAGCCACTGCGGCGTGTGCGGCAGCGATCTCCACATGGTCCTCGACGGCTGGGGACGCAAGGGTTCCGTCGAGGGCCACGAGTGGAGTGGCGTGGTCGTGGCCGTCGGCGACGACGTGACGGAATGGAACGTCGGCGACCACATCGTGGGCGGACCATCTCCGCGCTGCGGCGAATGCGAACCGTGCCGCTCCGGCCATCCATCGCTTTGCATGAAGCGAGGAACTCCCGGAATGGGCGACGGCGACCACCAAGGCGCGTACGCACGTTTCATCAGGCAACGCGAGAACGAGATCTTGCGCGTACCCGACGGTCTGTCCTTGCGCGACGCCGCGCTGGCCGAGCCGTTGGCGGTGGCGCTGCACGGCATCACGAACTCCGGCATCCAGCCCGGCGAGCGGGCGCTCGTGCTGGGTGCCGGACCCATCGGCGCGTTGACCATCGCCGCGCTGCGCGCCCTTGGCATCGACGACATCAAGGTGAGTGAGCCGGCGCCGGTGCGCCAAGAGCTGGCTCGCCGGCTCGGCGCGTCGGTCGTCATCTCGCCCGACGAGCTGGAAGGGCCTGGCCCATTCGATCCCGGCCGCATCGTCGACGATGCCGTCGATGTCGTGCTCGAGTGCTCGGGTCACGGTGACGCGATGGAGGCCGGGCTCGCGCAACTCAAGCGCCGGGGCCGCCTCGTGCTCGTCGGCGCGGGAATGGCCGCGCCACGTTTCGACCCGAACCGAATCCTCCTCAACGAGCTCACCATCACGGGAGCGTTCTGTTACGACGCCGATGGGTTCGAGCGTTCGCTCGCGCTGCTGGCGTCGGGGAAACTGCCGCTCGACGAGCTCATTGATCCCGTAGACGTCCCGTTGACGGGTGCCCTCGACGCGATGCAAGCACTCGCGTCGGGACGTATCGCCGCCAAGGTCCTCATCGCCCCAGGAGCATCGTCATGAGCACGCCGCGCGCCCCTCGTCTCAATCACGTCGCGATGTCAATGGCCGCTGATTCACTCGACGCGGAAGGACGGAAGGCGATCACCACCTTCTACAGCGACGTCTTCGGATGGCTCGAATACGACATGCTCACCCAGGATCGTCACCGCCTGGTGATGCGCGTGCACTCCGACGAGCAGTTCGTCTTCCTCATCGCCGAAGACGAGCCGATGACGTGCCCTCGCCTCGACCACTTCGGGATGTCGGTCGGGACCCTCGACGAGTTCGAGGAGCTGTACCAGAAGGTGCAAGACAAGGCGGCCACAGACCCTGACGTCGACGTCGTGCCGCGCGAGGTCGAGTCCTACGAGGGCTACCTGAACCTCCACAACTTCTACGTGCGTTACAAGCTGCCCCTCATGGTCGAGGTGCAGCACTTCGAGTACACCCACGGCGGCTAGCCGGTCGTGAAGAAGCTCGCGGACTACGGGCTCGACGATCATCCGGCCGGCGACCCGGAACGGGCGCAGACCGCGTGGGCCGTAGCCGCCTTCGACGACTGCGACGAATGTGGCGATCTTCGTATCGAGCTCACGGTCGAGGAAGCCGGCCGTCCTGGCACCGGTGTGGTCGGGCATCTGGCCCCGGCGAGCGCACGCAAACTGCGGGCGGCGCTGGCCACCGCGCTGCGCGAGATGGGGGAAGCACCGTGATCACCCGCAGGACCGGATACCTGACGATCTCCTCCGCTCCGGCGTCGGAAGCGAGCGAACAGTTGCAGACCGAGGGGTACGTCACGCTGTCCGCCGTGTTCGACGCCGAGGCGGTCGCCGAGCTCATTGCCGACGTCGACCGCGTCTTCGACGAGTGTGCCCCCGACCAGCGCCAGGCGAAGTATCCGCCCGATCACTGGGAACCGTTTCGCTACGAGATGCTGAACCGCAGCGCCGTCGTGCAGCGCGCGGTCGCGAACCGAGCCATCCTCGACGTCGTCGAGCCGTTGCTCGGCGAGGACTGCCACGTCATCGCCAACACCGCCTGGCGACAGCCTCCTCAGGAGAACTCGCACGGCGGCCAGCTGTGGCACATCGACAGCGGACCGCACGTGCCCCGACCCGCCGATGTTTCGTGGGACGACCGCATCCCGTATCCCGTGTTCGCGGTCGCGACGCACCTGATGCTGCAGGACTGCCCGCTCGAAGCCGGCCCAACGGGTGTGATCCCGCGCAGCCACACGTCGGGGCAGTCACCGCCGCTCGATCGCATGAACGATCCGGATCTCGAATGGAACGGCACGCGGGTGCTGCCGCTCACTGCGTCGGCCGGCGACGTGTTGCTCTTCGTCTCCGACGTGTGGCACCGCCGCCTCCCGCCCGCCGGCGGAGACCCCGGTCGTTACTTCATACAGTGTCACTACGGCCGGCGCGATCTGGCACAACGGCTGCGCACCACCAGCGACGTGAACCATCTGTCGAGCGAGGCCATCGAGCGCGCAACGAGCAAGCGCGAGCGCACGCTGATCGGCCTGCACGACCCGTTCTTCTACGACGGCTGACGCACAGCCGAAGAAAACCTACGGGCAGGCGACGAGGGGCGGCGGGGTGAACGCCGGCAACTCGAAGGGGTCGCGTCGGGTCGAGAAGTCGAGCGCTTCGGCCAGATTCTTCGCGTTCTTGTCGCGCGCGGTCATCGGGGGAAGTCCGAATCGCCACTCGATCATGTTCAAGATGGAACAGTGCTCGTACGGTCCCGCTGACTCGATTTTCTTCGGAGCGAACGGACCCATGGCGATCGCGGGAACGCGAAAGCCCAGTCGCGTGAAGTCGGGATGCGGCCCCGGATTCGGGTTGACGTTGTCGTCCACGACGGTCGGCGGGGCGACGTGGTCGTAGAACCCGCCGTGCTCGTCGAAGTTGACGACGAACACCATGCGCTCCCACTGCGGGCTGTGCCGGACCGCGTTGTAGACGTCAGCAATCCATCCCTCGCCGCTGAGGATGCTGCCGTGCGGGTGATCGTCGTTCGATGTGCCCTTCAGCTCGGGAATCAGCGTGTAGTCGGGCTCGATGAACGTCACGTTGGGCAGACGGCCAGCGGCGGCGTCCGTGAAGAACTGGTCCTGCGGGAAGCTGAGGCTGTCGTAGCGCTTTGACGCAAAGAGCCCCGTCATCGGCTCGCCCCACGAGTAGTAGCCGGCGGTCTTTCCGGCTGCGAGCACGCGGTCGAAGATCGCCAGCTGCAAGTTGGAGGGCCGCGGGTCGGTCGGGCCAGGGAACAGGCTCGTCGCGTCGACATCGGTCGCGGCGCACAGTTGATAGAAGCGATTGGGCCACGTGCCGCCCTGCACCGAGCAGAAGTAGTTGTCGAACAATGTGTAGTTCTGCGCAAGTGCGCCGAGGATCGGTACCTGTGCCGCGGTGTAGTAGCCGATCGGATAGTGATCGGCCAGCGTGTCCTGCGTGAGCAGCCAGCCGTCGCACGCGCCGTTGTGGAACTGTTTCGCCACCGCCGGCCATTGGTGGGGCGGATCCTTGAAGCTGCAACCTTGCACGTCGGCCCCGAGGTCGACGGTCGGCACCGGATTGCCCTGAAGGTCCGGAAACGTGAGCCCGGCCTGCTTGCCGTTCGCCCCGGGCACCCAGCCGAGCAGATGGTCGAACGATCGGTTCTCCATCATCAACACGACCACCGTGTCGAACGGCGCATTCGCCGGTTCGGGCAAGCCGCTCCGCGCCGGGGTGGATGCTGACGCGGCCGCCTGAGGTTTCGACGAGGAGGAGCACGCCGCGAGCAGCGCCGAGGCGGCCGTACCGGCAAGAAAGCTTCGACGTGAGAGGGCTGACACCGCACGGAGAGTAGGCGCCGGTACGTTCGGTCGATGCCGATTCCGCGACTGGTCGCCCTCCTCGTCGCGTCCGCCGCTCTGATCGGCTGCTCGGACAGCACAAGGCCGGGGGCCGTGGCGTCCCCGGCATCGTCGGCCTCGTCAGCCTCGTCGAGTTCCGACACGACGTCGACCCCGATCGACTGCGCCCGTCCGCATGAGTCCGGTCAGTCGGCCGAGACGTTCGACTTCGAAGGACAGGCGCGCACCTTCCAGCTCTACGTGCCGAAGGCCTATGACGGCACGGGCCCCGTCCCCGTGGTGTTCAACTTCCACGGCTACGGATCGAACGCGGTGCAGCAGATGGCGTACGGAAACTTCAAGCCGCTCGCCGATCGCGACGACTTCCTCATCGTCGCCCCCGATGGTCAAGGCGAGAGCCGACACTTCAACCTCACGGGCGAAGGCAACCTGCAAGACGATGTCGCGATGGTCGGTGCCCTCCTGGATCACCTCGAATCCACATTCTGCGTCGATGCGAAGCGCGTGTACTCGACGGGGATGTCCGACGGTGGCGCGATGACATCTGTGCTCGCGTGCAGGGAGTCGGATCGCTTCGCGGCATTCGGTGCAGTCGCCGTGATCGTGTTCCGGCCCGGCTGCGGAGGGTCGAACCCGGTGGCGATCACCGGGTTCATGGGCACCGCCGACCCGGTCGTTCCGTTCGACGGCGGCCAGGTGCGCTGCTGCGGTGGAGCGACAGTGGGCTCCGCGCCCGATGCCATGGCGGGCTGGGCCGAACACGACGGCTGCGCTACGGCATTCAACGACGAACGCCTCGGCTCCGAAGTTCGCAAGCGCACATGGACCGGCTGTCAGGCCGGCGGAGAGGTGGTCTTCTACATCATCGACGGTGGCGGCCACACGTGGCCGGGTTCGATCGCGATCGACAGCCTCGGCCTCACCACGAAGCAGATCGATGCCAGCGCCACGATCTGGGACTTCTTCAAGGCCCACCCGCGTCCCTGAGCGGGGTTTTTGGCTCTACGGCCGAGACCAATCCCAGTCGAGCATCACTTGACTGCTTCGCGAGCCGCCCGCCGAGGTGTACGTCGCCAGCGCGGCGTCGTTGTCGTCGTCGGTGAGCACCCACATGCCGTAACACCCGCGCTCGTGTGCAAGGTCGCGAAGCGCCGCCACGAGCGATGAGCCGACGCCGCGGCGCTGCCAGCGGTCATCGACGGCGAGCTCGTACAGGAACATCTCGGTGCCCTTGTCGGGATGGGTCATCTCGACCCCGGACACGAAGCCCACGACATCGTCGCCTTCACGGGCGATCAAGAGGTGGTGGCGATCGTCGACCAGGAACCGCCGCGTGTGTTCCGCGATGGCGGGCCCGTCGAACAGATCAGACATGGCCATGACGGTCTCTTCGTCTCCCGCGAGCAGCCGGACGGTCTCCACTGCTCAGGTCGCCGGAACGGGGCGGCGCGTGGTGGCTGCGAAGATCCCGAGACCGATGAGCACGAGTCCGCTCCATTGGCGGCGCGGACCACGTACTTTGGCGCGCGCCCGCAACCCCTCGCCGATCGCGCCCGCGACCAGCGCGTACGTGGAATCACTGAGGAGGCCGAGCCCGACGAACACCGCACCGAGTACGAGGATCTGCACCCCGACCGGACCATGCCCTGGGGCGACGAACTGCGGGCAGAATGCGACGAAGAACAGTGCCGTCTTCGGGTTGAGAAGGTTCACGACGAAACCCTGGCGGTAGACGCGGCCCAGCGATGCCCGCTCGACGCTTCGTTCCGCCGGCGGCGTTCGTTTCACGAGCCGCGAAAGCCCCAGGAAGATCAGATATGCCGCCCCCGCGAGCTTGACGGCGTTGAACAGCGAAGCCGACGTGAGCAACAAGGCCGAGAGTCCCGTGGCCGCGGCGGCGATGTGGACGAGCGAGCCGGTGTGCAGACCGAGCACGGAAACGAGGCCGGCCCGTCGCCCCTGCTCGATGCTGCGGGTCACGACATAGAGGACCGAGGGCCCGGGGATCACGAGCAACGCGAGCGCGGCGATCCCGAAGAGGCCAAGCGTGGAAGCCGACGGCATCGCGTCATCCTGGCAGTTGGGTCCACGCGGCGCGAGAGCATTACCTCTGAAGCGCGGTGTAGAACATCGCTCAAGGCGCGCTGGAAGTCCATGCGGAAAGGTCAGGTATGAGCACAACGGACCTCGGCCTCGAAGCGAGCCCCTTCGAACGCGTCGTCGAATCCAGTCGGCGCCCGGGGTACTCGGTGGTGCCGGTTGCGATCACCTGGGATGCCGTCGCGTTCGGGCTCCACGGTGAGCGCGACGCTGTCGCGTGCATCCCGCGCCCGGCCCTTGCCGCGTTCTTCGAGGATCTCGACGCGGGCCGACTCGACGAGCCCATCCGTGACTTCCTCGCGTCTCCGTCGTCTGGCCGCGTCCTTCGAGCAGCGGACCAGACGACGAATCCTGGGTTGTTCGACGAACTCGCGTCGCCCGAGGCGATCGTGCCGGCTGAGCGGAGCCCCGGCCGCCCCGGCCTGCTGGGGCGCGGTGGCGGAACTCCGACGAACGACCGCCGAAACAAGCGATCACGCAAGCCCCGTCCACGGCGTGTGTTCGTCGGAGCCGCGGTTGCCGTCGCCGTCGTTGCGGCCGGCGCGATCGCGTTCGCCGCGTCGAGAGGCGGCGACAACAAGGACGCCGTCACCGCGGGTCCGGATACCACCGCACCGACGCCGACCGTTCCCACGCCGACCGCTCCGGCCATCCCCCTACTGGCGGCGGTCGCTGGGTCGTACTCGGTCACCGAGGTGTACACAGGCTGCGGCACCAGTGACCACACGATCGCCGACGCGACGATCACGATCCTGGTCGACGAAGCGACGAGGATCATCACCGTAGGCGTGAGCAAGGCGACCGGACCGCTCGACGGAACCACGTTCCGAGTGCCAACCGCCTACCAGAGCGTGGCGAATCCAGGTACCAGCGTGCCCACCGAGCTCATCGGCACGTTCGACGTGAGCGGTCCTACACCCAGGCTCCACATCGAGGCGTCACCGGACATCACGGGCACGGGGAGGTGCCACGTCACGTACGACGGGACGCTTCGCCGCTAAGCCAGTGGCTCGTTGATGCCCGAGAGCTCGATGACCCGCTTGACGTGATCGGGTGCGCCGTCGAGCAGCAGCGTTGCACCCTTGTTGAGCGCCTGCGCGAGCAGCCCGATACCCGTCGAGTCGATGAACGTGACGTCTTGCAGATCGATGACGATGTCGTCCGAGATCGCCGCCGCGCGCGCGAGTTCGTGAACGACGTGCTCGACCGCGCCGATGTCGACCTCGCCTTCGAGTCTCACCGTGACCGGGTTGTAGTCGGCGCTCGGCATCGTGCTCCTCCTCCCGCCAGTCAGACCGGGTGGTCCGCGGCCCAGCGAGCCAGCAGCCCGCGGGCAATCACGATTCGTTGGATCTCGTTGGTGCCCTCGCCGATGATCATGAGCGGGGCGTCACGGTAATACCGCTCCACCGGGAACTCCTGCGTGTAGCCGTAGCCACCGTGGATACGCATCGACTCTGTGGCGAGCTCGAACGCCGTCTCCGAGCAGAAGAGCTTGGCCATGCCTGCCTCGACGTCGGCCCGCTCTCCGCGCTCGAACTTCTCGGCCGCCGAACGCACGAGCAACTTCGATGCCTCCAGCTTCGTCGCCATGTCCGCCAGCTTGAACTGGATGGCTTGATGCTTGTTGATCGGCACGCCAAAGGTCTCGCGCTCGTGCGAATACTTCATCGCGGCGTCGAACGCGGCCCGAGCAACGCCTACAGCGCGCGCCGCGATGTTGATGCGACCGAGCTCGAGTGAGCCCAGGATGAAGTGGAGTCCCTTACCGAGGCCGTCCTCACCCCCGAGCACCGTCGACCGCGGGACACGGTGATTGGCGTAGGTCATCTCGACGGTCTCGATGCCTTTGTAGCCGAGCTTCGGGATCGTCTTCGACACCGAGATGCCGCCGAACGCGGGACCCGGATCCTTCTCGACGATGAAGCAGGTGATGCCTTCCGGAGTCTTCGCGGCCAGCGCGACCAGGCCGGCCCGTTCGCCGTTGGTGACCCACATCTTCGTGCCGTCGAGGATGTACTCGTCGCCGTCGGGTGTGGCCTTGCAACGAATGGCCTGGCTGTCGCTGCCCGCATCGGGTTCGCTCAAGCTGAACGCGGCACGTACTTCGCCGGTCGCCATGCGCGGCAGGTGCGTCTTGCGCTGCTCGTCGGTTCCGAAGCGCTCGATGAGATTGGCAGCAATCGTGTGCGTGTTGAGCACCCCCGCCAGCGACATCCACCCGTAGGACAGCTCCTCCATCAGCCGGGCGTACGTCATCACGTCGAGCTCGAGGCCGCCGTACTCCTCGGGAATACGCGAGCCGAAGAGGCCGAAGGCCTTCATCTGCTCGACCATCGGTTCTGGGTAACGGTCAGCGTGCTCGTAGTCGGAGGCGACGGGGATGACGTCCTTACGCACCCACTCGCGCACGGTGGCGACGAGCTCGTCCGCCAGTTCCGGATCGGTTGCCATCCCGCTATCCAAGCTCAGATAGCGCGTCGGCCACAAAGGCCTCGCGTCCACGCCGGTTGTTCGGGCCCGGCAGTTCGTCAGCGCCGCAGTCGACGGCGTCGACAATGTCCCAGACCGGGTCGACCTCGATGTCGGGGCACTTCGCGTAGCGCCGGGCGGCGGTGATGCCCATCCACGCCGCGAGATTGAGGCGCACGTGGGCAAAGTCCACGGCCGGGGGCCCGATGGAGGCGGGCTCCCAGTCGATGACGCCATTGACCCGGCCGTAGGACCACAGCACGTTGCCGGCGTGGTGGTCGCGGTGGATGAAGCACGCCGTGTCTTCGTCCGCCGTCGCGGCTTCCGCGACCTCGAAGGCGCGCTCCCACAGCTTCGGCTGCTTGGACCACTTCGGCACCACGAGCGCGTCGCCGGTGTAGTAGCGGCCATAGCGTCGGAAGTTGCGGGGCGCTCGCACCCCGTGGATGAGCGGCGCGACGGCCGCGAACCGTTCGATGGACGGAGGCTTCCACTCCTCCCTGCCGCCGAGGTGCGACATCAGCACTGCCGGCGCACCGGCTTCGCGACCGCTCGGGTCGACCGCTACGAGCTTTGGCGTCCGCAGCTCCGTGATGCCCTCGAGCAACCGCAGCGTCTTGGCCTCACGCGAGGCCAAGTCGGGCTCGCGTGCCAACCACCCGCGATCTACGTAGCGACGCAACACCAATCGCCGGCGAACGCCACGATGGTCGACGTCGATCGCGTGAAGCGAGACATGGCCGTTGTAGTGCATTCGCCTGACGCGCACGAGCTCCGCGGCCGGCCCGAGCGAGCGCAGTACCCACTCGAGCTCAGAACGCACGCGTGATGGCCCGGGTTGGACCGAAGCTGTGCAGCGCGAGCGCGTGCAGGTTGCCGAGGCCGCCGCAAACCAGCACCAGCAGCTGCTCGGGGGCATCGACGACCGCTACGAGGCCGTGATCGTCGACACGGCCGTTGTCGTGCAGCGCCTTTTGATGTGGAATCGGCCAAGACGAGACCGGCAACGCGGCGTTCCGCCACAGCTCGCCGCAGACATCGTCGAGGCTCGCGAACGACGCAGCGATGAGCTCCGCCCACGGTGGCGCAATCGCAACCATGAGCTCGGCACCGTGATGCGAGCCGATGAAGGCGTTCGTGCCGAGCACCGCGAGGGACTTGCCGATGACGGCGACGAGATCGCGACCGTTGTCGGCCACGATGTCGGCGACGTCGATCGTGCCTGTACAACCGTGAACGGTCATCGCGTTCACGCCCGCGGCGACGCCCCGGCGTTCGGAGAGCGGCGCCCACGGCGATCGTTCCTCCCACTCCCCGACCACGATGCCCGCCACGCGTCCGGGTTGTCCGAACACGCTCTTCGACGACTCGCCGACAACCTGACCGCCAACGTTGCGCATCAACAACCGAAGCGCTCGACCGATCGCTGGCGCGGGCCCGGCGACGCCGCCAAAGCATCCCGGTCCATACGGAATGCCGAGCTCGTCGCGGATCGGTCCGTTCACGAAGACACCGGGGACGACACACGACGTCGTCGTGTTCAACGCGAACAGGTTGAAGTCCGGATCGCTCATCGCCTCGACGGCGGCGCACAACAGCGGCATCGATTCGGCCGGCGCGCCGGCCAGCACGGCGTTGACGGCAAGCTTCTCGACGGTGCAGCGACCGTTGCGCGGCGGAACTTCGGCGAGCAGGTCGTCCGGGAAGCGTCCCGACGCAGCACACCACTCACGCACCCGCGCTTCGGTGGGCGGCACGACCGGGAGGCCGTCACCCCAACCGGCATCGGTCGCGAGCCTGGTGAAAGCGACGACATCGTCGTCGGCGACGTCGAGCCGCGCGCTCGTCAGCCAGGTGACCTCACAGCCCAACGGACCGCAGGAACGGTCGCCAGTGGTCTCGGGCAAGGCTGCGCACCTCCTCTTCAGGCCTGGTCTCGAGCGGATAGGGCAACACGACCACGCGCAAGCCAGGGCGACCGGCGTTGGCGGCCATGGTGTGGGCGAGAGCCTCGAACTCCTGTGTAACGACGGCGACCGCCGCCTTCCCCCGGGACAGCGCCGCGACGGCGTCGTGGACTGTCCAGGAAGTGCACGAGCCTCAGTTGCCCAGACCGACGACAGCGACGTCGGCTCGGTCGACGAACGCCGCCAGCTCGACGCGCGTGCGCTCGCCGTCGTCGCCGACGCGGTTCCCCGACACCCAGCGGTTCACGGATGCCCCTTCGCCGATGAGCAGGCGCTCCCACTCGTCGGCGACCCACTCGAAACTGCGCCACGTTCGATCGGAGCGGATGCCGACGGTGAGGCCGGCGAGGGCGGCGACGTCGGGTCCTGGGTCGTGGTCGATGTCCGGCGCGGGAGCCGTCGGATCGAGGATCGTGATACGGGCCATCCCCATAGTGTGCTGCGCGACGCGGGCCGAGGTCGTTGTGGACTGGATTCCGTTCGGCGAGGGCTCGTCTGGTGCCCTGATCGCAACGGGTGGTGTCCGGCTCGCCCTGCGGTCGTGGCCGGTGAGTTTCAATCCGCGCTGACGGGGAAAACAGGTCGCAGCTCTTCGAAGCGAGGAGCCACAAACCAGGAGGTTCCCTGAGATGAGTGCTGTCGTACTGCTATTGATCCTCGCGTTGCTGCTCGGTGGTGTCGGCCTGTTCGTCGAGGGCCTGAAGTGGCTGCTGATCATTGCGCTCGTGCTCTTCGTGGTCAGCTTCTTCACCGGCTACCGCGGACGCAGCACCGTCTAGTTCCAAGTCGACGCGATACCTCGGCGGGCCCAGCTCGGATGAGCCGCTGGACCCGCCGAGGGCGTCGTCTTCAGTAGCTCCTGATCAGATCGAGTACCCGCTGCGTTGCGGCACCGTCTGCGAAGGTGGCCGCCGCCCCCGTTGGCCCTCCTGCGATGGCAACGTCGAACTGCCGGCACAGCTCCGTGAACGGACCGAGCTCGAGGTGGGTGAAGCGGTGTCGCGGATCGTCGCTCGGTTCGACGGCCGCCGCCTTCGCCATGAGTCGCCCGCGCGGATGCTCGGCGTCGGCCAGCCACACACCGGACTCGTCGTCGAGCCACACAGAGCCTTGGTCGCCGACGACGCGCGTGATACCGCTCGGCGGGCCCCACGCCGCCGCGGTTTGCACGACCGTCACCTCACAACCCGACGCCATGGTGAGGTGCGCGGTGAATCCGTCGTCGGCATCATCGGCGCGGTGCAGCAACGAGCCCGAGCGTACGTGGGCGATGTCGCCGAGCCAGTGCCGCACCTGGTCGACGACGTGCGACCCCGACGCGAGCAGCCATCCACCGCCGCGGGCGTCGTCGTACCACCACGACGGAACTGGCGTCGAGCGATCGGCCATCAAGGAGATGTGCTGCGCGAGCGTCGCCAGTCGCGGCTCGCCGATGGCGCCGTCGCCGATCAACTTGGCGACCAGTGCCCGCTCGGGCGCGAAGCGAAACTCGTGGGCGACGAGACCCACGAGACCCGCGGCGTCGGCCGCGTGCTGCATCGTCTCCGCTTGTACGTGATCGACGGCAAACGGCTTCTCGCACAGCACGTGCACACCCGAAGCGAGCGCGGCGAGCGTGAGCGGTGCGTGCGTGTCCGGCGGGGTGGCGATCGTGACCGCGTCGAGCTCGAGTCCGAGCGCTTCGCCGAACCCTGCGCATGCGCTCGGAACGTCGAGCCGTTGAGCCCGGCGCGCCGTGCGCTCGCGGTCTTGACCGACGAGCGCGACAACGTCGAATCCGGCGGCGCGCAGTGCGGGCACATGGACGCGACAACCAAACCCGGTGCCCACCACCGCGACTCGCGCCATCAGATCAACGACCGAACCTGGTCGGCCAGGGCGACACAGTGGCCCACAGGGTCGTCGAGCGGCCATCCGTACTCCGGGAGGTCGAAATACTCGACGCTCATCAGCCCCTGATACTCCAGCGCGTCCAGCCGGTTGATGACCGCCGCGAAGTCGACGTCGCCGCCTTCGTCGGGATGTCGTTGGATGTGATCCTTGGTTGCTTGGCGAAGCTGCACGTGCCCGGCCCACGGCAGCAGGAGGACGGGATCCTCGCCCCAGCCCGCGACGTGGCCGGTGTCGACCAGTAGACACAATCCGGGAACGGCGTCGAGCATCGCTCGCACACGCTCGACCGAGTTGCAGATCGAACCACCCCAGGGCTCGAGCAGCATGCCGGGTGCCCGGCGATACGCCGCGACGGCCCGGTCCCACAGTCGGTCGGCGTCGGCATCGTTGGCCGGCCGCGTCGGGGCTGGCGTCGAGCAGCCGTTCTGCGGCGACGTCGGTGCGATCCGATCGCCGACCGGGAGCGCGAGGTCGTCCGTCACAGTGGCGAGGACATCGATGTGGTCGAAGCCGAGCGCGGCGGCCCGCCGCGCCGCGATCGTCACCGGATCGGGCGCGAAGGCCACGTCGACGACCCCAATGCCCCGGCGCACGATCGACATCCTGCACTACCGTCCGTGCTGATGGCGCCCGCGACGTCGCTCGACCGTTACGACACGATCGGCGTCGGCTATCGCACGCATCGACGGCCAGATCCGCGATGGGCCGCGCGCATCAATGCTGCGCTCGGAGACGCGCGACGAATCGTCGATGTCGGCGCCGGGACGGGGAGCTACGAGCCCGCTGACCGCATGGTCGTCGCCGTCGACGGGAGTGCGGTGATGCTCAGCCAACACCCTGGTCCGCGCCGCATTCGAGGTGCGGCTGAGCAGCTCCCCTTTCCCGATGATGCCTTCGACGCCGCGATGGCCATCTTCACCGTGCACCACTGGCGCGATCTCGACGCCGGGCTCGCGGAGCTCCGGCGAGTCGCCCGCCGTCAGGTGATCCTCACGTTCGACCACGAGATGGAAGGTCGCTTTTGGTTGAGCGACTACGTGCCGGCAATGAACGCGCAGCAGCATTCATGGAAGGCCACGCTCGAAGGCGTGGCCGGCCCGTTGGGCACCGACCGGGTCGAGGTCGTACCGGTGCCGCACGACTGCATCGACGGGTTCATGGCGGCGTACTGGCGTCGTCCCGAGCGCTACCTCGATCCGTCGGTGCGGGCGAGCATCTCAGGGCTCGCGCTGCTCGCGCCCGCCGAGATCGAGCCGGGCATGGCGCGTCTTGCCGCCGACATCGAGTCCGGCGAGTGGGCCGAGCGGTACGCGCACCTCCTCGAACTCGACGAGTACGACGCCGGCTATCGCCTCGTGATCGCCGGCTGATGCCGGAGACCGGCACACTCGCAGCGCCCACCCTGGTACTCGATCCGAACGGTGCGGGCGATACGCGCTGGGAGGATTGCCTGCCTGGCCGCGACGAGGTGCCGCGACACCTCGACGAGATTCCTGTGCTCGGTATCACCCCATTCGGCGCCGACGACGAGGTCACCGCGCCCGGTTGGGTGTTCCGACGAACGCCTCGTCCCGGTCAAGGCCGCATCACGGGGCGACCGACCGTCGGTCTACTGCTGGTGCTCATCAGCCCGCGCCACGAGCAGGGCGCGCAGGCATTGCGCGACTGGGCCGACTTCATCCATCTCAACCACATCGCCGCGGCCGGTGTCCCCGGCTACACGATGGTGACGCCGTACGAGAATGCGGGTGACGGCCCGCGCTTCTTGCACTTCTACGAGATGGACGACGACGACCCCGAGGCGACGTACAAACGCATGACGCCACTCGTGAAGGCTCGTCTTAGCCGCGAGGACTTCAAAGAGTGGACGGGGCATCCGGAGTTGCGCATCGACTACGTGAGTACGTATCGGCTGTTACGTGACTGACTTCTTCGACGTCGTGTCGCGCCAGCGGGCGTGCCGCGACTTCAGCGCCGAGGCCATACCAGACGAAGACATCGAGCGGATACTCGAGGCTGCCTCGCACGCGCCCAGCGCCGAGAACACCCAACCGTGGGTGTTCGTGGTCGTGAGCGACGATGCGACGCGCAAGCAGTTCAGCGAGCTCACGCAGCGCATCTGGAACGCTGGCGCGCGCGAGCAGGCGATGGCGCGCCTCGACGCGAAGCTCGCGTCCGACGTCGACGAGGGCATCGAGCGGGGCCTGGGTGGCGCGCCCGTGCTCGTGGTGATCGCCGCCGACACGAAGTCCGGTGTCCATCCGAAGGCAATCGCGTCGTCGATCTTTCCGGCCGTGCAGAACCTGCTGTTGGCGGCAAACGCACTGGGCTACGGCTCGGCGCTGATGACGTTGACCGCGGCGGCGGGCGATGACCTACGAGCGATCGTCGCGCTCCCCGATCACCTCACACCGATGGCGGTGATTCCGCTCGGCCGGCCGGCACGACCGCTCGGGCGTCCTCGACGGCGACCGGTCGCGGAGTCGACGCATCGAGATCAATACGGGCGTCCCTGGTGATGTCGTCGCGCGGCGCGCGATTCACCACGGGTTCGCGCAGGCGGCTCCAGTAGACCGCGGTGACGCAGGCTGCGGGCACCCAGATGAGGACCGCCGAGCCGCCGATCGTGTGCGCGCCGACCCAGAAGGCGACGACGACCATGTGGAAGACCTGACCGTGATACGTCAGGAGCGCCGGAAGGTGCGGGTGGTGACGCAGGCCCGCGACTGGCAGGTCGGGAGCAGCTCGGTCCATGCGAAAGAGCACCGCGAGCAAGATCGCCGCAGTCACTGCGAACCCGATCTGGCTCCCGGTCGGCAGTCCGAACCAGAACCCGGGGCCCGCGTAACGGAACAGCTCACCGAGGTAGAACTCGTTGCCGAGCCTCGACACCGGATCGAGGATCCACAGCGCCCACACGGCGAGCATCAACGCAAGCAGCCATTCATGCCATGGACGTAGCGCCCGCGTGCGGAACGGCCCCGACGCGAGCAATCGGCCGCTGGCAAACGCGAAGTACGCCATGAACGTGTAGCTGAGCGGCACCATCAGCGGTACGTCGCCCAGGAACAGCTCCTGGCCCCGCAGCGCGTCGTTGAACGCGTACCGCGTGTACGGCACGCCGAGGTGCACCGAGCCGTTCTCGGCCAGCCCACCGACGCCCACGGCGATCACCGTGTACACGAGCGTGCGGCGCCAGCCGAGCTGCCGGACCGCACACCACACGAAAGTGATGCCGAAGATCGTGACGTACCAGCGGCCGCCGACGGTGCCCCAGACCTCGTGCAACATCACCGTCAATCCTGACACATGCGTCATACTCGAAGCATGGGACGGCTCGAGGGCGAGGTCGCGCTGGTCACCGGATCGACTGCGGGCATCGGGAGCGCGATCGCGCAGCGCTTCGCGGAGGAGGGCGCGTCGGTCATCGTCACCGGCCGCGACCGTGATCGTGGCGAACGCGTCGTGCGGGACTGTGACGGTCGGGCGATCTTCGTCGGCGCTGACCTGCAGGACCCCGGCGCGGGGGACGCGCTCGTCACCGCCGCCGTCAGCCAGTTCGGCCGCTTGACCGTCCTCGTCAACAACGCCGCCGGCTCCGCGGGCGACGGCTCGGTCGCGAAGCTCACCGACGACCAGTGGAAGGTCATCCTGGAGATCGACCTCCTTGCGCCGGCGCGGCTGTGCCGTGCAGCGATGCCGTACCTACGGCAGTGCGGGCACGGCTCCATCATCAACATCTCCAGCCGCGCAGCCACGAGAGCCTCGCGAGGGCTCGCGGCCTACACGGCAGCCAAAGGCGGGCTCGAGGCGATGACACGGAGCATCGCGGTCGACGAGGCGCAACACGGTGTGCGCTGCAACGCCATCAGTCCCGGTTACGTCCTCAACGAACGCCGCGACGCCGAGATCACCGACCAGGAGCGCGCCCGGCGCGAGGCCATGCACCTGATCGGGATCGGCGCGCCCGACGACGTCGCGTTCGCGGCGGTGTACCTCGCATCGGCAGAGAGCAAGTGGCTCACCGGATGCGTGCTGCCGCTCGACGGAGGAAGTAGCGCGGCGCGCGGATCCTTCAAATGAACGTGCAACCGCGGGTGTGCGTGAGCGGGATCTCGACCTGGAACCAGTCGCTGGCCGACGACGTACGGCTCTACGAGGAACTCGGGATTCACACGATCGGCGTGGCGCTGCGCAAGATAGAGGCGGCAACGGACGTCGAGTTGCTCCAGTCGAGTGGCCTCGAAGTCGCCAACGTCATCGGCGTCGGCCATGCCGGTCTGCCGCGAGCACTCGAGCTCGCGAATCGCTTGGGCGCCTCCGTCATCGTGTTCACGACGGGGCCCGCGGGGCAGTTGGAGTGGGACGACGCCGCCGACGCATTTGTCAGCGCCATGGCGCCGCACCTGCCGGCGCCGTTGATGCTCTGCCTCGAGCACACCAACTCCCTACGACACGATGTCAGCTTCGTGCATACGTTGCGCGACGCCATCGACCTCGCCCGGCGACTCGACATCCACGTGTGCATGGAGATCAACGCCTGCTGGGCCGAGCGTGATCTGGCCCGCACCATCGTCGAAGGCATCGACCGCATAGGCATCGTGCAGGTGAGCGATTTCGCGATCGGCACGTTGTCGACACCGAACCGCCTCGTCCCGGGCGACGGAGACATTCCGTTGCGGCGCATCATCGGGCACGTGCTCGACGCAGGGTACGAAGGCGTGTTCGATCTCGAGCTGGTCGGCCCGAAGATCGAGGAGGAGGGCTACCGCTCGGCCCTCGCCCGCAGCTGCGACTACCTGTCCCAGCTTCTGGCTTCGACCTGACCCCGCTCACGAAATTGCGTCACTTCACCCCTCATGCGGTGATCAGGTGACGCCAGAACGAGAACGTTCAGCCCCATTGCTTGCCGAAGTCGGTGGTGCGCCAGCGTTCGGGCTGCAGGCGCACCGTGACCGAGGTCGCGGCCTCGTCGGCGGTGGCTTGCAGGTACACGTCAGCGAGCTCGTCGCCGAGGTAGTGACGCGCGATGTCAGAGCGCAGCTTGTCGTCGACGTCCGCGTCGACGGTGACCGTGCCTTCGACCACCACGTACTTGTAGGGCGCGGTCTCGGTCTGCACGCACACGCTGGCCGCGCCCGATTCCCGCATCAGCGCCACTTTGGGACTGTCGCCCCCGGTGATGACCAATAGCTCGCCCCCCGGCTCGTATGAGTACCAGATCGGCGTGAGCAACGGAGCGCCCCCCGACCCCACCGCGAGCACGCCGACGCGGGCTTCGGCGAGGAACGCCTCTCGCTCGTCTTTCGTCATCGTCGTCAAACCCATGGCGTCACCCTATTCACGTTCTTCTCGTCGGTGGTCAGCGTGACCGTGCGGCCGACGCACTCGGTGTTCTCGAGCTCGGCGAGCAGGTCGGCGTCGGTTACTCGCGCGTAGCAGCGCGTGCTGTCGTCGACATCGCACACGAGCAAGCCCCAGTCGGCGACGCCATCTCGACCGTGCAGCACCGTGTACGTCGCGATCGAGGCCGATCCCTCGTGGGTGTCGTGAATGCGCTTCACCGGCCGCTCGGCCAGCATCTTCTGCACCGCTTGCTCGTCGGGCCTCGGCGCGGTCGCAGGCGGCTCGGTCGAGTACGCCCCGTAGACGTGTTTCGTCATGTGCATGCCCACGCCGCTGCACAGCCCGAAGGCGCCAGGATCGTTGCGCAGGACATCAACCATCGTGGCGATCGAGTGCGTGAGGTAGTCGCTGCCCGCACCACCGAAGAACGGCAGCCCGCCGGTGACGGTGACCCCTCGTGGATCATCACGACCAAGTCGCAACGCGTCGAGGGCGAACGACACCGAGGACGGGAAGCAGCTGTACAGGTCGAGGTAGGCGACGTCGTCGATACCGCGCTCCGCAACTCGCAACGCCTCGGCCGACACGGCGGCCATGGCGGGCGAACCCCAGGTGGGCTCGTGCTCGGCGACGTAGATCGGATCGGTGCCGTAGCACCACCCTCGGAGATAGACGCGTCGCTCGGCGGGAACCCCCAACCGATCCGCGGCCTCGTGTGAGGCGATGACGATCGCGCCGGCGAGGTCGACGTCCATCACCGAGATCGCGTATTTCGTGTACGGGTAGGCGACCATCCGGTTGTCGGGGGTCGCCGTGACGATCTCCTCCGCGGTGCGCTCGACCGGGAACCACGCGTACGGATTCGCGGCCGCGATCTTGGTCATCGGCGCGAACAGCTCACCGATCTGATGGCGATGCTCATCGGGCGACGTTCCGAGATGGGCGCGGCGGGCGACATCCCACAACGCGAATGTCGTGTAGGCCTGAAAGACCTCGTGCGCGACCTCTGCCGGATGGAACGGAGCCTCGAACGGGAACGGCTTGCGCTCCGGGTCCTTGTAGGACCACTGCGGCTTCTCGCCGCTCTTCTTCAATCGGCGAACGGTGTCGAGCGCCTCGGCGCCGCACACGATTGCAACGTCGAGATCGCCGTCGACGATGGCTTCGGCCGCGTTGTCGACGAGCACCTGCGGCGTCGTGCCGCCGATACCCGAGTAGTACTGCTGCTTCGGCGCGATGCCCAGTTGTTCGCACAACCGGCCGGGCGGGTCGTCGTATTGCCACGACTGGCAGTACACGATCTGAACGGACTCGACGGCGTCGAGCACGTTGCCCGATGCGTGGGCGTCGGCCACGGCATCGCGGCACGTCCGCTCCCACATGAGCAGCGGCTCAGGCGCCGGGCCCTCGTCGGGACGAGACACCATCTGCGCGACGCCGATGATGCACGGGCTGCGCAGGTCGACAGCCATCTACTTGTTCTGCCAGTTGGGCTTGCGCTTCTCGGCGAACGCGGCCGGGCCCTCCTTGGCATCCTCGGTACCGAACACCATCTGCGACAGCGCCGACTCGATCTTGTAGGCCTCCTTCATCGTGACCTCCATGCCGCGGATCACGCTTTCCTTCGTCGCCCGCACCGCGAGCGGTCCATTGGCCATGATGCGTTCCGCCCATGCGAACGCGTGGTCCATCAGCTCCTCCGGCGAGCAGAGCTCGTTGAGCAACCCCAACTGCATTGCACGCTCCGCCGGCAGCGCCTCGGCGGTCAGCAGGAACTCCATCGCCGCGGCGAAGCCGACCTGTTGCGGCAGTCGCACGGTCGTGCCACCGCCCGCGAAGAGGCCTCGCTTCGGTTCCATCACGCCGAACCGAGCGTTCGGCGTCGCAACCCGGATGTCGATGCCACCGAGCATCTCCATGCCACCGGCGACGCACGGACCGTCGATGGCCGCAATGATCGGCTTGTAGAGCTTCGAGTTGCGCAGAACGGCATCCGTGCCGTCGCGCAACCGGCAGCCGTCGATCTCGTCGACCGTGCCCTCGCCGATCTCGCGGTTGAGCTTCGTGATCTGCGGGATGTAGGTCTTCAGGTCGGCGCCGGCCATGAAGCACTGGCTTACGCCCGTGATGATCGCGATCCAGAGATCGTCGTCGTGCTTGAAGTCGCGCCATGCCTTCGCCAGATCGCGGAAGTGGTACATGTCGAGCGCGTTCTTCGCCTCGGGGCGGTCGATCGTGATGAGCAGGATGTGGTCGTCCCGCGGCTCGTAGTGGATGGGCACAGTTGGTCCTTGTGTCAGGCGTGGATGAATGCGCCGCCGTCGACCATGAAGGTCTGGCCGGTGAGGAAACGGCAGCCGTCGCTGCACAGAAACAGCGCGACCGGACCGATGTCCTCCTCGGGATCACCCTGGCGGCCCATGGGGTGATCGCGTAGGTAGTCGCGGTACTCGGCCTCGGCGCGCGCCGCGGCCTCCTGCCCGCGCTTCGAGGCCGCGCCGGGAGCGATCGCGTTCACGACAATGCCGTCGCGTCCCCATTCGCGCGCCGCGGTGCGTGTCAGCGCGCGGATCGCCTCCTTCGACGCGTTGTACGCGCCGTAGTCGGCCATGCCGGTGATGCCTGCGGCTGAGACGAAGTTCACGATCCGGCCCCAGCTCTGCGCCTTCATGTGCGGGTGCACCGCCTGCATCGCCCACAGCGTGCCCTTCACCGTGCCGTGGTTGAGGTCGAGATCCTCCTCGCCCACCTCGGCGAGCGCGACCTTCGCGCTGAAGGTGTGGGCGTTGTTGATCAGACCGTCGATGCGGCCGTAGTGCTCCACGGTCGACGCGATGGCGAGCTCGATCGACGGACGTTCGAGGATGTTGCATTCGACCCCGAGCGCATCGACCCCGAGGTCGTGCAGCTCATCGACGACGCGTTCGACGCGATGGGCCTTCCATTCGGCGACGACGATCTTGGCCCCGTGCTTGCCCAAGTGGAGCGCCATGCCTCGCCCGATGCCTTGGCCCGCACCGGTGATGAGCACGACTTTCCCGTCGACGTCCCCCACGGCTCGCAGTCTGACACGGGCGTCAGGTTGCGGGTTATATCGCGAGTCCTATATAAATCGGATCTCCTATGCCGGCCCAGACGCAGGAAGAACGCAAGGCCGACACCCGATCGCGGTTGGTCGCTGCCGCCGCCGATCTCTTCGCCCGGAAGGGCTTCCACGCCGTGTCGGCCGAAGCCGTGGCCGACGCCGCCGATCGCACCACCGGGGCGCTCTACAACCACTTCGGAGGCAAGGACGGGCTGCTGCTCGCGCTCGTCGAACAGTGGCTCTCAGAGTCGGCCGCACGCATCCTCGCCGGTGTCGAGGAGTCACCCGACCTCGATGGCCGGTTGCGGGCGCTGTGGAGCGATTCGGTCGCGGCGCAGCAGGCCGACTCCGAGCTGTGGCTGCTCCTCGAGTTCGAGTTGTGGCTGCACGGGGCCCGCAATGCCGAGTTCGCCGACCGACTGTCCGCGCGGTACCGCGACCGTCGCCGCAACCTGGCGCGACCGCTCCAGGCTTGGGCCAAGGACGAGGGACTCGGCAAGCTGCGTCACCCCGAACGCACGGCCGGCCTCGTGATCGCCTTGCTGCTCGGCTCGGCGATGCAGCAACGTCTCGATCCCGACGCGTTCTCGTCGACCGACGTCGTTGCCGGTTTGCGCTCGATCTTGGAAGGAGACGCCACATGACGACCATGAAGGCGATCACGCTCGAGGACATCGACCTTCTCGAAGACACGTGGGCCCAAGGTGTCCCCCACGATCAGTTCGACTTGTTGCGGCGTGAGGCGCCGGTGTTCTGGCACGAGCATCCAGCCGCAGAAGGCTTCTGGGTGATCACCAAGCACGCCGACGTGAAAGCCATCAGTCACGACGTCAAGACCTTCTCGACGGAGCTCGGCTCGGCGTTCATCCTCGACCAGGACCCCATGGCGATGGAGTTCCATCGCATGACGTTGCTGCAGATGGATCCACCGAAGCACAACCGCTATCGCCGCCTCGTGTCGTCCGGCTTCACTCCCCGCATGATCACGATGCTGATCGACACCATCGTTCAGCAGGCCAAGCGCATCGTTGCGGACGTCGAGGGGCGCGACGAGATCGAGTTCACGATGGACATCGCAGCCGAGCTTCCGATGCAGGCGATCTGCGAGATGATCGGCATCGGGCCTGACGACCGCCATCGCGTCGTCGCACTGGCCAACCGCATGGTCGGCGCGCAGGATCCCGACTTCCAGTCGTCCGAGGAAGACGGCAACATGGCCGCGGCCGAGATGTACGCCGTCTGCGACGCGATCGCCGCCGACCGTCGCGTCAATCCACGCGACGACATCATGTCCATCCTCGTCAATGCCGAGATCGACGGCGACCGCCTCACGGAAACGGAGCTCAACCTCTTCTTCGTCTTGCTCGTGGTCGCCGGCAACGAAACGACCCGGAACCTGATCGCGCACGCAATGCTCGCGTTGATCGACAACCCCGACGCTCGGGCCGAGCTCGTCGCCGGGATCGACGACGAGGAACTGTGGGACTCCGCAGTGGAGGAGATGCTGCGTTGGGGTGCGTCCATTCACAACTTTCGCCGCACCGCGACGCAGGACGCCGAAGTGCGGGGCGTGCCGATCAAGGCCGGGCAGAAGGTCGTGACGTATTACGCGTCTGCCAATCGCGACGAGGAGGTCTTCGCCGACCCGCATCGTTTCGACATCCACCGGTCGCCGAACGACCACGTGACGTTCGGCGGCGGCGGTGTGCATTTCTGCCTCGGTGCCAACCTCGCCCGGCTCGAGATCAAAGCGATGCTGCGCGAGTTCCTGCGGCGCTACCCCAACCCCTCACTCGCCGGCGAACCTCGCCGCCTTCGCTCCGACTTCATCAACGGTTTCAAGCACATCCCCATCGCTTTGGGCTGAAAGGACGACAGCCATGCAGACCGAACTCGCCAAGCAACTCGGCATCGAGTTCCCGATTTTCGCATTCACGCATTGTCGCGACGTGGTTGCCGCGGTTTCGAAGGCAGGCGGCTTCGGCGTGCTCGGTGCGGTCGGGTTCACGCCGGAGCAACTCGAGATCGAGCTGGAGTGGATCGACGAGCACGTCGGCGACAAGCCGTACGGCGTCGACATCGTGATCCCCGGCAAGTACGAGGGCATGGGCGAGCTCGACCCGGCCAAGCTCGAAGCCGACCTGCGCGCGATGATCCCGCAGGGCCACCGCGACTTCGTCGAGCAACTCCTCGACGAGCACGGTGTGCCACCGATGCCCGAGGAGAACGAGACACGCGAGCTCCTCGGGTGGACCGCGGCCACCGCGACACCGCAAGTGGAGTGCGCGCTGCGGCATCCCAAGGTGCGCCTGATCGCCAACGCGCTCGGCACGCCGCCACCAGACATCATCGAGGAGATCCATCGGGAGGGTCTGCTCGTCGCCGCGCTCTGCGGCGCCGCGAAGCAGGCGCGTGCGCATCAGGAAGCTGGTGTCGACATCGTCATCGCGCAAGGTACCGAGGGTGGCGGCCACACCGGCGACGTCGCGTCGACCGTGTTGTGGCCGGAGGTGATCGACGCGGTCGCGCCGACGCCGGTACTCGCCGCCGGCGGTGTCGGCAATGGCCGTCAGATGGCGGCCGCGTTGGCGATGGGTGCCCAAGGGGTCTGGACCGGCAGTCTGTGGCTCACCGTCGAGGAGGCTGACATCCCGCCGGGACAGATGGCGTCGTACCTCGCGGCAAGCACGCGTGACACCGTGCGATCGCGTTCGTGGACGGGCAAGCCGTGCCGCATGCTCCGCAACGACTGGACGGATGCATGGGAGCGACCTGACACGCCAGCACCACTCGGGATGCCGTTGCAGTTCATGGTCACGGCCACAGCGGTGTCACGCGGCCACCGGTACCCCGAGCAGGCGCAGGCGGTGAACTTCAACCCGGCCGGACAGGTGATCGGTCAAGCCACGAAGGTGCGCCCCGTGCGCGACGTCATCTATTCGATGGTTGAAGAATGCATCGAGTCGAGCGAACGCCTCAACAAACTCATGGCCGGCTGACGACGCCTGTCAGGCTGGGTTTCGTTCCCACGATGCACCGAGCCGCGCCTGGAACCCGGACCTTGCCGTCGTTCTCGAACGCACGCACCTTTGCAATGGCGTTGGCCCGGATCCGATCCCGCGCCGGTTCGTCGACCTGCTGAAGCGCCGCAACTGCCAGCGAGACGTGCTCGCTGATCATCTCCCAATACTCCGCGGGCGACCGTGTGACGAGTTCGACGTCGACGTCCCACTCGGCAACGTCGCGCAGCCCCGCGCCCTCGTACAGGGCGCTGACATGTCCCGGGGCTGCGCACCGGAACATGTTCGGCCCGTCCGGGTCGGGTGGCACCACCACCGCCTCGGTCGCGATCGCCTGCATGGCGATCGATGTCCAAGGGTTTTCCTCGGGCTTGACCCATACCGACGAGCAGAGACGTCCGCCCGGCTTGAGCACGCGCGCGAACTCGGCCGTCGCCTTGGCCACGTCGGGGAAGAACATGTACCCAAAGCGCACAGACACGCTGTCGAACGTGGCGTCGTTGAACGGCAGATCATCGGCGCTGCACACCTGCGTCTCGATGTTGGCGATCCCTTGTGCGTTGGCTCGTCGCGCAGCTACATCCAGCATCTCTGGTGCGAGATCGGTCAGCACGACGCGTCCCTTTGGCGACAGTCTCGCGATGCTCAAACCCGGCTCACCCGTGCCTGCGGCAATGTCGAGATGCTGCTGATCTTCATCGATGTCGAGACGCTCGATCATCGCAGCGCTGACCGGGCCCAGCTGATGCATGATGACCGAGTCCCACTTCTCCCAGCCCGCAGAGAGCCCGGCCCACGTCGCTCGCTGAGCGTCTCGGATCTCATCGGGGCTCGGCATCGCGGTACCAGGGAGCGCGGCGTGTGACGGGTTAGCGGGAAGGGAGAGCCGCCACCGCACTGCCGGCGACTTTGACTTCGCCACCCTCGTTGGTGAGCGTCACGTCGAGGTCGACGAGATTCTCGCCGTCTTCCTTGCGCTTGCCGGTCACCGCGATCTTGGACGTGAGCTTCTCGCCGGGCCACGTCTGCTTGGTGAAGCGGACCTTGAAGTTGCGCAGGTTGCCGATGCCGACATAGTCGGTGATCGCCCGCCCGAGCAGGCCCATGGAAAACATGCCGTGTCCGAACACGCTCGGCAGGCCGGCCTCTTTGGCCTTCACCTCGTCGTGGTGCATCGGGTTGAAGTCACCCGACGCCCCTGCGTACATCACGAGGTCGGTGCGAGTGAGCTCGTGGCTCACCGCCGGTGCCTCGTCGCCCTCGTTCACGTCGTCGAAGAACAGCTTTTCCTCAGCCACGCCGGTCATCCTCGCGCAAACCTGACATCGGTGTCAGGCGACACGGAAGGCGTACACGCCACTCAAGGGGGCGAGCGGCGATCCCTCCCCTGTCGAGGTACCGACACCGCCGTAGACCGAGTCGCCGTAGGGAGTCGGTGCCGACGATGGCGGCCCGGGCAGCGGCCGCGCCGCCAGCGGCAGGCCGGTGTTCGCATCGATGGCATCGATCTGGAAGTCGAACGTCGATGGCACGAGCACGACGCCGTTCACGTACGTGGGCGGACCGTAGGCCTGACGCGACACCGGGCCTCGCCACAGGATCGCGCCGTCGCTCACCCGGATGGCGTGGAGCGAGAACATCCGCCCCGGATCCTGGGTCACCGACGGCAGGGCCGTGTCCGGTCCGTTCGACAGCGGCTTGTCGTTGGGCGTCGAGATCGCGGTGGCCAGGAAAATCGCGTCCTCGCCGTTGACCTTGCCGACCGCGGGCGATGCCAGGACGCCGCCAACGGCGAAGCCAGGGGTCGCATGGCCGGGTTGGCCGACCTGGACCGGAGGCCACGCGAGCGCACCCGTTCTCTCGTCGAACACGTAGTACCACCCGTCCTTGCTTCCGGCGCCGACCCGATCACCGGGCAGCAAGTTCAGCGCCCCCCCGAAGTCATCGTCGTATCGGGCGAGGATGCCGATGTGCGGGCCGTATGTCCACGCCATCGCACCGGTGTCCAGCGCGATCCCCCAAACATGCTCGCCGGTGGTGTCCGCCGGTCCATCGGGACCGTCGTTCACCGAACACGATGCCGTACCGAAGAACACGAGATTCTTGCCAACGTCGACGGCGGGCGAACCCCACACGCCCCCACACCCCGAGCCGGTGCCCGAGCCTCGGGTCAACATGTCCGAGCCGGTGTACGCGTCGCGCGCCTCGGGATCGAACTTCCAGACGGGAGCGAGGTGCACGCCGCTGCCGTCGGCCGTCAATGAGAACTTGATGATGCCGGTGCGTCCAATGTCTCTGGCGTTGTGCACGTCCATACCGACGACGACAGAGGTGCTGCCGTCGCTCTCGGTCACGATCGCGGGCGATGAGAGGATCTCGACTTGATCGCCCGGCGTCTTGCACCGGTCGACGTCCGCGCGAGGGTCGACGCACGCGCTGGCGACCCGCGCTCCGGCGTTCGCCGCGTCGAGGACATAGAGCGTTGCGCCGCCCGCAAAGAGCACGAGCTTTCGGCCACCCACCTCGGCGTAGGCGGCCGACGACACGATGCGGCCAAAGCCGACGCTCGACGTGTCGTCCACTTTGAACGACCATTCCGGCTTGACCGGCCCGGGCGGCGGATCAGTGGCGAACGAATAGAAGTTTCCGCCCCAGTCGCCGATGTACAGGTGGCCGTCGACGATCGCGGGGGACGCCGACGCCGCGTCGGGTGTCGGGAAGTACCACTTCGGATGCAACGTCGGCGCTGACAACCGTGTGACCGATGAACAACCGTCCGGTTGGGCAAACGACCGACCGGGGTCGTGGCCGAACATCGTCCAGTTGCACGCCGGTGTCGATGGTGAGATCAGGCCGGCGTTGGCCGCCGGAACGACGAGCGCAGCAAGCGCTGCGCCCGCCGCGGCGGCCCCCAGCAAACGGAAGCGCACGTCAGCAGCCGGTCGAGACAACCACCTGGCCGGCGTCATTCGTCGCCGGCGAAGCGGGAGCACGTACAGGACCGCCACCGGCCACGACACCGCACGTACCTGCGTATGCCGCCGGAACCGGGTAGTAGGCGATCGGCGAACCCGCGGGGTTCGGATCCTCGTACACCTGCACGCCAGGCTCGACGTAGACGTCACCCGATTGGTCGTGCCAGTAGCCGATGCCGCCCGGCCCGCAGTCGGCCTCGTTCGGGTCGGCGCTGCTGCAGGTCTCGGGATCCCACGTGTACCCGCCGTAGTTGGCCGCGTCACGGTCCCCCGCAGTCGTGCTCCCCCCGTCGTATGCCCGACGCTGCTGCGTCTGGGTCGACCAGCAGGTCCCGTCGGTGCAGGCGCCGATTCCGAAATCGACGAGTGGCAGTGGATGGGTCAACAGGTACTGCTGGTCGCCGCCGGACAACGCGCTCAACCATGCGCCGAGCGAATTCGGGTCGGCGTTGAGCACGATGGCTCCGCCGTCGCTGGGCCCATCGGCGATGCGCTCTGACCCGTCGTGCTCACCGTTGTTCAAGTTGTCGTCGGCGCCGACGTAGAAGTGCGCACCGCTCGACGGATCGACGCCATCGGGGTTCGCGGCGTAGGAGGCGCTCGTCGGATCGGGATGATCCCCGTCCTTGAGCTGCGGCAAGCCGGCCCGGACGGCCTCGTGACCGCTGCCGTCGTTCACGTTGACCGTGAAATTCTGACAGCCGGGCTCGGTCGTGTCGCTGCGTTCGACGTCCGCAGCATCGCCGCTGCAGCCCTGTCGACTGGGGTCGTAGTTCCCGTCGCTCACTCCGGCGACGGCCACTCCGGCCCCGCCGACCAATACGACCCCGACGATGACCGCAATCGCGATGTGTCGACGCATTTCCCCCCCAGTCACGGCTACCTGACACGGACGTCAGGTACGTTCCGTCCCGATTCGCCGAGAGAGCGTCAATGTCCTGCTTTGGGCAGAATTAACTCGGCGAGTTGGTCGTGGTGCCAGCCCGATGTGCCGAGTAGGTGCTCGGACGCATACGCCCTGCGGATGTACAGGTGCAGGTCGTGTTCCCACGTGTAGCCGATACCGCCGTGGATCTGAATGCCGTCCTTGGCACACAGCGTGGCCGCCCGACCCGCGGCGGCCTTGGCAACGTGCGCGGCGCGATGGCGATCGGGATCGTCCGCGTCGATGGCCATCGCCGCGTAGTACGTCGCGCTCACCGCGCGCTCGACGGCCAGCGACATGTTGGCCAGCTTGTGTTGAATCGCTTGGAAGCTGCCGATCGGCACGTCGAACTGCACGCGCTGCTTCGCGTACTCGAGCGTCGTCTGCAGCAACCAGCGAGCCGTGCCGACGAGCTCGGCTGCGAGCGCGACAGCAGCGCGCTCGAGCCAAGCATCGATGTCGGCCGACTTCGACGTCCCGCCCGGTGGCACGTCGACTTCGAAGATGCGTCGCGACCAATCGACCGACCCGACCTGGCGCGCGTTGGTCGGCGCGACGATGGCAACACCTGACGTGGAAACCGCGACGACGTGGTCGACGCGGTCGGCCTCGAGCACGAATGACTTCGTCGCCTCGTCGTTCGCGATCCAGTGACCATCCGCGCCGGCCAGCGCCACGGTTGCTCGCGCGCCGTCATCGATCTCCGTGAGCGAACGCGCCAACACCGTCGCAAGGAACGGACCCGGGGCGAGCACCGCCCCGCACTCCTCGAGGAACAGGCACAGGTCCACCAGCGGGCCGTCGGCCAGCTCGATCCATTCCCTCAGATGCCCCCACAACGGGTCGGCCGCGGCGGGGTCGTCGATGTGTGCCCGCACCATGGACATCGGGCAGTGCTTCGCGAGCAAGGCGCGAGCGGTGTCGCGCAGCAGGACCTGCTCTTCGCTCATGGTGAAATCCATCAGCGCGGGAGCCCGAGGATGCGGGTGGCGATGATGTTGCGCTGGATCTCGCTCGATCCGCCCGCCACGGTGTTGGCGAAGCTGACGAAGAACGAGTGCGCCCATCGACCGTTTTCCTCACCCCGTTCGGGATCGGATACGGCACCGAACGGACCCTGGATCTGCATGCCGAGCTCGTAGAGCGACTTGCCGAGCTCGCTCGTCGCCAGCTTCAGGTAGCTGTGTTCGGGGGCCGAGCTGCCTTGCGCGAACGCTGCGAAGCCCTTGTAGCCAAGAGCGCGCAACGACGCGACTTCCTCGTAGGCCTCGGCGATTCGCCGCCGGATTCCGGCGTCGCCGTCGACGCCCGACCGCCGCGCCAGCGCGCACAGATCGTCGACGGTCTGCTGCGCCATCGCGACGGACTGGAGCCAAAGACCGCCGCGCTCGTGCGCGAGCGAGCCCATCGTGATGCGCCATCCGTCATTGAGGCCGCCGACGAGGTTGGCCGCAGGCACCTCCACATCGGTGAAGAACACCTCAGCGAAGTCTTCAGCGCCGGTGAGGTGCCGAAGCGGACGCACGTCGATGCCGGGTGTGTCCATGTCGATGATCAGCACGCTGATGCCCTTGTGTTTCGGGGCGCTCGGATCCGTGCGGACGTAACAGAAGCACTTCGCGGCGACCATCGAGTACGACGTCCAGACCTTCTGGCCGTTCACGATGAAGGGACCGTCGCTTCCGTCTTGGAAAGCGCGGGTCGTGAGCGACGCGAGGTCGCTGCCGGCGTTCGGCTCGCTCATGCCGATGCACCACACGAGGTCGCCCCGAATCGACGGGGCGGCGAGCTTGCGCTGCTCCTCGTCGCCGAACTCCAGGAGACTCGGCGCGGCGATCGCGTATCCGGGGAAGTGCAAGCTGCGGGGTATACGACGGCGGGCAAGCTCCTCCATGTAGATGAGCGTCTGCGTCGGTGTCGCATTCCGCCCACCCAACTCGGGTGGGTACGCCGGAATCATCCAGCCGTGGTCGAACAGCGTGGCTTGCCACTCGCGGGCCCATGCCGGAATCTCGAATCCGCCGCCTTCGGTGAAGTCACGACCGGCCTTTGCTTCAGGCGGCGCGTACGCCTCGAGGAACGCGATCAGCTCGGCACGGAACGCTTCGTCGTCCGCGCTCCATTCCAGCTTCACCCGTTACCCCGGCGACGGAAAGAAGAACGGCGGGATCGTGCCGTCAGACTTGGCGAACAGCGCGCTGCGGGCCTCGTCGACCGAGTCGATGGTCCAGGGCTTCTCGCTCGTGCTCTCGGTCAGAGGCCGCCAGCCTTCGAGCAGTTGCACGACGCCACCCATCACCTTCACGACCTGGCCGCTGATGCCAGAGCACAGGTCGGATGCCAGCCACGCCGCGACGGCGGCCACGTTCTCGGGCGCGAACCGATCGAACTCGCCTTCCTTCGCCTGCATGTAATCGCCGGCCACGGCTTCGGTGAGCCGGGTGCGGGCGACGGGCGCGATGCAGTTCACGCGCACTCCCACCCGCTCGAGCTCGCGGGCCATCACGATGGTCATCGACGCGATTCCCGCCTTGGCCGCGGCGTAGTTGACCTGACCGGCGTTGCCGTACAGACCGGACTCGCTCGCCGTGTTGACGATTGCGCCGCCGACCGGGGCGCTCGTTTCCTTCGACCGCGCTCGCCAGTAGTTCGCGGCGTGTCGCGACGTGCAGAAGTGGCCCTTCATGTGAACGTCGACGACGAGATCCCACTCGTCCTCTTCCATGTTGAAGCTCATCTTGTCCCGCAGGATTCCGGCGTTGTTGATGAGCACATCGAGGCCGCCGAACGTGTCGACCGCTTGGTCGATCAACGCCTTCGCATCGGCGAAATCGGCGACGCTGCCGTAGTTCGCCACGGCGCGACCGCCGGCGGCGACGATGTCGTCGACGACCTGCTGGGCGGGTGTGTCGTCGGCCCCTGCGCCTTCGCTCGAGCCGCCGAGGTCGTTGACCACGACTGCCGCACCCTCGCGCGCGAGCAGCAACGCCTCTTCGCGGCCGATGCCGCGCCCCGCGCCGGTGACGATCGCCACCTTGCCGTCGAACAGCCCCATCACTCCCCCATCTGTGAGATTCCTGACATGCGTGTCAGGTCGCCTACCGTACCCGCCATGCCTGAGGAGACGCCCATCGAGGAGCAGCTGCGGGTCGACATCGACAGCGGCATCGCTCGCATCACGATCAACCGTCCCGAAGCCGGCAACTCCCTCACCGCGCACATGCGCGACACGCTCGCCGACACGTTCAACGACCTCTCGGCAACGCTCGGCGTACGCGCCATCGTGCTCACCGGCGCAGGCGACCGTCACTTCTGCACCGGTGCGGGCTTGGGCGGCCCCCAGCCCGCAGGGCCCGCCCGTCCCGAAGGTGCTCCTGACCGAGCGCTGGGCGACATCGCCCGCATGATCCGCCGCGGCTGGCAGCGGCTCATCGCGTCCATCCTCGATTGCGAGAAGCCCGTCATCGCATCGGTGAACGGCACCGCGGCCGGCGGCGGCGCCAACCTCGTGCTCGCCTCCGACCTCATCGTGATGGCCGACACCGCTCGGCTGATCGAAGTGTTCGTGCGTCGCGGCATCATCCCCGACGCCGGCGGTTGCTACCTGCTGCCGCGCATCGTCGGACCGCAACGGGCGAAGGAGATCATGTTCTTCGGCGACGATCTCTCCGCGGCCGACGCCGAGCGGTTCGGCATCGCCAACCGCGTCGTGCCCGCGGCCGACCTCGCCACCACCACGAGCGAACTGGCACAGCGATTGGCGGCCGCGCCGACCAAGACCGTGGCGATGACGAAATGGCTGCTGAACCGATCGTTCGAATCGAGCCGTCACACCGCGTTCGAGGAGGAGAGCTTCGCCCAAGAGATGGTGCAGGCCACGGGCGACTCGGCCGAAGGCATGAAGGCGTTCATGGAGAGAAGAACGCCTGAGTTCAAGGGCTGGTGATGCGAAGGCTTCATTGGGTGCGTTTTCCGATGGAGCGAGTGCGGTACGGTTTGTCGGGTTGTGCGGGCGGGCACCAATTGCAGAATCCGCCCGCGACCAGGAGTGGCCGTGTCCGTCGTACAACCGCTGCCAGCGCTCATCCACTCTCGACGCCGGCTCGCGTCAGAACTGCTGAGCGCGGCGGCTCGACACTCTGCCATCGTCGATGAGATCCACGACCTCGAGCAGTTGCGTGAGAAACGGCCGTGGACCGACGACGAATCAGAGCGGTACGCGGAGCTGCGCGAGCTCCGCGGCGAGGCCCGCCGCCGGCACGACGTCGCCGCCCGCGACCTCAAACGTCTGATGGCGGGCGCTCGGATCTGGTAGCTGCACGGACGCCGATGCGCACGTAGGCCGCATCGGGGATGGCGCTCACGTCCTTGTACACGTGATGGATGCAGGGCTCGCCGGCCCGCTCCGGTGGATACTCGATCGACGTGGGCGCGCCGCCCCACTCGACCGGCTGGATCTCGTTGTTCACGGAGCAGTGCGCGCAGTAGACCGGCAACGCATCACGCTCGAACGTGCGAGGACCGCGTTCGCGCAGCGTGAGGTACGGGCCGCCGTCGTCGTCGTAGCGACCTGCGTCGATCAGACGACCACCGCTGCCACATCGAAATGCCAGCACGATCTTCTCTTCGTCCTCGTCGACTTCGCAGCCGCCGCCGTTGGCCACCATTGCTCGAGCGATGGCCTTGGCGCGAACCGTCGCCGGCAACGTGTCCCAGGACGGTGCGCCCTCAGGTTCGCGTCTGGCGCGGATGAAGTCGTCGCTGCTCGCCCGCAACGCCCGTTCGACTGCATCTTCACCGAGCTCGCGACCGACGAACGACAACAGCGAGGTGATCCACTCGATGGAGTAGATCTGCAAGCCGCGCGTCCGTTGCGCGGCATCGTCGATGTAACCGAGCGCATCGTCGAGCCGGCCGTCGGCGATCGCCTGCTTGGCCCGCTCCCACGGCGCCACCGTCATCGACTCGAGCTCGGCTTCCGTGAAGCTCATCGCTACCTCGTTCCTTCGGGGCTGCGCCCCGAACCCATCACGCTCATCGCCGAGTGAGCAACAGGCACCCGCCGAGCGGACCACCGCCCGCCGCCGCGATCCCGACCTCCGGCTGACGTCCACCAGGTCGTACCACTTGGCGTTCTCCGCCTTCGCCCCACAGCTGCACGCAGGCCTCGTGGATGAAGCCGTAGCCGTGCAAGCGGCCGGACGAGAGCTGGCCGCCGTGCGTGTTCAGTGGGATCAGCCCGTCGCGGGCGATGCGCTCGCCGCCCTCGATGAACGGGCCGCCTTCGCCTTTCCCGCAGAAGCCGAGCGCTTCGAGCCACGCCAACGTGATGAAGCTGAACCCGTCGTAGCACTCGGCCACGTCGACGTCGGCAGGCTTGAGGTCGGTGCGGGTCCACATCTGCGCGGCGGCGTCGCGTAGCGCCATCGTCGTGAGGTCGTCCCATTGGTCCCACGACGGGCGGCCGTGGATCGCCGAACCGACCGCCTCGACTTGGATCGGCGTCTTGCGCAGGCCCGACGCATCGGCGCGCGAGACGATGAGCGCGGTCGATCCATCCGCGGGCACGTCGCAGTCGTACAGACAGAACGGCCACGTGATCATGCGCACGTTCATGTAGTCGTCGAGCGTCATCGGATCTCGGTAGACGCCCTTGGGGTTGACCTCGGCGTTGCGCCGACCGTTCAACGCGATCCACGCGAGCTGCTCGCGTGTCGTGCCGAACTCGTGGAAGTGACGCGATGCCATCATGGCGATCCAGTTCGCGGCGGACGCGGCGCCGTACGGAATCGTCCACTGCATGAAGCCGCCGATGCGCGGCAGCTTGCCGCTGCCGCCGCCGACGTTGCTGCCGACCCCGATGCCGGCTCGTCCGCCGGTTCCTTGCGCGGATCCCTCCCAGACCGTCCGGAAGCACAACACGTGATTGGCCAACCCGGCGGCGACCGCGAGACAGGCGTTGATGACGGAGCCGAGCTGGCCGGGCGACTCCATGCTCCCGGCGAACCAGTTGAGGTTCAGGCGCAGCGCGTCCTGAACATCGGTGACACCCGCACCGGAGAAACCGGGCGGGTTGTCCATCGCGCCCGGGTAGGTCGCGATGCCGTCGATGTCGTCGCGTGTGAGACCCGCGTCGGCAATCGCGTCGAGACACGCGTCGAGTGTGAGATCGAGGGGATTTCGGAACAGGCGACGGCCGACGTCCGACTGGCCGATGCCGGTGATGACCGCGCCCCGCTCGCCGATGTTCATGCTCCTGGCCCGCCGTTCACCCCGGCGTCGCGGTCGACCGGCTCGAAGAACGGGAGCCACACGTCCTCGTAGTTGTCGAACACGACGCGCACGGGCATTCCGACATGCACGACGTCGGGCTCGCAGCCGACGATGCCAGTCGTCAATCGCAACCCCACTTGTTCGGGGAACTCGACGATCGCGATCACGTAGGGCGGGTCGAGACCCGGGATCCACGGCTGGTAGTTGATGGTGAACCCGTGCACCGTCGCGTTGCCCGAGACCGCCTCCGGCGCGAGGTGCTTCGACAGGCAGCTCGGGCAGCGCGGCGACCACGGATGGATCCAGGTGCCGCAGTCCTGGCAGCGCAGGAACCGCAACTCGCCATGCTCACCGCCGGTCCAGAAGTAGTCGTTGGTCTCGGTGAGACGGGGCAGCAGCCGGAACGGCTTCTCAGTCATCGTCCTCGATCTGTGGCGCGGCGTCGAACCCTTGTCGCGCATGCGGCAACGCCTCGACGGCCGCGAGAATCCCGAACGCGGGCGCCGTCAACATGATCGAGCCGACGACGTCGGCCCACGTGGCGCCGACTTCACGGGCCAGCCTCGCGTGTCGCACGATGCCTTCCGGGTTGCGGGCGACGACCGTGCACACCATGCGGATCAACTCGTGCGTCTTGCGGTCGGGGGCCTCGAGTGAGTCGATCTGTCCGAGCCACGCGCTCTGCGCGTCGTGCAACGAGGGGAACACCTCGTGCACGGGTGCTTCCCATCGGAACGTGAACTCAGGGCTGTCCGCCATCGTTTCGAAACCCTATGTCACGACGCCGGACGGAAGACCGGGACCGTCACGTCGTCGGTCTCGACGCGAAAGTCGACCACCAACGGCATCCCGATCCGCAGGTCGCCCTCGTCGCAGCCCTCGACGTTGGTCATCATGCGCGGGCCCTCTTCGAGGTCGACGACTGCGGCCACGTACGGAACGCGTTCGTTGAACGGCGGCAGGTCGTTCCGGTGCACGACCGAGTACGTGTACAGCGTTGCCCGGCCACTGGCTTGCTCCCACTCGACGTCGTTGCTCCAGCAGTACGGACAAAACGGTCGCGGATAGAAGTGGGCCTTTCCACAAGCGCTGCAGCGTTTGACGAGCAGGCGGCGTTCGCGAGCAGCGTCCCAATAGGCCTGCGTCTCGTGATCGGGGTTCGGGAGATCGAATCGCGGCGAGCTCATGGATCTTTGGGCAGTCCCAGCAAACGCTCTGCAATCACGTTGCGCTGCACTTCGCTCGTCCCGCCGGCGATCGTGAGGCACCGGTTGGCGAGAAAGCCACCGAGCCATGATGCGGCGTCGCCGTCGATCGCGCTCGACGCTGATCCGAGCAGGGTGAGGCCGACCTCCGACACTCGCTGATCGTGCTCGACACCGAGCAGCTTGCGCACGCTCGACTCTGGTCCTGGCTGCGCGCCGGACAACGCCCGCGCGGTCATACGGGTGCCGAGCACGCTGAGGCTCTGCGCCTCGGCCAGCAAGGCACCGACCTGGTCGACCGTGATGTCGTCGTCGGCGTCGACGAGTCCCACGAGCATTTCGATGCCGAGACCGAAGGACGCACCTGATCCCATAGACACGCGCTCGTTTTCGAGCGTGGTGCGGGCGGCGCGCCATCCGTCGTTCACGTCGCCGATCACACAATCGTCCGGAACGAAGACGTCGGACAAGAACACCTCGTTGAACATGGCCTCGCCGGTCAGCTCGCGCAGCGGGCGGATCTCGAGTCCCTCGCTACGCATGTCGACGAAGAAGCACGTGATGCCACCGTGCTTCGGCAGGGTTGGATCCGTGCGGGCGAGACAGATGCCCCAGTCCGCCTGGACCGCCATCGACGTCCAGACCTTCTGCCCGGTGAGCAGCCAGCCGCCCTCGTCCCGGCTGGCCTTCGTGGACAACGACGCGAGGTCGCTACCGGCACCGGGCTCGCTGAACATCTGGCACCAGTTCATCTCGCCGCGCAGCGTCGGCCCCATCCAGCGCTCTTGCTGCTCCGGTGTGCCGTAGGCGATGAGCGTCGGCAACGACCACGCACCAACGGCGAGATGCGGACGGCGAACGCGCGCGACGCGAAACTCCTCGTCGATCACGAGCTGCTCGAGCGGCGACGCGTCGCGGCCCCAGGGCTTGGGCCAGTGCGGCGACACGTAGCCTCCGTCGGCGATCAGCCGGCGCCAATCGTCTTTGTCGTGCGTCTTCAGGTCGTCGAGGAAGGCGCGCACTTCGGCGGCGATCGGCTCGGCCTCGGGCGGGAGGTCGACGGCCAGGGATCGCCGCACGCCGGCCTTCACGAGCTCCGTCACACGGCGTCGAGCCGCGCGCGGCGAGCCGCCGAGCAGTGCTCGAAGGGCGGTCGCTCGCTTGAGGTAGAGGTGGGCGTCGTGCTCCCACGTGAAGCCGATGCCACCGAGTACCTGCACGCAGTCCTTCGCGCACTTGAAGAACGCATCAGGAACGAGCGCGCCCGCGACGGCGGCGGTGAGAACGTGCTCAGGCTCTGTGTCGGCGGGCCGGGCCGCGTCCCACGCAACGGCGCGTGCCTGCTCGAGGGCAAGGAGCATGTCGGCACATCGGTGTTTCACGCCTTGGAACTGACCGATCGGGCGGCCGAACTGCTCGCGCACCTGCGCGTACTGCGCCGCGGTTTCGACGCACCACGCCGCGCCACCCGTGCATTCGGCCGCGATGAGCACGATGGCGAGGTCCGCCACGATCCCGCCATGCGGGTCGGCCAAGAAACCGAGCGAGGGCGCATCGCCACTGATGTCGGCGACCCGGCGCGTCACGTCGAGGTTCGTACGCGGTGTGATCGTGAGATCCGTCGCGTTGACGACGTTCCAGCCGCCTTCGGCCGGGACGATCACCAGATCGGCGAGCCCCGCTCCGAGTACCGGAGCGCTGAACGCGACCGCGGCGCGCACGGTGCCATCGGCCAGCCCCGGAAGGAGCTTGGCGCGCGTCTCGTCGTCGCCGAGGCGATCGATGGCGGCGGACGCGAGCACCGTCGGCAGGAGTGGCCCGGGCGCACAGGCGCGGCCCAGCTCCTCGAGCACCACCGCGAGCTCGGCCAGCCCGTAGCCGGAACCGCCGACGTCCTCAGGCAGGTGCAGGCCGAGCCATCCGAGGGCGGCGAGATCGTCCCAGAACGGCGGCAACGTCTCGGGGGCGTCGTCGAGGAGGGCGCGCGGCACCGCGGGCGGGCAGTGATTCGTGGCCCACCGCCGCGCCGTCTCGTGCAGCGCGACGTGGTCGTCGCTGATTCCGAGCGTCATGTATCTAAGGACAACGCCAGCGTCGGGCAGCCGTCGACCGCGAGGCGGATCTTGTCGTCGGGGTCGCCCGACGGGTCGACGACGATCGCCTTCATCTCGTCGTCGAGATCGAACGTTTTCGGCGCGTGGAACGCGCAGTTCCCCGACCCCATGCAGCGCTCGCGATCGACCTTTATGGAGAGTGGCATCCGTCCCCCTGGGTCGGTCACACTACCTGACGGTGGTGTCAGGTTTGGTGGTCGACGCGGACGCGCATGTCAACGAGGATCCGTTCTCGTGGAACGAGCTCGCGGATCAGCATCCGGGCTGGTTGTCCGCCGGGAGGTCGGCCGGCAAGTGGGTGGCGCAGATCGGCGACAAGCTCTACCCGACGCAGGAAGGGCCGGGCCGGGGCGTACCGATCGACTCCGCCACGAACCCCGCATGTGCAGCCGGCGCCGCTGACCTCGACAAGCGCCTGGCCGACATGGACAGCGAAGGCATCGACATCCAGGTGCTCTACGGCGGGCTGATCATCGGCCTCACGTCGTACAGCGATGCCGGGTTCGCGCTCGACGTCGCCCGCTCATACAACGACTGGCTGCTGGCGAAGGTGTGCGGCCACCGTCCCGACCGCCTGAAGGGCGTCGCGGTCGTTCCGCTGCAAGACGTCAGCCGGTCGATCACCGAGGTCACGCGGGTTGCTCGGCTCGGGGCCGTCGCCGTCGCGATACCTCCGGTGCTCGGCGCCGCCAATCTCGACGACGCGTCGCTTGCTCCGTTCTTCGAATGTTGTGCGGCGCTCGACCTCGCCGTCGCAGTGCACAGTGCGCCTGGCATGAACCTCGAGCTTCCCGGTGCGGGTCGCTTCGACAACTACGCGCAGGTGCATTGCTTGTCGTTTCCCGTCGATCAGATGGTGGCCTTCACCGCGCTGGCGATGGGTGGCGTGCTCGATCGCTTTCCAACGTTGCGTGTCGCGTTCCTGGAGTCAGGTACGGGTTGGGTGCCCTACTTCGTACACCGGATGCACGAGCACTTCGAGAAGCGTCCGGAGCTGTTGCCCGCGATGAAGTCCGACCCGCGCGAGCTACTCGCGCGCGGGCAGTGCTACTTCAGCTTCGAGGCGGAGGAGCCGTTGCTCGCGACGTGCGTCGAGCAACTCGGCGACAACTGGCTCATCTACGCGTCGGACTATCCGCACTGGGACTCTGACTTTCCCGGCACCGTCGCGGAGGTTCGTCGCTTGGCCGCCGGCCTCGGCGACGACGTGACGACGAAGCTGCTCGGCGGCAACGCCGCGCGCCTCTACAACCTGTAACCGGCCGCTACCGAACACGTGCGAATTCTTGCTGGGTGCCCTTGCATTAGTGCATCGAACAGGTGTACGATGTCGGTCACCTCCGCTGGTCGGTTTGGACGGTGGTGGGCTCGGAGCGGTCGCTCCCTTCCTCGCTCAGCGAATCGAAGGTGTCGGAGTGACTGTTCTGTTGCGCGAATCGAACACGGCGCTCGACACCCTCGACACGATCGATCCCGCCGGGCTGTCCGACGGAGACCTGCATCATCTGGTCATCGGGCTGCAGGCGCTGCACTCGCGGGCGGCGGGGGTGCGGGCCCGGTTCGTGGCGGAATGGGAAACCCGCCGACTGTGGGCCTCGGACGGGTCCAAAGCCGGCTGGGGGCGCCTGGTCCGGGAATGTCACCTGTCCGATGCCACCGCCAAAGCCGAGATGGCTCGAGCCAAGAAGCTGCGCACGATGCCGGCCACCGTCGTGGCCGTACACGAAGGAAAACTGTCCGTCGATCACGCCGACCTGCTGACCTGGGCCAACCAGGCGGTCCTAGCCGACCAGTTCGCCGCCGCCGAAACGATGCTGATCGACGAGATCGCCGGCCTGCGCTACCCCGACGCCAAACGAGCCGTCGACTACTGGATCGACGCCGCCTACCTCGCCCTCGACCTGGACCGCCCCTACCGCAGCCGCGACGGCCGCTACCTCAAAGCCGCACGCACCTTCCAAACCACCGTCGATCTCCGCGCCCACCTCGACCCGCTCGCCGGCACCGAAATCCTCGAAGAACTCCATCGCATCGAACACTCCCTGTTCGAAACCGACTGGGCCGCCGCGAGAGCCGAACACGGCCCGGATGCGTCACCGACACAGCTGCCCCGCACCGCGTCCCAACGCATGGCCGACGCCCTACAGATCATGGCCCGCCAATCCGCCGCCTACCGCGAAGGCGTCCACCGTCTCCCCCGCCCCCTCATCACCATCCACACCGGCCAAGGCCCGTTCACCCGGATGTGCGAACTGGCCGACGGCACCGTCATCACCCCCGGCCTGGCCGTCCCGTACCTGTGCGAAGGCGACATCGAACGCATCATCTTCGACAGCCCGTCGCGAGTCATCGACGTCGGCGTCCGCCAACGCTTCTTCACCGGCGCCCTGCGCCGCGCCATCGAAGTCCGCGACCGCCACTGCCAACACCCCTCCGGCTGCAACACCGCCGCCGAACACTGC
>JBEEGH010000034.1:0-318590 GCA_041166745.1 Acidimicrobiaceae bacterium
CCGCGGCGATCCTGGCCTCCTCGGAGATCTCGTCGCCTTGCAGTCCGCGGGGATAGCCGGTGCCGTCCCACCATTCGTGGTGGGTCAACGCGATGTTGGCCGCGCTGCGCAGCAGTTCGGAGTTGGAGTCGGCGAGCAGCTGATGGCCGATGTGCGCGTGGCGCTGCATCGAGGCGTACTCGTCGCGCGAGAGCGAGCCTGGCTTGAGCAAGATGCCGTCCGGGACGCCGATCTTGCCGACGTCGTGGAGTGCGGTCGCGAGTCGAAGGTCTTCGAGCGACATGCCGCTGTACCCGACCGCTTCAGCGAGCACGACCGCATACCGGCTCATCCGTTCGATGTGCCGACCAGTCTCCTCATCACGAAACGACACGGCGCGCAACAGCCGCTCGCTCATCTCCTCATCGCCGTCCATTGCCCCAGGCGTGGAGTGGTTCAAGTCGTGGTCAGTGACAGCTTCATGAGAACTCCACTACGTCCGAGGGTTCACTGGCGCGTCAAGACATACCTGCACGCGACTCACCGGAAGTCTTGTATTTCCTGTAGAAGTATGGGTCGTCAGGAGCGCTCGTTGATCAACCCCGCGAGCGCGGCGTCGACCAGCGACTGCTTCATCACCTTGCCGGCCTCGTTCAGCGGGAGCGCATCCAGCTCCACGAACTGCACGGGGATCTTGTACGGAGCGAGATGCTCACGCGCCAGCGCCTCGAGGGCCACGGCATCCAACGAGGTGCCGTCGGCCAAAACCGTGAACGCCCACGGCACCTCACCCAGCCGCTCGTCCGGAACGGCCACGACGGCAACGTCGGCCACCGCTGGCGACGAGCGCAGCACCTCCTCGACTTCGCCTGGGTACACCTTCAGGCCACCCCGATTGATCATGTCGCTGACGCGACCTTCGATCCACACGAAGCCGTCGTGATCGATCCGCGCGATGTCGCCGGTGCGGAAGTAGCCGTCGATGCTCATGCGTTCGGACAGCGTCGAGCCATCGGCATAGCCGGCACTCATCGACGGCGTGATGACCCAGAGCTCGCCCGGTTCGTTCACGCCGACCTCGGTCCCGTCGCGGTCGACGATGCGCATCTCGACACCGCGATGCGGCCGCCCGACGGCACCCAGCTTGGACGTACCGAACTCCCGCGAGTCGGCGGCGTTCCATCCGACGATCTCACCGCCGAGCTCCGTCTGTCCGTAGCTGTTCAGCACGGCGATTCCGAAGCGCTCCTTGAAACGTCGAGCCTGGAAGGCCGACAAGGGCGAGGAGATGCTGCGGACGTAGCGCAAGGGCTCCAACGAGGTGATACGCGCGTCATCAGAGAGCATGGTCATCGCCGCCGGGGGCAGCACCGTCGATCGGATGCCGAAAGCTTCGACGAGGCGAGTGAACTCCGTCGTGTCGAAGCCGTCCATCACCACCACGGGTGCACCGACTCTCGCGGCAAAGAGCACTTGGTAGATCCCGGCCCACAACGAGAGCGACACAGGCACGAGGTTCGGCATCGGCGGTTTCGTCGACTTCGCGGGCTCGGGTTCGCGCCCGCGGATCTTGGCGAGTACACCATCCAGGAGCTCCAACACGTTGGAATGCCGAAGCAGCACAGGCTTCGGCCGTCCCGTGGTGCCCGAGGTGAACTGGATGAGCGCGATGTCGGGATCGATGGTCTTGGCACCGACGACGCCGGGCGTGATCGTGACGACGTCGTCGACGGTGACGACGGGCAGCGGATGAAATCGTTTCGCGAACCGTTCGACGGTGATGATCGCGGCGGGCTCCACCGAGGCTCGGACGTGATCGATCTCCTCGGGCGTCGAGCGCGGATTGAGCGGTACGTAGGCCGAGCCGGCCCGCCAGACACCGAACAGCGCTGCGATCAGGGTTGCGCCGTTCGGCAACATCACGCCCACTGGCTGACCGCTGGTGACCCCGACCTCGTCGAGCCCGCGTGCGATCGCTTCCGCGAGCCCCTGGACCTCAGCGCGCGAATGACTGGTACCACCGGCGTGTACGAACACGGCGTCGCCATCGGCGGCCGAGTCGAAGAGCAGGTCGCCGAGCGTCATGCCGGATCGAGCGGCTGCCAATTCGGCTCGCGCTTCTCTGCGAATGCCTTCGGGCCTTCGGTCTGGTCAGGGTGGCCCCACATCGCGACCAGTTCCTTCGCACCGAGGCGGCACGCGTCGGTGAGCCCGAGCTCGAGCGCGCCCCACAAGGCTCGCTTTGTAGCGGCCATCGCCGCTGGAGAGTTCTTGGCGATCTTCTCGGCCAACTCTTGGGCGGCGTCGCGCAAGCGGTCAGGTGGGTGGATGACCTCGGAGATCATGCCGAGCTCGTAGGCGCGCGCCGCCGACAGGCGTTCGTGGCGGCCGACGAGCGCCATGCGCATGACTGCCTCCGCCGGCATCTTGCGCAGCAGACCGATGGCTTCGACGGCTACCACTTGGCCGATGGAGACATGCGGATCGAAGAACTGCGCGTCGGATGCCGCGATCACGATGTCGGCGTCGGCGACCCAATGAAACCCGCCTCCCGCGCAGATGCCGTTGACCGCCGTGATCACCGGCTTCCAAACGCCTTCGTGCCACGACGTGAAGTGCAGATCGAAGTTCTCGACGGAGTCGCGATAGCGCTCCATTCCCACGCCGTCAGAGGCGATCTCCGTGACGTCGACTCCTGTCTGGAACGCACGGCCCTCGCCGGTGTGGACGATGACCCGAACCTCGGGATCGTCGTCGAGCTCACGCCACGCAAGCGCGAATTCATCGCGCATCTGGTTGTTCATCGCGTTCAGCTGGTCAGGGCGATCGTTGATGAGCCACCCCACGGGACCATGCCGCTCGACCTTCAGACACTCGTAGGTCATGAGCGGGGCACCTCTCGCCAGGGTCGATCGTTCCACGGGTCAGGCTCCCGGGGCAGGCCGAGAACGCGCTCAGCGACGATGTTCTTGTTCACTTCCGTGGTACCACCTTCGATGGTGTTCGCTCGGCTGCGCAACATGCCCTTCACCTCGTAGGGCAATCCGTCCTCGTACGACGCGGCCTCGTTCTCCCACGCCATCGCATTCGCGCCGAGGACGTCGGTGGCGAGCAGCTGAATTCGCTGATTGAGCTCACCCTGGTGCACCTTGCCGATCGAGCTCGCCGGACCGGGCGCTCGTCCGGCCTTCAATCCGGCGCGCGCCCGTTGATTCGTCCAATCCCGGATGCGCTCCTCGCTGTAGGCCTCGAGCAGCTTCTGGCGAAACACGCGGTCGTTCCACGCTCCCGATGCTTTCGCCTGCCGCACCAGGCGCTCTGTTCCCGAGCCGCCGATGCGGTCGACACCACCAGATCCAGCACCCGACACCATCTGGCGTTCGCCCGAGAGCGTGGCGTTGGCGACGGTCCAGCCTCCTCCGATTTCGCCGACGCGATGGAAGTCGGGAACCCGGACCGCTTCGAGGAACACCTCGTTGAAGTCGATCTCGCCCGTGATGTGGCGGAGTGGACGCACGTCGCAGCCCGGCGAATGGAGATCCACCAGGAAGTACGTGATGCCGGCTCGCTTCGGTTGGTCCGGATCGGTGCGAGCCAGGCACACGCCGAAGTCCGCGAGGTGCGCCCACGTGGTCCAGACCTTCTGACCGGTCAGCACCCACTCGTCACCATCGCGTTCCGCGCGGCAGGCCAGCGATGCAAGGTCGGACCCTGCGCCCGGCTCGGAGAACAGTTGACACCACTTCTGACTGTTGTCGACGATGCGCGGTAGGAATCGCAGGCGCTGCTCCTCCGTGCCGTGAGCAAACAGCGCAGGGGCGGCCAGGTTCAACCCGAGGGGATTGAGCCGGCCGAGGTTGTACGGGGCCAGCTCCTCCTCGATCGAGCGGGCCACCACCGGGAGCACGTCGAGACCGCCGTAGGCCACCGGCCATGTCGGCACAACCAGACCGGCGGCGGCGAACGTCGGATACCACTCCTCGTACGTCTCACGCGGTCGCACCCGCCGGATCGCCGCGGCGCCACCCTGAGCGGCCGCATCGCGCCACGAGCGCGGAACATTGGCCTCGACCCATTCCTTCGTCACCACGGCGGCGTCGTCGGGCGACGTGGACGCGTCGATGCCGATCATCCTCGTCGACGTTTCAGCGTTTCTCGAAGGTGATGCCCGAGTCGTCGACGCGCCACGTCGATGCGGTGACGCCTTCCTCCCGCAGCACGCGCTTGAGGACACGACCAACGGGACTGCGAGGAAGCTCTTCGCGGAACTCGATGTACCGAGGGAGCGCGAAGTACGGCAGCTCGTCGACACACCACCGGAACAGGTCGGCCTCGGTGACCTCCGAGCCGGCTTCGCGCATCGCCGTGATCTTGAGGTCGTCCTCACCGAGCTCGCTGAACACCGCATGGACCACGACATCGGACAACCCGCCATGGCGCATCAGAATGCGCTCCACTTCAAAGCTGGCGATGTTCTCGCCTCGGCGACGGATGTAGTCCGCCTTCCGATCCACGAAGAAGAGGTAGTCGTCGGTGTCGATGCGACCGATGTCGCCGGTGTGGAACCACCAGTTGCGACTCGCAGCCACCGTGGCTTCTGGCCGGCCCCAGTAGCCCTCGAACATCGCGTGGGCGCGCTTGGGCCGGATGACGATCTCGCCTTCGGTCTCGCGCGGCAATTCGTCGTCGTCATCGTCGAAGATGCGTACGTCGAAATACTCCGTGTTGATGACGCCGGCGGCGTTGGGCTTGTTGACCACCCCGGGAGGCTGCCACGACACCAGCGACGCTTCGGTCAGTCCGTACGCGCCGCTGAAGGTGTCGATGCCGAACCGACCTTTGATGATCGAATCGATCTCCTCCGGGAGCGGTGCCGCCCCCAGCAGCCGCAATGTGGTGTTCGCCTCCGAACGCCCTGACTTCGGCATCGCTGGCTGGTCGACATCATGCGCGAGGAGGTAGGCCATCGTTCCGAGCGTCGAGGTGATCGTGCTGCCGGTGCGGTTCATCTCCGGCCAGAAGCCCGACACGGAGAACTTCCGGTCGATCGCGCCACGTCCGCCGAAGATCAAGGGACCGATGACGGCGGTGACGAGCGCGTTGAAGTGGAAGAGCGGCAGTGGAGTCCAGACCACGTCATCGGCGGTGCGACCCCAGCAATGCCCGATCTGACGCGACAACACCTCGTGGTAGTTGTGGCTGAGCATGCAGCCCTTCGAAAGTCCCGTGGTGCCGCCGGTGTAGATGAACGTACCGAGGTCGGACGGGGCCACGTCGACCGGCGCGGCCGGGTCGTGCTCGAACAACGACTCCCAATCGTGTGACTTGGCCGCGGGGAAATCGGTTGGGCCCTCGCCGATCACGACGACCTGGTCGAGGCCCTCGACCTCTGGCACGACACGCACGGCGCGCTCGGCCAAGTCGCCCTGGATCAACAGCACTTTCGTCCCCGAATCGGCGAGCTGATGACGCAGGTACTCCCCTTTGTAGGCGGTGTTGACCGGCACGGCCACGGCACCCGCCCAGATGATGCCCCACCAGGAGAGCAGCGCTTCCGGAGAGTTCTCGATGAGCGAGGCGACCCGGTCACCCTTCTGCACCCCGAGCGCGTGCAACGACCCGGCGATCCGACTCGCGCGATCGACGACTTCCGCCGCAGTGAACTGCGTCCCGAGGATGTCGAGATACGGATCGTCTGCCGCAGATTCGAGACGCGCGCTCATCAGGTCGACAAGGGTGTGCTGTCCTTCCTTGGTCCACACGGCGTGACCCATCGGCGACGCTTCGACCACGCAAGCAGCATATGAAGCCTCCGGCCGTGGCGTGACGTCGAGACCCTCGACGGAGGCGTATGTTCAGCCTCCATGAGTGCGGGAGCGAGGGGCGGGCGTTTCCGGGACGCACTGCGTTCTCGGGATCTGCGACTCCTCGCTGGCGCGTTCCTCATCGACGGCCTCGGCTCGTGGGCCTACCTCACCGTCCTCATCGTGTACGTGTTCGAACGCACGGGCTCGACCACGTGGATCGCCTTGCTGACCGCGTCCGGCTGGATCCCGCGTGTCTTGTTGGCCAGCTACGGCGGCGTGCTCGCCGATCGTTACGAGCGCACGCGGGTGATGATCGTCTCCGCGCTCCTGTCGTACTTCGGGATGGCGGCTCTCGCGCTGGTTGTCGCCGCCGATGGTCCTCTTGCGCTCATCCTCGTGCTGTCGGCGGCAGCCGCGGCCGTGTCCTCGCCGTACCGGCCCGCGGCCGGCGCCATCACGCCTGAGGTCGTGCCGGAGCGCGACCTCACCGCGGCCAACGGTCTCTTCTCTGCGCTCGAGAGCTCGGTGGTCGTCATCGGGCCGGGCGTGGGTGCCTTGTTGCTCCTCGCCGACGAGCCCGCCGCGGCCATCCAACTCAACGCGTTGAGCTTCCTGGCGTCGGCGCTGCTCGTGTTCCGCCTGAGCGTCCGGAGCCGAGGCGATGTCGCCGAAGAGGGCGAGAGCGTGTTCAGAGCCTTCGTCAACGGTGTGAACGCGCTGCGGGCCGAACGAGTCGCCACGGTACTCGTGCTGTTCTGCGCCCTCGACTCCGCGGTGTACGGCGCCAGCACCGTGCTCTACGTTCCGATCAGCGAACAGCTCGGCACCGGCACGAACGGCTTCGGCTACCTGTTGGCCGGCAGCGCGCTCGGCGGCGTCGTCGCAGCCGGACTGGCGAATCGGCTCAGCGCGTCACGACGTCTCGCTCCCATCATCGTGGCGGGGATCGCGTGCCAAGCCGTGCCCTTCGGTTTGACCGCGTTCGTGCACACCCCCGTGCTGGGATTCGGTCTCCAGGTCGTCGCCGGTGTCGGAATGATCGTCGTCGACGTGCTGGCGGTGACCGCGCTGCAGCGCGACATGCCGCGTGGCGTCCTCGGACGGGTTCTCAGCCTGCTCGACGTCGCGGTCATCCTCTCCATCCTGGTCTCGAGCTTCGTGTTCGCGACCCTGTTGAGTGCCACTGACCTTCACCCGTCGCTGTTCATCCTCGGCATCGGGTTTCCGGTGCTCTCGTTGCTCGGCATCGGTCCACTGCTTCGCGCCGACCGCAACTCGGCGTCGAGACTCCGCGAACTCGAGCCGCGCATCGCGCTGCTGCAAGTGCTCGATCTGTTCGAGGCGGCGTCGCGACGGGTGCTGGAGCAGCTGGCGGGTTCGGTCGAGGTCGTCGAGATCCCGGACGCGACCGACGTCGTCCGCGAGGGCGAGGCCGCCGATGCGTTGTGGATCATCGTCGACGGCGAGGTGACGGTGACGGTCGACGGGCAATTCGTGCGGACGATGGGGCCGCGGAGCTACTTCGGCGAGATCGGCCTGCTCCGGGGGATCCCGCGTACGGCCACAGTTCGCACCGCCGAGCCGACCGTGCTGTGGCGACTCTCCGGCGAGGACTTCCTCGCCGCCGTGCAGGAGAACTCGGCGAGCGCATCGCTCCAAGGGGTCGCCTTCGCCCGGCTGTCACGGACGCACCCGCGGCTGGCGGCCGAACCACCGGCGCAGCCGTCTCCTACCGGAGCGAGCTGACCCCTCGGGTCTCCGTCACCCATCGGTTGGCCCGCAACTCGACGAAGATCGCTTCCGCCTCCTCCAGCAGCGCGGCCGCGGCCTCGTCAGCGCCGCTGTCCGTGATCCGATGCGCTCGCTCGAGCAGCGTGCGCGCGAGATAGAAGGGCGTGCCGAAGTCCCGGAACTCCTGCGTTGCGAGCTCGAGGTCGGCGTCGACGGTTGAGTCATCGCCAAGCGCGATGCCGACGAGACCTCGCAGGCGCAGCAGGTGCGCGTGCGCCAGGGGCGTGACCAAGCCCGGCGGCGCGTCGGCGACGTAACCGAGGAGTCGTTCGGCTTCGCTCGTGTGGCCGGCGGCGAGTACCCGCTCGATGGCGAAGGGCCACAGCACCGCGAAGTCGTCGTCGATGCCGAACGCGCGATAGCAGACGTCCACAGCGCGGGCCAACACGACGGCCGCACCGTCAGCGTCGCCGTTCGCTTCCGCGAGCAGTGCTTCGATCAGCGTGGCGACGGATTCGCCCGCGGCGTCGTCGGCGTCGACCTCCGGGACGGCGATTTCGAAATCGACAGGCTCGTCGCGAGCGGTGCGAATGAAGACGAGCACGGCGCGCATGGTCATGAGGTCGACCGCATGGGCGAGGAGGTCGTCGAAGTGCTGCGCATGGAGGGCCTCGGCCTCGTCCCAGTCACCTGAGACCCAGCACGTGAGCGTGAGATTCATGGCCGCCGACCGCAGGAGATCGCGCGCTCCGACTTGCAGGGTCAGCTCGATCCCTTCGCGGCCGGACGCAAGCGCCGCTTCGACATCGCGGTTCTTGAGAAGGGCGGAGCTGTTGAGGAGCGGGACGATCATCGCTCGCGGCAGGTGGCGACGACGACCGAGGTCCACCGCGGCGCGCAGCAACGCGATCGCACCGGTTGGCCGCGCCGTGAGCATCCATATGACGGCATGCCGGCCCAGGAGCGTCACGACTCGCTCCCAGTCCTGACGGGCCTCGGCCAGCACCAGGGCGCGGTCCGCGTACGGCTGCGCGCCAGAAGGGTCGTTCCGCATCGTGTGAGCGCGCGCCAGGTTCTCGGCCAGGTCGAGGATCGCGTCGTCGGCGTCGGCGACGTTCACGATGCCGTCGTAGATCGGACCCATGAGGTCGACCGCGGCTTGATGGTGACCTTGAATGGACAACACGTCTCCAATGAGCGCAACGGTGCGACCAGCGTCGATGGGCTGACCCAACGACTCGTAGGCGGAACGCGCCTGTTCGGCATGCTTGATCGCCTCGTCCATCCGGTTCGACGAGCGCGCCGCCCGCGCCGCACCTTCGAGCAGCCGGGCACGGTCGGTCGGCTTCGGGTCTCGCGCCAGCGCCGTCGTGTAGTGCCGAAGTGCCTCCTCGGGCGACCCGAGCGCTTCTGCTCGCCCACCGGCGTGCTCGAGCTGTTCGAGCGCGGCAGCGATCAGGTCGGACGCATCGTCGTCGTCAGGCCCGTTGTCGAGCGCGTCGAGGTAGTGCCGAGCGGTGACCGCGGCGAACTCATCGCCGTCGCTGGTCTGCTCGAGGTACCGCGCCACTGCGAGATGTCGCGCCTTGCGATCGCGGCGCGAGAGCGTGTCGTATGCGACGGTGCGTACCAGCGCCTGTACGAACCGGTACTGGCCGCGCTCGGGCGAAAATCGGTCGGTGTGAAGGAGCAGGATCTCTTTGCGGACCAGCTCCTCCAGCACCGCATCCAGGTTCCCGACGCTGGTCACGGCCTCGAGTGCGTCACGGGAGAACGCCAACCCGTGCACGGTGGCGTCCTGCACGACCTCGCGTTCGGCGGGCGTCAACGCGTCGAGTCGGGCCGCGATCAATGCCTGAAGGCTGGGGGGCGCGTCGAGCGTGCTGAGATCGACGCGCTGGTCCGCATCCGGAGCGAGGACGTAACGGCCCTCGCGCGGGATGACCGCATCACGGTCGATGAGACCTCGCACCATCTCGAGCGCGTAGAGCGGAATCCCCTCCGAGCGTTCGACGAGCGCCCGGCACGCCTGCTCCGGCAGTCCCTGCACGAGACCGTTGACGATCTCGGCCATCACCGCTTCACCGAGCGGCTCGAGATACACCGTGGTGGCCCGCCGTCCCGTGCCCCAGCCAGGGCGGGCGTCGACGAGATCCGGACGGGCCAGCGTCAACACGAACAGCGGGAAACGTGCGGTGTCCAGCAGGTGGTCGAGGAAGTCGAGCAAGTCAGGGTCCGCGTACTGCATGTCGTCGAAGACGAGCACGACGCTCTTGTCGCCCTCGCTGACCCGCTCGAAGAAGTTGGCCCAGGCCGAGAAGAGGTCGTCGCGCCCGAAGCTGGTCGGTCCGTCCGAGCGAACCTCGAGACCGAGAAGCGCGGCCAATCGCGGTTGGAGCCACTCCCGTTCATTCGAATCCGCGACCGAGCGCTCGAGACCGGCGGTGAGCTTCTCGTGGACGACAGTGGACGGTTCCCCGTCGGTCACGCCGAGGCGCGAGCGCACCATCTCGGCCAGCGCCCAGAAACTGACGCCATCGCCGTAGGACAGGACGCGGCCGCGATGCCATCGCACGACCTCGCGGATGCCGTCGACGTACTTCTCGAACTCCCACGCCACCCTGGTCTTGCCGACACCAGCGAGGCCAGAGACCGCTACCAAGCGCGGGCGACCTTCGTCCACGACCGCGTGGAAGAGCTCTTTCACCAACCGGAGCTCGTGCTCGCGTCCGAGGAACGGGGCTTCCAGACCATCGACGCGCTGAGCGCCACCGACGCTGGCGACGATGGCCCGCGCCGAATGCAAGCGCAGGGGCCCGGCCTTGCCTCTGAGGGAGTGCTCCCCCGCTTCCGTGTAGGTCACTGCCGCAGACGTGAGCGAGCGGGTGGTCTCATCGACCCACACCTGGCCAGGCTCGGCCACGGCCTGGATCCGAGCCGCGGTGTTGACGGCATCTCCGGCGACCATTCCCTCACCGACCGCGCCGAGCGTGACCGCAACCTCGCCAGTGAGGATCCCGACGCGCATGTTCAGGTCGGGAACGCCGACTTTCTCGGCGAGGCCCCCGACCTCGCCGATCAGGTCCAGACCGGCACGCACGGCGCGCTCCGCGTCGTCCTCGTGGGTGATCGGCACGCCCCACACGGCCATCACGGCATCGCCGATGAACTTCTCGATCGTGCCTCCGTAGCGAGCGATGACCGTGTTCGCCATCGCGAAGTACTGCGAGAGCAGTTCGCGAGTGTCCTCCGCATCGCGGGATTCCGCCAGCGTGGTGGAAGCCACCAGGTCGGCGAACAGGATCGTGGTGAGGCGCCGCTCGGCCACGCGCTTCGATGCGTCTGGCGACACGCCCGACGGCGCCGCCGGCGAGGCAGATGCCGTCAGTGCCCCGCCGCACTCGCCGCAGAACTTCGCGTCCTGTTCCACCGCCACACCGCACGTCGGGCACACGAGCCCGAGGGCCGCGCCGCACTCGCGGCAGAATTTCTTGCCCTCTGGGTTCTCCACGGCGCATGCGGGACAGTTCATGGCACGAGCGGACGGGAGTTGACACGTTGGACTTCCGCGACCCATCGGTTGGCCCGCAGGTCGACGAAGATTGCTTCCGCCTCTTCGAGCAGCGGCGCTGCAGCCTCGTCATCGCCGCTCTCCGCCATCACACGGGCGCGCTCGAGCAGCGTGCGCGCGATGTAGAAGCGGGCTCCGAGATCCCGAAACTCTTGCGTCGCGAGCTCGAGATCGGCGTCGATGACGGCCGAGTCGTCGCCGCGCGCGATTCCGACGAGCGCCCGGAGGCGTAACAGCTGCGCGTGCGCGAGCAGCGTGACCAAACCACGCGGCGCGTCGGCGACGTAGCCGAGCAGTCGCTCGGCTTCGCTCGTGTTTCCGGCCGCGAGCACGCTGTCGATGGCGAACGGCAGCAAGACGGCAAAGTCGTCTTCGATCCCAGACACGCGGTACGCCGCGTCCATGGCGCGGGTGAGCTCGACCGCTGCCTTCTCGAGATCGCCCTCGGCCTCGGCGCGCAAACCCTGGGCCAGCGCGTCCACGTACTCGGCCGCCGAGTTGCTGGCGTCGTACTCCGGAACGACGAGTTGGAAGTCGACGGGCTCGTCGCGGGCAGTGCGGATGAACACCAGCACGGAGCGGATCACGATGAGGTCGAGCGGATAGCTCAGGAAGTTGTCCTGATGGCTCACGTGGAGCGCCTCGGTCTCATCCCAGTCACCGGAGACCCAGCAGGTGAGTGCGAGGTTCATCGCGGCTATCCGCACGAGATCACGTGCGCCCGCCTGCAGCGTCAGCTCGACCGCTTCACGGCCTGCGGTCCGCGCCTCGTCGAGGTCGCGGTTCTTGAGAAAGGCGGAGATGTTGAGCAGGGGCAGGATCGTCGCCCGCGGCAGATGTTCACGGCGGCCGAGGTCGACGGCCGCGCGAAGAAGCGCGATCGCGCCCGTCGGCCGTCCTGTCGAAAGCCAGATGAGGGCCTGTCGGTTGAGCAGAGAAACGAGCCGTTCCCAGTCCTGCCGGCCTTCGGCCAGCTCCACCGCGCGATCGTTGTAGACCTGACCGGCGACCTGGTCGCCGCCCATCATGTGAACGCGCGCCAGGTTTTCGGCCAAGCGAAGAATGGCGTCATCGGCACCGGGCACGTTCGTGAGCTCGTCGTACACAGGGCGAACGAGCTCGCCTGACGCCTGGACATGGCCCTGTGAGAACAAGACGTCGCCGATGAGCGCGACGACGCGACCGGCGTCGACCCGTTGGCCCATCGACTCGTACGCGGCCCGCGCTTGTTCCGCATGGTGGATCGACTCGTCCGGCCGGTTCGACGATTGCGCGGCACGCGCCGCCCCCTCGAGGAGCCGGCCGCGGTCGCTCGCGTCGGGCTCCCGTGCGAGCGCGGTCGTGTAGTGCCGAAGCGCTTCTTCGGGCGACCCCAGCGCTTCGGCCCGCCGCGCCGCACGCTGGAGTCGTTCGAGTGCGGCGGCGATGAGGGCCGGCGCATCGTCGTCGTCGGGCCCGTTGTCGAGTGCGTCGAGATAGTGCCGCGCGATGACCGCAGAGACTTCGTCGCCTTCACTCGCCTGCTCGAGGTACCGCGCCACGGCGAGATGTCGTGCCTTGCGATCACGCCGTGACAGCGTCTCGTACGCGACCGAGCGCACGAGCGCCTGCACGAACCGGTACTGACCCCGCTCCGCCGAGAACCGGTCGGAGTGAACCTCGAGGATCTCCTTGCGGACGAGCTCCTCGAGCACCTCGTCCAGGTTCGCGACTGCGGTCACCGCTTCGAGCGCGTCGCGGGAGAATGCCAGCCCGTGTGCAGTTGCATCCTGCACCACCTGCCGTTCGGCGGGGGCCAGCGCGTCGAGACGGGCGGCGATCAGTGCCTGCAGGCTGGGTGGCGCGTCGAGAGCACTGAGATCGACGCGCTGGTCGGCATCGGGTGCGAGCACGTAACGGCCCTCACGGGGAATGACCACATCACGGTCGATGAGCCCGCGCACCATCTCGAGCGCATAGAGGGGAATCCCCTCGGAGCGTTCGACCAGCGCGCGGCACGCCTGCTCGGGCAGCCCCTGCACGAGCGCATTGACGATCTCGACCATGACGGCCTCGCCGAGCGGCTCCAGATACACCGTGGTGGCGCGCCGTCCCGTACCCCAACCGGGACGGGCGTCGGCGAGCTCCGGCCGGGCCAGCGTCATCACGAACAGCGGGAACCGCGCGTTCTCCAGTAGGTAGTCGAGGAAGTCGAGCAGATCGGGATCCGCGTACTGCATATCGTCGAACACGAGCACGACGCCGTTGTCGTCCTCACGGACCTGCTCGAAGAAGTTTGCCCATGCTGCAAAGAGGTCGTCGCGGCCGAAGCTCGTCGGTCCGTCGGCGCGACCCGCGTCGAGACCTAGTAGCGCGGCCAGCCTCGGTCGGAGCCACTCTCGCTCGTTCGGGTCGACGACGATGTTCTCGAGTCCAGCCGTGAGCTTGTCTTCGACAACGGTGGACGATTCCGCGTCGGTGACACCAAGCCGTGTGCGCACCATCTCGGCCAGTGCCCAGAAGCTCACACCATCGCCGTAGGACAGGACCCGGCCGCGATGCCACAGGACGACCTCGCTGATGCCGTCGACGTACTTCTCGAACTCCCACACCACCCGCGTCTTGCCGACACCGGCGACGCCCGTCACGGCCACCAACCGCGGCCGGCCCTCATCGATCGCGGCGTGGAAGAGGTCCTTCACCAAACGGAGCTCGTGTTCGCGTCCGAGGAACGGCGCCTCCAGTCCATCGACGCGCTGAGCGCCACCGACGCTGGCGACGATGGCCCGTGCTGAATGCAGTCGAATGGGCTCGGCCTTGCCTTTCAGGAGGTGTTCGCCCGCTTCTGTGTAGGTCACCGCCGCAGACGTGAGTGATCTCGTGGTCTCATCGACCCACACCTGGCCAGGCTCGGCCACGGCCTGGATCCGAGCCGCGGTGTTGACGGCATCACCGGCGACCATTCCCTCACCGACGGCGCCGAGGGTCACCGCCACTTCACCGGTGACGATCCCGACCCGCATGTTCAGATCAGGGATCCCGACCTTCTCCGCGAGGCCGGACACCTCGCCGATCAAGTCGAGACCGGCGCGCACGGCGCGCTCCGCGTCGTCCTCGTGGGTGATCGGCACGCCCCAGACGGCCATCACGGCGTCGCCGATGAACTTCTCGATGGTGCCGCCGTAGCGAGCGATGACCGTGTTCGCCATCGCGAAGTAGTGCGACAGGAGCTCGCGGGTGTCTTCGGCATCGCGAGACTCCGCCAGGGTGGTGGAACCCACCAGGTCGGCGAACAGAATCGTCGTGAGCCGCCGCTCGGCCACGCGCTTCGATGCGTCCGGCGCGCTCGTCGGGGCAGCCGGCGACGCGGATGCCGTCAGCGCCCCGCCGCAGTCGCCGCAGAACTTCTTGCCCGACTCGACCAGGGCACCGCACGCCGGGCAGACGAGCGCGAGCGCCCCTCCACAGTCGCCGCAGAACCTCTTACCCTCCGGATTCTCCGCTCCGCACGAAGGGCACGACATATCCACTCGCTTCACCCCCTTTCGCCGCGTCCGGCCAAAGGGTACGAGTCCACGACGCCCGCCGCTGACCGGTGTCCGGGTTGTGCCGTTTGACAGAGCACCCGCCCCCCGTAGCTCAGGGGATAGCGCTCACGGGGCGATCACGTGCCAACTCTCGTCGTGTCCGTGCTCCAGATGTTGTTGCACCGCTCGCACACTTCTGGCGGGACGGCACCGACGCGCATGAGCACAGCAAACACTTTGCAACCGAGGCACAGGCCGACGGCGGCTTCGAGGAATGCGGCCGCGATCAGGAGTGTGAGCGCGATCTTGGCGGCGCCCCACGCATCGAACACGAACGTGAGGGTGAGCGCGGTGGTGGTGAACAGCGCCCCGATGCCTTGAGCGAATCGTTTCGGTGGTCCGGCCACGAGGCGGGGCTCGATGTCGAGGCGCGGCGTGATGACTCTGGTGACGATCTGGCCGAGTGGGCTCAGTTTCGGTCCCGTGAGGACGCGGGCCCAGAACCCGTAGGTGAGCGGGATGAGTAGCCAACGTTGATCGAAGGCCAGAGCGGTGATGGCCATGAGCAGCACACCCGCTGCGACGAGTCGCGCCGAGATCTCGTTGACCGGATTCGGGAACGAGAAGAGCGGGTCGGCGGTGACTACGCGGGTGTCGTGTGCCGCGAGCGCCATGTCAATCCTCCGGGTTGTAAATATGACTTGTCCTATCAGGATTATAGACATACGGTAACCGACGTGCGAAGTGCGATCACGTTGAACGACACGTGGGGCGAGAGTCAGCGGTCGTCGTTCGACGAGCGCTGTTGCTGAACGGAAACACGTGATGCGGGCTGTGCCCGCTCGTCCGTTCTGCCGCTCAGCTTGTTGGAGGAAACGTTGTCACTTGTCGCGCTTTCGCGCCCACCACTGTCGTACGCCGGTCCCGCTCGGTCGCCGGCCGCCTCGAAAGCGCTGCACCCCGCGGGCGCGGCCCTTCGTGTCGCCGGTGTGGACCTCCACGCGATCGCGTCGGGGCTGGCGCAGACCGCGCAGTTCGTGCCGCTGGACCACTGCGATGCGACCCGCCGGTACACCCGGATGTTGTCGACGCCGTCGTATGACGCGTGGGTCATCCGGTGGTCGCCGTCCGCGGAACTCGATTTGCATGACCATGGCGGCTCGATCGGTGTAGTGCATGTCGTCGAGGGTGAACTCGTCGAACAACACGCCGACCTCGTCACAGGCGGACCGCTGCAGTCACAGACGGTTCGCGCCGGACACACCGTTCGCACCGCGTCGACGTCCGTGCACGCGGTCGCGAACCTCGGGCCCGACGACACGTTGACTGTGCACGTCTACTCGCCGCCGCTGTCAACGATGACGTTCTACGGGAATGCGAACGGACGGTTCGAGCCGATCGGCGTGCAGCCGGCGGGCGCGGAGATCACGCCGTAGTTGTCGAGCGACAGGCCCGCAGACGCTCGATCGCGGGCAGCTCAGACCCTGTACGAACCTCATCGGCTCGATGCCTGGCTCGACGAGCAGCAAAGCCTGCAGACGGCGCCGCTCAAGTTAGAGGAATACGTCGGTTCGAAGATTCGATAACTCCGTGCTGATGCAAAACAACCGGCGAGAGGGCAACGATCTCGGACTCGAGTGAGAGTCATGCCACGATTGGCCGCTCGGTACCGCCTCGTGCCACACCCTGTGGCACGCCGAGCACTTGGCCAGCACGCAACACACTCACGAAATCCAGGCTGACCAGCTACAACACAACATGAGCCCCCGTAGCTCAGGGGATAGAGCATCGGTTTCCTAAACCGTGTGCCCAGGTTCGAATCCTGGCGGGGGCGCGACATACGAGTGCGCGGGCCGCCCTCGGCGCGAACTTGCAGCGCAAACCGGACCCATCGGTCGTGTTCACGCTCTTGGTTCGAAGCGGGTCAGCGGCGGACGGCGATCGGCGTCGACATCATGCACCGTTGATGCGCTGGAGCACTGCCTCCCATGCCAACAACTGGGACTTGGGCGATGCGGGATTGAGCCGCGCCGCCTCCGCCGAGGCAAGCACCTGACCGACCTGGGTGTCGGCGATCTTGTCACCGTTGGTGTCGACCAGCTGCGTCCAGCGCAGCGAACCGTGAGCGACATTGAGCCACGTCGCCATCAGCTGCCGGAGCATGATTTCCTTGTCGGCCAACACCGGCTTGCTGCTGAGGAGATCGCGGGCTTGCGCAGAGGTGTTGGCCACTGCGATCGAGGAGTTGAACACCCGGCTCATGTGCCGGACGATCTCCAAGTAGCACGCGGTTGTGGTAGCCGGCAGCACGTTCGTGCTCTTCTTCGTCACGTCGTACTGGTTGTACCAATAGCCCGGGGTCCGCACGGTGGTGTCGACGCCCGTGACCACGACCCAGATGTCGTCGTTGACACTGCCGCTGTCGTCATCGGTCACGCTGAGACCGACGTGATACATGCACGGCTGTGTCCATGTGTGCGTCACTTGACTCAGCACGTTGACTCGCGGTTGCACCGACGGGCTGGGGAACGGGTCGTTGTTCGGTGGGTTCACCCGCGACTTGTCCGACATCGTAGAGGTGTCGAACCGGTTGAGCAGGTCCCAGTCCCACAGGTGGGTGAGGTCGTCGCTACCCGGATCGTTCGAGTTGGCTCGCAATGTGAGCGCGCTCCCAGATCGGGTCAGGAACGTCGCCGTCTCGAGCACCGCGTTGTCGCCGGGGCCGTCGGCCAGCACGGTGCCGGTCTCGTTGATCGCCGTCGTCGGTAGCACGTTGCGCACGGTGGCGACCGCGGACTCGCTGTCCGAGCCGAGGTCGTCGTCCCTGACCGTCACGCCGATGGTGAAGGGGCCGTTGTCGCCGTAGGTGAGCGTGGCGGTGAACTCGCGTTCCCCAACCGGCAGCGTGACCACCGAGTTCGCGTAGAGCGGGTTGCCCCAGGTGATAGTCACGGTGTGCTGATCGAGCAGCCCTGGGTCGACGAAGGAGCCTTTGAGAGCCACGGTCCCGCCCTCGTCGACAGTGATCGGGGCGATCGCCGCGCAGGATCGGCCCGGAGGCGCGCTGGCAAGGCCTTGTGGATCGAGCGTCGAGCAGACGTCCGGTGCCACGTTGTTCACGGTCACGGTCTTGTCGACGGCGCTGAGGCCCGTGTCGTCGTCGGACACCTCGAGCGTGATGAGCTTGGCGTCGCTCGCGGTGCCGGTCGGGTCGTCGTCCGCGAACTCATGGGCCACCGTGGTCGAGAGCAGACCCGCGGGTACGACCTGCTCGCTGTCGAACGTGCCGTCGTGGTTCCAGTCGACCCGAACGAGGTGGGTGTCGCGCGTTCCGGGGTCGGCGAACGACACGAAGTAGTTGACGGTGCTGCCCTCGTCGACGCTCGTCGGCGAGAGGCTCGTCGACGTGGCCGCCGGCGCGACGTTCATGATCGTCACCGAACCTGTGGCCGATCGCGAGCCACGATCGTCATCGGTGACGGTCGCTCGGAAGCCGACGACGTCAGACGTCGTACCGGTGGGATCGTCGTCCACGTAGGTGTGCGAGAAGCTGCCGGTGCCGAGCGGGACCGTGACAACCGTTCCATCTCCCCACTCGATGCGGACGGTGTGGGTGTCGAGCACGCCGACGTCCGTGACGCCGACGGTCAACACGGCGATTCCGCCTTCGTTTACCGCGGCACGATCGAGCGACGCGGTGACATTGGGTCTGGCATTCAGTACGCGGACTGCCGCGGTGTCGGGCACGACACCCGCGGAGGTCGCGGCAATGATGTAGAGGTCGGATGATGTGCCGGACGGGGCGTCATCGACATAGGCATGGGCGACGGAGAAGCCTTGCTCGCCGACGTCGAGGGTCTCGGCGCTGGTGCTGCCGTCCGCCCACGCGACGTTCACCAAGCGACTGCCGTCGCTCGCGAGGAGCGCCCGATTGAACGACACGTCGAGGGTGACGCTGCTGCCCTCGACGACGACACCGGGAGCAACGGTCGCGCTGAGCACCAACGGAGGCGGCGGCGGAACGATGGGCGTGGAGCCGCCCGCGCCTTCGTCTGGATCGTCTGCTCCGGGCTCGAACTGATTCGCCGGAGCGGCGAGCAGGTCGGCAGGTACACCGCTGCACACGTCGCTCGTGAGAGGAGCGCCGGTGGCCAAATTCCAGAAGGCGGTGAGTGCGTCGGCCGCGCTCTGCTGCGGATTCGAGAAGTTCCACTCCGAGCCGAGCACGAACTGCTGCCCGAACACCGTGAGGTCGAGCGCGAGATCTGCCTTGTTCTCGCCCAGCAGGCTGAGCTGCAGGCTGGCTTCGGCGCAATCAAGCGCGAAAAGGGGTGGTGGGTCGTCGTCGGCCAAGAAATCGCGGACGAGATCGACCAGCTCCGAGAGGTTCAAGCCACCGACGTCGAGGCCCAGAGTCGCCATGCCGTCGGTGATGAACTTCTCGACCTGACCCTTCACCTCGGTCAACGTGCAGGTGTGATCGCCGGCGTACGCCGCTGGGAACAGCGTGGCGCAGACCCCGCCGATGTTCACAGCGGGGAACAACGTGCAGTTGTTGTTGCCATCGACGAATCCGATGCACACCGCCGGGAACTCGAGCCGCGTCGGGATCTTGAAGAAATCGACCGTGAAGGTGTGCACGTTCGGGTCCAGCCACGCGCCGGGTACCCCCGGCACCAGCAGCAGCGGCAGCTTCGTCCAGCACTCGTCATCACTCGTATGAGGCAGGCCATCGAGACCGTTCCGCACCGTGCCGAGCGAGGACGTGGGAGTGAATGGCCCGTCTGCGTTGAACAAGCCGAGGTCGATGCGATAGCAGGTGCGAGCCGCGGGGACCCAGGTCCCCGGAACCCGGTTCAGGTGGACACCATTGAGGACCTGGTCCAGGTTCACGCTGACACCGCGGTCTTCGAGATCGTCGAGCATCGACTGCGCGTCGGCCGCGAGATCTTCGAGCCAGTTGGGTACATCGATGTTGACGACCCCGACACCCGGAACGTTGATGTCGAGTGCCTCGAGGCGCGACGGCAGGGAAAGCAGCACCTGGAGCGGATCACCGTCGCTCATGTCGCCGAGCACGTCGTCGATGAACTGGACGACAACCGAGAAGCTGTCGAGGTACGGCGCAGTGAGATCCGCCACCTTGTCGGCGAGATCAGGATCACCACCGAGATCGGTCGACGAGTCGGCGAAGACGATGTGCAACGACAAGTTCGGGTTGAACGCGCTCGGGTCCTTGAGCAGGGCCAATGGGTCACTGGTGCCGAGCGTGTGCAGCTCGGCATCTACTACCGCGTTGAATCCGAGGATCTGGAGGCGACCGAAGAATTGGAACGCGGTCGGTTCGATCGACAGCGCGAGCTGGCCAGACGCGAGCGGCGCCGCCGGCGGGCCGATCTCGACGCCGCCGGACAAGCGGAGGTATTGCTGACTCAGCGTGAGCCGCAACGCGAGCGCGAGATCGTCCATGCGGAACGGGATCGCGGGGTTGAGATCGAAGCCCGCGAGGAAGCCGTCGGCGATGATGCCGTTCGGGGTGAGCTGCAACAGCACGCCTGCTACGCAGCCGTTGACCTTGTTCGCCGGGCACAACGCTCCGTCAGGTGGCGCTGGCGTCGGCGAGAAGCTGTTCGGATCACAGTTCGGCGCGGCTGGCGGCGCGGCATTCGTCGGATTGATGTAGAGGTCGCCGCGAATGACGATGCCGATCGGGATGCACAACCGCTGCACGCCCAACGGTGACAACGAGAATTCCAGGTTGCGCAGCGCGATGTTCGGGATGGCGGCCGCGACCGACGCCGGCAGCGGCGGTGCTCCGAACAGCGGCGCAAGCGTCTGGTTCAGCGCCAGCAAGTCGGCGACGGCCAATTGGTTCGTCGACGCGCGGACACCACCGAAGCTCGGCGTGGCGATGAACCCAATGGGGGTGGGCGCGGGCGTGATGGAGACACCCATCTGGAGCGCGCCGCTGAAGTTGGTGTTGCCGATGTCGATGCTGGCGAGAACGCCCACCTCAAAGGTCACGGTCGAGGGTGGCGTCACCTTCATGACGAGATCGAGACCCATCTGGCGGAGGGCGAACGCGTCGATGCCGAAGGGATGCCAGCCCTCGATCTCGTTGGCCGAGGTGATGCGGCCACCGATGAAGAGCTCGATGCCATCCGCCTCGAGTGAGATCCCGCCTTCGACGGTCACGACGAGCTGATCCATGCAGAAGTTCTCGGTGACCACGGACGGGAGGGCCGGCGGCGCGTTCAGCACCAACCGGTCGGCCGGTCGGATGACCCCGCCCGGAATCGGGCAGCTGGCCGGGTTGGGTGTGGCCACCGGGAGTCCGGTGTCCAAGCCGATGGCGGCGAGGCCGTTGGCGATGTCCTGGTCGAGGCCCTGCTTGACGAGCAGCGTCATCGAGCCACCAACGGTGAGGGAGATCGAGGGTGTCGGCGTGAGCTGTGCCGACAGGCCGAGGTGCAGGCTGGCGGCATCGATGAACCACGGCAGCGCGGCGGGGTCGGCGACGAGATAGAGGTTGACGGCGAATCCGGTCGCCACTCCCGGCATCGGGATCGTGCCGGTGAGCTGCACGTCGGGCTGCACGCCCAGCTTGTGGATGAGATCGCCGATGGGGTCGGGCAACGTCAGCCGGCCGATGGCCTGCACCCCCGCGGGGATGTCAGGAAGGTCGGCGCCGTCGACCAGCAGCGGATCGAACCAGTCGCGCAAGGTCTGGGTCCGATCAGGACTGGACGGATCGAGTGGCGCCGTGCTGAACACGAAGCCGAGCTCGGCGCCATCGCCGATCAGCGTGAAGTCCGGCTCGATCGGAACGCCGAGCACGTCCGACAACTTGACCGTCGACGACGGTCGCACGCCGATGGTGAACCGCGGGTCGCCTGTGCTCGGGAACTCGGCCGAGAAGAGGAAGCTGAGCACCAGCGGGTTCGGCCCGAGCAGGGGCGCGGTGATGCTGGTGACGGCGTCGATGTCAACGCCGTCACCATCCACTCGCACGGTCAGCTCGGCTGGTCCGAACCCACTCGTCTTCACCTGATCGGGAAGCGAGGCAAGGAAGTCGATGGCGCCGAACGCGGTGAGCATGTCGGCGATGGTGACCGTCGTCTCCAGCTTGACGGTGAGCTCCGCGCTCGGGTCCGCACCGCCGACGAGTATGAGCGACGCCGACGCCACTTCGGTGCCGACTTGGATGCGACCCGACAAGGTGGCCTCGGCACTGACGGTGCCGCCCAGAGACGACACCGTGACCTCGACGCCTGCGTCGAGGATGTCGAGGAACGCGATACCAAAGGGATGCGACCACGTCTGCGCGAGTCGCAACGACAGGGTCAACGAGAAGTCGCCCGTGCCCGGTAGGGCGGCGAAGACACCCTCGGCCGCGAGATGCACATCACCGTCGCCGAGATCGACGGTGATGTCAGGCAACGACGCACCGAACTCGATCGTGTCGTCGGTCGGCGCCGGTCCTCCCGCGTCGAACCGCAGGAACAGCTCCCAATCGCCAGTCGACGGCCACGCCAGCGACGAGCCCGGTTGGAGACCGGCGAGCGCGGCGAAGAGATCGGTCAACGCCGGCGGCGGGCCGACGGTGGTGCTCGGCAACTCCGCGGTGAGCTCGAAACCGTCGAGCGACGGATCCGTACCGCCATCGGCCAGCGAACCAAGGCTGAAGTCGAGCGTTCCGTGTAGGTGAGCGACCGTGTTGGGCCCGTCGGGCGTGATGCCGATGGTCGCGAGCGCGTCCGCGAACGGTGCCAGGTCGACGTCGAGGTGCATCTCGAGGGCCCCACCGAGATGGACCGGGCCAGGCGACGCGTCGTCGAGGAGGTCTGCGAGGAATGCCGTCGCGTCCGGTCCGAGACCGGTCGGATCGAACTCGGCCCCGGTCGGCTGCACGGTGACGAAGTTGACGGCCGGAACCGTGAGGTCGGCCGTGAACTGTCCTGCCGGGAACGGCAGCAGGGTGCCGAGGTGGATGCACGGCGGCGCGGTGGTGCACGTCGGGTCGATCACGCGCAGCCCGGCGAGGAGCGCGCCCGGTCCGGCGCCGTCCCCGTCGGGATCACTGACCGCGAGCAACAGGGTGGCGTCGAGGGTGTCCGGCGTGGTGATGAAGCTGGGTGTCGGCAACGTCGTGTCGGCGAACGCGCCGAGAATTCGCCGGCCGCCGGAGCTGTCGTAGGTCAGCTCGAGGTCGTGGACGACGACACTTGCGAGCTCGCTCGGCGTGAACGATGCGTCGAATGCCCCGGAGTTGCCGAGCCAGTCGACGGCGTCGTCGAGCGGGATGTCACCGTCGACATCGATGATGCCCGCGCTGCCCGTGTCGCTGCCGTGGATGCCGATGTGGACGAGCGGCGATGGCGTTGTGATCGGCACGAGCGCGTCGAAGTCGGCGGCGAACGTGTTCGCGGTGTCGTCGAAGAGGAGATGCAACTTCGTGCCGTCGAATGGCCCCATCCAGTCGAGACCGAATGGCGGGGTGAACGACGGCGCGTCGATCGTGACGTCGAGAGTCGCGGCTTCGGCGAGGCTGACGTCGTAGTCGAACGTGTTGGTCACGAGGCTCGGTGGCACGCCAGGCGTTTCGATCGTGAAGGAGTCGTGCACATCGAAGCTGGGCGTGTGGTCGGGGGCCGGCCCGAGCCGCAGGTTGAACTCGGGGACGCGATCTTGCAGCCAGCTCGGTAGCAGGCTCGAGTCGACCGCGAGCGGCCCGTCGAGCGAGAAGTCTGCTGGGTCGAGGCTGTTGACCGCGTTGGTGTCGAACAGCAGCGCCGCGGAGTCGCCGAGAGAGCCGAGCAACGCGACACCGTCGGCCGGGTCGACGCCGAGGTACTGCAGCGCCTGACTGATCGCCGGCATGCTCGCGAGGTCGACGTCGCCGAGTAAGCCGGCGACATGGCCGAGCGTGGTCGAGCTGTCGATGCCCAAGAAGTCGACGGCGTTGGTAGGCAGAGCGCTCGGATCGAGAACGGTCGTGCCGGGATCGGACGCGAACGCGAGGACGACATCGTCGAGCTCGAGCAGCTGGCTGGGAAGCCCGGCGACTTCGCCGAAGCGGCTGTCGATCGCTGACAGCAGTTGGTTGGTCGCTCGAACGGCGAGAACGATGTGCGGGTTCGTGTCGCCGGCGACCGCTTCGTTCCAGTCGGCCATCAACATCAGCTCGACGGGAACCCCGGCGAAGGGCGACGTGCCGGTGGGAAAGAGCGAGAGCGGCGCCTGCGTGATGAGCGTGACCACGTCGTGCGCGTTGTCATTGCCGAAGTCGACGGGGATGTCGCCGATCGCGCCCAAGCCCGCAATCGGCAGTGGGATGACCGGCGAGGAGTTGCTTCCGAGCGCGGTGACGACCTGATCGAACGTCTGGCCGTCGATGTCGAGGTCTGCGCCGAGTACGCCGGGAGCGCCGAGCGAGATCGTGTGGGTCGGGGCCGCCTCCGCGGGGCGCGCAACGAAGCTCATGACCACGACAACGGCCAGCACGAGACCACTGGTGATCGCGGAGCGCGTCCGCAGCCGGCGCGTCACTGACCTGCTCCCGCGGTCGGCACCGACGGCGACATCGCATCCGGCCCGTACGCGTCGGGATCGTCACCGGACAAATCGCCGAGCAGGTCGACGACGTCGATCACCGGAGTGTCTTCGCCGTCGGTGGTCTCGCTGCGACTGTGTCGCTTTCCCATCGCGCCCGCCTTCCTCGTCCCCGAGGCGAACCTATGACGGGTCATCGCGCGTGCGTGAGCGTGTGAACACGCAAACCAAGACCATCTACGCTCGAACGATGGGCAGCGAGAGCCCAGATGTCCTTGTTGGGCGAGATGTCGAGCTCGGTGCCCTCATCGAGTTGATCGACAGCGCACGGCGAGGGCTCGGCGGGCTAGCAGTCATCGAAGGCGAGGCAGGCATCGGCAAGACCCTCCTCCTCGCGCGCTCGATCTCGCACGCGCGCGAGCTCGGATTCGAGACCCGGTTGGGAACGGCAGAGGAGCTCACTCAGGACCGCCCGTTCGGTCCGATCCTGGACGCGCTCGGCGCAGATGTCGCCGCGCACGCCGAAAACCTCGATGAAGTTGTGGGCGGCCTCGCTTCGCTGCTGCAGCTCACGGCGGCCAGCAGGCGAGCACGCGTCGTCGATCTGATCCGCACAGCGGCGTTCGATCTCGCCGCACAACATCCGGTGTTGCTCGCGATCGACGACGTGCACTGGGCGGATCAGTCGACGTTCTCGGCACTGCGAGACCTGCAGATGCGGGCCTCCGACGTCGCCCTCCTCGTGCTTGTCGCAACTCGGCCCACGCTGACAGACAGCGCTCGTCGCGGTCTCGACGCGCTGGTCGCCGCGGGAGCTTTGGCAATGGAGCTCCGACCCCTCGACGATGCGACCAGCAACGCGCTCGTCGCGCAACTCCTCGGCGCAGCTCCCGGCCCCCAACTCTCGCGACTGGCCAAGCGAGCCGGGGGCAACCCGCTCTACCTGAAAGAGCTCGTCCTCGGACTCGACGACGAGGGGCTCATCGAGCGCATCGGTGGCATCGTCGACACCGGCTCCGATGTGCTTCCTCGGAGCTTGGCGGAGCAGGTGCGCCGACGGGTCAACGAGCTCAGCCGCGACGCGCGGGGCCTCGTACGGCTCGGCGCGGTGCTTGGTCCGATCTTCTCGATATCGGAAATGGTCGCGGCGTCAGGTCGTGACGCGACGGCTCTGCTCGACACGGTCGACGAGGTGCTGCGGTCCGGGTTGTTCGTCGAGGGCGGTCGGGGGCTGGCGTTCGGCCACGACCTCGTGCGCCGAGTTGTCTACGACCAGATACCAGCCGCGGCGCGTTCAAGCGTGCATCGGCAGGTGGCCGAAGCCCTTGCGGCGAGCGGGGCGTCGTCGCTGCGCGTCGCCTCCCACTATGCCTTGGTCGCCGAACTCGGCGACGAGCGCGCGATCGAATGGCTGCACCGAGCGGCTCGCGAGACCATCGCCGCCTCGCCCGAGAACGCGGTCAACCTCCTCGATCAAGCACTCGCCCTCGAGCCAGGCGATCCTGATCAGCGGGCGACGCTGTGCACGTTGCGTGTGGAGGCGCTGGCCGGTGCCGGCCGTCTCGACGAGGCCGAGACGGTCGCCACCCAGCTCGCCCACGACGCGCGCAACCCCGTGCAGATCGCCGCGGTACAACGCCTCCACGCCGCAACGCTGTTGCTGCGGAACCGGGGTGCGGATGCCGCGACTCTCCTCGAGGCCATCGCAGCGACCACCGATCCGGAGAACCGCGGCCTTTCGCTCGCCGAAGCCGCGCTGTCGGCGCTCGTGGCAGGCGACCCCGAGCGGGCCCGTCGTGACGCTCACGCGGTGTTGCATCAGGACGATGGGACCGCGGCGGGGAGCGGTCAGAGTCTCGCTTTGAGCGTGCTGTCGCGCCTCGCGTCACTCGAACTCCGTCTCGACGAGAGCCTCGCTCTGGCCCGTCGAGCAGTCGAGGCCGGGAGCCGAAGCGTCGGTGGACACCGCTATCAGCCGTTGCTGTTCGAGGCGTTGACCCTGCATGACATGGACCGCCTCGATGAAGTCACCGGCCGCGTCGAGCTCGGCCGAATCCTTGCTCGGCAGCACGGCGAGACGTACGTGCTTCCGCTCTACGACGGGATGTCCGCGTTCAACGCGCTAAGGGCGGGACGGCTCGGTGATGCCGAGACCGAGGCCGCGGCCGGCGTTCGTTGGTGTGACACGACCGGTTCGTCGTTGGCCTCGGCCTGGTGTCACGCGTTGCTCGCGCTGACTCGTCTGCACCGAGGTGACGTGGACCACGCGGCCGACGCGACGGCGGCGGGACGCATCGCGCTGAGTAGCACTCCCCCGCTGCTCGGCCTCGACTTGATGCTGCTGGCCGATGCCCTCGTCCACGAGGCGAGAGGAGACGTCGATGCTGCGATCGACGGGCTGCTCGACGCGTGGACGCTCTTCACCGCCCTGGGCGCGAAGACGATGACGTCTGTTGTCGGCCCAGACCTCGTGCGGATGGCCGTGGCCCAGGGACGCGCGGAGGCCGCGACGCAAGTCACCGAGGCGCTGGAGCATGTCGCCGCCCACGGCGGTCTCACGAGTTGGCATGGGGCCGCGCTCGAAGCCCGCGCGCTTGTGGAAGACGATGCCGCACTCGCGGTACGGGCGGCCGATGCGTATCGCGAGTCGCCGCGGCGCCTCGACGCCGCGAGGGCGACCGTGCATGCCGGCAGCGCACTCTGCCGGCACGGACGGGAGACGGAAGGGCGGGCCCTCCTGCACGAGGCGCTCGTACTCTACGAACAGATCGGGGCCCATCGCGGTCGAGCGCGTGCCGCCAGCGAGCTCCGCGCCGCCGGGGGCCGCGTCCCGCGGCCGGCCGCGGTAGAGGCGGGCGGAGGGGAACTGCTCAGCCCATCAGAGCGCCGCGTGGTCGAGCTCGTGGTGCTCGGGCTCGGCAACCAAGAGATCGCAGATCAGCTGTTCATCTCGCGTCGCACCGTAGAAACACACCTTCGCCGCGTATTTCCAAAACTCGGTGTCAGCTCCCGAACGCAGCTGGCGATGTGGGCCACGCAACAGGGCGAAGGGGTGGTGCGGCGCTAGAAGTGACCGACGGTCACCGAAACGTCGGGGCGACTCGCTCGATGAAGAGGTCGTAGGTGTCCTTGGTGCGCGCCGCCGGGCCCATGTTCCAGTCGGGAACGATGAGCTCGTCGACGCCAGCGTCGCGGTAGCCGGCAACGATGTCGATGACCTGTTCGGGCGTACCGATGATGACCGGGCGACCGGTGTTCTGCTCGCGTTTGGCGGCCAGCCACGCCTCGTCTTCGGACAAGAACATCAGCGCCTGCGTCGATCGCTTGATCGTCGACGGGTCGCGGCCCAGATCGTCGCAGTGCCGAGCCAGCACCTCTGATTTCTGGGCGACGATCTCCGCGGTTCCCCACACGTTCCACTCATCCGCGAACCGCGCGGCGATGCGCAACGTTCGTTTCTCGCCGCCACCACCGACCAGCAGCGGAAGCCGCTCCTGGACCGACCGCGGCTGACACGGCGCGTCGACGACCGTGTAGTGCTTGCCTTCGAACGTCGTGCGTTCGTTGTCGAGCAGGGACCGCACGATCGCGCAGGCCTCTTCGAACCGGTCGAGCCGTGTGCGCGTGTCGTACAGCTCGATGCCGTAGGCCTTGTGCTCGTTCAGCTGCCAACCGGCTCCGAAGCCGAGCACGACCCGACCGTTGCTGACGTGGTCGACAGCCGTGGCGATCTTGGCCAGCACGGCGGGGTGGCGGTAGGTGTTGCCGCACACCAACGACCCGAGCCGCAGCCGCTCGGTAGCGCCTGCGAGCCCGCCGAGGACCGCCCAGCACTCGAGCGTCGGCCCGTCGAGCGGCGTGTCACCGTCGGGGTCGTTCGGCATGAAGTGGTCGGCGAAGTAGAGCCCGTCCCAGTTCGTCGCCTCGGCATGGAGGGCGATGTCGAGCACATCAGCCCAGGCACGCATCGGACTCGGCCAGATCGAGAATCGCATGGCCGGTGACCTTAGAAGGTGGACACAGATAGTCCTATCGGGTCATAGCGGCCGATCGCCCGATCTGTCACGCTTCCGCCCATGCGTCGTTTTCCTGTCCGCCGAGCGTGGCGTCCCTTGGTGATCATCGTTCTTTGCGCCGCCGTACTGGCCGTGCCCGAGGTGGCTGGGGCCGCGCCGAGGGAAACCATCTCCCGCCATGACATGAAGACCATGTTCCAGACCGCAAACGGGGAAGCGCAGAGCGGGAAAGGACCGGGCAAGCCGCAGACCAACGGCATCTCGTACCACGGCGGGCCAGTCATGCTCGGCACGACGAAGGCGTACGTCATCTGGTACGGCAACTGGGCCGACAACACTGCAACCACGATCTTGACCGACCTGTTCACCAGCATCGGCGGCTCGCATTACTTCAACATCAACACCACATACGTCAACGGCACCGGCGGCCGAGTGAGCAACTCGGTTGCGTATGGAGGCTCGACGACCGACGCCTACTCACGGGGCACGGCTCTGTCCGACGCCGGCGTGCAAGGGGTCGTGTCCGACGCAGTCACCGCCGGCCGACTGCCGAAAGACGCCAACGGTGTGTACTTCGTGCTCACCAGCGCCGACGTGAACGAGACGAGCGGTTTCCTCACGCAGTACTGCGGATGGCACACCCATGGCACGATCAGTGGCAGCGACCTCAAGTACTCGTTCGTCGGTGATCCCACGCGTGGCATGTCCGCCTGCGCAGCGCAGGGCACATCACCCAACGGCAACGCGCCGGCCGACGCCATGGCCAGCGTGATCGCGCACGAGCTCGAAGAGACCGTGACCGATCCCGATCTCAACGCGTGGTACGACAGCCGGGGCTACGAGAACGCCGACAAGTGCGCGTGGACCTTTGGCACCACGTACACCACGTCGAACGGCTCCAAGGCCAACATGACGCTCGGCACTCGCAACTACCTCATCCAGCGCAACTGGCTGAACGCTTCCGGCGGACTCTGCGCCCTCACGTATTAAGAGAGGCCAGCGGCACGACGCTCGTCGACGGGACGACGTCGATGATGTCCTTGCCGACCCACCGCACGCCGAGCACACCTCGGTCGTGGCCGGCCATGCTCAACCAGTTCGGCACGCCGGGGTCGCGATGCGACACGACCATTCGCACCGACCCATCGGCCTCGACGTGCGCCGTCGCAGAGTTGAGCGTGACCGGGTGGTACCGGTAATCGAGGGTCTCCATCCAATGGTTGTGCAGCGCGACCATCCAGTAGTCACAGGCCGGCGGCATGAAGGCGACGACGAGCGCGTCATCGTCATCGGCGGGCAAGGAGACATACGCCATGTGCCACTTGATCTGCGGATCGGCGAACAACCGCGTGTCGTCCTCCTGCGCGTCGAAGAATTCGTTCGGGTGGGTGGCGTTGCGCTCGGCCCACGACGCCCCGATCGACGTGATCGCCCGGAGGTACCCCACGCTGCCGAGCAGCGCCGTGTAGAGGTGGGTGGGATCGAGCGGCGGCGGCGGGCCATCGGCATCGATGCGCTCGATGTGGAGTACAGCCGGTTGATCGGTTCCCTTGTGGAGAAACGTCTGGCGGATGGTGAGCGACGTGCTGTCCGGTTCGAGCGGCAGCCAGTTCCCCGCTCGCTCGTGCTGGGACAGCAACACCTCGAACGTGCCGTCGGGTGCGATCTCGAGCTGATGCTCGTGCAACGTCGACCCAGTGCCGCGGCCGCCTTTGCCGCCGAAACCCCCGGCATTGAACGTGTTGAAGCTGATCCACCGGGCCTCCCCGCGCGTGCCCCACACGCGGTAGTCGTACCGGCCCGATATCGACGATCCGAGATACAGGTTGTCGGGGTTCTCGGCGACGATCTTGATCGTCTCGTGACACACGCAGATCAACGCGGGATGGGCCGGCGCTCCGTACTCGAGTCGACTCTCGAGTGACCCGCGCAACAGGCGGGTGAGCATGCGGTAGCCCTCGGTGATGTCGAGCGGATCGTCGAGGCCTGGGCGCAGCACCTCGTCGCCCGCGGCCTTGAGCGCATCGCAGAACTCGGCCCACGCTGCGCCCGAAACGACCTTGGCCAGTACGTCGTCAGCCATTGGTGTCCTCCCTGCCGAACCGTCGAAGATACGAGGCAAACCGCTCACGCACCGCGCCCTCATCGAGCCCGAACTCAGCGGGCGAGGGATCGTGTCCACCGCGCCCGTGCTGCGGATTGCCGGCCAACCATGCCCGCATGGCGCTCTCGGCATGCGCGGTCAGCGGCCACCGCAGTCGGTCGTAGAGCTGACCCATCGTGCCGATCGGGTCTCGCACCAGGTCATCCATCCACACGTCGACGAACGCCTCGTCACCGAACTGCTCCCGAGCCGCGAGACCCCGGTCGGCGGCCTCGGCCCACAGGTCCGTCTGGCGCGGGCCGAGTGCCGCACCGTCGACTTCGTCTGTGCCGAACGAGCGCACCACGGCAATGAGACTGCACACCGACGACATCGCCGCGAACGGATCTCGATGCGTCCAGATGAAGGTCGCGTCGGGAAACACGGCACGCACCGCGGGGAGACTCAACAGGTCTGGCGGGTTCTTCCACGCCCAGCGGGCCGGCGGACACCGCCACTGCAAGAGCTGCTGCACCTTGCGTTGGAACTCGTAGGCACCGGTCATGTCGCACGACAGGAGAAACGCCTCGTACGAAGGCACGTGGGCCTGTCCTTCGGCCTGGAAGGCGCGAAAACTCATGCCGGTGAGATCGAGCGTCTCCGACGGACTCGTCGCGGTGGCGAAGTAGAGGCGCGGCAGGTCGGGCATGAGTTGATGACTCATGTCGATACCCGCTTGCGTTGCCGCGATGCGAGGGTCCGTCATCTCCGTGGCGGCCTCGGGGGGTGGCGTGGGCGCCGTCGCTTCCCACGTGCGCAGGGCGCGGCTGTCCGGGTCGGCCGCGAGCAAGTGCGCGAGCGCCGTCGTACCGGTACGCGGCAGCCCCACGACGATCACCGGCCGGCAGATCTCTTCTGCGCCGATCGAGGGGTGACGTCGATGCCAATCCACGATCCGCAACCGCTCTGCGAGCAGATGACCGATGCGACCTTCGTGAACGGCCACGCCGATGGCGTTGAGGTTCGCCTCCCGGTTCAGCGCGTCGCAGAAGACTTCGAGCCCGTCCCGCCACGGCCCCTCACCGAAGTCGTCCAAACCCGTGGACGCGACCGCTCCATCGACGAAGGCACCGGCGTCCAGAGTCATGCGGATTCAGATGATCGCACGGACGGCGCCTGAATCAGGGCGTCCAGTTGCTCGGCCGGCACCGGCCGGCCGAAGTGATACCCCTGTGCCAGTCGACAGCCGATGCTCTTGAGCATTGCCGCCGTGGCCGCGTCCTCGACGCCCTCGGCGATCACCTCGAGTCCCAGGTTGCGGGCAAGATCGAGTATCGACCGAACGATGATGAGATCGTTCTCGTTGACCATCGCGGCGCCGACGAACGACTTGTCGATCTTCAGCGTCGACAACGGGAGTTGGCGAAGGTACGCAAGTGACGAGTAGCCGGTGCCGAAGTCGTCGACTGCGAGCTTGACCCCCATCTCGTGCAGCGGCTCGAAAACCGTCATCGCCTGCTCGGGATCGCTCATGAGCGTGCTCTCGGTGATCTCCAGCTCGAGGCAGTCGGGAGGTATGGCGGCGTCTGTGAGGAGACGACCGATCAGGCGAGGCAAATCGAGGTCGAGCAGGTTCGTCATCGACACGTTCACCGCGATGCGGAGCGGCACGCCCGATGCACGCCACGCTGCGCCCTGCGCGATGGCCGCGGCCAACACGAACTCCGTCACGGGCGCAATCAGACCCGACCGTTCGGCAATGGGGATGAACTCGATCGGCGGTAGCTGACCGTGAACAGGATGGTTCCAGCGCACAAGCGCCTCCACCGCAACGCAGCGTCTGGATTCCAACTCGATGACAGGTTGGTAGTGCAGGATGAGCTGGTCCATGTCAATGGCATGACGCAACTCGCCGAGCAACGTCAACCGTTCGCGGCTGTGACCATCGCGCTCGGCGCTGTAGCGGACGATCTTCGCTCGCTCCTCCTTCGCCACATAGAGCGCGATGTCGGCGCGCTGCAAGAGTGAGTTCGGATCGTCGCCGTCGTCGGGCAGGAGCGCAATACCAACGCACGCCTCGACATGTAGCAGCAGATCTTCGACCACGATGGGATCGGCCAGGCTCTCGACCAAGCGCATCGCCGCAGCTCTCGCCGCAACCTCGTCGCGAGCATCCATGACAAGAACCGCGAACTCATCGCCGCCGAGACGGGCGACCACGTCCTCGTCATCTGTCGCGCCACACAGCCGGGGGCCGATGAGCCGCAGCAGCTCGTCGCCCACATGGTGGCCGAGAGTGTCGTTCACATCCTTGAAGCGGTCGAGATCCAGTAAAAGCACGGCGGCTCGAACGCCGGGGCCTCGGGTGCGGATCGTCTCGCGGACGCGATCGAGGAACAGCGTGCGGTTGGGCAGTCCCGTCAGGGCGTCATGCAATGCCTCGCGCTGTCGTTCAAGCGAGACGCGCGTCGTGATGTGAACGGCGACGATGGGCACGACAAGGAGCGGGATCAGCGCTGGACTGTGCTCGGCCACGACGAGCACAACCGGCGCGAGTCCAAGCAATACACCATCGGCCAGAAGTTGCATCGCGAGTTGGCGACGCAACAGCGGGATCACGGTGACGCCTTGAGCAACGGCGATCACCACGGAGATCAGCACGTTGTTGACGAGGAAGAACGCGCCGGTGGCGGCCATCAAGGCCACAAGATCTCCTCCATCGACCCGACCGGTAGGCATGAGCACGGTCGAGCCGGAGATTGCGAGGATCACGAACCCTGCTGACGCGAGCGCCAATGTGTATTGCCCGACGTTGAAGGCCGATTTGAGCACGCCCCGTCGGCCTACGCCGTCGGCTACCAGCGAGCCGGCCGCAAGCACCGCCACCGCGGGCGTCACGCCGAATCCCAGTAGCAGGGCGAAGGCGAAGGTGGTCGAGAGGGTCTCCGACAGGTCCTCGCGGGCGAAAATCCTCACCGGCCGCAGCTCACCCAGAATGCAGCCGGCGGCGAGGACCCAGAAGGCCGTTGGGCGTTCCGAAGGAGCGTCGCCGGTCCAGAGCAGCACGCCAAACACGAGAAGGCCGGCGAGCGCCACGCTGCCGGCGTACCAATGAACCCGATGCGCGATGGGTGTTTCGACCCATATCTGTCGGCCACGCACGGCCGCCTTTGAGGGGTCAAGCGCGCTCGAACCCGGCTGCCGCCGACGGCGGGAAGTCGTACAGTCGCGGGTGGGTCAGGAGGGGTCGGTGGACAAGTCGGCAGTAACGGTGCTCGTCGTGGACGACGAAGACGACATTCGGCAGCTCGTCCGCGCCGTGCTCGAAGGGGCCGGACTGCAGGTTATCGACGAAGCCGGCGACGGCCTCGAAGCGCTCACCACGCTCGAGAACCTGAATGCTCCGCCCGTACCGACGGTCATCGTGCTCGACAACCGCATGCCGGGCTTGACGGGCCTCGAGGTCGCCGAACAGGTCCTGCAGAAGATTCCGGACCAGCGCATCGTGTTGTTCAGCGCGTTTCTCAATGATGAGATCACCGGGCGAGCTCAAGAGCTGGGAATCAGCGCGTGCGCGGCGAAGTCCGACGTCGGTCGCCTTCCCGCGCTCATTGCGGGCGTCATCGACGACGCATGAGAGGCCTTGATGTGGGATCGCCACCCCGCGACCTACGGCACCGTCAGCCTCTTCGCTAGCCAAACGCCGCCAGGGTGAGGCCGTGAAGCGGGTCGTCGTCGTCGGCCCTCCAGGATCGGGCAAGACGACGGTGGCCCAAGCCGCGGCGACGCGTCTCGGGTTGCCGCACGTCGAGATGGACTCACTCTGGTGGGAGCCGCACTGGATGGAAGCCGGCGCGGCGGTGCTGGCCGAGCGGCTCCAGGTTGTCGCAGCGGACGACGAATGGGTCGTGGACGGCAACTACTTCTCTGTTGGATCGCGGGAGGTTCTGTGGCCCCGAGCCGACACCATCGTGTGGCTCGATCACTCCCGCTGGGTGACCATGCCTCGCGTCATCCGTCGGACGGTGATACGAGCGGTGCGCCGTACGGAGCTGTGGTCAGGGAACCGGGAGTCGCTTCGTCGTGCCCTGCGCGCTGACTCCATCATCCGGTTCGCCTGGCGGGCACACCCGACCTACCGCCGCTACGAGTCGCTCGACACCGACCCCGAGTTCGCTCATCTCACGTGGATCCGACTGCGAACTCCGCGAGCCGTCCGCCGCTGGCTCGCGTCGCTCTAACGACCGAACATGATCGGCAGATGCTTCGGTCCCGAGATGAACGTGGACGGGAGCCATTCGGTCTCGCCCGCGGGTTGGACGCCGACGAGTCGAGTCAACAGCTCGCGCAGGATCGCGTGGATCTCGATCCTGGCGATGTGCGCGCCGAGGCAGAAGTGCGGCCCGCCGCCACCGAACGCGACATGGTCATTCGGTGAGCGCGACAGGTCGAGCTCACCGGCGGTTGGCCCGAACGCGTCGGCATCACGGTTGGCCGAGCCGTAGTACATGACGACCTTCTGCCCAGCCGCGATCGCTACACCCTCGAGCTCGGTGTCGCGCGTGGCGGTGCGGCGCATGTAGACCACCGGGCTGATCCACCGCAGCAGCTCCTCCACCGCCGGCGCCATCCGTCCTTCGAGATCAGCGGCGAGCCACGCCAGTTGCTCCGGGTGCGCGAACAGCGCATCCATTCCGCCCGCAACGAGATTGCGCGTGGTGTCGCCGCCGGCGTCGATGAGCAACAGGAAGAACAGGTTGAAGTCGATGACGTCGAGCTCCTGGTCGTCGATCGACGCCAACGCGATGAGCGTCGCGAGATCATCCGCCGGCTCGGCCCGCTTCTTCTCCCACACCTCACGCGCATAGTTGAACATCTCGAGCACCGCGCCGAGCCCGGCGCCGGGAGGCACGCTCTCCGGCGCGGCGTGAATCGTCTCCGTGAGCCGGTACAGCGCAACACCGTCTTCATGCGGGATGCCGAGCATGTCTGCGATCACGTACGACGGCATCAGGCCGGCGATGTCCTCGACGAGATCGCACTCGCCCTTGTCGATCACGCCGTCGATGATCCGTTGCGCGAGGACCTCGATCCGCGGCCGCATCGCCTTGGCGGCCTTCGGGATGAAGTCGCTCGCGACGAGCTTGCGGAGCCCTGTGTGCTGCGGCGGATCCGTGGTGATCATCATCTTGTGATCGCCGACGTCGATGCTGCCCTCGCCGTCGGGAATCATGATCGCGGGAACGGAGGAGAACGTGGCGGCGTCGCGGCCGATGGCCTTCACGTCTCGGTAGCGCGTCACCGCCCAGAACCCTTCGCCATCGGGCTCGTCGTGCCGGTGCACGGGATCGTTCGCTCGAAGCCACGCGAACTGCTCGTGCGGCTGGCCGTGGGCGAACGACTCAGGAGACAGCAGCGCGATGTCGATCACCTCAGTGGACCGCGGCATGCGGAACAGCCTGTCACGGACCAACGAAGCAAACGAACGCATGATCCTCTTGCTCGCGTGCGACGCACGTTCACGACCCGAGCGCAGATCGGCCCATGCGGTACCGTCATAACGGATTTGCTCGAGAGGAGTCGGCCATGAGCGTGTTGGTCCGCGATCCCGAGCTGGGGGAACAACCGTCGCCAGAGAGCGGCGAACCACCGGTTCGGTCATCTGCTTTGGTCTTACGGCCCGAGCTCGTGCTCCTTGGCGTCGCTTCATCGGGCACCGCGTTGCTGCACGCGGCATTCACCCCCGGACACTGGGCCGAGACGTGGAGCCACGGCCTCTTCTTCGCCGTCATCGCGTGGTTGCAACTCGCCCTGGCCGTCGCCCTCGTCGCGCAGCCGTCGCGGCGGGTGTTCGCACTGGCCACGCTGAACATCCTCGTCATCGCCACGTGGGTGATCTCGCGCACGATCGGTGTCCCATTCGGTCCTAATTCGGGCGTCGCGGAAGACGTCGGCATACCGGATCTCGTCGCGACCGCGCTCGAAGCCGTGATCGTGCTCGGCAGCGCGGTGTTGCTTTGGCGATCGCGTGGCGGTCGCGGCTTTCGCGTCGTACGCGGGTCGCGTTGGCTGGTATCGGGCGCTGCGGCCGTGTGTGTGATCGTCGCCGCCGTCTCCACCGCGGCGCTCACGCCGCGCTATGCGGGCGAACACACCCACGGCACGGGAACGGTGAGCACCACCGGGCTAGCTGCTGATGGGCACAACCACGGTGCTACCGGCACCACGGGCACGGCGGCCGTTCCCACCCTCACCGGTACCACCCCGTGTGAGAAGTCCGGTCCGCCGGCGTCGCAGGGCAGCCTGATGGACGCCGAAGGTCACAACCATCGTGGTCCGGTCGAGCAGATCACCATCGACCGGCCGACGGCGGTGGCCCTCCAAGAGCAGCAAGCACTCGCCCGCGCGGTCGCAGAGAAGTACCCGACGGTGGCCGACGCAGAGGCCGCCGGCTACAACGCGTCGACGACGTATGTGCCGTGCATCGGCGCGCACTACACGAACATCGCCCTGGTGTTGCCGCCCTTCGACCCCACAGCCCCGTCCGAGTTGCTGTACGACGGCACCCGGCCCGACAGCAAGATCGTGGGCCTCAGCTACCTGGTGCTTCACCCCGGCGGCGCGCCCGCCGGCTTTGCGGGCCCGAACGATCACTGGCACCAGCACAACGCCAACGGCGGCCTGTGCTTCTCGACGACCACGCGCCAGGTGATCGGTGCGGAAGAAGTGACACCGGAACAATGCAGAGCGCGCGGCGGCATAAAGCAGGAACTCACCGACGTCTGGATGCTGCACGACTGGATCGTGCCGGGTTGGGAGTGCAGTTGGGGCGTGTTCGCTCCTGAGTGCGCCGAGCTCGGCGGCACCGTCGGCGCCGACGCCTGGACGAGCTGAGGCTTTTCCCTGGCATACGCACACAATCGTGTGTACGTGGGCCAGGGAAAACGGAAGGTGGTGGACCGCATGGACGACGACCGAACGTTGATCGCCGAGGTCGGCGCACTGATCGCGGTGCCCAAGGCGGCGCCGGCGGACTCGTTCGTGCTGCATGCTCCACTCGAATTGCTGGCGCGAGCGGGCCTGCTCCCGTACGTGAGCGCCGCGGACCGTGAGAACGCGCGCGAGCGAGTGCGCGGGCTCGCGGCCGAGTATGCGGCCGCCGGCGATTCCGTCGAGGAACCCTCGACCATCGAGATCGAATCGATCGAAGACGGTGCGCGACGCCTCGTCGCTGCCATCGAAGCGGGCGAGCTCGACGACGTCGATCGGCTCGCTCGCTGGCTCGGCGATCACGCCACCGCGACGGAGCTGCAACACCTGTTGGCCCAACCGGTCGCGGCATCGCTCGCGGCCGCGGCCCACGCCAGCATCCTGCTGTACCTCTTCCCCCGCGTCGCGCTGGCGGCCGACGTGCCTGTCAGCCTCGTGCGCGGTCCGGCACGCGAGCTCGCGCGCCATCCGAACTGGAAGCTGCGCTGGTTCGAAGACCCGAACGACCTCGCAGCGACGCCGGCAACTCTGGCCGACGCGCTGCTCGAGGTGCCGATGCTCGGCCTACCCGGCAACAACTTCATCTTTCCGATCATGCAGCAGGCGGAGGAGAGCGGCATCGCCGCCAAGCTGCTCGCCGGCGTCATCGATGGCAACGCCGAGTCTGCGGGTCGCGACCTCGCGCGAATCGCGGCACTGTCGATGCTCCAGGAATCGGGAGACCACGCGCCCTACGGATGGAGCCACTGCCTCACGATGCCCCAAGCCGTGATCGCGCTCGCCGGCCATGGCTCGGAGCCCCGCACCGCGATAGCGGTCGCGGCAACGCACGTCGTCGGCTTTCGCGCCGCGCTCGGAGAACGTTCCCTCGACGCGGGCTATACGCCTCCGCCGCCGGCGACCGCCGACCTGTCAGAGGCCATCGCCGCTGGTCAACGCGACGCCGCCGCAACCGTGTGGCATGCACCGGAAGGCGCCATCGACGAGGTCGTCACCACGCTCGCGACGCGAGCCGCTCTGCACCACGACGCGCATCTCGTGAAGTACACCCTCGCCTGCTTCGACGCCGCCGCCGCCGACCCGCCTCGGCGCCGCCTCTATCTCGCTGCCGCCGCTTCGCTGTCCGCGTGGTGGGCGCAGTTTCCGGACTAATTCGCCTTCTCTTCGGTTTCGGCTTGCGGGCCGTTGTTCCAGAACGCCTTCAGCCGGGATTCGTGCGTGTCACTTTCGAAACGGACGTCGACGTTCGACGAGCTACCGCTCGAATCCACGCTGAACCCGGAGTTCGGTGTTGCCCACAACAGGTGGGCCTCGCCGTTCTCGAAGCGGACGCCGACGCTGCCGCCGGTCAGTTGATACGTGCGGTCCTCCGGAGCCGCGACGACGATTGACTCGCTCGACGACGCCTCGTCATTGGACGACGCCGGCACATCAGACGACGAGCCCGAGGACAGCTGACCCCCGTGATCGTCACCCGCGGCGGATGACGAGGACACCTCGATCGATGATGAAGAAGAGCCGTCCGACGACGATGGCGAGGAATCGTCGTCGGACGAGCTCGACCGATCGAGCGCAGCCTTGACCGACGAGGGCGACAGCGCCGGTTTCGGTGAGCTCGAGACCGAGGCCGAGATGGCACTCACCGCCTGCAACCCGAGAAGCAGCGCGAGCGCGGTGGCCAGCGCCCAACCAGCGATGAGGAGTCCCGTTCGGCGCACCGTCCAAGGATGGCGTACGGCGTCGCCGATCGTGCTCAAGACCACCCTAAATCGAGGCTAAGCGGCCTCGGTGCGCGCACTCGCCCGGCTTAGGGTGACGTGATGGCAGCGATCTTCGTCGTCGAGGACGACCAACGCATCCGGGCCACGGTCGTCCGCGAGCTCTCCGAACGCGGTCATTCCGTTCGTGCCGCCGGCACCGCGATGGAAGCGCTGCGAGACATCGTCGATTGGACCCCCGAAGTCGTCGTGCTCGACCTCGGACTGCCCGACCTCGACGGCGGCGAGCTGCTGAAGATGCTGCGCGCCGTCAGCGCGGTACCGATCGTCATTGCGACCGCCCGCGACGACGAAGCGGAGATCGTTCGCCTCCTCGATGCCGGGGCCGACGACTACGTCGTGAAACCCTTCTCCGTCGACCAGCTGGAAGCGAGGTTGCGAGCGGTCCTACGACGATCGCACGAGACGGCCGCGAGCCCGGTGCTCCAGATCGGCGCACTGCGCATCGATACGACCAGCCGCGACGTGACACTGAACGACAAGCTCCTCGAGCTGAGCCGCAAGGAATTCGACCTGCTCGCGTACCTGGCGCGTCGAGAGGGCGAAGTGGTGACCCGCCGCGAGGTCCTTGCCGAGGTGTGGCGGCAGCCCTATGGCGGTGGCGACAAGACCGTCGACGTGCACGTCTCGTGGTTGCGGCGAAAGCTCGGGGAGTCGGCGGCGAAACCGCGCTTTCTGCACACGGTGCGCGGCGTGGGGCTCAAACTCGTCGTTCCCGAGGACTGATGCGTCGCCGGCTCATCATCGTGGCCGCCGCCATCTCCTTGATGGTGACCATCGCGTTCCTTGTCCCGCTCGTGGTGCTCGTGCGCACGGTGGCGCGCGACCGAGCCATCACCAATGCAGAGCGCGACGCCAACTTGCTCGCGGCATTCGTCGCTACAACGGAACCAGATCTCGCGACGTTCGTGACCAGCACCGATTCGGGACGCGACGGTCGGTTGACGGTCGTACTTCCGAACGGCACCGAGATCGGCGAGCCGATTCCGCACGACGATGACCTCGCGCTGGCCCAGAAGGGCAACTCGTTCTCCGCCTCCCATCCCGGAGGAACCGCGGTGTTCCTGCCCGTCGCCGGTCGCACGGGCACCAGCGTCGTGCGGGTGTGGGTTCCCGACGCGCTTCTCACCAAAGGCGTGAACAGCGCGACAGCCGTGCTCGTCGGACTGGGCGCGGTGCTCGTGCTCGGTGCCGTTGCCGTCTCCGACCGCTTGGGTGCGTCGATGGTGCGACCGATACGACGTCTCGCAGGGGCCGCCGAACGCCTGGGCGACGGTGATCTCACGCAACGAGTGGAACCCGAGGGGCCGCAAGAGGTGGCCGCAGTCGCACAGGCCTTCAATCTGCTCGCGGGCCGGGTGGGCGAGCTGCTCGCGGCCGAACGTGAGCTCGTCGCCGACTTGTCGCATCGGTTGCGCACGCCCCTGACCGTGCTGCGTTTCGAGGCCGACGCGCTCGAGGATGCCGACGCACGCGATCGGGTGGGCGCGGCCTCCGACGAGCTCGAGGCGGCCGTCACCGCATTGATCACCGAGGCCCGGCGCCCCATCACCACAGGGGTTGGCGCCCGCTCCGACGTGGCGACGATCGCGGCTCAGCGCGTGGCGTTCTGGAGCGCGCTGGCCGAAGACCAGGGCCGGCCGTTGCAGAGTGACCTCGCCACCGGCCCGCTGCTCGTCGCCGCGACCGAGAGCGAGCTCGAAGCCGCGCTGGACGCCCTGCTGGGCAACGTGTTCGAGCACACGCCCGACGGAACCGCGCTCGCGGTCACCCTTCGAACGAACGACGCCGCCGAGGCCGAGCTCACGATCGACGATGCCGGCCCAGGGATCGACGAGTCGAACGTCGAGCGCGGTCAGAGCGGCGGGCGGTCGACAGGCTTGGGCCTCGACATCGCGAGAAGGACGGCCGAGGCGGCCGGTGGCGCACTGCGCATCGCGCGAAGCGAGCTCGGAGGCGCCAGCATCTCGCTGACGCTCCCGAGCTCGACCCGGTAGCCGTTCGTAAGGGGTAGGTCAGTCGTGGCCGGGGCCGTCGTCGCTTCCGCCACCGTGGCCACTGTTGTCCCCACTGGTGGAGCTGCTGTCGTCGGCGTTGCCCGGGCCGCTGTTGTCCTCTTCGGCGTTGCCCGGGCCGCTGTTGTCGCCCTGGTCGTCGTCCACGTCGTCGGAGGACGAGTCGTCGACACCGTTGTCGTCGTTCACGTCGTGCGTGGCCGGATCGTCGACACCATTGTCGTCGTTGACGTCGTGCGTGGCCGGATCGTCGACACCGTTGTCGTCGTTCACGTCGTGCGAGGCGGGATCATCGCTGGAGGAGAAAGCGTCGCTGGACGACGAGGCGTCCGTCGTGGACGACGTCGAGTCTTGTGCGACGACGACGGCCGGGCGAGTGGACGCCCCACCAGCGCTACTCGCGGCAGCAACGGCGACGCCGCCGAGCGCGAGAGTGCCGATGCCGACACCGAGCAGTACGGGCAGCTTGAGCAGGCGGTTCATGTGATCGGAACTCCTTGGGTTGGGATGGGCTCATCGTGCAGGAGGGCGGGTCTCGTCCACGTCTGGCCAAGGTCAAGAGGGCCCTAAGAAGCCGCGGACTACTTTTTCGGCCGTGAAGGTCGACGGCTTGATCGCGATCGTGACCGGTGCCTCATCGGGGATCGGGGCCGCTACGGCCGTGCGTCTGGCGGAGCGAGGGGCGACGGTCGTCGGCGTCGCACGCCGCGAGGACCGGCTGACCGAGACCATCGCCGTGTGCCAAAAGCACAACCCGGCGTGTATCACGCACGCCGGCGACGTTGCGCAGCGCGCCTTTGCCGGCGAGGTCGTGGCCGACGCGCAGGCGCGATTCGGGCGCGTCGACATCCTCGTGAACAACGCGGGCATCAGTCCGGCCGAGGATCCGGTGCATCACGCCGCGGACGACGTCGAAGCCATCATGGGGGTCAACTTCTTCGGGCCGATCTATCTCGCCGACGCAGTGCTCCCAGGAATGGTTGCTCGCGGCCGGGGCTCGATCGTGAACGTCACCTCGGTGTCGGGCTACGTACCCACGCCGGGCGAGCCGGCGTACGGCGCATCGAAGGCCGCTCTCTCGCGCTGGTCACACGGCCTCGCGGTCGAGCTCCACGGCACAGGAGTCCACGTGGGAGTCCTCAGCCCCGGGCCGATCGACACAGAGATCTGGGAGCACACCGGCAACGAATACAGCGGCAAGCTCTACCCGGCCACCGTCGTGGCCGACGGCGTCGTGCACATGATCGAGAAGCAGCTCGTCCACCTGACGGTCCCGCGACGTTTCGGCGCGGTCGGCGCGATGTATCCGCTCGTAGGTCGCCCGCTGCGATGGGGGCTGCGCCGCTATGCGGCGGCCGAAGCCAAACGTCCGAACGCGTCGTCGTCGTAGCTGGCGAAAAACGTCGACAGCACGTCGACAGCCTGTGCGAATGACGACGCCGCAAACAACAACGGCTGGTAGTGCGTGATGTCGTAGGCAGTCGAGCCCATCGTGCTGATGTCGAGTGGACGAACTTCGGCGTCTCGGAACAACTCGATCTCGGCGTAGGACGACAGCAGCCCGGCACCGTAGGTCCGCAACTCGCCGCGCTCCCACACCACGCCGAACTCGAGGCTGAACCAGAACACGCGGCTGAAGAACTCGAGCGCCACTTCGGTGCGACAGCGCCGCGAGGCTTCGCCCGCCAAGCGATACAGCTCGGCAAACGCAGGATGAGCAAGCGAGTTGCAATGCCCGACGACCTCGTGGATCACATCGGGCTCAGGTGTGTAGAACGGCACGCTGTGATGGCGCACGTATTGCGTCGAGAGAAACGTCCGGTCGGCAAGCGCGCCGTAAAAGTCGCGCGTGGGAACCAATCCGCCGACGGGCTCGACGCGAAATCCCGTCAACGAGCTCAATCGATCGCTCACCTCTTGGAGTTGCGGCACGCGATCGGAACGCAGCGCGAGCCGCTCGGCACCCCCGAGGTAGGCGGCACACGCGAAGCGCTCGTGTTTGCGACCGAGCTCGGCGGACACCGTGCGCCACACCTCGTCCTCCTCCTCGATGTACGTGACATCGGGGATCGGTTCACCGCGCCGGAAGCGAGCGGCCACCTCGGCGATGGCGCCCCGCCGGGCGCGGTAGGCACGGTCGGCGACTCCGGGATGATCGTCGGGAAGCTCGAACAGGTCGACATCGATCATTGCCATCAGTGTCCTCCGCCCCTGCCCTGATCGTCCAGCGATGGCCAGAGACAACAGCAGTCTGTGCAGTAAAGGCAATGTTCGTCGAACAGAGTGCCTAGGTTTCGTCGCTCCAGATGTGCAGGGCCTTCCAGATCGGCTTCGTGACCGGAGTGACCAATCGAAGCTCGATGCACAGCTGACGGACCTTGCGCAGCGACTCGGCCACCGAGGCGTACACCTCGGGTGTGCCGTAGGCCTGCTTCACGACGTCGCGGGGCACGCCGTAGCGACGGATCAGGTGACTCGGCGGCTGCAGCATGAGGCCGGCCATGATGCCGAGGGTGATCGGCGCCTGGATGCTCACCGCGGTGCGGCGAGCGAACCCCAGCTTGGGCACGTTGCGCTTCAGGTAATGGCGAGCGAAGGAGAGATGACGCGCTTCCTCGGTGACGTGGATGCGCATGATGCGCTCGAGCAACGGATGCAGCTCGCGCTCTGACCGAAGTGTCTCGCGCTGCACGTGATCGATCGGATCCTCACCACCGAGCACGAACACGAAGAACATCGACGGGAACCGCCGACCCATGAGCACCACTCGGCGCGCCAGGATGTCGATGAGCTTCGGCATGCCCGGAATCGGGAGTCCGGTGCGATTCACGAACTCCTGGAACATCAGTGCGTGATGCGACTCCTCGATGACCTCGTGATAGGCGTAGCGGAACTCGGGTGAATGGTTTGGCAACTTCGCAGCGAACTCGAGCAGACCGCGCTTCAGGATGCTCTCGAACTGCAGACCGACTTTCATGTTCGACGCGATGCGGTACAGCCCGATCTCGGCCCGCGTCTCCTGAGGTTGGCGGCGGTACCAATCGGTTGCGCCGAGCGGGTCGCTGTCGGTGAGCTCCCATCGCGGATCCGTCGGGTTGATCTGCATCTCCGGCGCGTCCCACGCGACATCGGCATACGCATCGAAGTGCTTCGTGACGGACTGACGGCTGAGGCGTTCGATGAGCGCGTTGAATGTGTCGGCATCGGCAACGTCGGTGCGTTCTTCGTCGGCGAGCGTCGTTGGGACAGCAGTCATGTGGAGGGCCTCCAGGCATCGGGGAGCAGCAGATTCGAAATGAACTTGAGGCTGGCGATCGCCTCTTGCGCGTCGGTGTCGTCGCCGACGACAGCGTTGAGCGCCGCGCCGGTGAGCACGGTGAACGCGAAACGAACGGCGACCGCGGGGTCGAACATGTCGTTTGCCTCCGCTCCGGGGAACGCGCGTTGGAACGACTCCTGCACCCCTTCGTCGAAACGCTTGTCGACTTCGATCAGCCGGGCACGTAGGTCGCGATCGGTGCGGGCCGCAACCGTGAGCTCGAGCCACGCTTCGAAGGTGCGACCCTGGAACATCGTCCACAGCACGTCGATGGCGACATCGGGACGACGGTCCTCATCGGGGAGCGCGGCGAACGCGGACTCGAACTCGACGAGACGCTGTGCGAACAACTGGTCGAGCGCGGCGACCACGAGAGCCGCCTTCGTCGGGTAGTGATGTACCTGCGCACCACGCGAGACACCGGCCCGTCGCACGATCTCGGTCGTCGAGGCGGCGGCGTAGCCCCGGTCGGCGATGCAGTCGATCGTGGCGTCGAGCAGCCGGTCGCGTGTCGCGGCGCGGCGCTCGGCTTGGGTACGGCGAACTTGGCGATGTCCACGAGGACGGGCGGTGGTGGGCAGGCACTTGTTGTACTCCGACAACTTACAAACAGTCAAGCCTGCATGTAAGTGACATGCGTCGCTCCGGGGGCCACTACCAGGACTTTTACTCTGCGGGGCGATCCCCAGCGGCACGTTGCAGCGCCGAGAGGCTGCTCCGTAACAAGCGCGAGACGTGCACCTGACTGACGCCGACTTGTTCGGCGATCTCGCTTTGGCTCAAACCGGCGTAGAACCGCAGTTCGACGATCGTGCGTTCGCGCTCCGGGAGCGAATCGAGCAGCTGGCGGACGAGGAGGCGATCGTCCGACCCGGCAAGGAGCGTGTCGTCGATACGCAGTGCCTTCGATTCGCGTCGACCGTCGTCGTCGTCGCTCGCGCTCACGAGGGGCGCCGTGCGATAGGCGCCGCCGGCTTCGATCGCTTCGAGCACCGCGTCGACGGTCACACCGAGGTGTTCCGCGATCTCGTCGGGTGTCGGGGGATGACCGTTCTCCGCGGAGAGAAAGTCGACGGCATTGCCGAGATCGACATGCAGATCCTTCACGCGTCGCGGCACCTTCACGGCCCACGTCGCGTCGCGGAAATGGCGGCGAAGCTCGCCCATCACCGTGGGGATCGCATAGCTGGCGAAGGACACGCCCACTTCCGGATCGAAGCGTTGCACGGCTTTCAGAAGGCCGAGCTGTCCTACCTGGATGAGATCGTCGAGTGGCTCGCCGCGCCGATCGAATCGGCGGGCGCAATGGATTGCCACCCAACGGTGCTCCTCGATGAGCTCGTTGCGCAGGTGTCGATCACCCGTTTCCCGAAGGCGGCGAAAACGCTTGTCGGCGGCTGCCGCAGCGGCGGCTCGCTCGGCGCGAGTGGCTGCGGCTTTGTCGACTTCGGCGTCGTCGCCGCTCGCCTCATCCACCATCGCTGTTGGCGCGCCGCTTGTTCACGCGCACGCTGATCTGGCCATGGTCGGCGCTGATGTCGTGCTCGTCGACCACGACCGCCAGGATCTGTCGGCTCAATGCGAGCCGATCAGGCTCGAAGGCGACACCACCGGACGCCTTCGTGCTTCCGACGACGGTGACCTCTCCAGCTCCGAGATCGAAGCCGAGAAGCAGCGGAGATCCGTCGCCGCCTTCGACGAGCGCAGTACAGACTTCGTCGACCGCGATGCGCAGATCTTCGACCTCGTCGACATCGAAGCCGGCAGTCGTCGCGACTCCGCTGGCGACGAGCCGCGCGACGCGTACTAGGCGCGTATCCGCTGGCAACACCAACTCGATCAGGCCGTCAGCGCGCTCGTCGTTCACCCGGAAGTCCTTCGCTTGAAGAATGGGCCGCAAGCGACGTTAGCGGCCGCCCTGATGTTTGAGTTCCCCCACCGCCGGGGCACCCCAAACAGGATCGCCAACCCAAAAGGAGACCCTCATGGGCAGCAACATCGATGACGCCAAGGGCCGTGTCAAGGAAGCAGCGGGAGATCTCACGGACAACGACCGTCTGAAGCGAGAAGGCAAGACGGATCAAGTCGGCGCCAAGGTCAAGGACATCGTCGAGGACGTCAAGGAAAAGGTCGAAGACGTCGTCGACGACGTCAAGGAGAAGATCTCCAAGAAGTAGAGGACGGCACCTACGTAGCCGCTTCAGCGAGACATCGCAGGCAGGCTGCGCAGCGATACGCCAACGGGAACGGGGTGCCTCCCGCCCGGGCACCTCGTTAGCGAGACCGGTCCTTCGGGGCCGGTCTCGCGCGTACGGGCATTGCTAGTTGTCGAGCGCCGCCCAGCCCCGGCGCCGGGTCAAGGGGCTCAGACGCCGGGTTTGCCCTCGCCCTGCTGATGGGCGCCCCGCTCGAGCATCTCTTCCTCGGCCTTGCGCGTCGCCGGGTCGACCGACTGCTTCTCGGCGGCCGCAGCTTCCTCAGGAGTGGCCTCGCGGCCGGCGTCGTGGGCTTTGCCCGCTTGACGCGCTTCTTCTGCTCGGGTCTCGTCGGAGGGTTTCGTGTGTTCTGACATCGCGGTTCGGTACCCAACCCCGACGAACCCTGAAACCCGACGAACTCGCGCACGCCATGATGGCGTGGTGCTGCGCTGCGCAACCTGGCTCGCACCCGGACTTCCACTCGGACTGTTCGAGACCGTGTCGTCGGCAGTCGCCCAATCGCTCGGGACCGAAGCGTCACTCGAGTCCTTCACCGAGACGAGCGGACCCGAGCCGGATGACGATCCCTTCTCTCGAGATGATGTCGACCTCGGCTTTCTGTGTGCGCCGTCGTACCGGCAACTTGCGCGTCGCACGCCGTCGTCGGTTCGGCTCGTCGGCGCTGCGCCCGTGTTCACCGACGAGCGGAATCAGGGCCGCCCGATGTACTTCGCCGAGCTCGTCGTGCGCGCCGGCGTGGACGCCACTTCGCTCGGGGATCTGGGCCACGTCCGCATCGGCTTCAACGATCATCAGTCGATGAGCGGGCTGATCGCGTTACGCGAACGGCTCGGCCAACTCGACCTCGACGAATCGGCCGCAAACCTCGTGCACACGGGCGGACATCGCCGATCGCTCGAGCTGCTCGCGGCCGGCGCCATCGAAGCCGCGTCGATCGACTCGAACACGCTCCTCGGCCTGGGCACACTCCCCGCGGGAATGCGGGTGCTCGAAACGTGGGGGCCGTTCCCCGTGCAGCCTGTCGTTGTTCGGTCATCATTGGTCGACAAGACATGCGAGGTGATTACATCGACGCTGCTCTCACTGCATCGCGATGCGACCACGGCCCGCGCCCTGCGCCGATATCGCGTCGAGCGGTTCGCGCCCGTGACTGAGGACGACTACCTATGACAAGACCGCTCGTTGCGGTGACCGGCCGGCATCTCAAGCCCGGTCGCATCAGCTCGTGGACCGCCGGCGCTCTGGCCCTGCCCCGCGGCTACACCGACGCGCTCGATCGCGCCGGGGCGCATCCGGTGCTCCTGCCACCGCCGCTCAGCGATCCGGTGGAGGCGGCCTCCATGCTCGAGCCCTTCGCCGGGCTGGTCCTCACCGGCGGCGCGGACGTCGACCCCGCCCGCTACGGCCAGGATCCGCACCCGTCGCTGTATGGCGTGGACCAATCGCTCGACGCGTTCGAAATCGGGCTCGTCGACGCGGCGATCGACGCCGACATTCCGGTGCTCGCCATCTGTCGTGGTCACCAGGTGCTCAATGTGGCGCTCGGGGGCACGCTCGACCAGCACATCACTGATCGTCCGGGACTCCTCGTTCACGGCGATCCCGCGCGCGGACCCGGCGGCGGAGTCGACCATGACGTGACGATCGAATCCGGCACTCGTCTGGCCGAAGCGCTCGGTGTCACACGTTGTTCCGTTCGATCGCACCACCATCAAGCGGTTGCTGATCTCGCGCCGAAAGCGATCGCCACGGCGTGGTCGGACGACGGTGTGAACGAAGGCTTCGAGCTTCCCGAGGGGTGGGTCGTCGCCGTCCAGTGGCACCCGGAGGCGACAGCATCGGACGACGCCATTCAGCAGCGGCTGTTCAACGCCTTCGTCGCGCAATGCTGAGGTAGCGACTCTCCTACGATGCCGGTCGATGGCTGACGAGGGGCATGGCGCCAAGGCAGTGATCGCGGCGTTCTTCGCCAATCTCGGCATCGCCATCATGAAGTTCATCGGCTTCGCCTTCACGGGCTCCGGTGCGATGCTCGCGGAGGCAGTGCACTCGACCGCCGACACCGGCAACCAACTGCTGTTGCTGCTGGGCGGCAAGAAGTCCCGCAAGACCGCCGACGAGGAGCACCAGTTCGGCTACGGGCGCGAACGATTCTTCTGGGCGTTCGTCGTCGCGGTGATGCTGTTCTCGGTCGGGGCGCTTTTCTCGATCTTCGACGGCGTCGAGAAGCTGCAGCACGCCCACGAGCTGGAATCCGCCGAGTGGGCCATCGGCATCTTGATCGGCGCGATGGTCCTCGAAGCCTTTTCGTTCCGGACCGGTATCCGCGAGGCCCGCAAGGTGAAGCGGAACACGTCGTGGTGGCGCTTCATCCGCACCGCGAAGAATCCTGAACTTCCCGTTGTGCTGCTGGAAGACCTCGCCGCGCTTCTGGGCCTCGCCTTCGCCCTGTGCGCGGTCGTCGCCGCCGACCGCACGGGCGATCCGAAGTACGACGCGATCGGCAGTCTGGCGATCGGCATGTTGCTCGGGGTGGTCGCCGTCGTCCTGGCGATCGAGATGCGAAGCCTGCTTCTCGGGGAGTCTGCACACCCCGAAGTGCAACAACAGATCGCCGACACCATCGCCGAGCAACCACATGTGCTCAAGCTGATTCATCTGCGGACCGAGCACCTGGGGCCGGATGAGCTCCTGGTTGCGGCCAAGGTCGAGTTCTCTCCGGAGCTGACCCTTCGCGAGCTGGCCGACGTGGTGAACGATGTCGAAGCCGCCGTTCGTCGCGAGGTGCCGGAGGCACAGGTCATCTACCTGGAGCCCGACGTCACCCGCGCAGCCCGCGGCGCGATCGCTCCCGAGTAGCTCCCCACCCGTAGGTAGGGTTGCGTCGTGGCAACGCTCGATGAGAACGCGCAGCGACAACTGCGAGCGCTGGGTGATTTCATCAAGGGGCAACGGCAGATGGCAGAGCTCTCGCTACGCGAGCTCGCGGCTCGCACAAACGTGTCGAACCCGTACCTGAGCCAGATCGAGCGCGGGCTGCACGAGCCATCCGTGCGTGTGCTCAAGGCGATCGCCAGCGCGCTGAACATGTCGGCCGAGTCGCTCTTGAAGCAGGCCGGCCTGTTGGAGGAAGACGGCGGCGTCGGCGAGTCGGCGCCGACGACGGAGAAAGCGATCGCCGCCGACAACGCGTTGAAGCCTGAGCAGCGAACTGCGCTGCTCGCCGTCTACCGCTCGTACCTCGAGGCCAACGAGGCCGAACGCGCGAAGAAGCCCCGGGCATAACCCAGGGCTTCTTCGTAGAACAGAAGACGAACGGGGTTCAGGCGGCCTTGCTCGTCTTGGCGACGACCGGCTTGGCCGGGGCCTTCTTGGCCGGCAACAGCGGTGAGATCGCTTCGACGATCGCCTTGGAGAAGTCGCGCTGGTTGGCGAGGATCGCCTTCACGAACTCGTGCTGTCCGTCGACGAACTGCTCGGCGTAGCTGAACGCCTTGTCGATGGCCTCGATCGGGTTCGGGAGCGAATCGGCGAAGGGGACGGCGGGACGGTCCTCGGGGAGGAAGCCTTCGACGGTCTCGGCCACCTTCTCGACGGCGTCGACGGCGGGCTCTTGGACGGTCTTCATGAGGTCGAGGACCTGGTCCTGCAGCCCGGAAAGCGTCTCGGTGATGGAAGTCATTACGAAAACCTTCTTTGCGTGTGGGGGGTGCTTGGGATCTTGCTTGTGCTGCATACTATGTCAAGCGTTGCTGCCTATGTCAAGCGAGACATGCGGCACAAGTCCGGGTCCGAATCCCGACGGACTTGGTCGGGTTTCGTCAGCGATCTGCCTAGACTCCGCACGAAACCGCACCACTCGAAGGAGACCGCTATGGGATTGCGCTTGGGCGACGACGCCCCCGACTTCAAGGCTGAGACCACCGAAGGCCCGATCAACTTCTACGACTGGAAGGGCGACAGCTGGGCGGTGCTCTTCTCGCACCCGAAGGACTTCACACCGGTGTGCACGACGGAGCTCGGCTACACGGCGAAGCTCAAGCCGGAGTTCGAGAAGCGCAATGTGAAGGTCATCGGGCTGTCGGTCGACTCCCCCGAGAACCACGAGGCCTGGGCCAACGACATCGAGGAGACCCAGGGAACCCGCCCGAACTTCCCGATCATCGCCGACAGCGACCGCAAGGTGTCCGACCTCTACGACATGATCCACCCGAACGCAAGCGAGACGACCACGGTCCGCTCGGTGTTCGTGATCGGTCCGGACAACAAGGTGAAGCTCACGATCACCTATCCAGCGGCAACGGGTCGAAACTTCGACGAAATCCTGCGCGTCATCGACTCGTTGCAGCTCACCGCGAACTACAGCGTGGCGACGCCGGTGAACTGGAAGCAGGGCGAAGACGTGATCATCGTCCCCGCGGTGTCCGATGAGGACGCGAAAGCAAAGTTCCCGAAGGGCTGGAAGACGCTCAAGCCCTACCTGCGGGTGACCCCCCAGCCTGACAAATAGTCAACGGGCGACGAGGTCGACGCCGCTGGCGGCGACCGCGAACGCGACTCGCCAGGCGGTGTCGCCGAGCCCGAGGGCTTCGAGCTCGTCGCTCGCCGCGGCGGCGACCGATGATGCCCGGCGATCGCCGGTGACCTCGAGCGCGGTCCCCTCGGCGAGGCGCAAGAGCGCGTGTGCGAGCACGTCGTCGGTCGCTTCGACGACCTCGCGAGCGTCGTGGAACGCGTGAGCGGATCCTTCGGCGTCGCCCTGCTGCGCGAACGCGAGACCCTTGGCCTCGAGCGCAATGGTCTTGTCGGCGTAGGTGCCGATGTCGTTGGCGATGATGTCGTCGGCACGTGCGATTGCCTCGATCGGACGGCCCGCCGCCGCGAGCGCGAGCGCGAGCGCCGACGACGCGTTCGCGTTCTTGGTCGGCGCTGAAAGGACCACCGGCTCGAGGACGGCGACCGCACCGGTGGCATCGCCTTGCTGGAGCTTGATCAGGCCGAAGGCGATGGCCGCATCGGTGAAACCGATCTGTCCTGGCTCGGCATCGGGCTCGATCGCCGAGGGGTCGAGATGGGCGGCGCGATCGGGTAGGCCCACCTGCGCAGCAACGACGGCGCTGAGCAGCGGCGACCACTGATCTGGGCGTGCGGCGGAGCTGAGCACGTCCATCTCGCCGAGAACCCCGAAGGCCTCTTCGATGCGTCCGGTGGCCACCAGAGCACGGGCAAGCACTCCGAGCGCATTGCCGTTGCCGTACCAATCGGACATGGACGCGAACAGGTCGCGGGCTTCTCGGGCCGGCTCGATCGCCGACGCGGTGCGGCCGGTGAACAATCGCAGCGAGGCCAGCAGTACGAGCATCATGCCGACCGCCCAGCGGTCACCGCGCTCACGGGCCTCGCCGAGCATTCGCTCGGCCAGACGTTCGGCCTCCAGATACTGACCCTGGTGGAAACGGACCCATGCGAGCAGTCCGAGCGCCCACCCGAGTCCGCCGGCATCACCGATCTCGGAGAATGTCGCCGCGGACTCCTGGAGCCACGCGTCGGCGCGATCGGCGCGCCCTTGGCTGAACGCGAGCCATGCCAAGTTCTGCAGTGCCCACGCCTCGCCGCGCCGGTCGCCGACGAGCTTGTAGAGCTCGAGCGCGTCGCCGAAGGCGGTCTCGGCCCGCGTGTTGTGGTCCTGGAACATGAGTGTCATGCCCAGCGAGCGCAGCCCGTCGGCCGTGCCGCAATCGTCCCCAAGGCTGCGGAACGAGTCGATCGCCGCCTCCAGGCTGACCACGGAGGCGTCGAGCTCGCCGGACTTCTGCTCGAGATCGCCCTGCACCAGAAGCACCCGAGCGCGTCCACCTTCGTCGATGGCCTCGTGCATCGCCTGCCCGAGGTCGTCGCGGGCGGCGTCGAGCTCGCGCAGCTGGATGGCGGCGCGCGCCCGAGCGAGCAGGAACTGATGGCGAGAGCCGACGTCCACGACCGCGCCGAGGTCGAGGGCTTGCGTGGCGAGTTGGATCGTGACCATGTGCAATTCGCCGGCTTCGGCCTGGGCGAGCGCGCGTTCCAGCCACACAACTGCCTTCTCCACCAGATCGTTCGCGTCGAGACTCACGGCGTGTTCCAGGCCGCCGAAGTGGGCGACTGAACCGATCTCCGCCACGAGCGCCGCCGCGACTGCGTAATGGTGCGCGATGCGGTCGACGTCGGCCGCATCGTCTTTGTGGTGGATCTCCATCCACTTCGCGATCCCGGCGTGCCGGCGAACGCGATCGGCCTTGGTGAGCATGCCGTACGCGACCTCGCGCACCAGGTCAGACCGGAACGACCAGATGCCGTTGTCGATGACGAGCACGTCTTTGGTGACCAAGCCATCGATGGCGGCGTTGATCTCCGGAACGCCGTGCGCCTCTCGCGCCATGATCCTGAGTGCTTCGGCCGGGCCTCGCCGGCCCATCACCGCGGCGTCGTCGAGTGTGCGCCGCTCGTCGGCGTTCAGTCCGTCGAGCCGCGCGGCGACAAGCCCGCGCAACGTGTCGGGTAGCTCGGTACGCCCCGATGATCCGCCGACCCCGCCGACCATCCCGGCTTCCGTCAGCAGCGAGACGAGTTCCTCGAGGTAGAAGGGGTTGCCCCCGCTGCGGTCGAGAAGCACGTCGCGAAGGTCAGCAGGCAGCTCGCCTTCGACGAGGGCACCGAGCAGAGCGGTGGCCGCGTCGCGATCAAGCGGATCGAGGTTGAGGACGACGGCGTTGTGCCGGCCGGGCTTGGGGTTCCAGCGCTCGAGGAGGGAATGTCGCGCGGTGGCGATGAGCACGAACGGTTGATTGGCCACGCGCTCGAGCAACTCGTCCATTCGGTCGAGCACGATGTCGTCGGCCCAGTGCAGATCGGACAGCAGAACGATCATCGGACGCTGCCGGGTGGCGGACTCGACGAAGCTGAACAGCGACCGAACCATCTCCTCGCGCGCTCGGCCCGGATCGATGTCGCGCAGCGGACCGTCGTAGCCCATGAGATGCAGAAGGCCGTTCGTGACCCGTTCGACCTCGACCGCCATCGAGTCGCCCAGCGCGTTGCGAACTGCCTCCGTGCAACGTTCGTGAGCCACTTCGGTGGAGTCGTCGGCCGTGATGCCGCAGCCCGCTCGTAATGCTTCGGCCACGGGCCACCACACGTTGGCCTCGCCGTAGGGGACGCAACGTCCTTCCAGCACGACCGCGTCGTGCTCGCACTCCGCCGCAGTGGCTGCCTCTTCCGCCACGCGCGTCTTGCCCATCCCGGCCTCGCCGATGAGCAGCAATAGATGGGCGCGGCGACGGGTGACGGCCGTGTTTATGGCGTGCCCCATGAGACCGAGCTCGGCATCGCGGCCGACGAGCGGCGCGCGTCCTCGATTTGGTCGTGCCCCCGGCGGGAGGAGCACGTCTTCGGCGATGCACACCTCGATGGGCTCTTCGCGCCCCTTCACCGTGAGCGGGCCGAGCGAGGTGTACTGCACCACCCCACGGGTCGCCGCGACCGTGGTCGGCCCGACGAGCACCTGCCCGGGTTGGGCCGCGGTCTGCAGCCGGCTCGCACTGTTCACGACGTCGCCCATCGCGGTGTAGTCGCCGCCGGCGCGCAGCGCGCCGACGAGTACCTCGCCCGTGTTGATGCCGATACGCAATCGCAGGGCGCGCTCGTCGTCGGTGCTGGCCCAATCGGACAGTGTCCGTTGCATCGCCAGCCCGGCCCGCACGGCGCGCTCGGCGTCGTCTTCGTGGGCGAGCGGCGCACCGAACAGGGCGAGGATCGCGTCGCCAACGATCTTGTCGACACGTCCGCCGAAGGCGGCGATGTCGAGCACGAGGCGTTCGAAACACCGGTCGACCAGGTTCTTGACGTGCTCGGGATCGCGGGTCTCGGCCATCGACGTGAATCCGACAAGATCGGCGAAAAGGACGGTGACCACACGCCGCTCGTCGGAACGATGCTGCAACGGCTGCCCGCAAGACGCGCAGAAGCGTGATCCGTCGACAGCAGTCGCCCCACACGCCGGGCAGGTCACGGGAGGATTGTACGAGGACGCGTAGGCCGAACGCCTCAGTGGGAGGATCAGGAATTCCCCTGACGTGCCCTCAGGGTGATACCGCATTGTTCGCGGCGGCTCGCATCCCTAGGTTGACCCGCATGTCTCCCACTGACACCCAATCCGCCGTGACCAACGTCACCGCGGTTGCACGAGCAGTCGATGCGGTCAAGATCTATGGGTCGGGCGACACAGAAGTGCGAGCTCTGGACGGCGTCACGGTGTCGCTCGAGGAGGGGCACTTCACCGCCGTGATGGGCCCATCGGGGTCGGGCAAGTCGACGCTGATGCACTGCATCGCCGGGCTCGACTCGCTCACGTCGGGTCACGTGTACATCGGCGACGTCGAGCTGTCGCAGTTGTCGGACAAACAACTCACACTGTTGCGCCGAGAGAGCGTGGGCTTCGTCTTTCAAGCGTTCAACCTCATCCCCACGCTCACGGCTCTCGAGAACATCACGCTGCCGATGGCGCTCGCGGGACGCGAAGCCGATCAGGCGTGGCTCGACACGGTGGTCGACACTGTCGGCCTGCGCGATCGCCTCTCGCACCGGCCGTCCGAGCTCTCGGGCGGCCAGCAGCAGCGCGTGGCGGTCGGTCGAGCCCTCGCCAGCCGGCCGAAGATCGTGTTCGCCGACGAGCCAACCGGGAACCTCGACTCGCGCGCCGGCGCGGAGATCCTCACGTTCATGCGGGATGCCGTCCGCGACCTCGGCCAAACGATCGTGATGGTCACGCACGATCCGGTCGCCGCGGGTTACGCCGACACGGCCGTGTTCCTCAACGACGGACGCGTCGTCGACTCGATGTCCGAACCGACAGCCGAGAAGGTGCTCGACCGTCTCAAGCAACTCGGGGACTGACTCGATGCTCAAGGTCACCCTGCGAGGCCTGATCGCCCACAAGACCCGATTCGTCTCGACGTTTCTCGCCGTGTTCCTCGGCGTCGCGTTCCTCGCGGGCACGCTGGTGCTGACTGACACGATCAAGACGAGCTTCGACGATTTGTTCGGCGACGTCTACCGCGGCACGGATGCCTACGTACGGAGCACCCAGAAGGTCACCGGTGACGATTCCGCCGACCTACGGAAGCGGATCGACGACTCACTCGTCCAGACGGTGAAGAACGTTGACGGTGTCGCGGATGCAGCGGGCGACATCACGGCCGACAACACCCAGGTCGTCGGGTCGGATGGCAAGGCCATTGGCAACCCAGGGCAAGGCGCGCCGACCTTCGGCGGCGCGTGGTCGGACAACGCCGCGCTGAACCCGTTCCATGTGGACGACGGCCGTGCCCCCACCGCCGACGACGAGGTCGTGATCGACAAGTCGAGCGCGACGAAGGGACATCTCAAGGCCGGAGACACGATTTCGATCGTCTTGCCGACGGCGACAGCGCCTCAACAGTTCCATCTCGTCGGCATCGTGAAATTCGGCACCGCGGACAGTCCCCTCGGCGCGAGCTACGCACTCTTCACGCTCTCCACTGCGGAGCGCGTACTGACGCAGCCCGGAAAGATCGATGCCGTCAGAGTCGAGGCGGCGCCAGGTGTGTCGCAGCAGGAGCTCGCGACGCGTATCCAGGCCGTGCTGCCTGCGGAGACGGAGGCCTTGACCGGCGAGCAGATCACCAAGGAACAACAGAACGAAATCGAGAAGAACATCAGCTTCATCTCGATCTTCTTCACGGCGTTCGCGGTCGTCGCGATCGTGGTTGGCGGCTTCGTCATCTACAACACGTTCTCGATCATCGTCGCCCAGCGCTCGCGTGAGATGGCGTTGCTGCGAGCGATCGGGGCGGCCAGGCGTCAGGTGCTGACGTCGGTGGTGCTCGAGGCCCTCGTGGTCGGCATCTTCGCATCGGTCCTCGGCATCGTGGGCGGCCTCGGGGTGGGCGGTGGGCTCAAGGCGTTGTTCTCCGCGATCGGATTCGACCTTCCGGCAACGGGCCTGGTGCTGCGCAGCTCGACGATCGTCGCCGGCATGGTCGTGGGTCTGACCGTCACGCTGGCCGCGGCGATCTTCCCCGCGGTGAAGGCATCACGGGTTCCGCCGATCGCCGCGCTCCGCGACGTCGCGGTCGAGAGGTCGCCGCTCAAGCGGAGCCGCATCATCACCGGCTCCGCTCTCACCGCTCTTGGCGTGTTCAACGTCGTGCGCGGCACGATCGGCAGTGGGTCCGGCGGAGCGTTGGGGTTGGGAGTCGTCGGCACATTGATCGGCACGGTGGTGCTCGGCCCCGTCGTGGCCAAGCCGGTGAGCCGCGTCGTCGGGTGGCCGCTCCCGAAGGTGAAGGGGATGACGGGCTCGCTCGCCCGAGAGAATGCGATGCGCAACCCCCGTCGTACAGCGGCCACGGCGAACGCGCTTCTGATCGGCGTCGGCATCGTGAGCCTGATCACCGTCCTCTACGGTTCACTGCGCACGTCGATCGACAACCAGATCTCCGAAGCGTTCACCGGTGACGTCACGATCACCACCGGAGGGTTCGGTCGAGGCGGTGTGAGCCCGACGCTGGCACAGGAGTTGAACCAGCTTCCCGAGGTCGAGGCGGCGGCCCCGCTCGAGATCGGACTCTCCGGTCAGGGCGACAACAGCACCGTGGTCACCGGTGTCGACCCCGCGACGTTCGCGAAGGTGATCGACGTGCAGGTGACCGCGGGCGACATCTCTGCTCTCGGCACCGACGGCGTCGCCGTGCTCGACACGCAGGACATCAAGGGGACGAACGGCGCAACGGTGCACCCGAAGCTCGGCGACAACTACGTGATGATGTTCGTCGAGACCGGCGCGAAGACGTTCACGGTCCGAGCGCTGTTTCATCGGAGCACGGTGACCAGCGATGTACTCATCAGCACCCAGGCGCTCGAAGCCAACCAGCCGAACACGCTCGACGCCTTCATCTTCGTGAAGTTCAAGCCGGGTGTTCCGTTCGAGCAAGGCCGAACCGCGGTCGAGCAAGCAGCCAAGCCGTACCCGACCGCCAAGGTGCAGGATCTCCACGAGCTCAAGCAGACGTTCGAGTCGCGTATCGCCGCGCTGTTCGGGCTGATCTTGATCATGCTTGCCCTCGCGATCGTGATCGCCCTCCTCGGAATCGCCAACACGTTGCGGTTGTCGGTGTACGAGCGCACCCGTGAGCTCGGTCTCCTACGAGCGGTGGGCATGACGCGCGCTCAGGTGCGGTCGTCGATCCGGTGGGAGTCGGCGATCATCTCGTTGTTCGGGACGCTCGGCGGACTCGTGCTCGGGTTCTTCTTCGGGTGGGCGGTGGTCGTCGGCACCGGCGGGTCAGACATCACCTTCGCTCCGCCGGTGTCGTTGTTGGTCGTCATCCTCGTGGTGGGAGCACTCGCGGGTGTGATCGCCGCGATCCGTCCCGCCCGCAAAGCCGCCAAGCTCGACGTCCTCCAGGCGATCGCGACCGAATAGCGATGCCGGCGGGATACTCCGGGACGCCGCTGGCGACGAAGCTGGGCATCAAGGAAGGCCACACGGTCGCGCTGTTGGGCGCGCCGAAGGGATTCGCCGGCGAGCTCGAGGGATTGCCCGACGGAGTGACGGTCAGAAGCGCCGCCCGCGGCACGAACGACGTGATCGTCTCCTTCCACACCGAGCGCGCTGATCTCGAGAAGCGGGTTCCGAAGCTGCTCGACGCGCTCGACGTGAACGGCGGGCTGTGGATCGCGTGGCCGAAGAAGGCGAGCAAGGTGCCGACCGACATCACCGAGGACACGGTCCGCGAAGTCTTCCTTCCGCTGGGGCTCGTCGACAACAAGGTGTGCGCGATCGACGACGTGTGGTCGGGCCTCCGCGTGGTGTGGCGGAAGGAGAACCGCCCCAAATCAGCGCAGGTCGCGTAGCAGGACTTCTTGGCTGACGGTGGCGAGATGGACGCCTTCGGTGTCGAAGACGTGGCCGACACTCAGGCCGCGCGAGCTCATGAGTCCGTGGCACGTGAAGTCCTGCAGCTGCCAGTCGGCGGCGAGTACCGGCCGGTGAAACCAGATCGCATGATCGACCGACGCGCTGAAGAACGGGAAGTCCATGTCCCACTCGCCGGCTTTGCGCTCGGGATAGAGGAGCGCGACCACCGCGTCGGTCGGTAGATCGTCGGACATGTATGCCAGCGCGCACGCATGCAGCGCTGGGTCGTCGCCGACCTCGTCCGTCATGCGCAGCCAGCCGACGGCGCGGCCGTTCTCGACTCGATCGCGGACGAACCTGCGCTCGAACATACCCATCCACGCCTGCCCCTCGAGCTCATCGGGTGAGGGCACGGGCGGCGGCTCGGCGATCTGCTTGTCCGGCGCGGGCTCGTCGATCTGGAAGCTGGCCGACATGTTGAAGATCGCACCGATCGACTGGCGGGCGACGACCGAGCGGGTCACGAACGAGCGGCCGTTGCGGATGCGATCGATCTCGAAGCGGATCGGCTCCTCGTGGTCGCCGCGACGAATGAAGTACGCGTGCAGGGAGTGCACTCGGTACTGCGGCTCGACCGTGAGCTGCGCCGCCCGCAACGCCTGGGCCACGATCTGTCCGCCGTACAGCCCGCCCCAGGGGTACTTGGGCCCGATACCGACGAAGGTGTCAGGACCGTGGGGCTCGAGGTGCATCATCGTGGCGAAGTCCATGCGGTGCGCAGTCTGGGATGTCGACGCTCGCGCGGCAAACTGAGCGCTTCTCCGGAGCAAATGTGGCGTATGACGCCGCAGATCCTCCTCTAAGGAGTTTTTGGGTGCTGTTCGCAGAGTTGGTGGCCACTTCGACGACGATGACGTCGACGTCGTCGCGCTCCGCGAAGGTGGCGGCGCTGGCGGACCTGATCCGACGGTTGGCGCCCGACGAGATCGCCATCGCGGTGAGCGTCCTCACGGGCGCGCCACCGCAGGGGAAAATCGGTGTCGGCTGGCGCTCGGCCTTCGCGGTCGAGGTCGAGCCCGCAGTCGCGCCCACATTGACCATCCTCGACGTGAATGCCGCGTTCGATGCGCTCGCCGCGACGACGGGCACGGGGTCGGGCGCCGCCCGGACGGCGTTGTTGACCGACCTGTTCTCGCGCGCGACGCACGACGAGGGCGAGTTCCTCCGGCGCCTGCTCGTCGGCGAGCTCCGGCAGGGCGCGCTCGCCGGCGTGATGACCGACGCGGTCGCCCGCGCCGCCGGTGTACCGCTGGCCGCCGTACGTCGTGCCGCGATGTTCGCGGGCGATCTCCCGACCGCGGCCGTGGCCGCGCTGACCGAAGGAGCCGACGCGCTGGCGGCGTTCGGATTGCAGCCGCTGCAGCCGGTGCAGCCGATGCTGGCGGCGTCGAGCCCGTCCGCGGCCGAAGCCGTCGCGCTGTTCGAGCAATCGTCCGTCGAGTGGAAGCTCGACGGAATACGGCTCCAGGTGCATCGCCTCGACGACGACGTGCGGCTCTTCACGCGCAACCTGAACGATGTGACCGAGCATCTGCCGGACGTCGTCGCGGTGATCCGGACGCTGCCGGCGAGCGAGTTCATCCTCGACGGCGAAGCGGTGGGCGGCCACGTGCGGTTCTTCGACTGCCTCACGCTCGACGGCGAAACGCTCGTCGACCGGCCGTTGCTCGAGCGGCTCGCCGCCCTCGAACGCGTTGCCGGCCGCTGGCGGATTCCCGGCATCGTCACGACCGACGGTTCCGAGGCCGAGCGTTTCCTCGACGAGGCCATCGCCGCGGGTCACGAAGGTGTGATGGTGAAGGACGCGTCGTCGCCTTATGAGGCCGGACGGCGTGGCGCATCGTGGCGAAAGGTCAAGCCCGTGCGGACGCTGGATCTCGTCGTGCTGGCGGTCGAATGGGGCAGCGGACGCCGCACCGGGTGGCTCTCGAACATCCACCTCGGCGCGCGCGGACCTGACGGCGGGTTCTTGATGGTGGGCAAGACGTTCAAGGGCATGACCGACGAGATGCTGCGCTGGCAGACCGAGACGTTCCAGCAACTCAAGACCGAAGAGAAGGGCCACGTCGTGTTCGTGCGCCCCGAGATCGTGGTGGAGATTGCGCTCGACGGCGTGATGGAGTCGACGCGCTATCCGGGAGGCATCGGCCTTCGCTTCGCTCGCGTCAAGCGCTACCGAGACGACAAATCACCCGACGACGTCGACACCATCGACGCCGTGCGCGCACTGCTCCCGCGGCGGTGAGTCTGGCCTGATGATCAGTCGGGGGCCGCGGTCCCAGGTCACGTAGTTCCACGCCCAGTTGAGGAACACCGACAAGCGGTTGCGGAACCCGACGAGCGTCACGAGGTGGAGTGCGAGCCATGCCATCCAGGCTGGCGTGCCGGACAAGCGAACATGCAACGGGAGCTCGGCGACCGCGGCCCGCCTCCCGATCGTGGCCATCGTTCCCTTGTTGCGATAGCGGAACGCCTTGCGCTGGCCCCGCACGATCTCGCGGGCCGCGTATCGCCCCGATTGGATCGCCACTTGCGCAACCATCGGGAGCAACTCATCGCCCTGGCCGCTGATGGCGGCGACGTCGCCGATCGCGAAGGCGTTGTCGTGGCCCTCGATCTGCAGATGCGGGCCGACGACGATGCGGCCGGCACGGCCGGTGGCGACACCGAGCGCGTCGGCCAAGGGGTTGGCCCGCACCCCGGCGGCCCACACGAGGGTGTGCGACGCGATGCTCTCGCCTGACTCGAACGTGACGCGCGTCGGCGTGACCTTCGTGACGGCTTCGCCGGTGCGGACCTCGACCCCCATGCCAGTGAGGCGCTCGCGAGCATGGCGCTGCGAGGGTGTCGAGAACGGCTGCAGAAGCACATCGGCCATCTCGACGAGCACGATGCGCGCTTTGGTGAGGTCGAGCGTTCGGAAGTCCTTACGCAAGACCATCGCGAAGAGCTCGGACAATGCGCCGGCGACCTCGACGCCCGTCGGGCCGCCGCCGACGACGACGAAGCAGAGCGCGCCGTCGTCGACCAATGACGCATCGGCGTCGGCCGCCTCGAAACGCTCCAGCACGTGATTGCGCAGCGCGATGGCATCGGTGAGCACATACAGCGGGAAGCCGTGCTCCGCGGCGCCGTCGATGCCGAAGTACGCCGCGGTCGCACCCGCGGCCACAACGAGGTGATCGAATCGCAAGGTGCCGTCGTCGAGCTCGAGCGTGTTCGCGCCCCAGTCGACGCCGGTGACTTCGGCTTGCCGGAACGACACGTTGTGCTGACGTTGGAAGATGCCGCGCACGGCGTACGCGACATCGGCGGCATTCAAGCCGGCGGTGGCCACTTGATAGAGCAGCGGTTGGAACGTGTGGTAGTTGTGCCGATCGACGATCGTGACGTGCACCGGCGCACCGGCCAGCTCTTTGGCGGCGGCGAGGCCACCGAACCCTGCGCCGATGATGACTACCTCTGACACGTCGGACACCAGTACGTCGTGCGGGCCTGCTCGCCTTGGCGTTGTGCGCGGATCGGCGTACCGCACCGGCGGCAGGGCCGCCCGGCCCGTCCGTAGACGTTGCTCGGACGGGCGGCACCACGCATGCTCGCGCGCAACAACTTCGATGCTGTCGCGATGAGTGCCCGCTTCGTATCGCGGTCGACGTCCGCCGCAGAGCGAAACGGGTCGACACCACAGACGAACAGCGTCTCGTTCTTCCAGATGTTGCCGATGCCGGATGCGACTCGCTGGTCGAGGAGCACCACCCCGATCTCCGCATCGGTCATCCGATCGACGGCGCGCTCGACGTCGTCATCTGTCACGTCGAGCGAAGTGAGATCAGGGCCGAGGTGGGCGATGCTTGCATTGGCCGCCAAACCGCTCTCGAGCTCGACGACCGGCGCAGAAAAGCACACTGCCGTCCATCCTTCGACGTCGATGACCGCTCGCGCCAGATGCGCCGGCTTCTTCCAGCGCTCGCCGGTGCGATACAGGTGCCACGAGCCGGTCATGCGCATGTGGGTGCGCAGCGTGATGCCGCCACCAAACCGGATGAGGAGATGCTTCCCCACCGCTTCGACCGCCTCGATCGTGGTGCCTGGCCTCGGGCGCTTGCCGACCGCCCGAGGTACGTCGAACCGGATCAGGGACTGACCGACGAGCGCGGGCCGCAACCGATTGGCCGTGCGATGGATCGTGTCGCCCTCGGGCACAGGAGGCGCCTAGCTGCGCGGCGCTCGGTTCACGAGCCCCTTGTACCCATCGACGAAGCCCGCCTGCCGTAGTTGTTCGGCGGCGGCCTCGACCTCGCGGACGGGCTCGCCGTTGACCTTGCGGATCTCGAGCGTGCGGTAGCGCCCGCGCTCGACGAGCTGGTGCAGTGCGGAGGCCCAGCCGTCGACCTGGAACGTGACCAGGCTGTGGCCACCACGCTCGAGGTACGCCGCGAGCTGTCCGTCGATCAGCACGACGTGCGCGCCGGCGGCACGCGCGGGGCGTCCGCCCGATTCCGGCCACGGCAAGGCCGCGCCGTACGGCTGCGCCGGATCGGTGGCCGCGAGCACGAGCATGGAGTCGCCGGACTCTCGATGCGAGCGGAGGCGGTCGACGGCGCCGGGCATTGCGAACTGTGCGGCACCCAATCCGGCGACGAAGTAGCCCCGGCGCACTCGCCCGCGTTCCTCGAGTGCCTTCAGGACGGGATAGACGCCGGCGAAGCCGCCTTCGAGGCCCTCGCCGAGCGCGGCTTCGCGCGTCAACACGCCGTAGCGCTCGAGCAACTGCGACGCGCGGGCGTGGGCGGCCTCGGTGGATGACGGGCGCGGCGCCAGCAGCGGAGCGACGAGAGACCACCGGCCGGACCCTGCGGGCGGGCCGAGCCGCGCGAGGCGGCCGGGACGGGGCCGTCCGGTGGCGCGGCGCGCGGGGCGAGCACGCACGTGAGCCCGCAGCGGTGCCAACGAATCGTTCGTGACGAGACCGGCCCACACGAGATCCCACAGCGAAGTGAGGACCTCGCCGTCGTCGTAGCGCAGCCCCGCGGCGCCGATGGCCTGTACCAGCTCGGGCCAAAATGACGCGCCCCGCGCTTCGAGGTGCGCGAGCAACGCCTGATGCCCGGGACCGAGATCGATCTCGGTCGCTGACGGAACGAGCAGCGGGGCCTGATCGCGGAACACCACTCGGATGCGTCCGTCGGACGATCCGATGGCGCCCGCACCGACCCACACCACCTCGCCTGACGTGCACAAGAGATCGAGATCTGAAGCGCGGTATTCGGCGAGGCGGGCGGGCAGCACATCAGCTTCGAGCACAGAGGCGGGGATCGCCGCGCCCGACAGCACACCGAGCACGTCCACTACACCGTCGATGCCATGCCGATTGGATCCGACGCCCTGCCACGCGGGCAGGAACCGCGCGAGGGCGACGCCATCGACCGGCTCGACCTCCCGCCGCAACACGGCGAGCGAGCGCCGCCGCAACTGACGGAGCACGTCGTCGTCACACCACTCGCGCTCGACTCCGTCGGGCCGGAACTCGCCGCGTACGACGCGCCCTTCGCGTTCGAGTTTCTCGAGCGACGGCTGCACCCGATCGGCGCCGACGCCCAGATGGGCGGCAACGTGCGCGGTGAGGAACGGTCCGTGGGTCCGCGCGAATCGGGCGACCAGATCGAGCATCGGCTCGTCGACCGATTCGGTGAACGCACCCGGCAGGCCGATCGGCAGCGCGACGCCGAGCGCATCGCGCAAGCGGGCTGCATCTTCCGCCGCGGCGAATCGAGTCTCGCCCGCGATCGACACCGCGATGGCCCGACGCTCGCTCACGAGTTGCTCGGCCCACGGAGAAGGGTCGGAGACCGAACGGGCGTCGAGGTCGACCGCGGTCATCGGGCCGAGCACGCGCAGCAGGTCGTGCAGCTCATCCGCATCGCGGGCTCGCCGGCCGTCGACCAGGTGCTGCAGCTCGAGCTCGAGGTCGGCCAGCGCGCCGGGGTCGAGCAGGTCGCGGAGCTCCTCGGCGCCGAGGAGATCGCGCAGCAGATCGCGGTCCAACGACAATGCCGCCGCCCGGCGTTCGGCGATCGGCGAATCGCCTTCGTACATGTAGGCCGCGATCCACGAGAACACGAGCGACTGCGCGAACGGAGAGGCGCTCTGTGTGTCGACCGGTACGACCCGGATCGCGCGCGACCGCAGCTCGGCCAGCACCGTGCGCAACGCGGGAACGTCGAACACGTCGTTGATGCACTCGCGCGTGGCCTCGAGCAAGATCGGGAAGGTCGGGTGGTTGGCGGCCACGGACAACAGATCGGCCGCCTTCTGGCGCTGTTGCCACAACGGTGTGCGCTTGTCGGGACGGCGACGGGGAAGGAGCAGTGCGCGGGCCGCGCATTCACGGAAGCGTGACGCGAACATTGCCGTGTTCGGCAGCTGGCTGATCACGAGATCGTCGATCTCTTCCGGATCGATCAAGAGGTCGGCGATCGGGAGCTCGTCGATCGCCTCCGGCAGGCGCACCACGATGCCGTCGTCGCTCCACAACAACTCGACGTCGATCCCCCACCGTTCGGACAGCCGCGCCTGCAGTGCCATCGCCCAAGGGGCGTGCACCTGCGCGCCAAAGGGCGACAGGATGCACACGCGCCAATCGCCGATCTCGTCGCGGAAGCGCTCGACGACGATCGTGCGGTCGTCGGGCACCGCGCCGGTGGCCTCGGCCTGCTCGTCGAGGTACTGCACGAGGTTGGTCGCCGCCCGCGGATCGAGGCCGAACTCGTCGTGGAGTCGCTGCACTGCGGGCGCGCCCCATCCGCGCACGTTGCGAACGAACTCCCCGACGGCGCGCCCGAGCTCGAGCGGCCGGCCCGGGCCGTCGCCGTGCCAGAACGGCATCTTCCCCGGCATCCCCGGTGCCGGCGTGACGATCACCCGCTCGTACGTGATGTCTTCGATGCGCCACGTCGACGCGCCGAGCAGGAACGTCTCCCCCGGCCGTGACTCGTACACCATCTCCTCGTCGAGCTCGCCCACGCGAGTGCCGTCGGGGAGGAACACGCCGAACAACCCACGATCGGGGATCGTGCCGCCGCTCGTGACGGCAAGCCGCTGCGCGCCAGCGCGGCCGCGCACGATGCCGTTGACGCGATCCCACACGATGCGCGGTCGCAGCTCGGCGAACTCGTCGCTCGGGTAACGGCCGGACAACAGATCGAGCACCGTCGCGAGCACGTCGTCGGACAAGTCGGCGAAGTTGGCGGACCGGCGCACGAGCGCGGCCAGCTCGTCGAGCTTCCACTCGTCGAGCGCGCACATCGCGACGATCTGCTGCGCGAGTACGTCGAGCGGGTTGCGCGGATAGCGGGTGTGCTCGATCAAGCCATCGCGCATGCGCTGGACCACGACGGTGGCCTCGACGAGATCCGCGCGATGTTTGGGAAAGAGCTTGCCCCGGCTCGGCTCGCCCACCTGGTGGCCGGCGCGGCCGATGCGTTGCAAGCCCGACGCCACGGACCGGGGCGACTCCACCTGGACGACGAGGTCGACGGCACCCATGTCGATGCCGAGCTCGAGACTCGACGTGCACACGAGCCCGCGAAGGCGCCCTGACTTCAACGCGTCTTCGATCTGGAGCCGCCGCTCACGCGACAGCGACCCGTGATGCGCCATCACGAGGTCTTCGGCGGGAGCGTCCGTCGGCGGCGTCCCGCTCGCCTCGGCGGCGGCGTTCTCGCCTTCGAACTTCAGCTCGTTGAGCCGCGTCGCCAACCGCTCGGCCAGTCGACGGGAGTTCACGAAGATGAGCGTGGACCGATGCGACTCGACGAGCTCGAGCAGCCGCGGATGCATGGCCGGCCAGATCGAGCGTCGGACCGGGCCCGCTGCCGCCGGCCCGCTGACCGGCTCTTCGATGATCTCACCGAGCGCGCCCATGTCGTCGACCGGCACGATCACTTCCACGTCGAGCTGCTTGCGCATGCCCGCGTCGACGATCGTGACCGGCCGCGGCTGGCCATCCTCGCCGCGCCCGCCGAGGAAACGGGCGATCTCGTCGAGCGGACGTTGCGTGGCGGACAGGCCGATGCGCTGCGGTGACTGGTCGCAGATGGCCTCGAGCCGCTCGAGCGTCAACGAGAGATGGGCGCCGCGTTTGGTGGCGGCCAGCGCGTGGATCTCGTCGATGATCACCGCGTCGATGTTGCGCAGGGTCTCGCGGGCCTGCGAGGTGAGCATGAGGTACAGCGACTCGGGCGTGGTGATGAGCAGGTCGGGTGGTTCACGCACCAGCCGACGCCGTTCGTCTGACGGTGTGTCGCCGGTGCGCATGCCCACCGAGGGTTGATGCACGGTGAGGCCGAGACGCTCGGCGGCCAGACGGCTGCCGGCGAGCGGAGCCCGCAGGTTCTTCTCCACGTCGACCGCCAGGGCGCGCAGCGGAGACACATAGAGAAGACGCGTGCGCCGCACCTTCTCGGGGGCCGGCTCGGTCATCAGCCGATCGATGCCCCACAGGAACGCGGCCAGCGTCTTGCCCGAGCCCGTGGGAGCGAGGATCAGCGTGTGGTCGCCGGCGGCGATGGCCGGCCAGCCCTGCGCCTGGGCGTCTGTGGGCGCGGGAAAGCTGGACTCGAACCAGGCCCGAACGGGCGCCGAGAAACGGTCAAGCGCTATCCGACTGACTCTACGGCCGGGGTACGACAGTGAGGCTGGGCCTTACACTCCTGGCGTGGCTGAGTACGTCTCCCCCGAATGGCATCCCGCCTTCGAGGAGTACTGCGAGACCATCTTCGAGCTCCGAGAAGACGACGTCGACGTCATCCAGGCTCGGGTGGCGGAGCGCCTCGAGATCTCTCGCCCGGCCGTCTCCGAGATGATCAAACGGATGGAAGGCGAGGGTCTCGTCCAGCTGCGGGCGGGCTCGATCACGCTGACCGACAGCGGACTGCGGCTCGCCGAGCGGGTCGTGCGTCGCCATCGACTGGCCGAGCGCTTCCTCACGGACATCCTCGGCTTGTCGTGGGCCGAGGCCCACAAAGAGGCCGGGAAGTGGGAGCACGTGATCTCCGAGAAGGTCGAGCAGGCGATCATGCGCGTGCTCGACAACCCCACCACATGCCCGCACGGCAATCCGATCCCGGGCAGCGACTACGCCGCGCCGCCAGCAGTTCCGCTCGTCGATCTCGACGTGGGCAGCGGCTTCACGGTGTCACGCATCCCGGAGGAGTTGGAGTTCTCTCCCGGCTTGCTCGAGTTCCTCGAGGAGGCCGACGTGTTGCCCGGCCGTCACGGAACGATCACCGCAACCTCACCCGACGGCACGACCACTGTCGAGATCGAGGGCCGCCACGTGGGCATCGGCTCGTTTGCCTCGAAGCGGATCCTCGTCACCTCCGGCTGACGCTCGCGCCGCGCGTCACAGGCTGATGACGCGGTCCGCCTCTTCTATGAGGCGGGCCACATCCGGAGGCGCCACCCACTGTCCGCCGAGCTCGGCCAGGTCGTCATCGGTCGCCCCACGGGCGACGGCGCAGCCCTTTCAGACGTACACCGGCACTTCGTGCTGTCGAACCTTGGCGAACAGATCGCGAAGTGGCGGCAGACCGAGACCTTCGAGTCGTTCGCGGACATCCGCCTTCACCATCTCGGTTGCGTCTCCGGCCAGCATGATGCTGACGGCGTGACCCACCTCGATCGAACCGTTCACCGCGAGGTGGATCGGGATCGATGCTCGGGTCGGATCGGCCGCACCGCTTGTCGCCATGTACAACATCCGCATGCGCAGAGCGTACGCGCCTACAGCCGCAGGGGTTTGATCGGGGCGAAGACGGCCATGGGATCGTCGCGCCACGTCTCGGGCTGCACGTCGATGTAGAGCTCGATCTCGTTGCCGTCCGGGTCCTGGATGTAGAGGCTGTGGGTCACGCCGTGATCGGAGGACCCGACGATCGATACACCCGCGGCTTCCAGATCACGCACAGCAGCACGAAGCTCGTCGTCCGTGTCGCCGACCTTCAAGCCGAAGTGGTACAGACCGATCCGCCGGCCTTCGGGGATCGGGACTGCGGTCGGGCCGACCTCGATGAGCAGGAGCTCGTGGTGGGTCCGGCCCGACGAGAACGCCGCCGCCGGCATGCGGAGGGGCGTGTCCCCCGCGACCTCGGTCCATCCGAGAACGTCCTTGTAGAAGCGGCGAGACCGCTCCAGGTCTTTGACGTACAGCACCACATGGCCGAGCTCTTTGACGTGCATCGGGTGTGCTGAACGCTGCGGGATGGGCACCGATTCCCACCTTCTGAGTACCGTCTGCCCATGGGCACAGATCGGTACACGATCATCTCGGCCGACACGCACGCCGGGGGCAGCCACGCCGAGTACCGCGAGTACCTCGACCCGAAGTACGTCGAGGACTTCGATGCCTGGCGCGGCCGCTACAAGAACCCGTACAAGGATCTCAAGAACACCGACCTGCGCGTCCGCAACTGGGACAGCGAGCGTCGGTTCAAGGAACAAGAAGCCGACGGCATCGTCGCCGAAGTCATCTTTCCCAACACCGTGCCGCCGTTCTTCCCGAGCTTCGTGCTCTTCGCCCGCCCGCCGACCGACGAGCAGTACGAGCACCGGCTCGCGGGCATCCGTGCCCACAATCGCTGGCTGGCGGACTGGTGCGCGGAGTACCCGGATCGGCGCGCGGGAATCGGACAGATCTTCCTGAACGACATCGACGACGCAATCGAAGACGTGCGCTGGATCAAAGAGCACGGCTTGCGCGGCGGCATCCTCCTGCCCACCATCGCACCGGACGTGACCTGGGTGAAACCGCTGTATCACCCGGACTACGACCGCCTCTGGGCCGTGTGCGAAGACCTCGGCGTCGTCGTGAACAGTCACGGCGGCACCGGCTCACCCGACTACGGGCCGTTCCCCGTCTCCGCACTTCTGATGATCATGGAGGTGCAGTTCTACGGACAGCGGCCGTTCGTGCATCTGTTGCTGTCCGGCGTGTTCGAGCGCTTCCCGCGCCTCAAGTTCGCGATGACGGAGATGGGCTGCGCGTGGGTGCCTCCGATGCTCGACCACCTCGACGGCATGCTCGCCAACGTGCGCGACCGCGGCGCGATCGGAGAGCTTCGCTTCGCGAAAGACCACATCCTTCCGAAGTCGGCGACGGAGTACTTCCACCAGAACTGCTGGATGGGCGTGAGCCAGCCGGCACAAGCGGATGCTGCCGCCCGCGACGTGATCGGTCTCGATCGCTTCATGTGGGGCAGCGACTATCCGCACGACGAGGGGACGTATCCGTTCACGCGCGAGCATCTGCGTCAAGTGTTCGCGGGTGTCGAGCCTGCATTGATGCGGCGCTTGCTCGCGGAGAACGCCGCGACGCTCTACGAGTTCGATCTCGACAAGCTCGCGCCGATCGCCGCGGAAGTCGGCCCGACCGTGGCCGAGATCGCCGAGCCCCTTACCGAGCTGCCCGAAAACGCCAACGAAGCGCTCAGACGGGGAAGGGCCCCCGCCCGTTAGCCGCTGGGCAGCGCGACGCAGTTGCCCGTGTTCAACTCGACTGCGTGTTGGGCGTCGGCGACGAGGACGCACAGCCTCTTGGCGCCAGCATGCTGCGCGAGGTCCGACACCAGATACCCGGTGAACGGATTCGGTTTGTCGTAGATCTTCCAGTCGCCGTTCTGGTTCGGGCCACTCGTGCCCGCGTTGATCGGTGGGGTCACGTTGTCGAAGAAGAAGTGGACGTGATGGCCGTCGGGCCCACCGTTGATGTCGGGGTCGAATCCTGCAGCGCGGAACTGCACGACGTAACGCCCGTCCTGAATCGTGATGCCGTCGATGATCGAGCCACGGCCGCTGGCGCCGATCGGGATCGCGGCGAGCGACGTCGCCGTGTTCGACGACGTCGAATTCGTCGATGAGCTGGAGCTGCCCGTGCTGGTGGCGGTGTTGTCCTTCGACCCGCCACCTCCTCCACTCGTCAGTACGACGACCGCGGCGATCACGGCCGCGGCGGCTGCGACGGCCGCCGGGAGGATCCAACGCCGTCCTCGCGACGGAGTGGCCTGCGGTGGCGGGGCGGGCGCGGGCGCGGGAGGAGGCGCGTCGATAACGGGCGGCGGCGGCGGCGCGGACGCAGGTGACGATTCGACGGTGGGCGGCGGGGGCGGGGGTGGTTCGACCGTCGGCGGCACCGGTGGTTCGGGCGGCGCAACGACCACGACCGGATCGACAGGCGCGCCCCGGCGAGCGGCGACGGCACGCTCGGCCGCCAGCGCGGCTCCCAGCGCGACGGCGTGCTTGGGGTGCGCGTCGACCGAGACGGGCCGGCCGAAACTCTCCGACACCATCTGCGAAACGAGCGGGATGCGCGAGGTGCCGCCGACCAGCAGGACGGTCTTGATCCCCTCGGGCTCTACCCCCGCCGATCGCAGGGCGCGACGAAGCGCGGAGATCGTGTCGGTGAGCCACGGCCGAACCATGCGTTCGAGCTCGTCGCGGGTGAGGCGCACTTCGGCCTGCACGTTCGACAGGAGCACGGGAATCGACGCGCTGGAGTCGGTCGACAACGCCTCCTTCGCCTCGACACAATCCGATCGAAGCCGGGACACGCCGGCCTGCACCATCGGGTCGTCCGCGTCGAGGCCGTCGAGGGCCCCGCCGAGCGCACCGGCGACGTGGGCGAAGACGGCCTCGTCGATGTCGATCCCGCCGAGGTGCTCGATGCCCTCCGGCGTCCCGAGGATCGCGAATCCGTCCTCGGTCTTGCGCAGTACGGCGGCGTCGAAGGTGCCGCCGCCGAGGTCGTAGACCGCGATGGTTTCGCCGGGCTCGACCCGCTGCGTCGAGGCGTAGTAGATCGCGGCCGCCTCGGGCTCGCTGAGCGTGCTGGTCTCCCCCATCTCCGCCATGCGGATGGCCTGACCGAGCAGATCGAGTTTGTACGGCCCCCAGTTGGCCGGATGCGACACGGTCACGTGGTCCGGCGGGCCGCCCTGCATCTGGATCACGTGATCAAGCGTCCAGCGCAACATCTTCCCCATGAGGGCTTGCGCCGACATCGGTGAGCCGCCGAGCAACAGCGGGGTGGTGTCGCCGACGCGCCGCTTGAATTGGCGCGCGACCCGACCGGGCTCGGATGCCGCCCGGCGATTGGCGGTGTCACCGGTGAGGATCGCGTCGTCCTCTCGCAGGAACACCACCGTCGGCACTACGGGCGCTCGGTCACCGAGCGCGACGATCGACGCCTGACCGTTCTCGACGATGGCTGCTGCCGTGTACGTCGTGCCGATGTCGATGCCGAGCCGGTAGGCCATTGGCCGGTCAACCTAGTGTCCACAGAATGCTGTTCGAGCAGCGCTTCTGGCCACTGATCGCCGACGGATCGGTCACGCTCACGTTCCGCCGATGGCGGCGATGCCAAGCGATCGCCGGGCGGCGCTACCGAACGCCTGGCGGCATCATCGAGGTCGAGCGGGTGGACATCGTGGCGCCGGCCAGCATCACGGATCTCGATGCCCGCCTGTCGGGATTCGAGTCGGCAGCTGCAGTCGTCGCGAAGCTCGGTGGCGACGAGTCATCACCGACCTATCGCGTGCAGTTCCACATCGTCGCCGAACCCGACCCGCGCGCGGTGCTCGCGGCGTCCGACGACCTGAGCGCGGAGGATCTGGCCGAGATCGACCGCCGCCTCGATCGCTTCGACCGCGCCAGCAGCCACGGACCGTGGACGAGGGCGGTGCTCGAAACGATCGCGGCGCGACCCGGGGTTCGAGCGCCGGATCTGGCGCAGGGCTTCGGTCGGGAGACCCAGCCGTTCAAGATCGATGTCCGCAAGCTCAAGAACCTCGGACTGACGATCAGCCTCACCGTCGGCTATCGCCTCTCGCCTCGCGGTGAGCGCTACCTCAACGCGCTGGCCAAGCGGCGGACACCTTCGTAGAGCTGCTCGGGCGTGGCCGTGGCGAACGACAACCGCAACGCCCGGCGATGGTCGCCGTCGACGGCGAAGGCTCGGCCCGGCACGTAGGCCATGCCCTCCTCGAGTGCACGTGGCAGGAGTGCCTGCGTGTCGATCGAGTCGACGAATTGTCCCCACACGAACATGCCGCCGTCGGGCGCGGCGAACTCGAACCGGTCGCCGAGCTCCGTTCGCAGGGCGTGCACGAGTGCGTTGCAGCGGTCGCTATACAGGGGCCGTAGGCGATCGAGCTGCGCGGTCATGAAGCCCGGAGCCGTCAGGACTCGATGGACCGCGCGTTGCGAGAGCGTCGAGGTGTGTAGGTCGACGGCCTGCTTGACCAACACCAAGGTCTGCGCCAACGGCCGCGGCGCGACGACGAAACCGATGCGAAGACCAGGGCAGACGATCTTCGACACGGTCCCGAGGGTGACGACGCGATCACTGAACGACGCGATCGACGCCCGGGAAGGGCCGTTCCAGCGCAGCTCGCCGTACGGATCGTCCTCGACGACGACAAAGCCGTACCGGTCTGCCAAGCCGGCGAGCGCGGCGCGGCGCTCGAGGGACAGCGTGGCGCCGGTCGGGTTGTTGAAGTTGGCGACGACGTACACGATCGCCGGGCGCTCTCCGTGTCGCAGACGGATCGCAAGCGCGTCGACGTCCAGCCCGTCGACGTCGCTCGGCACCGGGGTGAGCCGGGCCCCGGCGAGGCGCAAGGCCTGGATCGCCCCGACATAGCCCGGGTCAGCGAGAACAACGGCGGCTCCGGGCTCGATGAGCGCGCGGGCCACGATGTCGAGCCCCTGCTGCGAACCGTGGGTGATGAGCACCCGTTCGACCTCGACGCCATGGCGCTCGGCCGCCCACTCGCGCAACGGGAGGAACCCCTCGGTCGTCGAGTACTGCAGCGCTCCGGGATCGGCGGCGAGGATGTCGGCAAACGCCTCGGACAGGGCATCGGCCGGGAACGTTTCCGCGGCGGGGAGCCCGCCGGCGAGGGAGATCACGTCCGGTCGGTCGACCACGTGCAACAGATCGCGGATGGCCGACGAATCGATGCGCAAGGCCGCGCTCGCCAGCGCGATCGGCCGGCCGGCGGCGGCGGCGGGCGGAAGGGTCTGGACGGCCACGGGTCGACCGTGTCATAAGTGGCCCATGGCGAGAAGGGCCAATTCGCGACAAGTGGACCAGGCCGAGACCTTGACGTCGCTCGTGGCGGAGCTCGGCGACTGGGCGGTCGGGTCGGCGCCGCTCTTCCGTCAGCTGGCGCGCGCCGTCGCGAGCGGCATCGAACGCGGCGTCCTCGGCCGGGGCACCCGCCTGCCGCCAGAACGCGCGCTCGCCGCCGCGCTGGTCGTGAGTCGCGGCACCGCGGTCGCGGCGTACGAAGTGCTGGTCGCCGACGGCCTGGTCGAGCGACGCCAGGGCAGTGGCACGTACGTGCTCGACGCCGGCGTGCTCGGCCTGCCTCCCGGCCGCGAGGGTTCGGCGCTGGTCCATCGGCTGGTCGAGCGGAGCGCGGGGCGGAGCGGTGCGCCGAGCGGGAACCACGGATCATCAAGGATGATTGATCTCTCGATCTCTGTGCTCCATGACGCCGCCGCGCTCCCGCCGGTCTCGCTGTCGTCGAGCGAACTGATCACCGTCGATCCGGACACCGGCTACAGCCCGTGGGGCCTCACGGGGTTGCGGCAAGCGATCGCCGAGCACGTGAGCGGTTGGGGCCTGCCGAGCGTTGCCGACGAGATCGTGATCACGACCGGCGCGCAACAAGCGATCAGCGCCGCTGCGGCGTGCTGGCTTCGACCGGGCGACACGGTTGTCGTCGAAGACCCGACCTATCCCGGAGCGATCGCGGCCTTTGGCCAATCAGGCGCACGGCTGCGGGGGGTCTCGGTCGACCGGTCCGGCGTGCGCGTCGACGAGCTCGCGGCCGCGCTCGCCGATCGACCGGCGCTGGTCTATCTGCAGTCCACACTGCACAGCCCGTCGGGCGTCGTGCTGACCGACAACCGACGCCGGGAGATCGCCGCGCTGATCACCGATGCGCGTGTGCCGCTCCTCGAGGACCTTGCGCTCGCCGACCTGGCATGGCGGCCGGCTCCGCCACCCATCGCGTCGTATTGCACCGATGCGTCCGTGGCGATCGTCGGCTCACTCAGCAAGTTGTTCTGGGGCGGGTTGCGCATCGGTTGGGTGCGCGCGCCCACTCCCCTGGCCATCCGCTTCGCCAACGTCAAGGCCACACAAGATCTCGGCTCCTCGGCCGTGAGCCAGGTGCTGTCCGAACGGCTCTTGGCTTCCGTGGCCAAGCCGGAATCCACCTACGTCGATCGGCTCCACCGCCAGCTTCGATCGCGGTACGAGACCCTCACGAGCGCGTTGACCTCGAGCCTTCCGACCTGGAGATGGGACCAACCCTCTGGCGGATTGTCGATCTGGGTCAGGCTGCCGACTCCGACCGCAGAGACATTTGCTCAAGCCGCGTTGCGCCAGGGTGTGGCCGTGGCCACCGCCCCGGCGCTGTCACCGTCGACGCGCCACACTGACCGGTTGCGCCTGTCGTTCAGTGGCCCACCCGAGCAGCTCGAAGAAGGTGTCGCGCGGCTGGCCACGACGTGGCAACACTGCCGCTGACCTGCACGTTCACGGGTCAGGGCGGGATCGTCAGCGTCGTGCCGACATACAGCAGGCTGGGGTTGCTCGGCTTCGGAAGCTGCTCGCGGTTCGCGTCGATCAACGCCCGCCATACGGCATCGACGGCGCTGACGGTCGCGTCGCCGCCGGCGCGTGTGTCGGCGATCGCCTTGGCGATGCTCCAGAAGCTCTCGCCGGGCTGCACCACCCGTTGGTTCGGTACCGCGGTCGGCGCCGGCGCGGGCGGCGCGGGCGGCGGCGGCACTGCGGGAGGCGCCGTGGTCGTCGTGGCCGGTGCCGTCGTCGTGGTGGTCGCCGGCGCGGTGGTCGTCGTCGCGGGCGCGGCGGTGGTGCTGGTCGTGGTCGCAGCCGTCGTGGGTGGAGCCGTCGGGGGCGCAGCCGTCGTGCTCGGCTCGGTCGTGCTCGGAGCCGTCGTGGTGGTGGCCGTTTCGGACAGCACCGCGCCGGGAGCGGGCAGCGAGGACACCTCCTGCGGACCGCCGGCCACCGGCGCGCCCTTGCCGCAGCCCGCGAGGACGGTCGCGAAGAGGCCGAACCCCACCAGCCAGCGCACTCCCCGCGTCACGGCGCGAACGTAGCCCCGAATCGCGTCACCGTGGAAGGGCTGCAAGCTGCTGTTTTTCGGGGCCCGCCTGCCCGTTCGCGCGTCCCGATCCGAGAAATCAATCAGCCTTGATGCTTGAGGTTCACCCTCACCCGTAGGTTCAATCCTCCTACCGGACGTCGTCCGACAAAGGGGGTGCGCGATGGAAGATTCGAAATGGGCGCGCTATGCCGCGCTCGGCGGGTTCGTATTCGTCGTGTTGAACGTCGTAGCGGGTTTCCTGCCGGGCGTCCCGCCGGCGTCGGATGACTCCGCCACCGAAGTGGCCAAGTACTTCAAGGACAACGCCACCAACATCCAAACCGCCCAGGCGCTGGCGTTGCTCGGCACCATCGGCCTCGCATGGTGGTTCGGCTCCTTGTTCCGCAGGATGCGGGCGGCCGAAGGGGGCGATCCACGACTGTCCGTCGTTGCGTTGCTGGGTCTCGCGTTGGGCGGCGCGACCGCGATCATGTCCGGTGCCATCACCGCGGCGACCGCGATGCGCATCGACGACTTCGGCACCGGAGGCGAAGGTGCCGTGCGCCTCTTCTACTCGTTGTCGCTGGTGGTGATCGCTTCTTCGGCGGCCGGCGTCATCATTTTCCTGAGTGCGTTCGGTGCCCTGAACTACCGGGCGAGGATGTTCCCAGCGTGGACGAGTTACCTGGCATGGCTGGCAGCCGCCGGCTTCCTGGTCGGCCTGTTCAGCGTGTGCACGGATGCGAGCGCGATCAACAGCATCGGGTTCATCTCGTTCCTGGTGTGGTGCGTGTGGATCGTGGCCATCAGCTGGCTCATGTGGCGAGAGGCTTCGCCTACTTCGTAAGGAGCAGCAGGAACTCCAGGTCGCCGTTGTTCCCGACGGTGGCCGGCCCACCCGACGGGTTGCTGATCGCGTAGTCCGAGAACGTGACGGGAATGGTGCCGTTCACCTCGATGTGCGCGCCGTTGCGGCGGGCGAGGAGGTCGAAGGTCACGGTGTTGGTCGTGCCGTGCAGGGTGAGCGTGCCGGTGGCCTTCACCGTGATCTGCACGAGGTTGTCCGGGATCGCGGTGAGGTCGATCGGGGTCGTGAGCTCGAAGGTCGCCGTCGGGAACGTGGCCGTGTTCATGATGCGGTTGTGGAACTGGGTGTTGCGCAGGTCCTCGTTCGTCTCGAACTTCTTCATGTCGACCGAGAACGAGGCCGAGTTCACCGTGGTGCCGGCGATGACCAGTTGGCCGGTCACTGCCGTGTCCTGACCCGTGGCCTCGTTGCTCTGCCCGCTGAGCGTCTCTTGGATTCGGTACTGCACCTTGCTGCCGTCGCCGACCTTCCAGGTTCCATCGATGGCTCCGGCCGCGGAGAGGGTCGGGTCGCCGGCGTCGGAAGACGCGGTGGCGGCCGGCACGTCCGAGAAGGTCAGTTTGGGGGCCGGATCGGGGGAGATGAAGTGGATGTAGACGAAGATCCCGCCCTCGACGAGCACAAGGATCAGCACCGGGATGATGAGGAACAACCACTTCCAGCGGCGCTTCAGGACCTGGGCGAGTGGCATGTGGGGCATCGTTCCGTTCAACGTTGGGAGCCAGCCGAGAGTTTCCTGTGAGTCTGCGGCCGGAATGGGAACTCAACGATTCCTCACAGCCACCTCACATCCCACTCACAGCGATGTGCGACAACGTGGATGCATGCAGTACGGAAGCACCGCCAACGCCGGACGCATGGTCGCGGTGAGATGGTCGTGAGCTCGGAACGCTCCTTTCGGATCATGGGCAGCGATGCCCACGTGATCGTGGTCGGCGGGCCCGAGCAGCTCGCCGAGGACGCGCGTCGCCGCCTGTTCGACCTCGAACAGCGCTGGAGCCGCTTCCTACCGAACAGCGAAGTCAACTTGCTGAACGACCACGCCGGAGAGGCGGTGTTCCTGTCAGCAGAGACCGTCCTGCTCGTGGAGCGGGCCATGGAGGCGTGGCGCATCACCGGTGGGGCGTTCGACCCCACCGTCCTCGGTGCGGTGATGAGGGCCGGTTACGACCGGTCGTTCGAGGAACTCGGATCGACTCCCGTCGCGAGCAGCTTGGTCATCGGCTGCACCGACATCGTGATCAGCGGGAGCGAAGTGCGCCTTCCGGCTGGTACCGGCTTCGATCCCGGGGGAATCGGCAAGGGCCTCGCCGCCGACCTCGTGGCCATCGAGGTGATGGCCGCCGGTGCCGACGGTGTGTGCATCAATCTCGGCGGCGACCTTCGCGTGCTGGGCACCTCCCCCGACGGTGCTTGGACCATCGCGGTGGAGCATCCATCATTCGCCGAGCCGATCTCGCGCGTCGGGCTGGAGTACGGCGCGATCGCGACGTCGACAACGTTGAAACGGCGATGGCTCGTCGACGGCGAGGAGCGTCACCACCTCATCGACCCACATACCGGAATGCCGTCCACGACCGATCTCACGCTCGCGACGGTCATCGCCGGCGAGGCCTGGATCGCCGAGGTCATGGCCAAGGCGGTCCTGTTGCGCGGCTCCGATCGCGCCTTCGACCTGATCGATGAGCACACCGCCGCGCTGGTTGTGGGCCGCGACGGTGAGATCGTGATGTCCGAGGGCTTCGCCGCGTTCATCGGAGTGGAGGCATGAACAACCAGCTCTGGTGGTATCTGGCTCGCTCCGGCGGCGTTGCCGCATGGGCGATGCTGGCGTTCAGCGTGCTGTGGGGTCTGGTGCTGAGCACCAAGGCCTTCGGTACGAAGCCGCGACCGAACTGGGTACTCGACCTCCACAGGTTCGTCGGAGGCGCGGCGGTCGTGTTCACCGCCATCCACGTCGTGTCCCTCCTGCTCGACACGTACATCGAGTTCGGGATACGGGAGATCCTCGTCCCGTTCACGAGCAGCTATCGGCCAGCGGCGGTCGCCTGGGGCGTCATCGCCCTCTACGTGCTGCTCGCGGTCGAGATCACGTCGCTGCTGCGCAAGCGACTGTCGAAACGACTCTGGCGCACCACGCACTTCCTCAGCTTTCCGCTGTTCATCCTCGCCACTGCCCACGGGGTCACCGCCGGCACCGACAAGGACACCTTCCTGCTCCGCACGGCGTTCATCGTCGTGACGGCCGCGGTCGGCGGACTCACGGCGCTGCGGGTGCTCGACGCCGACGCTCAGGCCGCTCCCAGCTTGCGTTGAGATTGAGGTTCAATGATCGTCCCCATGCGAACGAACCGGCGCCGACCCCATCCCGCTCGCCGCGCCCGGCGCATCACCGGTGCCGCTGGAGCGACCGGGATGGTCGTCATGACCGGATGGCTCGCCGCGAACGCACCGAGCACGTCGGTTGCCAGCGCATCGGTCAGCCCGGCGACCACGCCCTCCTCCACGGCCGCGACGACACCGCAAGCCTCGTCGGCCACGACATCGACCACGGCGGCGAAGGCGGCCACCGCCAACACGACGAAGCGCGCGACCACGAAGACCAAGGGCAGTTAGCCTCCCGACGCAGTGGGGGAAGTCGCAGACGCCTACGCGAGATGCCGGTCGCGCATCGCTGATCTCACCGCGGGGCTCGACGAGCAGCGGGCGGCCCTGACCGTGCCGGCCTGTCCCAACTGGTCCGTGCACGATGTGGTCGCACACGTGGTCGGCGTGGTCGACGACGCGCTCGCCGGGCGCCTCGACGGGGTCGCCACCGATCCTTGGACGGCGGCACAGGTGGACGCTCGCCGCACGCTTCCGATCGACGACATGCTGCGCGAGTGGGACACGCAAGCGCCGGCGTTCGAAGAGCTTCTCGACGCGATCGGTGACCCCGGACGACAAGCCGTGGCGGACGTCGTCACCCATGAGCACGACCTTCGAGGAGCGCTCGATGATCCCGGTGCTCGAGACTCCGACGGCGTGCACATCGGCCTCGGGTTCCTCGCGCCGCACTTCGTGAGCTCCGCCGCGGCGCGTGGCATCACGGTGCGGGTGTGCACGACCGCCGGGTTCGACTGCGGTGATCAGAGCGCCGCGGTCGTGCTTACGGGCGAGCCGTTCGGCCTGCTACGCGCGATGACCGGACGGCGGAGTGTCGACCAGCTCCGCGACATGGACTGGAAGGGCGAAGACGAGGCCGTCCTGTCGGCCTTCACGTTCGGACCCTTCTGTCCCGCGCAACACCGCATCGACGAGTGACTGACTGACCTCGGCGCCGCGAGGAAGCCGCGGCTCGCGTCCGTAGCGTGAACGCCATGTCAGAGCACAAGGACTTCAACACGGCCGTCATCGATGAGTTCCGGTCGAATGACGGCAACGTCGGTGGCGGCTTCGAGGGGGCTCCGATGCTGCTCCTCCACAGCAAGGGAGCGAAGAGCGGCAACGAACGCGTGAACCCGATGGTGTACGCGGATCTCGGTGACGACGGCTACGCCGTGTTCGCGTCGAAGGGCGGCGCGCCGACCAATCCGGACTGGTACCACAACCTCGTCGCCAATCCCGAGACGAGCATCGAGATCGGAGCGGAGACGATTCCCGTCACCGCGCGCGTGGCCGAGGGCGAGGAGCGCGAGCGGATCTGGTCGAAGCAGAAGGCGGCGATGCCGGGGTTTGCCGACTACGAGCAGAAGACGACCCGCCAGATCCCGGTGATCATCCTCACGCCCAAGCGGTAACCACCTGACTGCGGTCGCTTGGCGTCAGGCCGGCGGGCCGGCGATGAGTTGCACGGTCGCCGTATGAGGTTGCCCACCGGTGTCGGTCCAGCCGATGCGGACCTTGTCACCGGGGTGATGGCCGTCGAGCGCAGACGTCAGGTCGGACACCGAGGTGATGGTCTTGTCGCCGACGGAAGCGATCACGTCGCCGGCGGCGAGACCCGCAGCATCCGCCGGGCTGCCCGGTTGCACGGCCGCAACCGCGGCGCCCTGGCCCTGCTGCACCTGCACACCGAGGATCGCCCGCTCTCCGATGTGCACCTTGGCGGAGCTCGTTCCGGCCTGGATCTGACGGGCGATGTCGAGTGCGGCGTTGATCGGAATCGCGAACGCGTCGCTCGAGTTCTGCCGGCGCGTTTGCGGCGCCGCCGCGACACTCATGCCGATCACCTGGCCTGACGTGTTGACGAGTGGACCGCCGGAGTCGCCCGGCAACAGCGGCGCGTTGATCTCGATGAGGCCCGTCAGCGTTTGGGATGGCCCGTTCGGGTCGCCGGCCGTGATCGTCTGGTCGATGGCGGTCACCGAGCCTTCGGCAATCGCCGGCGTTCCGCCTCGACCGAGCGCGTTCCCGAGCGCGACGACCTTCTCGCGCACGGCGACCTTCGAGGAATCGCCGACGGTGATCGTCTGCAGATTCGATGCGCCCTGGATCTGTAGCAGCGCCACATCATCAGTGACGTCATAACCGAGCACGATCGCCGAGTAGATGGGGCCGCTTCCGTTGATCTGGACGCGGATGTCGGTGGCGTCGGCGATGACGTGATTGTTGGTCAACACGATGCCAGACGATGTGAGCACCATTCCGGTCCCCGCCGCTTCACCGTTCGCGAGCGTCGTCGTGATGTCGACGACCGCGGGGTCGACCGCCGCGGCGATGTCGGCCGCGCTCAGCCCGCTCGATGGGGCGGAGCCGACGGTCGGGAGTGCAGGGGTGGTCGTGGCGGTGGCGGCCGCAACCGTTGCCGCTTGCGGCGAGCCGAGGAGCGTGCCGCCGAGCTCGAGACCGATGCCGCCGCACAACAACGAGAGGGCCACAACGATCGCGGTCGCACGCCCGCGCCGTCGACGCGGCGGAGGTTGAGGTGCGGGCGGCGCGGGCGGCAGGTCGTCGATCCACGGCGGTTCTTGGGCGGGGGCATATGGCGGCGAAGTGGGCATCGGAATCGGCACGTCGTCGAGGATGGCCCTGGTGTCTGTGGATCCGCTGAGAGCCCGTTGGGCAGACGCGCAGAGTCGCGCTGCTGATTTCGTGTGCAGTTGTGGCTGTGAATCCAGCGTCGACGGGGTCAGATCACGACCATTAGTGCACGCGAAACGCGAGGAACCCAGGTCGAGCGCGGGTGCGCCGAACCGCCGGATCGGCGCTACCGATGAAGCCGCGAGATCGACACCCGGCCTTCATGGGCTGAGCCCAGGGGCTGCTTCGAGAGCTCCTTGCACCTCCTCGAAGCGCTCGACCGGACACTCGACGGTGAACACGACACCGTCCTTGCCCTTCGGATGCGCCCCGATGAACCGGAGAATGACGTTGTCCTTGCGGATCGTGAGGCGGATGGCCGGAACGCGCGAGACATCTGTGTCGGTGGGCGTCTCGATGATGTCGAACGACGTGCCGCTGAGTGCGTCCCGAACGAAGGCATTGGGATCGTCGTCTACCGCGCCGACCACGGCGGTGATGCGCGGTCCCGAAGGTGTCGACGCGGTGAGGTCGGCCTCCTGCTCGGCGATCGTGAGGCCGTCGTCGGACACCGACCAACCGGTTGGCACGGTGAACCGCACGAGCGTCGACGCCGTCGGCGACGGGGCCGCGACGTCGGTCGTTGCCTTTTTGGAGTCGCCCCGAGTGAGCACGACGACCGCCGCCACCGCGATCACTGCAATCGCGCCCAGCACTATCCACACGGCTCGGCTGCGCTTGGGAGGCGCGGGAGTCGGCGCGCTGATCGTGATGGGCACCAACCGCCCTCCGTCGACCCATCCGCGAAAACCGTTGGTGGCGACCACTTCGACCCACGCGCCGCGCCGCTCGGCGACGTATACCGGAAGTCCAGCTCCGAGTTCCGCGGTCGGTGGCTGCGAGGGGTCGGGGGTCGACCACACCGGGATCGGCTCGTGCCCGACATGGTGTGTCGGTTCCCACACCGTCACGAGTTCGCGTCCAGGTCGAGTGCGATCGCAATGTTGATCAGGCGTCGCATTGCGAGCTTCGCCGACTCGTCGCCTTCCGAGCTCGCCTTCACGGCGAGCAAGGCGATCGGTTTGATCAGCCGGTTGAGCATGGGCAGCAGCCGGCTGCCGTCTGGCTTGGTCAGCGATCGAAGCATCACGGCGGCGGTCAGGTCAATCAAGACCTCCTTGTCGGTGAAGTCATTCGCGAACTCCTTGTCGAATGACGCACCCAATGTGCGAAAGATCTGACAGTCGGGCGGCTGCGCGGCGAAGTCCTGGTCAATCGCGGTGCTCGTGCAGGTCGACTTGTCGAGAGCTTGCTTGATGACGTCGGAACTGACGCTCGAGCCTTCGAGGAAGTTGGTGAACCCGGTGTCGCCGACGCGATTCGCCTTGAACTCGACCTTGTCGGTGCCGAACGTGATTGTGCCCCTCATGGTGTCGCCCTCGAGCGTGAACTCGAGGTCGGCCGGGATCGGTGGGTTTGCGTCCGGGGCGCCGCTGCAGCCATGGTCCGTTGACGAGGTGTCCGCCATGGACACCTTGGCTTGGTAGGAGATCGTCTCCGCGCTGGTGCCAGCGACCTCGAGCGGCGCTCCGTCGACGATGAGATCGAAGCCGATGCAGACGTCGTGGAGGCTGCTGTTGTTCTCGTCGAACAGGGCCCCCTCGAACGCGACTCGCAACTCGCCGCTCAGCGTGTCGTTGGAGATGCCACTCGAGTCGGTGAGCTGGAAGCTCACGCTGTTGCGGGCGATCCCCGGATCCGGGGCCGCGGGCGTCGGGGTCCCACTGAAAGACGTCACTGACCCCGTGAACTCGATGGTCCTCGACTGGCCGCTCGCTTGCGTCGCGCCAACCAGCGTCGTGACCAGCGCCACCGTGACGAGCACCGACGCTCGTCGAGTCCGACGTTCTCTCCCCATTACGCCCCCTCGCCGAGATCACATCGTAGGACTCGATGCCCGGTCAGTATGTTGCGACGGGATGGAGACTTGTCCGTGCCCCAACCTGCCGACGCAACCTCACAGCGCCATGCCGACCTGAGCCCCTGCAGCCAAATCCCATGCATACGCACACACTTCTGTGTGCGTATGCATGGGAATTCGGACGGGACGGCTAGAGAGCATCCTCGCCGGCTTCGCCGGTGCGGATTCGGTAGGCCGCTTCGACGGGAAGGACCCACACCTTGCCGTCGCCGATCTTGCCGGTGCGCGCGGTGTCGAGAAGGCCTTCGACGACACGGTCGACCTCACCGTCGGGGACGAGCACCTCCAGCCGTTGCTTCGGCACGAAGTCGATCTGGTACTCCGCGCCGCGGTACACCTCGGTGTGTCCGCGTTGACGCCCGAATCCTCTGGCATCGCTGACGGTGAGACCCTGTACCCCGAGAGCCAACAGCGCCGCCTTCACCTCGTCGACCTTGAATGGTTTGACGATTGCCACGACAAGCTTCATGTCTCGTTCTCCTCTCGGCGCGCTAGAGCGCGTATCCGGTCTCGGCGTGTTGCGTGATGTCGAGTCCTGCGTCTTCGTCCTCGTCGGACACCCGGATCCCGCCGGGCAACACGGTCCTCAACGCCAAGCCGGTGAGGCCCGAGACGACGAACGAGAACACGAGGACGACGGCCACGGCGAGCACTTGCTCACCAAACAGGTCCCAACCGCCTCCGAGGAAGACACCGTCCCTCCCCGCAGGGTTGACCGCGGCATCGGCGAACACGCCGAGCAGAATCGATCCGATGATTCCGCCGACCAGATGCACGGCGATCACGTCGAGCGAGTCGTCGTATCTGAAACGGAACTTCAACTGGATGGCGAGGAAACAGGCACCGCCGGCGATTGCGCCGATGGCGATCGGAGCCATCCCGCCGACGAAGCCGGCGCAGGGTGTGATGGCCACCAACCCCGCGACTGCGCCGGAGGCCGCGCCCAATGTCGTCGCATGACCGGTCTTGATGCGCTCGACGATCAGCCATCCGAGCATCGCCGCCGCCGCCGCGACGAACGTGTTCATGAAGGCCTGGGCCGCGATTCCGTTGGCCGCGAGCGCTGAGCCCGCATTGAATCCGAACCACCCGAACCACAAGATGCCAGTACCGAGCAGAGTGAGCGGGAGCGAGTGTGGCGGCATCGGCTCGCCCGGCCACCCCCGCCGGTGTCCGAGCAACAGAACGAGCGCCAAGGCACCCGCTCCCGCGTTCACGTGCACGACGGTGCCGCCGGCGAAGTCGAGCGCTCCGCGATCAGCGAGCCATCCGCCGGCGAAAACCCAGTGAGCGACCGGTAGGTACACGAGCAACGACCAAAGGCCGATGAACCAGACCCACGCGACCCAGCGCATGCGATCGGCGATCGCGCCCGTGATGAGCGCAGGCGTTATCACGGCGAACGTGAGCTGGAAGGCCACGAACGCCAGCGTCGGAATCGTGCCCGAGACGCCGTTCGTGAGGTCTTTCAGCCCAACGAAGTCGAAGTTGCCGATCAGCCCGGCGTCACCGGCGTCGCCGAACGCCAACGAGTAGCCGACCAACACCCAGAGCACCGTGACGATGCCCATTGCGAAGAAGTTCTGCATGAGCATGGCGAGAATGTTCTTGCTGCGAACCATGCCGCCGTAGAACAACGCCAAACCCGGTGTCATGAACAGGACGAGCGCCGCGGAAACGAGCACCCACGCGGTGTCGCCCGAGTTGATTTCGGGCACGAGGAAAACCTCCGAAGATGACCGGGTGCGCATGCGCGCCGCGCCGGTTTGCGAACGGGAAGAGCAGCGTCAGTACGCGAGGAGGTGAGGGGGGCCGCGTCTGCGTATGAGGCTCGTTGCCGCAGCCACACGGGTTCGGAGACGCGAGGTGCGCTGCGCGGACCAAAGGAGGCCAGCGAACGCGGCGACCAAGATGGGTGCGACACCGTCGAGGTGGATGTTCGCAGGGGCCCGGTGGTGGGCCGCGCTCGCGACGGTCATGTGGCCGCGATCACCCGCAGCGCTCGAATCCCGCGACGGCCCGAGGGCGACTCCAGCCGTCAGCGCTATGGCCGCAAACGCGGCCGCGGCGAGGCGTCGTTTCGAGGGGGTGAGGACAGATTTGTGCAAGGTAGTGGAAGGTTGCACGACGGATGTTTCCGTCGCCGCGGCGGAATGTTTCGTCAATGTGAACTCAGCGGACGGCGGCCAGCGTGCAGTAGTACTGCTCGGTGTTCTGGTTGGCGGGCGCGGTCGCCACCACGGAGTCGGCGGGGCGGGCAGGACCCCCTTGCGGGTTGACCGTCGGGCGCCGGGGCAAACCGAGCGCCTTGCGCACTTGCGGTTCCAGCTCGACGACCCAGAAACCGCCCGACTGGCTCGCGAACCAGATCTGGCCCGTGCTGGGCACGTAGCGGATGTGACCCCACGCCTTGTCGAGGAGGACGTCGTCGCCGGGCGTCAGGAACGCACCGGGATTGAAATAGGCGACCTCTCGCGGATGGTATGGATCGCGGACGTCGACGACGCGCAGGCCCGCGTTCCACATCGACAGCATGGCGAACGTGGTGCGGGTCGGGTCGTCCACATCGTGATAGTGGACGCTGGCGTTCACGCCGTCGGCGATTTCGGTGGCGCAGTTCGCCGGTTCGTTGATCGCAAGCCTGAACTGGCTGACGCGCATCTTCGGGTTCGCCGGATCGGTGACGTCACTCAGCCACGGCTGCGCCGCCCCCGCGAACGGGTTCATTTCCTCGGGCACGCACCCCTTGGCGGCGGGCCCGACGATGCTCTCCTCCGAGTGGAGCGCGTACGTGCGGCCCTTGATGCGCGCCAAACGAATCGAGTGCCCCCGCCCTTCGACCTGGCTGAGGACCGTGGGGGGCCGGGCGGGCCATCCGGTGACGTCGACGATGGTGAAGTACGAGTAGTTGGGCGTCTGTCCACCGAGATAGAGGGTGTTCCCGTCCGGGCTCGTCATGATCTCGTGCGACAAGTACTTGCCCGGGAACGTGGGCACCGGGATCTGGTCGTCGAGCTTGCCGAGGAACTGCGGGTTGGCGAGGTCGGTGATGTCGAGCACTTGAATCGGCAACGTCGCGTACACGCGGGTGCCATCCGGCGAGAAGGTGAGGTTGTGGATGTTCTCGGGGAAAGTGAACGACGATGCCAACCGTGGGTGCGCGCAATCGCTGATGTCGTAGATGTCCATCGGCGCCGGAACCTGGATCGGAATCGCGCCGTAGCGACCGGCAACGAGCACCGCACGCTTTCCCACCTTCGTTGCGGCGATCGTCTCGAGCGTGAAGTCAGATCCGCTGCCGTGCAATGTCGACACGAGCGTCGGTTGGCGAGGATCGGACACATCGACGACCGAGATGCCTTGGCCGGAGCTTGCGACGTACGCGCAGTCACCCGCCCAGGCCATGTTGGCGTGGCCGCCGTTACCACCGAGATCGGTGTGGCCGACGAGCGCGACCCCGCAGTTGTATCCCTGCATGGCGCGGCCGGAGAGCTGGTCGACGCGAGGCACATCACCTTGCAGCCCGGTCTCCGGAAGATCGAGCCGGCCGCACTTCGGCGCCGACGCGCTCGAATCGGTCACCGGCACGACGAGCAGTCCGACGACGAGCGCGACAACGATGACGAGCCATCGCATTCCCCTCACGTCACAGGATTCGACGCCCGGCCGTGCCCTGCCTGCCTATGGTCACCGGATGACGGAAGCACAGAGCTGGAAGGTCGGGTCGGCGTTGGTCACGGCGATCGTGGAGGCCGAGACGCCGGGCGTTCCCCCCGAGTTCTTCTTTCCCGCCAGCACCGCGCCGGAGATCGCCGAGCACTCGTGGCTGGTACCGACATTCGCGTCGTCAGACGGCGCGCTCATCTTCCGGGTCCAGGCCTTCCTCGTCGAGATCGGTGGTCGACGCATCCTCGTCGACCCGTGCGTCGGCAATGACAAGCACCGATTGCTGCCGTTCTGGCACCTGCAGAGCTACACGTTCCTCGAGGACTTCCGGTCCGCGGGCTTCGACGTGAACACGATCGATCAGGTGATCCATACGCACCTTCACGCCGATCACGTCGGGTGGGACACCCAACTCATCGATGCAACGTGGGTGCCGACGTTCCCCGCGGCCCGTCACCTCTACACCCAACGTGAGCTCGACCATCGTCGGGCCACCGACCGGGAAACGACCGAGGACGTGTTCGGTGACTCGATCGCGCCGATCTTCGACGCCGGCCTGGCCGACATCGTCGCGGAGGACGAGGAACTGGGCGATGGGATGCGGTTGTCGCCGACGACGGGGCATACGCCTGGCCACACCTCACTGTGGATCGAGTCCGACGGTGAACGCGCGGTCATCACCGGCGACCTGATGCACCATCCCGTGCAATGTGCCCGCCCCGAGTGGGCAGAAATCGCCGATTGGGATGCGGACATCGCGCGCGCGACGCGTCGTACGTTCCTCGACAAGGTCGCCACCGATCGCACGCTCATCTTCGGGACGCATTTCCCCACTGCGCCCGCAGGTCACGTGGTCGTCTCGGGCGACACCTGGCGCTTCGAACCTGCCTGACTGACTTACAACGGAGCGCGTTCGGCTGGCGTCGCCGCTTCGAGCGCGTCTTCCGTCGTGAGGCCGAGGCTCACGACGAGCGATTCGAGCGCGATCGCCCAGCTGTCGTAGTACGGCCGATCCGGGTCTTGCGCGATCGCGTCGATCAGACGTTGACGGAACGCGTCCCACGGCAGGTCGAGCCGGTCGACGAGTGCAACCGCGAGCGCGAACGCTCGCCCTTGCCACGGCGCGGCGAACACGAGCTCGCCGTTGTCGCGCGGGAGCGCGCTGACACCGTCCATGAACGCGACCTCGTCCGGCAATGGATTCGTCACAGTCGTTGCACACCGATCATGGAGTCGCGCGTCACGAGCGCGACGAGGTCTTCCTCCGCGAGGCCCTCCGACTCGCTGGGCCGCTCCGGCAGCACGAGATACCGCACTTCTGCACTCGAGTCCCACACGCGTATCTCGACGTCGTCGGGCAACTCCGTTCCCATCTCGGCGAGCAACACGCGCGGTTCGCGCACGGCGCGCGACCGGTACGCCGGAGCCTTGTACCACTTGGGCGGCAGTCCGAGTGTCGGCCACGGGTAGCACGAGCACAATGTGCACACGACGAGGTTGTGCACGTCGGGGGTGTTCTCGACCACGACCATGTGGTCACCTTCCGGTCCGCCGAACCCGAGCTCGGCGATGGCGGCGGTGCCATCGGCCAGGAGCCGGCTGCGGTAGTCCGGATCGACCCAGGCGCGCGCCACGACCTTGGCGCCGTTGAGCGGGCCGAGGTTGTCCTCGAAGTGCGAGACGAGTTGATCGAGCATCTCGGTGTCGAAGAATCCCTGTTCGGTCAGTACCGCCTCGATCGCCGCGACCCGCGCTTCGATGGGCGCGAGCGGCTCGGGATGATGATCGTGCCCGTGATCGTGGTCGTGACTCACGCGTCCTCCTCGAGGTAGCGCTCCCAGAGGTCGACGTTGACGGTCGCGCCGTCGGCACCGCCTTCGCCCCAGAGGTCGCGCGGCGTGAAGCGCACGGAATACGTCGGATCGAGCACCTTGCCTCCGCCGTGGGCCTCGAAGTCCGGCAGATTCTCGGCGCCGTCGAGACGCGTCACCACGCCGCGTTTGCCCTGCACGTATCTGGGCGCTCGGGTGTGCCCCGATGGATGCCACTCGCGCACACGCACTCGATCTCCGATCTTGAACCGGGGTTCGGTTCGGTCAGGCTCGGGCGTGGCGGGCGCGACGCCTCGGTCCGCGCGCGAGAGCGGGAATCGTCCGCCGCTGCGTTCGTCGAGGTCTTCGTTCGTCGTCAGCCCCGCTTCGGTCAGCAAGGTGGCCACGCCGGTGAGCCAGTGCTCGTAATAGGACGACGACAAGTAGTGCGCCGGATCCATCCGCTCGATGCTGTGCCGAAACCCGCCGCCGGGCTGCAACGCCATCATCGTGGCCATGCTCACGCGGAACGCACGTCGCTCCCAGTCCTCGCCGAACACCGGCTCGGCCGGCGGCGCGTCGACGGGCCCGAACCCGTCGACGCCACCCATGTCGTGGATGCCGTCCATCAGCGCAGGCCGAGAATTTCCACGGAGCGCTCGCGCATCTCGACCTTACGAACCTTGCCGGTGACCGTCATCGGGAAGTCGTCGGTGAGGTGGAGGTGCCGCGGCACCTTGTAGTGCGCGAGCTTGCCCTCGCAGTACGAGCGGAGTGCGTCGAGGGTCAGCTCGTGAGCGCCGGGCCGGAGACGTACCCACGCCATCAGCTCTTCGCCGTATTTCTCGTCCGGCACCCCGATGACCTGGACGTCCTCGATGTCGGGATGGCCGTACAGGAACTCCTCGATCTCGCGCGGATACACGTTCTCACCACCCCGAATGACCATGTCCTTGATGCGCCCAACGATCGCGACATAGCCGTCGTCGTCCATCGTTGCGAGGTCGCCGGTGTGCATCCATCCGGCACCGTCGATGGACTCGGCCGTGAGCCCGGGCTCGTCCCAGTAGCCGAGCATGACCGAATAGCCGCGCGTACACAGCTCTCCCGTCACTCCGTGGGGCGCCGGAAGACCCGAGTCAGGATCGATGATCTCGACCTCGACATGCGGCATGACCGTTCCTACGGTCGACACGCGTCGCTCGAGGTCGTCCTCGCGTCGAGTCATCGTCGATACCGGAGACGTCTCGGTCATGCCGTAACAGATCGTGACCTCCTCCATGTGCATCTCGGCGACGACGCGTTTCATCACCTCCACCGGACACGGAGAGCCGGCCATGATTCCTGTGCGAAGCGACGCGAGGTCATAGCTTGCGAAATCCGCCAGCGCGAGCTCGGCGATGAACATCGTCGGCACGCCGTACAACGAGGTGCACCGCTCGTCTTGAACTGCTTGCAACGTTGCCGCCGGCTCGAATGCCGGCGCTGGAATCACGATGCAGGAGCCGTGCGACGTCGACCCGAGATTGCCCATCACCATTCCGAAGCAGTGGTAGAAGGGGACGGGGAGGCACACGCGATCTTCTTCGGAGTAGCCGAGCAGCTCGCCGACGAAATACCCGTTGTTCAAGATGTTGTGATGCGAGAGCGTCGCGCCCTTCGGAAACCCGGTGGTGCCAGACGTGTATTGGATGTTGATCGCGTCGTCGAAGCTCAAGGTGGCACTTCTCGCTGCGAGCGCGGAGTCGTCGTTGCGATCACCGCGGGCCAGTAGGTCGTCCCAGCCGCTCGTCCCGAGCAGGATCGAGCCCTCCAGCATCGGGCACTCGCCCCGAACCTCGTCGATCATCGCTCCGTAGTCAGATGTCTTGAACGACGGCGCCGCGACGAGCAGCTTCGTTCCCGACTGTCGCAGTACGAACTGCAACTCGTGACTGCGGTACGCAGGGTTGACGTTGACGAGGACGGCACCGATCTTCGACGTTGCGTACTGCACGAACACCCACTCGGCGCAGTTTGGCGACCAAATGCCGACCCGGTCGCCCTTCTCGACGCCGAGGTCGATCAGACCGCGAGCGACTCGGTCGATTTGTGCATCGAGCTCGCGGTACGTCCACCGCCGTCCGGTCGCGACGTCGACCATCGCGTCGCGTTCACTGAAGCGAGCAACGGTGACCGCGAGATCGTCGCCGATCGTGCGCCCGAGAAGTGGCGCGGCGCTCGGTCCGCTCGCATAGCTCAGCGCGGAGGTCATGGCATCGTCCCGGACTCGACGTTGGTGCGTCCCAGGTCACGGTAGACGAGCGACGCCTCCGCTGTCGGCGAGCGCCGACTGCAGCAGAGCGCGCGCCGACCAGCGCATGAGCTCCCTGGCGTCTCGGCGTGACAACCCGGCGACGTCGGTCAGCCATGCGAGCGCTTCGATTCCCGTTGCGCTGCGTATGGCGACGGCGAGGCGGTGGATCTCGGCCTCAGACATGGCCGGCTGGAGTGGCGCGAGTGCTTCCTCGACCCACTTGATCGCGCGGCCCTGCCGCAATGGCAACTGCGCGCGCTCGACCGCATCGGCTTCGAGCGAGAGTCGAAGCATCGTGCGCTGTTGGGCCTCGGTCTCCACGATCATGCGGGTGAACGAGTCCACGACGATGTCGAGTCGGGCGGTCACGTCGTCTTCGGGCGCGTCGTCGGGCAACAAGGACTCGGTAACCGTCTCGGGATGAGCCGCGGAGAGGAGGGCACGCTGATTCGGGAAGTACCGGTAGGCGGTGGTGCGAGAGATCGATGCCGCCTCGGCCGCAGCCTCGACCGTAGGTGCGGCGCCGTCGGCCACGAGCTCGCGGGCCGCGGCGATGAGCGCATCGCGAGTGCGCCGCTTCTGGTCAATGCGGCCATTCAGCTCGTATGGGATTGACATCACCATGATGGTACCGTACTCTCGTTATGGGACTTAAGTCCCACGAACAGGGAGAAGCAGCATGAGCGCATTGGCTCCGATCATCCGGGCCGCCGGCGAGGGCGACAAGCAGTCGTTCCTCGGAGGTGGCCTCCACACGTGGAAGCTCCTTGCGGAAGACACCGGCGGCGCCTTCTTCATGTTCGAGGACGTCATGGGTCAGGGAAAGTGCACCCCCTTGCATCGACACCCGGAGGCCGCCGAGACCGTGTACGTCCTCGAAGGCGAGATCATCGTCAACGTCGACGGCAAGGAGACTCGAGTCGGTGCCGGTGGCATGACCTTCACCCCCAAGGGTGTGCCCCACGCATTCGTCGTGGTCTCCGACACCGCACGCGTCCTCACCCTGCAGACGCCCGGCATCGGTCAGGCGTTCTACCGCGGTGCCAGCGAGCCCACGACCGACGACACCTCCGAGACGGTGGACATCGCACGCCTCCAAGCGTCGGCGAAGGAGAACCCTCGCGGCATCGAGCTCCTCGGACCACCGCCGTCGTTCGCGAGTGTGAAGGTCGGCTGACCGAGCAGACGTTTCGTTCGCGGGCGTGGAAGGCTCGCGACCATGTCCGACGACATCGTCCCCTTCCACATCGACATTCCGGACGCGCAGCTCGCCGATCTGCGCGAGCGACTGCAGCGAACGCGTTGGCCCGAACCCGAGACGGTCGACGACTGGTCGCAGGGTGTGCCGTTGTCATATCTGCAGGACGTCTGCCACTACTGGGCGGACAAGTACGACTGGCGAGCGGCCGAGGCGCGGCTGAACGACTTTCCCCAGTACCGGACCGACATCGACGGGCTCGGCATTCATTTCATTCATGTGCGGTCGCCGCACGAGAACGCACTGCCGATCGTCATCACGCACGGCTGGCCCGGCTCGATCGTCGAGTTCCACAAAGTGATCGCGCCGCTCACGGATCCGACGGCCCACGGCGGCGACGCGGCCGACGCGTTCCACGTCGTGTGTCCATCGCTGCCGGGTTACGGCTTCAGCGACAAGCCGACCGAGACCGGCTGGGGCGTCGAACGCATTGCGCTCGCGTGGGCGAAGCTCATGGCCCGTCTCGGCTACGACCGCTACGGCGCGCAAGGCGGCGACTGGGGCTCGACGGTGACGACGAGCATCGGCCAACAAGACCCTGACCACGTGGCCGGCATCCACGTGAACATGCCGATCGCGACGCCGACGTTCGACGATCTCACCGAGAGCGAAAGCGCCGCCCTCGCATCGCTGGCCAACTACCAGGAGGTCGAGTCGGGCTATTCGAAGCAGCAGTCCACTCGTCCGCAGACACTCGGGTACGGCTTGGTCGACTCGCCCGCGGGTCAGTGCGCCTGGATCCTCGAGAAGTTCTGGGCGTGGACCGACTGCGACGGCCATCCCGAGAACGCACTGACGCGCGACGAGCTGCTCGACAACGTGATGCTGTACTGGCTCCAAGGCGCGGGCGCGTCCTCGGCCCGGCTCTACTGGGAGAGCTTCAATCGGAATCGTGGCGACGAGATATCGACTCCCGCTGGCTGCTCGATCTTCCCGAAGGAGATCATCCGCATCTCTCGCCGGTGGGCGGAAACCCGCTTCACCGACATTCGGTACTGGAACGAGCTCGAGAAGGGCGGACACTTCGCCGCGTTCGAACAGCCCGACCTGTTCGTCAACGAGATCCGCTCGTTCTTCCGAATCGTCAGGTAAGACTCGTTCTTGCGCTTGCGGACCACCGTATGAGGGGTCGAGAGGCGCAATTTCCCAGAATGGAGCTGCATGACTGGGCGCGTAGTGATCGTGACCGGAACGTCCGGGGGAATCGGCTCGGCCATCGCCGCGGAGTTCGAGACGCTCGGCGACACCGTTATCGGCCTCGACATCGTCGACGGCTTCGACGTCACCGACCTGGACCAATGCCGCGCCACGGCCACCCGAGTCGACGAGGAGCACGGCCGCATCGACGTCCTTTGCAACAACGCCGGCATCGGTGCCGTGGGTGACGTGACGCAGGCGACCGTCGACGAATGGCAACGCGTGTTCGCAGTGAACGTGTTCGGCATTGCGCATCTGTCGGCCGCAGTGCTGCCGATGATGCGACGTGCCGGCCGGGGGGCGATCGTCAACACGTGTTCTGTCGCGGCGGACGTCGGGCTCGTCGAACGGGCGGTCTACTCCGCGTCCAAGGGGGCTGTGTTGGGGCTGACGCGTGCGATGGCCGCGGACGAGGCAGAGCACGGCATTCGCATCAACTGTGTGTCGCCCGGGACCGTTGACGGTCCGTGGGTGCGTCGTCTCATCGAGAGCAGCGACGATCCAGCGACGACGCTCAGCGCGCTCGAGCGCCGTCAGCCGCTCGGACGACTCGTCGCGCCGGAAGAGGTCGCCAAGGCCGTGGCGTTTCTCGCGGCGGACACGACGTTCACCACCGGGCAGGACCTGCTCCTCGACGGCGGCATCACGGGAGTGCGGATCGTGCGATGAGGCGCAGCCCCCGAGAAAATCAGATCGTGCGATGACGCGCATCACCGACATGGTCGTGCACGATCTTCGATTCCCGACGTCTGACCTGCTCGACGGGTCCGACGCGATGAATCCGGATCCCGACTATTCGGCCGCGTACGTCGAGTTGCACACGGACGTGGCCGGCCTGGCCGGACAGGGCATGACGTTCACCATCGGTCGCGGCAACGAGCTGTGCTGCGCGGGGATCGAAGCCTTTCGCGATCACGTCATCGGGCGCGAGCTCGACGAGCTCGAGGCCGACCCCGGAAGGTTCTGGCGAGACCTCGCCGGCGACAGCCAACTTCGGTGGGTCGGCCCCGAGAAGGGTGTCGTGCACCTCGCCACTGCCGCGGTCGTCAATGCGGTGTGGGATCTGTTCGCACGGCGCGCGGATGTTCCACTGTGGCGCTACCTCGCCGACCTTCCCGCCGAACGCATCGTGGCAGCGATCGACTTCCGCCACATCACCGATGCGCTCACCCCCGACGAGGCGCTCGCGCTGCTGCGTGCCGCGGAGCCCGGTCGCGCCGAACGCGAACGACAGCTGCTCGAGGACGGCTACCCCGCGTACATCACGTCGGCCGGCTGGTTGGGCTACCCCGATGATCTGTTGCGATCGCGGTGTCGCGAAGCTTTGGCCGAGGGCTGGAACGACCTCAAGATCAAGGTGGGTCGCGACCTCGACGACGACGTGCGCCGCACTCGCATTCTGCGCGAGGAGCTCGGGCCCGACCGCCGTCTCCTCATCGACGCCAATCAGGTGTGGGACGTCGACCAGGCCATCGAGTGGGTGAAGGCGCTCGCGGACGCGGAGCCGTGGTGGATCGAGGAGCCCACCAGCCCCGACGACATCCTCGGGCACGCGCGCATCGCGAAGGCGGTGCGTCCGATCCGAGTGGCCACCGGGGAGCACTGCCACAACCGGGTGATGTTCAAGCAGTTCTTCCAGGCTGACGCGATCGACATCGCGCAGATCGACGGCTGCCGTCTCGGCGGCGTCAACGAGGTGCTGGCCGTTCTGCTGTTGGCGGCGAAGCACGATGTCCCGGTCTGCCCGCACGCCGGAGGCGTCGGCCTGTGCCAGCACGTGCAGCACTTCTCGATGTTCGACCTGCTGCGGGTGTCCGGACGATCCGACGACCGGATGATCGAGTACGCCGGTCACCTCCACGACCACTTCGTCGTGCCACTGCGCGTGGGCGGCGGGCGTTACCACGCGCCGACCGCTGCGGGTTTCGGGCTCGAGATGAAGCCGGCGTCGATCGCCGCTCATCGCTTTCCCGATGGCGACGTCTGGCGCGAACGGCGCGATGGCTGATCGCCTTCGGGTCGCGCTCGTCGGCGGCCCGATGTACGACTCGCTCTACGAGCCTTTCCTCGACGAGGTCGAGGTGGTGGTGCATGCCGACCACCCGACGCTGAACCGTCGCGCCGCGGAGCTGCTGGCCGCCGGCGAACGCATCGACGTGTTGTCGACCCACGGAAAGTACGCGCCGAGCCAGGGCGCGTGGCTCCATCCGCTCGACGCGCTGCTTGACCCGGAGATCGTTTCGGCTCTCGCGCCTCGGGCCCTGGATCTGTGTCGGTATCGAGGTGCGTTGTTGTGCGCGCCGCGCAACATCGACGTCCGCACGCTGTGGTGGCGCACTGACCGCATGGACGCACCTCCCGACAGCTGGGCGGAACTGACAGACGGCTCAGCGGTCTTCGGCTTCACCGGTCGCGAGTCCGGACTGTTCGGCCTGTTCTTCGAGCTCGTCGTGGGTCGCGGTGGCGCGCTGTTCGATGCCGAGGGTCATCCGACGATGACCGGACCCGACGCCGAGGCCGCCGTCGCGCTCCTGTGCGAGCTCGCGGGGCGTGGTCCGGGCGAGCTCCCCGACTGGCACTACGACGACGTCGACGCGGCCCTCCTGGACGGTCGCATCGACTGCGCGGCCGCGTGGCCCGGTGCATTCGGTCCGATCCGCGCATCGGATGTCTATGGCGTGCTCGCACCGGCGCCGTACTTCTCCGGTCCGAGCGCGCGCGTGTCGTACTCCGGCTGCCATGGGTGGGCGATTCCAACGACGTGTGGCGACCTCGACGGCGCGGTGGCGCTCGTCACGCGCCTCTGCTCCGTCGAGATGCACCGACGAGAGGCCGCCGCGGGCGGGATACCGGCCCGCACCGACGCGCTCGCGAGCGTTGAAGCCATGGACGCAACCGACGAGGCCCGGCTGGCAATCACCCGCTCAACGATCGAGCACGGGATGATCACCTATCCGCCGCTCGCGCGCTTCCCCGAGGTGGAGGACGCGGGCTGGGGCGCGATTCACGACGCGCTGCGCGGCGAGCTCTCTCCGGCCGCGGCCGTCGCCAGCATCCAACACGCGGCGGAGTCAGCGCTCCAGGCATGACCACGCTCGGATTGGGGTGCGCACCGCTCGGAAATCTCTACGACACCGTCACCGACGAAGAGGCGCGCGCCATCGTGGAGGCGGCGTACGACGCGGGCGTGCGCCTCTTCGACACCGCTCCGTTGTACGGGCACGGCTTGTCGGAGCGACGCCTCGGCGCCGCGCTGGCGTCGTTCCCACGCGATTCGCTGACCGTCGCGACGAAAGTCGGTCGACTGCTCGTGCCCGACGATCCGGGCGAGACCGAAGCGACGATCTTCGTCGACGTACCTGCCGTGCATCCCGTCTTCGACTTCTCGGCCGATGGTGTGCAGCGATCGCTGGAGGCCAGCCTCGAGCGCCTCGGGCTGGACCGCGTCGACATCGTCCACGTGCACGATCCCGACGATCATGCGGAGGAAGCACTCGCGGGCGCCTTTCCCGCGCTCCGGCGCTGGCGCGATGAAGGCGTCGTCGGCGCGATCGGCGCAGGGATGAACCAGGCGCCGATGCTCGCTCGCTTCGTGCGCGAGGCCGGCATCGACTGCGTGCTGCTGGCCGGGCGCTACACGCTGCTCGACCAATCCGGCCTCGACGATCTGTTACCGCTGTGCGAGCGCGAAGGCGTAGCCGTCATCGCCGCGGGGGCGTTCAACTCCGGTCTGCTCGCCAATCCGAAGCCGGGCGCGCCGTACGACTATGCGCCGGCGCCGGCCGGACTGATCGCTCGGGCGCGGCAGCTGGGCGCGGTATGCGCGCGACACGACATCCCGCTCACGGCCGCAGCGCTGCAGTACCCGGCGGCGCATCCGGCAGTTTCCAGCGTGCTCACCGGCGTGCGCTCGGTCGACGAGCTGCGCACGAACCTGGCGAACTTCGAGCGGCCGATCCCGCCGGAGCTGTGGGCCGACCTCCGAGCCGAAGGTCTGCTGCCTTAGAGCACGGACAGCACGCCGTCAGCCGCCCAGGTCGGGCACGCGCCCGCGACTGGGCGGATCGACGTACCGGCTGTTCTTGATCGGGTTGCCCGACATCTCGAGCCCGTCGAGCCGATCATCGTCGACGTGTACCACCATGTTGCGGGCGCGGACCTGAGGGTGAGCGAGCACCGCGGCAACGTCGTTGATCGGGCCGCACGGCAGGTCCGCCGCTTCGAGACGTTCGAGCCAGGTCGCGACGGTCTCGGACCGCAGCGCGTTCTCGAGCTCGATCTGCAACTCCGCGTGGTGCTCGGTGCGCAGCGCGTTGGTGGCAAAGCGCGCGTCGTCGGCGATGTCAGGGCATCCGATGACGTCGCAGAGCCGACGGAACAGCGCGTCGTTGCCGGCGGCGATCACGAAGTGCCCATCGGCGGCGGCGAACGCGGCGAATGGCGTGATCGAAGGATGACGGGCGCCGAGTGGTCCAGGTACTTCACCGGTCGCGGCATACCGGGCGATCGCGTTCTCGAGGATCGCCACCTGACAGTCGAGCATCGCCACGTCGATCTTCGTTGCCTCACCGGAGTTCGCGCGATCGAACAGCGCGCTACAGATGCCGATGGCGGTGAACAGCCCCGCCGTGACATCGCCGATCGACGTACCCACGCGCGTCGGCGGGCCTCCCGGGTGGCCCGTGATGCTCATGATGCCGCCCATCGCTTGCACCACCATGTCGTATGCGGGACGGGACGCGAGCGGGCCGGTCTGTCCGAACCCAGACACGGCGGCGTAGATCAGCCGAGGGAACCGCGCGTGCAAGTCGTCCCAGCCATAGCCGAGCCTCTCCATCGCTCCGGGGCGGAAGTTTTCGACGAGCACGTCGGCATCGACCAGCAGAGCTTCGAACTCGTCGCGGTCAGCAGGCTGCTTGAGATCGAGTGCTCGTGACTGCTTCCCGCGGTTCAGCGAAGCAAAGTATGCGGAGATGCCGTTGATGAAGGGCCCGATGTACCGGCTGTCGTCACCTCCTCGAGGATGTTCGATCTTGATGACATCGGCGCCGAGGTCGGACAGCACCATCGTGCAATAGGGGCCGGCCAGTACGCGGGTGAGGTCCACGACCTTCACCCCGGCGAGCGGACCACTCACGTTCGTCACCGCCGCAACGTACTAAGCAGGAACAGTGAGAGGCGCGTACCCAGGAACGTTCGATCCGCCGACGATCGCGCACCTCGCGATCGCCGAAGCTGCTCGCTCGCAATGCGAACTCTCTGGCATCGACCTCATCCTCAATCCCAACCCGCTCGGCAAGCACGGCATGCGTTCGCTCGAGTCGCGCCTGGCGATGCTCGAGGCAGTCGCGTCGACGCGGCCGTGGCTCGCTGTCGTCGTCACCGATCAGCTCCACCTCGCGGACATCGCCGATGGATACGACGTTCTCGTGCTTGGCGCGGACAAGTGGTCTCAGGTGTTGGATCCGGCGTTCTACGCGTCGGAAGCAGCGCGCGATTCCGCGGTGGCTCGCCTACCCCGACTGGCGGTCGCGCCGCGGCACGATTTCCCTCTGCCGCTCGACTGCGTGCTCCTGGAGGTCGACCTGTCACACGTGTCGTCCACCGCCGCCCGCGAAGGGCGCACCGATCTCATCCTTCCTGAGGCGGCCCCATTCCTCTGAGCCCGGGCATCGCACGCTCGATGGACAGAGGTCAGGCGAAGACGACGGAGCCGTAGGTGCTGCACAGCCCGTAGGCGTCGATGAGTACGAAAGCGACGATGACCAGAATCGCGACCCGCCGTCGCCAGCCGCGCAGCCGGCGAGCGCCGGGCATCGGCGCCGGCATGTACCACTCGGGCAACAGACGGTCGTCGTCCTCCGACCGCAGGTAGTCACCGAGTGGGATCGCGTCGAGATCGATGGGCGCGTCCGGGTCGGCCGCCAGCGCGAGGGCCGTCAGCTCGTCGTCGGTCATCGCCACCAGCTTGTCAGCTGTCGAACTGGGGACGGCCGCGGGTGGAGCGTTTGAGCTCGCTGAAATGTGGGTTCGAACCGAGCGCGATCACCGCGTCCCACAATTCGACAGCCTCAGCGCCCTTCGGCGCGAGGTTGATCACCGGACCGAAGAAGCTCGGCCCGTCGGGCGGCGAAAAGCTCAGCACCGGCGTGCCGATGTTGCCCCCGCAGCGATCGAGCGCTTCGTTCGTCTCCGACCAGATCAGATCGTCGAACTCGGTGGACGTGGCCGCGGCGGCAAGGGCCACGGGGTAACCCAACTCGGTGAGCGCGGATTCGATGCCCGCACGCTCGTCGAACACCTCGCGGTTCTGCTCGTTGTGGATCGTGCGGCCGAACACGGAGTACAGCGGGAGCACCGCGTCGTTGCCGAGGTCGGCTCGAACCGCCGCCGCGACCCGCAGGAGCTCGAGGCCGCGCATGTGGCCGCGCTCGTAGCCGGGGCGAAAGTCCTTCTCGTAGTCCCTCTCGTGGTTGACCATGCGCAGGGAGATGAACTTCCAGTCGACCTGCATCGGCCGCTCCTCCAGCACGTTCACCACCCAGCGCGACGTGATCCACGCCCAAGGGCACACGGGATCCCAGAAGAACTCGAGGTCGGCCATCCGAGCTTTCTATCTGGCCTGGCATCATGCGCGGCCATGAAGTTCATCGCGGCCATCGCCATGACCGATCCGACGTTCATCGTGCCAATGGCTCGAGCGGCCGAAGATGCCGGCTTCGATGTGGTCGCGGTGCCCGACAGCGTCGCCTACCCGAGGGAATCCGACAGCACCTATCCGTACACGCCTGACGGCTCACGCGAGTTCCTCGAGCACAAGCCGCTCGTCGAGCCGCTCATCGCCATCGCCACGATGGCGGCCGTCACCGACCGCATTCGGTTCGTCACCAACGTGCTGAAGTTGCCGATCCGCCACCCGGTGATCTTTGCCAAGGAGGCCACCACGCTCGCGGTCCTGACGGGCGAACGGTTCGCGCTCGGCGTCGGTAGCAGCCCATGGCCCGACGACTACGAGATCGTGGAGCTGCCGTGGGCGCGTCGCGGTCGCCGCTTCGACGAGTGCATCGAGATCATCCGCGGCCTCGCGACGGGCGAGTACTTCGAGTTCGACGGCGAGCACTACCACTTCCCCGCGATCAAGCTGAACCCGACACCAGCGGCGTCGATCCCGATTCTCATCGGAGGACACGGCGACGCCAACCTCAAACGGGCCGCCCGTATCGGAGACGGGTGGATCAGCGCGGGAATGTCGGATGAGCAGCTCTCGACAACGCTCGCACGGCTGCGCGCGCTCCTGCACGAACACGGACGCGCGGACGTTCCTTTCGAGATCCACGCCACGACCATCGACTCGTTCTCGGCCGACGGGGTCAAGCGACTCGAGGACCAAGGCGTCACCCACACGATCGGCGGACTCGGCGCTGCGAATCCCTACAGCCCCGAGCCCGACACTGAGCCGCTGCAAGCCAAGATCGACGCGCTGTACCGCTACGCCGACAACGTGATCGCGAAAGTGGCCTAGCCCGCGGGCAGTGTGCTGCGTCCGTCGGTTTCCCACCAGCTCGCGGTGAGCGTGATGTCCGCTGGCCGCGGGGCCAGCTCCTCGTACACCCGCCTGTAGCCGGTGTGTTTGATGCGCCACTCACCGTCGATCTTCACGTACTCGTCGGTGTAGTACGCCGCGCCCCGAACGGTGAGACCCATGTCGGTGAGCAACACCACGTCGTCGAGGGCCCATACACCCGTTGCGGTATCGGGACCGGTCAGGTCGACCTCAGGGTGATGCACCTTGTGACTCGTGAGCATCTTCGTGGAGCCCATCGAGTTGCGCAGGAACTCCAGGATCGCCTCCCGCCCGTCGTACGTGTAGGCACCGCCGCCATAGCTGGCGGTGGCCTCCGCGACGAAGCACTCGCCGATCTCGTCGAACAGCTTGAGATCGAGGCACCGGATGTAGCGGTACTTGAGGCGCTTGATGAGCTCGATCTCGACGAGCTGTTCTGGTCTCATGTCGCGCAGCGTACGCGTACTGTCCTCAGCATGGAGAAGGTGATGTACGTGTTGTGGCGACCGGACGGAGATTCGGTTGCCGCGTTCGCCGATCGCATCCGAGGCGAGGCAGCCGGCTCGCTCCTCGATCTCGAGGTGCGCGGCCTGCAAGTGAACGTCGCCGACGATGCCGTCGCGGCCGCGATGGTCCGCCTTGTCGAGATCGATCCGCAGATGGAAGCCGTGGTGAGCGTCTGGGTCGACACCGCGATGGACAGCGTGCGTCAGCCGATCGAAGCCATCCTCGGGCGGGCGGCATCCCGAGTCGCGGGCTACCTGGTCACGGAATCGACGCCGCTGCGCAACACCACACGCCTGGCCGTGTCCGGTGAGCGCACCGATGGGTTCTCGAACTTGGCCTTCCTACGCCGGCCGGCTCGCTTGACGCAGGAGGCGTGGCTCGACGCGTGGCAGAACGGCCACTCACAGCTCGCCATCGACACGCAGAGCACCTTCGGCTACACGCAGAATGTCGTCGTCCGAGCGTTGACGGAGGACGCGCCAGCATTCGACGGCATCGTCGAGGAGCTGTTCCCGCTCGAGGCCCTGACCGATCTCCACGCGTTCTTCGACGCCGTCGGCGACGACGCGAAGCTCGACAAGAACATGACGCTCATGGGCGAGAGCACGGGACGGTTCGGCGCCGGCGAATCGATCGACGTGGTACCGACGAGCCAGTACGTGTTCGCGTCGCCGTTCAGGTGACGATGAACTCGCGCACGAGACCGAAGAAGCGCTCGGGGTCGTCGTTGTTGGCAAAGTGACCCGCCTTCGGTATCCGCTCGAATCGAACGTGCTCCGCGGGAAGCGCGTCGACGATGTCCTGCATCGATTCGATCGGGCAGATCGGATCGTCCTCGCCGGCGATGACCAACGTCGGGCAGCGGACCTCGGCGAGGCCGGGAAGCAGGTTCATGTCGCGCATGACTCGTCCAGGATCCATCAGTAGCTCGACGTTCATCTGGACGCGGGTTTGTGTTGCTGGATCCGCCGGCGTCGGGCTGTACAAAGGAAGACACGTCGCGGCGTAGGCCAGCATCGCCTCCGGTCCCCCGTCGCCCGTCCAGAACACCCGGGCCACCTCGGCGGCCTCATCACCCCCGACGCGTCGGAAACCCTCGGTGATGCGGTCGACGGTCATCTGTGCGGCCGTCGACTGCAGGATCAGCTTCGCCGGGTGCTCGGGATGGCGGGCCGCGTAAGCCATGGCGACCATGCCCCCGAACGACCAGCCGAGAACGATCGGGTGCTCGATGCCGAGCGCGTCGCAGAAGCCGCGCACGTCGTCGGCCCAGACATCCAACCGCCAGTCGTCTTGGTCACCCCACTCACTTCGCCCGTTGCCGCGATGGTCGAGGTAGATGACCTGGGCGACATCGGCCAGCTGGCCATACGCCGGCTTGAAGAGGCTGTGGTCGAAGCCCGGCCCGCCATGCAACAGCAACACGGTGGGCCGCTCCCGCATCGTCGGGCCGTCTGCGACGAGCCCGGATCCCTCGACGTCGAACCACAGGTTGATGTCGCCCACCCGTACGCGCATGCAGCCGATCGTACGCAGGTCCGCAGGTCACTCGCAGGGCGGCGGACACGACTCCGGATCGTCGTCGAGCTTGGCCATCACGGCCTCGGCCATGTCGGCGAGGGCATCGAGTTGCTCCGACGTGAGCGAGTCGATGAACCATCGGCGGACGTGCTCCACATGCAGGGGTGCGGCCGCCTCGATCGCCTTGCGCCCCGCGGCGCTCATCACCACGAAAGCGCCCCGACTGTCGGTCGGGCACGACTCGCGTTTCACCAAGCCGCGATCCTCCATGCGGCTGATGTGATGCGAGAGACGGCTCTTCTCCCACCCCGTCGCCGCGCCGAGTTGAAAGGCTCGCAGCCGGCCGGCGGGAGCTTCCGACAGGTTCACCAGCACCTCGTAGTCCGCCCCTGACAGCCCGGTCGCCTGCTGCAGGTCGCGGGCGACTCGGCCAACCAGCCGGTGTTGCATCGAGACGAACGCTCGCCACGCGCGCTGTTCCCGGCGAGTGAGCCAGCGGGGACGAGACATGTCCCGAATCTTACGGGCAATGGTTGATGTATCACCGTATGGGGAATAGTTGACGTGTCATCCCGGTTCCAACTCGTGATCAGTTGATGTATCAACCACTTTGGAGGACAAAATGACCGTCACGACCAGCCCAGACACCATCCCGGGCTACACCGCCGGCACGTGGACCATCGACCCGGTGCACTCCGAGGTCGGCTTCACGGTGAGGCACATGATGGTGAGCAAGGTGCGCGGCAAGTTCGCCACCTTCGGCGGCGACATCGTCACCGGCGCCAACCCGCTCGAGTCGAGCGTGACCGCCGAGATCGACCTCAGCTCCATCGACACCGGTAATCCGGATCGCGACACGCACATCAAGTCGGCCGACTTCTTCAACGTCGACGCCCACAAGGTCATGACCTACCGGTCCACCGGCGTTCGGGCCGACGGCGAGGACTTCATTCTCGACGGGGAGCTCTCGCTCAAGGGCGTGACCAAGCCGGTGTCCTTGCGTCTCGAGCTGGGCGGCTTCGGCCCGGATCCCTACGGCGGGACCCGTACCGGCTTCACCGCCACCGGTGAGATCAAGCGCAGCGACTTCGGCGTCGACTTCAATGCGGTCCTCGAGACCGGAGGCGTCGTCGTGAGCGACAAGGTCAACCTGTACCTCGAGATCGAGGCCGTCCTCAACGCCTAGACCTCAGCCCTCCAGCGATTCCAGTGCATACGGACACAGAAGTGTGTCGGTATGCACTGGATTTCGTTTTGGCGGTCAGTCGGCGAAGACGTCGCGGCTGTGTTGGATGAAGAACGTGTGGTCGTTGCCCTTGTTCGGATCCTCGGAGTTGTATTTCGCCGTGGTTGCGGAACCGTCGGGGAGATGTTCCTCGGAGTAGATCGCCCCGACCGGACACACGTCGGGCTGATAGCACGCGGTACACGAGGTGCACTCGTCGAGGTTCACGTACAGGATGCTGTCGCCGAAGATGCCAATCGCGTCCGGGTTTGGCGCGTGCGTGGTTTCGATCACTCCGCTGCCCGCGACCTCCTCCGAGAAGAGCACGTTCTTCTGCGGGTCGAACTCATAGATGCACTGCACCGGGCAGACATCGACGCAAGCACGATCCTTCACGTCGATGCATGCCTCAGTGATGATTGCGAGACCGGCCACCGGGCAACTCCTCACACCTGGGGATGAATGCCGCCAGGGGTCCGGGGCAGCAACACGACGCTATCGCCCGGTTTGACCGTCGATCAGTTCGCGTGTGATGTCCATGTGGCCGGCATGACGGGCGATCTCGTCGATCAGATGGACGACGATCCAACGAAGTGTGGTCGGCCGAATCGTTGCCGCGGAGGCTTGATCGAGCGACTCCGCGGCGTCGAGCACTGCGTCCGCGGCGGCGATCTCTTCTCGATAGAACGACACCACGTCGATCACCGTCCAGCCGTCGGGGACGGCGAACGTGTCGGGCGGACGCACCGGCGTCTGTGCCGCGAAGACGATGCGCACCCACAGCTGTTCGCAGTACCCCAGGTGCATCACGATGCCGCCGAGTGAGTTCGCTGTGGGAGTCGGCTTCCACCGGAGTTGATCGCCGTCGAGACCCTCCACCTTGTAGAGGGCGCTCCCGCGCAGATGCGTGAGCCAGCCGCGCAGCATCGTCATCTCATCGGCGGGCGTCGCCTCATCTGGCCTCGGCACACTCAGCTGTGGCGGGGTGTTGGATGCCGTCATCGGGGCCGAGCCTACGGTCGCGGCCTGACGATGTAGCTCGTCAGTCGAGCTCGGCGAGTACCTCTCCGATGATCTTCGTCGCCTCGTGCGCCGGAAGCGGGTCGCCACCTTCGGCCTCGGCGACCTCGGCGGCAAAGTCTTCGACCGAGTGAACGCCGCCGACGAGAACGTGACGCAACGCTTCGCCGCTGGCTTCGGGATCGTCGAGCGCGGCCACCGCCGGCGCGACGGCGTGATCGGGGGAGCTCGCCACGGCGTGCACGAGGGTCATGGCTTCCTGCCGGCCGGAGGCGGTGGAGACCGCAGGTTCGCGATCGGGGTTCTGCTGGAGGTCCCACTCGGTGAGCGCCTCGTCGTACCCACCTTCACCCGGATGGAGCACTCTGGTCGTGGGCTCGGCCTCTCCTTCTGTCACCTCGCCGTCTTCGGTCTCGTGCTGGCGCTCCGGCTGTACCGGCACAACGAGGGTTCCATCGGCATTGCGGACGATGTCCACGGGCGTTCTCCTTGAATTCGGGACGCCTCGACGAGGGCGACCTTTGCTTCCTACCCAGGGTGGCCGCTGGCCATGAATCGAAGCCGAGGCTCACGCGGGCCGCGGCGTCAGAGGGCGCCGAACACGTCGTCGAGCGTCTCGACCAAGTAGCCGAGATCGTCGCTGGTCAGGCCGTTGTGGCTCGGCAGCGACAGCGAACGGTCCGTGACTCGGTCGGCGTTCGGAAAGCCGTCCGCCGGCGCCCGATGCGCGATGTTCGCGAAACCCGGCTGGCGCAGGATGTTCCCCGTCCAGACCATCCGGGTCGCGACCTTCCGGTGCCCAAGACGTTCCTGTACATCGGTGCGGTCGATGCCATCGTGGAGCAGGAACGGGTAACGCATCCAGGTCGATTCGACGTCTTCGGTGGTGCGGGGCCGCACCACCTTGTCCTCGTGCGCGCGCATGGCATCGTCGAGCACACGGAAGTTGTGCTGGCGGCGGCGGTTGAACTCGGGCAGCTTCTCGAGTTGGACGAGGCCGTACGCGGCCATGATCTCGGACGGCTCGAAGTTGTAGCCGATGTCGTCGAACACGAACACGAGGTCGTACGGCGTGCCGTCCGCGAGCGGCCCGAACCGATCGGCGACGCCTTTTCGGCTGCCGAACAGGTAGGTCTCGGATCGGCGCCCCCACCGTCGTCGCACGAGACACTTGTCGTGCCAGCCGTCGTCGTCCACCGCGACCAACCCGCCATTGCCGGCCGCGGTGATGGCGTGCCCGCGAGCGAAGCTGGTCACCACGATGTCGGCGCGGGTTCCCGTGCGAGCACCCCGAAGCCACGAGTCGAGCACGTCGCACGAGTCCTCGACCACCAGGAGACCGTGAGCGTCTGCGATCTCGCGAATGCGATCCCAGTCGGGACAGTTGCCGACGAGGTTGGGTGCCACGATCGCACGCGTACGAGGCCCGATCATCTCTTCGATGCGGTCGACGTCGATCTGATACGTCTCGGGATCGACGTCGACAAACGCGGGCACGATGCCCGACTGCACGAGCGGTGCGACATCCGACGAGAACGTGACGACCGGCGTGATGACTTCGTCGCCTGGCTCGCAGTCGAGCAAGTCGATGGCGAGGCGCAGTGCCGAGGACCCCGAGTTGACCATGACGCCGCGACGCTTGGCGAGCAACTCGGCGATGCCGCTCTCGAACGCTTCGACCCGCGGGCCGAGATCGAGTCGCGTGGTGCGCAGCACCTCGACGATCGCCTCGATCTCGCGCTCGTCGTGCATGGGGCCGGCCTCGGTCACACGCCGGATGGGGACGTCGCTCATTGGTCGAACCTCAATCCGAGGGTACGGCGCCGGTGTTCGCGATTCCCGCTGGGACCGTGAAGGTCACCACAGGCCTGGCCGGTAGATCACCGTCGGGCCGCGGCCACGCGATCGGCGTGACATCGCCGTCGATGGGGTGGCCGACCTCGATGCCGGCGCGATCGACCGCGAAGTGTGGATGGGGATAGCCACGCGTGCTGCCGTCGGGGAAGTAGATGATCGTGTGCACGGCGCGATCGGCGGCCGTCTGGTTCGGTGCCGCAAGGTGGACGGTGAGCCCGTGGTGGAACGCGACCGACCCCTTCGGCACTTCGACGTACACCGGCTCGATGCCCGCGAGCTCGGGGTCGGCGAGGAGATCGTGCGGCTCGCCGAAGAAGATGTTGACGAACTTGCGGAGCCCGATGGTGTGTGAGCCGGGCAGATAGGCCATCGCGCCCGACTCGATCGTCGAGCCCGCGAACGGGATCCACGCCGTGACGGACGCCGTCTCCTTGATCGGCCAGTACGGGTGATCCTGATGCGGATCGGTGACACGTCCGCCGGCCTGCTTGTACAGCGCCTGGTCGTGCCACAGTCGAACGGCATCCACCCCGAGCAGTTCGGCTGCGGCGCGCCCAACGAGCGGGTGAAAGGTGAGCGGCCGGATCTCCGCAAAGTCCTCCCACAAGTTCATGCACTGCACGAACGACTGCTGGTACCGGCTCTTCTCCTCGAGCGCGACGGTGTCACCCGCCGTTCTGTACTGCACCGCCTGCGTCACGAGCGCGCCGTAATGATCGAGTTCGTCGTCCGAGAGCAGCCCTGGCACGACGACGTAGCCCCGCTCCCGGAAGTACGTCACGAGGTCGGCCGAGACGAGTGTCTCGCCCTCCGTCCGTGTCATCACCGGTCAATCTATGTGGGCTGTCCGCCCCACGGTGTGGTGAAAGTGGTACCGCTCGGTCCGGCCAGCCTCTCGAACACTTCGTTCGCTGTGGGTCGAACGCCGAGTCGCGCGGCCACCGCGACGACGAGACGGTCGGCCGCGTCGCTGACTGCGGGCGCCGCGACTCGAGGGTCCGTGGCGAGGGCCTGCCAGCCCGCCGCGCCCTTCGAAGCGATCGCTTCGACCGCCGCACGAGCAGCTCCGGAGACGACGTTGACGTCCGCCGCGAGCTCCGCCGGCGCGGCCGCTACGAGTGCCGAGATGCGCGCGTTGCAGGCAGTGCGAAACAACGTCGGGTCCACGGCCCTGGTCATCATCGCGATGCTCCATCCCCGTCCGGTGTTCTCGAGCAGCATCCAGAAGTCGGCTGTCTCCGCGCCGAAGATCGCGTCGTGAGGGTTGTCCGGGCCGAAGATCGCGGTGAGTGCCGTACGTCGCCACTCGAGCTGCGCTTTCGGGTCTCGGTGGAGTTGGCGAGCCTGGCGGATTGCTCCCGCGACGGCGCGCACGTCACGAACGGAGATCGTCGTACGCAACTCGTGAATCAAACCCTTCACCGCATCGTCGCTGAGGTCCATCGCCGCGCCGTAGGCGAGGTAACGGTCCCAGACCTCCACCGCCGCGGGTGGGAGGTCGTCGAAATTTCCGTGCTCGGCGATGAAGCGGCGTACCCCCAGCCAGTGAGCGGCGACGCGTCGACCTTCGTCGGTCAGAACGGTTGTCCGGCCGTGCAACAGCAGGATGATGCCGACGACCCCTAGCGGCACCCAGACGAACGGCGTCACGATCCACAGCTGCGGCACGGCAACGAACAGACCAACGGCCGGGAACGCGGCGAACACGAACGCCGTGCCCGCTTTCGACTCCGTTCGCGCCGGGCCCACGAGACCCCGTCGCCTCGCGTCGGCCTCGACAGCCGCCCTGAAGCCGAACCACGTCTGGGCCGACTCCGGATCGAGCCCAGCCGCGATGCCAGGGATCGTGGCGTGCGGCTGGCCCAGAGCGGCGGTCTCGACGACCGCCAGCACGTGTTGCTCGAACACGCTCAGCGGATCGTCGCTGCGCCGATGCGGAATCACCAAATTCTCTTCGAGGGACAGCTCGACGATCTCCAGGTGGTCGCGCGCCGCCAGATCCAGCAGGGTCGCGGCCACCGCGTCGCCTGTCAGCTCGAGCTCGTGGAGCAACAAGTTGACGACGGCGGGCGGATCGTCACGCAGCTCCATCGTCGACGGCCCGGCTGGGCCAGGCATCTGCGCGCGGTGCAGACGGTGCCGAGCGAACGGCAACCAAACGAAGAACAGCACTGTTCCGGCGAGGGCCAGCCCAGCACCGATCAACACATTCAGCGGCATAGGTGAGATGAGTATCGCTGGTGACCGGCGGGCGGTCGTCAGATCGCGTTCGCGGCTTGGAGGCGGGCGATGTCTTCCCAGCTGTAGCCGATGTCGAGCAACACCTCCTCGGTGTGTTGTCCGAGCTCGGGCGCGACCGACGACGACCGCGCGGGGGTCGCGCTGAACGAGACGGGCGCGGCGACGACATCGATGCCGTCGACCGTCGCGAAGTACCCATTGGCCCACGCGTTCGGATCGGCGACGACTTCTCCGTGGTCCCGCACCGGCGCGTGGCGCAGCCCCGCGGCGCTGAGACGATCGCACCACACTGCTGTGCTCGCGGCGGCGAATGCATCGTCGAGCAACGGGAACAGCTCTGCCTTCTCGGCCTCCCAATAGAGCGGCTGCGAAAACCGTTCGGTGAACTCGGGGCGGCCGACGACCTCGAAGAACTTCTGCCGCAGCGGTCCGACGATGCCGACGACGGCGATCCAGCCGTCTGCCGTGCGGAAGATGGCGTACAGGCCGGGGATCAGTGGGTGACCGCGGTTTGATCGCCCCGCAGGGCCGCCGCGCAGCAAGCACCCGGTGTACTCACTGGCCTGGGCCCAGATCTGACCACCCAGCAGCGAGGTCGTGACCCGCTGGCCTTCACCGCTCCTCTCCCGCGCGTACAGCGCCGCGAGGATGCCGCCGACGAGGTTCTGTCCGGAGATGTGATCGGCGATCGTCGCGCCGACGGGCGTGACTTCCTGCCCGTCGCGCCCCGTCGTGCTGATCAGACCGCCGGCCGCCTGCGCGCTGAGATCGGCACCCTCGCGGGCGGCGTCCGTACCCTCGGTGCCGTAAGTCGAGCCCTCGGCGTACACGACGCGTGGGTTGCGGGCCGCAACCGTTTCGTAGGCAATGCCCCATCGCGCCATCGTTCCCGGTGCGAAGTTCGTGATGACGACGTCAGCCCACTCGGCCAGTCGCAGGAACACCTCAGCGCCGTCGGGCGTGCGCAGGTCAACCGTCACGCTGCGCTTCCCGCGGTTGCAGCCGATGAAGTACGCACTGCGACCGTCGCCGGGTTGCACCGGCAGCCAGCGAGATTGATCGCCGAAGCCCGGGAGCTCGACCTTGATCACGTCGGCTCCCCACTCCCCCAATGTCGCCGCGGCCTGTGGGCCCTGTACGAGCAACCCGGCTTCGACGACCTTCAGCCCATCGAGCGCTCCCATGGCGGGCGTTCTACTTCATCGTGTGGTCGGCGGCTCATTGTCACCCCGAGTACGGGGCGGCCGGGTCACCCACCGGCGATCAGCTCGTCTTCACGAGCGACCGCACGTGAGCTCGACTCGCGAGGGCGCATCGTCGACGCCGCGTCCTCATCGTGGACGAGCAGGCCCGAGATCGCGGCGAGCGCGACGAGCGCCGCTCCGACCAGAAACGCGAGGCGATAGCCACTCAGCGCGGCCCGAGCCACGGCGTGCGGGTCCGTGACGCCCGCAGTTGCGCTGTTGATCCGACTGACGAGCACCGTTCCCAACGACGCGACGCCGAGCGCCGCCGCCACCTGCCGTTGCGTGGAGTAGATGGCCGATGCGCGGCCGGTGTCGACGGGCGCGATGTTCGCGTAGGTCGCCGCTTGCATCGGTACGAACGCGAACGCCATGCAGATGCCGCGGAAGAACATGATCAGGCGGATGTCCCACAGGTTCGTGTCGAGACCGACGAATGCGAGTGGCAACGTCACGGCGGCCATGCCGAGCATGCCGAAGACGATGAGCCGGCGCGGTCCGACGCGGTGGTACAGGTGGCCGACGACCTGGCTCGACACGATCACGCCGAGCGCCTGCGGGAACGTCGTGAGTCCTGATTCGAGCGGGGTGAACCCTCGTAGGTTCTGCAGATACAACGGCATGAGAAAGATCACGCCGATGAAGCTGCCGTAGGTCAGCGTGAGCACCACGTTGGCACTGCGGAACATGCGCTCGCGAAACAGCCGGAGTGCGAGGAGCGGTTCAGGCACCCGCGTCTCGACGATGACCAGTAGCACGAACATCACGATGCCGACGACGCCGGTCACGAGTACCTGCGGCGACCGCCAGCCCTTCTCCGGCCCCTGCGTGAGTGCAAACAGCACGAGCGCGAGGCCGGCACCCGACAGCAAGAACCCCGGCACGTCGAACCGGCCCGCGATTCCTTCGCGTTCCTCGCGAAGGAACAGGAAGCCGATCGTGAACGCCAACGCTCCGACAGGCAGGTTCACATAGAAGATCCATCGCCAAGACACGTCGGTCACGAGCCAGCCGCCGAGCACGGGACCGAGCGCCGGTGCGAGCACGGTCGGCACGATGAGCACCGTGGACGCCTTGGCTCGTTCGATCGGCGGGAACGCGCGGAACAGCATCGCGGTGCCGACGGGGACGAGCATGCCCCCGCCGACGCCTTGCAGGACGCGGAACGCGACGAGCTCTCCGAGGCTGTGTGCCTGTCCGCATAGGGCGGACGCGAACGTGAACATCGCCAGCGCGAACAGGAACACCCGCCTCGTACCGAGGCGGTCACCGATCCACCCGGACGCGGGGATGAAGACGGCGAGCGAGAGCAGGTAGCCGAGCACGATCCACTCGATCGATGCCGTAGTGGCGTGGAACTCCCGCCCGAGGTCCGGCAGCGCGACGTTGACGATCGTCGTGTCGAGGATGTCGATGAACATTCCGCAGACGAAAACCGCCGCGACGATCCACTTGTACTCGAACCGGGTCGTGGTTCGACGCGCCGTCATTGCCGCCGTCATCTTCCTGCATCATGCCCCGGGGTCACCGGGAGGCCAGCACTTTTCCTTGTCCGGGCGGTGCTTCGTATGATCGCGTGCAACCGACGCGACGCCGAGCAGGAAGCAGAGCAGCCAATGGGGTGGGACTTCTCCACAGATCCGCAGTTTCAGAAGAAGCTCGATTGGGTCGAGGAGTTCTGCCGGGAGGAAGTCGAGCCACTCGACCTCGTCTTCCCCTACGCCGTGCGCTCGCACGATCCGAAGATCAAGGCATTGGTCAAGACGCTGCAAGACGAGGTGAAGGCGCAGGGACTGTGGGCGATCTTTCTCGACGAGGAGCTCGGCGGGCCGGGCTACGGCCAGCTGAAGCTCGGCCTGCTCAACGAGATCCTCGGCCGCTATCCCTCGGCGCCCCAGATGTTCGGTGCCGCCGCACCCGACACCGGGAACATGGAGATGCTCGCCGCCTACGGCACCGAGGAGCAGAAGGAACGTTGGCTCAAGCCGATGCTGAACCAGGAGCTCTGGTCGGCGTACTCCATGACCGAACCGCAGGGCGGGTCAGACCCGAACCTGTTCAAGACGCATGCCGTACGCGACGGCGAGGAGTGGGTGATCAACGGCGAGAAGTGGTTCACCAGCGCCGGCCGCGTCGCCGACATCTTGTTCGTGATGTGCACGAACGGCATGTTCGTCGTGCCGCGCGAAACGCCGGGCGTGGAGATCCAGCCTGAACCGCGCAACCACAACCACATCATCTATCGCGACGTGCACATCCCGCTCGATCACCTGCTCGGCCCCGAGGACGGTGCAAAAGTCTTGGCGCAGCGGCGGCTTGGCGGCGGTCGCATCCACCACGCGATGCGCACGATTGCGCAGTGCAAGCTTGCATTCGACATGATGTGCGAGCGGGCGCTGAGCCGCGAGTCGCACGGCAAGATCATCGCAGAGCACCAGATGGTGCAGGAGAAGATCGCCGACTCCTACGCCGCCATCCGAATGCTGCGCCTGTTCGTGCTCGAGACGGCGTGGAAGATCGACAACACCAGCACGCAGGAGACGCGCACCGACATCGCTGCGGTGAAGTACACGATGGCCAAGGTCTTGCGCGATGTGTCGTTCAACGCGTTGCACATCCTCGGCTCGCTGGGCACCACGAACCTCACGCCGCTGCAAGCGATGTACGCGGGCGCACCGACGATGGGGATTGCCGACGGCGTCGACGAGGTGCACAAGGCGACCGTCGCCCGCAACGTGCTCAAGGACTACCGCCCGCACGAGGGCTTCTGGCCGACCGAGTACTACCCGGCGAAGCGGGCGAAGGCACGCGAGAAGTTCGAGCCGCTGTTCAGCAAGGATCCCGAACTCCGCACGCTCGCCGACGGCTACGCCAAGTACATGGCGGCGCGCGGCTAGCGGCGGCGCTGGGCGCCTCGAGCCAGAACCCGCTGATACAGGCCTGCGGGTAGGCGCGAGATGAGGTCGATCACCTTCGCGTCTGGCCCGATCAACGCCCGGCGCTTGTTGCTCTCGACCGCGGCGAGGATCTGACTGGCGGCCTTTTCGGGACTGGTCATCGCGAGCTTGTCGAACTGATGGCGGGCGCGATCGACACCTCCGGCCAACTCCACGACGCTCGCGTCCATCCGGGCGTTCCGCGCGATGTTGGTCTTGATGCCACCAGGGTGAATCGTCGTGCTCGACACACCACTGTTCGCGATGTCGAGCTCGATGCGTAGTGCATCCGTGAAGCCCCGCACCGCGAACTTCGCCGCGTTGTACGCGGACTGCGACGGAACGCTGATCAGACCGAACACGCTCGACAGGTTGATCACATGGCCTTCGCCTGAGGCCGTGAGATGCGGCAGGAATGCCTTGGTGCCGTGAACGACGCCCCAGAAGTTGATGTTCATCAGCCATTCGAAGTCCTCGTAGGACATCGCTTCGATGGTGGCGCCGAGCGCGACGCCGGCGTTGTTGAAGATCAGGTTCACCTTGCCGTGGTCGTCGACCACCTGGTCGGCCCAGGCGAAGACCGCGGCTCGGTCGGCGACGTCGACGCGCTGCGATGTGACCTTCACGCCGTGGCCCTCGCAGAGCACGACGGTTTCAGCCAGCCCGACCTCGTCGATGTCCGACAGGGCGAGGCGGGCCCCGCGGCGGGCGAGCTCCTGGGCCAGCGCCCGACCGATGCCGGATCCGGCGCCGGTGATGGCAGCGACGCGATCGTCGAAGGTCTTCACGCCACGGCAACTTTCTCGCGAACGGGATTGGAGAACACCATCGCTTCGTCCTCGATGCCGCTCATCTTCAGCGACCGGTAGTCGCGGAGATAGCTCTGGTGGACCTGCCATGGGAACTTCGATCCCTGTTTCGGGAATCGGTCCGCCGCTCGGGTGACGTATCCGGAGGTGAGACCGAGCAGCGGCTGGGCGCTGACCGAGGCATCACTGTTGACGGGCACGCACTGCCGAAGGTCGGCGTCGTGCATGTGATTGAGCAACCGGGTGACGTAGTCGCAGGTGAGGTCGCATTTGAGCGTCCACGACGCGTTCGTGTACCCGACGGCCAGCGCGAAGTTCGGCACGCCCTCGAGCATCATCCCCTTGTAGGTCAGCTTGCTCGGCAGGTCGACGACCTCGCCGTCGACCGACGCCTCGATGCCACCGATGAACAGCAACTCGAGTCCGGTGGCCGTCACGATGACGTCGGCTTCCAGCTCGGTGCCTGACTCCAGCATCACGCCTTTCTCGGTGAACGACTCGATGTGGTCGGTCACGACTGATGCAGTTCCGGCCTTGATCGCCTTGAAGAGGTCGCCGTTCGGCACGACGCACATGCGTTGGTCCCACGGGTTGTACTTGGGTGTGAAATGGGTGTCGATGTCGTAGCCGCGCGGCAGCTGCACCTTCAGCGCGAAGCGCAGGAGGCGCTTTACGAGCCCGGGCCGGCGCCGGCTCAGCTGATACATCCCTTGCGTGGTGAGGGCCTTGAACCACCGAATGGCCTGACCGGACCAGCGCGCGGGGAGCACGCGGCGCAGCAGGTCGGCGATGGGGTCTTTGGCCGGCAGGGTCGTGATGTACGTCGGCGAGCGCTGGAGCATCGTCACGTGTGCGGCCGTCGTGGCCATCGAGGGAATCAGCGTGACCGCTGTGGCGCCGCTGCCGATGACGACAACGCGCTTGCCGGCGTAGTCGAGATGCTCCGGCCACGCCTGCGGGTGCACGATCGTGCCTTGGAAGCGATCCATGCCGGCGAAGTCGGGCTGATAGCCCTGGTCGTAGCGGTAGTAGCCACTGCACGAGAACACGAAGCCGCACGTGAGCTCGACGGCTTCGCCCGTGTCGCTGCGTTCCGCAGTGATGTGCCATCGGGCCTCGTCGGTGGACCAGTCGGCGCTGATGATCCGATGGTTGAACCGGATGTGTTCGTCGATGCCCGCCTCCGACGCGGTGTCCTTGATGTACTGCAGGATCGATTCGCCGTCGGCGATCGACTTCTCGCCGTCCCACGGGCGAAACGAGTAGCCGAGCGTGAACATGTCGGAGTCGGAACGGATGCCTGGATAGCGGAAGAGATCCCACGTGCCGCCGATGGCATCACGAGCTTCGAAGATGGCGTACGTCGCCCACGGGCATTTCGTCTGGAGGTAATGCCCGGCGCCGATGCCCGAAAGGCCCGCGCCGACGACGAGGACGTCGAGGTGTTCCACGATCATCCCGCCCTCACGCGACCGCGGTAGCGGTGACGAGTTTGTCGTTGAGCGTTCCGTACTCGCCGAACAGCTCCTTGCGCCACCGCTCGACCAGCTCGTTCGTGTCGCGATCGTCGGGATGGAAGTCGGGACGGTTGTAGTCCTTGAGCTGCTCCCACACGGCGCGACTCACGACCGGCGACTTGCGGAACTTCTTCCAACTCTTCCGAAAGTTGCCGCGCTTGTACGTGGCGCGATCCATCAACAGCGAGACAGAGACCTGGAAGAACATGCCGACCACGAACCCGTAGCGCAGCGCGTTCATCGTCCAGACCCGCATGCGCTCGGTGCCACCGACCGCCTTGTAGACGTCGAATGCGACGGCCTTGTGCTCGGACTCCTCGAGTGCATGCCACACGAACAACTCGCGCACGGCCTCATGGCCAAACTGCTCGCGAGTCTCCTCGTCGGTCAAGACGAGTTCCGCGAGCGTCGCGGTGAAGTGTTCGAGCGCAGCCGTGGCGGCGAGGTTGGCCTTCGCCGGCGCAATGCGCTCGCGCAGCTCGAGGCCCCACTTCGTGAACCGTTCCACCTGCTTGGTCGGGTAGCCGAGCTCGGCGAGTCGGTCGTTGAACGCCCGGTGCTCGCGCCCGTGCATCGCCTCCTGGCCGATGAAACCGGTGACCTGGCGCTTCAGCTCAGGGTCCGTGATCTGGTCACGAAAGTGGCGGACCGAGCGCACGAAGAAGTCCTCACCGTCGGGGAACACCGCCGAAAGGCCGGCCGCGACGTGACTGGTGACCAGGTCGCCGTTGCCACCGAAGTGTTTGGGGACGTCCTGCAACGACTCCTCGAAGGAGATCCGGCGGGTCGGAACCTTGCGCTGGGGGTTGCTCGTCTGCTCCATAGTGTTACTGACAGTAGCATGATTTGAGAGATTTCCTCAAGTCCTCATTTCTGTTACACTCGTCACGTGGCCACGACCGCCGAGAGCCTGCAGAGCAGAGGCCGATCCAAAGGCGCGCAGACGCGCCAGGCAATCCTCGACGCCGCCATCGTCCGCTTCGGCCGCGAGGGCTATCGGGCGACGTCGGTCGCCGACATCGCTCGCGACGCGGGCGTCGGCGGCACGGTCGCCTACGCGTACTTCGCGGACAAGGAGGCCCTGTTCCTCGCCGCGCTCGACGAAGATGCCGCCGCCGTCATCCACCTGGGGTTGGCGAGCGCGTTCGAGACACCCGATCTCGCCGACTGGCGTCAGACGCTGCTGTTCACGCTCGTCGCGGCCGTCGAAAGGCACCCTCTGGCTCGGCGTTTGCTGGCGGGACTCGAACCGGAGGTGACGGATCGGGTACTCGAGATCCCGGCCTTGACCGAGCTCCGCAAGGCCTGCGCCGCGAAACTGCGTGCACAACAGGTCGCGGGAACCGTTCGCCCTGACATCGATCCCGTCGCCATCGGAAACGGCATCGTCGCCATCATGCTGTCGCTCTTGATGTCCGTCGTGCAGCTCGGTGCTGAGGCTGCCGGTCCGTACAGCCGCGATGTCGCTGCCGTGTTCGAGGCCGCTCTCGACCTCACCCCGCCCCGCGCCTAGGTCAGGAACGCGTCGTGCATACGGATCGCGAGAACCGCATGCTGCGTCGCGTTGGTCGGAACGTCCGCCTCGGCTAGCAACTCTTTTCGGTCCCGGACGAACTGCGCGGCGGCACGCACGGCATCGTGCTTCACCACGTCGACCTCCGCCGGGAAGTCGAACCGCCACCGACGGGCTCGTTGCGCGATCGAGATCTGTTCCTCGTCGGGCTCGACACCGGCGGCCGGAAACACGCGGCAGTCGTAGGTGCGACAGGTCCGCGGGCGGTGCTCGTAGATCGAACACATGCCGTCGACCAGCATCGGACAATGGCCGTGTTCGTCGTAACCGAGAACGACATGCCCTCGCGGCATTCGCGGCGCCGGAAACAACAGCTCGGTCGGGATTCGAGCGAGTGCCTCCGTCTCATCGGGCTCGACGTGGACGAACTGCGACGACTTGCAGCAGGCCGTGCAACCGTCGCACGGCACCTGCGACTCCCCTTCACCGCGAAGAGCTCGCTCCATCCCAGCCAACCAGTCGGCGAAACCGCCGGCAGACAACGGATCAGTTGCATCGCCGTCGGCCATCGGTCCTCCAGAGGATCGCGAGGCTACGTCAGCCGGCGGCCTCGTTCCCGCCGACAATGCGGCCGGTGATGAACGACGGTTGCAGCCGTAGCCACACGTTGCGTTCACCGGTTGCCCACGGCACGACCGGCAGAGCCTGAAGTCGCGCCAGATCGTTCGCTTGATACGCGGTCACCTCTTCGAGGCGACCGTTGACGAGCACGCTCCATCCCGACTGGCTGGCACGGTTGAAGCTGTCGACCTCGAAGGCGGCCGGGCCTTGCCCGACGTCGAGCCGCGAGCCGGACATGGTGCGAATGATGATCACATCGCCGTCGAGGGCGTAGTTGACCGGGAAGATCATCGGCGTCGCACCGATCACGACGGCGATGCGGCCAATGACGTCCTGCGCGAGTAGCTGCTTGCATTCGTCGGAGCCGAGAACCTCGATACCGCTGTGCCTGCTGACGGTGCGCATGACGCCTCCTCGTGTGTCTGTGGTGTCTGACCCATCGTCACTCGGAGGCGCCCGTATCGGCAGGGCCAAAGGTCCCGACGAGAGCGGTCGACCGCCCCTGTCCTGACCGGGTGCCGAGCGCGAAAGTGATGAACGGACAAGAGGAGCCGAGGACTGTGATCGCGACCGACCATCGCCTGCGCAACGGAACGGCTGTGGCCGTTCGACCGATCTCCCATTCAGACGCAGACCGACTCGTCCAGTTCCACGAGTCGCTGTCGACGGAGAGTCAGCGATCGCGGTTCTTCGCGATCCATCCGCACCTGAGCACCACGGAGGTGGAGCGGTTCACGATCGTCGATCACACCGACCGTCAAGCGCTCGTCGCGGTCGTCGGATCCGAGATCGTGGGAGTCGCACGTTACGACCGAGTCGAAGGCACCGATGCCGAGGTCGCTTTCGTCACGCGAGATGACCATCAAGGTCTGGGCGTTGCGACATTGCTGTTCCACGAGCTTGTCGCTGCCGCCGGCGCTGCGGGAATCACGCAGTTCGTCGCGGAGACGCTGGCCGAGAACCACAAGATGCTCGACCTGTTCACCGCTACCGGACTCGTGACCAGTCGTCACTTCGCCCAGGGCGTCGTCACCCTGAGCATGCCGCTCCCCGACGTACCGGTTGCGCTCGACCCGGACTAGGAGAGTCCGAGTACCTGGCGACCGATTTCGTGGTAGTCGGCGTAGGACATCGAATTCATGCCGCCGATGAAGAGCTCGGCATCCGCACCGATCGGATGGTGGATCGTGTCGGTCGGAAGCGTGCCGTCGGCCGCCGCGACGATGGCGGCGACGACCGGCTCGGGATCGGGCGCGTTGCCCATGCTCGTCCGGTAGAAGGCCTCCATGGTCTGGCGCATGCCCTCGTACGGACTGCCGGTGGGATCGGGCAACACGGCGTTGTCGACCACCGACGTGGCAAAGAACCCGGGCTCGAGGCACGCGACCGCGATCCCGAATCCCTCGAGCTCGGACAGGAGCGAGTCGCTGAGCGAACAGAGCGCGTGCTTGGTGGCGGAGTACGCCGACGTGATCGGCATGCCGTACATGCGCCCCGCGGTCGAAGACACGTTGACAATGGTTCCGTGGCCCCGCTCACGCATCGAGGGGATCACCGCCCGGGCGCAACGAATAGGCCCGAGCAGGTTGGTACTGATGACCGCCATCCATTCGTCATCGCCCAACTCCTCGATCGCGGCTGACGTGCCGCCGATGCCGGCGTTGTTCACGAGTACATCGATGTGGCCTTCGCGCTCGAGCACCTGCCCGAGGGCGGCGCGCACGCTGGCGTCATCGTCGACGTCGAGCGCTAGCACCTCGACATCGAGGCCCTCGTCGCTGACCAGCTTTGCGAGATCGCCCTTCGCCGGGTTCCGCATGGCCGCATAGACGCGGTCACCTCGACGTCCGAACGCGAGAGAGGAGTGGTATCCGAAGCCGCTGCTACAACCGGTGATGACGATCACGCTCATGGCAACATGGTCGCAGCTTCCTCGAGGCCCTGCCGGACGTCGCCGCGTTTCAGCCGCCGCTGTGGGCGCGCACCCGGTTGTTGCGCGGATTGTGCTCCAGCTCTACGAGGCCGAGATGCTCCAGAAGCGGCGGGACGTACATCGCGAAGCGGCCGCGGTAGCCCTTGCGGAGCCCGTACCAACCACTCACGGGATTGTCCTCGGATCGGGCCCATGCCTCGAGCGTGCCGTCCTTGGCCGGCTTGTTCTCGTCGGCGCTACCGAGCTCCATCCAGTCCCCATGGTCGCGGAGCATTGCAGGAACGTCGTCGAGGCATCGCGCCAAGTAACGCAGCTTCGTCGAGCCGACCACGCACACGAGCTCAGGCGGATCAGCCGAATCGTCCCGGTGCATCTGATACTCGGCGGTGCCTGGCGGGGTGCGAAGAACCCACGGGTCGTCCGAGGTTCCGGATCCAGTCACGTTGGCGGTCATGCGGGTCGCTCCTTCGGTGGTCCGAGCAGTTTGGTGCAATGAACGGCCAGGATGTGGATCAGTCGAACAGGTGACCTAGCCGCCCATCGTCTCCGCATCGTTGCGAGTGACGACGACCTCCAGGTACTCCGACGCGATCGCGAGCGATCCGCTCGCGTTGCGGTTGGCACCGACGGCCAACGCCACGAGCTGTTCGCGCAATGACGCCTGTCCGTCAGCGTCGAGCGCGGCCCAGGCTTTCACGAGCGGGCCGTAGTACGCCTTGAACGTCTCGAAGTAGTCCTCCGCCGAGCGAAAGCGGAACACGAAATGGCGGCGTTCGACGTCGACCTTGGCGTCAGCGCCGAAGAGCTGGTCGAGTCGGTCCTCGGTCCCCCACGCCAGCGGCGACGGCACGCCTGCGGGCGGCGGCACGTGCTGGCCGACGATCTTGAACATCTGGCCAACGAACCCCTCGGGCGTCCAGTTGGCGAGCCCGATGCAGCCCCCAGGTCGGCACACCCGGACCAGCTCGGCGGCGGCGCGCGCGGGATTCGGCGTGAACATCACACCGAATGTGGACAGGACGCAGTCGAAGGTGCCGTCGTCGAACGGAAGCGCCTCGGCATCAGCGACGCGCGTCGACAACCTCAGGCCGCCTGCTTCCGCGCGGATGCTCGCCCGCTCCAGCAGCGTTTCGACGTAGTCGGTCGCCGTGACGTCGGCGCCACGGCGGGCGGCCGCCAACGATGCATTGCCGTTCCCTGCGGCGACGTCGAGCACGCGCGACCCGGCGATCACGTCGACCGCCTCGCAGAGCGACTCGCCGACGATCTGCAACGTGGTACCGATCACTGCGTAGTCGCCTGACGCCCAGGTTGCCTGCTGCCGTTGCTTGATCGCCTCGATGTCCTCGAGGCTGACGGTGGCGGTCATTGCTCCTCCTCATCCGATTCGGCCCCGCTCGGGGCTGGACCGATCATCCGCTCGTCGAGGGAACCGCCGCATCGGATGATTGCCCCATGAGCGGCGCTTGAACGGATGGGGCATTCGCCCCACGGGTGAAGACCGCCCGATCAAGCGAGATCAGAGCGATCGGCGTTTGCTGTCGAGCAGGTCCTTCTCCGCGACGTTTGTCGTGAGGTCGTACGCGCGGTCGTAGGCGCGGCGCGCGTCGCCATGTCGCTCGAGCCGGACGAGTAGGTCGGCGCGAGTCGCGTGGTAGAGGTGGTAGTCGTCGAGTGCGAGCTCTTCGATGGCTGCGAGGGCGATGGCCGGGCCGTGCACCTCGGCAGCCGCGACGGCCCGGTTGAGCGCGACGACTGGGGTCGGCGCGAACGCGAGGAGTTGGTCGTACAGCGCGAGCACCTGGCGCCAGTCGGTGTCGACGGCCCTCACGGCATCACTGTGCACGGCGTTGATCGCCGCTTGAATCTGGTACGGACCGGGCTGATTGCGCCGAAGGCAACGACGCACGAGGGCGTGCCCTTCGTCGATCAGATCGCGATCCCATGCTGTGCGGTCCTGGTCGGGAAGCAGGACCATCGTTCCGTCGGGCTGCGTGCGGGCCGCGCGCCGTGCTTCGATCAGCAGCAGCAGCGCAAGTAGACCGAGCACCTCCGGCTCGTCGGGCATGAGCTCGGCCAACACGCGACCGAGTCGTAGTGCCTCCGCGCACAGGTCGGCGCGTATCAGCGCGTCGCCTTCCGTCGCGGTGTACCCCTCGTTGAAGATCAGGTAGATCACGGCCAGCACCGGAGGAAGGCGGTCGGGAAGCTCCGCCATCGTCGGGATGCGATAGGGGATCTTCGCGTCGCGGATCTTCTGCTTGGCACGCACGAGTCGCTTGGCCATCGTCGGTTCGGGCACGAGAAAGGCGCGAGCGATGTACGGCACCTCGAGTCCACCCAGAAGGCGCAGGGTGAGCGCGATCTGCGACGCCGGAGCGAGTGCCGGGTGACAGCACGTGAAGATCAATCGAAGACGGTCGTCCTTCATCTCGGGATCCGATTCAGTGAACTCGTCGGACTCGGAAAGGGCGAGTGCCTGAAGGTGACGGTCATGTCGGGAGGCCTCACGGCGAAGACGGTCGATCGCTCGATTGCGGGCAGTCGTGGTGATCCAGCCACCGGGGTTGGGGGGCACGCCGAGCTCCGGCCACCGCTCGCTCGCGACCACGAACGCTTCCTGAACCGCCTCTTCGGCGACATCGATGTCACCGAAGAGGCGAATCAGTGTGGCGATCACTCGACCGGACTCTTCGCGGAAGATTCGCTCGAGTGCGGCGTGGTCGACGGGCGGCACGGAGACGGTCGTCGATCGTCCGCTCAGGCGTCGGGCTCGTCTTGGAAGGGCCGCACTTCGACCGGGCCCATACAGGCCGCCGACCCTTTCGTCGCCCAAGCGAGGGCGGCGTCGAGGTCGGGGGCCGTGATGATCCAGAACCCACCGAGGTGTTCTTTGGTCTCGGCGAACGGTCCGTCCGTGATCACCACGTCGGAGTCCTTGGCGTTGACGACGGTGGCGATCTCCGGCGGGTGCAGTCCACCGGCGAACACCCAGACGCCGGCGGCCTGGAGCTCGGCGTTGAAGTCGTCGACCTGCTTGAACGCCTTCTGCATTTCTTCTTCGCTCGAGGGAGGCAGTGCGTCAGGGCTGTGATGCACGGAGAGGAGGTACTGGGTCATGGTCTGATCCTTACTGGTCGTGGGGGTTGGGTGGGCGGGGCACGATGCCCGCCTTCAGGAGGACTACGAACGACCAATGCCCCAGAGGACAGGCTCGAGAGAATTTCTCGCGCCCCAGCCTGTCGAACCCGATGGGCCGGAGGGCTCAGCCACTCGGGACGTTCGGCACTGTCTCCTTCTGGCGGGCGGGCGGACCATTGCAGGACCAGAAGGAGTTCCAAAATGGTTCTCGTCGCGCACGCAAAGACCCGCCGGATCCGAGCTCGATTCGGCTGTCAGGCCTTCGTCGTTGTTCTCCTCGCTTCGTTCGGCGGGTCGGCGCAGGCGGCTGCCGCCCCCACTTCCACGTACCGGGTCGATGATCTCGGCGCGCTTCCCGGAGACAGCGGCAGCGTGGCCACAGGCATCAATGCCGCCGGCCAAGTTGTCGGCTGGTCGACCGGGCCGACAGGCACCCGCGCGTTCGTCTACACGGACGGCGCCGGGATTCAGCTGCTGGTCGCACCCGGCGGCCGCCCCCACACCGTTGCGCGCGCGATCAACGACGCGGGCGTTGTCGTGGGATCGGCCACGACGGGCGGCACGGATCTCGGGCATGCGGTTCGCTGGACCAACGGCGTGCCGCGCGATCTCGGAACGCTCGGTGTCGGGCCCTTCAGTGAGGGTTACGGCATCAACGCGGCCGGCACGGTGGTCGGATACTCGTACGTCGATGGTGCGCACCTCGACGGCACGCATGGATTCATGCAGACGGACCCGACGGCGATGGTCGACATCACGCCGGATGGCGCCGCCGAGGCTCACGGCGTCAACTCCTTCGGACAGGTCGCCGGCTGGCGCAACGGTCGAGCGTTTCGTTGGCAGGCCGGTGCGTTCACCGATCTGGGCGTGCCGATCGGCTTCGCCTACAGCTTCGGCTACGCGATCAACGCCTCAGGCCAGGTCGCCGGCTCGACCATCTCCGCCAGCGGCAACACCGAACGCGCCTTCCGCTACACCGACGGCGTCGGCAGCGTTCCTCTGGGTGGGGTCGGTGAGCACAACAGCGCCTTCGGCATCAACGGCAACGGCGACGTCGTCGGCCGGGGTCGTGCCGTCGCCGGACCGATGAGGGCGTTCATCTCCACGGACAGCAACGGCATGGTCGATCTGAGCACACTGATCGACCCGGCATCGGGGTGGGTACTCCTCGGCGCGAACGGGATCAACGATGCCGGGCAGATCGCCGCCTACGGCTCGAACAACCTCACCGGGCAATCGCACGCGGTTCGACTGACGCCCGTCGGCATCGGTTCGCTGCCCCCGGCCGCACCGACGAGGCTGTCCGCGGTGGGCGCCACCACGTCGAGCATTCGGCTGACGTGGACGGACAACGCGTCGAACGAGACCGGCTTTCGGGTCGAGCGGCGGACGGGAACGAACGCGTTCGCGCTGTTGAGCTCGATCGGTCCCAATACGACGTCCTTCGTGGACAGCACTGCGCTCGCAGGGAGGACCTACGGCTACCGCGTCTACGCATACAACGGTGCCGGATCGTCGGCGCTCTCGAACGTCGTGTCCGCGCGGACGTCGAGACGAAACCGCTGACCGTTCGCTCACCCCACGGGACGTTGGCCGAGCACGAGCGCCAACGGCGTCGGCCCGGATGGTGTCGCCGTGTGGACCGCCTCGAAGCCGGCGTCCGCCAGCAATTTGCCGGCGGCGTCCGGGTCGAGCAGGGTGCCGCCGCCTCGGATCCACCGCAGCGCAGCCGTCGCGTCAGCGAGCGCGTCGGGCGCGGGCTTGTTCAGACCGAGTGCCACCCAGCCGCCCGGGCGCAACGCTCGCACGACCGCGGGTAAACCGTCGGCGAGCGCGGCTTCGGTGAGAAAGAACGTCGGGATCCACGCGCAATCGAACGCGTCGGTGTCGTCGATGCTCGCGAGGTCTTGCGGGCGCAGCGTGATGCGACTCGCGAGGCCCGCGTCCGCGACGTTGGCCCGCGCGCGTTCGAGCGAGACCTCCCAGGGATCGATCCCGACGACGGTGGCGGACGGCCAGACGTTCGTCGCGGCGATGGCGAGCAGGCCGACACCGGTACCGACGTCCAGGAAGCTCGTCACCTCGGCGAGGTCGGAGTGCGATGAGGCGATCAGCATCGGGATCATGGCCGACGCCCGACCAAAGCCGTCGAGGATCGCGGGATCGGTGAAGGTCCAGCCCGGCGCCTTGCCAGGGTGATCGAGCAAGTCCGTCGCCTGGTGGAGGGACATCCGGATGATCCCGAGGACCATGGCCGCCTGCGGCGGCGGCAGCTCGTGGAGATCCGTGAGGCCGCCTGCGGTCGATACCGCGTGCAGTGCGGTCACGATCTCGGGCGGTGCCTGCGCGTCCGGCTGCTGCAGCGCGAGCTCTGCGCCGAGGGCGGCGAGCGCCTCCGTCGCGGTCATCCATCGCATCACCGCGCCCATCACGTCTTCAAACACCATCCACCGCTCCTTCGTCACAGCCCGCACCGGCTCGTCGGACCCGATCATGCACCCACGCACCAGATCGCACATCCGTGGAACCACCACTCCTAAACGCAGCAGACTGCTCCCGTGCGTGGGGACCTCGGGCTGACGCGGGCGTCCGTCGTCATCGGGCGGGATGACGAGGTCGATCTGCTCCGAAGTGCTCTACATCAAGCACGATCGGGGGCCACGACGTGCGTGTTGCTCGTCGGCGAGGGTGGCATCGGCAAGACACGACTGCTCAACGAGGCCGGGGCGCTCGCGGCCGAGCTCGAAATCGCGGTGCTTTCGGGACGGGCGCCGATCGCCACCCCGGCGCCGTTCAGCCTCATCAGCAATGCGTTGCGCTCGTGGCTGCGCTCGCACCCGATGCGCGATCCGATGGTGCCCTTCGATCGCGGGCTCGGGCTGGTGCTGCCGGAGTGGCCGATCGCCGCGCCACACGCCGAGCTCGAGCCCGGGCAGCGACGCCTCCTCGCACACGAGGGTGTCGTCCATCTGCTTCGGGCCGTGATCGCGTCGACCGACGGGGCGGCGCTTCTGATCGATGACCTGCACGCCGCCGATCCCGAAAGCCTCGAGACGATCCGCTACATCGCCACCGCCCGCCTCGCGGGACTCACGATCATCGGCGCGCTCCGCCCGTCGGAGTCGCACGAGGCCGACGAGCTCACGCGCTCCCTGCGCCGCGACGGTGACGCGACCGTGACAGAGGTACGGCCGCTCGACGAACGCGCTGTCGCTGCCCTCATCGCCGCGCTCCTCGAGGCAGACCCACCGTCGCCGCTCGTCGCCGACATCCTGGCGCGCACCGACGGTGTGCCCTTGCTCGTCGAGGAGGTACTACAGGGCCATGTGGACATGGGCACGGTGCAGATCGGTCATGAGGGCGCTACCTGGCGTGGCGGCGCGACACAGGTCCCGCGCACGATCCGCGACCTGGTCGACGCTCGCCTCGCGTTGCTCGACCCGGTGCAGCGCGACGTGGTCGTCGCGGGCGCGGTAGTCGGCGACTTCGACCCCGCCGTGATGCGCGCCGCGGCCGCCGCTGACGACGCGCAGATCGCCGACGCGCTCGCGGCGGGTGTACGCGCTGGTCTGCTCGAGCTGACAGACGCCTCGATTGCGTTCCGCCACGCAATCATCCGCGAAGCCGTGCTCGATGCGACCGTTCCGCACCTCGTCGACACGATGCACCGCCGAGCGGCCGGCTCGTTCGACGTCGACAACGCGCTCGACCCGGCTGCCCTCGAACGTCGAGCGCGGCATCTGATCGCCGTCGGGGCGCACGACGAAGCTGCGAGAGCGCTCACCATCGCGGCCGATCATCTGCGGGAGGAGCATGCGCTGCTCGCCGCCGAGCGGGCCGCTCGCATGGCGCGTGATGGGGCGCGATCGCCGTCGATCCGCGCGGAGGCCGCAGACGCGCTGGCGCGGACGCTCGCCGCACAAGGGCGGTGGTCGGAAGCGCTCGACCTCGACGAATCGACCGTCGCCGAGCATGGAGACTCGCCCGAGCGGCGCCTGCGTCGAGCGACGTGCGCGCTCGACGTCGGGCAGCCCGAAGTCGCTGACGCCGTCGTAGCGGCGGCGCGCGGGCACGGCGATGACACGCTCGCTCTCATCCTGGTGGCCGGACGGCTTGCGGTCGTCCGCGGCGATGCTGCGGCCGCCCTCGAGTGCGCGGGGCGCGTACTCGACTCGCCCACGGCGGACATCGACGCTCGGCTCGCGGCACTCGAGCTCGAAGGACGCGCCTTTGACTATCTGGGCGACCGGGAATCGGCGCGGGCCTCGTGGACACGCCAAGCGCGGGATGCAGAGACGGCCGGGCGCACACAAGCCCAACTCCGAGCGGTGGTCCAGCTCGGCAAGGTCGAGCTGTTCGCGGGCGAAACCCCGCGCCGCCTACGAGAGGCGGTCGAACTCGCCCGCGCCGCCGGGTCGTTCGTCGAGCTCGCGTGGGCCGAGGAGAACCTCGGCATCGCGTTGGCCATCCACGGCGACCTGGCCGCAGCGATCGCCGTGTTCGACGAAGCCATCGAACGCTGCCGTCCCTTGCGACTCGACCAGCTCGCGTATCTCATCGGCGCCCGCACGATGACCCGCAGCTATTCGACGGAAGCGGTGGAGGAAGGGTTCGCCGAAGCCGAAGCGTTGGCACCCACTCCTGACATGCAGTTACAGATCAGCGGAATGCGCGGAGACATTGCGATGCGCGCCGGCCGCTGGGAGGAAGCCATCGAGTGGTTCGAGCGAAGCAATGAGTTGGCCCGAGCAATGCCTGGCGTCGTCCCGATGGACAGCATCTGCTGGCTGCCGTTCGCGTTCCTGGCGGCCGGCCGGCCGGATGACGCCGCTCGCGCCGTGGCTGAAGCCCTCGCCACGCCTGACCTGGCTCGCTTCTACAGCCGCCCTGTGATCGTCGCCGTCGCCGAGGCGCTGATCGCCGGAGACCCGGATGACATCGATGCAGCGATCGCGACTGCGAGCGGTCCGATGTCGCTCGACGTCGCGGCGATGCGCGTCGTCTGCGCGCGGGTCATCGGTGGTCCGGCCCGCGCCCGGTGGCTACGCGAGGCGCTCGATACGTACGAGGCGACCGGCGCGACGATCGACGCTGCGCGCGTGAAGCAGATGTTGCGCGATGCCGGTGAGCCCGTGCCGCGGAAGCGCCGAGCGGCTGCGTCGGTCCCCGCCGTGCTGGCCACGGCGGGAGTCACCGCTCGGGAGGTCGAGGTGCTCCGACTCATCGGCAAGGGGCTTCCCAATGCGGAGATCGCGCAGCAGCTCTACGTGTCGGTCCGTACCGTCGAGGCTCACGTGTCCTCGCTGCTGGCCAAGCTGGACGCCCGGAACCGGGGCGAGCTCACCGTGCGCAGCGCGTCGATCGACTTCGATCCTTAGAACTCGTGATCCCACGGATGCGCGCGACGGTGTCGGCATCGACACTGCAGGCATGACGACGACGCAAGCAGTGCCCACACGAAACGGCGACTACATCGAGGTCGACGGCGTGCGCACCTACTACGAGAGCACGGGCACCGGCGGGCCCCTCGTCCTGCTCCATGGCGGCATGTGCACGGCAGAGACGTTCGATGCCCAGACGTCGGTGCTGGCCACGGAGTACTGCGTCTATGTGCCGGAGCGCTACGGGCACGGCCGCACGGCCGACATCGACGGCCCGATCACGTACGAGAACATGGCGCAGCAGACCATCGCTCTGATCGAGGCGCTCGACATCGAGTCGGCCCACCTTGCGGGGTGGAGCGACGGCGCGATCGTCGCCGTGCTCGTCGCACTCCGGCGGCCCAAGCTCGTCCGCAAGGTCGTGCTCATCGACCAGTTCGTCACGTTGTCGGGCGCGGCCAACGGGTATGAGGCGTTGATGGCCGGGATGACTGCGGACACCGTGCCCCCGATGTTCCGCGAGATGTACGGAGCACTGTCGCCGGACGGCCGCGATCACTTCCCGATCGTCTTCGACAAGCTGCACAAGCTGTGGACCGGCGAAACGGGGATCGAGGTGTCCGACCTCGCGAACATCGGTGCGCCGACGCTGGTGCTCTGCGGGGACGACGGCACGTCGACGCTCGAACACGCCACTGCCGTCTACCGCGCGCTCCCCCACGCCCAGCTGGCGATCGTGCCGGGCACGTCCCATGGACTGCCGATGGAGAAGCCGCACGTCGTCAATCAGCTCATCCTGGACTTCCTGGCCGACGAGCAAGTCCCGAAGCTGTTTCCACTCGACGACGCGTGATCTGCGATGGGGGGCGGTGTTCGAACGCTACGTGCGCATCGGTACCGTTGCCGTAGTGCCCATCTCGTCGGACCAGTCCGTACGAATTCGAGACGTCGCTCCTCGTGACGGCCTCCAGTCCGAACGACCAGTGCCCGCTTCCGATCGAGCTGCTCTTGCGCTCAAGCTGTCGGAAGCGGGCCTTCGCGATGTGGAAGTCGCGTCGTTCGTGTCGCCGAAGGCGGTGCCGGCGATGGCCGATGCCGCGGAGGTGGTCGCCGCGCTCGTTGATGCGGCCTCGCCGACCCGATGGTGGGCGCTGGTGCCGAACGAGCGCGGCGCATTGGCCGCTCGCGCCGCCGGAATCAACGCGATCACCGTCACCATTTCCGCGTCGGAGGCCTACAGCCAGAAGAACACCAGAATGTCGATCGACGCCGCCCTCGAGCAGCTGCGCGCGCTGTGCGCGCCACTGGCGGGCGAAGCAACCGTCGATGTCGTCGTGTCGTGCGCCTTCGGTTCACCCTTCGACGATGTCCACACCGTCTCGGAGGTCGCGCAACTCGTTGACAGGGTGCGCGCCGTCGGTCCCCTGGACATCACGCTCGCCGACACGACGGGGGCGGCCACGCCGCGCCGTGTTCGCCACGTTCTCGACGCGGTTGGCGTCGACATAGGAGTCCACCTCCACGACTCGCGAGGTACGGCACTGACCAACGCGTTGACCGCGTACGAGTTCGGGGTTCGGCGTTTCGACTGCTCCGTCGGAGGACTCGGCGGATCGCCATTCGCTCCTGGCGCTGGAGGCAACCTCGCGACCGAAGACTTCGTCCTGGTGCTCGAGGACATGGGAATCCACACCGGAGTGGAGCAGAGCGTGTTGCGTGAGGCGAGCCTGCTCGCCGCCGAGTTGGTGGGACACGCCGTTCCGAGTCGTGTCGCAGCGGCGGGCCCGCTCCCCGACTTCGACAGCTCGCTGTAGCGCCGGCCGACCGAAACCCCTTGCCGTAGGTTCTCGTCATGCACATCGGTCTCACAGGCGGCGGCGCGACCGCTGATCGCATCGTCCAGCAAGCCGTCGAAGCGGAGCAGGACGGATTTACGAGCCTCTGGTACGCAAGCGCGGTGTTCGGCGACCCACTCGTCGCCATGGCGCTCGCCGGACGAGCGACCAGCACGATCGAGCTCGGCACTTCTGTGCTGCAGACGTACACGTGTCACCCCGTGCTCCAGGCCAATCGCGCCGCGTCGACCGCGGCGGCGATGGGCCGGACAGGCCTCACCCTCGGCGTGGGGCCGTCGCACCAACAGGTGATCGAGAACGCGTACGGCCTGTCGTACGAGCACGTCGGCGCGCACACTGAGGAGTACGTGACCGTGTTGGGCGCGTTACTGCGCGGCGAGGGTGTGCATCATCGCGGCGAACATTTCAACGTTGACATCCCTACGGTCAACGCGCTGCCGCAACCTGTGAGCCTGATGCTCTCCGCACTTGCCCCCCGGCTGCTGCGCGTCGCCGGCGAGCTGACCGACGGGACGATCCTGTGGATGGCCAACGCCCGCGCGATCGAAACCCACGTGGCCCCCGACATCACCGCAGCGGCGACCGCGGCCGGACGGCCGGCACCGCGCATCGTCGCCGGGCTGCCGGTCGCCGTGCACGATGACGTCGCCGAGGCGCGCGAGACCGCCGCGAAGAGCTTCGCCAACTACGGCGCACTGCCGAACTACCGCCGCATCCTCGACATCGGCGACGCATCCGGACCGGGCGACGCCGCGATCGTCGGCGACGAAGCGGCGGTCACCGCCCAGATCCAGACGCTGTTCGACGCCGGCACCACCGATGTGTGGGCGGCGCCATTCCCCGTCGGCGACGATCGAGCGGCCTCCCGCCAGCGCACCCGGGCCCTGCTCAAGGAGCTCGCCGCCTCGTAGCCATCGGGCCGGCCGCTTCGTGCTGCCGACGGTGCGCAGCACACCCGAGACCAACGGAGTCGCAGAACCTCGTCAGTTCACACTCGACCGGACACCACGAGCGCCCGTCCCGGGATCTCGAGACCGTCGCCGGTGTCGTATTGCGCGGCCAGGTTCGCCGCCGTGCGTCGCACCGCTTCCAACTGATCGGGCGTAGCGGCCTCGAACACGGCGGCCATCGGGCCGGCCAACGAGCTGACCCGCGCCACGTGGGCGTCGATGTCGTCGGCTCGGAAGATGACGGTGAGCTCCTCGACCGCGACGTCGACGAAGCCGGCACCCTTCGCCAGCGCCTCGAGTTCTGCTGGATCACCCAGGGCAAAGATGGTGCCGGGCCCCACCGGCGGCCCGCCGCTCACAAGACCGTTCATCATCGCGGCCATGCCGACGCAGGTCATCCACGGGTTGTGCTCGATGCCGCCCCACGTGAGCGCGCCGACTCGGCCACGAGGACCGAGGACCCGATGCATCTCGGCAAACGCCACAGAGGGATCAGGCGTGAACATGAGCCCCATCCGGCAGGCGACGACATCGAAGGAGTCGTCGGGACGGTCGATGGCAGAGGCGTCGAGCACCGTGACCTCCACGTTGTCGAGTGCCGCGCTGCGGCGACGAGCGACGTCCACCATCGCGGGGGCGATGTCGCTGAGGACAACGGTGCCGGTCGGCCCGACCAGCTCCGACCATCTCGCGCCGAGACTGCCCGGCCCCGCAGCCAGCTCGAGCACGCGGTCGCCCGGCTGCACGGCCAGTCGGTCGAGCAACGCCGCGGTGGCGTTGGCCGAGTGGTCGTCGACATCGTCCACGTTGGCGTCCCACGCCTGCGCCACCGCACTCCAGTCACGGGCCGCACCGTTGCTCTCCGTCATCCGGCCTCCTCGAATCGGTACAGTTGCAATGGAACCAATACAGGATAGGTGTAATGAAATTGGACGAACCTGTCAAGCGGTCCTACGACTCGTCTCGTCGCCGGGCGCAGGCGATGGAGAACCAGTCGGCCATCGCACGCGCCGCTCGGGACTTGTTCGTCGAGCAGGGCTACGGCCGCACCACCATCGCGGACGTCGCGCGAGTTGCCGGTGTCTCGGTGGAGACGATCTACGCCGCGTTCGGGAACAAGGCCACGCTGTTGCACAAGGCCTGGGACATCACGGTCGGCGGCGACGACCAGGACGTCGTTTTCCACGAGCGGCCGGAGGTCATGGCGATCCGAAACGAGCCAGACCTGGCGAAGCGGCTCCGGCTGCACGCCGCGTTCTCGACAGAAACGGCGCGGCGGATCGCGCCGTTCCAGTTGATGGTGCAGTCCGCCGCCGGGGCCGACTCGGCCGTTGCCGACATGCTCGAGGAGATGGGCCGCCAGCGGCTGGTGGGCATGACGGTGATGGCGGGCGAGGCCGCCACGACCGGTCAGCTCGCGGTGTCCGAGGCGGAGTGTCGTGACGTGATCTGGTCGATGACCGACGGCATGTTGTGGCACCGGCTCGTGAACGAGCGGGGCTGGACCAACGAACGCTTCGCCGAATGGCTGGGGCAGCTGTGGATTCAGCTCTTGGTACGGACGTGATCGTCAACGTCGAGCACGGTGCATCCGAAGTGGCAGGTGGCGGATGCCGGAGTGGCGATTGCTGCGGGTCCATTCGACGTCGCCCGCAAGCTCGATGTCGGTGAAACGATCGAGCAGCTCCTCGAACACCACGCGCATCTCCAGGCGGGCCAGGTTTGCGCCAAGGCAGTAGTGCACCCCGCGGCCAAGAGCGAGATGGGGATTCGGGTCTCTGCGAACGTCGAAGGTCGTCGGACGATCGAAGACCAGCTCGTCGCGGTTCGCTGACGCTTCCCAGAACAGCACCTTGTCGCCGGGAGCGACGTCGTGGCCTCCGAGCAGCGCCGGTTGGGTGACGGTGCGCCGCTTCGCGGGCGACGGCGTCGTCCAGCGAAGTATCTCCTCGATGGCCGTGTCGAGGAGGCCCAAGTCGGCTTGGAGATCGGCAAGTTGGGTGGGGCGTTCGAGGAGCGCGAGCACGCCCCCGGCGATCGCGTGACGCGTGGTCTGCGCTCCCGCGGCGAACAACAGCGAGAAGAACGAGTACAGCTCGACATCGGTGAGCTGCGCGGGCTCGACCTCAGGCAGCGTCGCGTGCACGACAACGGACAGCATGTCGTCGGTCGGTGCCGCTCGCTTGGCCGCGACCAACGCGACGCAGTAGTCGAGCATGGCCATGCCTGCCGCGGCTACATGCCCGTCGGCGGTCGGCCCGCTGTCGGCGAAGCCGACATCGCCCTCGCGAATGTCGAAGCCGGCGTCGAAGAACGCGCCGAGCTCGTGGCGGTCGTCCTCCGGAACGCCGAGCAGGATGCAGATCGCCTGCATCGGCAGCTCGCTCGCGACGTCCACCACGAAGTCGAACGGCGCGTCGTCGTCGACCGCGTCGAGCAGCGCGATCGTGCGCCGGCGCAGCTCATCCTCGAGACGGCCCACGGTGCGCGGCGTCAGGCCCGCGCTCACCAGCCGGCGGATACGCGCATGACGGGGATCATCCATCATCGACAGCACCATGCCGGCGACCTCGAGGTCCTGCAGCAGGGTGCCGCCGTGTGGCCGCTCGCCGCCGCGCTCGGAGGAATAGGTGACCGCGTCGAGTTGCACCATCGCCGTTTCGGCGTACGTGGCCACGGACCAGAAGCCCTCGCCGCCTGGTGTGTGGGCCGTCGGCTCGTGCCAGTACACGGGAGCTTCTCGTCGGTGCTGCTCGAAGAGCCCGTGCGGGAACCCATGAGCGAAGTTGTCGAGGTCGGTGAGATCGATGTCGCTCATCACCCCCGCGGTCATCGAGCAACTGCCTAGCAGTTCGCACGAGAGCGGGCCTCGCCGCTCGAAAACGAACGAAATGCGGCTACAGGTGGCGCAGCCCGAAGAGCACGGCCATGCCGACCACGAGGGTGAGCGTGGTGCTGCGCGTGCGCCAGAACACCAGCGCCGCGACGACACCGGCAGCCAACTCGGGTTGCCAAAGGTCGAGGTGATCGCGGGGCCGAAGGAGGTCAGGCACAACGATCGAAGCCAGCGCGGCCGGAGGGATCTGGCGCAGCACGCGTTGCACCGACGTCGGTACGTCGGCCATCCGTGGCGCGACCACGAGAAACGCCGCGCGCATCGAGAAGGTCCCGACCGCAGCAAGAACGATGGCCACCCACGAAGCACTCATCCCGAGGCTTCCGTCGCGGGGTCGGTCGAGGCGGGGGGCCAGCGCAGTTCGGCCAGGGTGCCCGCGACGATGCCGCTCGCCGCGCCGACCATGAGCGAGAGCTTGCCGGCGCCGGCCTCGGCCGCGACGACGGCGGCGATCCCGCCGACGGCCGCCGCGATCGCGGATGGCCGTCCGGTGATCGCCGGCACGAGGAGCACGAGGAAGACGAGCGGCACCGCAAATTCCAGCGGCAGGTCATCGGGCACCGTGGCGCCGATCAGCACGCCCACGATCGTGCTGAGCTGCCATGAACCCCACAGCAACAGCGCCGCGCCGAGGAAGTAGGGAACCCGTCGGCGCGGATCGTCATTCGAACCCCACCGGCCGATGCATACGGCATAGGCCTGGTCGGTGAGCAGATACGCCATGAACAACCTCGTGCGGAGACGCTCGCGGGCCACATGCGGTGCGAGCGACGCGGAGTAGAGCAACAGGCGCAGGTTGATGGTCCACGCGGCCATGGCGGCGATGAAGGCGGAGCCTCCGGAACCGAGCACGTCGATCGCGGCCAGCTGCGACGCGCCGGCGAACACGATGATGGAGAAGCCCACCGCCACCGCGCCGCCGAGGCCGTGGGTCACGGGAGTCGCGCCTGCCACCAAGCCGAACGGCACCACGCCCACGAGCATCGGCGCTACCGCACGGGCACCAGCACGAAGGTCATCTCGGACGGTGGAAGCGGACATCACCCGATCCTGCCGTAGCCGGCGCGCTCCATCGACGATGTATTCGCATCGTCGGTGGCAGGATCGCCGGATGGCCTACGCATACGACCCAGAGCTGGCGCCCCTCGTCGACACTCTCCCCGCGGTGTCGCTCGACGACGTCGGGGCGGCGCGCGAGATGTTGTTGCAACTCGTCACGCCGATGAACGAACACGTCGACCTCACTGGCGTCACTGTCCTCGACCACTATGCGCCAGGTCCAGACGGTGCGCCCGACGTGCTGGTCCGCATCTACGTCGCGGAGGGAGACTCCCCCGCGGCCGGGCGTCCCGCGCTGCTCGACATCCATGGTGGTGGGTTCGTTGTCGGCTCGATCGAGATGGAGCACGCGTTCGCTGCTCACTTCGCGCGCGAGCTGGGTGCCGTCGTCGCCGTCGTCGACTACCGCCTCGCGCCCGAGCATCCGTTCCCCGCGGGCATCGAGGATTGCTACGCCGCGCTCGCATGGCTGCACGCAAACGCGCCCCAGCTCGGGATCGACCCAAATCGCATCGCGGTCGGCGGGCAGAGCGCCGGCGGCGGGCTCACCGCCGGCACCGTGCTCCTCGCGCGCGATCGCGGCGGGCCGCCCGTGTGCTTCCAGTTCCTCGGGATACCCGAGCTCGATCACCGGCTCGACACCACGAGCATGCGCACTTTCGTCGACACCCCGATGTGGCATCGCGGGAGCGCGATCAAGAGTTGGGCGATGTACCTCGGTCCAGACCACGACGGTGAGGTGTCGCAGTACGCGTCACCTTCGTTGGCCGCCGATCTCCGCGGGCTCCCTCCTGCGTACGTCACCACGATGGAGTTCGACCCGCTGCGCGACGAAGGGATCCTCTACGCATTGCGGTTGCTCGAGGCCGGCGTGAACGTGGAACTGCACAACTTCCCCGGCACCTTCCACGGCTCCGCGTTGATCCCGTTCGTCGCGGTGTCGCGGCGGGCGAGCGAAGAACTGTTGGTCGCGCTTCGCCGCGGGCTCGAGCTGAACGAATAGCCGAGCTACTGCGGTCGTGCGGTCACTCCTTGGGCGATGCGGTCGCCGGTCTCCTTGTCGATGTTGCGCCAGTACTCGAAGGCTCGCTCCAACACCGGCTGGGAGACGCCGTCGCTGAGGTGGCCGACGACGTTGGACACGAGCCGATCACGTTGGGCATCGTCCATGACCTCGCGCACGAGCGTGCCCGGCTGACCCCAGTCGTCGTCGTCGGCACGAAGGGTGTACGCGGCATGGATGAACTCGCCGTCGGCCTCCCACTTCTCCACGTACGGGTAACGAACCGGGTCGGCCGCCGGGCCGCCATAGGAGTTGGGCGCGTACACCGGGTCGGACACGTTGTGGACGCGCATGGCGCCGTCCTTGCTGTAGCTGTGCACGGGTGACTTGGGTGCGTTGACGGGGATCTGCTTGTAGTTGACCCCCATGCGATGCCGGTGCGCATCGGCGTAGGAGAAGACGCGCGCCAACAGCATCTTGTCCGGGCTGACACCGATGCCCGGCACGAGGTTGTTCGGCTCGAACGCGGCCTGCTCGATCTCGGTGTGGAAGTCGGTCGGGTTGCGGTCCAGCGTCAACCGCCCGACGTCGTGCAACGGGTAGTCGCCGTGCGGCCACACCTTGGTCAGGTCGAACGGGTTGAACCGATAGGTCCTGGCTTCTTCGAAGGGCATGATCTGCACCTTCAGCGTCCACGTCGGGTGGTCGCCGCGCTTGATCGCGTCGAACAGATCGCGCCTGTGATAGTCGCCGTCCTCGCCGGCGATGCGGTCGCCGTCGGCCTGCGTGAGGAAGTCGATGCCCTGGTCGGTCTTGAAGTGGTACTTGACCCAGAACCGATCACCGGTGGCACTGACCCACATGTAGGTGTGGCTGGAGTAGCCGTTCATGTTGCGCCACGTCTTGGGAATCCCGCGGTCGCCCATCAGGTAGGTCACCTGGTGCGCGGATTCCGGCGACAGCGTCCAGAAGTCCCATTGCATGTCGTGGTCGCGCATGTCGGAGTCGGCGCGGCGCTTCTGCGAGCGGATGAAATGCTGGAACTTCAACGGATCACGCACGAAGAACACCGGGGTGTTGTTGCCGACCATGTCGTAGTTGCCTTCGGACGTGTAGAACTTCAGCGCGAAACCGCGTGGATCTCGCCAGGTATCGGGGCTGCCGCGCTCACCGGCCACGGTCGAGAAACGAATGAGCGTGTCGGTCTTCGTGCCGGGCTGGAAGACCGCCGCCTTCGTGTACTGGCTGACGTCCTGCGTCACTTCGAAATGACCGAACGCACCGGCGCCCTTCGCGTGCGGCTGGCGTTCCGGGATGCGCTCCCGGTTGAAGTTCGCCATCTGCTCGATGAGGTAGTGGTCCTGCAGCAGGATCGGGCCATCGGGCCCGACCGTGAGCGAGTGCTCGTCGCTCGGAACCGGGATACCGGCATCAGTCGTCGTCGGTTCCCTGGTCTCGTTCGCCATGGTCGTCGCCTCCGGTTGCTCGTTCCGTGCCGCCAGCCACGGTAGGCCGACCCTGCTCGACCTCCTACCCGCCCACTCGATACCGGAGTCGGTAAGTTTCGTCCGATGCGACGGGCGGTGTGGACCGACACGGGGCTCGACATGATCGACGACGAGCCCGGCCCGCTCGAGCCTGGCTGGGCCCGGATGAACGTCGAGGCCTGCGGCATCTGTGGGTCCGATCTGCATTTCTGGCACGGCGCGATTCCTCGGCCGATCGGTACGTCGCCCGGCCACGAGTTCGTCGGTACGGTGCTCGACGGTCCCGCCGGGCTGGCCGACGTTCGGTATGCGGTGTCGCCGAATGTCTCGTGCGGACGATGTGAGTTCTGCACCACGGGGTGCACGAATCTGTGCCGCCGCGGCGGCTACGGCCTGGGGCTCGGACGCAACGGCGGGCTCGCCGATCTCGCCGATGCGCCTTTGGCGAACCTCGCGCCGATCCCCGACGGTGTTGACGCGGTCACCGCATCGCTGACCGAGCCGCTGGCCGTCGCGGTACGCGGGGTTGGTCTGGCCGACCTCAGACCGGACAGCACCGTGCTCGTACTCGGTGCAGGCACCATCGGTCTCTGCGCCGCGCTCGTTGCGCGCGATCGCGCGGCGACAGTGGCGATCGCGGCACGGCATCCACACCAACGAGCGGCTGCGGATCGGCTGGGTGTCACGGTGATCGAGGAAGACGCGGTGCTCGCCTGGACGAAGGAGCACCGGCCCGACGTCGTGATCGAGAGCGTCGGGGGTGACGCGAGCACCGTCGACCAAGCCATTCGTGGCGTGCGCCGCGGCGGCTGCATTGTCGTGCTCGGATCATTCAACGCTCCGAGGGCGGTCGATCTGCAGACGCTGATGATGAAGGAAGTCGCGCTCGTCGGATCGTTCTGTTATGGCACCGGTGACCGCGAGGCCGAGTTCACCACCGCGGCGCGCCTCACCGGCCGTTGGCGCGACGAGCTGAGTGCACTGACGACACATCAGTTCCGGTTGGACGACGTGACGAACGCGTTCGAGACCGCCGGCGACAAGACAACGGGAGCGATCAAGGTGACGCTCACGCCGTAGCCGAGGATGTACCCGTCACGTCAGGGCCGGACCTCGCCGACGAGTACGTCGAGGTCGCGATTCGCGTAGCGGTTGTGCTCCCACTCCTCGCCGAGCACGACGTGAATACACGACATGACCGACGTCGTGCCGCCGTTCGGTGAAGCAACCGTGCGCCTCAGGTCGTCGTGGGCCGCGGTGCGCAACAGCTCGGCGACCCGCACCACCCGCTCACGACGAAGGTCGAGGACCTCGTCCAGGGAGGGTCGGGCGTCCACGTCGAGCGCGGCCAACTCTTTTTCGTCGGCACCGTCGTGCGGGTAGCCGAGGGGATGGAAGTGGTTCGGATCACCGAACACGGGCCCGGTGATCCAGCGATCGGTCGCGAACACGAGATGGCGCAACGTCTGAAGGAACGAGAACTCGCCGTCGACCGATTCGTCCAAGGCCGCCTCAGGCAGTGCACGCGCCCGATCCACCGTGGCGCGCGCCTGCTCGTCGATCATCGCCCACGCGGCGCGCAGGCCGTCGACATCGGTGGCCGAGAGCATCCGACGCTCGGGGTGGCGCTTGTCGAGCTCGTTGCGGACGAACGCGCTCACGTCAACATCGTTCACCTTCAACGTGCCGATGAGGCCCGAGATCTCGACGTTGTTCACCCAGGTATCGGTGATCTTCACGTTTTGCAACAGCACACCGTGCCAACGCGAACCGGACAGATTCACGCGCCAGAAGCGCGATCCTTGGAGATCGTCGTCGGTGAACTCGACCACGCGCGCATGTCTACAGCCTTACGACGAGCTCGGTCGGTAGGTGCAGATGTGAACACCGGTGCTGCTCGTCGACGTGGAGACGAGCTCCAGCGGCCTCGACCGCCCGTCGTCGGGGAACAGGCGCTTACCGCCACCGAGCACGATGGGTTCGATCATGAGGCGGTACTCGTCGACGAGGTCGTTCTCGATCATCGTTCGGACGAGTGTCGGGCTTCCCATGATCTGCAGACCGCCGCCCTCCTTCGCCCGGAGGTTCCGCACGGCCCCCACGACATCGTCGGCCGGCAGCAGCGTCGAGTTCGACCAATGGAGGTCGTCTTGGGTCAGCGTGCGCGAAGCGACGTACTTCGGAATCGCGTTCATCTGGTCGGCGAACGGATCGCCGGCCCGGCCCGGCCACGCCGCCGCCATCGTCTGCCACGTCCGCCGTCCGAACAGCAGAGCCTCCGTGCCCTCCATCACCTCAGCGATGGCCGGTCCCATCGTGTCCACGTCGAAGTACGGCATCGACCAACCGCCGTTGGCGAAACCGCCGTCGGTGTCCTCCTCGGCTCCTCCGGGCGCCTGGACGACGCCGTCCAAGCTCATGAAGTCGCTGACCACGATCCGCATCGGTCTCTCCCTCGTCGTCTTCCACCACTGTGACGATCATTCCCGACCGAACTCATCGGCGCGAGACGAGTGGCGCGCGCCGCCTCGGGTCACACGGGCTGGGTGCCGACCTTCAGTTCCTTGAACGGCATGTCCCGGTCGACCTGGGGCTCCTTCGGCAGGCCGAGTACGCGCTCGCCGATGATGTTGCGCTGCACCTCGTCGGTGCCGCCGGCGATGCGCGACGCGGGCGCGGAGAGCACGCCGAGGGCCCAGCGGGACTCGCGCTGGTCCTCCCACGCCTGGCCGCCAGCGCCCGCGATGGCGATGCCGAGATCGGAGGCGCGCCGCGCGAGAAGCGCGCCGGCGAGCTTGGCAATGGAGCCCTCCGGGCCTGGCGCCTTACCGGCCTTCACCGCCGCGCGGGTGCGCTGCCCGATGTAGCCCATGATCTCTGTGCGGATGTAGACGTCGGCAATGCCCTGGCGCACGACGGGGTCTTCGAGCAGTCCGCGCCGACGGGCGAGATCGACGAGCGGCTTCACACCGGTGCTTCGCCCGCCGCCACCACCGGAGCCGATGGCGACGCGCTCGTTCATCAGCATCGCGATGGCGCAACGCCAGCCATCGTCGACGTCGCCGATCCGGTTCGCGTCGGGGATGCGCGTATCGGTGAAGAACACCTCGTTGAAGCCGGATCCACCATTCATCTGGCGCAGGGGTCGGATGTCGACGCCGGGTGCCTTGAAGTCGATGATGAACATGGTGATGCCGCGGTGCTTCGGCTTCTCGGGGTTCGTGCGGGCGATGACGGCGCCGAAGTCGGAGATCTGTGCTCCAGTGGTCCAGACCTTCTGGCCGTTGAGGATCCACTCGTCGCCGTCGCGGTCGGCGCGCATCTGCAGGCTGGCGACGTCGGAACCGGCACCCGGTTCGGAGAACAGCTGGGACCAGATCTCCTCGCCGCGCAACGCCTTGGCGACGTAACGCTCGCGTTGCGCATCGGTACCGAACTCGATCATCGTCGGGATCACCATGCCGAGGCCGATGATGTACGCGGTCGTCGGTAGCTCGTAGCCGGCCGCCTCCTCGTTGAAGACGCGCTGGTGCTCGGACGTGAGGCCCGGCCCCCACGGCTTCGGCCACGTGAGCCCCGCGAGGCCGGCGTCGGAGAGCGCCGCTTGAAAAGCCTTCTGACTCTCGAGGTCGGCGACGGTCGCCTCGAACGCCGGGCCGTCGTCACCGCGCTTCGCTCGCTTCGGCGCGTGCTCGGCGAGGAACGACCGCACCTTGAGCCGGAACTCCGCCAGCTCAGGGGTCTCAGTGATCTGATGCTCGTCGGTCGCGGTCATGAGAGCATTCGATACGAAACGGGGAGATGCTTCAAGCCGCCGACGAACACGGTCGCCGATTTCGACGGCTCGCCCGCGAGCTGCAGGTCGCCAACGCGCGCAAGAAGCTCTTCGAAGAAGATCCGAAGCTCGAGGCGCGCGAGGTGGGCGCCCAGACAGAAGTGGACGCCGTAGCCGAACGCGACCTGCTTGTTGTCAGGACGCCCGACGTCGAATCGGAACGGATCCTCGAACACGTCCTCGTCCCGGTTGGCCGACAGGTAGGCGAGATACACGGAATCGCCGGCGGGGATCGCCTGGCCGCCAACGACGCGGTCCTCGGTGGCAGTCCGCATGAACTCCTTCACCGGCGTGACCCACCGAATGATCTCCTCGACCGCGTTCGAACCGAGCGACGGATCGTCGCGCAACCGCGCGAGCTGGTCGGGGTGGCGCAGCAGCGCCTCGAGCCCACCGGCGATCGACGAGCTCGTCGTGTCGTGCCCTGCCGTCGCGATGATCACGTAGTACGACGCGGCATCGAAGTCGTTGAGCGGCTCGCCGTTGATGGTGGCGTTGGCGATGACCGACGCGAGGTCGTCGGTCGGGTTCGCCCGCCGGTCGGCGGTGAGCGCCACGAAGTACTGGAAGAAGTCGAGCATGGTGGCCATGCGTTCTTGCGGGTCTGCCGAGCGGGTGAGCTCTTCGTCGTCGCTGCCGAACGCTTCGGTGGTGAGCTGCAGGATCCTCGGGAAGTCCTGCTCGGGGAGGCCGAGGATCGAAAGAATCACGTGCAGCGGGAACCCGACCGCGACCTCCTGCACGAAATCGCACGAGCCGCCGAGCTCGGCCATGTGGTCGATGTAGCGGACCGCGAGCTCGCGCACCCGGTCTTCGAGCGCACGGATCCGACCGGGAAGGAACCAGCTCGACGTGATCCCGCGGAACGCCTTGTGATCGGGATCGTCCATGTGAATCAGCGTGCGCAACATCGGGCCACCATTCGCCTCGGCGGCTGCCTCCATGGCCGCGGGAACGAGCAGCGGGCGCGGCGCGTTGCGGAAGTGCTCGTTGTCTCGTTCGATGTCGAGGACATCGGCGTGGCGAGTGACAGCCCAGAAGGGCCGGTAGCGCTCAGACTCCACTCTGGCGACCGGGTGTTCGCGCCGGAGCACCCGGCACGCGGCGTGGAACCGTTCTTCGTCCGCGTACGCGGTTGGGTCCACGAAGACGGTGGTGAGGTCGGTCAGGTCTGTGAGGCTCACATCGGTCCCCTTCCAAGCGATCTCCGTACAGTAACTTATGTTATGTTTCGGCGGCAAGAGATCGGTGGCTGAATGCGACAGAGCAAAGACGACTACTACCGCACCGCGCTGGAACTGCTCGCGGACGGCGGCGTGGACGCGCTCACAATGGCCAACCTGTGTGCGCGGCTCGGCGTCACCACCGGCAGCTTCTACGCGCACTTCGGAGGTATCCGCGAGTTCCACAACGCGTTCCTCGAACAGTGGGAGGCGGGTCGCGTGTATCAGCTCAAGGAGCAGGTGGACTCCACGCCTGAGCCCCTCGAGCGCATCGACCTACTCCGGCGCATCGCTGTCGGCGTCAACCACGAGGCCGAGAGCGCCATCCGCGCCTGGGCCCGCACGAACCCCGTCGTCGCCGAGTTCCAGCGGCGAGTCGATCGCGTCCGTGAAGAAGTGCTCGTGCAGGCCTTCGTCGACATCGGCATCGACAAGAAGGAAGCGCGAGTGCTCGCGCGCATCGGGCTGACGATCCTCGTCGGTACCCAGCAGATCGAGGAGAAGGTCGATCGCAAACGACTCGACACGCTCTTGTCGGAGTACCAACGATGGTTGGAGTTCCGCAGAGACGCGGAAGACGCTGTTCGCGAGGCATAGACGCGCGGTCAAGCCTTCCAGACGTCGCCTGCGAGAAACCGTTCGAACCCGACCCAGATCGAGTTCATCGCGCTGGCCACGATTGCGTCCCGGGGTACATCCGGATGGTCGTACCACCACAGCGCCAGACCCTGGAGCACGGCGCGCATCGTCTCCCACGCCAGCTCGACCGCGTACGGTTCGCTGAGATCGAGGTGCGGTGAAGCCAACTCGACGACCAGCGGGAGAAGCTCGTCGCGACTGCGATCCCGCATGACTCGATGTGCCGCTTCGATGTCGGGGTCTCCGGTCGTGTCGCGAAACAGCATCCTCCCCGCGAAGGGGTGATGCTCGATGTAGCCGAACCATGCTCCGATCGCGGTTGCGATCCAGTCGCCGAGCGCGGCTCCTTGCGCGGTGTGCTCGAACCAGATGCTTCGGAGCTCGGCGTAGTGGCGCTCGATCAGACGTTGGTACAGGTCGCGCTTGGAGGCGAAGTGGTCGTAGATGACGGGCACCGTGACGCCGGATCGGCGAGCGATCTCCTCGATCGAAGCGCCGTGGTAGCCGCGCTCGCCGAAGACATCCGTCGCGCCGTCCTCGATGACCTTGCGCCGATCTGGTGCCGTCATGCGTTTGCGGGCCGGCGCCGCTGGAGCCTTCGTTTTGGGCAACCTAATGACCCCTAGGTATGGTGGTTTCGAACCTACTCATCATTAGGTTAGAGGAGGCAGACGTGACCCCTGTGGTATCCGTGCACATCGCAGACGTCGGGCGCGGTGCGGCTCTGCGACTGCTCTCGAAGCGGACGGCGCTGGCCGGCGTACCGGGCCTGCGCAACGCCAACATTGGCGCTGCGACCCCGCTGAGCACCTCGCTGTTGCCATCGCCAAGTTTTCGCCGAGTCGGTTTGATCGCGTTCTGGGACGACGATGCAGCCATCGAATCCTTCCTGCGAAGCGACTCGCGGGCGGCACGCTTTGCTGACGGCTGGAGCGCCCGGCTCGAACCGCTCCGCATGTTCGGTTCGTGGCCCGGACTCCCCGACGACATCAACCGATCGCGTCACACTGACTACGACGGTCCAGCGCTCGTGCTCACCTTCGGGCGGCTGCGGTTGACACAGACGGTGCGGTTCCTGCGGGCCAGCGCGAAAGCTGCCGGGGCCGCCATCGCGGCGCCGGGCGCGGTGTGGGCCACCGCGCTGGCCCGACCGCCGTTCGTGGCGACCTGCTCGATCTGGGAATCGGCCCGAGCCCTGAGCAGCTACGCCTACGGAACCAATGACCGTGGTCATCCCGACGCCATGGAGTCCGACTCGGCCAAGCCGTTCCACCGCCGGTCGGCCTTCGTGCGGCTCCGGCCCTACCGAGTCGAAGGCAGCCTCGGCGGAGCCAACCCGCTGGCGGCGGGAGCACTCGCCGCGGTTACCTCGTGACGAGTCGTTCACGAGTCACGGCACGAGCTCCGGGGCGCCGACGAGCCGCCCGGGGAGCCTGCGGGCCACGGCCACCGAGACCACCAGGCAGGCGGCGCACACGATCAGCAGCGGCTGCAATCCAGACCCGTCGTCGCGCACGACACCCGCAAGGACGAGGGTGGACGCGATGCTCCCCACATAGCGGCTGGCCGACAGCACGCCCGCAGCCGACCCGACGCGCGCGAGCGGTGCAGCCTCGATGCCGGCGGTCATCACACTAGGGGTCGCCACCCCCAAGCCGAGGCCGAACAACAACAGGGTGATGACGAGCAGCGCCGACGGGACGCCGTCCCCGGCAACCGCGGATGCAGCCACGGCCACGACAGTGACGGTCAGGCCGAGGACGACGGGCCGGCGCCGACCGCGGGCGTCGCCGAGGCGGCCCCCGTACGGGCCCGTCACCACCATGCCGAGCGTGAGGAAGGACAACGCCACACCGATCGACGCCGCGCTCCAACCGCGGCTGTCGAGCACGATGGGCACGGCCAAGAGCAGTGCGTACTGAGCGAATGTGCTCAGCGCTTGCGTGGTGAAGGCCACGCCGAACACACCGTTGAACAGCCGACCCGAGTCATCGGGCGCGACGATCGCGTCGTCCATCGACGGTGTGGATGATGGCGCGACTCGGCGCCGCAGCACGTAGAGCACCGCTAGGACAACCGGGAGGTTCACGCCGAAGATCGAGCGCCACCCGAACGCGGCGGTGGCGAGCCCGCCGACGACCGGGCCGAGGCCGGCGCCGACACCGAGCACGGAGCCCTGCACGCCGAACGCTCGGCCGCGCTGCCGATCGGGTACGACCTCGCGGAGCATCGCTTGCACACTCGGGATCAACGCCGACGCGAACGCGGCCTGCAAGGCGCGAAGCGCGACGAGTAGCCAAAACGAGTTCGCGACCATGGCCGCTGCGGAGAAGACCCCGAACCCGGCCGTGGCGATGGTGGCCAAGCGTCGAGCACCGAGAACGTCGCAGACACGCCCGGCGAGGGGTTGCCCGACCAACATCGCGACGAGGTAGAGCGTGATGAGCACGCTCGCCCGGCTCTTGGAGATGTCGAAGTCGCGCGCGATCCGCGGGAGTGCGACCGCGATCATCGTTGAGTTCAACGGCACGAGAGCCGAGGCGAGGGCGATCCCTCCGATGGTGGTGGCAGGAACGACGCCCTCGCCGTCGCGGCTCATTCGAGAATCGTCACCTGGCCGGTCGTGCCGTCGACGCGCACGCGCTTGGCGAGCTCCAATCGACTCGTGCCGTCGTTCGTGCCGACCACCGCCGGGATGCCCATTTCGCGCGAGACGATCGCGGCGTGTGACGCGAAGCTCCCGTGATCGGTGACGATCGCGCTCACCAGATGCAACATCGAGTTGAACGCTTCGCCAGTGGTGGGAGCGACCAACACGTCGCCCGGCTCGAGCGTGAACAGGTCGTCGATGGACCGCACCAGCCGCACGGGACCCTCGATCACGCCTTGCGCGCCGGGGATGCCGATGATCGTCGTCGCGTCACCTTCGGGTGACTCCAGCTGACCGAGGATGCCGTCGATGAGGAATCCCACCGAGGACATCAGCCGAGCCAGCGGCGGCGGGAGCATGTCGACGGGCGGCGGGTGTGGCATCGGCGGACCGAGGAAGCGGGGTGCTCCCGCGAGCGTGCGGTCCACACGGTCGATGGCCCGCTCGTGGAGCTCCTGCGCCGTGGGTGCGCCGACTCCTGCGAGCAACGCGTTGATCTCGTCGGCGTCGGCCTCGAGCACGTCGGTGATCGCGTCCAGCTGGCCACGCTGCTGGAGGCGACGCCCGAGCTCGAGCAGTGCGAGCCGCAAGAGTCCGATGGCCGAGATCTCGCTGTAGATGCCGCGCTCGTCGCGCAAGCGGTACACCAGCCGCGCTTCGGTCAACAGATCGTCGAACGCAGATCGATGCTCCTCAGGCACGGCCGTACGAAGTTCGGCGGCGGTGGCGTCCGACCGCCGCAGCCCGTCGTCGATGTCGACCTCGAGCGCAGACTGCAGACGACCAATGAGGCCTTCCGGTCGTTCACCGACGGTGGGGTTCGTGACGTCGAAACCCTCGAGCAGGCGGAAGTGGACCGAGTCGATGTACTCCGCCACCTCGGGCACCCGCGCCCGCAGGCGAGCGAGCACGTCGGCGGCGTCGCCGTGGGAGAAGAGGAGGGTGCGCGCGTCGTCGTCCTTGCGGAGAGCTTCGAGCGCGGGTCGCATCTCGGGCGCGACCACGTTCGACACTGGTGAGTAGCCGTCGAGGACCGACAAGAGGGTCGTCGGCGGTCGGCCGGTCCACCCCGCAGCCTGCAACAAGAAGTCGCCCACCGGCACGAGCGCGTGCGTGTTGTGCCGGTGGTGCTGGTACACCATCTCGGTCACATGCCCTATGCACGCGTCGATGTGCGTCTGCAGCTGTGCGTCGTCTAGCGCGGACACGTCCACGTCGAGCTCGCGATGGCGCGCGATTGACGCTGGCTTCAGCTCGTCGTCCCAGCGACGCATCCCTTCACGCCAGATGCGCGCCTCGAAGGCCTGTGCCGCGACGCCGGCCCGTCGGCCGAACTCGGCACCGATCCACTCCGGGTCCTTGGGCCCATCCGGACCGGGCAGGTCGAACGGTTGCGGCTGGTGGTAGGTGAACCCGTTGATGCTCGCCATCGCGAGCCGATCGAGCAGGACGCCGTAGACGCTGAACGCCTCCTCGAACCCGCGGTTGAAGCCCTCGGGATACGCCTGCTGCAGCAGCGGTGTCTGCGCCACGGGGTTGTGAGCACTGTCCTGCTGCCAGGGTCCGGGCGGCGCTTGCCACTCCAACGTCGACGTCATTGCTCCTCCTGCCTCGCGAGGAGACGCCCGAATCCGCCGCCCGCCTCGCCGATGGTGTGTGTGGGGTGAACGGTAGATGAACTCAGGCCGCTTCGCTGCGAGTCGTCACCCGCAGCCTGCGCTGCGGACGACGGCTGCGCGCGATGTCGTCGTGGCTCAGTGGAGCTGCGGGGCGGTGAGGTCGAGATAGGTGGTTTCGCCCATCCCGCCCGCGAACTCGCCCATGAGTTCCTTCATCTCGTCGGGGAGCTCCGCCTGCTCGCCCTTGCGGGCTTCTTCCACCGTGGTGAAGTACGCGACGTCGATGCAGGAGTCGGCGCCGGTCCAGATGCGCAGGCCGCCGAGGAGATCGGGCCGCTGGGCCGCAAACGGCTCGAAGGCCGCGTCCATCTTCTCCACCTGGGAACGATCGACACCGGTGGACCTCATGACCTGGACGAAACCGGCGTCGTTCGACCCGCCGCCCATCCACTCGGTGACGTCGCTCGACTCCGTGAACGTGGGCTCGCCGTCGTAGAGCTTCGCCATGCCCTCGAACCAGGCGGTCTGCTCCGGACGCCCGGCGTTCGCGCGGGCCGCGGCCTCGTCCTCAAACCTGACGATGGCAACACTCTGTCCGTCGGCGGTGACCCCCGCCGTGACACCGAGATAGCCGATCGCACCAGGACGCACCTCTCGCTGCCACCGATCGCCCTGCTCGATGATCGCCGATGGATCGTTGGTCTTGCCTTCGATGACCTGCACGAACATGGTTGCCTCCGTAGTCGCTCGGTCCGACCAGTGTGCGTCCGCGGGCCCGGCAGCGCAACGGCGCCGCGCCGGTCGCCGTCACTATCGCATCGGCTTCTTACCTGACCGACCAGCGGAGTCTCGCCCTCGTTGACTGGCATCCTCGCGGTCGAGGTTCGCGAGGACGCGGTCGAAGGCCGTCGTGAGTTGATCCACTTCCTTGTTCGACAGCACATCGAAGAAGTAACGACGGGTGGCGGCCACGTGTCCTGGAGCGGCGTGTTGGATCGCAGCGCGGCCGGCGTCCGTCATGCGGACCATGGCACCCCGAGCGTCCTCCACGCACTCCTCGCGGACCACGAGGCCCCGCTTCTCCATCCGGCCGAGCTGATGGGAGAGACGACTGCGATCCCACAAGATCTCGCGGCCGAGCTCGCGGGCGCGCAGCATGCCGTCGGGCGCCGCGGACAACGGAACGAGCACGGCATAGTCCGCCCCGGACAGACCACCCTCGCGACTGATCTGCTCCTCGAGAATGCTCACCAACTCTTGGTTGAGGCGCAGCCAGCTTCGCCACAGGTGGGCCTCGCGTTCGTCGAGCCATCGCGGTTTCGCCATCGGCACAGCCTATCGACGTTTTGTTGACGTAACAGCCATTCGTCGATATTGTGGATACGTCAGCAAAGTGTTGAAGGAGATCTCCATGACGGATCGACCGGCAATGACGATCGAGTGACATCAGCGCCACCGAAGCTGGGCATCGGGATCATCGGTGTCAGCCCCACCAGGGGTTGGGCTGCGACCGCTCACATCCCGGCGCTGCGCGCGCTGCCGAGCTACGAAATCCGAGCGCTGAGCGCGCACAGCCCGGAATCCGCGACAGCCGCAGGCGAAGCGTTCGGGGTCAGCACGGTGTTCTCGGACCACGAGGAGCTAGTGCGTCAGCCGGACATCGACGTTGTCGCGGTCACGGTCAAGGTTCCGCACCACCGGAAGCTCGTGTCAACCGCACTTGCCGCCGGCAAAGCTGTCTACTGCGAGTGGCCTCTTGGACGCGATCTCGACGACGCGCTGGCGATGGCCGCGCTCGCAGCCGAGCAGCGGGTGCATTCCGTCGTCGGATTGCAGGGCCGGCAAGCCCCGGCCATCGAGTTCGTCCAAGAGCTGCTCCGCGTCGGGTACGTCGGCGAGGTGTTGTCAACGACCATGGTCGGGCTGTCGATCCCGGGCGACGCGGTGGTCAACGCGAACGCCTACATGCTCGACAACCCAAACGGGGCCAACCTGCTCACGATCGCGGTGGGCCACAGCCTGGACACCCTCAACTACGTGCTGGGCGAATTCGCCGACCTGTCAGCGGTATCGCATCTCCGCAGGCCGCTCATCAAGATCGAAGAGACCGGCGCGGAGGTCGTGAAAACCGCGGCCGACCAAATTGCGGTGATCGGCACCCTCGTGTCCGGGGCGACCGCAAGTGTTCACGTCCGCGAAGCGGTGGCCGGCGGTACGGGTTTCCTGTGGGAGATAAACGGTGCCGACGGAACCTTGAGGATCACCGCCGACGCCCCGTTCCCAGGGATCTTTCCCGTGAGCGTCGCGGGAGCGCAGGGTCGAAACGAGCCCGCCGAGCTCGCTGTCCCAGCGGCACTGATACACAAGTGGCCCGCGCTTTCGGGCCTGGTGGATACGCCCGCGTTCAACGTCGGGCGTACCTACGCTGCGTTCGCGGCGGACATCCACAATGGGGAGCACACCGTGCCGGACTTCGCGGATGCCGTACGCCGCCACGAGGTCATCGCCGCCATCGAGAGGTCCGCCGCGTCAGGGGAACGCGTGAAGGTGTAGACCCCAGTCGGCTCACGGACACCGTGCCGGCGACGCCCTTGACGCGCCGGGCCTCGAGATTTGATGACGAATCCGGGCGGAATGCCCTAAGTCCCGACGGCAGATCGACCGACAGAGATGAGTGATGGCGGAGTGGTCGCACGATGACGTTGTGACCCTGGTCGGCGAGTGCGAGATCTACGTCCTCGATGCCTCCGCGGCACTGCTGCCGGTGCCGCCGTGGCTGCTCGCGACCGGAGCCGTAGAACTGAAGCAGAGCATCGGGGAGCGCATGGAACTCGTGCACCCCGATGACCGCGCCGTACCCGGTGAGATGTTCCTGAGCGCCGTCTCCTCGCCCGGAGAGGTCGTCCCCGGCGAGTACCGGCTCCGCGCCGACGACCGCTGGTTCATCCGCTCCACGCGGATGGTGAATCTGCTCGGCAGCGCAGTACTCGACGGCATCCTGGTCGCCGGCTTCAACACGATCGAAAGCACGACCGAGGACCGCGATGCTCTCGCCTCCCGAGCCGTACACGGCGAGTTCACACCAGCGACCTGGCTTGTCGAGGTCCTCGACGACCGCGCCACGATCGTCGAGATCGACGGCATGGTGGAGGAGATCTGGGGTTGCCCTCCGAGCGAGCTGATCGGCTCGTCGGCTACTCAGTTCTTGGCGCCCGAGTCGTTCGCGTCAGCCGGCGTGATGTGGGCGAACCTCATGGCGAACCCGGGTGCCACCGGGGCGTCGCGCCAACGGGTGATCCGGCCGGACGGCTCGTCACTGTGGATCGACTCGTTCCTCGTGAGTCGGCCACAGGCCGACGGCAGCATTCGGGTGATGAACTTCATCAACGACGTCACCGAGCAACGAGCACAGCAGTTGGCCATCGAGCAGCTGGCGGGCGAATTCCGGTCGCTCGCCGAGCAGGTGCCTGCGGCGATCTTCCGCTGCGATCGGTCGGGCACCGTTTCGTTCCACAACGAACTCTGGGGAAGCTTGTCTGCGGCTGACAATGGCGCTCGGCGTCTGCACGACCTGATCCACCCTGCGGATCACGCTGAACTCGACGCGGAATTGGTGCGCCTCGCTGCGGTCAAGGACCTAGACCGCGGAACGCATTTGGAGTTGCGGGGAAGGCGCGGCGACGCGATGTTGTCGCTCAAGCTTCGTGCCGTCGGTCAACCGGGCTCGGACCAGGTCACGTTCGTGGGGTCGATCGAAGACATCACCTCGACCATGACACTTCGCCGCCGCGCCAGCCACGATCCGTTGACTGGGCTGATGAACCGCGAGGCATTGGACGCGTTCCTCCACGCCGCAATCACGGAATACCCGGATCAGCTGCTCATCGGGTTCGTTGATCTCGACGGCTTCAAGAGCGTCAACGACACCTTCGACCACGCGATCGGCGACCGAGTGCTGGCGGCGATCGCCGACCGTTTCCGGCGGGCGTTCCGATCCGACGATGTGGTTGCTCGGTATGGCGGCGACGAGTTCGTCATCGTCTGCAGGGTGGAGAACATCGGAAGCGACATCATCACCTCAGGAGTCGAGCGCGCCCTCGCAGAACCGGTCGCGTGGGAAGGCGGCAGCTGGAACGCGAAGGCGAGCATCGGCATCGCTCGCGTCGAGCCCGAGGACGACGTCACCGACCTACTGCGACGCGCCGACCGGAACATGTATCTCATGAAGGCCGAGCGTCGCGTCGCGCTCAGGCGAGGAGCTTGACTTCGTCGTGTTCGAGGGTGGCGATGATCGTCTCGGCCAGCCGTCGGGCTGAAGCGGCGTCGAGCTCGACCGCCACCCGCTCGCTTCCACCCCACACGTCGATGCACAGCGCATGGTCGACCGGCGCGTCCTGCGGATGGTCGAAGTACACGACCGCCCGGTCGACACGGAACCAATCGTCACCCCGGTAACCGCTACCGGCGACATCGACCGTGGATGTCACGTACGTGCACATCTCAAGCCCCCTTCAAATGCGTACCGAAGAACGACCAGATCTGCTTCCACCCGTCCTTGGCAGCGTCGAGTCGGTAGGCCGGACGGTCGACGGAGAAGAACGCGTGACCGGCGTCTTCGTAGGAGTGAAACTCGAAATCCTTCCCGTTCGCCTCGAGGGCCTCAGCCATGGCGGCGACATCGTCGGGCGACGGGCTCTGATCGTCGGCACCGAACAGCCCGAGCAACGGGCAGCGTAGGCCAGAGGCGAGATCGACATTCGCCCGGCCGCCGTAACAGTCGACCGCGGCGTCGATGTCCAATGTGCACGCGACGAGGAACGTCTGACGGCCTCCTGAGCAGTAGCCGATCACGCCGAGTTTTCCGTTCGACTCCGGTCTCCCACGCAGGAAGTCGATGGCGCCTTGCACGTCGCCGAGGCATTGCTCATCGGGGACGCCACCAGCGTCGCGCGCAGCCGCGGCCGCGTCACCCGCCTTCGCCCCGGGCGCATACCGGTGGAAGAGGTTCGGCATCAGCGCGGCGTAGCCGTAGACGGCGAACGTGCGAGCGATCTCCTTGGTGGCGCGGTCGTAGCCGGGCATGTGGTGGATCACGACCACGCTCGGCTGATCGTTTCCGTCAAGGGGACGTGCGAAGTAGGCCTCGATCTCGTCACCCGCGTGGCCGGCAATCGCGATCGTCTCGGCAACTATGCCATCGGTCATCTCATCACTCTTGCCGAAATCCGAATCTCACGACCCGGTGTCGAGCACGGCGATCTCTTCGCGGGTGAGCTCGAGGGCGGCGGCGGCGACGTTGTCTTCGAGATGCGCAACTGACCCGGTCCCGGGGATCACCAGCACGGCCGGCGAGCGAGCGAGCAGCCACGCCAGAACGACCTGCCGTGGTGTCGCGCTGTGACGTTGTGCGATGTCCCGCACGGCCGGCACGTCATCGACGTCCTGGATGGGGGCCCACGGCAGGAACGTGATCCGCTCCTGTTCGCACAGGTCGATCAGCGACTCCGAGGCGCGGTCGGTGACGTTGTAGCGGTTCTGGATCGAGACGATCGGCGTGAGCTGCTGCGCCCGCCGGAGCTGGTCCTCGTTCACGTTGGACAGTCCGATGTGCCGGATCTTGCCCTGCTCCTTGAGCTCGACCAGGGCGCCGATGGAATCCTCGAACGGAACGGCGGGATCCGGGCGGTGGAACTGATACAGCGCGATCTGGTCGAGGCGCAGGCGCCGGAGGCTGGCCTCGCACGCCTGCTTGAGGTGCTCGGGCCGACCGTTGTGCGGCCATTGGCCTGGACCGGTGCGCTCGAGCCCGCCCTTCGTTCCGATGACGAGATCGTCCGGGTACGGACTCAACGCCTCGGCGATGAGGGTCTCGCTGACCTCCGGGCCGTAGGAGTCGGCGGTGTCGATGAAGTTGACGCCGAGCTCGACGGCTCGGCGGAGCACCGCTATCGCCTCCTGCCGATCCGGAGGTTCGCCCCAGATACCTGGCCCGGTGATGCGCATCGCACCGAAGCCGAGCCGGTTGACCGTGAGGTCGCCACCGAGGTCGATGGCGCCCGTCGCGGTCGCGGATGTGGAAGTCGTGTCGTTCATACGCAACAGGATCGCCTCAAAGCGCCGTGGCCACCTCACGCGAGCTGGTAGTCGTGCCGCTGAGCTGCAGTGCGCTGTTGATCAGCGCGGTGTGACTGAACGCTTGCGGGATGTTCCCCAGCAGACGTTTGGCCTTGGGGTCGTACTCCTCGGACAACAGGCCGACGTCGTTGCGCAACGCAAGGAGCTGCTCGAACCGCGCGGTGGCCTCTGCTGTGCGGCCCATCATCGCCAGCACCTGCACCATCCAGAACGAACAGAGCAGGAACGCGCCTTCTCCCGAGGGCAGCCCGTCGAGCTCTTCCCGTTGGCGGTAACGGTTCACGAACCCGTCGACCGTGAGGTCGCGGTCGATCGTGTCGACCGTGCGAACCACGCGCTCGTCATCTGGCGGAAGGAAGCCGACGAGCGGCACCATCAGCAGACTGGCGTCGACCTCGTGACTGCCGTCGTACTCGACGAACACTCCCCGGTCGTCGACACCGTTCTCGAGGACCCACCGTTTGATGTCAGCGCGCAACCCTCGCCATTTGTCGACGGGCCCCTCCGCGCCGAGCTGCTCCACGGCGCGCACCGCCCGATCCGCCGCCACCCAGGCCATGACCTTCGAATGCGTGAAGTGCCGGCGTTCGCCGCGAACCTCCCAGATGCCGTCGTCTGGTTGCTTCCACCCGCTCTCGAGGAAGTCCATCAACGCCTGCTGAAGCGGCCACGCTTGGTCATGCGTCGGCAAGTCGGCCGCCGCGCCGTGATAGAGGGCGTCGAACACCTCGCCGTAGACGTCGAGCTGGTATTGCCGCGCCGCCTCGTTGCCAACTCGCACGGGAGCCGATCCTTCGTAGCCGGGGAGCCAGTCCAGCTCGAGTTCCGGAAGGCGGCGCTCGCCGGCGACGCCGTACATGATCTGGAGCTTGCTGGGCTCACCCGCGACCGCCCGTAGCAGCCAATCGCGCCATTGCATCGCCTCGTCGTGGTAGCCCGCGCCGAGGAGCGCAAGCAGGCTGAAGGTCGCGTCGCGCAACCAGCAGTACCGGTAGTCCCAGTTCCGCGTGCCGCCGATCTTTTCCGGCAGCGACGTCGTCGCGGCGGCCACCAGACCACCGGTCGGCGCGTAGGTCAGGCCCTTCAACACCGTGAGCGAGGAGCGCACATCGTCGGCCCAGTGTCCGTGGTACGTGCCCTTCCGTGACCACGCGCGCCACCATCGTTCCGCGGACGCCACCACGTGGCGCGGGTCACCGCTCGGCTGGTAGGCGATGTGGGCTGGATGCCAAACGAGCCTGAACGGCACGACGTCGCCATCGCTGACGAAGAACTCCGCGCCCGATGTCATGTCTCGTCCCGTGACGTCGATGGGAGTGATGAGCCGCAACGCGTCGGGCCCGCCGATGGCGACGAGTGTGCCGTCGAGATCGCGGACCCACGGCACGATCTGCCCGTAGTCGAACCGGATGATGAGCTCCATCTGCATCGCGACTCGTCCGCGGCGGCCTTCGACGAGCCGGATCACTTCGCCGTGGCGGTCGCGAGGCGGCATGCAGTCGATGACCGCCACCTCGCCGTCGTCGGTGGTGTACACGGTCTCGAGAACGAGCGTGCCTTCGCGATAGCGGCGCGTGACGAGTCGCGGTGGAGCTTGCGGAGCGAGCAACCAGCGTCCGTGCCTCGGATCTCCAAGGAGTGCCGAGAAGCACGCACCGGAATCGAAGCGCGGGAACGTGAGCCAGTCGATCGAGCCGTCACGGCCGACGAGCGCCGCCGACTCGAGGTCTGAGAGGAACGCGTAGTCCTCGATCCGCGACGGCATGGGCGATCTACGCGGCCTCGGTCGTCGCCGTCGCCGCGAGAGCAAGGTTCGCACCGGTGCGGGGATCGAAGACGTAGATCGAGCGCGCGTCCGCCCAAAGCTCAGCAGTAGCGCCCTCAGTGATCGTGGTGGTGGGGTCGAGGCGAGCGACGATGTGATCGCTGTCGGCGCCCGTGTCCGTGCGACCGGAGTCGTGGGCCAACTCCGCGAGCTCCTGACTCTGCACCGAGACACCATCCAGCGTGAAGTACACGAAGACGTCGGAGCCCACCGATTCGACGACGTCGGCCGACACCGGGAACGTCACGCCGGCCGGCTTGAGATCATCGGGGATGAGGGCGGCGTCTTCGAAGTTCTCGGGGCGCAGGCCGAGGATCAGGTCGCGGCTGGAACCGTTGGCTTCGAGCGAGCGGCGCATCTGGTCGGTGAGTGGAACGTCGCCGAGCTTGGCGCGCAGCATCCCGTTCTCGAGGGTGGCGGGCATGAAGTTCATCGCAGGCGAACCGATGAACCCGGCCACGAAGAGATTGACGGGACGCTTGTAGAGCTCCTGCGGCGTGCCCACTTGTTGCAGCCGGCCGGTACGCATCACCGCGACGCGGTCGCCGAGCGTCATGGCCTCGGTCTGATCGTGGGTGACGTACACGGTGGTCGTGCCGAGCCGCTTCTGCAGCCGCGCCACCACGGTTCGCATCTGGACACGCAGCTTGGCGTCGAGGTTCGAGAGGGGCTCGTCCATGAGGAATGCGGCCGGGTCGCGCACGATCGCTCGTCCCATCGCGACCCGCTGACGTTGACCACCCGACAGGTTGGCGGGCTTGCGGTCGAGGTGCTGCGTCAGATCGAGGATGCTGGCCGCGTCGTTGACCTTCTGGTCGATGGTGGCCTTTGGGACCTTGGCCAACTTCAATGCGAACGCCAAGTTCTGTCGCACGGTCATATGAGGGTAGAGGGCGTAGCTCTGAAAGATCATGGCGATGTCGCGGTCCTTGGGCGCTTGGTTGTTGACCACCTTCCCCGCGATGCGAAGCTCCCCTTCGGAGATGTCTTCGAGGCCGGCGATCATGTTCAAGGTCGTCGACTTCCCGCAGCCCGACGGTCCGACGAGGATGACGAACTCCCCGTCGGCGACCTCGAGGCTGATCTTGTCGACCGCGAGCGCCCCATCGGGATAGCGCTTGGTCACGTTGTCCAAGACGATGTCGGCCATCGGGACTCCTAACCTTTGACGGCGCCGGAGGTGAGCCCCGCGACGATCTTGCGTTGGAACAACAACACGAAGACGATGATCGGAATCGTGATGATCACGGACGCGGCCGCGATCGACCCGGTGGGCGCGGTGAACTGCGAATCGCCGGTGAAGAATCCGATCGCGGCCGGGACGGTCCGCGCCCGTGTCGTGGACGTCAATGAGATGGCGAAGAGGAAGTCGTTCCAGCAGAGGATGAACACGAGGATCGCGGTCGTGAACATCCCGGGCGCGGCGAGCGGCGCGATGACCTTCGTGAAGGCTTGGAAGGGTGAGGCGCCGTCCATCTTGGCGGCCTTCTCCAGCTCCCAAGGGATCTCCCGGAAGAAGGCGGACAGCGTGTAGATCGCAAGCGGCAATCCGAACGTGACGTACGGGATGATGAGTCCGGCCCAGGTGTCGAACAGTCCGAGGGTGCGCTCGATGTTGAACAGCGGCGTCACGAGCGAGATGGCCGGGAACATCGCGATCAGGAGCGACATGCCGATGAGCACATTCTTGCCCGGGAAGCGGAGTCGGGCCACGGCGTAGGCCGCCATCGACGCAAACAACACGGCGACGAACGTGGAGATGAGTGCGATGCCGATCGAGTTCACGAGCGCGCGCGTGAACTCCGACGTCTTGAAGATGCCGCGGTAGTTCTGCAGCGTCCACTGCTTCGGCCAGAACGAGCCGTCGCCGATCGTTGTGGGGTCCTTGAACGACAGCGACAGGATCCACAACACCGGTACGAGCGCGAGTGCCACGACGACGGTGTTCGCCGTCGCCCAGCCCGCCTTCTGCCGCGCGGTCACAGCCATCAGTCCCTCAGATCCGATCCAGGTGCCGCAGCCCCGAATCCCTTGATGAACAGGAGGCCGATGACGGCCACGCAGATGAAGATGAGCACGGAGATGGCCGACCCGATGCCGAGGTTCAGCGCGGTGAACAGGTTGTCGTAGCCGAGGATCGAGACCGACCCGGTGTTGTGACCACCGCTGGTCAGCACGAAGATGTTGTCGAAGATCCGAAACGCGTCGAGCGAGCGGAACAGCAGCGCGACCAGGATCGCCGGTTTCATCAGCGGCAGCGTGACGTAGCGGAAGCGCTGCCACCCGGAGGCACCATCGACCTTCGCGGCCTTCTGGAGGTCTTCGGACACGAGGGCGAGACCGGCCAAGAGCAGCAACGCCATGAACGGCGTCGTCTTCCAGACCTCGGCCAGGATGATGACGGCAATCGCTTGCCAGCGATCGGTGAGCGGAACGGCGCCACCGAGAAGACCGGACAGGTAGCCGGTGCCCGGCGTCCATGCGTACTGCCAGCTGAACGCGCCGACCACGGTGACGATCCCGTACGGGATGAGGATCGAGGTGCGAACGAGGCCCCGACCGAAGATCGTGCGGTGCATCACGATGGCCAGGGCCATTCCGAGGACGAGCTCGATCGCGACCGACACGACCGCGATGATCATCGTGTTCTCGAACGCGTCCCACCAGTACGGCGACGACAGCACGGCGCCGTAGTTCGACAGGCCGACGAACTTCGCCTCACTGGGGAAGCGCAGGTCGTACCGCTGCACCGACAGGTACAGCGCGTACCCGATCGGATAGGCGGTGACAGCCAGCATGATGAGCACGGCCGGCGCGCACAACAGCCAACCCAGCCGGCGCTCGGCGCGAGCTCCTGCCGAGAGCTTGGCTGCCTTCGCCGGTGGAGCCGGCGAGGTTCGCTCAACGGGGTCATCCAAGACGGCAGTCATCGCGATCGCCCTTTCATGGGACGAGCCCCTTTGATGCGAGCGCGTCCTTGAGTTCGCTCGCCATCGTGGACTCCGCGCTCTGCGGATTGATGCTCGACGGTGGCGACACCGCGTGCGAGATCGCGATGGACAGGTTCTGGTACGCCGGCGTGAGTGGACGAACCGCCGCAGTGGCCAGCGATGCCTGGATCTCCGCGGCGAACGGGTAGGCGGCGATCAGCGTCGGATCGGTGTACAGGTCAGAGAGCGATGGCGGGACGCCGCCCTTGATCGCGCCGACCAGTTGGTTGTCGCGGTTGCGGAGGCACAGGGCGGCCTCGAAGGCGAGGTCGGAGTGCTTCGAGTACGCGCTGACTGCCAGGTTGATGCCGCCGATGGTGACGTGGGCCGGTTGCCCGGCGGTGACGGCCGGCCAAGGCGCCCATTTGAAGTTCTGGAACAGATCCGGCTTGTCTGCCTTCATCGATGGATAGACGAACGGGTAGTTGAGCTCGAAGGCCGCGGTCCCTGACTCCATCGCCAACCGGTTGTCGTTCTCCATCTGCACCGACAGCGACGGATCCGCGGCCACCGATGTGGCCAACTGCTGCATGGTCGTGAGCGCGGTGATCGCCGGTGCGCCCAATGAAGGCGCGGAGCCATCGGGCGTGAGGACGCTGCCGCCCGCGCTCGCGAGCAGGCTGTTGAACCACACGGTGATGCCCTCGTACTGGTTGCCCTGGATCTCGATGTAGTGCGGCTTGCCCTGCTGCGCGAGGGCGGTCGACATGTTGATCATCTCGGCCCACGTCGTCGGCGGTGTCGGCACCAGGTCCGATCGGTACCACAGCAGCTGCGTGTTGCTGTTGAACGGCGCGGCGTAGAGCTTGCCGTTGTACGTGGCCGTGGCGAGCGGGCCTTGCAACGTGCCGGTGGTCGCTTGCGTCTGGTTGGCGCCCGTCCACTCGAGGATCCAGCCCGCCTGTGCGAACTCGGGCGCCCACGTCACGTCGAGGGCGAGAACGTCCATCGAACTGTCGTGCGCCGCCAATCGACGAACCAGCTGCTGTCGCTGGCCGTCGGCACCGGTGGGCAGCGTCTGGTAGCTGATCTGGTAGCGGCCGCCGCTCGCGGCGTTGCAGGTGTCGATGGCCTGCTGCACCGCACCCGAGCCGTCCGGATAGATGTACAGGTTGATGGTCGGAGTGGCGCTCGAGGCGGCGCCACCGCCGCACGCGGCAAGCAACAGTCCGATCACGACCACGGCGACGACCGGCAGCGGATTACGCACACGCAACGCTCGATCCGGCATGGGCCGAGACTGACAGCGGAGGCGCCCGCTGACCCCACGCGAGTTCGTAGTCACGGCGCGGCGGTCGGCTGCTCGAGCGCGCGGGTCACGACCGTGAGGTCCAGATCGCCGAGGCCGTCGTCCACGACCTGCTGCCATTCGGCCGCGAGCCCAGCAAGGGCGCCGAAATTGCCGTCATCGGCCGCCTGAAGAGCGAGGCGCGCATCCTTGAGCGCCAGCGAGAGTGCGAACTGCGCCGAGAACTCGCGATGGGCGACGCGCTGCAGCTTGGCCTCCTGCCACGGAGATACGAGCGGTCCGCCGGCAAGTGCGTCCATCACCGTTTCGGTGAGGAGTCCGAACCGGTGGGCCAGCGCCACGGACGAGGCAAGGGCTTCCGCGGAAAGCGCCAGCCATGCGTTGGCAACGAGCTTCAACCGCGACCCGGTACCGACGGGGCCGACCCAGATCGTTCGCTGGCCGAGCGCGTCGAACAGCGCTGCGAGGCGCGGGCGGGCCGCGTCGGGGCCCGATGCGAAGATCGTCAGCTGCCCCTGTTCGGCCGGCTCCCTGCTGCCGGACACAGGCGCATCGACGAGGATCACATCGGGACGCTCGGCGGCCACCATGGCGGCGACGCGCTCGATGCCGGCCACGCCGATCGTGCTCATCTGCACCCAGATCGCATCCGGGGGCAGCGCGGCGAGCATGCCTTCATCGTGGGCGATCGAGATGACGGCATCAGCGTCGGTCACCATCGTGATGACGATGGCGGCACGCCCCGCAGCATCGGCTGCGGTCTCCGCCACTTCGGCACCACTGCTGGCGAGGTCACGCAGCGCCGCCGGGTTGCGGTTCCAGACGATCGTCGGGATGCCGGCCCGCAACGCACTCGTCGCAATGCCGTGACCCATCGCTCCGATGCCGAGCACCGCAACCGGCTCGGTCAACTGTTCGGTCATGGTTGTCTCCTCGCTGCTTCGTCGCTGTACCTCCCATCCTGAGTTGACGGCACTCGCGCGTACCTCTCGCGAGCGCGTAGCAACACCGCGTCGCTCCGCGTCTGCGCGCTCGCGTGAGGTACGTGCCACTCCCCGTCCTGCACGATGAGAGGCGCATGGCCACGACCATCACGCCCACGGAACCTCGCCCCACAGGGCGAGAAATGCATCGCAGCGAGCGGTCCGGCTGGCTGCGGGCCGCCGTGTTGGGAGCCGATGACGGAATCGTCTCGGTCACCAGTGTCGCCATCGGCGTGATCGCGACCGGTGCGTCATCCACCGCCGTGTTCGCAGCTGCTCTCGCGGCACTGGTGGCCGGCGCCATGTCGATGGCGGCGGGCGAATACGTGTCGGTCAGCTCGCAGCGCGACACCGAGCTCGGCGACCTGGCCCAGGAGCGCGACGAGCTTGCCCACGACCCCGCGGGCGAGTCTCGGGAGTTGGCGGCGATCTACCGGCAGCGAGGACTCTCGGCGGGCCTGGCCGATGAGGTCGCGGCGGCCCTCATGGCCACTGACCCACTCGCCGCCCACGCACGCGACGAGCTCGGACTGAGTGAGACGACCCGCGCCCGCCCGATGCAAGCGGCGCTGACCTCCGCGGCCAGCTTCATCCTCGGGGGCGCGCTCCCACTCGTCGCGCTCGTCGTCGCATCAACTGCGCTGACCTCTCCCGCTCTCGTGGTGAGTGCGATCTCGGCGCTGGCCATCCTCGGAGCCGCCGGCGCGAAGGCGGGCGGCGCTCCCATCGGCCGGGCCGCGCTGCGGGTCGGGGTCGGCGGCACCCTGGCCATCGCCGTCACCGCGGCTGTCGGTCACCTCTTTGGAGCGGTCGCCGGCTGACGTTGCGTCGATGACTAACGCGCTTCGAGAAACGTCAGCACCGCCAGTACGCGCCGATGCTCCGTATCGCTCGCTCGTAGCTCGAGCTTGGTGAGGATGCTGCCGACGTGCTTTTCGACCGTGCCCTCGGATACGAAGATCCGGCGAGCGATGCCCGCATTGGACGCGCCCTCGGCCATCAGCGTGAGCACCTCGCGTTCGCGGGGCGACAACACGTCGAGCGGATCACGTCGGCGGCGAGCCATGACGAGCTCCTGCACCAACGACGGATCGACCACGGAAGCGCCCGCGGCAATGCGCTCGACGGTTTCGATGAACTCCTCGACGTCAGTCACTCGACTCTTGAGCAAGTAGCCGACGCGCTCGCCGCCGGCCAGCAACTCCATGGCTTCGTCCACTTCGACGTGAGCGGACAGCACGATGATCGCCGTCGCCGGCAGTTCGTCGCGGATGACACGTGCCGCCTCGAGACCTTCCGTCGAGTGCGTTGGCGGCATCCGGATGTCGATGATCGCCACCGCCGGTTTGGTCGAGCGGACCAGGGCGAGCAGCGCGACGCCGTCCCCCGCCTGACCCACGACATCGAATCCCGATCGGTCGAGGAGGCTGGCGAGACCTTCGCGCAGCAGCACATCGTCGTCGGCGAGGACGACTCGGGTGGCGGGTCCACCTTCCGGCACGGCGCGAGTATCACACCGTCGCTTGGCTGCGTCCTGCCTCGTGCTCGAATGCGACTCGGCTGAGCTCGACCCGTGAACCGACGCCGAGCTTGTTGAAGATCGAGCGCAGGTGGAAGCCGACGGTGTGATGCGACAGGAACAGCCGCTCACCCGCCTCACGGTTGGTGAGACCTTCCGCGACGAGCTCGATCACGGTGCGTTCGGTCGCGGTGATGCTCTCCCATCCGAACGTCGGGTGTCCGTCGCGCTTACGGAGAGGATCGACGCTAGCGTCCTTGATGGGCTTGAGTCGCAGCACATCTCCGACGCGCTCTCCCCCGTCGATCAGCGGCTCCAGTTGGATGCTCACGGCAAGGCCTTTGGTGAGCACGACCTGGGCCACGTCTTCTCGTTGTCCGCGGCGAGCCTGCGCTGCGCACCTGCGGAGCAACGCCTCGTCGTCCGCCGCCACCAGTCGGCCGGCCGCCGCGTTTGTGAGCATCGCTCGTTCGGTGAGGAACACCAACGGGCCCTTTGCTCTACGCCGCTGCTGCAGGAATCGATGGAGCATGAGGCGTTCGGACAGGCCGACGTCGTCGACGAGCCGCAACTCGATCTCCCGCGCCGCGCGGGTGGCCAGCGGGAGCATCAATGGGCTCGCGTCAGCGGTCAGCGACGTCAGGTCGATCACACCGAGAAGATGCGCCGAGCGAGGATCGAAGATCGGCGCACCGGCGCACGCCATGTTGGTCAACGCGTCAGAGAAGTGCTCATCGCCTTGCACCACGGCCGGGGCGCGGAGGGCCAACGCTGTCCCGATGCCGTTCGTACCGACCATGTCCTCGGCGTAGACGAACCCGGGCGCGAGCAGAATCCGGTCAAGGCGGGCACTCAACGACGCGTCCGCGACACGACGGTCGACGACATGCCCTCGGTCGTTCGTGAGGAGAACCCCGACCGGCGCGTCGCAAAGGTCGACTGCGAGCTGATCGAGCACCGGGCGAGCCGCCCGAACGAGCAACCCGTCGGCGTCCACGTCCGGGTCGAATGGGACGTCCAACGACTCGGGCCGCAGCCCGGTGGTCGCGGATCGCTGCCATGAGGCGCCGATCTCGCCGCGCACCCCGAGCGTGTCGTCGTGACCCGCCAGGAATGCGTCGAGTGCGCCGCGTAGATCGCGCGACTGCGGCCGGACGGTGTCGATGACGAGGCTCATGCTGCCAAACCTCGCACAGGACGTGGTTGCTGTCTGCGCCGCCAGCAGGCATTTCGAATTCCGGCTAGCTGCAATGCGAGCGCAGCCGCGCGTCGCCATCCTGGTGTTCGCACTATGACGCCAAGCGTGTTGATCGTCGACGACAACTCCCATTTTCTCGTGGCCGCGCGACGTCTCCTCGAAGGCGAAGGAATGACGGTCGTCGCGGTCGCCTCCACGAGTGCTGACGCCCTTCGGTACGCCGACGAGCTCCGCCCCGATGTCACGCTGGCCGACGTCGATCTCGGCGAGGAGAGTGGCTTCGATCTGGCCCGACAGCTCACCGAGGTGGCTGGTGGTGAGGAACGGCGAGTGATCTTGATCTCCGCCTACCCCGCACAAGATCTCGGGGACCTGCTCGAGAGCAGTCCGGCCGTGGGCTTCCTACCGAAGTCGCAACTGTCGGCGAGAGCCATTCTCGAGCTCCTCGAGCCGACCGGCGACCACACCGCGGGCTAGCCGTTGCCGTCTGCCGAGTGAACCCGCTGCGGCGTCTCGTCGTCGTCTGCTCCTCGACGCCGCGCTCGCGTCCACGGCTGATGTGGGCGTGGGTCGTCGGACTCGGCGGCCCGGCATTGAGCGCGGTCGTGTGGCTGCCGTTCCGGTCATCCTTCGGGCTTGCTGGCATCCTCCTGCTCACGCTGCTGCTCGTCAGCGCCGCTTCGGTGCTCGGCGGAACGCGTCCCGCGATTGCAGCTGTCGCGGTCGGCGTTCTCGCGGGATCGCTCTCCTTCGCCCCTCCCTATGGCGTGAGGGGCGTTGGCCTCGAGGGCGACACGGCCGGACTGGTTGCACTGGTTGCCTTCGCCGTCGTCGGGATCGGCATCGCGTTCCTCACCGATGAGCTGCGCGGGCTCGCCGAAGATCAGGCCGCACTGCGTACGGAACTCGCGGCATCGCGTACCCGGGTCGTCACCGCGGCCGACGCCGCCAGGCGGCGAATCGAACGGAATCTCCACGACGGCACACAGCAGCGGCTCGTCTCGCTGGGCCTCGAGCTCCGCAGCGCGGAGCAGGCGATGCCGGCGGGGATGACCGAGGTCAGAGCGCACCTGGCCGGCGTCGCCCTCGGCCTCACTCAGGCACTCGAGGATCTCCAGGAGATCGCTCGGGGTATCCACCCAGCCGTCCTGACCAAGGGTGGGTTGGAGCCCGCGGTCAAAATGCTCGCTCGTCGTTCGGCCATTCCTGTCGAGGTCGCGCTACGCGCCGACGGGCGGTTGCCCGAGCGGGTCGAAGTCGCTGCGTACTACGTGGTCGCCGAAGCCCTGACCAACGCGGCGAAACACGCGCGCGCGTCCGTCGTCCACGTCGAGGCCGCTGTAGATGCGGAAGGGCTGCAGCTCTCGATCCGCGACGACGGGTGCGGCGGTGCGGATACCGCTCGGGGATCGGGACTCATCGGCCTCCAGGACCGCGTCGAGTCGATCGGGGGACGCATCGAGATCACGAGCGTGGTGGGGTCGGGGACGTCGCTCATGGTGACGATTCCCGTCGCCAAGACCTGATGGGCTCGCGACGATGCAGAACGTGGCCGCCAGGCGCGTGATCTCGAGGACACGCATGCTGCAGCGACTCGGATTTTGCAGGACGAGGATGTAGCCGTCACGGCGGGCCGATCGCGCGGTGTCGACGAGAACGGCGAGACCACTGGCGTCGAGCAACGTCACGCGCGACAGGTCGACCACGATCTGAGCGGTCGAACCCTCTCGATGGCGGCACACCTGCACGGCGGCGAGCAGCCGGCGAAGTGTGGGTGACGACGCGATGTCGACGTCGCCGCGCACCGAGATGACGGTGGTGCTGTCCGCGAGGTCGGCCACGGTCATGAAGAACGCATCGTCGTGCGGCACTTACATCCCCTCCGGTGCCGGACCCCGGACGGGGACGGCCGACGTCATGATCCGGTCGATCTCCCACAGGTCGTCGTCTTCGAGCTTCACATCCGCGGCGGCGACGCTGTCGTGGAGATGGTCGGGACTCCGGGCGCCCATGATCGCGACGTGGATTGCGGGATGGGCCAGCGTCCAGGCCACGGCCAGCTCTGGGAGCGACAGTTCTCGTTGGGCGGCGAACGCTTCGAGTTCCGCGACGACCGCAAGGTTCTTGGCAAACGGCTCTCCCGCGAAGTCGGGACTGTGCGACCGCCAATCGTCGGGCGCGAACTTCGTATCGGGCGTCATCGCGCCGCTGAGAAGGCCGTGGGCCAGAGCGCCGTACACGAGCACGCCGATTTGGTTGTCTGCACAGAACGGAAGGAGGTCGATGTCGACGTCCTGGCGGAACAGGTGGTACGGCGGCTGGATTGCGTCGACGGCGACGAACCGGCGCAGCTGCTCGAGCTGGGCGACGTCGTAGTTGGAGACGCCGACGTAGCGGATCTTGCCTTCCTGGACGAGTTGGTTCAGCACGCCGCCGGTCTCGGCCGCAGGTGTACGAGGATCGGGCCAGTGCACTTGGTACAGGTCGAGGTAGTCGGTGCGCAGGTGCCGCAGACTCTCCTCGACTCCGTTACGGAGCGAATGGGCGCCGGCATCTCGCGCGATCCGGTTGCCTTGCTGCACAAGACCGCCCTTCGTCGCGATGACGACTTGGTCGCGCCGGCGCGAGGACCACAGCGCGTCGCCGAGGATTCGCTCCGCCTGACCGAAGCCATAGGCCTGTGCCGTGTCGAAGAAGTTGATCCCGTGATCGACAGCTCCCGCGATCGTGCGGGTCGCGGCGTCGACGTCGACGGCTCCCCAGTCGCCGCCGTACGACCAGGTCCCGAGAGCGATGTTGGACACCACAAGGTCGGTTCTGCCCAAACGAATTTCACGCATGTCTCTCCTCTCATCGTTCCTTGCATCATGAGGAAGAGGCCCGACACGCACCTCTCGCGACCGCGTAGTGCGCAGCGAGGTAGCGCGAACAGATTGCGACGAGCTCAGCCGTCCCCGCCTCCATGACCACTGTCGTTCTTCATCGCTCGCAGCGCGGCGACGAGAGCACGTCGTTCATCGTCCGAGAGCCGCGCGCTGGGATGCAGGAGCGTGTACTGGATCGGTGGCATCGACCCGTTCGCAACGGCGTCGGCCGCGTCGTGGGCGTCGCTGTTCTGGCCCCATTCGGAGAAGTTGAGCTTGGCGCGCCCCGTATCGACGTCGCGACGGACGAGCCACGACGCGGGAGCGATGTAGCTGTAGATGGGCCAGTGGGTCTCGTTGCTGTGGCACGAGTAGCAGGCGGTTCGGGCCACCGCCGCGGACTGAGCGTCTGGCCACGGGGCATCGGCGCGGACCGGCGGGTTGCTGTGCCGCCACCCGTACGGCACCAGCTGCAGCAACGCGAACGTCACGGCGAGCACAACGAGGCCACGACGTAACCCACGCACCTTCGCTGACCGATCCCCACGAGATCGATTGGAGGTCGCCTCCACGACCGGCTCCTCACCCATCGTTGTCCCCTCTCGTGCCGGCGTGTACTCGATCACGCGTGCTGCTCAGTGTGGGGACATTGGCCTTCGGCCACCTCACGCAAACGCGCAAGGCTTGCTACTCGACATCGACATCGACCGGAAGGACCACGTCGAGCGACGTGCCGGAGCCGGCCGCACTGGTGATGTCGATCCGTCCGCCGAGGGCCTCGACGCGGTCTCTGAGGCCGATGAGCCCCGATCCCTTGGTGGCATCGGCGCCTCCAATCCCGTCGTCGCTGATGTCGATGTGCAAGAAGGCCCCGTCGAGCGTCAGTGTCACCCGCACCACGTTGGGATCGGCGTGCTTGGCCGCGTTCGTGAGCGCCTCTGAGACCACGTAGTAGGCGGCCACCTCGACGGCCTCGGGCAGCCGGCGGTCTGCCCGCAGATGGAGCTCCACGGGAAGCCCGGAGCGGCGGCCGAGGGCCTTGACCGCGGGGCCGAGGCCGCCCTTCGAAAGGATGGCGGGGTGAATGCCGCGCGACACCTCTTGGAGGTCTGCGGTGACCTCGGCGAGTCCGTGCGAGGTGCGCGCGATGTCTCCCTTGAGGTGCTCCAGCCCGGCCGGGAGCGCGGCTTCGGTGACACGCAGCTCGAGGCCCAGCGAGATCAGGCGCTGCTGGACACCGTCGTGGAGGTCGCGCTCGATGCGCCGACGCGCGTCGTCGGCCGCCGCGACGACACGGGCCCTCGAGGCCGCAAGCTCCGCCCGGCTGTCCGCATTGGCGATTGTGCTCTCCTCGAGCGACGTCGCCATCGTGTTGAAGGAGCGCTCGAGGGTGCCGATCTCACCGGCACCCTTCTCGGGCATTCGCACTTCCAGGTCGCCACCCGCAAGGCGCGCCGCCATCGCCGATGCGCGGCGGAGGGGCACGACGATCGACCTCGTGAGGTAACCCCCGTAGGCCAGGATGATCACGATCGAGCCAACGAGACCGCCGGTGGCGGCCGCGATCGCCCAGCGGATCGCGCCGTCGGCCCGATTCCGCCGCGCCACGTCGAGCCCCTGTTCGTCCGACAGCAGCCGGTCGAACTCGCTCCGGAGCGCGTCGACCCGAACCTTGCCCTCCGCGGTGGCGGCGACGGTCCTGGCCGACGGATCGCCACGTCGTGCCGCGTCGACCAGCGGCGCGGAGTAGTCGGCGACGTACGCGTCGATCGAATCACCGATCAGACGGGCTCGGGCATCCTGCGACGGCACCACCGTCGCCGTCTCGAGATTGCCGATTGCGCCGGGCAGCGCAGCCCGAGCCGCGTTCCACGGCTCGAGGAACTGGTCCTCGCCTGTGAGGATGAACCCTCGCTGGCCGGTCTCGAGGTCGATGACCAGCCGCTCCAGCTCGTTGGCGGCGACGAGCACCCGCTGAGACTCGGTCACCAACGCCGACGCCTTTCGCTCCTCGCGCAACGCGAGCAACAGGACGGCAAAGGAGGTCCCGACGACGACCGCCAACGCGGCAGTCGCCACCAGCAGCCGCGCCGTCAGCCCACGCCTCATGCCTACGCCTCCGGGAGGACGACCTCCTTGTCGCGGTTCTACTCGCTTGAGCGATGTACGGCCGGCCGGATCCAGTCAACGTCGTGAGTCGTGCACCAATTGCTCACGACCCCACCCGCGCCGACGCCGGGCGAGCAGGAGCCGCTGGCGCGTGTTGCCCTCGGGATCGTGCTCGCCGCCCAGCTCGTCGTCGTCCTCGACTTCAGCATCGTCAACGTCGCGCTCCCTGACCTGATCGCCGAGCTCGGCGTGTCGGAGTCGTCGGCGGATTGGGTGGTGACGGCGTACGCGCTGACCTTCGGTGGATTACTGATCGTCGGCGGCCGCGCTTGCGACATCTTCGGGAGGCGCCGGATCCTCCTGGGCGGGCTCACTGCCTTCGCGGTCGCATCGCTGGCGGGTGGCTTCGCTCCCAGCCTGACGCTTCTCGTCGTGGCGCGGGCGGTGCAAGGGATGGCGGCCGCGTTCATCGCTCCGGCCGCGCTCTCGACATTGACCACGAGCTTCGAGGAAGGGCCGTCCCGTAATCGCGTACTCGGTTATTACGGCGTCATGGCGTCGGCCGGATTCGTGGCCGGTCTCGTCGTGGGAGGCGCGCTGGTCGACACCGTCGGCTGGCGGGCCGTGCTGTTCGTCAACGTGCCTCTGTGTGCCGTCATGGTGTTGCTCGGCACCCGAACGTTGCCCGCCGACGTGAGCACGGGCGCCCGGCTCGTCCAACTCGACGCCGGCGGAGGCGTGCTGGTCACGGCCGCGGTGGCGGGGCTCGTGCTCGCCCCTACCGTCGGAGCCGGCTCGGGATGGACGTCGCCCGAGCTCGGAGCCTGCCTGCTCATGAGCGGCGGTCTGATCTTCGCCTTCCTGTCGCGGCAGCGCCGAAGTCGCTGGCCGCTGGTGCCGTTGTCGATCTTCCGCCACCGCGCCGTCATGGTCGGTGACCTTCTGTCCGGCCTGATCGGCGCGTGGAATGCCGGCGAGGTGCTCGTGCTCAGCCTCTACTGCCAGCAGGTACTCGGCTACTCGCCGCTCGTGGCGGGGCTCGTGTCGGTACCGCAGGGGGTCGGCGGCTTCCTGCGCGGCGTGGCCGGCCCACGGTTGCTGGAGCGCATCGGACTCCGGCGCTTCCTGCTCACGAGCTGCGCGCTGACGGCCACGAGCCTCTTCTCGCTGTTCCGCTTCCCCGCGACGACCCGCTATCCCTTGTTCGGGCTCGTGCTGATGGGCGTCGGGTTCGGCACGACGAGCCTCGTGTACGGCGCCACCGTCGCAGGTTCGGCCGGGATCCCGAACGACGAGCAGGGCCTCGCCGGTGCGCTCATCAACGCCACTCGCCAGATCGGCGCGGCCCTCGGTGTCGCCGCGCTTGCCTCACTGGTGACCGCAACTCAGGGAGTCGGCACCAACCCCGGCGCGCTCGCCGTCGACCTTCGAACCGCGCTGGCGTTGGCGTGCAGCCTCGTGGGTGTCGCTGCACTCATCAGCCTGGCGGCCCCGGGCCTACGCACTCGCGAGCGGTGACCGTTCCCGTCGTTCAGGCGTGCTCGTCGAGCGCGGCCTCGACTCGTTTGATCGTCTCGTCATCGAGGTTGGCGTACACGAGCTCTGCGCCGGTGAATCGCGCGGCCTCCTCGACAAGCGCGTCGCGGTCGAGATCCTCGACCAGCAGCGCCACCGTCACGGTGCCGGGCTCGATGGTGTCGCGGAACCATGCCACCCACTCGTCGGAGATACCGATGTCGACGACCTTGGCAGCAACTGCGCCCGTCCCGGCTCCCACCGCCAGGCCGGCCACCCAGCCAACCGGTCCGCCGAGGATCAAGCCGAACAGACCGGCCCACATCGCTCCGGACAGAGCCGCGCGCCCCGGTTGGAGGTCGGTCGTCTCATGCACCATCGTTCGGCCGTCGTCGGTCTTCATCACCATCACGGCGTCTCGAAGCGTCAGGGCTCCCTTCGCGGCGAGACCGCTGGCGGCGGTCAGGAACTCTTGCGCGCGAAACCGGTCGTCGAAGGAGATACCGACGAGGGTCTGCGGGATCTTGGTCGAGTCGGTGCCATCGGTGCTCATTTCACCAAGTGTCCCACCCCGTCACTCGCCGCACGTCACGCGAGCGCGCTGTTCGTGACTACTCGCTCGAGGGAGGTGTGCGGTGTCGCCGCAGAGGGAGCATCAGGAGCGCGAACGACGCGCCGTGAAGGAGATCGCCCTCGTGAGTAGTGACGTGGAAATCCGCTCGTCGGGGCGTGCGTGGCCACATGCTCGGGGAAGCAGGTCGAGCCTGATCACCCAGTTCGGCATCGACCGCGCCGATCTGGCCGAGTGGGCTCTCACGACCGGCGATCCGCTCGCGGATGCCCTCGTAGCCGACATCCACCACGGGCATCCGCAGGCTCGCCAGGCAGTCCAGCTCGGTATCCGCAACGGGCTCGACTCGCTCGTCGACCCGCCCGATTCGGTCGTTGCGTTCCTGACCGACACCGAGCGGATGCCCGACTACGCCGACGGCGATCTGCTCGACCACGGGTCGGCGCCGTTCTTCACGATGCCGCCCGCCGTGCACTTGATCTCGCTGAGCGCCGGCGCCCTGATTCGGGTGTACGAGTCACCGTCGATCGCCGCCGTGCTGACAACTACCGGACGGCTCGTCGACGGCGCCGAGCGACGCATCCGTGAGACCGGCAAGTGGGTGGCCACCGCGATGCTGCCCGGATCGCTGCGCGTCGGCCAGCCCGGCTATGTGGCCACGTTGCAGGTACGCGTGCTGCACGCCAACATGCGTCGCCTCGTGCGCAGCCGCGGCTTCGACGAGAGCGCGTACGGCACGCCGATCAACCAAGTCGATCTCGCTCGCACATGGATGGACTTCACCGTCACGTCGTTGCTCGCCGAGGAGTCGATGGGCTTCGGCCTCACGACGCGCGAGACGGCGACGCTCTACCGGTACTGGTGGCTCGTCGGCCACCTGCTCGGGATCGACGGACGGCTGATCGACGGCATCTCCACCAACGAGCAGGCCCGTCGCGTCGACGAGCTGCTCCAGGCGGTGACCGGCCCGCTGATCCCGGAGTCGGCGACGCTGGCCGCAGCCACACTCGACTCGATCACCGGCGAGCTGCACAACGCGCTCAAGCTGCCCGAGTCGATTGGTTCCAAGGCGTTGAGCGCACTCGCCCGCCGGTTCCACGGCGACGCCGTCGCCGACGAACTGCAGATCGAGTCGTCGGGCGTGGCCGATGCGGTCATCTCGCGTGCGATCGCGGTGATTCGCTCCCGTCGGTTGAAGGAACGCCTCGATGCCGAGCACTGGCAGCGGAACCAAGCGAAGTACCTGGCCGAGTCGCGTGCACGACTTGCCGACGCCGACGCCGCCCAGTACGAAGCTGGCGTGCACGGTCCGGTGCAGTAGAACCTGGCGGCACGTCCGTGGCCGACCAAGAGGGAACACCCAATGCCTGACGCACTGATCATCGATGCTTGTCGGACACCCCGCGGGATCGGCAAGCAGGGCAAGGGCGCGCTTGCACATCTGCATCCGCAGCACCTCGCGTCGACGGTGCTGCGCGCGTTGGTCGAGCGCAACGGGTTCGACACGGCCGATGTCGACGACGTGGTGTGGGGCACGAGCTCGCAAGTGTGCGAGCAGAGCGGCGACCTCGGACGGATGGCCGCGCTCGACGCCGGCTACGACACCCGGGCGAGCGGCGTGACGCTCGATCGGTTCTGCGGCTCGGGCATCACGAGCACGAACTTCGCGGCCAACGCGGTGATGGCAGGGATGGAAGACCTCGTCATCTCCGGGGGCACCGAGATGATGTCGCTCCCCAAGAAGGGTCTGCTTCCCATGGGCGCGAACAACCTGCACCTCCAAGAACTGCACCCCCAGCCCCACCAAGGTGTGTGTGCCGATGCCATCGCGAGCCTCGAACGCATTCCTCGCACCGCGCTCGATGCACACGCGGCCGAGTCGCAAGCGCGTGCCGACCGGGCGATCAAGGAAGGGCGGTTCGACAAGAGCCTCATCCCCGTTTTCAACCTCGACGGCAGCCTGGCCCTCGACCGCGACGAGTTCCCTCGGCCTGGCACCACCGCCGAGTCGCTCGCCGCGCTCCAACCGTCATTCGCGGCCGTCGCCGACTACCGCCACACCGAAGATGCGCCGACCTATCGCGAGCTCGTCGCCCGAAAGTTCCCCGATCTCACCATCGAACACGTCCACCACGCCGGGAACTCGTCCGGTGTCGTCGACGGCGCCGCCGCAATCCTGATTGCCAGCGCCGCCTACGCAGACGCCCACGGACTGCGCCCCCGGGCCCGCATCGTCGCCACGGCCAACATGGGTGACGATCCCACGCTGATGCTCAACGCCCCCGTGCCCGCGGCCCGCAAGGTCCTCGACCGGGCCGGACTCTCGCTGTCCGACATCGATCTGTTCGAGGTCAACGAAGCCTTCGCCACCGTGTCCGAGAAGTTCATGCGCGACCTCGACCTGGACCGCGACAAGGTCAACGTCAACGGCGGCGCCATGGCCCTCGGCCATCCCATCGGCGCCACCGGCGCCATCCTCATCGGCACGGTCCTCGACGAGCTCGAACGACGCGACCAGCAATTCGGGCTCATCACGATGTGCGCCGGCGGCGGAATGGCGCCCGCCATCATCATCGAACGACTCTGATCGGGTCAGGCCGCGAGCGCGGCGGTCGCTCCGGCGCGACGCGTCGACGTCAGGTGGACGGCAGCTCGAAGCGGGCGATGGTGCCGCCGCCAGAACGGGATCGCACGGTCACCGTCGCATCGTGGGCTTCGGCGATCTGGGCCACGATCGACAGCCCGAGACCGGACCCGGGGCGGGTGCGGGCGTTGTCGGCCCGGTAGAACCGATCGAACACCTTCTCCTGGTCGTCGGCCGCGATGCCGGACCCGCGGTCGGAGACTTCGATCGCCGTGCCGTCGATGGTGATCTCGACCTGGTCGGTTTCGGCGCTGAATTTGATGGCGTTGTCGACGAGGTTGCTGACGGCGCGTTCGAGGAGGCCGCGTTGGGCTCGCACCCTTGCTGGCTCACCGAGTGCGACGGTTACGGCGCGCCCCGAGCGTCGCCGAAATCGCTCGGCGATGTCGCCCGCGAGGTCTGCGAGATCGACATCAACGACCGGCTCGACGGTACGGGTGTCGGTGGCCAGCTCGACCATCTCGGTGACGAGGTCAGTGAGCTCTTCGAGCTCGGTGCGCGTTTCGGCCAAGAGTGTGTGGCGTTCCGCCTCGTTCAGGGTGGTCGCTCGTTCGAGGAACTCGATGTTGGTGCGCACCGTGGTGAGCGGCGTGCGCAACTCGTGCGAGGCGTCCGCCACCAGCCTCGACTGTTCATCCCGAGCGCGGGCCAATGCCGCGAGCATCGTGTTGAACGCGACGGCGAGTTGACCGATCTCGCGTCCGCCGGTGCCCGCGACGTCGATTGGTTCGGTGAGATCGCCACTGTCGGCGACGCGCTCGGCCGCGTCGCGGAGGTGTTCGATGGGCCGCGCCGTCCTGCGAGCCACAAGCAGTGCAACGAGCGCGGCCAGGGCGGTGCCGATGCCGATGATGACGACGAGCCGGGTTCGAAGCTGGCCGAGCACGGTGTCGGTCTCTCCGAGATTGCGCGCGATCTGCACCGCTCCGCCGCCCTTGAGGGCAACGGTGAGCATCCGGTACTGCTGGCCGGCGACGCTGACGTCGCGCCGCACGCTCGAGCCGCCCGACTTGGCGAGCGCGACATCGGCGGCGTTCACGGGCAACACGGGCTCCCCCGTCACGGACGACGACACCGTGCCGGACCTGTCGAGGGTCTGGGTGACGGCATCGAACTCGGCGAAGCGCGTCCGGACGCGGCTGCCGTTCGCCGCGTTGAGGTCGAGCTGCTCCAGCGTCAGGTCGCCCTGCGTGAACCGTTGGGCGCGCGCGTCGAGAAACGTGTCGACTTGGTGCCGTAGACCGCTGCTCGTACCTTGATACGACAACAACGCCGCGGCCGCGATGGCGACCGCCACGATGACCGCGACCGCGATGGCAAGGCGGATTCGAAGGGTCACGACTCGCGCGCGGTGTAACCGACTCCGCGGAGTGTGTGGATCAGCCGAGGCTCGCCGCGCTCCTCGGTCTTGCGGCGGAGATAGCTGATGTACACGTCGAGCGACTTCGAGGAGGTCTCGAAGTCGTAGCCCCAGATCTCCGAGTAGATCTGGTCGCGTGTGAGCACGATGCCGGCGTTGACGAGCAGCAGCTCGAGCAGGTCGAACTCCGTCTTGGTCAGGTCGAGCGCGCGCGCGCCGCGAGAGGCAAGGCGCCTGCGCGGGTCGAGGCTCAGATCGCCGAGCCGCAACACCGGATCGCTGTCGTTGACGTTGGTGCGGCGCAAAAGCGCGCGTACTCGCGCGAGGAGTTCGTCGAGCGAGTACGGCTTGACGAGATAGTCGTCGGCGCCGGCATCGAGCCCGGCGACGCGGTCGCCGACTTCATGGCGGGCAGTGAGCATGAGCACCGGGGTTCGGTCCCCGCTGCTGCGCAGTCGGCGGCACGCGGTGAGACCGTCGAGGTTCGGCATCATCACGTCCAAGATGATGACGTCCGGGTGCCTGTCGGCCGCGGCGGCGAGCGCCTCGAGGCCGTCGCCGGCGAAGTCGACGGTGTAGCCCTCGAAGGTCAGCACACGGGCAAGAGACTCGCGTAGGCGTTGGTCGTCCTCGGCCACCAGGATGCGGGACGACCCGTCGTGAGAGCGCACGCTCGACATTGCACGTGATGTTTTCACCCACCGGTGGTCGAGGCCGGGACGATGGCGACGGACTGGGCGGCGGTGGTGCCGTCCGCACCGGTCGCGCCCCGCACGGTGATCGTCTCTCCAGCGGTGATGTCGGTCGGTGCGGCCGCGGCGGTGCGGGTGATGGTGGTGCTGGGCAGCAGGGTGACAGTGACGGTCGCGCCGGTGCTGGTGGTGAGCTCGATGGTGCTGCCCTGCACGGACGCGACGGTGCCGCTCAGCCCGCCGCCGGCCGCGTTGCCCGCGCCGCCGCCCCCTCCCCGACCGGCACCGCCGGCTGGGAAGGCGCCCGCGGTGGCGGCGGCCGCGGCGGGGTTCTGGCTGGCTTGGAGCGTGGCCCCGCCCCACAGACCCAGCGCCAACACAAGACCGAGCGTCAGTGCGGCCAAAGGAAGGCGGATACGTACGCCTCTCGGGTGGCTGGACGCGAGCCAGGATTCGTCGTCGAATCCGTCGAGTTCGTCGGAGGCTTCGGCTTCGACCGATGGGGTGTCGGTGACGGACATCGTGATGGCTCCTTGGATCATTCGTGGCGCAGCGCGTCGATCGGGCGGAGCGACGCGGCGCGGTTGGCGGGGTAGATGCCGAAGAACAGGCCGACCGCGACGGCGACTCCGAACGCGAGCGGAATCGAGTAGCCCGCAATCACTGGTGTGACACCGGCGATCTTGAAGTGGCTGCCGATCAGGCCGGCCGCGATGCCGGCGAGCCCACCGATGATCGTGAGCACGACCGCTTCGGTGATGAACTGGCCGAGCACCGCCGAGCGCGGCGCGCCGATCGCCTTGCGGATGCCGATCTCGCGGGTCCGTTCGGTGACGGTCACGAGCATGATGTTCATCACGCCGATGCCACCGACGAGCAACGAAATGGCCGCGACTGCGCCGAGCAGCACGGTGAAGGTTTGCGTGGTGTCCTGCGACGTCTGCAGCAGGCTGCCTTGGTTGAGCACCGTGAACGGGGTCGTCGCGGTGGCGGAGAGGTGGTGGCGGGAATCGAGGATCGTGACGATCTCGGCCTGGGCATCGTTCTCCGCGGCAACGGTGCGGGCCTGGACGATCACTTGCGGGTAGCCGCCGGCCGCGCCGGTGAGGGTGTCCTGAACCGCGGTGTAGGGCGCGACGGCGAAGTCGTCGAGATCTTGGGTGCCGTTGGATCCCTTGGTGGCTTGCAGGCCGACGACCTGGAAGGACACGCCATTGATCTGAATGCTCTGGCCGAGGGCATCGGCAGTGCCGAACAGGTTCGCGGCAGTGGTACGTCCCAACACGACGACTCGGTTGTGGTTGGTGATGTCGTCGGTCGTGAGTGCGCGGCCGGCATCGACCTTGCGCGCTGACGCGGTGAGGTAGTTCGCGTCGCTGCCCACGAACTGTCCAACCGTCGTCGTGGCGCCGTTGAACGTCGCCGTCGCGCCGTTCACGGGCACGATCGGCGAGGCACTCGTGATGTCGGGCGCCTGAGTCTTGTCGTTGAGCGCGGCGATGTCGCCGTTGTCGATCTGGATGAGAGACGTCTGGGTGCCGGTGCGTTGGGCGCCACCACCAGCGCGGCCCCGGTTGTTGATCAGCAAGGTGTTCGTGCCGAGGCTTTCGATGCGCTGTTGCACTGCGATCGATGAACCGTTGCCGACGGCCACGAGCACGATCACGGCGCCGACACCGATGAGGATTCCCAAGACGGTCAGCGAGGACCGCAACCGGTTTGCGGTGATGCCCCGAAGCGCGATGCGGAGACTGTCGAGCTTCACTTCACACCGCCGTCGAGTAGGTGTCGAACCGACGAGGCGTTTGGCGTTCGTCGGACATGATGAGCCCGTCGCTCACACGCACGACTCGAGCAGCAGCGTGCGCGACCTCGGGCTCGTGCGTGATGAGCACGATCGTCCGGCCCTCGGCGTGAACGCGGTGGAACAGGTCGAGGATGTCGCGGGTGGCCGCGGTGTCGAGGTTCCCGGTCGGTTCGTCGGCCAGTACCAACGACGGGTGGGTCACCAGCGCGCGGGCGACCGCCACTCGTTGTTGCTGCCCGCCCGACAGCTCGGTAGGCAGATGCCCGGCGCGATCGGCCAGGCCGACCGAGTCGAGCGCGGCGAGCGCCCGTTCAGTGCGTTCCTTGCGCTTCACGCCACGGTACGCGAGCGGGAGCTCGACGTTGGCGAGCGCGCTGGTTCGCGGGATCAGGTTGAAGCTCTGGAACACAAAGCCGAGCTTGCGGTTGCGGACCATCGCCAGCTGACGGTCGTCGAGGCGGCGCACGTCGACGCCGTCGAGGTGATAACGCCCCCAGGTCGGCACGTCGAGGCACCCGATGATGTTCATCAGCGTCGACTTGCCCGAACCCGATGCGCCCATGATGGCGACGAAGTCGCCCCGCTCGATGCGCACGTTCACGCCGCGCAAGGCGTGAACCTCGGCCTCACCGGACGCGTACGTCTTCACGATCCGGCGGAGATCGATGACGGGCGGATGGGCGACCATCAGTTCACTCCCCCGCCGCCCACGCCACCGGCGCCGCCGCCGCCGCCGCCAGGGAACGCGCCGCCGCCGCCGCCGGCCGCACCGGTACCTGTGCGGGTACCCGTGGTCGCAGCGGTGCCGGTGCTGGCCGTACCGGTGCTCACCAACAGCTGTTGGCCTGCGGTCAGCCCGGACGTGATCTCGGTGCTGCTGTCACCTTGCAGCCCGGTCGTGACCGGCGTGAGGACGGGCCTACCCGACGCATCGACGTTCACGAAGCTCGCGCCGCCTTGGGTCTGGATCGCCGCCGTCGGCACTTGGAGCACGTTCGGATGACTGGCCACCTGCACGGTCACGGCCGCGGTCATGCCCGGCTTGAGCGTTGCCGGCGGACCAGCGATCGAGATGATCGCGCTGTACGTGACCACGTTGCTCACGACGGTCGCGGTCGGATCGACTCCGACGACATTGCCGGTCAGCTGTGTGCCTGTGAGCGCGGAGATGGTCACCGTCGCGGGCTGGCCGGTCACGACTTTCACCGCGTCGATCTCGGCGAAGCCAACCTTGACTTGCAGCGTGGAGAGGTCGGCCAGGGTGAGAAACGTCGCGCTGCTGGAGCTACTCGTCGCGCTCGCACCGCCTCCACCCGCAGCCGCGCTCGACGCGCTGGACGCGCTCGATGCCGGACTCGTGCCCGAACCGCTGGCGGCCTGACCGACCAGACCGTTCAGTGCCGTGATCGTGCCGGCGGACGGAGCGGTGAGCGTCGTGTCGATGAGCGCCTTGTACGCCGCAGTCACCCCGGCCTGCGTCTGAAGTACGGCGGCCCGCGCCGATGCCACCGACGATGGATCAACGGTCGAGGACGTCCCCGGTCCTTGCCCGCTCGACGTTGACGTCCCCGCCAGGGCGCTCGACAGCTTCGCCTGGGCAGACGTCAGGTTCAGTTGCGCCACTTGCAGGTTCGTCTGCGCGGCGGTCGGATCGATCTTCGCCAACACATCGCCGGCCTGGACTTGCTGACCGACGGCTACGTCGATTTCTGACACCGTGCCCGACGTCGCAAAGCCCACATTGAGCGTGCTCGCCGGTTGCACATTGCCGGTCGCCGACACCGACTGGGTCACCGTGCCCATCTGCGCCGTGACGACCCGCGAGTTCGACGCGGTGCTGGCCTCCGCCGGGCCGATGGCGCCGTAGGCCATCATCCCGGACGCGACCAACGCACAGCTGAGTCCCCCGTAGGCGATTGCCATTCGGCGCCCGCCCCGCGGCAAACGGCGAATGAGCTTGTTGAGCATGACGTTTCCTCCGTTGCTTCGAGTTCGCGTGCCGGGCCGGTTCAGTTACCGGTCGAGGCGCCGTTGGGATTGCCGTTGCCGGCGAAGCCAGCGCCGAAGCCGCCGCCGACACGGATGGATGCAGCCGTCACCGTTCCGTCGCTACCGGTGGTGCCGTTCACTTGGATCTGCTCGCCGACGACCAGCGAGTCGACCGTGCTCTGCGTCGTGACACTGAACGTGGTCGATCCATTGGTGGTAACCGTCACGGTTGCGCCGGTGGCGTCCGAGATCGTGAAGCCGGACGCGTCGACCGCAGTCACTGTCCCTTGCACACCACGATTCGCGGTGTTCGCATTTGGAGCAGCCGAATCGTTGCCGCCGGTCGGGCCGCCGCCGTTACCGCCGGGCAATGCGCCCTGGGTTGGCGGATTGGCGCCGAGATCGGTCACTCCGGTTGCGCTCACCGTCGTGCCGGTGGTCGTACCGCGTGCAATGACGTGATCGCCGACGTTGACGTCGGCCAATGCGCTCGACATGGTTCGGGTCACCACCGTTGAACCGTTCGTGGCCACGGTGACCGTGGGCCCGGCCGCGGTGGTCACGGTCAGGGTCGAACCCGACTTCGATGCGATCGTGCCCGACGTACCCGGCCGAGCGCCGGGCCGTCCAGCACCGTTGCTCGCCGGACCCGCGGTGGTCGAGCTCGCCGAGCTCGACCCGCCGTGCAAGACGAGGAACCCGACGATGAGCAGCAGCGCGGCCACCGCGCCGCCGGCCGCGACCATGATCGGCTTCCGTTTCGCCGCGGGACGGGAGGCGTTCGGCTCGGCGGCAGCCGCGTACGGCTGCTCATCCGGCGGCGGGAGAGGCGAATCGGTCATCACTACGGTCCTTTCGATTTCGACGGGACCGAGGATCCGGCGCGCGGGTAAGGCCCACGTCGGGACCGAGCAAGAACCTCCTAAGAACTGCGGGATCAGCGAAGACAGCTACGCCTACGGCGCAAGACCAGATACATCAATCTGACCTGATGTATTGTGTAGAGGTGCTCGTCGACGACGGCGTCTCGCCGCGGGACCTCCTTCAACTCGTGGCCGACCCGATTCGCTGGCAACTGCTACGTGAGTTGGCGCGCAGCGACCGGCGCGTGAACGAGCTCACCGATCTGTCGGGCAAGGCCCAAAACCTGGTCTCGTATCACTTGCGCGAGCTGCGCTCGGTGGGGCTCGTCTCCTCTCGGCGCAGCTCGGCTGACCGGCGCGACACCTACTACCGCATCGATTCCGCGCGGTGCACCCGGCTGCTCAGCGCCGCGGGTGCGGCGCTGCAGCCAGGACTTCATCTCACGGTTGCGCCGATCGAACTGCACCCGCGCAGCGTTGGAGGCACACCGCGGGTGCTGTTTCTGTGCACCGGCAACAGCGCACGCTCTCAGATGGCTGAAGCCCTGCTCGAGCAGTTGTCCGGCCGGACCATCGAAGCCCGCAGCGCGGGCAGCCACCCCAAGGCGTTGCATCCCAACGCAGTTCGCATCCTGGGCGAGCGAGGCATCGACATCTCCGGGCGATCCAGCAAACACCTGCGTCGCTTCGCCCGTATGCGTTTCGACCAGGTCATCACCCTTTGCGACCGGGTGCGCGAGGTCTGCCCCGAATTCCCGCATCATCCGGCACAGGCCCACTGGAGCATCGCCGACCCGGCGCTGGACGGCGACAGCAACGACAGCACCTACCCCGCCTTCCAGCGCACCGCGCAGGAACTCGAGTCGCGCATCGCCTTTCTCATACCGCAACTGATCTCGCCAACCGAACGAGGAGACACATCGTGATGAACGACGACACCGTCAATGTCCGCTACATGGTCGGCGACGTAGCCGCCGCCATCGATTTCTACACAACGCATCTGGGTTTCACCGTTCTCACCAGCGCGCCGCCCGCGTTCGCAGACGTGACGCGCGGCCACTTGCGTCTGCTGCTGAGCGGGCCGGCCAGCTCCGCCGGTCGGCCGATGGCCGACGGGACCCGTCCGGTCCCGGGCGGATGGAATCGCATCCATCTCCTGACCGACGACCTCGATGCCGAGATCGCCCGGCTAAAGGGCGAGGGAGTGCGGTTCCGCAACGACGTGGTCACCGGCCCCGGCGGGTCGCAGGTCTTGCTCGAGGATCCATCCGGGAATCTGGTCGAGCTCTTCCAGCCTGCGAATCGCTAGCCCGACGAGCCGCGATGGCGGACGTTCACACACCATTCACGTTTGCGACAAGGTTGCGATACGCGCCGACGCCAAGGTAGGTGACGTGCGAGTTCGCGTCGGGTGTGAGTTCGTGCAACGCGCCGATGCCGAGGTCCATGCTGTACTGCAAGTCGAACCGCGGCTCGATGGTCGGTTCGCGTTGCTCGACGAGCACTGGGACAACGCGCCACCCGCTGCCTCCAGCCGATACGTCGACGACTTCGGAAACCTCTGCCGGCGCGTCAACGTCCCGAGCGGCGAGTCGACGATGCGGTACTCGGCGATCGTCGAGTTGGCGAGAACGTCCGACCCGGTGGCCGCGTACGCTGCGGAGGTTCCGCCGTCGGAGCTGCCCGACGAGACGCTTGCGTTCACGTTGCCGAGCCGGCTGTGCCCTTCGGACGAGCTAAGCGACACCGCATGGAGCATGTTCGGCAACGTGGCCCCTGGATGGCAGCGCGTCCAGGCCATCTGCGATTGGGTGCACGACAATCTCGCGTTCGGGTACGGCACGAGCACGTCGCTCAGCACCGCCAAAGACGTGCTCGCCGCGCGGCAAGGTGTTTGCCGCGACTTTGCTCATCTCGCGGTCACGTTCTGCCGCGCGCTGAACATTCCCGCGCGATACACGTTCGGCTACCTGCCCGAGATCGACGTCGCCCCCCTCGACCATCCCATGGACTTCTGCGCGTGGATGGAAGTCTTTTTGGGTGGCGACTGGTGGACGTTCGATCCGCGCAACAACACACCTCGTGTCGGTCGCGTCCTCATCGGCCGCGGTCGTGATGCGCTCGACGTCGCGATGGAGACCACGTACGGTCCCGTCGAGCTCGTCTCGATGACGGTGTGGGCCGACGAGATCTCCTCATGACGGTGACCCTTCTCGAATCGTCGGTCGACGACTGCTCTGTCGAGCAGAACATCCGGTACGACTACTCGAAGCCCGTGACCAACCTGCGCCAGCGGCTCGTGGTGGTGCCACCGCCTCGCCACGGTCGCCAGCAACGCACCGAGTGGAGTCTCGATGTCGAGGGCGCTCATGCGAAGGTCGTCCGCACCCGTCGCGACAGCTTCGGGAACGTGCACATCGAGATCGTGGTGCCCGCGGTGCAGTCGTGGCTCGAGTTCCACGTCCGATCGACAGTGGCCTTTCGTGACAACGAGTCGGCGCCAACAATTCGACGCGATGAGCGCTACACGCGCGCCACGCGCTTGACGTCGCCCGGCGATGCAATCGCTCGACTCGTCAGGGGATGTGGCTGCGAACCCGAGCTGATCTGCGCGCGAGTGCACAGCGCGCTGACGTATGAGTGGGGCGTCACCGGCGTGGAAACCACGGCCCTCGAGGCGTTGTCGGCCGCTCGAGGCGTGTGTCAGGACTACGCCCACGTGATGGTGGCGGCCTGCCGATCCGTTGGCGTGCCTGCTCGTTACGTCTCCGGGCATCTTCTCGGCGAGGGCGGCAGCCACGCCTGGGTCGAGGTCCTTCACCGGCACCCCGACCAACCAGGCCGTTGGCGAGCTGAAGCGTGGGATCCGACACACTGCCGACGGACGGACGACAGCTACATCACCATCGCCACCGGCCGCGACTACCGCGATGTGGCCCCGATGTCCGGCACGTTCGACGGCGACGCGCTGGGATCGCTCACCGTGCGCAAGGTTGCAAGAGCTGGAGCACGGAACGAGGCGAGGGATGTTCCGGCGCCCGACCGTTTGGCGGTGTACAAGGCCTGATCGGCCTTCGCGAGCGCGCCGGTACATCCTGGCTTGCGCAACCCTGATGTCAGGCTCGGCGCGTCAACTCCACCGTCACCGACGTGGTCGAGGACGGCGAGCCGCTGTACACGCCCTTGAGCGGCGTCACATCGCGGTAATCGCGACCGAGCGCGACGACGACGTGCCGCTCACCGACCGGCACGTCGTTCGTCGGATCGAACGGATGCCAACCCCCGATCCAGGCTTCGGTCCACGCGTGGCTCTCGCCCACGACCGTTTCGCCGAGGACGGCTTCGACACGGGAGTCGAAGTAGCCCGATGCGTACCGGCACGGGACGTCCATTTCCCTCAGTAGCGCGATCGAGAGATGTACGAAGTCTTGACACACCCCGTGCCCGGTTCGCTTCGCCTCGACCGCGGAGGTCATCACGTTGGTCGCACCTTTCATGTACGTGAGGTGATCGCGCACCCAACCGGTGACCAGCTCGACCGCGTCTCGTGGCCCCGCGGATTGCGCTCGCAGTGTTCGGGCATGCTCGGCCAGTTCGGCGTCGGCGGAAGCGAAATGACTAGGCATCAGGAACTCGAAGTAACGATCGCCCACAACGGGATTGTCGACGTCGCTCCAGGTCGCATCGTTCGCGCCGTCACGCGCGGCTCGATCGACGTTCGCTGTCTGGACGACCGATGTACTCGTCACCACCAAATGGTCGTGCTGCTGATGGAGGTCGAAGGCGTGGACGAGCGTTCCCCAGTAATCCCAGTAGCGGAACAGCGGCGTCGTGGGGGAAACGCTGACGCGTGCGTCGAGTGTGACTTGCTCCGGCGTCGTCATCGGGGTGAGGCGCGCTTCGTTGTACGACGCCGCGACTGGTTTCTCGTACGTGTAGCCCGTCCGGTGCATGATCTCGAGCCGACCGCTCACGCTGACCACTCCACGAGTCGGGTGGCACGGAAGTACCGCGCGGCAACGGCGGCGCCCGCGTCGAAACACTGTTGCTGGATGCGGAAGAGGTGTTCAGGCAAGTCGGCGAGGAGCTCATCCGCGGACCGGAACTCCAGCTGCGTGCGAGCGAGACCGAGATGCCGGCGGGCTGCGTCGTCCACGCCGGTGCGCCCGTACACGGGATCGAGCTCCGCGAGGCATTGCTCTGCGGTGCTGAGCGCGTGGAAGAGCGACCGCGGAAACAGCCGATCGAGGACCAAGAACTCCGCGGCCAGCGACGCGTCGACGGCGCGCTGATACGTACGCAGGTAGGCCTCGTACGCCGAGCAGCACCGAAGTGTCGTCACCCACCCCGCTTGACCCCAGCTCTCGCCGTACCGTGCCGACAGCAACCGCGCGGTCATGTCGGCGCGCTCGAGGCTGCGGCCGAGCAACAGGAACCGCCATCCGTCATCCCGACTCATCGTCGACTCGGCGAAGCCAGCGAGTATTGCGGAACGCTCCTTCACCCAGTCGAAGAAGGAGTGGGGACTCTGCGCGCTGGCGATCCGCACCCGTCCTGCGAGTGCACCGTTCGTCGTGTTGAGGCACTCCCACATCTCCGACGAGATCGCCTCGCGTGCGCCGCGAGCGTTGGTCCACGCGTTCGCGAGCGCACCGGCGATCGATCCCGAGTTCTCGGTGTCGTACGCCAGCAGCCTCGTCACCGAAGAGGAGTCGCACCCCGGTGTCGCCCGGTCGCCGATCCCCATGACGTCCAGCAACGCTTCGCACGCCGAGTGTTCGTCGACCCAGCGATCCTCGAGGAGCAAGTGGTAGTGCACGTCGAGGATGCGGGCGGTGTCCTCCGCGCGCTCGGTGTAGCGCCCGAGCCAGTACAGCGACTCCGCGATGCGGCTCAGCATCCCTCGCCTCCAGTGGACTGCTGCTGTTGCTGCTGCTGGGCCACGATGAGCTCCGGACCCGGCTCGGGCGGATGGCTCCACACCGCACCCGGTTGCCGCACGCCGACGGTGCCGAGACGCTCGCGGCCGTCGCCGTGGGGCATCAACACCCACGTGTCCTTGGAGCCGCCGCCCTGACTGGAGTTGACGACGAGGCTGCCCTCGGGCAGCGCGACGCGGGTGAGACCACCGGGCACCACCCACACGCGGTTGCCGTCGTTCACGGCAAACGGGCGAAGGTCGATGTGCCGTGGCGCGAACCCGTCACCCGTGTGGGTCGGTGAAGTGGACAGCTCGACCACGCCTTGTGCGATCCACCCTCGCGGGTTGTACGTGATCGCGGTTCGCAACGCCGCCAATTGCTCGTCGGTTGCGTGAGGGCCGATCACCAGCCCATACCCGCCGGAACCGTCCACCGGCTTGAGCACCAACTCGTCGAGATGGTCGAGCACGAAGGCGCGGTGGTCGTCGTTCTCGACATGGAACGTCTCGACGTTGTCGAGGATCGGTTCCTCGGAGAGGTAGTAGCGAATGAGATCGGGGACGTAGGTGTACAGCGCCTTGTCATCGGCAACCCCGTTGCCGACCGCGTTGGCGATCGTCACGTTGCCCTCGCGCGCCGCGTTGAGGATCCCCGGACAACCGAGTACGGAGTCGGGCCGGAAGTGCACGGGGTCGAGGTACTCGTCGTCAACCCGCCGATAGACGACGTCGACGCGTTGTTCGCCGGCGGTCGTGCGCATCACGACCACCCCGCCTCGACACGCGAGGTCGCGGCCCTCGACGAGGGCAACACCCATCTGACGAGCGAGGAACGAGTGCTCGAAATACGCCGAGTTGTGAATGCCCGGAGTGAGCACGACGACCGTCGGATCCTTGCGACCTTCGGGCGCGGCGGCTCGCAGCGCTTCGAGGAGATGCGACGGGTAGTCCGCGACGGGGCGAACTCGATGACTGGCAAACAGTTCCGGAAACACGTGCGTCATCGCCCGCCGGTTCTCGATCACGTACGAGATGCCGGACGGAGTCCGCAGGTTGTCCTCCAACACCCGATAGCGACCGTCGGCGCCGCGGATGAGGTCGATACCGGCGACGTGCACCCGCACGCCGTTCGGTGGCTCGACACCCGCGGCCTCTCGATGGATGTGGGTCGACGACATCACCAACCGCCGGGGCACGACTCGGTCAGCGAACAGCCTCCCAGCGCCGTACACATCCGCCAGGAAGGCCTCGAGCGCCCGCACCCGCTGCACGACACCCGACTCGATCAGCTCCCACTCATCGGCCGCGACGACACGAGGAACGAGGTCCAGCGGGAACGGGCGCTCCTCACCGGACAACGAGAAGGTGATGCCCTGGTCTCGGAAGCTGCGGTCACGGACGATGCAGCGCTCGTGGTAGTCCGAGGACGTCAGCGTGCACAGCGCGTCGTGCAAGGCCGCGTAGTGCGCGCGCGGCGAGGAGCTCTCGTCGAACATCTCGTCCCACGTATCGGGCATGCGATAGGTGTCGAAGAGATCCGCCACAGCCTCTTCGTAGCGAGAGGATGTTTCCGCCAGGTTTCCGCAGTGCAGGATTCACATTGCCGACACAGTCCGGCTCCCAGCTGGTGGCGGTGATGGGTGCCTCGACGCACCCCTCGCCCGCATCGAGGCGCTCGCCGTTCAGCCGATGACGCGGAGCTGCGCGGGACTCGATGGCATCCCGTTGTCGCCGGCGCCGGCGCCGGCAAGGGCGCTCGCCGTGGCGTCATCGGCGGGCAGCCAGGTGATGAGGCGTTGGTCGTCGATGTCATCGGCGAGGAGTAGCACCTCGTAGTTGAGGCGCAGACGGCCCATGTCAGGGTGCACGATGCGCGTCGTGCCGCGGCGCTTGTCGGTTGTGGCGAACGTCGACCAGTGTTCGTTGAAGTCCGGCGAGGCGCGCAGCTCGTCCATCAGCATTGCGAAGTCAGGATCGTCGCCCCACCGCGCGGTCGCGGTGCGCAGGCGGCTGACCTGTTCGTCGGCCGCGGTGATCCAGTCGGCATAGACCGTTCGCGCGTCGGGATGGAGAAACACATAGCGGGCGAGGTTCGGCGGCGCGCCATCGAGCATGCCAAGCGGGCGTACGAGCTGCTCCCACGCCACGTTCCATGCGAGCACATCGTTGGTCGGGCCGGCGACGAACGCGGGCGTGGTGCCGAGTCCTTTGAGGAGCGCCGTCACTGTTGGCGCGACGGAGCGGGCCAAGGGACGGGTCGCCGGGCACAGTTCCGCGGTTTGGCTGACCATCGCCAGCGTGTAGAGCTCTCGTCGTTGTCCGTCGTCGAGGCGTAACGCGTCGGCCAGCGCGGCGATCACGCTCGGCGACGGCTTCGTGTCGCGGCCCTGCTCGAGCCGGACGAGATAGTCGATGCTGACCCCGGCGAGCGTGGCGACTTCCTCGCGGCGCAGACCCGGTGTTCGCCGACGGCCGCTGTCGGGCAGTCCGACGTCGCCTGGCTGCAGCTGATCGCGGCGGGCACGAAGGAACTCGGCAACCGTCGTCACCCTCCCAGCATGCCGTACGAACCGACGGATCACCCTGGCCCTGTCAATACCAGGATCAGCCCGGCCTTCTCGGTCCGTCGGCGTGAGCGGATGATCCCCCAATGACCACCGCACCGACCTCCGTCTCGCTGCCCTTGGCCCCCGGCCGCTGGGCGGTCGACGCCAACCACTCCTCCATCGGCTTCTCGATCCGCCACCTCGGCGTGTCCAAAGTGCGCGGGCGCTTCACCCGCTTCGAGGCCGAAGTCGTCATCGGCGAGACCCTCGACACGACCAGTGTCACCGCCACTGTTGACGTCGCATCGATCGACACAGCCAACGCCGACCGGGACGCGCACGTCCTGTCACCCGACATCATCGACGTCGCCAAGCGACCGACCATGGTGTTCCGCTCCACGCGGATCGCGGGAGCCGGATCGGAGTATCAGGTCGACGGCGATCTGACGATCGGAGACATCACGCGTCCGATTGTCCTCGCCGTCGAGCTCGGCGGTGTCGAGAACTTCCCCGGCGGTCCCCGCCACGCCGGCTTCGAAGCGACCACCGAGATCCGCCGCAAGGACTTCGGTATCCACCTCGCGATGCCACCCGGCGTCAGCGCAGTCGCGCTCGGCGATGTGGTGAAAGTCGTGCTCGACCTTCAGTTGCTCGAGCCCGAAGGCTGACCCGGCCTGTCAGTCGGTTTCGTTGACGAGGTCGATGAGCTGCGCCAGCGTGTCGAGCCGGTGGTGGCGATCGCCGTCGAGTTTCGCTTGGAGAGTGGTGATGCCCGCCTCGCGGTACTGGCGTATCCGTTCCTTCACGGTCGACGCTGAGCCGAGCAGGTTGGTCTTGAACCCGAGTTCGATCGGCACGCGGTCGGCGGCTTCGTCTCGGCGTCCGGCCAACCAGAGGGCCTGCACTGCGTCGACGTCGTCGCCGAACCCTTGGCGGGTGAAAGCGGCGTTGTAGAAGTTCGTGGTCTTCGATCCCATGGCGCCAATCGTGAAGGCGTAGCCCCGGGCGTGTCGCTTGGCCGCTTCGTCGACGTCGTCGGTGAACTCCACCGCTACCGGGATCAGCAGATCGAGATCGGCCAGCGATCGGCCCGCTCGAGCCGCCCCTGCGGCGAGGTGGTCAAGAAACGCTTCGGCGTGCTCGGGAACAAAGGCGTTGCCGATCCAGCCATCGGCCAGCTCACCGGTGAGCTCGAGATTGCGAGGGCCGAGCGCCGCGACGTGGATCGGCACCTCCGTCGGCGCCATCATCGAACGCAACGCGCGGCCGGGACCGTCGGGCAATGGAAGCTGGTACACGGTGCCGGCGTACTCGAGGCGGTCGCCGCGAGCCACGGTGCGCACGATGTCGATCGTCTCGCGGGTCGCAGTCACCGGAGCCCGGAAGCGCACGCCGTGCCACCCCTCCATGACTTGGGGTCCGCTGGTGCCAAGGCCGAGAAGAAAGCGGCCATTCGAAAGCAACTGCATCGACATCGCCGACATCGCGAGCATCGCCGGCGTTCTCGCCCCCACTTGTGCGATGCCCGAACCAAGCTTGATCGTCGTGGTCCTGGCTGCGAGATACGCCAACGGTGTCAGCGCATCCTGTCCCCATGCCTCGGGCACCCACACCGACGTCGCTCCCAGCCGTTCGGCTTCGACGACGAACTCGGCGTCGTCGGGTGTCGACACAACCGCGGCGATCCCGACTTGCATGCTCATCACCTCCTCGACGGCGGTCGCGATCGTGAACCTACACACCTACGCTGCCTAGGCGATCCGTCACGAAGGAGACACTCGTGGAGCTGCCTGAACTGCGCTACAGCGATTGCCCCACCGTGGAGGTCACGGTGACGATCGCGGCGTCGCCCGACGCGGTGTGGGCACTCGTGTCCGACATTCAACTCCCGGCCCGATTCAGCTCAGAGTTCCTCGGCGCGGAATGGCTCGACGGCGTCACCGCTCCTGCCGTCGGGGCACAATTCGTCGGACGCAACGCTCACCCCGCGATCGGCGAGTGGCAGACGATCTCGACGATCTGTGACTACGAGCCTGGCCGGGGGTTCGGGTGGGCGGTCGGCGACACCGACCAGCCGTCAGCCACGTGGCGTTTCACCCTCGAGCCTGATGGCGCTGCGACGAGGCTCACGCAGTGGATGCAGATGGGGCCAGCGCGCAGCGGGATCAATCTCGCGATCGACGCGATGCCTGAGAAGGAGTCGAAGATCCTCCATCGGCGCCTCGACGAGCATCGAGCCAACATGCAGGCCACGCTGGCCGGCATCAAACGAGTCGTCGAGGCATGAGCCGGTCAGTCGGCCGCAACAGCAGTCGTCGCCAAGCGACGACGGACCCGCAATGCATACGCGAGTGCTATCGGGAAGCCGATGAGGAAAGGCGCAAGTACCGCCTGCGCCGTCACCCACGTCGTGCGCCGATGGCCACTTGTCTCCCAGTCCTCGGCCGCCCGTAGTGATGCGTCAGTCGCGCCCCACAACGGTGCGCCGACGAGAACGACGAGCAACAGCGTGCTGCCAAGCGCCGCGTTGCTGAAGTCGAGCAGCTTCAGCGACGACGCGAGCAGGATCACCACGAGCGCGGGGCGGATGAGCGCGTCGGGCGCGCGTGACGACACCCGAGCCCCCAGATAGACGCCGGGCAGGCTTCCGATCAGGAGCGAGCCAGTCAGTCCGAGATCGACGTGACCGAAGAACACGTGGCTCAACGTGGCGGAACCGACAAGAGGGATCGCTTGGACGAGATCGGTGCCGACGAGCTGCTTCGCGGACAACCGCGGATAGAGCAGTAGAAGCATCACCATCATCAGAGAGCCGGATCCGACCGACGTCATCCCCACGACGAAACCGCCGGCCAGCCCGATGAGCACGGTCGCGACCCGCTTCAGTCGCAACTCACCGTTCTCCGGCAGCGCGCCGTTTCGATCGTCGCGAACGCGGGCGCGGGCTCCGATGAACGCTCTGGCGACCATGGACACCGCGGCCACGATGAGCGCCCACCCGAGGAGCGTCTTGATGCGCTTGGCGACCTCGTCACCGCTGCCTAGTTCGTTCAGCACGAACACACCGGCGAACGCCGCTGGGACAGAGCCGATCGCAAGCCAGCCGGCGAGCGGCCAGTTCACGGTTCGCCGCCGAAAATGAACGGTCGCCCCGACCGGTTTCATGACCAACGACGCGAGCAGGTCGCTCGACACCGCCGTGCCCGGAGCCACGCCGAACAGCAGCACAAGGATCGGCGTCATGAGCGCGCCGCCACCCATGCCCGTGAGTCCTACGGTGAAGCCGACAAGCGCTCCCGCCACGGCCTTCCACAGATCGAAGTCCACTGCGATCCGGCGCCCTTCCAAGTCTGTTGGTGGCAATCGTAGGAAGGAACCCAACGGTGTACGCCAGTCCCCCAGACGCGACGACGAGCCCGCTGAGTTTCGACACGGGCCCGCGCCTGATCCGGGCCGAGGATCACTGCGGTCGGCGGGCGACGATCAACACCCGCCTCGGGTAGGGCCGCATCGCCACCGTCAGTATCGCTTCGGACAGCGTCCCCGCCGCCGCGCGCTCGCCCATCTCGGTGTTCAACGCATCGCTGGCATCTACGAGCGCGCTGAAGGTGGCGTAGACACGGTCGGCCCACCCCGGGGTTTCCTCGTAGAGGTCGACGGTGAAGCCCGCATCTTCGAGTAGGGGCGCGTAGTCGGCGACAGGATCGACGCCGAGGACCGGCAGCCCTTCGACTTTGGCGGGGTCCACTTCGAAGCACACGATCGCGACGCGGACGCCGGGCTTGAGGATCCTGAAGAACTCGGCCAGCGCGGCGCGCTTGTCGGGCGCGTATTGGAATGCCTCGACGGTCATGGCCGCGTCCGCGCTGGCGTCGGGCAGACCGGTGCGTTCGAACGTGCCTCGTTGGAAGCGGGCCCGGTCAGCCAAGCCGACGTCGCGGGCTCGCTGCTCCGCCGCGGCCAGACCGGCCGTCGCCGGGTCGATGCCGATGAGCGACGCCCCTGTCTGCTGCGAGGCCCACAAGCCGGGCCCGCCGGCTCCACACGCCAGGTCCACCAACGCGTCGCCCGGGCCGACCCCGAGAGCCTCGAGCATGTGCTGCGCTTCGGTCAGCGTGAGGAACCCGATGTGGGCGAACTCGATCGGGAACTCGCCCCGGTAGGCGTTGTCGCGCCAGATGCGCCCGAACGTCTCGCCCCAAGGCAGCGCGGCGTAGACCGCCTCGTAGCCGTCGCGCACCGCGTGAAACACACCGTCCTCGGTGACATCGTCGCTTCTCCCGCCGGGAGGGTCCGAACGCGGGGTGGAGTCAGGGCTCACCACCTCTCTCTAGTCGTTTCCGAGAGCAACGTGGCCCTCGCCTGGTAAGGGCTATCGGTGGCCGGGACGGGACCTTCGGCTCTGTCGTGCACCCCCGCCTCCGGCCTTGGATGCGGAGAGAGAGAACGCGCCACGGAGAAACGACAGATGACAACTACTGAGATCGATGAGCCACGGTCGGGTACAAGCCGTCAGCGCGGCGGTGATGCCGTGACCCAAAAGCGCGACGACACAGCACGCTTCGCGCGACTGGTCGGCGGGGCCGCGCTCTCGTTCTCCGTGCTGTACTTCGTCTCGGATCTGATCGAGTTCGCTCAGGGCGGCTTCTCGACGCCGCAGCTCGCACTCACCTACGCAGCCGAGGCGGCGATACCGATCTTCATCCTCGGCCTGTTCGCCATGCAACGTCCGAGGATCGGCGCGCTTGGCCTCGTGGGAGCAGTGACGTACGCCTACACATTCGTGTTCTTCACGAGCACGGTCGTATATGCACTCGTCAATCACACCCGCGATTGGACGGTGCTCACGACGCAGCTCGGCGGATGGGTGGCCGTTCACTCGGTGCTGATGGTTTTTGCAGGCGTCATGTTCGGCGTAGCGGTCATCCAAGCGAACGTGCTGCCCCGGTGGACCGGCATTGCCCTCATCGTCGGCATGGTCCTGATGGCGGTCACGGCCAGCCTGCCCGAACCGACACAGATCATGTCCGCGGCTGTGCGAGATCTGGCGTTGGCAGGGATGGGCGCAGCGCTGCTGCAACGCACCACCGGATCGGACTCCGCGCATGAGGAACATCGCTCCTCGGCATGGTCGAGAACCGGCGCATCCCGGTGACCGGCGCGTCGCGCAGACTCCGAACCCATCTCGGCAACGCGATGGCCGCCGTGCTGGCCGCCGTCTGCTGCGCCGGGTTCGTGAGGCGCCGGCAACTGCGGTGGGGCGCGACCGACGCCGAAGTTGCAGCCGATCTGCCCGGCGACGAGCTGCTACCACGCGCCGACCGCAGTACCACTCGAGCCGTGACGATCAACGCGTCGCCCCATGACGTGTGGCCGTGGCTGGCGCAGATGGGCCAAGGGCGCGGCGGTCTCTACAGCTACGACCTCCTCGAGAACCTCATCGGCTGCGACATCCACAGCGCCGACCAGCTCGTGGAGGAATGGCAACACGTCACCGTCGGCGATCCCTTCCGGCTGCACCCCGACATCGCGCTCGACGTCGTCGTCGTCGAACCCGATCACGCCCTCGTTGTCCGGGGAGGGGTCCCCATGGGCGACGTGGCACCGCCCTACGACTCCACGTGGGCCTTCGTCCTCAACGAGCTGGCCGACGGCAACACGCGTCTCGTCACCCGCGAGCGATACGCCTTCACCCAGCGGTGGGCGTCAGCCATCGTCGAACCCGTGCTCGCCGTCAGCTTCGTGATGACCCGAAAGATGCTCCACGGCATCCGTGCCCGCGCCGAGCGCCACCCCGGTCCACGCGGCCTGCTCGCTCCTGGCGTGTACCTCTACTGGCTGCCGTTGGGAGCGGGTGCGTACGTCGTCCGGCTCAGCGGCCGAGCGTTCGAAGCGATCATGGCGCGCCTCCAGCACCGTCCACCGCGGGACCTGTACCACTCGGCGTTGCAGATCGTGACGCCCGAAGCCGGGTTCATCATCGAGATGACCCCGGTCCCCGCCCACGGCGAGAAGCATCGAGGCGTCGTCGGCGAAGGCGCGGTCGGCACCAAGTGGGCCCGACCGTTCCGCGTGTTCCGCTACGAGATCCATCGGTGGCGCTCTGGCGTCATTCCCGACGTTGCGTCTGCGATCGGAAGCCCCGTGCGGGTATCGGCCGACCCGGCCGTCGCGCAACGGGTGCTCGAGCTTGCACTGTCGATACCAACGCCGGTGTGGGGGCGCGATGAACTGCGCGCTGGTGAGATGTGGAACTCCAACTCGGTGACCTCCTGGCTCCTGGCGCGCAGCGGAACCGACATCGAAGACATTCGACCCCCGTGCGACGGTCGCGCGCCCGGCTGGAACGCTGGCCGAGCCGTCGCCGAACGCGTTCAACCAAAACAGGCGCTGTCCCGCCTCACAGAGAAGGTGGGGGCATGAGAGTCGTCGCTCGTTGGATCGTCGTGGCCGTCGTCGTGGTGCACGGTCTTCTCCATCTTCTCGGCGCGGCTGACGGGCTCGGTTGGGCAGATGTACCGCAGTTGACGAGACCCATCAGCATCGGCACGGGAATCGCCTGGCTGACAGCCGCCGTGCTCGTCACCGGCACGGGACTGTTGTTGGCCTGCTCGATCCGGTGGTGGTGGATGGTCGGCGCCGCCGCAGTCGTCGTATCTCAGACGATGATCTTCACCGCGTGGGCCGATGCGAGTGCGGGCACGGCCGCGAACCTCATTCTCCTTCTGGCTGTCGTGTACGGCTGTGCCTCACAAGGACCGACGAGCTACCGCACTGAGTTCCGGCACCGCAGTCAAACGGCACTCGCCGAATCCATCACCGGCAATGTCGTGACCGAGGACGACCTGGCACATCTTCCCGATCTCGTCGCCGCGTACGTTCGACAGTCCGGCGCAGTCGGACAACGTCGCGTGACCAACTTTCATGCGCACATCTCCGGCCGCATCCGCGGCGGCGCGAGCAAGCCGTGGATGCCATTTCACGGAGAGCAGGTCAACACCTACGGCACCGATCCCGTACGCCTCTTCTTCATCGACGCGACGATGGTCGGCTTCCCGCTCGATGTTCTCCACGTCTTCGTCGGATCATCGGCCACGATGCGCGTGAAGGCCGGTTCACTCGTTCGCATGGTCAACGCCGCGGGACCCGAGATGGACCAGGGTGAGACCGTCACCGTGTTCAACGACCTCTGCGTGCTCGCCCCGTCCGCCCTTCTCGATGCTCCCATCGTCTGGGAGGACATCGACCGTCATCATGTTCGGGGCGCGTTCACACGAGGTGCGCACACGGTGACCGCGGTACTCATCTTCAACGACGCGCACGAGTTGATCGACTTCGTCTCCGACGATCGAGCTGCTGCCTCGTCCGATGGAAAGCACTTTGTCGCCCAACGCTGGTCAACGCCGCTGCGCGGCTACCGATCGTTCGGCGCGACCCGCATCGCCACCATCGGCCAAGGGCGATGGCACGCCCCCGCACCCGAGGGCGAGTTCACGTACATCGACTTTCACGTCGACGACATCGTCTACAACGCCGGATCCGACCGCTCCAGCCATCCCCACGGAGACGTCACAGGCTCGTCTTCTCGATCGCCGTATCCGACTGAACGCTCTCGGCTGGATGCCGCTGTCACTCCGTCCGCGAGAACTTGACGACGGCGACCGCCAATATCGCCACGCCCAGTGCCAGCACGATCACCACTTCGACGAGCCAGGGCACGGACCAGCCCCACCAGGTGACGCCGGGGGCGAGCCGGTGTCGAGCGGCATCGGAGATGTCGAGGTGGTCGAACACCAGCCGCCGCATCGGGTCCACGGCGTAGGTCAGCGGGTTGATGCGGTTGAGCACGCCAAGCCAGCTCGGCAGGCCCGAGACCGGGTACATCGCACCGGACAAGAAGACCGTCGGGAACACGAGCACCTGCATCACGCTGTTGAACGTCTGCGCCTGCTTGACGGTGGTGGCCACCATCACGCCGAGGGCGGTGACCGCGAAGGCGATCAGCAGCTGCAGACCGAGGATGCCGAGGAGCAGCACCGGGTCGTAGGGCACGTGGACCAATCCGGCCAACGCCAGCAGGATCACGCCCTGGCTCATCGCGGTCGTCGTGCCCCCGAGGCACTTGCCCAACACGATCGACGACCGCCGGACCGGCGCGATCATCAGCTCCCGCAGGAACCCGAGCTCGCGATCCATCACGAGCGACGCCGCGCTGATCATGCCGCTGAACCACATCGCCATGCAGAGGACGCCGGGGAACATGAACGTGGTGAGGTTGACGCCGTCGGTGGACCCCGCCGACAGCGTCTGCAGCCCGGGGGCGAGGACGAAGAGGAACAAGAGCGGTTGGATCAGCGCCGTCACGATCCGCACGCGGTCGTCGGCGAATCGGATCATCTCGCGCCACCAGACGGCGCGCACCGCCCGCGCCTCCGACCGCCACGAGCGCTCGGGGACCCGCACGGCGACGACTTCTGTTGCCGCGGCGCTCATCGGCCGCCCTTTGAGAACACCTGCATCATGTTCGGTTGCCGGTCTGGCGTGGCTTCCGCGTCCCGAATCGTCGAGCCCGTGTAGCGCATGAAGACGTCATCGAGCGTCGGCCGCGCCACGGTGACCGATGTGATGCCCACGCCGAGCTCGGCGAACAGTCGGGGCACGAACGCTTCGCCGGACGCGACGTGGAACGTCACCGCGCCCTCGGCGGTCGTGGCCTCGATGTCGAAGCGATCACGGAGCGCGGCGATGGCCGCATCGTCGTCGTCGGTGCCGAGCACCACCCGGTCGGCCCCGACACTCGCCTTGAGCGCTTCGGGCGTGTCCAGGACGACGATCTCCCCTCGGTCCATGATCGCGATGCGATCGCAGAACTCGGCCTCGTCCATGTAGTGCGTGGTCATGAAGATCGTCGTGCCTTCGCTCTCTTGCAGCGCCCGGATGTAGCGCCAGATCGCGGTGCGGGTCTGGGGGTCGAGACCGATGGTCGGCTCGTCGAGGAACAGCACGCGCGGCGAGTGCATGAGGCCGCGTGCGATCTCGAGGCGCCGCTTCATACCGCCGGAGAAGGTCATCACCGGCTGGTCGCGTCGATCGGCCAGGTCGACCATCTCGAGCATCTGGTCCATCCGGGCGGGGATCGTGCCGCGGTCGATGTCGTAGAGCTCGGCGTGCAGGCGGAGGTTCTGCGTCGCGGTGAGAAGGCCGTCGAGCGTCGGATCCTGGAACACGAGGCCGATGTGCCGGCGGACGTCGTCGCGTTCGCGCACGACGTCGAAGCCACTCACCCGGGCGGTGCCGGAGGTGGGTCGAGCGAGCGTGCAGAGCATGTTGATCGTCGTGCTCTTGCCGGCGCCGTTGGGACCGAGGAAGCCGAAGACTTCGCCGCGAGCGACGGTGAACGAGACGCCACGGACGGCCTCGACATCGCCGTATGTCTTGACAAGGGTCTCGACGTCGATGGCCGGTGGGGCGAGGGGGTTCATGCGCAGCTCACGGCGAGCATTGTCAGCACACGTGAGGCCCTTGCGGCCAGCCCCCCTCCTCGCGGTACGGTTTTGGTGGCGGGTAGGAACGACGACTGGTGCAGAAGGCAGACATCACTGAGCAGTTCCCGCAGTGGGCTGATCTGCCGATCCGTCCGGTAGCGCTCGATGGATGGGACAACACGACGTTCCGTCTCGGCGAGGACATGTCGGTCCGACTCCCGAGCCGCACAGGCGCCAGGTTTGGGTGGAGGTGGGACGCACAGGGCGTCACCGATCAGGTGATCGCCGACTTCCGCGCGGCGGCGAACGAGTCCACAAGCCGATGAGTTTCGGCTGTGGCCGGCGTCGACACCACAGACCACGACTGCGCTAGGCAGGAGACCGGGATGAGCGGCACGCGGGTATCGATCAACGGCATCGACCTCTATCACGAGGTCCACGGGACAGGCCGACCGCTCGTCGTGTTGCACGGCGGCGCGCTGAACGCCGAGACGTGCTTCGGGGCGATGATCCCGCGGCTGACCGAGGCGCGTCAGGTGATCGCCGTCGACCTCCAGGGTCATGGCCACACCGCCGACACCGACCGACCCGTGTCGCTTGCCAACTTCGCGGCGGACGTGGTCGGTCTCCTCGATCACCTGAACATCGACCGGGCCGATGTGTTCGGTTTCAGCCTCGGGAGCCTGGTGTCGACCGAGATGGCAGTCGCCTACCCGGAGCGAGTCGGTCGGCTCGTGCTCGCGTCGGGTCACATCCGCGCCGACGGGTATCACCCCGAGATCCAAGACCCTGCTCAGACCTCCCCGCTGCTCCCGACCGCGGAGGACTTCGAGGCGATGCGGGTGGCGTACGAGGCGGTAGCGCCCGACCCTGGGCAGTTCTTCCCGTTCCTGGAGAGGCTGCAGCCGGTGGTGTCGGAGTTCGTGGGCTGGTCTGACGCTGCGATCAGCAGCGTCGGCGGGCCGACACTGCTGATCGTCGGTGACCGCGACTTCGTGCGGCTGGAGCACGCCGCGCTGATGCTCGAGCTCTTCCCCGATGCGCAGCTAGCGGTGTTGCCCGGCACGACCCACATGCAGGTGATCCGGCGCACTGAGGCGCTGCTCGCGCTCGTCGAGCCCTTCCTCGAACAGCACCCATGACACCAAGGCTCAGCTCGCGGCGGTCACACCGTGCGCGGCACAGTAGGCATCGAGCTCGGCGAGAAACCCGTCACGGGCTCGGCTGGTGATCCACGCGACTTCGAACGAGTTCCGCGCGATCGCCACCAGCTCCGCGACAGTGACGTCGATCTCACCTGCGAGCGCCGCGAAGTTGTCCGCCACATAGCCTCCGAAATACGCGGGGTCGTCAGAGTTCACCGTCACTCTCACGCCCGCGCGCAGGAGGCTCACGATCTCGTTGGCCTTCATGTCGGCGGTCACGAAGCGGTTCGACACCGGACAGCACGTGAGACCGAGACCCTTGGTCCGCACGAGGTCGACCAGGCGGGGATCCTCGACGATGTTGGTGCCATGGTCGATGCGGTCAACGCCGATGTCCTCGAGCGCTTGGCGGATGTGCTCGATCGAGTTCTGCTGGTCGATGTCGCAATGCATCGTGAGAAGAAACCCTTCGGCGCGGGCCCGCGCGTACACCGTGGCGAACTTCGATGGCGGGTTGTCGCGTTCGTCCGAGTCGAGCCCGATGCCGATGATCCAGTCCTTGTAAGGGAGCGCCTCCATGAGCGTGGCCATGGCGAACTCGGCTGAAAGATCGCGTAGGAAGCAGAGGATGAGCTCGGCGGAGATGCCGAGCTCCCGTCGACTCTCGACGATCGCCCGTCGGTACCCGCGGATGATGGTGTCGAACGGGACGCCGCGGCCGGTGTGGGCCTGCGGGTCGAAGAACATCTCGACGTGGCGCACGCCCTGGCTGTGCGCTTTGGTGAGGTACGCGAACGCGAGGTCGCGGAAATCTTCTTCGGTCAACAGCACCTGCATCGCCGGGTAGTAGACGGCCAGAAAGCTCGCCAGCGAGTCGAATGCATACGTCGCTTCGACCTCGGCGACCGTGGACTGCCCGATGTCGACGCCGTTGCGCTCCGCGAGAGCCAGCTTGAGCTCGGGGCTCAGGGTGCCCTCGAGGTGCAGGTGCAACTCGCACTTGGGCAAGCCGGCGAGGAAGCTGGCCAGGTCGAGATCGGTCGGCATCGGCGGAGGCTACGAGACGTTCTGAGCCGTCGGCACATCGCGGCGCTCGCCGTGGGACACTGTTCGGGCGGCGCCGGCGGCGGTCGGAATCGGGAGGTCGGATTGCTGCAAACCGGGACGACTTCTCGACTCGTCGCGCTCTGCATCGATGCGAACGATCCGCTGCGACTCGCGCGCTTCTGGGCCGACGCGCTGCGCTGGGAAGTCGACGACGACACCCATGATGAGATCGGTCTCGTACCGACGGATGACACCAGCTTTCGGATCCTGTTCCTACCGGTCCCGGAGCAGAAGGCGGGCACAAACCGTCTCCATCTCGATCTGACGACCACGTCCATCGATGACCAGGAGGAGACCGTCGTGAGATTGGTCGAGCTCGGCGCTCGCCACATCGACGTCGGTCAGGGCCCGGACGAGCGCCATGTCGTGCTCGCCGACCCCGAAGGCAACGAGTTCTGCATCATCGAGCCGGAGAACTCCTTCCTCGCTGATTGCGGGCGTTTCGGATCGATCACGTGCGACGGTACGCGGGAGGTCGGGTACTTCTGGAGCGAAGCGCTCGGATGGCCGTTGGTCTGGGATCAGGACGAAGAAACCGCGATCCGCGCGCCGGACGGCACGGGTCCGCTCATCACGTGGGGTGGCCCACCGATCGCCCCGAAGATCGCGAAGAACAGGCTCCATCTCGACATCGCTCCGCCCAGCGACGTTGATCAGCGAGCGGAGGTCGATCGTCTCGTTGCGCTTGGAGCGACTCGAATCGACATCGGCCAAGGCGATGTCAGCTGGGTGGTCATGGCCGATCCCGATCACAACGAGTTCTGCGTGTTGACCCCCCGGTAGCGTTGTGCCGAAATCCGCCGATGACACCGTGTCCGGCAACAATGGCGGGCGTGCAGTTCAGCCCCGAACTTCGCGATCGAGTGGCGGACGGAACCATCACCGTCTCCTACCGGCTCTGGTCGCGATCAAAGGTCAAGGTCGGCGGCCTCTACCGGAGCGGGTCCGTGACGATCGAGATAGACGACATCGAGCTGCTGCCGTTCTCGTCGATCACCGACGAGGATCTCGCTCAGACGGGAGAGTCCGACCTCGAAACCCTTCGTCGTCGCGCTGCACACGCCGGCCCGATCCAAGACGACACGGTCCTCTACCGGGTGGAGTTCCATGTTGCGAAGCAGCAACGCACGCCTGGGTGATGGTGAACACTTCTTCTACGGCACCATGATCGTCCGTTGACGAACGGGCGTCAGCCCTTCACGTATGAGAACTTCTCGGCGATCTTCCCGTGGTCGACCCGATAGAGGTCGACGGCGCGCACGTGGCCGTCAGCCCAGGAGTATCGGCACTGCTGCACAACACGGACGCCCGCAACAATCGTGTCCTCGACCTCGACGTGCGTTGACGGGTCGTCGAATATCGGCGTCCACACCTCCCGCAACCCAGCGCGGCCGACGACGTGCAAGCCGTCGGGCGGAGTCGTGCCGTCGAACACGACATCGTCCGCGCACAAGCCCAAGGCTGCGTCGAGATCGTGCGCGTTGCAGGCGGCTCCGAAGGCCAACACGACTGTCAGCGGATCCTCCACCGGCCAGCCTCCTCGCGTCGTCGTGGAACCGAGATGCTCGCGCGACGCAAGGTCGGCCTGCACGCGTCGTCGATCTACCGATACTTCCTGTCCGCGTCAGGCGACGAGGCCGGACAGGTGTTGCAGCGAGTTGTCGAGGTGGTCCTTGCCGAACGGCGGGAACTGGATGTACTCGCGCACGTGGGGCGGGACCGCTGACCAGTCGTACGTCAGCGTGACCGTCGTCTGCGAGGGGCCGGTCGCCTCGAGGTCGTAGCGCCAGATCCAGCCGCCGAAGCTGAGTTCGCCGGTCTCGGGCGACTCCGTCCCGGGCTTCCAAGCGATGGCCCGCGACTCGTCGAACACCTCGACCAGGTTGGCGATCTTGTAGTCCTTGTTCGGGTGGTTCGGGTGGTACATCGCCATCCGGAACACCTGGCCGGCGGCGGTGATGCGATCGTCGTCCAGTGACTCGCGCACCCAGCCCGTGCCGTCGATGTCGGCGTGGGCCGAGGGGTCAACCAGCACCGCGAACACCGCCTCGGGGGCGGCCTCGATCGTCGTGGACGCGACAACGCGTTCGGTTTCCATACCGGTGAGACGGCTCGCCGGGCTCGAACTCATCGCCGCTGGCCTCAGTATTCGCCCTTGATCACGAAGTACGAGCCGCGGATCGTCCCGGCGAGCTTCGACTTCTGTCGCGCGAACTTGAATGAGCCGAGCTCGGCGGGCACTTCCATCCCTTCGGAGAGTTTGAATCCGACCGCTCGCTTCTTCGGTTCGTCGAGCAGCACGTTGATCGACAGCCCGCTCTCGTAGAACACGTAAGCCCACCGGATGCCCTCGACCTCGAAGGACGTCGCTTGGAGCGGCGGCGATGCGATGACGATGTCGCGCTCCTCCTTGAGGATGCGGTGCACCCAGTCGATCGTCTTCTTCGCCTTGGCGGCGGGTTCGACCGTGAAGACATGGTCGTACTTGTTCTTGAAGTAGCGAGCCTCGTTCGCCCGCAGGCCAGCGAGCGCGGTCGCCACGGGCGACGACTCCAGACCGACGGTGGAGACGTTGACGAAGTCCACTGCGTAGCTCATGCCGCGAAACTATCCCGGTCGACCTGTTGCCCCGCCGCGATGAGTCGACGGTCGCCACGCCGTCTGCACTACCGATCGTCGCCGAGAGGAGACCGCAATGCCGAAGGTGATCGCCGATATCACGATGTCGCTGGACGGGTACGTGACCGGGCCCGGCGCCGACGAACAGCACGGGCTCGGCGACGCGCCCGAGCTCCACGCGTGGGTGTTTGACCAGGACGCGGTCGACACCGAGATCCTCGAAGGGGCCACCGCGCACAGTGGTGCCGTGGTCATGGGGCGGCGGCTGTTCGACACGGTCGACGGTCCTGGGGGTTGGAACGAGGACATGGGGTATGGCGCGGATCAGACGGGGACGCCGCCGTTCTTCGTCGTCACCCACACTCCGCCGCAGCACGTTCGGCTCGAACGAGAGCTCGGGATGCGCTTCACCTTCGTCGACGATCTGGCCACTGCAGTCGACCAGGCTGGGGCCGCCGCGACGCATGGTGCCGTCGTGATCATGGGCGGCGGCGACGTCATCGGCCAGGCGCTCGAACAGGGTCTCGTCGACGAGTTGCGCATCCACCTCGCGCCGATGCTGCTCGGCGGCGGGACGCCGCTCTTCAAACCCGGCACGCGCCAGATGTACCGCCAACGCGAGGTTCGACCGTCGAAGAACGCGGTCCACCTCGCCTACGAGCGCGTGTAGAGCAAATCGAAACGCCCATTGCCGCGAACCCTGCCGGTGTCCTCAGCTACGAGGTCGGCGTTGATCTGCGTCGCCGCGAACGCGCCCGCCGCGGCCGACGTGCCGACTTGGGCGGCGAGGTCGGTCACGTTCCCCGCGGCCCACACGCCGGGCACGTCGGTGCGGCCGGTCGCGTCGGTGAAGATGTGCTCACCGAGCCCCGATGGATGCATTGTCGGGCGTAGGCCGAGGTCGGAGAGGAAGCTCGCCCTCGCCACCATCCAGGGCACGACGACGAGCGCGTCTCGGCTGACCACAGTTCCGTCCACGAGCCGCACACCGGCAAGTCGATCGTTGACGATATCGAGCGCCGTCACCGCGCCGTCCACGACGCGGATGCCGAGTGCCTCGAGCTCTTCGGCTTGCTCCGCGGTAGGAGGCGCGGTGTGGCCGAAGAAGACGACGTCGTCGCTCAGTTGACGAAACAGCGATGCCAGGTGTACCGCCCGCGGTCCGGTGGAGAGCACACCGATTGCCTTGTCGCGCACCTCCCATCCGTGGCAGTAGGGGCAGTGGAGAACGTCATGGCCCCACAGCTCGCGAAGTCCGGGCACGTCCGGCAGCTCGTCGACCAGACCCGTGGTGACGAGCAGTCGTCGAGCACGAACCTCTCGACCGTCACCCAACGTCACGATGAACAGTTCGCCTCGGCGGACGGCGGTCATGACGTCGGCGTGGACGACATGACCGCCGTAGCGACGCACTTCGGCTCGACCGCGTTCCATGAGCTCGGCTGGTGGGATGCCGTCGTGGCCGAGCAGCCCATGTACTCCCTCGGCTGGAGCATTGCGAGGAGCGCCGGCGTCGAGCACCACGACTGATCGTCGTGACCGGGCCAGCATCAGCGCGCCGTTCAATCCCGCGGCACCGCCACCGATCACCACGACGTCGTAGGTATCCATCAACGCATCCTCCATCACGCGGCGAGCCGGAACGGCGGGTAGCGATCGGTGGTGAGCGCAAAGGCGTAGCTCACAACCCGGTTGTGCCAACGCATGACGCCGACCGTGAAGTCGAAAAGCCTTCGGGGATACCGCCCGGTGAAGAGAATCGCGACCCACGCCACGACGGCACCGAGCACCACGGCGATGTCGAGGACGAGCAACGTCACGTAGTGCGGGATGGCGAGGAACCACTTCACGAGCGGCTTCCAACGATTGAGGTCCGACCGGACGTCGGGGTAGGGCACGTCGAGGTGGACCGATTGCTCTTCGTCCGTCGACGGGAACTCGTCGCGCAGCAACAGCAGGTAACTCATCACTCGGTTGTCGAAGCGCAAGAAGGCGAGGTTGAAGTCGAACCACCACCGCGGATACTTCTCGCGGAACACGATCGTGAGCATCGGCGGGATCACGAGCATCCCGCTCGCCAAGCCGACGAAGAACAGCCAGTCACCGCCTCCCCCACCGAACGCAGGCCCGCCCAGTGCAGCAAGCACGACGAGGATCGGGACGGCGAAGAGGAGACGGAAGAACGTCGACACTTGATCGAGCGGGCGGTCGGGATAGTCGACGTCGAACTCGATGGGATGGTTGGTGGTCGTGGATGGCATTGGACACCTTTCTGTTTGAGTGATCGCGGTTGCGACCGGACGGCGGAACTTGGGGCGGCTGCAGTCGCGCTCGCGACGGCAGCCGCCCCACTGCGGACTGCATCAGGCGGCGACGAGCTCGCGTTCGGAGTCGATGCCGATGACCTCTGCGCCCTTGGGTGCGCCCTCGAGGTCGAGGTGCGGAAGGATGCGGTCGAGCCAACCCGGAAGCCACCAGTTGGCCCGGCCGAGGAGGCTCATGGTCGCCGGCACGAGGACCATGCGCACGAGCGTGGCGTCGAGGAACACGGCGACCGAGAGGCCGACACCGAACAGCTTGCCGTTCGGGTCGTCACCGAGGACGAAGGCTCCGAAGACGCTGATCATGATGAGCGCAGCAGAAGTGATCACTCGTGCGGTGCTCGACAGGCCGCGGACCACAGCTTCGTGGTTGTCACCGGTGGCCACGTACTCCTCACGCACCCGGGACAGGAGGAAGACCTCGTAGTCCATCGACAGCCCGAAGAGGATGGCGAACATGATGAGCGGCAGGAACGGGTTGATCGGCATCGTGCTGTGCAGACCGATCAACGAGGCGCCCCAACCCCACTGGAACACCGCGACGAGCACGCCGTAGGCGGCGACGATCGACAGCAGGTTCATGACTGCGGCCTTGAGCGGGACGAGGATCGACCGGAACACGATCATCAGCAGCAGGAACGACATCGTCACGACTGCGACGATGAACACCGGCAGGCGGCTGGTGATGCGGTCGGTGAGATCAGTCAGCAGCGCCTGGCCGGTGAGCGACACCCTCGCATCCGTGCCCGACACCGTGGCCGGCAGCACGTCGGAACGGAGATGACGGACGAGCTGGTCGGTGCGCTCGTCTTGCGGCGCCGTGGTCGGGTTGGCGGTGAGCACCGCGGTGTCACCCGCGGCGTTGAAGACCGGCGCCGTGACGGCCGCGACACCGGGGTCGGCTTGCAGCGCGTCGTGGACACGGTCGACCGCGCCCTTGTCGGCCGCGGCCGGGACCTCGACGACGACTTGGATCGGGCCGTTGAACCCGCGGCCGAAGCCCTCGGCCAGCTGGTCGTACGCGATGCGCTGCGTCGTGTGCGTGGGGGCGTTGCCGTCGTCGGGGGTGCCGATCCGCAGGCTCAGCGCGGGGATGGCGATGGCGCACAGGACGCCGAGGCTCATGACCGCGTAGCGGACCGGGTGGCGTCCGACGTGGTGTGCCCACCGACCGGAGATCGTCGCCTCCGCCGGCTTGACGACGTGCGCTTTGCGGTGGATCGAGAGCTTGTCGATCTTGGTCCCGGCCAGGCCGAGCAGACCGGGGAGGAGCGTGATCGCGGCGACCATCGACACGATCACTACCAGCGCTACTGCCGCGCCCAGCCCGCTGACCGCCGGGAGCCCGGCGAGGAACAGTCCGAGAATGGCGATGACGACGGTGGTGCCGGCGAACAGCACGGCCTGACCGGCCGTGGCGACCGCGGTGCCGGCCGAGTCCTCGACGCTCATGCCGTCGTGGAGCTGCTGGCGGTGCCGGGTGACGATGAACAGCGCGTAGTCGATGCCGACGCCGAGGCCGATCATGGCGCACAGGATCAGCGAGAACTCGGGAATGTCCAGGAAGGCGGACAGAACGCCGACCGAGGCGGCACCCACGAAGATGCCCAAGAGCGCAGTCGCGATCGGAAGCCCCATCGCGACAACGGAACCGAACGCGACGAGGAGCACGATGATCGCGACGCCCACGCCGATCAGCTCGCTGCTGGGTGTCTCCTGCGCGAGCTGGGCCAGTGATCCGGTGAGTTCGACGTCCACGCCGCCGGCGCGGGCGGTGTCGGTGACCGCCGTGGCGTCGTCCAGCTGTGCGGCGGTGAGCTTGTCGAGCGAGTAGGAGACGTCGAGGTAGGCTGTCTGCCCGTCGGCGCTGATCGCGGCGGACTCTGCCGCGAACGGGTCGGTGATACCGGTGACGTCGTGTCCGCCAGCGAGCTGCGTACGGGCCTGCTCGACGGTCGTTGCGTGGTCGGCGTCGTCGAGTCGCCCGTTGTCGGTGTGCAGCACGACGCGCGCGGACTGGCCGCCGCGGCTCGGGAACCGGTTGGTCAGAACGTCGGCTGCGTGCTGGGATTCGACGCCGGGCACGCGGGAGCTGTTGTCGAACTGGCCGCCGGCGGCACCTTGCAGCGCGACGATGGCGACGCCAGCCACCAGCCAGAGGCCGAGCACCCGGAAGGGGTGGCGGGCACTGCTGCGGCCGAGCCGGAAAAGGAATGCGCTCATCGGATCCTCCAGGGATGTGGGTCCCGCTGCGTGCGGGGACACCAGCACCATCCCGGAGAGCCCTGAAGAAGGGCCGCGCTATGGCTGAAGGTCGCCGTTCAGAGGCGCAGCGCCACCTCATCGCGCAGGAAGGCCGGGATCTCGGTGCCGGTTTCCGCCCGAAGACACTCGGCCTCCCCGAAGAGAATGGCCGCCTTGTCCGGTTCGTCCCCTTGCGCGGCGATGGCGGCGAGCACGATGTAGCACGCCGCCGCCGCGACTTTCAGTTCGCTCTCGGTGTCGATGCGGTTCTTGAAGCGGCGAGGATCACCGGCGCGGTAGTGCTCCAAGGCTTCGGTGGCCGCCGCGGCAGCTGCGCCGTCGCGGTGGTTCATGCGATGCAGTACGGCGATCCCCGTGAGCGCGAGGAACATCACCGGTGTGTTCCTCAAGCGGCGCGCGCCGTCGAGTGCGCGCACGTACACCGACTCGGCGCGCGCCACATCGCCCTCGTGCAGCAGCACCCATCCAAGGCGCGTGAGCAGCGAGCCGGTCAACCCGCGCAGTCCACACGCGTCGTTGGTCGCGACCGCCTCGGTCAACCCGCGGACCGCGGCGCCATAGTCGCCGGCGCGCTCGTCGAAGTCGGCCACGACGTCAAGGGTCATCGAGAGCATCACCGGTCGATCAATCAGCGCGAACCATGCTGCGGCGGCGCGGTAGTGCACCTCTGCCTCGGCAAGGTCGCCGTCCAAGAGCGCCAGCTTCCCGAGCGAGTACGAGCGCGCCGCGAGCTCGAAGGGATGCTCGGGGGCCTCGCCGTAGAAGTCGACGACGACCAACCGGCGCCGGCGCGCCTCGTCGCGGTCGCCTCGGGCGTTGGGCTGCTCGGCGTAGAACGAGTACGCCAACGCCATCGATGCGATGTCGCCGTGACGTTCGAAGATCTCTATTGCCGCTTCCAAGTCGTCGTCGGTGTCGCGTACCCCCGCGAGGAAGTCGAGGAGCCCACGACCCGTCAGCCCCAGCGCGCGCGTGCATTCGTCTACCTCGCCTTCGCATGCGAAGGCGTCATCGAGCCAACGCTTGCCTTCGATCACCATGCCGGCGAGCCAGTGAGGCCAGCTGGTGCCCCCGGCGATCGTCAGCGCTGTTGCAGCGTCGTCGTTCGCGACGGCCCACTCGAGCGCTGCTCTGAGGTTGTCGTGCTCCTGGTCGATTGCCGTCAGCCACACGCGCTGCTGGTCGCCCCTGTACGCGGCCGCACTTTGCGCACACAGCTCGGCGTAGTGCTTCGCCATCGCATCACGCACGCGTACCGCGTCGCCGCGTTCGGTGAGCCGCTCCCTTCCGTACTGGCACAGCGTCTGGAGCTGCGTGAAGCGCAACCCGTCACCCCTCGGCACCGCGATGACGAGCGACTTCTCGACGAGCGCGTGGATGAGGTCGGCGACATCGTCGGCCGCAATCGCGTCGTCGGCACAGACGGCTTCGGCCGTCGCCAAGTCACAACCGCCGGGGAACACCGACAGCCGTTCGAAGACGCGTTGCTCGTCGTCGAAGAGCAGCTCGTAGCTCCAGTCGACCACGGCGCGCAGCGTCTGCTGACGCGGCAGCGCGGTGCGCGACCCGCCGGTGAGCAACCGGAATCGATCGTTCAGCCGAGCGCTGATCTGTTGGAGCGGGAACGCGCGGGTGCGAGCCGCGGCCAGCTCGATGGCAAGCGGCAACCCGTCGAGCCGGCTGCAGATGTCGGCGATCACTGTGCGGTGGTCGTCGGACAGTTCGAGCGGCGCGCCGGCGGCCTGAGCGCGCGCGACGAACAGGCTCACCGCGTCGTCGGCCGCGAGCGGCGGCACCGGCCAGATGGTCTCGCCGCCGACCCGCAAGCCCTCGCGGCTCGTGGCGAGGAGGCGCAGAGCCGGACAGCGGCGCAACAGATCCTCCGCAACTTCCGCGGCGGTCGTGATCACGTGTTCGCAGTTGTCGAGCACGAGGAGCAGCTGCCGGTCGCCGATCATCTCGGCGAGCCGTCCCGGGTCTGGTAGCGCCAGCGCGGACGCAATGGCGGCACGAACGCCGGCGGGATCGCCAACCGGCGCGAGCTCGACCAGGCAACCGCCGAAAGGAAGCGTGGCCGATTCGGAGCGGGCTACCTCCAACGCGAGTCGCGTCTTGCCGACGCCACCCGGCCCGACGAGCGTGACGAACCGATGCTCTGCGGCCAGGCGTGTGAGCTCGCGCAGCTCCGCATCGCGGCCCACTAGCGGGGTCAACGCTTCCGGTATCGAGTACGTCTCCGCGCCGGAGTTCGCGTCACTGCGCGCGTCCGGGGGCGCGTCGAGCGAACGGTCCTGCGCCAGGATCGCCGCCTCCAACGCCCGCAGCTCATGGCCGGATTCGAGTCCGAGCTCCTCGGCCAAGAGGTGACGACCGTCCTGAAATACGCGCAGCGCGTCGGCCTGCCGACCCGCGCGGTACAGCGCGAGCATCAGCAGTCCGCGCAGCCGCTCGCGCAACGGATGGGCAGTGACGAGTTCTTCGAGCTCCGCGACAGCTCCTTGGTGGCGGCCGAGCTGAAGCTCCAGGTCGAGCCGCTCCTCGATCGCCGCGAGCCGCAGTTCAGACAGGCGGGTGATGGTTCCCGCGGCGAAGTCCTCATAGGTGAAATCGGCGAGTGCTGTGCCGCGCCAAAGCGAATCGGCTTCGGCCAGCAGCGCGGCCGCGCCGCTCAGGTCGCCGTCGACCACGGCCGCCCGTGCCGCGCCGACCATTTCCTCGAAGCGGTGCACGTCGATCGCGTCCGCCGGGAGCTCGAGCGCGTAGCCGGCCCCGCGCATGGCAACGAGGTCAGTCGAGCCCAGCGTGCGGCGCAGCTTCGATGCGAGCCCTTGCAGGCCGTTCCGCACCTCGGTCGGTGGATTCTCGCCCCACAAGGCGTCGATCAGCTGCTCTGCGGGCACCACCCGGCCGGGTTGGAGAGCCAGCACGGCGAGCAGCGTCCGCAGCTTCGGCCCCGCGACAACGACGTCTCGCTCCTCGTCATCGAGCACCTCGAGTCCACCGAGCAGCCCGACGCGCATGGTTCACCGTACCGGTGACGGTGCGGCTTCAGTGCGGGATCAGCCTTTCCTCAGCGTCGCGACGCACGCTGCCACCATGAATGCGATCGAACACGCGCTGCTCGCCGTCGTGGCAGCAGACCGCGGCGACACGACGACAGCACTGGAACAGCTCGCCCGAGCACAGCGCCGGGCCCGAACGACTGCTCGCCGTGAACGTCAAATTGTCCAAATCGCGTCGTTGGTCGTGTCCGGAGCACATGAACGCGCCGCGGGACTGTCGCTGGAGCACGCTGCGCAGTTCCCCGACGATGCCGAACTGCTCGCCCGTGTCGCGCGACGAACGCGATGAACAGGGCACCGGGCTACGGCTTGGATCTGCCGCCGGGCGCCGCCTGCAGGTGGCGGAGTGTCCAGACATCAACCGCGATCAACGGCAAGGGAGCGGCGGCCGCGCTTGCTGCGCCCGCAACCCCGAGTTGTCGGGACATGGCGAGAGCGGCCACCACGTCCGCTACTTCGTTTGCGAGCCAGAGCTGAACCCATCGGCGAGTCTCCCCCTCTCTGATGGGCTCCAGAGTGGAGAGGAGACAGCCAAGGCCGAACAGTGAGTCCCGGATGCCGACGGTGCGCGCGAACAGGACGAACGAACTGCTGGGTTTCTCCCCGAGCAGCATTCCTCGCAGAACGCGTCCTGTGCCGATCGTCAGAGCCGTCCCGATTCCGATCCGTATCACGGCCGCGGTTCGAACAAGGGTGAGCGCCTTCACGGTCCGACCGTACACAGCCCGCGGCTCCCTCAGCGCGGCTTCCGCGATATCGATCATCGCGCGTGGCCCCGACCGCCGACTCCGCCGCGTTGAGGTCCCAGACCAAGGTCTTCCAGAGCTCCCGCCCCGCGGCGTGCCAGCTTGTCGTTCGTGCGCCGTGTACCGTACGGTACCGTATGGTATTCCATTCGCCCACGTACGGTCGCAGCCGCGGGGAGGTTGACCGGGCATGAGGGTGTTCGTGGCTGGTGCCACCGGCGTGATCGGCCGTCCTCTCGTACGGGACTTGATCGCTGCGGGCCATCAGGTAGCGGGCATGACGAGGAGTCCCGCCAAGGCCGGACAAGTCGCCGCCGCGGGCGCTGAGCCTGTCGTGTGCGATGCCCTCGACGCCGTCGCGGTCGAGCGTGTCATCGGCGCGTGGCACCCGGACGTCGTGGTCCATCAGCTGACGGCGCTGCCGCAGCAGTACAACCCGCGCCGGTTGCGCCAGCTCTATCGCGCCACAGACCGGCTTCATGCCGAGGGCACCGACCACCTCATCGCAGCGGCGCGCTCCGCGGGTGCGAACAGGTTCGTCGTGCAGTCGATCGCGTTCGCGTACGAGCGTGCCGGTGGCATGGTGAAAAGCGAGGAGGACGCTCTGGATGCTCGGCCACCCAAGGCGCTGGCCGACGCAACCGCCGCGCTCGTGCACCTCGAGCATGCAGCCGCGCAGTCCCAAGGCGCCGGCCTGGATACCGTGGTGCTGCGCTACGGCTTCTTCTACGGGCCCGGGACCTGGTACGCGCCGGATGGCCACTTCGCCAAGGAGATCCGTCGACGTCGCTACCCGATCGTGGGGCGGGGCGATGGGGTCTTCTCGTTTGTCCACGTCGAGGACGCGGCGATGGCGACACGCCTAGTGATCGAGCAACCGGTCACCGGCGTCTTCAATGTCGTGGATGACGAACCCGCGCGCCTGAGGGACTGGGTACCGGTCTTTGCCGCAGCTATGAACGCACCAAAGCCGATGCGCGTGCCGCCGTGGGCGGCGCGACTTGTCGCCGGTCGATCGGCTGTTGAGCAGCTGATGACCATCCGCGGAGCAGACAACACAAAGGCGAAGACAATGCTGGGCTGGCAGCTGCGGCACGCCAGTTGGCGGGACGGGTTCTCCAGCCAGCTCGACCCCACAACAGACGGATCCAGGTGACCGGTTCGACGCCGACTCGCGTCGCGGTCGGCGCGCTCGGCGCGATCAACCTCATCACGGGCACCTGGGCACTCGTTGCGCCTCGACATTGGTTTGAGCACTATCCCGGGTTCGGGCATCACTGGGTGGTCGAGCAGGGCGGCGCGGCCAACGCACACCTCGCCGCGGACACCGGCGCCGGGTTTCTCGCGGTCGGTGTCGCGCTCGCGCTGGCGTGCATCTGGTGGCGTCGCACCGTGGTCCAGCTCCCCCTGGTCGTGCTCATTGCTCATACGGTCCCCCACTTCCTCCACCACGTGACGCATCCCCCGGCTCGCTCCATGTCCTTGCTCGACGAGGTCGTCGGCATCTGGGGGATCGCGGCAGAAGCCGCGGTGGGTACGAGCATGCTCGTCGCGGTCATGCGCGGCCGAGCGATCGTCCCCGATTAGTTGTGCGGCGCAGCGCGGTCAGGACGCAGCCGGTGCGACGACAAGGTCATGCGCGCCGAGCGCAAAGCTCAGCTCGAGGTCGGTGCCGACGACTCGCGTCTCTACGTCGGCGGTGGGTGACGTGACCGTCCACCGCTCCGGTTCGGCGAGACGTTCGACCCTGAAGGAGGTCGGCCTGCCTAGCGCGGCATCGTTGATCGGCTCGGTGCTCACCCGCAGCTCGCGACGCTCGGGATCCCAGCGTGCCTCGCTGAGCGCGACCGTGGGGAAGTCGACACCGACGACCGTGGGTTCGACGAAGCGGTTGCCCGGCCCGACGTTGGCCAGGCGCCACCACGACCCTTCGGATGCCACCTGCGCGGCAGCCATGGTGCCGTTGTACTGCCCGCGGGGATGCTCCTCGTCGAGGCCGAAGCCCCAGGTGAACTCGCCGCTCGCGCGATCCCACGCCGGCTGGTAACGCTCGTCGACGGCGTGGGCCAACGCCCGGTCGAGCGAGGCGAGGCCCCACTCGCGGGCGAGCCAGAGCGACATCCCAGCCATGCGAGGGCCTGGCGGTGCGACCGACCCGGCCGGGTTCCACAAACCGACTTGCGCGGTGCCGGCTTCGAACAGGCGGCGCGCGTCGTCGGGCACCTGGGGGGCGAGGTACAGCGCGGGGACCATCCCGGCCATGACCGGGACCTCGTGGTGCACGTCGAGAATCGGGTCGTAATAGAGCGTGACCGCGAAGGGGAGCTCGTCGCCGTCGAGGTGCAGGTAACGAGAGCGACACACCTGTGAGTACCACGTGTCGAAGACCTCGTGATGGTTGGTGCCGCGGAGTAGATCGTGGAGTTGCAGACCGAGCCCCGCGCCGGCCAGGCAGAACGGCCACACCTTGGTGTTCTCGCAGTGACAGCCGTGCGGCGCGGCTCGCCACTGGCCGTGGAGATGCTCGGCGATGGCCGAGTGGAACCAGCTGAACGTGTTCTCACCGTCGCGGACGATGTCGAAGGGCTCGTTCCAGCGGTCGTCGCCGGTCGTGCGCAGGTGCAGGCCGAGCATGACGAGAAAGAACCCCTTGAAGAACAGGTTGCCGTCCGCTCCGATCGGATCCATCTGCAGACCCCAAGGTTCGATCCCGTTCGCAGTCCAACCGGGAACGTCGTACTCGCCCCACAGGTGCGCGGGAATCAGGAACCGGTAGAGGTCCGGATAATTCGCGCGGTCCGGATCATGGCCGATCTGTGTCAGCCAATCCTGCGCCGCCCACCAGCCGGTATGCCGGAAGATGAGCTCGTCGAGGATGCGCCCGTAGACCTCCCGCCACGCCGGCGTGCGGTCCGCCATCATGGCCACCGCGTAGGTGGAGTCGATCAGGTCAAAGCGGTGCCAGCACAACATCGGCGGGTCGCTCGCGTTGTCCCAGTGCGGGTGTGGGTGACTCTCACGGTCCCAGCTGTCGGGTGTGGTCGCCTTTCGGTACAGGTACCGCAGCCAGCCAAGATCACGGTCCGAGAGAGCGCCTCCGCTCCAAGCGCTCACGACCGCGGCGTTCCCTCGATACTGAGCTGCAACGCCTGGGCCTCATGATCGAAGCAGCCTGTCATCGTCGTCACCTGTCTCGAAGCCCTTCGCCGTACGGTAGCGTATAGATGACTTGCACGCGATCGGCGCGACAACACGTCTGCTAGACGGCGGCGCAATCGCCCCGACCCTGCTCCGCGAGGCCGTGGCGGAAGGGGCTAGGCGAGCAGTCGAGCCAGGGCGAGGCCAACCACCTCCTTGCGGCTGCGCGCACCATGTTCAGCGGCAATGAACGGGCTGCCGATGAACAGCGCCATGGCGACCATGCAGCGGGCCTCGACTTCGTCCTCGTTGCGACAGAAGGCACCGAACAGCGATCTCATGTACTCCATCCGTCGGTTGTCGACACGCCGCAGGCGTGTCGCGACTCTTCGCTCGCGCCGCGCCCAGTCGCGAACGGCGAGCTCCACCTTCGCCCATCTGCCGCCGGACGATGCTGCAGAGAACAGCCGACGCAACCTCTCCCGCTCGTCCCCGCCTTCGCGCTCGACACGCTCGATCGCCTCGTCGATCAGCACCCGCTCCCACGTGTCGAGCATCTCGTCCAGGAGCGACTGGCGGTCGTCGAAGTGCCAGTAGAAGCCACCCTTGGTCACGCCGAGCTCCTTCGCCAGCACCTCGACGCGGACTCCGTCGGGGCCGGCCGCGGCGAGGGCTCGCAATCCTTCGTCGATCCAACTCTCGCGAGGTGTCCGCGCATTGGCCATGTGCACAGCATCGCGTCTCGACGGAATTGGATCGCGCCTCCAGGGATGCCTAACCTCCGAACCATACGTTACCGTATGGTTCGGAGGCACGGATGAAGATCTCGAACAGCGCCCACAAGTCTCGGCCGTGGCGGATCCACGAGATCGTCGGCGACTTCCGGCTCGAGGACGTATGGGAGCTGCCAGGCGCGCTGGGCCCCGCAGACTTTCCCCGGCTCGTAGAACTTCTCGCGGCAATCGACCCCTTGCACAGCGAGTCCGTCGTGGTGCGGGCGCTGTTCGCAGTCCGGTCGAAGCTTGGGGAGCTGCTCGGACTGGACGACGCCGCGGGTGGGGTCGGCTCCCGGGTGTCGACCCTTCGAGACCGGCTGCCCGCCGATCTGTGCGAGGGCACCTCCGGCCCGGACTTCTCCGCGGTTCCCTTCGCGTCGCTGTACCTCACCGACGACGAGTGGGCCGCGGAGAGCGCCAACCGGACCATGCACGGGCTCATCCACGTCGGGCGCGTGCCCGACCGCAACGGCGGCTACCGCGCCCAGTTGGCCATCTACGTGAAGCCCAACGGTCTGCTCGGCAACGCGTACATGGCGACGATCCGGCCGTTCCGCTACACGCTCGTGTATCCGTTGATGTTCGACGAGTTGGGCCGGCAGTGGCAGGCGGTCGTCGGCTCGTCGTCCTCGCTCGGCGTTCCCGCGTGAGGCTTCCCCCCGGCCAGGTTGCTGTTGAGGGTTTCCCGCGCTTCGGCACACATCTCCACCTGCCCCCTCCTCCCGTCCCCACGAATCCGGTGATCGAGATCACCGGCGCCGTCGACGCGCCGTTCTCGGTGCCCTTGCCGTTGACCAAGCTGGCGACACTGCCTCGCCGCGAGCTCACCGCGGACTTCCACTGCGTGGCTGGATGGTCGGCGACCGACCTCTCATGGGAAGGCGTCTCCTTCGAGGCCTTCTACCGAACAGTGCTCGAGCCAGAAGTGAAGGCCGGCGCGTCGATCACGCACGTCAGCTTCGGTGGCCTCGACGGCTATCAGTCGGTCGCGTTGATCGAGGACGCTCTGGCCGACGACGTCCTCATCGCGGAACGCCTCAACGGTCTCCCGCTCGGCGGCGACCACGGGGCGCCCGCCCGGCTCGTCAGCCCCAGCCAGTACGGCTTCGTGAACACCAAGCACCTTTGTCGCATCGAACTCCATACCGCCGAGCCGCCAGCAGACTTCGGCGGGCCATCCCTGATGGCGCGTGCCGCGCTGCGGACGCGGCTGATCTGGCGCCACCCGCGGGCGAGAGTTTGGAACGAGGAGCGTCATCCCCTCCTCCCGGCCTGGTTGATCCGGCCCGTCTACCGGATCTTCATCCCGCAGATCCGGTATCTCAGCGCTCGCGGAAGCGGGCCCACACGAGAACCCGCGCACGAAGAGGACAGACCCGGCGACTCCTAGACACCCGCCACGAGCTCTATTGGAGACAAGAAGATGGACGAACAGACGCGACTACGAGCACGACGTCTACCGGTCGGCCCCGAGGACACAATTCTCGACGGCGAACGATGTGACTATGCCGACTCCTTCGAGATCCAACTCCGTGAATCAGACTCCCGCTCGCCTGAGCAGTTCGCGCGCTGCGCGCTCGAGGAGGCGCCCCAGCCGCTCCGCTGGATCATTCGCGCCGCGCACAAACACATCCTGAGACTCGATCTCGGACCCGACGCATCACCCGATCACGTCTTCGGGTGGAAGATCCTCACGTCCCGTGCCGATCTGCTCCATCTCGAAGCCGTCTCGCCGCTGCTAGGCCGAGCCGCCATCCTCGGACAACGCGTGTCGCCCGCCCGTTCCAGGATCACGACGTATCTCTTCTTCGCTCACACCACCCCGGCCCGCGCCCTTTGGACGCTCGCAGGCCCTCTGCATCGCACGGTTGCGCCAATACTCCTCGAGCACGCCGCCGCTTCCGCAAGCCGATTCGAACACGTCGAGGCGGCACGCAACTAATTGCTTCCACGCGCGACGCGTCGTGCTGGTCACACCGTGAGCTGGCGGTGAAGCGCATGGATCTCGTCAGGATCACCCGTGACCTCGACGACGGCGGCTCCGATCCGGCCCGCGAGGAACAGCAGCAGCTCCCCCGGTTTGCCCTGCACACGAATCGTCGAGGTCGGTCCGATCCGGTGCGAGCGACCATCGGGCAGGACGAGCTCGACGTGTTCCCGGCCGGGAAGGAGCTCGCGTAGCGCGGTGAGCTCGAGGCCGGCGTGCCAGAGCGCGTCGTCTTCCGCTGCTGACGATGGGCGGGGTCCGAGCCCGTTGGCACGGCGGACGTCTTCATGGTGAATCCACTCTTCGATGTACCTGATCGGGGCGACCGACCGGAGTTGGTACGGGCGCGGCGGACCCGAGGCGAGGCGCGCCAGCAGCGCATCCCACCCCCGCCGCTTCACCCGTTCGATCTGACGATCACCGAGGGTCTGCAACCGGGCCATGCCCCGACGCACGACCGAACCGGGCAGCGCTCGGCGCAGTCGGTACGCCGTCACCATCGGCAGACCCCAGCCCTGTTCGGAACCGACGAGATGAGCGGCGACATCGATCGCCGTCCACCCGGAGCACAACGTCGGCGCCGCCGGTCCTGCCGCATGCAGGTCATCGACGAGGGCCTGGCGCTCGAGAGCACGCAGCTTCGTCAGTCCCGATCGGCTGTCTTGAGAGTCTCTCAACATAGACGCGAACCGTAGTCATTCTCTTGAGAGGGTGTCAACACGACCTACCATTCGCTCGATGCCCCGCACGCGCCCCGATCTCGATCGCGATGACAAGGTCGCCGCGATCGTCGATGGCGCTCGAGGGCGGCTGCTCGACGGCGGATACGAGTCACTCTCGATCGTCGCGCTCGCCCGAGAGCTCGGCCTGGCCCAGGCCGCGATCTACTGGTACTTCCCGACGAAGGATCATGTCTTCGTTGCGGCGCTCGACCGGATCCTCCACGACATTCTCAGTCGCAAGCCGCGCACAGGTGACGCACTCACACGAGTGCTGTGGTTCGCGGATCGCCTGCACGACTTCCAAGACCTGCGCGTCAGCATGCGCGATCGAGCACGCACGTCGGAGGTGGTCGCCGAGTACGACCGCGATGTCACCGCGCTCCTCCGCGTGCTGCTTGTAGGAGCATGCGCCGACGACGTTCAGGCATCGACGCTGGACGACACCGTCGACGCCGTCATGGCCCTGTGCGACGGCGTCCTTCTGCGTGACCTCCCCAAGGCGCGCAGGCACCAGCTCATACGGTTCGGTTACACGCGGCTCGTTCACCCGTAGCACGGTCGTGCCCGGGCTCGTCAGGGAACAAGAGATCGCGACTCGACGTCGGATGAGCGCCTCGTACGGTGTGCCAGGCCGGTCAGCGGGCCGATCGGCCTCTCACGGGCTCCGGGATGAGCGCAATCACCACTGCGCTCACAAATGCACGTAAGAACCGGTCGTCATCGAAGTCGAGGGGCGCCGCGCCGAACGTCCAGCTGGTTCGGCGAAGCGCAACCAAGGAAGCGAGGAACACCACGGACATGGCGTCCGGGTCCTCGATCCATGGGGCGACGGCGGCGATCAGTCCGGCTGCGGCGCGATAGCTCAGATCGACGGCCCGCTCTTTGACCTCACTCGTGAGCTCGCCGAGGCGCCCACCATCGTGCTCGAGGACGCGCGTCAGCGCTTCCAGCCGGTCCATCTCGCCGAGGAACATTCGTGCCAGCGCTTCGACGATCGGACGCAGGCCATCGGCCGTCATCTCGAGGTCGGTGAGATCGAGCTCACCCACGGTCCGCGCGAGCGACTCTGCATCCGCGAGGTGCTCGCGCACGGCCGTCTCCAGCAAGTCGTGCTTGTTCGCGAAGTGCTTGTACATGCCGCCCCGTCGTGGCTGCAGCCCGACGGCTTCTTCGATGTCCGCGACGGAGGTCGCGCTGAAGCCGCGTTCGGCGAACAGGGCCATTCCGGCTTCGAGCAGCCGTTGGCGGGTGTCGTTCCGGCGTGCCATAGTTTGCAAAGGTAATCGCTCTATTACCAAAGGAGAAGTGATGCCGATGCCACCAACTCGCCCCCGTGTCGTGGATGCGACTCGGCCCCCTGGACGCTTCCGCCGCGCCTACGCCGCCTTGACCGCGACACGCCCGTTGCTGTTCTTCTCGCGTCACGTGATGTGGAAGCTGGACCCGATCCTGCTCCGGCTGACCGGTGGCCGTGTGGCAGGGCCGCTGGTCTTCCCGACCGCGGTCCTCGAGACGCGAGGAGCTCGCACCGGCGAGCGACGGCGCAACGCGGTGATCTATTGGAACGACGGCTATCGCTTCACGATCGCCGCGTCGCAGGCCGGCAGCCCCCGCAACCCCGCCTGGTACCACAACCTCCTGGCCCACCCCGATGTCACCTTCGGAGGCGCCCCGATGACCGCCGTGATCGTCGACGACAACGACCGCGAGCGGCTGTGGACCCTCGGTGACCGCGTGTTCCCTGCGTACGCGACGTACCGGCAGCGGGCAGCATCCGCCGGGCGCACGATTCCACTCATCCAACTCCTTCCGAAGCCAGACGCTGACAGACAGCCGTGAGACCAGTCTGCGCTGATCGCTAGTCGAATCGGAGGCTCTCGATGATCGTCATGCGCTTGGCGGTACGGCGGGGAAAGTAGGTCGCGCCGAGCGCGACGGCGATCCCGAGGACGGCGGCGGTGGCGACGAACGTCCAGGGGACGGAGATGCCGATGGTGATGGCGAGCATGTTGCCGAGGAACCGGTTGTTGACGGTTGCGTACCAGATGCCGAAGAGCACCGCGCCGATCGTGCCGACAACGCCGACGACGATCGCCTCGAGGGCGAGGCTGCGGGCGATCTCTCGGCGCGTCATCCCGAGGGTCTGTTGGAGCGCGAACAGCCATCGACGCTCGGTGACCGCGGTGAAGGCGGCGTTGGCGAGTGCGAGCACGGCGAAGACGAGGCTGGCCAGGGTCATCCCCCGGAGTAGGGGAAGGAGGATCGTCGTGTTCGTCTGGAGGTCGGCGATGGCCTCGTCACGCGTGATGACGTGTGCCGGGATCGCGGCCGCGGCCAATGCCGCTTCGATGCGTCCTTTGAGGTCGTCGGGGGAAGTGCCGGCGGCGGGGACGATGGCGAAGCGGTGAGCACCGGCGTCGCCCCAGACGGCGCGGTAGGTGTCGAGGTCGACGTAGAAGGTGCCCTGGAATGCCCAGTCGTCGAAGAAGCCGCCGACGGTGAACGTCTCCGGACCGGTTGGTGTCGGGAGGGTCAGGTGATCACCGATGTGAAGGTCGAGCGCGCGTGCGGCGAAGTGCGAGGCCGCGATCTCGCCGGCCACGAGCCGCCGCGTGAACTCGTCGGGATCTGAGGCGAGTCGTGCGACCTGCACCATGTCGGCGACGCCGGCGCGCTCGGCGGCGGCGAGCGGGACGGCGTAGACGACGCCCTGGGTGTCATCGGGCAGGCGGATGTGCGCGTTCTCGTAGGGAAGCACGGCGCGCACGCCGGGCACGGCTTCCAGCACCGATTGGTGCGCGTGCGCCAATGGCTGGGACGCGACGGGACTGGCCGGTCCGCCGATGTACGAGTCGGCGTCGACGTTGAGCGGCGCGGCGACCGTGGCGCGGGCGAAGCGACCGATCTGGTCCAGGCCGCCGTCGAATGCGACCGTCGTCGTGATCATGATGGTCACCGGGAGCAGGAGCGCCATCACGTTGATCGTGGTGCGCCGAGGGTTGGATCGCACCGCGTCCCCTGCGAGGCGGCCGGTCGTGGGCGAGAGCCGGCCGAGGAGGTTGGCGGCGGCGCGCGTCGCGAACGGGACGAGCATCGTGACCAGGATGAGCGTCCCGGCGAAGACGGCGACACCGGGGAGCGCTGCCACGGGATCGTTCAGCTTGCCGGAGACGGGGCGATCGAGCAGGGCCAGGCCGGCAGCGAGGAGCGCGGCACCGACGGCGGCGATGGCCAGGCGCCGCGTGGGGCGGCCGGGATCGCGCCACTCGTAGGGGGCGGCGGGCCGGAGGGCGTCGACGGGCGCGGCGCGGGCGGCGGACCGCGCCGGCAGCACCGCGCCCAGTACCGCGCCGCCGATGCCGGCGGCCGCCGCCACGACGGCGGGGAGCACCTGGAACGACACGCCGGTCGGCAGGTCGACGGGTGCGCTGCCGCCGTACGCGACGCGCGCGAGCGGCACGACGACGCGCGCGAGCGCGCCGCCGGCGAGGAGCCCGACGGCGGTGCCGGCACTGCCGAGCAACCCGGCTTCGATCAGCGTCACGATCAGCAGTTGCCGGCGGGTGGATCCGAGCGATCGGGCCAGCGCGATCTCCGTGCGCCGCTCGGCTGTCGCCATCGACATCGTGTGGAACACGAGGACGAGGGCCGCCAGCACGACGATTGCGCCGACCATGCTCGTGACCATCTGGATCCCCAGGAAGTCCGTGCTCGCGCTCGCCGCCGCGCCGGGTGACGAGACGACGCCGATTCCGTCGATCGCATTGCCGAGGTCCCGTCGCAGCGCGTCGACATCGGCATCGGGCCCGGCGAGCAGCATGATCTGGTCGACGCGACCGGTCCGCCCGAACACCTCCTGCGCCGGCGCGAGGGGCATCGCCGCGACCATGCCGCCGTTGATCCGGTCGAGCGCCGGCGAGGACACGATGGCGGCAACGCGCAGCGGCGTCTTGCCCGTCGACGCGTGGATGGTCACCTCGTCGCCCGGCTCGGCGTGGAGCCGCTGGGCGAGGGCGCGGCTGAGGACGATGTCGCCGCCGTCCTTGGCCAGCTGTACCTGATCCATCGATGGGATCGCCTCCGTCGGAACCAGGTTGGCGACGTCGGGGGTGCCGGCGAGCACGAACACCCCGGTCTCGTGGTCGCCGTTCGACGCCTTCGAGCGGGTGACGAGCAGCGGGGCGGCGGCTTCGACGCGCGGATCGGCCGCGAGCTTCGTTGCGAGGTCCTCCGGCAGCCCGCCCGGCGCCGCCGGCGTCACCTGCAACAGCCGGGGGCCGGCGAGCAGTGTTTCGGTGTCGCTCACGGTGGATGCCAGCTGCGCGTTGAGCGACAAGATGCTGAACAGGAACGCGACGCCGACGGCGACGCCCGCGGCGGTGAGGCAGCTCCGCAGCGGGCGGTCGGCCACGCGCCGCCACGCGAGGATGCGCACGAGGGTCACCCGGCCACGCTCGCCACGTCGTCGGCCGACGGGACCACGGCACCATCGCGGAGGCGCACGACGCGATCGGCATACGCAGCCGCGGGCGCGTGGTGGGTGATGAGCAGGACGGCGTGACCGTCGTCGGCGGCGGCGCGCAGCAGGCGGAGCACGTCCTCGCCGGCGAGGGAGTCGAGCGATCCGGTCGGCTCGTCGGCGAGTACGACCGCGGGCTTGGTGACGAGCGCGCGGGCGACGGCAACGCGCTGCTGCTCGCCGCCGGACAGCTGGTTCGGCCGATGCTTCGCCCGTTCGGACAACCCGACTCGCTCCAGTGCTGCGTCGGCCAGGGCGAGCGCGTCGTGTCGGCCGTCGAGGAGGAGTGGGAAGGCGACGTTCTCGCGCGCGCTCAGGAGCGGGAACAGGTTGAAGAACTGCAGGACGAACCCGATGCGCCGACGACGCAGATGCGCGAGCGCCTCGTCGTTCAGCTCGGCGAGCGTCTCACCCTCGATCCGGACCTCACCGCTGTCGGGGCGATCGAGGCCGCCGACGAGGTGCAGCAGCGTCGACTTGCCCGAGCCCGACGGTCCCATGATCGCGACGAACTCGCCGGCCTCGATCGTCAGGTCCGCGTCGTGTAATGCGCGGACTGCATCGGGTCCGTTCCCGTACACCCGACTCAATCCGCGGGCCTCCACTGCAAGGGGCGTGCTCATGGTTCGCTCGCTCGTTCCTCGCTCACTCACGGCCGAAGCTCCTTCCCGAGGCGCGCCAAGCGCGCCAACGTCAGATCGATCCAACGGACATCTGCGTCTAGGTGCAGCAGCGCGAAGTCCGCTCGCAACATGCCGGCGAGGTCGGCGCGTTCCTTCTCCCTCGTCAGCGTCCGCATCGCCGCGACGTGCTGATCGCGCTGCGTATCGAGCACCGCCTGCGCCGAACGACCCGACGACAGCGCGACGACCACCTTCGCGAACACCACGCTCTGCAAGTACGGCTCCGGCGGCTCCGGCGTCGACAGCCACCGTTCCAGCTCGGCCACGCCTGCCTTCGTGATCGCGTACAGGTGCCGCTCCGGACCCGGACCCTGCTCCCCACCGACCTCGTCCACGCGGCCGTCCCGCTCCAGCCGGCCCAACGTCGAATACACCTGACCCGAGCGAAGCGGCCGACCTCCCGCGAACCGCTCGTCGAACGACCGGCGCAGGTCGTAGCCGTGCTTCGGGCGATCCTCCAACAACCCCAACAACCCGTGCGCCACCAAGCTCACGACGCCACAGTAACCACCCAGTGGCTAGATGCGGAAATCGATCAGAGGACGGAAGTCCAGCCGCGAGGATGGCCATGTGGAGGAGGTCGAGGTCGTCGTCGCGCACTACGAGCGGGCGACGCTGCGCGTCGGTGACGTGTTCCTGAAGATCGACGCTGATCAGGCGCGCACCGACGTCGAGGTCGAGGCGATGGCAATGGCACCGGTCCCGACACCGGAGATCCTCTGGCGGAAGCCGCCCGTCCTTGCGCTCGCCGCAGTCCGAGGAACGGCACTCGGTCGCCTTCAGGAACCGTCGACTGCCTCGCCCGCGGCGTGGGCCGCGGCCGGTGCCGCCGTCCGAAGGGTGCACGACTCTCCACTGCCGCCCTGGCCCGGTCGGAGCGTCGACGAGCTCGCAACCCGGCTCGATGTCGAGTGCGAGTGGCTCATCGCCAACGAGGTCCTGCCCATCGACGTGGTGATGCGCCACCGCCGGCTCGCCGAGACCGTTCTCCGTCCGTGGACACCGGTGTTCATCCACGGCGACCTGCAGATCGCCCACGTCTTCGTCGACGGCGACGACGTCACCGGCATCATCGATTGGTCCGAGGCGTCCCCGGGCGACGCGCTGTTCGATCTCGCCACACTCACGCTCGCACACGAGGAACACCTTGGCGACGTCGTCGCCGGCTACGGCAGCGACGTCGACCGCGACCTGATCCGCGCGTGGTGGTCGTGGCGATGCCTGGTTGTGATCCGCTGGTTGGTCAAGGCGGGCTATGGCTCGCCGGAGGAGTTCCCGGAGGTAGCCGTGCTCAGATCAAGAACCTGACGCAGCGCGACACAAGCCACCTGCGACTAGACATCGAGTTCGAGGGGCTTGTTGGCCGGGCCTTGCACGACTTGGCCGCCGGCGGTGAACCGGGAGCCGTGGCAGGGGCAGTCCCATGTTCCGAGGGCGTCGTCTGGTGTGAGCACGCACCCTTGATGCGTGCATCTCGGCGCATCGCGGCGAGTGATGCGGTCGGCGACAAGGTGCTTCACCGCGGTCTTCCCGGCCGACACCAGCTGGCGATTGACAGAAGAAGCGATGCGAGTGGAGTCGAACCCGGCGGCCCACGGGACGTCTCGCTCGGCGATGGCTTCGCTGATGAGGTGGGCGGCGACGTAGCCGTTGGTCATCCCCCACTTGGCGAAGCCGGTCGCCACCCAACGGCGTTGCGCGCCGGGCGCGAGCCGGCCGATGAAGGGGACATGGTCGGTCGGTGTCAGGTCATGCGTCGCCCATCGGTGGGTCACCTCGATCTCACCGAAATGCTCGGCCGCCCAGGATCTCAGCGTCTCCCACCGAGAAGGACCGGCGTCGTCCTCGCCCATGTGGTGGCCGGCACCGCCGACCACCGCGACGCTTTCTCCCGCGAATGTGGCAGGTCGCAGGGACCGCACAGAGCGGTCACATGACAGGTACAGGCCCGCGGGCACTTCGCGCGGTAGGCGGGCGGCGAGGCAGTAGGACTGCGTCGGTGTGCAGCGGTTGGCGAGCAGCGCCGGGTCGACGAAGGGAGACTGGGTGGCGAGCACGACATGCGCGGCGCGGACACGATGCCCGGCCTCGGTGATGATGGTCGTTCCCGTCTTGTCCTCCTTCACATCTCGTACGGCGGTGTGTTCGACGACGTGAGCGCGTCCGAGTCGCGCGGCCAACGCACGGCAGAAGGCGCCGGGGTCGAAGTGCAGTTGGCCTTCGAGCTTCACGGCTCCTTCGACCGGGAACGGAAGCTCCGTCTCGGTCGTCCATTCGACCGGCAGGCCGGCCGCGCGGGCAGCTTCGAATTCGGCGTGCGCCGACTCGCCGCTCTGTGGTTCGGTGGCGTAGGTGTACGCCGCTGCCACCGTGAGACCACAGTCGATCTCGAGTTGCGACACGAGTTCGCGGATGCCGGCCACCGCGTGGACCTGCGCGGCGGCATACGCAGACGCAATCTCGTCGCCGCGCTGGCGAGCGATCTCCTGGTAAACGATGCCTTGCAGCGCGCTGACCTTTGCAGTGGTGTTGCGGGTAGCCACCCCGCCGACATCGTGACGGTCGAGCACCAACACGCTTGCTCCGTTACGCGCCGCCAGCGTTGCCGCAAGCAACCCGGTGATACCCGCTCCGATGACGGCTACGTCGACGGACGTGTCAGCCTCCAGTGTCGGGTAACCGTCATCCGCCAACGACGCGGCCCACAACGACGACGATCGCCAGTCCTGGGCGTGGGTCGGGTCCGGAACCCGCGACGGCGTCAATCGTCGATCGTTTCGCCGTACCCCGCGTGCGAACCCGACCCCCCAGCCACCGTCAGCCGCCCCGCCGGGCTTGCTTGGCTTCCTCGACCTGTGCACCCAGCTTGTCGAGCGTGTCGGTGTCTACGGCGTCGCGGAACTTGGGGAAGCCGTCGGTCTCCTCTTCCTTGACGTGGTGCTGGACGTCGGCCTTGAGTTCGGCCAGTACTGGATCAACGTCGGCCGTGGTGCCGTCCATTGTTTCGAGCTGGGCGACGAGTTGCTTGACCTTGGTGTGTTCTTGTTCGGCTTCGTCGACGATGTCGTCCAGACCGGCATTGCGCATGGCGGGATAGACGACCTGCTCTTCGACTTCGGCGTGGAGGGTGAGCTCCTCGGTGATCTTGGTGACGACTTGTTGCTTGGCGGCGCCGCTGGTCGATTCGGCTTTGGCGAAGAGGTCTTCGACTTCGCGATGGTCGGTCTCGAGCATCTTGATGACGTCGGGCATTGCGGCCTCCTTGGCTCTATCCGGTGAATGGTGCTGGATAGTTCCCCCCAGTCCGATCGCACAGACCTGCCGCGCCTCCAACGCCGGGTGCACGTCGGGCTCCGGCTAGGTGGCGTCGGGACTTTCGGGCTGCGCGCGTCCGACGGGCACGCGACGGTCGATCTCGGTTGGTCGCCCAGCTCGCAACCGAAACACGCGGCCGCAGTTCTGGCAACTCCCTCGCAACGTCGTGCTGGTCACGCCGCGACGCGCATAACGCACCTCACCATCACACCCCGGACCGGGACAGGACTGCACGATCGTCGCCATGTCGGCGCCCGATACCCGGATGCACAACCCGTTCAGTCCTACGGCCGGCGACGGGAACCCCAGCCGAACAGGTTGACAAACCACTCAGTCATGCTCCGCACCGCTCTGGCAGCCGAGTTTCGACTCGGCGGCGCCGGTTCGATTCCACCATCGTGCTCGGTCCATTGGTTCGCGGGTGCCGGCGGCGTCACCGCCACGTCAACGGTGTCGCTGGGCCAGGTCGCTTCGTCTTGGGCATGCGGTTCCGACATCCGCGACAGCTACCCGCGTCGTGTCCGAACGACACGCTCACAGCGATCAACGGGCGCAGTCGGAAGGATCGGGAAGCCGTGGTTCACGAGGTCCTGTCCCCAGAGCGCTGCACCGTGGCGGTAGTTGCGTCGTTGAGAAGTTCGGTGAGACGGGCGATCGTGGTTGGTTTCGTGAGAAGGCTGAACGCTCCCAATGCGCGCACCCGTGTTGCGGTGTGATCGGCGGTGTCGGCGGTGAGCACGATGACGGGCGTCGCGGGGGCGACCTCGGCGAACAAGGGCAGAGCGGCAAGTCCGTCGAGCCCTGGCATGGCCAGATCGAGGAGGATGGCGTCTGGTTGTAGCTGCGCCGCGTAGGCGACGCCTTGTCGTCCGTCTGCGGCTTCGCCGACGATGTCGTAGCCGCGGTCCGACAGCGTTACTCGCAGCAGGAGACGCAGATCGTCATCGTCGTCGACGATCAGAATCGAAGCCACATCGACCCGATCCGGATCAGGAGCGCCCCTCGCTCGACCCGCGGGCTCTGGACAGAAGGAAGGGGACGAACGTCGTCGATGGGGAAGGACTGCGCCACCGCGTCGATGGCTCCGCCAGACACCTCGTCCACTGCGTCCTCTTTACCGACCGGGTCTGGGGCCGGCCCGGCGATCATCCCACGGCATGCCCGGGGTGCATAGCCCCCAAAAGCCCCGAACCATGCGAGACGGCAGGCGCAGCAAGCCCTCGTCGAAGCCATCGCTGCCGTGCACGGCGTGGGCGAACAGGCGCGCCCGCGAGGGGCCCGGGTTCGTCGCAGACCGAAGGGGCGCTCTACGAAGGCGTCAGGATCACGGTCGACGACTGCGCACTCGGTTGCGTGCATCTCTGCACCCTCACGCGGTCGTGCCCGCGCCACGAAGGGCGGGTTCGGCAGTGGCGCGCATTCGCTTGAGCACACGGCTGGTCACCGGTGTCACGCGCGGATGCACGCCCCGGTTGGCGTCGCACGCCTGCTGCCAAGCGCTCGCGCGCTGCTCGTAGATGTCCGGATCGTCGAGCTCGAGACAGCTGAGGCGATCGGTATTGAGGTCGACGACCACGGTGTCGCCGTCCTCGACGAGCGCGATCGGGCCGCCGAGGAATGCTTCTGGCGCGACGTGACCGATGACGAGACCCACCGATCCGCCAGAGAAGCGGGCGTCGGTCATCAACGCGATGGTGATGTCCTTTCGGCGGCACAGCGCGGTGATGCGCGACGTGGGATCGAGGAGTTCGGGCATGCCGGGTGCGCCCCTCGGACCGGCGTAACGGATCACGACCATGTCGTTGTCCTCGAATGAGTCAGGCGAACTCTCCAGCGCCTCGATCAGCTCGCGCTCGCTGTTGAACACCCGGGCCCGACCAGTGAAGACACCATCGGTGATGCCGCCTTCGACCCCGGCGACCTTGAGGATCGCACCGCCGTCCGGTGCCACGTTGCCGCGCAGCAGTCGAAGCCCTCCGCTGGCCTTGAAGGGCCGACCGATGGAATGGATCACGTCGTGATCAGGGGCAGGAGGGTCCAGTCGACCGACTTGTTCGGCCAGCGTTTCGCCTGTGCACGTGATGACGGTGCCGTCGAGAAACCCCGCGGCGAGCAGCTCCTTGACGACCACTTGGATGCCACCTCGTTCGTCGACATCGACCATCGAGTAGTGACCAAACGGCCGCATGTTCACGAGGACCGGAATGCGCCGCGCGAGCTCGTTGAACTCGCCCTGACTCACGACGTCCCGCCAGAGGTCGAGTCCGGCGGCGCGCGCGAGCTCGACGCCGTGAAGCGCGACGTTCGTCGAGCCGCCCATCGCGATCGTGACTATCAACGCGTTGCGTAACGAAGTAGCAGTGACGATGTCGCGCGGTCGGATGCCGAGCGTCGACATCGTCAGCAGGTTGTCGACCAGCCGCTGCGGGAACTCGTTCAACCGGCGGGGATGGTCAGAGGGCGGCGCCACCATGTCGAGTGGCTCCATCCCGAGCACGGCCATGAACGTCTGCATTGTGTTGTACGTGAACATGCCACCGCAGCTGCCTTGTCCGGGGCACGCGTGCAATGCGATACGGGAACGCGTCGCAGGATCCGGTTCGTCGGCGAACTGGAATGCACCGACCAGATCGATACGGTCCGAGGTTGCCGGGTCGATGCCGGGACGAATGGAACCGTCGGAAACGACTACCGCCGGAGCGTTGTGCTCGAGGATCGCGGCAAGGGTCCCGACCGGAGGCTTGTCGCACGCCACGACCGCGATGAGGCCGGCAACGTCGTTTGCGTGCAGGTGCACATCCATGCAGTCGTTCGCGAGCTCGCGTCCGATCAGCGAGTAGCGCATCTGTTCGGTGCCGTTCAGCTGTCCGTCCGACACACCGAGGGTGTACGCCGGTGCAATCAGCCGAACGGCCAAGTCGTCCCGGCGGATGCGGTCGGACAGCGCCGAGTGGATCGCCGCGACCTTGGCCGTCACGCCGAGATAGCACTGACTTTCGCCGAGATTGCCGACGACACCCCAGACCGGACAATGGATCTTCCCTGGGTCCTGACCGAGGAAGCGCGCGGTGCCGACGCGCTGCACATCGCGGCCGGGGTTCCCAGAAGTGAAGCCGACGGCTTCAGCCTCCAAGCTCGAGGTTGAGCTCGACGACAGATCGTTCGCCATGACGCCTCCGAGACAGTTGCGTTGTTCGTCGAGGGTCGCGCCGGAATGGGCGAAGAGGGAGCCCCAGCAGGTGGTGGCATTGCTGGTACTACCTTTCGCGCTGTGCGGGCACCCGAGCTCGGCGAGTTCTTACGGTCGCGGCGCGCCCTCGTCGACCCGTCGGCGGTGGGGTTCCCTGTCGACCGGCGCCGCACCCCGGGTCTGCGACGTGAAGAGCTCGCCTCACTCGCAGGCGTGACAGTGTCATGGCTTGCCAAGCTCGAACAGGGCCAGGCACACGCGGTTTCAAGTGAGGTGCTCGGGTCGCTGGCCCGCGCGCTGCGCCTGACGGAGACGGAGCGGGACCACCTGTTCGCGCTTGCCGGGTTCCACACCACCGAGCACGACGTCGATGCGATCGTGACCGATGCGCTGCGGACGCTGCTCGATGAACTCGAACCGAACCCCGCGTACCTCCTTGATCGGTGCTGGAACATCGTCGCCTGGAATCAGGCCGAGGCTGCGCTCTTCCCCGGGCTTCTCACCCGAGTCGCCGAACCGAACCTGCTCGAGTTGGTGTTCTTGGACGACGACCTCCGCCACCTCATGGCAGACCACGACGAGGAGCTCGTCCGTCTCGTCGCACAGTTCCGTCTCCACTGCACCGACTGGCCCGATGATCCACAGATCGAGGCGTTGGTCGACCGACTCCGGACATCATCACCGGACTTCGCTGCACTCTGGGAGGCGAAGGACGTCGCACCGTTCGTCACCACCCGTCGACTGTTCGACCATCCCACTGCGGGACGTCTCGAACTCGACCACCATCGGCTCGCCGTGCTCGACCAGCCCGGCATGCAACTGGTCGTCTACACGCCTGCCCTGGGCACCGACGGCGCGTAGAAATCGTGCATGGTGAAGTCATCGACGCGGCTCGTGCTGATCTGTGGGCTTCCAGCCTCAGGCAAGTCGACGCTCGCTCGTCAGCTCGCACCCAAGATCCCTGCCATCAGGTTGGACAAGGACGAGTGGGTGACTCAACTGGGTGCTGACTTGTGGGATGAAGCGTTCCGAGTGCGTCTCGAACATCAGCTGTGGGTTCTTTCCCAGGACCTCCTGGCCCGGGGCCAAAGCGTGATTCTGGAGTGGGGCCACTGGGCGCGAGCTGAACGGGATGAGAAACGACTCGGGGCACGAGCCTTGGGGGTGGGAGTCGAACTCCACTATCTCGATGCGCGCTTGGAGGAGCTGATCGAGCGAGCTGAACGCCGTAACGCATCGGGCGAATGGAGCGCCGCGCCTATGACACGCGCTCACTTTGAAATGTGGGCAACGGTGTTTCAACCTCCCGATGACGAGGAGATCTTGTTGTTCGACAAGCCCCTTGACGAAGCTTGATCTCGTCGAACTCGTATCGTGCTGCGTCCTACGCAGGTCTCGCGTGGAGGTCTGCTACTGCGCAGCCTTCAGACGAATTGCTGCGTGAGCTCCGCGACCTCGTCGAAGTTCTTCTTGATGTCCGGCAAGGACTGGCTGCCGTCGCGGTAGGCCTGCTTTGACATGTCCTTGTCCCCGAAGCGAAGTCGCCCGGAGTCGCTGTCTATGACATCGGCGACCAACAGACTGCCCGTCTCGCGGTCAAAACCGCATTCGATCTTGAAGTCGAAGTACGTGCCGCCGAGCGCCCCCCACGCTTGCTCGACTATCTCGAAGGTTCGGATGGTGAGCTCGCGGAGCTGTTCAACAAGCTCAGGGGTGACCGTTGCATAGCGACTGTGCGACAGCGGCTGCTCGCTGATGAGATCACCTGCGTTGACGTCGCCGAGCTGAATGGCCGCCTTCGTGTTGGGCACGAAACGTCGTAACACGCCGCCCGCGAAGTCGAACTCCAGGAGCGGATCGTGGTTGGCGTCATCCTTCTCGAAGACTTCGAAGACGAGATCAGCAAACACGGTGCCGTCGGCGATGTCGGCGTTCCGGTCGAGGAAACTGCCAGTGGCGATCCGTCGCGCGACGAGTTCGAGCGGAAGCATCTCGACATTGCGCGCCCGGAAGGTGACTGGGTCGAGCTGCTCGACGAAATGGGTGGGCACACGATTGGCGTTCAGGAGGCGGAAGACGTTGCAGGTCGTCGTTGTAGACGACGCGGCCTTGCCGTCGATGACATCGCGCCTGGCCCCGTCGTCCGCCGTGATGTCGTCCTTGCTGCGGATCAACACCGTTCCGTCGCCGGCGTCGAGGATGACCTTGGTCTTGCCTTCGTTCAACGCCGCAAAGCGCTCTGCTGGTGTCGGGGTCGTTCCCATTGTCTCGGCCTCCATCGCTTGTTCGATCGCCGCGACAAGTCCTTGCAAGCGTTGGATGCGGTCGAGCAGCAACCCGCGTTGATAGGCGAGATGCTCGACTGCGTCCCTCGGCGAAGCGAGGACAGCGGCGATGTGATCAAGAGAGAACCCGAGTTCGCGGTAGAAGAGGATCTGTTGCAGCCGCTCGAGGTCCGCGTCGTCATAGACGCGGTAACCCGACGACGATCGTCCGGCCGGCGACAGCAACGCGATGTGCTCGTAGTGGTGAAGCGTTCGGACCGTGACGCCCGACCACTGCGCAACCTCTCCGACCGTGTAGCCCATGTTCTCCCTCCGATGGTGACTGAACAGCCTGACGCTACGTCGGGGTCAAGGGAATTTGTTCAATTCCGGTGAGCCGTCTCGCGGTTCGTCGTAGGAGGGATCGTCGCTACGGTTTGCGCGTGATGCCGACCTCGGTCGGGTTGGCAAGCATGTCGTATACGGCGGAGTACTTCGCGCCGGCGGCCATCAACGCGTCCTTCTGGGCGTCATCACATTCGGCGTCGATGTCGAACTCGACAGTGACGTCGCTGAAGCCCTTGCGGATGTCGGGGTCGATGCCGAGCACGCCGCGCACGTCGATGTTGGCGCTCACCGTCGACGAAACTCGGTTCAGCTTGATGTTGCGAGCCGCGGCGCCGGTGGCCACGCCGGCGGTGATGCACGCGGCCAGCGCGTGCAGCACGTACTCCTGCGGCGTCGGTCCGTGTCCATGCCCGAGCGTGGGATGGTCGGCCCGGAAGGTGAATTCGGCGACGTGCTTCTGCTCCGCACCGATCCCGTACCACTCGTAGATCGACGACTCGCTCGCAGTGCCCTCGACCCACTCGTTCTTGGCGGAGAAACGGAAGGCCGCAAGGTCGCCGTTCTCTCGGAACCTGGCGATCGCTCCGAACATCTTGTCGCACGGAACGCCGTTGATCTCTTCGGCCATGGTGTCCACCCCTTCGACGTCGTGGACAGTATCTCGATCGACGCGGGACGTGCCTAGGGTGGCGACTGTTGGGGATGGCGCGACGCGGGAGGGCGTGTGATGTCGTGGGAGATGGTCGACGAAGGTTGGGGGCGCAAGGCCGCCGAGTTCTCCACGTTGCACGAGCCGTCGACCTGCCGCGAGTACGTCGCCGTGCACCATCGCCTCGGACTCGGTCCGAGCGACACGTTGCTGGACATGGCATGCGGATCCGGTCTCGCGCTGGAACTGGCGAGTGTTGTCGGGGCGACGTGCTCGGGGATCGACGCGTCGCCGCGACTCGTCGCGGTGGCGCAGCACCGCAACCCGACGGCCGACATCCGCGTAGGTGACATGCAGGCGTTGCCGTGGGACGACGAGAGCTTCGACATCGTCACCAGCTTCCGTGGCATCTGGGGCACGACGCCGGTGGCGGTCGACGAAGCACACCGCGTGCTCGTGCCCGCCGGGCGACTGGCGATCACGGTGTGGGGAAACGTCGGCAAGTCACCTGGTGGTTGGATGTTCCTGCCGTTCACATGGGCAACAGAGCAACAGGTCCAACACCAAGCCGACATGGTTGTTCTCGGCCGGCCGGGCATCGGCGAAGCGTTCCTCGCCGAGCACGGGTTCGACGTGGAAGAGCGCTTCGAGATCCCGTTCGTGTACGAGTTCGCCGACCCCGAGACCTACGCGCGGGGCATGGCCTCGACGGGCCCTTCATTCGAGTCGATCCAGACCATCGGAGAGGAAGCGTTCCTCGAACGCGCGACGGAACTCGCCACGGCGCATGTGCGCGACGGGCTGCCGTTGCGCGGCGAGATCCAGGTGTTCGGCTACATCGGCACGAAACGCTGAACGACGTCAGCCCCGAGGTAGCCGACGAGGTGCTCGGCCAGATCGGCGGTGTCGTCGGCGGCGCCGTGGATGAAGCTCGACTTGCGACGCCGTAAGAATGTGCCACCGAGGAAGTAGACACCCGGCGCGTCCACGACACCGCCGTCGTGACGCAGCCGGCTCGAACCGTCGAACACGTCGAGCTCAAGCCACGAGAAGTCCGGCTTGAACCCGGTGGCCCATACGACGCTGCGGATCTCGCCGCGTGCGAAGTCCAGCATCAACGGGAGATCGGGCGCCACCCGCGTCCGCTCGTGACGTTCGGCCGGAGCGACCTCGCGATCGAGGGCGTGGTCGGTGATCCACGCGTCGATGTCGTCGAGCAACCGATCGAGCTTCTGGTCCGCGAGCGCGCAGTGGTTGCGGAGGCCGCCGGAGAACATGGCCACCCCATCACGGATCGCACCGAGGCGGCCGCGCAACTGAACGCCGCGATCCGTGAGGGCGTTGAGGTCGAGCGTTCGCCGTTCGGGTGTGCCGACGAGTTGCGGGGACGCTACCCCGCGAGCCTTGAGGATCTCTTCGATGTCGTCATACCGCTCGTCGAGCCTGCCGATCGCGTCCATCCAGTGCTGGATGTCGCGGCCGCGATAGGTACGAGGCATGCGGACGTGCTCACCGACCGACAACGACACCGGCCGACCGGAGGCGTGGATCTCGTCCGCCAGTTGCATGCCGGTGGCCGCGGCCCCGACGACCAAAACGCCACCATCGGGCAACTGGGCCGGGCTTCGGTATTCCAGCGGATTCACGCTGACGACGTCGCTCGGCAGTCCCGCGGCAAACGGAGGGACGCTCGGTCGGTTGCAGGCGCCGCTCGCGAGCACGACACACCGACACGTCCAGGCTCCTCGGTCGGTGACGACGTCGTAGCCGCGGTCCCTGGCGCGCACCGCGGTGACCGTTGTGTCCGGCTGCACCGGTGCGCTGATCGCCGACGCATAGTCGCGGATGAAGCCGGCGATCTCGCTGGCGCTCATGAAGTCATCGGGCGCGTCGCCGTCGTACGACCTTCCAGGCAGCGTGGTCTGCCAGTTGGGGGTCAGCAGCGTGAACGAGTCCCACCGTTGCCGTTGCCATGAGCTCCCAACCTCGTGCCGTTCGAGCACGACGTGGTCGACGCCGCGATCCGCGAGGCGCTTGCTCATCGCCAGCCCGCTGTGGCCGGCGCCCACGACGACGACGGTGGTCGTAGCGTCGGCGGGCATCGAGCCAGTATGACGCACGTCATTTTGCGAAGGATCCGGTGAGGCCAAACCCGTCAGCGCCGACCTCGAGGCGGTGCTTTCTAGCTGTAGAGAACTCGTCCTTGCTTGTTCACCCGCGGCGGGTGACCGGGAGGGCCGCCGGGCTGCGCCCCAGGACTTCGCGCCAGTCGGCGCCGTCGAGGTCGAACAAGGGTGCGAGCTCGCGCGATGGCTCGGCGAACGTCGCGACGACTTCTTCGAGCGTCATTCGAGCGAGCGCCGCGCCGAGGCAGTAGTGGGGTCCAGACCCAAAGGACAGGAGGCGGGGCGCATCAGGCTGAGCGAAGCGCTGGGGCCGAAACGTCTCAGGGTCGTCCCAGACGCTGTCGTCGCGGTTGGCCGACGCCGTGGAGAGAAAGACCAACGAGCCTGCGGGCCGCTCGACGCCGCCGATGTCGACAGGCTCGGCCAGGGTGCGTGGAACGAATGGAATCGACGGCTCGAAGCGAATCGTCTCGTTCACGATGTCAGTGGCGGAGGCCTCACCGTCGCGCACGAAGTGCAGCGAGTCTGGATGACGCAGGAGCGTGAGCAGCGTGCAATGGATCTGGCTTGCTGTCGTGTCGTGCCCGCCGACGATGAGGTTGCCGACCATCGTCACCAGCTCCTCACGGGTGAGCCGGTCGCCGTCCTCCTCGGCGTCGAGCAAGTCGCTGATCAGGTCGTCGTCGCGGTGAGCCGATCTCTCCGCGACGATGCGGTCGACCTCGACGGTGAGTTCGACAAGGGCGTCGCTCGCCTCTTGGATCTGCTCGGCGGTCATCAGGCCGAACACAGGGCTGAGCGCGTCGCCGTACTTCACGAACCGGCCGACCTCGCCGTCGGGCACACCTAGGAGACGACAGATCACGGCGATCGGAAGATCGGCAAACAAGTCGACGAGGTCGCCTTCGCCGATGTCGGCGAGCTGCGAGAGCTTCTCGCTCGCCAACTGGCGCGCCCATGCCCGGTGGCGCTCGACCGACCGCGGGGTGAATGCTCGGGCAACCAGTCGCCGTAGCCGATGGTGCGGCTCACCTTCATTCGTGAACATGAGGCTGCCGTACCAGCGGCGGAGCTCACTGTCGCCGATCCCCATGAAGTCGAAGAACGAAAGACCGACGCCCAGAACGCGCGGGTCGTGGGCGAGGCGCTCGACCTCGGCGTAGCGCAGCACGACGACGGCGCCGGTGTCCGCGTCGATGGCTGTCGGCGACGCCGCTCGTGCCTGGCGCAAACCGTCGTGAAGCGACTCGTCGATAGCTCGTTGGAGCACCGGCTCAGACATTGGTTTTCCTCTCCTGACCGTCCGGGACATGACCGGACCTCGTCGTTGGCAGCGGCTCGGTGAGCCGCTGCGACTCGCGCTGGACGCGGAACGTGTCGCAGTAGGACGCGACAGCGGGTACCGACCAGACGTCGTCGACCGCGTAGGTGTGTTCGTAGGCCGCGGGCGGCGCGGACCGGCCAGCCCGCTGGTCGGCCAGGAACGCTTCGACGCGATCGCCCGCGTCTTCGCCGACGTCGATCCCGAGGCGAGCGAACGTCGAGGTGACCATTCCTACGGGGTCGGCCATCAGGTCGCTGTAGTGGACGTGGGTGATGCGATCGGGATGCGTCGCTGCGAAGGTCTCCATCGCGGCGGCCGCCGCCGCGACCGTGCGAAGTGCGCCACGCTCACTACGACCGTCATCCGCACCTAGTCGCGTCCCCGGCACACAGAGCGGTGAGGCGATGGCGTCGACGACCGCGTTCATGGACGCCACGACCCGGAACGGGTCTCGATGAGTGAAGACGAATCGCGCGTCTGGGAACGCTTCGGCGAACTGCGCCAGGCTCGGCGTCGTCAGCGGACTCTTGAGGACGAGTACTGAGCCGGCAGGGGGTGGGTTCTTCCACAACAGGAGCTGGATCAGACGGCGGTACTCCCAGAACGTGGTCGGCGAGTGGTGCTCGTGCAGGTGGCCCCACCACCTGCGCATCACCGACCCCGCGCCACGACCGAGCAGCCCGGTGCAGTCATAGAACCCCCACGGGCACTCCTCGGGCTCATGCGCATTGACCCAGTGCAGGTGCTCGAGGTCCGTGCCCCGTAGCGCGTCGACCGAGGCCTGAACCTCCGCGCGGCGCGGATCAGTCCGCCACGTCGCGGCCGTAGGTGCCGGAATCGGACGCACGAGCTCCCATCGCTGCAGGGCTCGTGTGCGCGGATGGCAGGACAGCAGGTTGTGGAGGAGCGTCGTCCCGGATCGGGCGAAGCCGGCGATCAGCACGACAGGTGGAAGCTCAACGTCGGAGATCTCCGGGTGACGCCTCAGGTAGTCGACGATCTGGAGTCGGTTGCGAAGGTTGCTGCCCGCGACGCGACCGAGAAATTCCCGCCCCCGATTCGAAAGCACGGGATCGTCGAGGTCGCGCACCCAACACTCGAGCGGGCCCATGAAGTGGGCCGAGCCGAGGTCGTCCAGGCCGGTCGCGGCACGAGCCTCGTCGACGAGGTCATTCACCGTCGTCATGCCACCCCCCTGCCAGAGAACTCGATCGTCCATACTTCGGTTACCGAAGTTTCGGTTACCAAAGTATTATTTGCGCTCATGGCGCCGTCAAGAGCCAACGACACGGAACGCCGCGCGACGGGGCAGATCCTCAACCGTCTGCTCCAGCACTTCCGCGCCGAGCTGATGACCCATCACGACCCATCGCTGTTTCCCGGCCTGCGCGTCCCGCACCTGCAAGTGTTCGGCAACGTCGGACGGCGTGGAATCCGACTGACGGAGCTTGCCGAACGGGCGCAGCTCAGCCTCGCCGCATGCTCGGAGCTGGTCAACGATCTCGACCGACTCGGCTACATCGAGCGCCGCCCCGATCCGACCGACCGCCGAGCCAAGCTCATCTTTCCGACGGCCCGCGGTGGCGAGCTCCTCGAGTCCTCGGCGGACGCCGTCTCCGCAGTCGACGATCACTGGCGGTCCTTGATCGCGGCGAACGGCTTCGAGAAGACCATGGCAACGCTCGATGACTTGCTCGCGACGCTCGACGAACGACGCCGGGTCCAACGGGCCGCGACGGCGGCGAGACCGACCGCGGCCGAGCCAACGCATTGACGCGCTGGTGGGGTGTCGGCTGACCCGGCGCCATCCTTCTGCCCCGCATCGACGCAGGTGGACCGTCAGGCCGCAGCTGCGCGGCTCCCGCATGACGACGTCGAGTCATCCTCGTTGGATGGTTGGCGCGCCAACGCCTGCCGAACCAGACACCGGTGCAATGTCGGCAGGAACGACACGTAGCGCTGCCTTCCTGCGTCCGGCTCGGACCATCAGCGATCGGTGGGATGCAGCAGCGATCCCTACCGCACAGCAACTATCAAGATCGATCCTGAATGACGACGCGCAGTTGAGCAAGGTCAGCATCGACCATCCGCTGGAAGGGACGACGTAAAAAGCGCAGCCGCCGCACTGGCACGGCTTCGGCGTGCGCGTATCTAGTCCTCCCGAGACCATCGGGAACTGCGGCCATGAGCACGAGGAACGCTCTGCCCCGCCCTTGCATAATGCAGAAGCCAGGCTCGATGCGCACACGGAACGGCCATGGAATCGGCCACCAGCGAACCCACACCCACATGTGGAATTCGCCTTCGGGAAGTCTTCTTAGACGCAGCCGGCGAACGAGGGTGTCCCATCGCGGAACGTTGCGTTCAAGATCCATCAACCACGGCCACGCGTCGTCGAACGGCACGCCGAGCGTCACCTCAGCGCAACCCGCGCTCGGGTAGGCGGATGCGAGCACTCGCAGCCGCCGAATGGCGTCGAGCTCTGCGTCGGGCCAGGTCATCCGGACCACCTTTGGGCAAACGCGGCGCGGGCACGATGGAGACGGGACTTCACGGTGCCAGCTGGGATATCGAGCAACTCCGCGACATCGTGCTCCGAGTAGCCGTCGAGATCGCGCAAGACAAGCACGGCCCGCTGGTCGGGTCGCATCGCCGCCAGCACCACTCGCACGTCGACAGAAGCATCGATGTCGACGTCGCCAGCCTCGAGTCTCTCGTCGATCCCCTCGGTCGGTCGGCGCCGACGCGCCACCCGAACTGCCTCGCGCACGGCGACGCGACGAGCCCAGGCCTTGAACGCTCCTGGCTCGCGCAGCGAGGGCAAACCTTTGACGATCGCGATCAGCGCCTCCTGCATCGCATCCTCAGGGTCCTCGAGCGCAATCGCCGCGCAGATTCGCCCTACATACGGAGAGACCTGACGGATCAGAACCTCGAGAGCGAGCGGATCACCTCGTTTGGCGCCGCGAACGGTCGCCACGTCCACCACTCCAAGCGCAACGGCATCGCGCCGGCGTTCCATGTCGATCACACAATCCTGTGTGACCCATCGACTCGTCCGCCATTTTGGTCCGGACCATCAGGAAGTTGCTGCACTCCACGCCTGCCAGGCGTCGAGGCCGTCGCGGAAGGTGGGATGCATCGGAGACCAGCCAAGCTCCTTCTTCGCGCGGGCATTGGACACGCGCATGGCCGTCGTCGCCACCTCAACGAAGTAGGGCGCAAACAAGCGGGCGATTCGCTTCGGTATCGACCATGGCCTACCACCGGTTCGTTGCGCCAGCTCGGTGACGAAGTCGCGCAGCGAGACGGGCTGGTCGTCAACGACGTTGTAGATGCCGCCCGGCTCGCCTTCGATTGTCGCGAGGACGATGGCGTCGGCGACGTCTTCGATATAGACCAGCGGCCACAAGCCGCGGCCTCCCCCGGGAAGGGGAAGCATTCGGCGTCGCAGCATCGTCGCCATGTAGTCCGTCCCCGCTCGCGGTCCGTAGTAGAGCCCACAACGCAGGAGAACTGTTTCGATCGCGCCCTGGGCGTTTGCTTCCAGGGCGTGGCGCTCCATTGCGAGCACGCCATCGATCTCCTCGTTCAGCTTTGGCCGGGGCACGTTGCTTCTTGTTGGATGATCTTCGGTGATCACCGCCGAACTCAAGTCGCCGTAGCCGTACGCGAAGACGATCGACTCACCGATGAACCGCCGTGCTCCCGCCGCGCGTGACGCGTTGAGAAGGTTTGCGGTGGCTTCGTCGTGTAGGCGATTCGTTGCGCGCATATCCCGATACGTGAGCGGTCCACGTTTGGGAATGGCCTTGGCGGCGTGGACGACGACGTCAGGAGTGACGATTTGCAGCACACGGCGCATCCCCTCTGCGTCAAGCAGATCCCCGACCGCGCACTCGACGCCCTTCGCGGCAACGGCCCGCTCGCTGCGGCTGAGCGCGACCACCTCGTGTCCGCACGCTTGCAGCTTCGGAACGAGCGCCTGACCGAGCGCTCCGCTCGCTCCGGCGACGAAGACCTTCACCGCGCTCCCCGTCCGCTCGACCCGATTCGGACGCTGCTCTCACGCCATCCGCGGCGGAGCGCCCCGATCCCGACGACCGCAAGCAACCCGAGAAATGGGATGTCGATCCACGGCTTTCCGCCCAACTCGCGGTCCACTACGTGCGATGCGACATGAAGGACCTGGAAGACGACGAAACCTCCGAGCGCGACGACCGCGGCGGATCGCGTCCAAGCCGCGAATAGCAGCGCCATACCTACTCCCACCTGCAGCGCGCCTGCATCATGGATGAAGTGTCGGTTGTAGGGCTCGAAGTGCGCGACGTTCGCGAAGAAGGAGTGCGGTGCCACTAACGCCCACACCCCGAACGCGAATGTTGCCGCGCCAAGCACCACGAGTGCAGCATTGACGCCTCGGGACTGTGACGGCATGCCTCTCGTCACTTGCTTGGCCAATTCGGCGCACGGGAGACATTGACGCTCATATACCGAATAGAGGGCGGTGACGCCGCGGAAGGTTCCGAGTTTCTCCGATGTGTTACGGCACGCGGACGCTGCTGTGTATGAACGTTCGAGAGCATCCCGAGGCCGGTTTCCTCAGCACCTTGCACGCGCACGATCGATCTCATTCGCCGGCGCTGCACTACGCATCCTCCACGGGACGAAGCACGAACATGTCGAAGTCGCGCTGCGCCATGCGTTGGTAGTGCGCGACTGCTGGAGCCGTGTCGAGGTACTTGCTCCACAGCGGCGCGGCACTTTCTCCACGCACTCGCTCCACCGCCACCTCAGTCCGGCGGCCGCGTTCGTGGACCACGGCTCTCGTGGCCGCGTCGAGGTTGTACGCCCAAGACGGACGGCGCTCAAGCCCACCGTTCGCGGAAACAACGATCCAGCCTTCTCCAAACGAGACCCCGACGACTGCTGCGCGCCGCATCTCCCCTGTGTGGCGTCCGCGGACCTCGACCAGGACCAGTTCAGTTCCAAACCATCGGCTGACGAAGCGCGGCCGCTTCCGGCCAAGCAGGGCCGCATGGACACGCGTGAAGATCCGTCCCCCCGGCAGCAGCGCCGCAGCATGGAGAACGCGAGCAAGCCAGCGCGCCTTCGACCCTCCGCGAGGTCTGTGAGCGCTCGGCTGCGAGATCACGAGCGTGTCACCACAAGCCGCGAACGATCTGGTGTCCCTAGACGCAGAACAAGCTCGACGGAGTCGTCGTACGTCGTTGTCGCCGGTCGCAGCGGCTCGCGATCATCAGACAGACCCACACCACCTAAGAGCGAAGGCTGACCTGAAAGGTTCCCCGAACTGACGCAGCGTCCTGGCTTCTTTGTCTGTCAGGGCACCAGTGCCGTGTGGATCCAGACCGAAGGCGAGGCTTGTCAAAGGACTCCGACAGCGACAACGGCGGTTTCACCGCGGTATGCCAGCAAGGAAGATGTCAGTCGGACCGGTTGGACAACCCAGTAGGGGTTGCGCGCAATCGACGACCGTGATCGCGGCGTGGAACCCGTACGAGTCCGAGCGGAGGGTTTGGTACTCGCCAAGGTCCGCGCCCCATCGCGGAACCCTGTTGCGGTCGAACGGCCCGGCGAGCCGTTGCTCGACAAACGACAACCCGTTGTCGATCGAAGTCGCGAGCCACACCTCGGTTGTTCCATCGCCCGGGTTGAGGGGGTCGGCGCTGCGCTGGTCGTCGTACAGCAGACCGACCGTGCCATCGCGACCGACGGCCACCTGTACGCCGCTGATCGGTGCACGGCCCGCGGCACCCCTTCCGGTGAGGTCACTGAATGTCCGTCCGCCGTCGCGCGAGCGGTAGAGACGTGGTGCGCGATCGACGAAGGGAGACGTCGACGCCACATACAGGACACCTCCGGGTCCAGCTGCGCCGTGGATGAACAGGTTCGGACCACCTCGATCCGAGCACGGCGGTGCGCCGCCGCTGACACACAGGGGTTCCGTCCACCCTCCCTGCTCAAGACGCACGACGGCCGCGTGGCTCTCGTCGGCACAACCCGACGACGGGCAATCGTCGAATACATCGACGATGGTGCCGTCGCTGAGTTGTACGAGCTCGCCAGCATCGAACACCCTGCCGTCGGGGGGAATGCCGATGGCGGTCGGAGCGGACCACGTCTTGCCCGCGTCGAGCGTGACCGCTACATACTCGGTCCCACCCGCCACCGTTCCCTGCCCGAGGGTGTCGCTGCCGACGTGACGGTCCCACAGCGCGTACGCCACGCCAGGGCGCCGAGCATCAGCGAGAACGTTGCTCCACTCCACCTGATGGGCTTCGCCAGGTTGATCGCTGCGGCGATCCAGCACGATCGGAGCGGACGACACCCCCGGAGGGCTCCGCCAGGTCCGCCCTCCGTCGGGCGAAGTGTTGAGGATGATGGCGGTGTTCGACTGCTGGTCTCGGCGAACGGCGGTCGCGTAGACCGTTCCGTCGGGGCCGATCGCCACGTGTGAGTTGATGATCGAGTTCTCCCCCGTCGGCCCGTTCGCGCACGCGAGGAAACCCGGCGGCACTGTCCGGTCCCACGATTGCCCACCGTCGAAGGAGGTCCCGATGACGATCGCGTCCGCGAAGTCCTGCGTCCACGACACCACGATGTGGCTGCGGTTGGTCGGGTCGACCGCCAACGACGCGTCGTACTCGTAGTTGCGAACCCCGGCCGGCTCGGCCGCCGGCGAACACGGGTCTGGAGCAGGCGGCACCGGAGTGTCTCCCGAGACCCGCCACAACCTGACGGCAGGGCTCGAGGCCGACACGGGGGACGCCGCGCCGAGGACGAACACGATTGCTGCGCACGAACTGATCACGCGGGTCCACGACTGGGCTTTCATGGCGGTGACTCTGACGCCAGACGCTTGCGGCTACACCCCCCAGTTGGGGGGTTCGTCGGGAGGTCGCGCTACCGGTGTCGGCGGGTTACCTCGGCGGCGAGCTCCGTGCGGGTCGCGAGGCCGAGTTTGGTGAAGATGCTGGCCACGTGGCCTTTCACCGTCTCGCGACTGACGAAGAGTTGTTCGCCGATCTGGGGATTCGTGCGTCCTTGGGCGACGAGTTCGGCGACGCGAAGCTCGGCTGCGGTGAGGCTCGTCCAACCGTGCGATGGCCGTTTTCGTTCGCCTCGTCCCCGCTGCGCGTAGCCGATCGCGACGTTCAAGGCCATCGCACGGCCCGCGTCTCTCGCCTCGTCTGATCCTTCGTCGCCGAGTGCCTGGCGAGCCGATGTGGTCGAGGCTGCCACCAGATCGCGCAGATAGCTGCGCCGCATGGTGTATTCGAGGCGCTGACGTTCCGCTTCGCCCGCTCCCCACAGACGGCAGGCTTCGGCGTGACTATCGAGCATCGAAGCGATGCAGGCGAGGAGTTCGAGGCAATCGATCGCGAGACCGACGGCGCCCTCTTCCTGGGCAAGAGCGAGCGCCTGGTGAGCACGGTCCTCGGCGCGGTCGTGGTGTCCGCGGCCGAGCTCGATGTGCGCGTCGAGGTAACGCGTGAACGCGAGAACCCAGTTCAGCTTTCCATTCGAAGCGAATGCGTCGGCTTGAGCGAGGCTCGCGCTCGCCGCCTCGATGTCCGCGTCGGCGAGCTCTGCTTCCGCGAGCGCGAGGTGTTGGTGAGCGACGAGGTCGCCCATCAAGGGTGAGGTTCGGAGGGCGTCCGCCAGGAGCTCTCTGGCCGTGGCGGAGTCGTCGTCGGCAACGAGCACTCGCGCGTGAATGGTTGCGGCTTGGCCCAACTCGCCGGGACCGTTGACGCGTCTGGCCACCGCGAGACATTCGGCGGCGTGCGTCTTCGCGGCCTCGATGTCGCCCGTCGAAGCGGCCGCCTCCGCGAGCGCGAAGAGTCCGGTGACAAGCGCGGTGTCGATTCCGTAGGCCTGGAGCTCAGCTACCGCGGGGGTTCCGATGTCGAGGGCTGACCGCGCATGGCCTTGCAACGCGAGGGTGAATGCGCGGTGGGCGTGGGGTACGCGCCAGGGCAGCCCGAGTCCTTGGGCGTGAAGCGCCTCGGCGCGGTCTTGAGCGGCTCGTGCTTCGGTGAGGTGGCCGAAGATGGTGAGCACGAACGAGTAGATGCCGAGCAGCTCGACGGGGATGGTGCCGGCGGCGACCGCGAGCTCGATGGCCTCATCGAGCATCGGGCGCGCGGCGTCCAATCCTGTTGCAAACGCGGTCATCTGGCCGAGCGTGAAGAGAATTTCTGCGCGACGCGCGGTGTCCTCTTGGTCGGTGAACAGTGCAAGGGCCTCGTGCAGGCGTTGTACCGCGGTGATGTAGTCGCCAGTCGCCATCGCGGCGACCGCGGCGGCGTGAACCGTTTTGGGGCGGCGCGCCGACAGAGGATCCGCGATGCGCAGTGCTTCGTCGATCCAAGGTCGCAGCTCGACAGACGCGCCTGACGCGCCGGCCAGGGTCGGTGCCCATGACACCAGAGCCATCAGCCGTTCACCGTCGCGGTCGTGCGCCGCTGTTTGGATGGCGGCGCGGGTGTTGGCGGTCTCGCGACGGATTCGGGCACCGACCGCGATGCTGTCGGGACCGGCAACTGCGAGGGCCAGGTCGGTCTGCTCGATGAACCTCGCGAAGTAGTCGACATGGCGGGATCGGATCGCCGCGTGTTCACCCGAAACTTCGAGTTGATCAGCGGCGAACTGTCGAACGGTGTCGAGCAGGCGGTAGCGGCGCCCTTCTGCCTCGAGGTCATCCGCGATGACCAGCGACTTGTCGACGAGCTGGCCGAGTAGGTCGAGCACGCCCATCGGATCCATGTCGCCCGCGCCGCAGATGTGCTCGGCGGCGTCGAGGCTGAATCCATCTCGGAACACCGACAGGCGCCGGAAGGCAATTCGCTCGTCTGCATCGAGGAGCGAATGGCTCCAGTCGATTGAGCCCTCGAGAGTCTGTTGTCTCGGGGCGCTGGTGCGTGGCCCGATCCCGAGGACGCGGTAGTGCTGCTCGAGCCCTTCGGCGATTCGCTCCGCGCTGAGGACTCGAGTGCGGGCGGCGGCGAGCTCCAACGCGAGAGGTATGCCGTCCAGGCGAGCACAGATCGCGGCTACGGCGGGAGCGTTGGCGTTCGTGACCACGAAGTTCGGGCGCGCCGCGGTGGCGCGATCGACGAACAGCCGCACGGCATCAAAGGTCGCGAGGTGTTCGATCTTCGCGGTCTCGGTTGCGGCCGGAAGGCGGAGCGATGGGATCGGCCATGTCACTTCGCCGGGAACGCTCAGGTTCTCGCGACTCGTGCTGAGCACCGTGACGTTCGAACAGGCGTGCAGTAGGACATCGACGATCGCGGCACACTCTGCGATGAGGTGTTCGCAGTTGTCGAGCATCAGCAAGGTCTGGGCCGATGCAAGGTGCGAAGCGATGGCATCCTGAGCACCGCCATTTCCTGGTAGTGACAACCGGAGCGTGGACGCGATCGAGCGAGCGACAAGCTGCGGTTCGCTGATGGCGCTGAGGTCGACGAACCAGACGCCGTCGGGGTAGTCGTCGATGATCGCCGCGCCGACCTGCAATGCAAGGCGGGTCTTGCCACTTCCGCCGGACCCGGTGAGCGTCACTGCACGGTTCTGACGAAGCGCTGCGATGACCTCGTCGATCTCGGTCGTGCGGCCGATGAAGCTGGTGAGTTGGATTGGAAGGTTGTTCGGCACGCTGTCGAGCGATCGAAGCGGTGGGAGCTCTCGTGGCAGTCGAGGGTGGGCGAGCTGGTGGATGTGCTCCGGCCGGTACAGATCGCGGAGCCGGTGCGAGCCGAGATCGATGAGTTCGACGTCAGATGGGACGTGGTCGAGCACGAGGTCTCGCGTCGCGGCCGAGAGCAGGACCTGTTGCCCGTGGCCGAGCGCGCGGATGCGGGCGCAGCGGTTGATGGCACCGCCGATGTAGTTGCCCTCGTCGCGCAGCTGCACCTCGCCGCTGTGCAATGCCATTCGCAACCGCGGTTGGGTGGCGCTCGGCCACCGGTCGTCGAGTGTGCCCAGTTGAATGGCGAGCGCCGCCGCCACCGCGTCGCTGGCCTTCGGAAAGGCGGCGACGAAGCTGTCCCCTTCACCTTGCTCGACAGGGCGGACGCCGTTGCACTCATCTACGACGTCTGTGATCAGCGCGTCGAGCATGGCGACCGTGGCGGTCATGGCGGTCGCGTCGGTCTCCCACGACCGCACTGAACCCTCGACATCGCTCAGCAGGAGCGTGACCGTTCCGGCCGGCAGAACAAAGCTGCCCTCCGCGGTGTCGCCCCAGTGCACGCGCGTCATTTCAGCACGCTCGGCCAGCGTCGTACCCCGGTGACCGAGACGAGAAGCGTGCTGGGATGCCCGCGGTCGTGCAGGATCGTGTTGACCGATGGCGCTGCGAGGGGTTGGTGCACGACCACGTCGGCCGAGCTGATGCTGATTCTCAGACGATGTCCGCTCGTCAGAGTCGTGTCGACAGGGTCGATGGGCACACGGACGTGCACCGGCGTGGACTGCGGCACGGTGGCCCGCTCGTCGTTGCGCAGCCATGGCTGTCCCGGTTTCGATCGGCCGGTGTCGACCGTGCGCTGTGAGAGCCGCACGAAGCCGGAGGTCAGCAGCAGCGAGGTGCCGTCGGGGCCAACGTCGCTCACCTTGACGACGATGTCCGCGTCGGTCGCCGTCGTCGACACCCAAGCGTCGAGCTCGATCGGTCCTGCCAGCTCGATGGGTGCGTCGAGCGCGGCAGTCGTGTAGGTAATCGACCGCATCTCGTCGACGCGTTGATCAAACCGATGGAAGGGTGTGAGGAAGACGGCGTTGTCGTTCGACGTCGTTTGGGCGACTCCTGATGTCGGGTCGTACAGATAGCTGTCTGGCGTCAGGCTCGCGGGATCGTGCGGGGCCCTGGCCGCGAGTGTGCCGTCGTGCAGCGACTCGATCGACCCGGACGCCTCGCCCGACAGATGGAGGTCGACAAGCGACGTGCCGGGCAGCGGCCATCGGTCAGAGGCGGTCCACTCGCTGGTGCCGACGTCGTACGACTGCACGCGCGGCTCGCGCTCGACGCCGTTGTCGATGCCGGCCACGTAGTGCTCGTACCACTGAAGAATCGGATCAGGCCCCGGCCAGTAGACGTCGGGGTACGGCTCGGGGAACGTCTCCGCCAAACCGCCGGCCCGTCGGTGCGTCCACGGTCCCATGATCAGACGCTTCTCGACGCTCGCGACGCCGTTGAAGTTGCGGATAGTGCCGGCGGTGAACATGTCGAACCACCCACCCACGAACAGGGCGGGCACGGTGATGCGGTCGTACTTGTTGTAGATCGCACGTTCCTTGTAGAAGTCGTCGTCGAAGGGGTGTGCCAACGCCAACTCGAGCGGTGTGGGGTTCTGCGGCCGGTTGACCAACGGAGGCAGGAGCGCCGGATCCGTCGATATCCCCGTCGCGCCGGCCGCCGGCTGGAAGCCGCTAAAGGCAGCAACCACCGACTGGTTGAAGAGACCGTTCTGGTACCAGCCATCTCGGTACGGGTCCGACCACGCCGCTCGCGGGACGATCGCCTTGAGCGCCGGCGGCTGCTTCGCCGCCGCCAACAGTTGCAGGAACGCCGAGTACGACCCGCCGATCATGCCGACATTGCCCGTCGACCACGGCTGCCGTGCCACCCACTCGATCACCTCGACGACATCGTCCTGCTCCCGGGCGCACGTGATGCAGTTCACCCCAGCCGACCGGCCCGTCCCGCGTACATCGACGTTCACGTGGGCGAACCCATCGGCGACGTACGCTGTCGTGTACGTCAGCCGGCCGTACGGAGTCAGCTGAAGGATCACTGGGAACGGTCCATTGCCGGGCGGGAGATCGACATCGCCGACGAGGGCGACGCCGTCGGACATCACGATGTGCGTGTCGTGGAGCGACGATTCCGCCCGTGCCGAGACGCCCGGAGCGACAACTACAACTGCAAGCGCACACACGATCGCGATGCGGTGGAACTTCATGTGGTCAGCGTCGCTTGCACGGGCGTTCGGAACGCCCCCCATCTGGGGGGTTCCACTCCCGACGGATCGGCCGCGGACGAGACGAGACGCGGCCAACGACCTTCGGGATTCGCCGTCACCAAGCCATTTGGCCCTCCTGGTGAGAGCGTGGTGACAAGCGAGAGGCCCGCTCCGGGGTCGGAAGGGGCCTCTACCTGCGATTTCCTGTCGCTACTTGGTGGCGGGGGCAGGATTTGAACCTGCGACCTTCGGGTTATGAGCTAACAGCCTCCGATGCGCTGACGTTTGGCGGCATGTCGTGCAGTCCGGCTGACCAGCTGCAATAGGGATACCGACCTTCCTGCCGTCGTGTCCTGTGCCATGCCGTCCGGATGGATTCGGTAGAAGCCCGGTAGAAGACGTCGGATACCGAACCCGACGTCTAATCGCCATCCGGCGGCATCCGTTCTCGCTGTCTCCTACGTTGTTCGGGCGGGCACGATCGCAGGAGGTTGCCGATGCGAGCGGGGCTCGTAGGAATGCAGGCACAGGGAACTGATCCAGCGGATCATGCATGAACCCAGCACTTGACGGTCGCCTTGAGCTGACCTGGACCAACAAGCGCCTACGACTGTTGGCGCATGAAGACGGTTCGTACGAGTGGGTCAACCCGACTGACTATCGAGTCGCCGAGGTTCGACTGCTCCATGATGTAACTGCTGTCGGTAGGACGGGCAGCAATCGTGCTGCCGACAACCTGCTCATTCGGGGTGATGCACTCAACGCCTTGACGAGCCTCGCACGTCTCCCCGAGTTCGCTCGTCAGTTCCTCGGCAAGGTCAAGGTCGTTTATATCGATCCGCCCTTCAACACGCAGCAAAGCTTCCTTCAGTACGACGATGCTTTAGAGCACTCGGTCTGGTTGACGATGCTGCGTGACCGGTTGCTGCAGATTCGGCAACTTCTCTCACCGGACGGCTCGGTATGGGTCCACTGTGATGACAGCGAGCAGGCGTACCTGAAAATCGCCATGGATGAGATCTTCGGAAGGGACGCTTTCGTCGCAACCATCGTGTGGCAGAAGGCGGACACGCCACGTATGGATGCCAAGAAGTTCTCTGCCTCGCATGACTACTTGCTGTGCTACGGCGCTACGCCGGCGTGGCAGCCGAAGCAGATGGTCTTCGAGCCCGACCTAGCTGGCTATCCCTACACAGCAGCGGATGGCCGGAGGTACTCAAGCTTGACGCTGCGGAAGTGGGGCCACAACTCAAGACGCACCGACCGACCGAAGCTCTGGTATGGCATCGAGCACGAGGGCGAAACGTACTGGCCCGTCAAACCGGACGGTAGCGAGGGCTACTGGCGCTGGGAACAGAAAAGGTACGAAGCCCAGAAGGATCGCATCGAGTGGTCCGACAAGGGACATGGCCTCCAGCCGTACGTCGTCACGTTCGCACCAGACAGCAGTACCCGCCCTTTCGAGACCCTGTGGCGCAACGACGAAGTCGGGCACAACCGAGAGGCCAAGTCTCAGATCAAGACGATGTTTCCGCTTACTCCGTTCGACACTCCTAAACCGGAGCGTCTTCTCCAGCGGATCATCGACATCAGTTCGGACCCCGGCGACATCGTGCTCGACTGCTTTGTCGGGTCAGGGACCACTGCTGCTGTGGCCCACAAGCTCGATCGTCGTTGGGTTGGTGTCGAACGCCAACCGGCGACAATCGAAGACTTTGCGAAACCTCGACTCACGAAAGTCATCAACGGCGAAGATCACAGCGGCATCAGTGAGGCCGTCGGTTGGGACGGAGGCGGCGGATATCGAATCCTTGACGTTGCCCCGTCAATGTTCACAGCTGACGCCGGACTCGTGTTCCTCGCAGATTGGATGACCAACGGCAAGTTGTCCGAGGCCACAGCCGCACAACTCGGTTTCGAATACGAGGCGGAGCCGCCGTTCTCTGGCCGTAAGGGCCGCATTCGCCTTGCTGTTGTCGATGGTGTCGTCAACGAAGCCGTCGTTCAACTGCTCGTTAGCGCTTTGCCGGAGCGTGAACGAGTCGTGATCTGCGGGACCGGCATCGACACCGATGCACGTCCGATTCTGCGTGAACTACGTCCAGGTTCGACCTTGCGAAAGATCCCTGCGGCGTTGCTTGACGAGTACCGATCGTCTCGACAACTTCGTCTCAGCCTCGACACGATCGAGAGTGCGGTTTCGGCGGAGGTGCCGTCGTAGTGGCGGACCTCGAGATTTTCGAGGACGCAATCGCTGAGATTGCGGCACGGCTCGATCTTCGAGAGCCAAATCGTGAAGCCGTGCGCACGATCAACGCTGCCGTATCGCAGTACTACGACGTCGAGGCACAACTACCTCCATTTGAGGCGGTGATCGACTCTGCGACTGGCGTCGGCAAGACGTACATCCTGACAGGAGCGATGGAACTGTTCGCTGGCGCTTACGGCGTTCGGGACTTTGTAGTCGTGACGCCCGGTCGGACGATCCTTGAAAAGACAAAGGACAACTTCACTCCCGGACATCCGAAGTCCTTGCTCGACGCAATGAGCTTCCAGCCAGTCGTCATCACGTCCGACAACTTCGCCACGCCCGCAATGCGTGAGGCTATGGACGATGAGTCGCAGATCAAGGTGTACCTCTTCACGGTTCAATCTCTGATCAAGCCCGAGTCCAAGACCGGACGCAAGACCCACAAGTTTCAAGAAGGCCTGGGGACCGAGTTCTACGGACACCTGCAGTCGATCGACAACCTCGTGGTGTTCGCAGACGAACATCACACGTACTACGGCCCGGCGTTCTCCAAGGCGGTCCGTGACCTCAACCCTTGGGTCCTCCTTGGCCTTACGGCGACGCCCGACAAGAAGACACCGCCGGAACAAATCATCTTTCGCTATCCGATCGCTGCGGCAATCGCCGACCAGTTGGTGAAGACGCCGGTCATCGTCGGCCGCAAGGACGATCGCATCGACTCGCTAACCAAGCTCACTGATGGCGCCACTCTGCTCAACGCCAAAGCGCAAGCAATCAGCTCGTACTCCGAAGCCACGGGTGCAGCGCCCGTGAACCCGGTCATGTTGGTAGTAGCGAAGACGATCGAAGACGCTGACGAATACGGAGGAATCCTGCGTTCGTCAGAGTTCTTTGGCGGCGCCTACGCAGACGCCGTCCTGGTGGTTCACTCCAAAGCGGCCGACGAAGCGCTTGCTGAACTGGCCAAGGTCGAAGACGCAGATTCGCCGGTTCGGATCATCATCTCGGTCGGGATGCTCAAGGAAGGTTGGGACGTCCGCAACGTCTACGTCATTGCGTCGATGCGAGCGAGCGTGTCAGAGATCCTCACCGAGCAGACATTGGGTCGTGGCATGCGGTTGCCGTTCGGCGTCTACACGGGCATTGAGATATTGGACACCCTCGAAGTCGTTGCACATGAACGCTATGAGGATCTCCTGAAGAAGGCGGGAGTGCTCAACCAAGCCTTCATCGACTACCGAACGTGGGCCGCCCTACGCACGAACGCCCAGGGCCAGACCGTCGCCGTCACGGAGACCGTGGAGATGGGCGTAGTGCCGATCATTCCGACCGATGGTGCATTGGCTGCTGAACCACAAGATGGTCTGGCTGCACCGGTTGTCACGTCAGTACAGGATCGGACGATTCAAGTAGATGCGGCAGCCGCAAAACTGAAGGTGGCGATCGAGCAACGTCCGGGCGCTCCAGCCATCTCCATTCCAGTGCTTCGCATGAGCACCGTGACGAGCAGCTTCACGCTTGCCGACATCACCGATCTTGAGCCGTTCCGAAAGCTCGGCGCCGCCCTCGCCGCCAATCCGAATGGTGAGCTGAGTAGGACGCTCGTGAGCGCCCGAGTAGTGACAGGGCCCGACGGTGTGAAGCGCACCGAGCTTGTGCGTTCCTCAGCAGCTGACCACATTCGGTCGACTCCCACGCTCTTCGCCATGGACGACCTTCGATTACAGCTGGTCGATCTTGTGCTTGCGTCGCCAGCAGTTCCGGCACGAGCCGACCAACGCAAGGCCGTCGCTCCATTGATCGACGCATTTCTCGACGGCCTTGGCGACCAAGCCGATGAGGTGTTGTCGGCCAACCTCGGACGAGCCGGCGCTCGCCTCGTGAAGTTGGTCGCCGACGAGCAGCGCCGATACATGTCCAAGCCGTCCTATGAGCAGGTCGTCGAACTCAAGGACTTCAACCCAGTGCGTGCCACGGACAAGACGGTCACGGAGGATCGGCGTGGCCCGTTCGTGAAGTCGCTCGCCTACGGGGATTGGAAGCATTCGATCTATCCGACCGTGTGGTTCGATTCCGAGCCTGAGCGTCGTGTAGCGAACATGGTTGACGACAAGGGCTTGGCTTGGGTCCGCCTTCACGTGAACGATCTGCCGATCCTGTGGAACTCGGAAGGCCGTCAGTACAACCCGGACTTGATCGTCGTCGACTCGGACGGGACGCATTGGATTGTCGAGGTGAAGATGGACAAGGAGATGGGGTCGGAAGACGTACAGGGCAAGCGTGAAGCTGCCAACCGCTGGGCGAATCATGTAAATGCCGATGACTCAGTTAAGGACGAGTGGCACTACCTGCTGGTCTCGGAATCCGACATCAAGACAACGAAGGATTCCTGGGATGCGCTCAAGAAGCTCGGCAGCTAGCCGCTGCAGTCGTCCTAGACACCGAACACCAGATCCGCCACTCGCTGCGCAGCGTCTTCTTGCAGTCCGGGAACGACGTGCGAATAGACGTCGAGAGTAAAGGCGACGGACGAGTGCCCGAGGCGGTCACTGACTACCTTCGCCGGGACGCCAGCTTGAAGAGCCAGCGTGGCGTGTGTATGTCGGAGGTCATGCAGGCGGATCCGCCGAAGCCCTTGGCGCCTCACGTGACGATCGAACATCTGAGTGAAGCGCTCGGGATGCACCGGTGAGCCGTCCTCTCGACAAAACACGAGACCGCTCTGTAGGTAGGACTCTCCCCAGGCAAGGCGCTCCTCGGCCTGATGAAGCCGATGCTTACGAAGTGCCTCGACCGTCGACGAGTCGAGCGACACCGAACGACGACTTCGGGAGGTCTTGGGGGATTCGAAACGAAGCTCATATGCAACCGACACAAGTGTTTGACGAATGCCGATTCGGCCGGCAGCGAAATCAAGGTCTCTCCAACGGAGACCAAGCACTTCGGCCCTCCGCATGCCTGTCGTCGCTGCGACGATCCACGCTGCATACAGCCGATCGCTCTGAACGGCGTCTAGAAACGCACGCAACTCTTCGACCGACCACGTGTTGTGTTCATGTAGTGCGGTGCGTGTCAGGCGAGGCGGCCTTGCACTCGCTGCGGCATTTCGCACGACGTAGTTCCAAGACACAGCATCGCCGAGTGCCTTCCGCACAACAACGTGAACGTTGCGCACTGTCTTCGGACTGAGCGAACCTCCACCCACTCGCCCGCCGTCAAGCAATTCGGCGTAGAGCGCATTCAGGTGTCCCGGCGACACCGCCTGAAGAGGTATCGGACCGACTCTCGGCATTAGGTGACTCTGCACGGTACGGCGGTATGAGTCCCACGTGCTTGCCTTCGTCGATGCCTTGATCGCAGGCAACCACTCGTCGACCAAGTATTCGCCGAACGTCTGCTTGTTAGGCGGAACGTAAACGCCTGCGTTGAGCGATGTAACGATTTCAGCTAGTGCTGCCTCGGCCGCCCTCTTTGTGTTGTATCCGCTGTGCCACTTTCGTTGACGCTTACCGGCGTCATCGATGCCGACATCAACCACCACGTAGTAACGGTTGCCTTTTCTTGTCACGCACCCACGCATGTCACCACCCTGTCTTTTGGCCGAAGTGGGCGGCACGGTAGGTCCGGTCGTCACACCCCTTCAAAGACACATACGGCGACCAGCGCAGATCCGTCCCGGTGACGACGGTGCAACGTGGTGGGACACTTCTTCCTGCGCCGTCGTATGTAACAAGTAATGACCACTTCACGAGCTACACGAATCGATATCACTGACCTCGCACGAGCCCTGGACCATGCACAAGCGAAACGGAAACTGCCAACTCCGAGAGAACGACGGCTCATCAGGAAATCGGCCGGTCTCACGCAGCAGGAAGTCGCTGATCTGCTCGGCGTATCCCGAAACGCTGTCGTTCGATGGGAGAACGGGAGCCGGACTCCACATCCGACACACCGAGAGAACTACGGAACGTTGCTCACTCTGCTTCGAGTCAAGGGCAGCCGATGAGCGTCGAGCGACGGGCACTCGATGAGATGCCGCACATGCTGACAGTCGAGGAGGCGGCTGCGTTGTGTCGCATCGGCCGATCTGCGGCGTACGAACAGGCTCGCCGGTATCTGGCAACCGACGGCGCAGAAGGTCTGCCTGTAGTTCGTCTTGGAAGAAGGCTTCGAGTCCCAACGGCAGCGCTTGTACGCATTCTCAGTGGCGAGCGGTAGCAATGCGAGAGCCGAGCGTGAAGAAGCCTCCACAGACGAACTTCACCATCGTGCCGAACGCCATTCTCGACGGTGACTTGAGCCCACAGGAAGTTTGGCTCTGGACTGTGCTTCGCAGGTTTGACTTCCACCACAGAGGCTCGTTCCCGAGTCAGGAACGGCTTGCCAAGCTGGCTGGGGTCAGCCCTCGGACGATTTACAGCTGGACGAAAGGTCTCGAAGAGAAGGGCTACGTAGAGGTACAGCGAGGACAACGCAACACTTACCGAACGCTGCCCTTGCACAGTGGTCAAGGTGTGACCCGGAAGGCGGCTGCCGCACGGACTCAGCTTGCCGACCCGACGGAGCCTGCCGTTCGGAAGTCACGTGCCGATGAGAAGTCGTCTTCGGCACGGAACTCTCCACGGCGAGTTCGGAAGCGGAGGTCCGCTCCGAATGAGAAGCCAGGGTCTGCCGAAGAAGAACAAGGGAAGAAGAGAGTTAGGAAGAAGAGACCTGCGATCAGGCGTTCGACGCAAGTCAGCAAGGTCTCTGCCCAGAGAGCTTCACGCCAGGGAGGGATCCAACGTCGTCCAACGAGTAGTTCGTCTTGGACGCCTCTGCAGTACGCCCAGTACTTCGTAGAGGCGTTCCCTGACACCGACCCGCACAGCACGACTCAAATGATTCTCGGCCGCTTGCGCCGCTATGAGTCAGAACGAGGGCAACCGATCGATCCCAGAAAGTGGAAATTGGCAATCAAAGAATTCAGCTCTCGTCCGAAGCTTCAGAGGCCTACAGGAAACGGCTCACGGTGGTGGTCATTCGATAAGGCGCAGTCCGAGTTAAAGAACAGAGTGTGGTGAAGCTTCGTGGAGGGGAAGGACCACAACCTTGACAACAACCGACTAGCTGCAATCCAGCGACATCAGCCCGCCGTGGTCCTCACCTTGGGCCTCGCACGGGAGCGTCGGCGTACCTCTGCTTCAAACCGAATTACGAACTTGGACAACGAAGTTCCCAGGCTTACGCACACCTCACGAACTTCCACTAGATCCAACCTCCGCTGGCCTTGCTCATATTTCGATACAAAGCTCTGATGCCGACGTAGCCTTTTCGCCAGATCGCTTTGGGTCATGCCCGCTTCTACACGCAGCTGGTGGAGCAGGGACGTAAGCGCCTCCCTCTCCGACGTGTAGATGCTCTTCGCCACTGCCCGAAGTAGCGCATGCTGAATCGGGATATCCCAAAATGGCTTAGCGTTCCGCAATGCCCGGTGTCCGATGCCCTAGCTGCAATCAGCTGCTTCTTGATGACCAGGCCCTAACCAGACATCGGTCCCGGGTTCATCCCGAACCAACCGCCCCTTCAGCCCCGCCGCCGCCACCACCACCGCCACCACCACCACCACCACCGCCACCACCACCACCACCACCACCGCCGCCGCCGCCGCCGCCGCCGGTGCGATCGAACACCACGAACGTGCGTCGTGTTGCGTTACTTGTCTGCGTCCTGATTGCGATGGCTGTGATCCTCGGCGCCTCAGTGGTTGTGCGTTGGAACCGCAGCGATTCCAGTCCGCCCTCGCCGGAACGGTCCTCACAACCAACGACCACAGCGGTGCCTGCCCTGAGCGATGCAGCGTTGGTCTTTTGCGACGCCAATCTCGAACTGGTTCTTCAAGCAGCCGCTTCGCTGGTAACGCCCACAGAAGTGATCGATGAAGCGGACCCCCGGTTCAGGAACGCAGACGGGTCACGAAGAATGGATGACCTTGAGGCGGCCTGGCGAGAAGCAAACGCCCGCCCCGGCGTCCTTCCCCGCTACGTCGAACCGACCGATGAGCTAAGCCGGGTCCGTTTGGTGACTGGAAGTCCATGGAAGTGGTATCGAACTAACGACTTCTTGCGTGCCTGCGAGGCTGCCTTCGAAGCTCATTGACGAACCGACCTGCTGAATGGTTACCGCATCACGATCTTGCGCACCGTCGCTGGGTACCAGGCTTTTCCGCCATGTGCCGTGGCAGTGCCCGATTCGTTGAGCGCATCAGCAATCTCTCGGTAGGAGTAGCCGGCCGATCGAAGCCGTTCAATGCGCCGCACAACTTTCGTGCCCAAGATTCGGGGTCGACCCAGCTGTACGCCCTCTTGACGCTTCACAGCGAGGGCGTCCTTAGTTCGCTGTCCGATCAGCCGTCGCTCGAACTGAGCAAACGTCGCCATCATGTTTGCAACCATTTCGCCTTGTGGGGTCGTTGTGTCCACCCCGATGTCGAGCGCAACGATGGCCCATCCCTTCAAACGGGACCGTTCCATCAACGAAACGAAGTCCCCAAGGGACCTGGACAGCCGATCGACCTTGGCGATTACAAGCGCTTTCGATCCGCCACCTTCCACCGAACCCAGGGCAGCTTCTAGTCCCGGACGGTTCAGACCACGTCCGGACACACCGGCGTCTTCGAAGATCGCCCCCAGCGACCATGCACGGGCCCTACAGGCCGCCCTGACGGCCCGCCGCTGGGCTTCCAGCCCTGCGCCGCTGTCCGCTTGTTCGGCGGTCGATACACGCACATAGCCGCTTACGTCCATGCAGACAGTATACAAAAGGACCGTTTAGGCTACGATGATCAGCGATCTAGCGCTTGCAATGCGACGACAGCGCCTTCGATGCGGTGACGCAATCGGCGGTCATGGGCAGTAGTTGCCACCAGCTTTCGCCGATCGACCAGGTCGAGCAGGCGTTGAAGCACGTCCACTGCCGACGAGTCTTGATTATCCGAGTGCCTTACCGACACACGTCTAGCTACACGCTTTGCCATCACGTCTCCTGGCTCAGACGATTTACACAACATCGGGTCATTCAGCTTCCATCACGTCCGTGACTGCTAGTCGGACGATCACGTGGGCTGCGGCCCAACATTGAGGCACGCCATCGTTCGACGTCGCCTGCATCGCCGTCATCCAACTAGTGCCTCGGTTAGCGCCTGCTCCCACACTGACAGGTGTGCGGCGCTCCGCTCGCCCGACGCAATCGTGTAGTCCGAGAGGTCGGTTCTATGCAGCCGACGGAGAAAGCCGGTTCGCTCGTCGGTGAGCCGGGCCACCATGGCCGCCGGTGCGAGTCCCACCCATTCGTCAATCTCCGCAGACCGACAATGAACGGAATGTTTCATCAGCGAGTGGTACTCGAGCGCAATCGGAGGTTGTCCCTCACACTGGGCGCAGTCGCACTCAGCTAATGCCCGATCCTCGAGCCACAACTGATATGCAAGCTCTTGCGACACGTAGCGATGAACTTGCGGCAAGTAGTACCGAGCCGGTGGGGGTCCGGACTGTGGCAGCTCTATCCAGTTTCGATACTCGCCGTAGCCGATTCCATGGCAAGCGCCTACAAGCCCTGCCGCCGACGCAAGCACGGAGAAGAACCCTCCATAGAGGGCGAACAACTCCTTGCCGGAATCGGTCGCCGTTGCAATCGCTTGCAGATAGGCAGCCAACGAGCGCTCGGGACTCGTCAGCTCCTCCAACGCAGAAACCCACACTGCTACCTGGTCATCTCGCACGTCGTCCAAGCAGCCCGCAAGCGCTTCCACCGACGTCGTTGAAACGACTCGAACTGTCGCAGCAGAGGCGCTACGAGTGTTCGTTGCTGCATACAACCTCTTTGAAAGGTCCCACCATGGATCCCTGATGCCGCTAACACAGGCGTACGGAGCCAAAATGAGAAGTGGGTCCTTGGCAGCGCTCGGCGTTACCGGCTCGTTCAGTCGCCGTGCGTACTTATCAAACTTCCCGCTTGTTGCACTCCTGTATCCGAGATTGAAGTCCACCCAGTGCTGAGCAATCTCCTCGATCATGGTGTCGTCGAAGTCAGTGGGCTGTGGTTGGGCATCGGAGACAAGACCCGGCTCGCCAAGAACCGACGCAAGTTCCTCATGTGATTTTTTCGCTTGCGGTAACGCCTGCTGGAAGAGCGGAAACCGAGGGTCAATCACATATTCGGGTGCCGCCTCTGTGGCGGACAGCGTCAGGACGAAGCCACCGGTTCCCTCACGTTGAAAAGCAGCAACAGTCCCGGGCACAAGCAGTCCGTCGTAGTGCCCTGCGAGATCTCGCACGGTCTGTTGATCCGTTGCGCCGTAGCTGAGGTAGTGGCTAAACGTCCGACCAAACACCGTCGCTCCTTACGGCGCCCGAACGCAGCGACGTCAACAGTCGCTTTCGCAACGTCTGGTCTATCGGACGCAGGGGGGATTCGAGCAGCACCTTGGAGCTGGTGCTGTTCAGCAGCACGAACCCAAGAGCGTGTTGCTCAGCGAGTTCCAGGACTCGCTTGGACGGCATGAAGGGAGAAGCAACGTAGCTTCGATCGAATGCCAGGCGGTTGAACCCGGCCTGCTCTATCGCCCTCGCATGGTTGGAAAGTTTCAGCTCATAGGCCGCCGTGCGAAGCGACTTCGTGAGTACGGCGAGGTCGATGCGGCGACCGAACCATGGCAGCTCTCGAACGACAAGCGAGTCAACCCGCACCCGCTTCGTCGAGACAAGCCAGTTCACGAGATGTGGGCTGAGTTCGTGCTCGAACCTGAAATCAATCATTGAGGGTGTCACTCGCCAAAATCTCCGACTCACCAAGTCGATGCAGCAGTATCACGTATCGACAGAACGTGAAGAGGATGCCAGCGATCGCCAAGGAAGTCGCTCCGACGGCACATTGCCCCACGAGCCGGGCACGATTAAATCCGGAGTAGTACAGGCCTGCTACCAGTGTCCCGAGTTCTACGGGTGCCAGCAACATAAGCAGGGTGGGTCCGATCCTCAGCAGCTTGCGGAATCTCGACGTGAGTCGGTCTCGGGCTTGAATGAGCGCACGGAACCTTTCAACGCTCTGCGACAACTGCGCCGGGTCGGCCGTCAGGCGTCCGGAATCGAGTAACAGATCACCGATCTGCTTCTGCAAGGTAAGGAGCTCGTCGATCGCCTTATCACTGAGCTTCGCCCTGGCGACGTCGATACGATCAGACCACTCGTCAAGAAGCGTCGTTCGGAGAGATGCGAGTTTCCAGGCGGCTCCGGCTGCAGCGAGCGCCAGGGCTACGAAGATGCTTACAACGCCGCCGTCAACGGTCGCCGCTCCGACAGTCATCCCCCAAGAATCTGGTCTCGGATAATGGACTTTTCCGTGTACTCGGGATAGCGCTGGTACACGTACCGAATCAGCTGCCGAAGCGGCAGGGCGCCGAACTGATCCTTGAACTCAGCGAGCATCGGCCCCACGTCCTTTGGCAGCTCGGTGATCAGCGCCTCGTAGTAGCGCCGTCCCCTAGCCGTCAAACTCAAGTTTCGAGTCGCATAGGGATCCGACGCTTCGGCGCCGATTACACGCTCCGTCTCCCAGGCATCCTCACTTGTTGAAGACAGCGAAGCGGAGTCCTCGACAAGGCCGGCAGCAACCAACGTGTCGACTGCTTGATACACCTTCGATGAGAAGGGGCCGAAGTTGTGAGAGCGAAAGTCGGCATCCTCGGTTATTAGGTCTCGAAGCTCGCTCTCCCGCTCGACCAGAAAGACCAGCTTTTCAAGCCTCGTGATGCCCTCGATCCGATCTTGAAGTGACGGAATTCGAGACGGCGCCCCAAGCACGAGCACGATCGCATCGTCAACCTCGAACGGGAGCTGGTCAGTGTCCGTCATTGTCATCGCTGTCGTTCACGGGGTCACTCTCACTCTCTAATGCGAACGCACACGTTCGCTCGCACAGCGAAGGCAACTTGGCTCGGGATTCCGACACCAAGAAACGTAGCCCTCGCTCGCCTCCGGTCGGTGCCCGGGTGCGATGCCGCCGCCGACCTCTAACGACGGTATTCGTGGGGTGTGACAGTGAAGAGCCCGGCAGGCCATCGATGCTGCGCCGTGGAACGCAAGGCAGTCGCCTGTTGGCGGTAGAAATCCGGTAGAAGTCACGGCAACAGAAGGGCGGGTCGCCTAGTCCGTACCGGGCCTGACCTGCATCTTCGATGGTGGCGGGGGCAGGATTTGAACCTGCGACCTTCGGGTTATGAGCCCGACGAGCTACCAGACTGCTCCACCCCGCGGCGGACCAGACACGTTACCAGTGGTGCCGGAAGCGGCCAACCGGGCGTTCTTGCGTCGCCTGACCACCGCATGAGGGGCTGGGCGACGCAATTTCGTAAGCGCGAGGACTACGCGGACGCGCCGGACAGCGTGGTGGTCGTGGAACTCGACGCCGTCGAGTCCGGTGGCGAGCCGCTGAGGATCTGGTTGGCCTGCTGGGTCTTGCGCTCGGCGTCGTCGATCTTCAGCTTGTACGTCGCCAGGTCGCCCTGCTTCAGTGCGTTGTTGGCATCTTGGAAGTCCTGCAACGCCTGAGCCAACAGCTCAGTCGCCGTTTGGTTCGTAGGCGGCGTCGGCGTGGTGCCCTGCACCGGTGGGGTCACCGGCGTCGTGCCGTCTACGGGCAGATCGGAGAACCGGGAGAACTGCTTCAGCGCGGCCGCAAGCGTGTCGGCCACCGACACCTGGTTGTTGAACTCGACGACGACCTTGCGCAACAGTGGCGGATTGTTGTCCCCGCTCGCCTGCACATAGACGGGCCGCACGTAGAGCAACGAGTGCTCGATCGGGACGATCAGCAGGTTGCCGAAGAAGAGTTTCGAACCGCCGGTGTTGATGCCGAGCAACGTTTGCAGCGATGACACCGCCGTATCCGAGCTCATCGTGCTCGCGACGAGTGTGGGCGCGGGCGGCAATCGGTCTCCCGGCATGACGAACGTCTCCAGCTCGCCGTAATGCTCTGGGTCGCTCTTGGCGACCATGAACGCGGTCATCTGCTTGCCGTTGCCCTTCGTCGGGACGAACGGCCGCAGGATGCTGAAGCGCTGCTCGGTCTCGCCCGGCAATCGCATGAGTTGGTAGTAGGGCGCGATTCCCCCGGAAGCGGGTGGCGGGCTGTTGTCCTGAACGGTGGTCGCCGTGGTGTTCGTGGCGCCGGTCTGCACCGTGGTGCCGGGGTCGGGAGCGACCGACCATGCCGGACCCTGCGTGTAGAAGTCGTCGGTGTTGTCGAGGTGGTAGCGACCCCACATGTTCGTCTGCACCCGGAAGATGTCTTCGGGATAGCGGAAGTGGGCCTTCAACTGCTCGCTCGGTTCGGTCGCCGCGAACAGCTTCGGGAATGCCTTCTGGTACGCACGGATGATCGGGTCGGCGTGGTCGACGATGTAGAGGGTGGTCGTACCGTCGTAGGCGTCGATCACCGCCTTCACTGAGTTGCGCACGTAGTTGAACCGTCCGCTGAGTGAGCTGCCGGAGTCGGTCACGGCCCGCTGCGCGTACGGGTAGCGATCCGTGGTGGTGTAGCCGTCGACGATCCACTGCACCTTGCCGTCGATGACGGCCGGATACGGATCAGCGTCAAAGGTGAGGAACGGTGCGATCGATTGCAACCGCGCGTTGATGTCGCGGTTGATGAGGATTCGCGACGAGCTCGTGACGTTGCCCGAGACGAGTGGGTTGAAATCGCCGAAGCGAAGCGCGAAGGCCGCCCGCTTGATCCACGAGTCCATCTTGACGCCGTCGGCACCGGTGTAGGTCGTGGTCTCGTTGCGTCCCGCAGTGTCCTCGAAGTCGATCTCCTGCCGCTTCGAGTTCACGACGACGTACCCATCGAGTCGCTGCCCGAAATAGATGCCGGGCCGATCGACCTTGATGTCGGTCTCGTTCGTGATGGGAATGCCGCGGATCAGCTGATCGGGTTGGCCGTCGGCGGTCTGTGCGCTCGAGCTCGACAGAACGACGCCGTAGCCGTGTGTGAACGCGAGGTGCGTGCCTTCCCACGATTGTTGGGGCACACCACCAGAGTTCAACTCGCGGGCGGACAACACGACCTGGGTCAGGTTCCCGTTGAGGATGTACCGGTCGACGTCGACGTCCTCGATCTTGTAGAAGGGCTTCAACGACTGAAGCGCCCGGTACGTGTCCGGCATGATGTTCGGATCCCAGAGGCGAATGTTGTCGACCGTGTCTTTGTTGGCGAGCACGTTCGCCGTGTTCAGTTGGTTGTCGTTGTCGAAGCTGGTCGTCGTGACGTTGCTCAGATTCATCGCGGCGCGCGTCGCTTTGATGTTGCGGTCGATGTATGGCCGCTCCTTCGTCGACTCCGAAGGCTCCACCTGGAATTTCTGTACGAGCGTCGGAACGATCGTCCCTGCGACCACCGCCACGAAAAACCACAGGCCGACGCCGAGAACGGGCAGCACCCACCCTCGGCGGAAGATGTTGTAGAGGAACAACCCGACCGAGAAGAGCGAGATCACCATCAGCAACTTGATGGCCGGCAACTGGGTGTGCACGTCGGTGTAGGTCGGGCCATCGACTGTGCCGCGAGTTGAAATGCTGAGCGTGTACTGCTGCACGTAGTACCCGGCCGCCTTCACCAGCGCGATCACGGCGAGGAGGACCGACAGGTGCGCCTTCACCTGCGGCGTGACCCGTTGGAACGGCGTCTGCACCCGGATGCCGCCATTGAGGTAGTGCGCAACTGCGCTCACGATGAGCACGATGACGAAGGCGGCGAAGAACCATCCGACGAGGAACGACAGGAACGGAAGCTGGAAGACGTAGAAGCCGACGTCCTTGTGGAACTGCGGGTCCTGGACGTTGAACGGTACGTAGTTGCGGAACAGCAGCCACTCTTGCCATTGGCCCGACGCGCCCGCACCCGCGATCACCGCGAACAGCAGCGCCACCGCGATGCGAACCAAACCGGTGCGACGACCGACGAGCTCGTGATAGCGCTCGATCAGCTCCTCTTCCGGACCGGCCGGTCGGAACTTGGGCGCGAGGCGATCTGCGATGAGCAGGTTGAGCCAGAGGAGCACGAAGAAGATCGCGATGAAGACGAAGGCGAGCGTGAGCTTCGTGCCGAGAACACCTCGCCACACGCCCGTCTGACCGATCGACTGGAACCACAAGTAGTCGGTGTAGAAGGACGCGATGCTGCGCAGCGTCGTGACGAGCAGGAACAGCCCGACGGCCGCGATGACGAGAAGGACGCGGCCACGGCCGGGCCGGCGCGCTCGGGGCGCGCGAGGCTCCCCACGGGGCATGTCGTCACCAGCGCGCATCTGGGGGGAACCTTACTGAGGAGGCGGTACCAACAGACAGCGGCAGCCGGGATGCGCCGGCGGATAGCAATGGCCGGTCGGGTAGGCATCGCCCTTGATCACGAGCCCGGCCAGCGAATTGTCCTCGGCGTCGGGGCACGGTGATCCCCCGTCGTCGACCAGCCAACGCTGCGCTGCGCCGTCGGGTGTGGCCTCGTAGAGCCCGAGGTTGAACGCCGCGAACACCGTGTCGCGGGCCTGCATCCCGATGCGGTGGGTCTTCCAATCGCGGTAAGCCGCGCGCACACCATCGGCGAGCGCCTCATCGTCACCGGCTGCCTCACGTAGCGAGTCGGACACGCGCTCGCGCAGTGGAAGGGCGAGCGCTTCACCGAGCTCGTGGGCCAGATCGTCGACCGTGGTCACGGCGCCGTTGTTGCCGTAGAACGAGGCTCCGGCCTGCGCCGCTTCTGCCAGCGCGCCGCTGGCGGCCGCGGCGTAGCGACCCGCGTGCTCCTTCGGGGCAGGGAGGAGGTCGGTGATCTTCGCCTTGGCGTTGCGTCGCAGCTGGTCGAGCACGTCGTTCTGCTCGTCGGCCAGGACGCGCTTGAGTTTGCGGGTGGCCTTCTGCTCCGCCGCGTCGGTCGCGGCGTCGCGGCGCTCGAGCAGGGCTTGGTCGTCGGGTGCCACCGGCGTGGGCACGTAGTCGTCGGACGCGTCACGGTCCTCGAGCGGTTCGGCGTCGGGCGCATCGTCGGGTTCGTCGGGCAGTTCGGTCGCGGTCTCGGTCTCCGTCTCGGCAACCGGCTCATCGACGGGCTCGGCGGACGGCTCGTCGCCCAGGATGTCGTGGGCTTTCGCAACCTCCTCAGCACGGGCGGCGCGGATGCGGGCGAACAGGTCGTCGACGTCGACGTCGGTGGCTTCTGTCTCCTCGTCGGCAACTTCCTCGACGACCTCGACCACAGCAACCACGTCGACGGCCTCGACGGCCTCGACCACCTCGACGATCTCGACGATCTCGACGATCTCGACAACCTCGCTCTCGGGCTCCTCGATGACCCGCACTGCCTCGAAGTCGGCGGAGGGCTCGATCGGCACCATCTCGCCTTCGGGTAGCTGCTCGTCGAACGCCTCGAGCTCAGGCTCGTCGTCCACCAGCGGGAGCCCGGCAGCGCGCGCCGCCTCGACCTCGGCTTCGAGCTCTTCGGCCGTCGGTGCCGGCTCGGCCTCCACGCGTCGCGCCGCGGCGTCGGCCACTTGCTTCGCGGCCGTCAAGGAGCCCTTCAACTCGTTCGTCGCTTCCTCGAGCGTGCGCCGCACGATCTCGTAGGACTCGAGCAGTCGTTCGCGTCCGCCTTGGAGACGTTCGAGTTGCACGCGCGCCGTCTTGCGTTTGCGCGACAAGTCCTCGAGCACCCGCGAGCGGACCAGCAGCGCCTCGTCGACCATCTCGCGCGCTTGACCGCGCGCTGCTTCCCGCACCTCTTCGGCATCGGCCTCGGCTCCGGCGCGGATGCGCTCGACTTCGTTGCGCGCTTCCTCGGTGGCCGCTTGACCTGCAGCCAGCAACTCGACGACCGCTGCTTCGGCTTCCGCCTGTGCCTCCGCCAGCGCCTGCTCCGCCGCGGTGCGGATGGCGGCGGCGGTCTTCTCGGCCTCCTCGGTGCGCCGGTTGAGGATCGATTCCGCCTCGCTCTTCATCCGCGTGGCTTCGTCCTGCGCTTCCCGCAACAGGCGAGCGACGCTGTCCTCGCCCTTGGCTCGGATCTCTGTGGCGGCCTCGCGTGCCGCGAGCAACACCCGCACCGTTTCCTCACCCAGCGTGGCGGTCAGCTGCGCTTCGTCAGGGTGCGATGCCGACTCGGCTCTCGCCTCCGCCGCTTCGAGCTCCGACCGCAATGCGGCCTCGCGGTCGCGCGCGTCGCGTAGTTCACCGGCGATGTGCTCGAGGAAAACCCGAACGTGATCGGGGTCGTACCCTCGAAAACTCGTCGGAAAAGTCGTGCGGGCAACGGCGTCAGGCCCGACGCGCGTCGGACGCCCCTCGGCGTCGCTCTCGGATGGCATTGCGTTGATCGTACGACCCCGAGCGCACGCCCCAGTGAATGCGATGCCGTTCGCGAATCACGTGCACTCCGGCGAACAAGCGGCTGGACGTCAGCCGCCCGGTGGACGAGCCCCGGGGAGGCCGCCGAGCACGTCGTTCACGCTCTTGACGATTCCGTCGACCAACGGCGAGCCGATCGGCGGCACGACGGTGGTCGGCGGCGGCGTGGTCGGTGGTGTCGTGGTCGGTCCCCCGACGGGCGGCGTGGTCGGCGGGGTCGCCGGACCGCCGCCTGTTACGGGCGGTGCCGTCGCGGCCGTCGGCGGGGTCTGGGCGGCGAGGGCGAACTGGAACTGTGTGTTGTTGAGCGCGTCTTGGATCGCGGACAGCAACGGGTCGGTGGCGACGCCTTGGTCGAGGGCGACGAACCCCCAGTTCGCGCCGGCGACGCGGAAGCTGAACGTGTCTCGCCAGCGGTCGGCGAACGCGCCGCGGCGGCTCAGGCTCGCGATCGCCGCGCCGATGAACTTCTCTCCCGAGTCGGCGGGCGACGCGGCGAGGAGCGTGTTGGTGAAATCGCCTTCGTTCGCCAAGTCCGGGAGTACCGCCTTGTAGGCGCCGACGGTCAGGCCGTTGCCGCCGAGGGTGTTCGTGTACACGCTGGCGTAGCTGTCCAGCGTGTGGCCGAGATCAATGGCTTCACCGAGGAAGCGGCGCTCCCACGGGTCGGTGTTCGCCTTGTCGATCTTCAAGGGACTCGGGGCCGCGGGCGGACGCCCGAGCGCAGACACCTCGAGCGTGCGCAGCGCCGGCACGGCGCGCGCCTGGCCGGCGGAGTCGAACGTCGCCGTGCCGCGAAAGACCGCGGCACCAACGGCCAGCGAGCGGGACACACGAGCCGCGCTCGTTCCGTCGCTCGAATCGAGGTGCACGCGATTGCCACCGGCCTCGACATCGGCTCCGCCGGTCGCAGTCACGAGCAGATCGCCGGCCAACAACTCGACTGGTTGCGCGACCTTCACGCGCGTCGGATCGCTGGTCTTGAAGCCCGGTCGACCCTCGACGGTCGAACCATCCGGCAACTCGATGGTCATCGTGTCCTCGACCGACTCGACGGTCTCGCCCCGATGCAGCGCAACCGTTCCGGTCACGGTGCGGCGTTGGCCATCGACGCCTGTGATGAGTGCGTGCCCTTTGGTCGACAGGCGCGCGTCACCGACGCCGCCGCTGCGGCCCGTTCCGGTGGCGATCGCGACGATGCCGGCAAACAGCAGCAAGACGACACATGCGATCGCGATCCGTCGGGTTGCGGGGCGGTTCGTGAGTTCGCGGATCACGACGACACCGGCAGGCTGATCGTGAACTGCGTGCCCTTGCCGGGCACCGACTTACACGTGAGATCGCCGCCATGGGCCCGCACGATGCGGCCCACCATGGCCAGACCGAGGCCCAGGCCGCCGAAGCGGCGAGTCGCCGATGCGTCGCCTTGGGAGAAGTCGTCGAAGATGGCATCGAGCCGCTCCGGTGGGATTCCGACTCCCGTGTCGGTGACGGTCAACTGGACGACGTCACCCCTCCCGTTCTGCGAGACGGTCGCGGTGAGCGTCACCTTTCCGCCCGCGGGCGAGTACTTGACCGCGTTGTCGATGAGCTCGTCGAGCGACTGTTCGAGGTACCGGCGATCCACCACGACCGTGGGCACGCCCCGCGCCACCTTGCGCTCGATCGTGTGCCGTTCGTCGAGCCGTTGACCCCAGCGCGAGACCACCGAGTCGAGCACATCCTTCGGCTTGACCGACTCGGTTCGCAGGTCGAGCCGCCCGGCGACCATCGTCGCGAAGTTCACGAGCTGATCGACCACTCGCTCGAGCTGGTCGACACCGGCTTCGATCTCCGCGGCGAAATCCTTCACGCGCTCCGCGTCGACCGTTCGGTGGCGGAGCATGCCTGCGTACCCCTTGATCGGGGTGAGCGGTGTGCGCAGCTCGTGGCTGATGTTGGCGAGGAACTCGGTCTTCATCCGCTCGACCTCTTGCTCACGACGCATGTCGCGCAAGAGGAACACCGAGCCGACCACTTGATTGTCGACACCGCGCAGTGTTCCGGCCGACACCGCAACCGGGATCTCGGTACCCGACGGCTGAATCAGGTTGGCTGCGCCGGTCCATTCCTCGAGCACGGTGCGTTCGAGGCGGGGCGCGAGATCGGTGCCGTCCGGCGCGACGAGGCGCACGATCTGGGCCACCGGTCGTCCGATTGCCTTGCGGGCAGGGATGTCGCACAGCTCCTCGGCGGCCGTGTTGAAGTCGGTGATCTCGCCGTTCTCGTTCACCGCGAACAGCGCTTCGGCCATGCCGCCGACCACCGCTTCGAGCCGACCGCGCAGCTCGGCTTCGTCGGAAGCGGCTCGCCGCAGATCGGCGGTCATCCCTCGGATCGAGTCGGTCATCGAGTCGAAGGCGACGGAGAGCACACCGAGCTCGTCTTCGGTGTCGAGCCCTGCGGACGCGTGCAGGTCGCCGGCCTGGAGTTGGCCGGCGGCCACGGTGAGCCGCCGCAGGCCAGATCCGATGCGCTCGCCGACGACTGCCGCGAGCACCAACGCGACGAGGGTGGCGATCAACGCGACCACGAACAGGAGGCGGAACAAGTCCTCGCGCGTTCCGGCGACGAATCCGGACGGGACCGACACGATCACGGCCGCTACCGGTGACTCCGCCGGAACGATCGGGCGCCCGACGAGGAACCGGCCGCCGCTGTCGGTGTTCGGGTTGCTCGCGCCGTCGAGCGTCCGACGGCTGACCTCGAGCGTCGCGGCGAGAGAAGGCTGCTCGCCGGTGCGCGCGAGCACGGCCTCGCGGGTGGCGATCGTGAGCCCGCGTCCCGCGATGTCGGTGTTGCCGGACTTCAGCTGTCCCTGCAGGTAACCATCATCGAGCTGCGAGGTGACGACGACGATGAACGTCGCGTCGCCGAGAGGGATCGGCGTCGCCGCGATCGCGAAGAGCTTCGGGTCGGCGCCGTTGGTGACGAACAGCGACTGCCGGGCCGTCGCCGCGGTCGTTGCCTGTGTAACGACGTCGCCCCCGGCCAGCTGCAGGGCGTCCGCGTTGGTGAGCCCGTCGCTGGCGGCAAGCACGGCGCCGTCCTTCAGCAGAAGCAGCGGGCCGATCCGGGGATCGATCGCCTTCTCCCTGAAGGTCGACCCGAAGGCGGTGAGCACCGCAGTCATCTGGCTTGCGGCGATGAGCTTCTGATCGTCGCTGGCGCGGTCGCTGCTGAGGGTCGCGAGCGCATCAGACGCTCCGGTGGTGGCGGGCAGCGCGGACGCGATGAACGTCGCGTCGATGAGTGCCTGCGCGCCTTGTCCTTTCGCAACATCAGCTTCCGCGCCCGCCTCCGCGCTGAACCTCCGGATGGCCTCGCGCTCCACGTTGTTCGAGATGACCACCGACAACGACAATGCGACCGCGAGCACGACGGCGAGCAACATCGCGGCGGAGCTCGCGGCCACGCGGGTCGGGATCGAGTGACGACCCGCGCCCAGGAAGGCGGCTCCCAGCCCGAGCGCGCCCGCGACACGCAACCAGTTGCCCAACGTGGGGCTGTCGGCGCGCAGCGCTGCCTCAGCGAGCGCGAGGGCGACGATGCCCGCCCACAACCAGAGCTTGCCGGCTTCGCCCGCACGCCAACCCATCGGTGCGATCGCGATGAGCGCGATGCCGGCGATGCGCAGCCCGACCAGCGCCGCGCTGTTCGGATCGTCGACGACGAGCGATCCGTGCAGGAAGGCGGCGGCGCCGAGTGAGCCGAGCCCGGCGGCCAGGGCGAACCGTTGCAAGGAGCCGTCGACCAGTAGCTCGGCCCGCAACAACACGAACGACAAGCCCGCGAGCGCGACGAGGAAAACGGCGAACTCGGCACCGAACTGCAGCTGTGCGCCGGCGGTCGACATCAGGACCAGGGGCCCTCGGTCTCACCCAGAAGCTGGGCGAGCCGACTCGGAGACGTCATCGAATGCTGCATCGGCACGAGTGGAGCTGAAGTGACCGAATTCTGCCCCAACGGGGCTCCGATCAGGAGCCTGCCGGGACAGAAACCGGTGGCAGCCCCGATCCCCCAATCGTGGCAAGGAAGTTCAGGGCGTCGTCGAGGGTGTGGACGGGGACGATCTGGACGTCTTTCGGGGCATGCGCTTGGGCCGCCTCGGCATCCTCGACCGGCACGAGGAAGTACTTCACCTGCGCTCGAGCGACCGTCGTGACCTTGCCCTCGATGCCACCGATGGGCCCGATCGTGCCGTCGACCGAGATGGTGCCGGTGGCGGCCACCTCCTTGCCGGCCGTCAGATCGCCCGGTGTCATGAGATCCAGGATGCCGAGTGTGAACGCCAGCCCCGCGCTCGGTCCGCCGATCGAGCCCGAGTTGACCGTGACCTTGACCGGCAGGTCGGGGTAGTCGAGGCGATCGGAGGGGCCGACGCCGATGAAGGCAACTCCCGGACTCTTGGGGTTGTCGCCGAGCGTCACCTCGACGGTGCGCTGGGCGCGGTCGGAAGCGGCCTCGAGCGTGATGGTCACCTTGGCAGCCGGCTTGTATCCGGCGAGCTTCGTGTGGAGGTCGTCCGCGCTGACGACCGGTGTGCCGTCGATCGCCACGATCGTTTCTGCAACGTGGATCACGCCGTCGGCGGGGGCGCCGGGGACGGTTTCCTCCACCACTGCGCCCGACTGCGTCGGATGCACGTCGTAGCCCAGCTTCTGCAGCGCGACGAGCACCGCTTCGTCCTTCGACTGCTTCATGAGCAGGGCGTTGAGCTCGTCGTTCTGCGCCGCGGTCTGGTTGCCGAGCACCTCCTTGGCCGGAATGACGACGTCGTCGGTGTTGTGGTCCGCGACGAACTTCTCGAAGCGAGTCACGCGCGTGTCGAGACTCACGGTGACGAGATCGATCTTGTCGACGGTCGGGTACGGCGTGGCACCGGCGATCGAGATGCGATCGCCGGTGGTGTACAGGTTGCCGGGCGACTCGATGACGTAAGGGACGTACGTCGTCACCGACCAGAGCACGGTTACACCGAGGCTGCCGACGACAGTGACGATGACGACGGCCCACCACCAACGCCGGAACCAACGCCGGCGTGGATGCGACGGCTGGGCGTAATCGGGGAGATCAGGAGGCCCGTCTACGATCGTGTCCAGGTTGTTCACGTTCGTCATCAGCCTCGTCGTGGTCGGCGCCGCTCTGTTCTTCGCGACCCGAATCGCGGTCGGCGCGGCACCAAAGCCCGACAAGCCTGCCACGCCGGTGACGCGAAGCGTTGGCGTCCGTCAGCTTCCGTCGGAGCCGGAGCCGACATGGGTTCCCAGCGCCGACGCTGGCGCAGTGACGGCCTGGCGCCGCATCCGATCCGCGACGCTGCTACTCGTGTTGCTCACCGTGCTCGGCGCGCTCGCCGCGCTGGTGATCGTGGTCCTCGGTGCCCTCGTCCTCAGCGGACTCCGCAGCGCCGTGCAGTGACTCCTTCGAGGAGCGAACCGGGCGCATGACGCCCCATCCGCTCGTTCGAGGAGATTTTGGGTCAGCGGCCGAAGAGGCCCTTGCGGCCCATACCCGGACCGATCCCGGCCGGCACGGACTCGCCGTCGACGGGCTCGCCGCGCTCGGTCATCGACCAAGCCGCCGCCAGAGGATCGCTCTCCTCGGCCGGGCTGTCGGACACCTCGGCCACGTCCGGCGTCGAGGTGAGCCAGTCGCTGTCTGCGGCGCCCACGGGTGCCGGCGGCGGGGGTAGCGCCGTGGCCAGCTCGACCCGGTAGTACGGGCGATACTCGAAGCTGAGCTCCTCCAGCTTGAAGATGCGAGCGTGCTCGACACCATCAGCGTTGCGGAGATGCTCGACATACTGCATCGCGTCGCTCAGCTCGTCGGTCTGGTGATAGCTCTGCTTCCCGTCTGAGCTTCGGTAACTGACCATGTGTGACACGGGTGGCTCACTTTCTGCGGAGGCTTCCATCCCGCGTGAGTCATCGGACCCACGTGCAACCGACTTGAGCGAGGATGTGCGATGTCCGATCCCGGACGGCTGCCGGCCCACATCGCCCGCCGGCGCGCGGTTGCACTGGCGGGCCATCAGGGCGATGAAGCCGCGGCGCGCTCCGGGTTGCACGACGAGGATGCCACCGTCAGGGCGACCGCCCTCGGCGCGCTCGCTCGCCTGGGCGCCCTGACCGAGGCCGACCTGACCGTGGCCCTGGGAGACGCCGATGGCGTCGTCCGCGGGCGGGTGGCCGAGGTCGCACCCGCCGCGGTACCAGCGCCATCGGCGCATGCGCTGCTGCGCACGCTCCTGACCGACCGCGATTTCACGGTGGTCGAGGTCGCCGCGTGGGCCTGCGGCGAGGTCGCCATTGCCGATCCGGCCACCGTGGCCGACCTGTGCGCGCTGGCGACGGGCCACGGCGACGCGCTCGTCCGGGAGGCGGCGGTCGCCGCGCTCGGTGCGATCGGTGACGACGTCGGGCTGCCGGCGATCCTGGCCGCGACCACGGACAAGCCGGCGGTCCGGCGACGAGCGGTGCTCGCCCTCGCGCCATTCGAAGGACCCGAGGTCGACGAAGCACTCGCCCGCGCCCTGACCGACCGCGATTGGCAGGTACGCCAGGCGGCCGAAGACCTGCTCGCTGAGTAAGTTCCTTCGATGGCTGATGACCACGCTGCCTGGGTCGAGCGCGACGCCGCCGTCGTGTGGCACGGCTTCACACAGATGTCGTCGTACGGCGACAACTCCCCGATCATCGTCGAGCGCGCCGAGGGACGGGAGCTGATCGACGTCGACGGTCGCCGCTACCTCGACGCCATCTCGTCGTTGTGGGTCGTCACCCTCGGGCATCACATCGCGGAGCTCGACGATGCCTTGCGCTCTCAGATCGATCGCGTGGCCCATTCGACGATGCTCGGCAACGGCAACCGCATCACGATCGAGCTCGCCGAAGCGCTGGCCGCGGTCGTGCCTGTCGACGATCCGCACTTCCTGTTCGCGTCTGACGGTGCCGCGGCCGTGGAACAGGCCCTCAAGATCGCGTTTCAGTTCTGGACCAATCAGGGCGTCACCAACCGCACCTCCTATCTCGCGTTCGGGGGCGCGTATCACGGCGACACCTTCGGCTCGCTGTCCGTCGGCGACGGCGGATTCGGGACGAACGTGTTCGATCCGTTGCGCTTTCCGGTGCGACGCGTTCCGAGCGGCGACACGATGGCCGCGGTCGCCGCAATCGAGCAACACGCGTCCGAGCTCGCTGCGGTAGTGCTCGAGCCGCTCGTACAAGGGGCGGCGGGGATGCTGCTCAACGAGCCGTCGTTCGTGCGGGCCGTGGCCGATGCGTGCGCAAGGCACGACGTGCTGCTCGTGTGCGACGAGGTCGCCACCGGCTTCGGCCGCACGGGAACGCTGTTCGCCGTCGAGCAATGTGGCGTGCGCCCCGACCTGCTGTGTCTCGGCAAGGGTCTCACCGGCGGGTACCTGGCGATGGCCGCCACGGTGGCGTCGCGCCGCGTGTACGACGCGTTTCTCGGCCCAGACCTCTCCGAGCAGACGCTGTACCACGGCCATTCGTTCAGCGGGAACGCGCTGGCCGCGGCGGTGGCGCTGCGGCATCTCGAGCTGATCGCCGAATGGAAGGTGCTCGACAACGTGCGGGCCCGCAGCGCGCAACTCCGCTCGCGGCTGGCCGCCGATGTCGCGCCGCTCCTGGCGGTCAAGGAGATCCGCCAATGCGGCCTCATGACGGGAATCGAGCTGGCGCCGCCGACGGACGGCCTGCGCTGGGGACGGCTCGTCTCCGCCGGATGCGTTCGCCGCGGCGTGCTGATCCGCCCGCTCGGCGATGTGATCGTGCTGATGCCGCCGCTCACCATCACGGAGGCCGAGATCGATCGCATCGTCGACACCGTCCGAGCGGCGATCGAAGACGTGAGCCCGCCGTGACCGCCGACGCCTCCTCCGACCGTTCTGCCGGTAGTAATCGCCGCAAGGCGGCGATTACTACCGCACAAACGGGAACGTGGGCGGATCGGATCGCGGCTCGGAATCGGGTGATCGCCGATGCCGGGCAATGGCGCACCATCCGCACGCTCGACGGCGCCGGCCCGTCGTTCACGCTCGACGACGGCCGCACCATCGTCTCGTTCGCGTCCAACGACTATCTCGGGCTGTCGCAACACCCAGAGGTGGTGCGCGCCGCGGCGGAGGCCCTCGAGCACTGGGGTACGGGCGCGGGTTCCGCCCGCCTGATCGTCGGCTCCCGACCGGTGCACCGAGAGCTCGAAAGCGAGTTGGCGGCGTGGAAGCACACGGAGGCAGCGCTCCTCTTCCCGACGGGATTTGCCGCGAACCTCGGCGTGCTGACCACGTTCGCCACCGATGGCGTGCTCGTCGTGAGCGACGAGCTCAACCATGCCTCGATCATCGACGGCTGCCGCCTGGCGCGCGGGCGCGTCGAGATCGCCCGGCATCGTGATGTCGCTCACGTCGATGCGCTGCTCACCGCGCATGACGGACCGACCATCGTGGTCACCGACACGGTTTTTTCGATGGATGGCGACGAGGCCCCGCTCGACGACCTGCTCGACGTGTGCCGACGGCACCAGGCGTTGCTCGTGGTCGATGAGGCGCATGCCGTCATGGGCCCGGAGATGCCCGAGTACCCAGACGTCCTGCGCGTGGGCACGCTGTCGAAGACGCTGGGCTCGCTGGGGGGTTTCGTCGCCGGTCCGCAGGCATTTATTGATCTCGTGATCAACGCGGCACGCCCCTTCATCTTCACGACTGCCCCGACGCCAGCGGACAGCGCTGCTGCACTCGCCGCGCTGCGCGTACTGCGTTCGGCCGAGGGCGACGCGTTGATCGATCGGCTGCGCGCACATGTTGAACGAATCGCCGCGGGTCATCCATCGCCGATCGTGCCGATCGTTCTGGGTGACGAGCAGCGCGCGTTGGCTGCTTCGAAGCGCCTGCTCGACGAGCATGGTCTGCTCGTCCCGGCCATCCGGCCTCCGACGGTTGCTCCCGGCACGTCGCGACTTCGAATCGCTCTTTCCGCCGCGCACACCGACGACCAAGTCGATCGATTGGCGAAGGCACTCGTCGAGTTGTGACGCTCGTCGTCTGCACTGGTACCGGCACCGAGATCGGCAAGACGTGGGTGGGCGCCGCGGTGCTCTCGACTCTGGTCGCCGACGGTCTCAGCGTTGCCGCCCGCAAGCCGGTCCAGTCCTACGACAGCGCGGAAGCCGGTCCCACCGACGCTGATGTTCTCGCGATGGCTTCGGGCGAGCATCCTCACGACATCTGTCCCGCCCACCGCTGGTATCCGGTGGCGATGGCGCCGCCGATGGCGGCGGCCGTACTCGAGCGCGAGGCGTTCACCGTCGAGGATCTGGTCGCCGAGCTGGGGTGGCCGTCCCCCGAGCCCGACGTGCGCTGGATCGAGACCGTTGGCGGCGTCCGCTCGCCTATTGCATTCGACGGTGACAGTGCGGATCTCTGCGCCGCGGTCGAGCCCGACGTGATCGTGTTGGTCGCCGATGCCGGGCTCGGCACGATCAATTCCGTGCGGCTGTCCGTCACCGCGCTCGCGCCGTGGCCGGTGTTCGTGTATCTGAATCGCTATGACGAATCCGACGAGCTGCATGTGCTGAACCGTTCGTGGCTCGCCGACCGCGACCGTTTCGAGGTGTTCGCGATGCCCGGCGACCTCGCCAGGCGTTTGACTCCTTGAGTGGCGGGGCAACCGTGACTCCGTGACCGGGCGGGGTGTGATCTTCGTCAACCCGAGTTCGGGCGGCGGTACCGAGATCGACGACCTGACCGCGAAGTTCGATGGCCACGAGGTCGTGGAATCCGAACCAACCGGTTTCGCCGAGCAGCTGCACAAGGCCCTCGATCGCGACGACAAACCGGCGTTCGTCGGTGTCGCTGGAGGTGACGGCACGATCCGCACCGCGGTGGAGGTCGTACTGGACGTTTCGCCGGACACACCGCTGCTCGTCGTCCCGACGGGGACGCGCAATCACTTCGCTCGCGACCTCGGCATCGAGACGATCGACGACGCGGCCGCAGCACTCGAGGCAAGTGGTACGCGGAAGGTCGACACCGCAACCGTGAACGATGCCTTCTTCATCAACAACTCGAGCGTTGGCGTGTACCCACGGCTCGTGGCGCATCGTGAAGCGCGCGAGTCGAAGATGCCCAAGGGTGTTGCCGCCATCATCGCCGCGTGGCATCAGCTGCGGTTCGGCCGGCACATGCGCGTGAAGGTCGATGGCACGCCCGTCAAGGCGTGGGCGGTCTTCATTGGCAACAACTGCTACGGCGAATCGCTCCGCGACCTCACGGGCCGCGAACGGATGGACGAAGGCATTCTCGACGTGCGCATCGCCCACGCCGACCAACGGCTCTCGCGGCTGCGCATCGTCGGCGCCGTGTTGTTCGGTCGAGTCGAGCAGTCACCGCTCATCGACCGCAAGCGGTGTACATCGGTGCAGCTCGACGTCGGTCGCCAGGTCGATGTCGCGCTCGACGGTGAGGTGACGTCGATGGAATCTCCGCTGAACTACGCGTCGCGTCCTCTCGCGCTGACGGTCGTCAGCGCGCCGCGCGCCGACTGATTTTCAGCGGCGGGCGCCCATGAACATGCTCTTCAACCGGTCGTAGTTCTCGATCACCCGTCCAGCGCCGATGACCACGCACTCGAGGGGAGCCTCGACGAGGTGCACCGGGATCTCGGTCTCCTCGGAGATGCGGAGGTCGAACCCGCGCAGCATCCCACCACCACCCACGAGGTACATGCCGCGCACGATGAGGTCTTGTGCAAGCTCAGGTGGAGCCTGCCCGAGACAGGCGATCACGGAGTCGACGACGGCGGCCACCTGTTCGTCGATCGCCTCGCGACACTCCTCGGGCGACAGGATCACCGTCTTCGGCAATCCACTCATGAGGTCGCGGCCCCGCACTTCGGCCTTGAACTCGTCGAGCGTCGGGTACGCCGATCCGATCGCGACCTTGATCTCCTCCGCTGTGCGCTCGCCGACGGCGATGCCGTACTCCCGGCGAACATAGGTCTGGATGGCCGAGTCGATGTCGAACGAACCGACCCGCACGGCCTGCAGGGCCACGATGCCGCCGAGCGAGATGAGCGCCGTTTCCGACGTGCCACCGCCGACATCGATGACCATGTTGCCGACTGGCTCGTTGATCGGCAGACCGGCACCGATCGCCGCGGCCATCGGCTGCTCGATGAGTTGTGCGTCGGCCGCTCCGGCGCGGCGCGCCGCTTCGGTCACCGCACGACGCTCGACCTCGGTGATCGCAGACGGCACGCAGATGACGACGCGCGGCCGGTTGAATCGGTTGACGCCGACGCGCTGCAACAGCAGGCGGATCATGCGCTGCGTGATGTCGAAGTCCGTGATCGCCCCGCCACGCAGCGGTCGCACCGCGACGATGTAGCCAGGCGTACGCCCGATCATCTGCCAGGCCTCGTGACCCATCGCCAGAACGTCGCCGGTGCGGCTGTTCAGCGCGATGACCGAGGGCTCGTTGAGGACGATGCCCCGGCCTCGTTCGTACACCAGCGTGTTCGCTGTGCCGAGGTCGATCGCCAGGTCGCGGGCCATCAGGGCCTGGGCTCGACGTCGTCTTCCGGCGACAATGCCTTCATCTGCTGCTGAAAGCCCTCGATGCTCGACCGCATCCCCTGCGGCTTGCGCTGACGGAACACCAGCGCGAACGAGCTCAACACGATCACGATCAGCGGCACCAGCAGAAACAACAACACGCTCATTGCTGCAACTCGTTCGCGTCGACGAGCTCCTGGGCGTCGCTCCCCCAGGCCTCACCACCGGACCACGTTTCGTGCTTCCAGATCGGCACCGATGCCTTGACCGCGTCGATGCAATATCGAGCACCGAGGAACGCCTCGTCGCGATGCGGGGACGAGACGGCCACGACCACTGCGGATTCACCGACGGGCACCACGCCGATGCGATGGATGAGGGCGATTCGACCGAGTGTCGGCCAGCGCAGGCGAGCTTCGTCGGCGATCGCCCGCAGCCGAGGTTCGACCTGCTCCTCGTACGCCTCGTACTCCAGCAGCTCCACTCCAGGGCGACCGGGAGCGTGATCGCGCGCGGTGCCACTGAAGACGACGACGGCGCCGCAGTCAGGACGCACCACCCAGTCGGCTGCGGACGCGACAGGCAAGGGATCGCCCGACAGCCCGAACCAGACATCCCCCGATGTCGGCGGTTGCATGGAGAGACAGCGTACGGGGCGCGGTCCCCCGACGAAGACCCGTCACTATCGTTGGTCTTCGTGCCCTTCGACGACGCCGACGACGACGACACGCCCCTCAGCGGCGCGCCGCTGCCGCCCGACGACCGGTTGTGGCGCCATCCGTCAGAGCTCGGACTGTCCCTCGGCTCGGCCGGCACGAGCTCTTCCACCGATCCGTCGGGCACGAGGTTGTGGGCCGTGGCGGTGGTGGCCGGTCTCATCGGCTCGGCCCTTTCGTTGGGCGTCGTCGCGGTGGCCGGGCGCCTGTCGGCCGATGTCGTCGAGAAGCGAGTGATCGAACGCGTCGCGGTGCGACCAGTCGCGGAGCTCAGCCTCGCCAGCGCATCAGGTTCGGGGCAAGGCGTCATCGCGATCGCCAAGTCGATGGCGCCGGCCATCGCTCGCATCGAGAGCAGCACTGACAAGGGCAAGACGATCGCGTCCGCCATCCTCGTGCGCACCGACGGCTACCTCGTCACCAACGCGCACGTCGTCGCTTCGATCACCAAAGTTCTGGTCGTGCTGTCCGACGGCAGCGAGCTCGCGGGCCGCGTCGTCGGCATCGATGCGATGACGGACATCGCCATCCTGAAGGTCGACCGAGATCAGCTTCCGGTCGCCGTTCTCGGATCGGCCACCGATCTGCAATCGGGGCAGCCGGCCATCGCCATCGGGTCGCCCCTCGGAACGTCGGGCGGCCCATCGGTCACCGTTGGCGTGATCAGTGCGCTCGGTCGTCGCGTCGACAGCTTCGACGGCGTCGAGTTGCACGACATGGTCCAGACCGACGCGCCCACCGCAGCAGGTTCGTCGGGCGGCGCGCTGTGCGACGGCTCGGGGTCGGTCATCGGCATGACGACTGCGATCTCCACGTCCACCGACCCAGCCGCCAACGCGCTCGTATACGCGATCCCGGTCGACATCGTCCGCGCCGTCGCCGACGACATCATCGCCACCGGCGCGGCGCGCCACTCTTGGCTCGGCGTCGAGGGTGCGGATCTCGACGCGGCGAACGCGAAGGACATCGGCGTGACCGGTGGAGCAAAGGTCACCAAGGTGATCGACAACAGTCCCGCGTCGTTGGCCGGGCTGCGATCCGACGACGTCGTCACCGCGCTCGACGGTGCGAAGATCACGTCGATGTCGTCGTTCGTCGTCGCCCTACGCGGTCATCACCCGGGCGACTCGATCACGTTGGAGATCCGACGAGGTGCAGCACCACAGACGATGGTGATCACCCTCGGCGAGCGGAACGCCTGACGAGCGCAACGATCCCGGCGATCGCTCCGAGCACGACCGCGCCGAACCCGGCGAGTGCGATCTCCTGACGGCGCTGTGGGCTCACCGTCGCCCACGGCGTCGGGCGGTGACCTGCGACGTACGCCTCTTCGTTGCTGAAGGTCGACGCCCACCCCGCCGCCTTGATGCGATCGTTGGCGACGACCCACGGGTGCATCGTGTACGGCAACAATCCGGGCGGTGCGCTCGCGGGATCGAGTCGCCATCGCAACCACGCCAGGCGGCGGGCCGCGGGTTCGGGCACTCGCACGCCCGGCATCCCCGCAAGCGCGCGCAGTTGATCGCCGGCGATCCACCCATCAGGACTGACGTTGAAGGGACCATCGAGCCGGCTCTGCAATGCCAACACGACGGCGGTCGTGACATCGTCGAGGTGCACGTACTGTCCCGGCGGATCGTCCGGACCGGCGGCACGGATCGCCGACACCTCTCGCAGTCCGCGGGCGAGCCAACCACTCGCGTCCTCCGCTAGGGGGACCGCGGGACGTAGCACCGCGACCGTCGCGCCAGGGTGCTCGTGCTTCCAATCGGCGGCGAGACGCTCGCGCTCGGCGGCTCGAACGGCGAAGTCGAGATCGGGGTTCGGACGTAGCGGCGCGTCTTCGGTGAGGGGCACAGGGTTGTTGGCCCAGGCGCCGTAGGCCGTCGCGCTCGACATCAACACGACGTGCGCCGCGCCCACCGCGCCGGCGGCATCGAGCACCGCTCGTGTCTCGTCGACACCGCCGCTCAGGTGGATCACAGCGTCGGCGCCCTCGAAACGGACCTTGAGATCCGGGCTGTGCAGGTCGTGCTCGTCGAGGGCGATGATCCGCTGCACGCCGTCGAGCCGACCCAGAGCGGCGGCCACGCGACGGCCGAGAGAATCAGCGGCACCGCTGAGGACGACGGTCGACATCGCCCTACCATGCCAACGTGAGCGATCGAGGTCCACTCGACCCGGACGACGACCCCTTCCGGAGCATTCCCCTCTTCGGCGACCTGGCGCGGATGTTGCAGCAGCAAGGGCCCGTCAGCTGGGACGCCGCTCGCCAGCTGGCCGCATCGATCGCCACCGAGGGCGTGTCCGAGCCGAACATCGATCCCCTCGACCGCATCAAGCTCGAACAGCTGGCCCGGGTGGCCGACCTGCAGGTCGCGAACGCCTCGGGCCTCACGACCTCCCCGACCGGTCGGGGCCTCACGGTCGTGCCGGTGAACCGCAGCCAATGGATACAACAGACGCTTTCGTCTCACCGCCCGCTGCTCGAAGCGCTCGCTGGCTCGCTCAGCGGTGGAATGGCGGCGGGCATGCCTGGCCTCGGCGACGATCCGGACGACCTCGACGATCCGATGGCCAAGATGCTCGGCGGAATCATGCAGGCCTTCGGCCCGGTGATGCTCGGAATGACCGCGGGGTCGATGATCGGTCACCTCGCGAAGCGATCACTCGGCCAGTACGACCTGCCCATCCCCCGCCCGCCCGGCGACGAGTTGATGATCGTGCTGTCGAACCTCGACGAGTTCGGGCGCGAATGGAGCCTGCCGGAAGACGATCTGCGGCTGTGGGTGTGCGTTCATGAGGTCGCCCATCACGCGGTGTTGTCGCTGCCGCACGTGCGCAAGCGGCTCGAGGGGTTGCTCCACGCGTACGTCGCAGGATTCGAGCCGGATACCGGCTCGTTCGAATCGAAGCTGGGCGAGCTCGATGTCAGCGACCTGTCAGCGATGGACAACATGCAACAACTCCTCGGAGACCCCGAGGTGCTGCTCGGCGCCATTCAGTCCTCCGCCCAGCGCGACCTGTTGCCCCGCCTCGAAGCGTTGGTCGCGGTCATCGTCGGTTACGTCGATCACCTCATGGACGAGATCGGTCACGGCTTGATCGGCTCGTACAGCATGGTCACCGAGGCGATGCGGCGACGGCGCGTCACCGCCGATCCGTCCGATCGTTTCGTCGAACGACTATTCGGCCTGGAGTTGTCGCAAACGCAATACGAACGAGGCTCGGCGTTCGTCGAGGGAGCGGTCGACCGCGCCGGCCCCGAAGCGCTCGATCGACTGTGGCTCTCCGACCGCGAGCTGCCGACCCCGGCCGAAGTCGACGCCCCCGGACTCTGGCTCGCCCGCATCGACATCGACATCGACGACCCCACCTGAAACGAAATCCCGTGCATAGCGACACATTTCTGTGTCGCTATGCACGGGATTTGGCGAACTCAGGAATTGCGGAGCGCTTGGACGCGGTCCAGTAGGCAAAGGCGGCGAAGCCCGCGGCGCCGGCGACGACCACGAAGCCAACGCGAGCGGGGATCGGGACGATGACCGGCAGGAACGCTCCGATCACCCACAACAGCTGAAAGCGCGTTTCGAAGCCAGCGAACGAACGTCCGAAGTTCGCGTCGGGCGCGTCGCGCTGCACGATGGCGTCGAATGCCAGACGTCCGGCACTCGCGCCGAGACCGACCAGCAGCGCGCATCCCGCCGATCCGAGGAGGCCACCTTGGAGCGCGCACGCAAGACCACCGCCAGCCACCAGCACGAGCACTCCTACGAGCATGCGTTCCTCGCTGAAGATCTGACGTAGGCGCGGCGCCACGACGGCACCCAACAACGCGCCCGCCACACTCGCCACCAGCACCGCGCCGAAGTGCCATGCCGGTGCGGTTGTCGGGTGTCCGGTGCCGGCGCTCGGGAAGCCCGCGACGTGGCGGACAGCTCGTCCGACGGCGAGGCCCACTGGCACCGGCGCGTCGTTGCCACCACCCTTCAGGTCGAACGCCAAGAGGAACGTGAGGAAGCCGACAATGCCGCGGAGCAGCCCCATGGCCTCGGCCGCGTGCACGATTCCGGCGCCTCGCAGCTCGGTCTCTTCAGCCGTGCCCGCGGGCTCGGGCGCAACCGCCGCCGGCGCGAGCCGAGTGGCCAATGCGGATGCGGTGCCCGACGCGATTGCCGCCAAGACGAGCGCGCTCTCGGGCCCGAAGAGCTTCACGAGCCCGGCTGCCGGTGCCCCGACGGCCAATCCGATGATGCCGGACAGCAGCGACAGGCGCGAGTTGGCCCGCACGAGTTCGGACTCGTCGGTGACGACCGTCGGGACGAGCGCCGCCTTGCCGATGCCATAGCCCTTGCCGAGCACGAGGATCATGAACGCCGCGGGAAACAGGAACAGGTCGTCGACGTGGCTCACCATGAACAAACAGACGAGGGCGCGGAGCCCGGTGGCCGTCACCACCATGAGTCGACGTCCACCCTTGATCCGGTCGATGGCCGGGCCGACGAGCGGGGCCACCACCGCGAACGGCGCCATGGTCAACACGAGGTAGAGGGCGACCTTGTCGCGCGCCGCGCCCGAAGGAATCGAGAAGAACAGTGTGCCCGCCAACGACACCGTGACGAGCGTGTCCGTCGCGACCGAGAAGGCGTGTACCCGTGCGAGACGCGTGAACGGTGAGACGGCGAAGGGATCGTCGGCGAGCGTCCTCGCCGGTGATGAGAGTTTGCGCCACCCCTCGTGACTGCTCACCGGGTCATGCTACGGGCGTGCGCGGTACCTCGTATTTGTAGCCGTAGCCGCGGATCGTGACGATGTGCGTCGGGTTCGACGGCTCGGGTTCGACCTTTGCCCTAAGGCGTTTGATGTGCACGTCGAGCGTCTTGGTGTCACCCACGTAGTCCGACCCCCAGACCCGGTCGATGAGCGTGTCGCGAGTGAGCACGCGGCCGGCGTTTTCCAGCAACAGTGCCAGCAGCTCGAATTCCTTGAGCGGCAGTCGCACCGCGTTACCGCGGATGCTGACCTCATGGCGCTCCGAGTCGAGCATCACGTCGCCGACGAGCATCGCGTCGCCCGACGGATAGGCGATGGTGTCGGTCGCCGGCTTGCGCCGCAGAACCGCACGGATACGTGCGACCAGCTCTCGCAGCCGGTAGGGCTTGGTGATGTAGTCGTCGGCGCCCACCTCCAGCCCGACGACGGTGTCGATCTCCGCGCTCTTCGCCGTAACCATGATGATGGGCACTTGTGATCGACGGCGCAGCTCGCGGCAGACGTCGATGCCAGAGACCTTTGGCAGCATCACGTCGAGCAGCACGAGGTCTGGGTGCACGACGTCGAACATCTCGAGCGCCTCACTACCGTCACGCGCCACTCGCACCCGGAAGCCTTCGCGGCTCAGTCCAACAGTAAGGGCCTCGATGAACGAGTCCTCGTCTTCCACCACGAGGATCGTCGTCTCAGGCACTATCCGGCCCTCATTGCGCTCGCCGGACCCGCCGGTAACACCAGTGTGAACGTCGAACCGTCGCCTTCGCGCGACGTGAGCTTGACCTCGCCGCCATGGTTGCCGGCGACGTGCCGGACGATGGCCAATCCGAGGCCGGTACCGCCCGTGTCTCGGCTTCGACCACGGTCGACGCGGTAGAAGCGTTCGAAGATGCGCTCGTGGTCGCGCGTCGGAATGCCGATGCCATGGTCTTCGATGTCGATGGCCACTCGGCCGCCGTCGGCTGAGACCGAGACGCGCACGTCGACCGCCGATCCGGCGTCGCTGTATTTCACCGCGTTGTCGAGCAGGTTGTAGATCGCCGAGACGAGTTGTCTGCGGTCGCCCATCATCGTGAGATTGCGGCGGGCCTCGGCCACCCGTACCTCGATGCCCTGCTGCTCCGCCGCAGGACGCATGCGCTCGACGGCCTCGGCCACCACCAAGTGGACCGGCACCGGCTCGCGCAACGGCTCCTCTTCGGCTTCGATGCGGCTCAGCGCAAGCAGGTCGTCAATGGTTCGCCCGACACGAAAAGCCTCCGTCAGCATCCGCTCGGCGAGACGGCGGCTGATGTCGGCATCGTCTTCGGCCAGGAGTGTCTCGGCCAGCAGTCCGAGTGCGCCGATCGGCGTCTTCAACTCGTGACTGATGTTGGCCACGAAGTCGCGGCGCACGGCTTCCAGCCGGCGCCGCTCGGAGACGTCGTCGATCACCCCGAGTGCGCCAACGGTGCGCCGTTCATCGTCGAGGGGCGAAACCGTGACCACGAGCGTGCGTCGAGGGGGGCCGAAAAGGTCGAGCGTCCGGGTGTCGCTGTTGCCGTCGAGCGCCTTGCGCAACATCTCCTCGATGGCCGCGCCGACGAGTGCGTCGCCGTGCCGGGCGGACGAGAACGTCGTGGCGGCTTGATTGCGGAACGTGACCTCGCCGTTCTCATCACAGATGACGACTCCCTGCGGGATGGTCTCGAGCGCTTGCGCCATGCGTCCGACAGCGACCGTCGCGTCTCCACGTCCGAGCACGGCAGAATCCACGGCTCGCTCCAGCCGGCCGAGGTTCTTGTCGAGGAACCGATGCTCGGTGGTCGACGGCGTTTCCTCGAGACGCAGTGACGCGTTCACGACGCGCCGCACGAGCCCGCGCCGAGCGCGCCACACCGTCAAGGCGATCGCGATGACGACGAACCCTGCAGCAACGGCGGCGGCGATCGCGAGGCTCTTCGAAACCGTCACAACTTCGGCCGAAATCACTGCACTACCTTCTCACGCCGCACGATCGCGAAAGCGCGCGCTTGGGTCAACGGACTTCAGCCGCGAGATGATCGGGATCCCCTGTGAGCAGGTACCGCAAGCGAGCGCCGATGATCGTCGCGTGATCCCCGATTCGCTCGAGGGCCCGACCCGCCGCAAACGTGGTGATCGCGACGCGGGCCGCCTCCGGGCCCGTGAGCCGTAGGAGCTCGGCCAGCAGGCGCTCGTAGAACACGTCCATCGACCGGGCGGGCGTCGCCAGCTCGGTGGCAACCGCGAGGTCGAGCGTCGCCCACGCGCGCAATGCATCGCGATAGCGGTCGATGACTTGGTCCGCCATGGAACGCAGGATGTCGTACGTCGGAGGGTTCGACGCGATGAGCTCATGATCGGGAGCGAGCTTGATGACTCGCAGTGCGAGATCGCCGATGCGTTCCAGCTCGGACAGCACGCGTAGCACCGAAACAATGAAACGCAGGTCGGATGCGACCGGGGCCTCGCGGCGTAGAAGGTCGTAGCACCGTTCGGTCAGCGACACGTTCATCGCGTCGATGTCATCGTCGGCCGCCAGCGCCACCGCGACGACGTCCGAGTCGCCGCGCTCGAGCACCTCGCGCATGCGCTCCAAGTTCTGATCGACACGTATCGCCATTAGCTCGACCTGCAACCGAAGCTGCTCGAGCTCGGCGGTGAACGCGGTGCGCATGCGAGTCACAGGTGCCTTAGCCGAATCTGCCGGTGACGTAATTCTCGGTGCGCTCGTCGGTCGGGTTCGCAAAGATCTTCTCGGTGCGATCGCACTCCACGAGCACACCGGTGCGTACATCGCTCGTTTCGTTGACCTCGGTGGTGAAGAAGGCGCAACGGTCGGAGATGCGAGCCGCCTGCTGCATGTTGTGGGTCACGATCACGATCGTGTAATCGAGCTTGATCTCCGACATCAGGTCTTCGATGCGCCCCGTGGCGATCGGATCGAGGGCCGAGCACGGCTCATCCATGAGGATGACCTCGGGGTTCACGGCGATGGCCCTCGCGATGCAGAGCCGTTGCTGCTGCCCGCCGGACAGACCGAGAGCGGATTTCTTCAGCCGATCCTTCACCTCGTCCCACAACGCCGACCGACGCAGGGCTTGCTCGACGATCTCGTCGAGATCGCCCTTCTGGCCGCCGATGCGCGGGCCGTAAGCGACGTTGTCGTAGATCGACTTCGGAAACGGATTCGGCTTCTGGAACACCATGCCGATGCGCCGGCGCACCTCGACCGGGTTCACCTTGGGGTCGTACAGGTCGACACCGTGGTAGGTGAGCGTCCCCTCGACCCGAGCCCCGTCGATGAGGTCGTTCATACGATTGAAGCAACGCAACACCGTGGTCTTGCCGCAGCCCGACGGGCCGATGAAGGCGGTGACCTCGTGCTTGCGGATTGGCAGGCCAACATCTCGCACCGCCCGGAACGAGCCGTAGAAGACGGACAGGTCCTTCACGTCGAAGACGACCGGATAGTGGTCGTCGGCGGACGTGTTCTCGACCTTCGGCGTCACGTCGATCGTGAGATCGACATCGGGAACGTGTTGGATCTCGGTCTCGGTCTGGGTCACGTCGTGTCCTTCTTCCATACGAATCTCAGCTCCGCACACTTGCGAAGCGAGCCGTGACGAACCGGGCGAGGAGCGTGAGCACCAAGACCATGACGATAAGGGTCAGTGCGGCGCCCCACGCGAGTGGCTCGCCCCCGGGTTGGGTGGCGTTGGAGAAGATCTGGGTCGACAGGGCCGTGTTCTGCTGACCGAGCTGGTCAGCGAGGTGGGCCAGGCCCGGGAAGTGGCTGATCGAGCCGACCGTGAAGAGCAGCGGAGCCGTCTCCCCCGCCGCCCTGGCGAGCGCGAGCATGCAGCCGCTGGTGATGCCGGGGAGCGCGGCAGGCAGCACGACGCCGAGCGTGGTCCGCCAGGTTCGCGTTCCCAGCGCGGCGCTGGCCTCCCGGAGGTTGTCCGGAACCAGCTTGAGCATCTCTTCCGTCGAGCGCACGACGATCGGCAGCATCAAGCACGAGAGCGCCAGCCCTCCAGCGAATGTCGTGCGTTGATGGAAATGCAGCACCCACACGGTGTAGATGAAGATGCCCATCACGACGGACGGGACGCCGGTCATCACGTCCGTCAAGAAGCGAATCGCCGAGGCCAACCGGCGCCGCTTGCCGTACTCGTTGAGGTACACCGCGCCCAGAATCCCGATCGGGATCGCGATCAGCGACGCCAAACCGGTGATGAAGAGCGTGCCGATGATCGCCGGCTGCATTCCGTAGACGACGGGATCGGCCACCGCCCCGAACTTCTCCGCCAACGCGGCCGACGCGATGTCGGTGGGGATGTCGTTCGTGAACCAGTCGCCCCGCACGACGCCCTGCCCCTTCTGCACCACAACCAACATCACGGCGGCCAACGGGATGGCCGCAACGAAGAACGAAAGGATCATCGCCGAGGTGGCGGCGCGGTCCCTCCAACGACGGCCACGGGTGAGCGTGACCGTGAGCAGATCGAACTCGGCGTCGTCGAACGAAGGCGACGGCGGCGCCGCCAGCATCGACATCAGGCCCCCTTCAAATTGCGGTCGAACCTGATCACCAGCGCGCGAGCGCCGATGTTGATCACGACGGTGAGTACGAACAGCACGACGCCGAGCCCGATCAACGCAGCCTGGTAATCGCCGGACGATTCATTCAGGTTGTGGGCGATGACCGAAGGCATCGCCTCGCCCTGTGCGAAGAGGTTGGCGACGATCTGCGGGCTGCCGCCGATCACGAGCGCGATGGCGATCGTCTCACCCATCGCCCGACCGAGACCGAGCATCACCGCGCCGCTGATGCCGCTGGTGGAGTACGGCAGGACGACGCCCTTGATCATCTCCCAACGAGTGGCGCCGAGGGCCAAGGCGCCGTCTTTGTCATTGCGGGGAACGGTGAGGAACACCTCCCGAGTGATGGACGTGATGATCGGGGTGATCATCAGGCCGACGATGAGGCCGGCGGTCATGAAGCTCTGGCCCGACAGGCTCGGGCCGAACACGCGGTTGAGCACCGGGATGGGATGCACGAAGTCGGCGATCGAGTTGTAGATGCCCTTGATCTGCGGACGCAGCACCAGGAAGCCCCAGAGGCCGAACACGACCGATGGAACTGCCGCAAGGAGGTCCATCACCGTGGTGATCGCGCTACGGAGGCGGCGGGGCGCGACTTCGGTGACGAAGAGCGCGATGCCGATGCTGATCGGTACCGCAAGCACGACCGCGATGACCGACACGACGAACGTGCCGTAGATGAACGCCAGCGCACCGAACTGACCTTGGTTCGGGTTCCAATCGGTGCTCGTCAGGTACGACAGGCCCATCTTTGCGAACGCCGGCCACGCGCGTTGCGTGGTCGAGAACACGATCGCCGCGAGGACGAGCAACGTCGTGAGCCCTGCCGCCAACGCGACGATTCGGAACGCCTTGTCCGCGCCAGCGCCCCGACCGTTTCCGGTCAGGGCGCTGTCGGTCTTTTCCTTGGTGGCGAGTGCCACTCGACTCCTAGGTGGTGATCTGACTCAGTTGGTCGATGGCCTTCTGGGCCAACGCCGAGGGAAGTTGTGCGTAGCCGACGGTCTTCGCGAAACCTTGACCGTCCGTGAGGACGAAGTTGAGCCAACCCCTGAGCGCCTCCGCGACCGTGGCGTCGGTTTGCTTCTTGTACACGATGATCCACGTCGGCGACGTGATCGGATAGGCCGCGTCACCGGCTGCGTTCAGCGGGTTGTAGGTGAGGTCGGCGGCCACATCCGCTCCGGCCAGAGCGGCGCTGGCACCGTCGAGGGTCGGAGCGACGAACTTGCCGGCGGCGTTCTTGATCGACGCGGTCTTCAGGCTGGCATTCACGGAGTCGGCGAGGTCGACGTACCCGATGGCGCCGTCCGTGGTCTTGACGATCGAGGCCACACCGCTGTTCTTCTCGGCGCCCTGCGTCGACGCCGGCCAGTTCACCGTGTCACCCGAATCCAACGTCCAGACCGTCGGCGCCGCCGTCTTCAGGTACTTCGTGAAGTTGCTGGTCGTCCCCGAACCGTCCAATCGGTGCACGACGGCGATCTTCGTCGACGGCAGGGGCACGCCCGCGTTGTCGGCTGCGATCTTCGGGTCGTTCCAGGTGGTGATGGTCGCCTGGAAGATGCCAGCGAGCACGTCTGGACTGAGCTGGAGCTTGTCGAGACCGCTCACATTGAACGAAACGGTGATCGGCGCGCCCACCGTCGGGAAGTAGAGGACGTCGCCGCCCTTGAAGGTCGGCTTGTCGGTGTCCTTGATCAGGCTGTCAGTGCCCGCGAACTGCACGACCTGGTTGGCGAGGTCCTGCTTACCCGCCGACGACCCGCTCTTCGTGTAGTTCACGGTCACGCCCGATGCCTTCTTGGCGAACTCGGACTTGGCCTTCTGATCGAAGGCGTCCTGGAAGCTGGAACCGGACCCGTTGAGCGTGCCGGTGAGCTTGGAGTAGTCGATGCTCAGTCCCGCCGCGCTCGAGGACCTCGATCCGCTCGGGGTCGTGTTGGTGGTGGTCGTCTTGTTGTCGCTGCTACACGCCGCCCCGATGAGTGCAAGCGCCGCGACCAGTCCGAGTGCCCACAGTCGTCGTGTCTTGTGCATGCGGGCAACCTACGGAGGGCGGGTTACCCCTCAACGGGAGCTGGGTGAACGAGAGGTGAACAGCAACAGAACGTTCGCCAGCACCTCAGCGTCGTGCGGATACGACAGCCGATCGACCGCCTCACCCACCGGGAGCCACACGAGGTCGTCGATCTCGTCGTTGGCGACGAAGGGCCGAGAACCGACGACCGTCATGTCCCAGTACCGGACCACCTTGGGACGGCCCTTGCGGTCGACGTATCGGGTCGGGAGCAGCTCACGCCCGAGCGCGCAGCGCAGCCCCGTCTCCTCCTCGACCTCGCGCACCGCGCACTGCTCGTCGGTCTCGCCCGGGTCGCGCTTGCCCTTCGGCAGCGACCAGTCGTCGTAGCGGGGACGATGGACCACCGCGACCTCTGGGCCCCGCTCGCTGCTGCGGAGGACCACGCCTCCCGCGGCGCGCACGACGGCGGCCGTCACCGGTCGGAACGAACCTCGCGAACCGATGCCAGTTCTTGCAGGCGCAGGTGTGTGTCGTTCCCATCGACCGTCGGCACCTTCGACCATGCGCCATCGGGGCCCAACGTCCACGCGAGCACGTCGTCGGCCAAGTTCACCTCGAGGATCTGCCGCAATCGCGCCTGCAGCGGGTCGTCATCCACCTCGACCATCGCCTCGACGCGACGGTCGAGGTTGCGGGGCATCCAGTCGGCGGATCCGATGTAGTACGCGGCCGAACGAGGGCCGTTGCCGTTGCTGAACTCGAAGATGCGGGAGTGCTCGAGATACCGACCCACGATCGAGGTCACGCGGATGTTGTCGGACAACCCCGGAACGCCGGGACGGAGGCAACACATCCCGCGCACGACCATGTCGATGTGCACACCCGCCTGCGACGCGGTGTAGAGCGCCTCGATCATGTCGGGGTCGACGAGGCTGTTGATCTTCGCTCGGATGCGCCCGCTCCCGGGCCGTTCCGTCGCCGCCTTCGCCTCGTTGAGGATGAGCTCTTTCATACGCGGTCGCAGCGAATGGGGGGCAACGAGCAACTTCTGGTACCGCACGTTGCGGCCATAGCCGGTCAGATAGTTGAAGAGGTGCGAGAGATCGGCACCGATCTCGTCGTCCGACGTGAACAAGCCGAGATCCTCGTACAGCTTGGCGGTGGTCGAGTTGTAGTTGCCAGTGCCGATGTGCACGTACCGGCGGATGCCATCGGGTTCATCGCGGACGACCAATGCCGTCTTGGTGTGCGTCTTCAAACCGACGAGCCCGTACACGACGTGCACGCCCGCCTCTTCGAGCGACTTGGCCCATTCGATGTTTGCCTGCTCGTCGCCGCGCGCCTTGAGCTCGACGAGCGCAGCCACCTGCTTGCCGCGCTCCGCCGCACGAATGAGGTAACGAACGATGGGGCTGTCGCCCGATGTGCGGTACAGCGTGAGTTTGATGGCCAGCACCTGCGGATCGACAGCTGCTTGTCGAACGAATTCCTCCACGCTCGCCGCGAAGCTCTCGTACGGATGGTGCACGAGCACGTCGCGCTCGCGGAGCACGCTGAACACGTCGACCCGCTCGTCTTCGTCGACCACGAACGCCGCGGGCGTGACCGACGTGTACACGGGATCCTTGAGATCCGGACGGTCCAGGGCGTGCACCGCCATCAGACCCCCGAGGTCGAGCGGCGCGACCGTGAGGTAAATGTCGTCGTCCTCGAGATCGAGCTCTCGTTGGAGCAGATCGCGCACCACGTCGGTCGTGTCGGCATCGAATTCCAAGCGAACCGCGCGGCGGAACCGGCGACGGCGCAGCTCGAACTCCACGGCCGCGAGCAGGTCGTCGGCCTCTTCCTCTTCGAGAGTGAGGTCGGCATTGCGGGTGACGCGGAAGGCGTAGTCGTCGACGACCTCCATGCCGGGGAAGAGCTGCGGGAGGTGGGCGCCGATCACCTGCTCGAGGGGCACGAAGCGCTCGCCGTCGGGCAGGACGAGGAAGCGCGGCAACAACGGCGGCACCTTGACGCGAGCGAAGCGTCGTTGCGCCGTGACGGGATCGCGCACGAGCACCGCAAGGTTCAACGACAGGTGCGAGATGTAGGGGAATGGGTGGCTGGGATCGACGGCGAGCGGTGTGAGCACGGGGAAGATGCGTTCCTCGAAGACCTCGTCGAGCGCCTTCACGTCCTCCTCGTCGAGCTCGGAGTACGAGCTGAAGATGATGCCGACACGGGCCAACGCAGGACACAACTGCTCCAAGAAGATGCGCTCGGCCTGCTGCGTCTGCTCTTCGACGCGATCGCGGATTTCGAGCAGCTGTTGCGCCGGGGTTCGCCCGTCGGGTGTCGGGGCGACGATCCCCGCGGCCACCTGATCCTTCAGGCCGGCGACGCGAACCTGGAAGAACTCGTCGGTGTTCTGACTGAAGATCGCGAGGAACTTGGCTCGTTCGAGCAGTGGGACGTCGTCGCGCTCCGCCAAGGCGAGCACCCGTGCATTGAAGTCCAGCCACGACAGCTCACGGTTGAGCAGCCGGGCGTCGATCTGGTCGGGCACTCGTCCAGGTTACTGGTGGGTGCCAGCGGCTATTCGGGCTCGTCGTCGTCTGGAAGGCCGAGATCCCAGTCCAGGATCAGACGCTCACGCTCGGCGTCGCGCACGACCCGCTCTCGATTCCGGCGGAACTGGGGATCGTGGGGCGGGAGCAACTCGAGCCTCGCCATGACCCGGGCCCGGAACTCGTCGATGATGGCCCGGTCACCGAAGTCGGAGTGCACTTCCCAGTGGGGCGCGACCGGACCGAGGTAGATCACCCGGACGTGTCCGCGAGGTGGCTCGTTGACCTCTGGTTCGGCGTTGGCCATCGACATGAGGGCGCAACTCTAGTGGCGCGACCCGCCGGCCCCTAACCGTGTCTTGACCTCCTCCTTACCCCCCGTCGTGTCCACTACCGATGGAATTCTCGTCCCCCTGGGAACCAATTCGGGCTTGGTTCCGTAGAACACAACGATCGGAGGTCGGATGGAGACGAAGTGGATGCAGCGGGGGCTGTGCCGAGAGATCCCGCCGGCGACGTTCTTCCCCAGCGATGGGGTCGGCGTGGAGATCGCCCGCCGCATCTGTGCCACGTGTCCCGTCCAGGAGCCGTGCCTCGAGTACGCCCTCGCCCAGCGCATCGACCACGGCGTGTGGGGCGGCTGCTCTGAGCGAGAGCGGCGCCGCATCCTCAAGCGCCGCCGAGTCGCCGCCGCTACCGCAAGCTGAACGCGTCGATCACGGTTGCGGCCGCGTCCCGCAACCGATCGAGCGGCGAGCGGTCGCTCTGGTCGCCGACCTCCCGAGCCGCCTGCTCGAGTTGGTCGATCGAGACATCCCCTACGACCATCACGGTCGAACCCTCGCTCTCGTAGACGAGCGCCTTCGTTCCGGCAGTGTCCGTTGTTTCCCACGGCCGTCCCGGCAGACCTGGTATCGCTCGGCGTAGGCCGTTCTTCAGCTGCGACCAGTCGACCGCAGTCGGCAGGATGGACACCTCGATCCGCTTCGAATTCAGCAACGACGCACGGGCGGCGTCGACCGGGGGCGCAGCTTGCGTTCGCTCCGGGGTCACCGCGAATCCCAGCACGACGATCCAAACGGCGGCGACGGCCGCGGCAGAACCAGCGGTCATCCACCGCGGTCGGCGTGGCGCGCGCACCAGCCGTTCGTAGAACCCGAACGGAGGGTCGACGGCCGGCGCTGACCGCAATGCGCTGCGCACCGCGCGCGTTCGTTCGAGCTCTGCCCGGCAGAGGTCGCAGTCCGCGAGATGCGCGTGCACCGCGGCGGTCTCGTCGGCCGTGAGCTCACCGTCGAGATGTGCGCTCAGCAGCTCTTGGAGGTGCTCCGTCACGACACCAACACCTCGCGGAGTTGGGAACGGCCCCGATGGATGCGGCTGCGCACCGTGCCGATCGGCACCGACAGCGACGCGGCGATCTCGTCGTACGTCAGCCCGACCACGTCGCACAACACGACCGCGACGCGGTACTCGTCTGGCAAGGAGCGCAAGGCATCCTGCAGATCGTCGGGCAGTTGTTCTGTCGCGATCACTTCGTCGGCGCTCGGGCCGCCGACGGCGACGCGTTCGATGTCGTCGCCCACGAGGTCGAGCGGCCGCCGCTTGCGGCGCCGGACGTCGTCGAGGAACGCATTGGTAGCAATCCGGCTCAACCAGCCCTCCATGGAGCCGGGCCGGTATGTGGCGAGACCTCGCTGCACCCGGACGAGTACCTCCTGCACCAGATCTTGCGCGTCGTGATGACTCCCGGTGAGCCTGTAGGCCACCGTGTAGAGGAACCGCCCGTACTCGCGGGCAACGTGATCCCAGGTGGGCGGGTCCGTCACGACAACGTCTGGCTCCCGGTGAAGGTTCCCACTCGCGGGCGGAGCGTACTGCGACGTGGGAAGGTGCATCCCCGTGCTGGAGTGCGCCATCAACATCAGCGAGGGCCATGACGATCCTCGGTTGTGGGCAATCGTTTCCGCGGCCGGAAATGCCCTGCTCGACGTCCACCGCGACGAGCACCACAACCGAGCGGTGCTCACGCTCGCGGGCGAAGGGGTGGAAGTGGCCGCCCAGGAGGTCGCGAGGGCATCCGTTGCGATTCTCGACCTGTCGTGCCACGGCGGCGTCCATCCCCGCATCGGCGTGATCGATGTCGTGCCGTTCGCGCCGCTCGAGGGCTCGACGATGGACGACGCTCTCGCGGCCCGGGACGCGTTCGCTCGTTGGGCCGCTACCGAACTCGACCTTCCCTGCTTCTTCTACGGTCCCGAGCGCTCGCTCCCGGACGTGCGGCGAGGTGCGTTCGCGACCCTGGCGCCGGACACCGGTCCTCCGTCGCCGCATCCGACTGCGGGGGCGTGCGCCGTCGGCGCGCGCGAGGTGCTCGTCGCATACAACCTCTGGCTAGCGGCCAGCGACCTCACAACGGCCAAGGCGATCGCCGAGGCGATCCGCTCGCCGGCCGTTCGGGCCCTCGGCCTTCAGGTCGGCGACGCGGTGCAGGTGTCGTGCAACCTCATCGCCCCTCGCGAGGTCGGCCCCGCAGACGTGCACGATCTGGTCGCGAGTCGGGCGGACGTTTCGAGGGCCGAGCTCGTCGGACTGGTACCGCGCGACGTGCTGCTCGCCGTCCCGCGGGTTCGGTGGGACGCGCTCGACCTCAGTGAGGACGACACGATCGAAGCCCGGGTCGAGGCCTGTCTTCGGCGGTGACCCTCGGCTCAGGCGGTGGCGCCGGCGGCGGCCCGGCGGGCCAACGCACGCTGGCGGCGGATGCGGCGACGCTCACGCTCGCTCATCCCGCCCCAGATACCGAACTTCTCGCCGTTCGCGAGGGCGTACTCGAGGCACTCCTCCCGAACGACGCACCCGCGGCAGACCTCTTTGGCCTCCCGGGTGGATGCTCCCCGCTCCGGGAAGAACAGGTCCGGATCGACGCCGAGGCAGTTGGCGTAGTCCTGCCAAGAGCGGACTTCGACATCGGTCTCTGCTGCAGTGGAAATGCGCATGTCGGCCTCCTCGACCCGGATGGCGACCATGGCCCGCCTGGCCCCCACGTCGCAACGACCAGTGGTGGCATCGGGTCCAATACCACCTCTGTAACTACACTGGTGTGATCTTGCCCGCTCGGTGCACTATCGCGCAAGGGGCAACATGTCCGATATGGACATTCAGCCCGTTCTGGCGGACATCACGACACTGGCCGTCGAGGCCATCGTGAACGCGGCCAACTCGTCGCTGCTGGGTGGAGGTGGGGTCGACGGCGCCATCCATCGGGCCGCCGGACCGGAGCTGTTGGCCGAGTGCCGCACGCTTGGCGGCTGCGACACGGGCGACGCAAAGGCGACAAACGGGTACCGCCTGCCGGCACGTTGGGTCATCCACACGGTGGGTCCGGTGTGGCAGGGGGGCGACGCCGGCGAGGCCGATCTGCTCGCGTCCTGCTACCGGCGATCACTCGAGGTGGCCGACGAGATCGGCGCGCGCACCATTGCCTTCCCGGCGATCTCGACGGGGGTCTACGGCTACCCAAAGGCCGAAGCCGCACGCATCGCGGTTGCCTCACTCCGGAGAGCGTCGACACGGGTTACAAAGGCGTTGCTTGTTGCCTTCGACCGCCCCACGGAGCAGTTGTATGAGGTACACATCCAGGACGCTCAGTGACGCCAGCGACGCAGTGCGCGAGCTGGTCTTTCGGCCTATATACGCAGGTCACGCAATCGGATTGGATCACGCCATGTTCATGCGTCGAATCGCAACAGCAGCCGTGCTGCTCGTGCTGTTCGGCGCGGGGTGCGCGAGTCACGGCGGCACCAGCGTCGCCGCCGGACCCGACGCTGCGGCCGTCGTCCCTGCCGCGGCGGTCATCGAATCGACGACCACCACCACGGCGACCACGCCCCCACCGGACACGGCGCCTGAGCCGGCCTCGGCTGCGCCGACGCCAGTGGTGAACCCCAAGCCGACGCCTACCCCTGCGCCTGCGGCGATCGAAGTCGACTACCAACCGCAGAACGACGCCACGGCAACAGCCACGCTCACGGGCCCGAACGGTTCACACGCCAAGTCGCTGGACAGCGGTGCGGCGGTGTTCGGCGGCCTGCCTGCCGGCACGTACTCGGTCACCATCACGATCGACACCCCGTCGGGTGATCCGACCGTCGGTGCCGCTCGCCAGATCATCAAGGGCGGCAACGTCCACGTCGAGCCCGGTGAGCATGGGGTCATCAGCTGCGACGACAGCGGCTGCACGGGAGCGCTCTAGGCGAGGAACTCCGCTGGAGGGAGTTTGGTGACGGGGCCGCCCCTCTGGGTGCGGCCCCTCCCAATTATCGGGCCCGGGTGCTGGCGCCTCGGCGTTGGGTGCGGTGCTCGACGAAGTCCACGAGGACGTAGTCGCCGAGGGTCTCCGGAGTCGTGAAGAAGGCGCGGCCGCCGTTCATGTGCGTGAGCTTCTCGACGAACGCCTTCAGGTAACTCGTGGCGTCGAGCATGAACGTGTTGATGCGAACGTCCTCACGCGTGCACCGAGCGACTTCTCGCAGGGTCGCGTCGACGGTCTCGCGCACCGGCGGGTAGCTGAAGAACGGCTCGGTCATGCCCGGCTCGAAGTGGGCCGTCGGTTCGCCGTCGGTGATCATGATGATCTGCTTCGTGCCGCCCTGCCGTGCGAGCAGCCGGCGACTCAACATGAACCCGTGCTGCATGTTCGTGCCGTACACGAAGTCCCAAGACACCTCGGGAAGGTCTTCGGGCTTGAGCTCGCGCGCCACCGACGAAAAGCCGACGATGCCGAGGTAGTCGCGGGGGAACTGCGACGAGATCAACGAATGCAGCGCCATCGCGACCTTCTTGGCGGCGAGGAAGTTGTCGCGCATCGGCATCGAGAGCGACAGGTCGAGCATCAGCACCGTGCTTGTCTTCGTGAGGTGCTCGGTGCGCTCGATTTCGAAGTCGTCGGGCTGCAGGTGCACGGGCGTGCCGCGGCCCGCGCGCTGGATCGCGTTGCGCACCGTGCGCTCGATGTGCAGGTTGAACGGATCGCCGAACTCATACGGCTTGGTTTCGTACGCCCGCTCGTGACCCGCACCCGTTCGTTCGAGCTCGTGTGAGCCCATGCGGTCGCGACTCAGCTTCTTGAACAGATCGTTGAGCGCGTTCGAACCGATCTTGCGGATGCCCCGCGGCGTGAGCTCGTAACGGCCCTCGCGGTTCTCGATGAGACCGGCCTCCTCGAGCATCTTGGCCAGCTCGCTCATGCGCTCGAGGCTGTGGGCGGCATCGTCGCCGAGCAGCTCGCGGGCCCGCTCGGTGTCGACCTCGGCGAGCGCGCCCGGGCTCGTCGCGCCCCGCAGCAGGTTCTCGAGCTGGTCCATGTCGCCGAGGTCTTGCATGAGGCCCGCAGCCTCGGCGAACCCGAGCGGATCCTGGCCTTGGAAGTTGTATTTGCGATCCCAGCCCATCTGCGGGAACAGCGACTGCAGGTTGCTCGAGAGCTGCTCGACCTGCCATCGCAGATCCATGTCCTCGAGCAGCTGCTCGGAGAGACCCTGGAGCTGCGCCCGCTGCTCGGGCGTCATCGAGTTGAGCATCGCCTGCATCGCCGCCATGCGTTGCGCCATGATCTCGAGGAGCTCGTCGAGCGTCTGCGGGTTCTCGGGGAAGAAGTCGGCGTAGCGATCCATGAACTGTTCGAACGCCGGCTGTGTGTCTTCACCGCGCTCGCGCATCTCGAGCAGCTGGTTGAGCTCAGCGAACATGTCCTTCATTCGCTGCATGTCCTCGGGCGACACGTCCTGCATCGCACCCGACATCTGGTTGAAGTAGCTCTTCACCAACTCTTCGCGGAGCTGCTCCATCAGCTGCTCGAACTTCTCGCGCGCCTCGGAAGAGGTGAACTCGTACTCTGACAGTTCGCGCACCTGGCCCGCGAGGTCGGGCGGGAGCATGTCGAGTTGCAGGTTCTTGTCCTGGACGACTTGATCAGTGATCTCCTGCCGGCGTTGGTCGCCGGACTGCTGGGCTTCCTGCCCGAGCTCGTCGAGGCCCTTGCGTTCCAACTCGACGACATCGCGAAGCTCTTGTGCGATGTCGTCGTAGACACCGCCGAGGTCGTACTTCTCGAGCTCATCGCGCCGGCGGCGACGCAGCTTCTCCATGAGCTCACGCATTCCCTGAACGCGCTCGTCGTTGCGATCACGGAAGCCGGACTGCATGAGCCGGCGCAATGCGGCGTTCAGATCTCCGTGGTACAGCAGATCGTCGGTGATCTCACCGAAGACCGAGTCCGCATCGATGTCGAAGCCTGTCTGCGAGCCATCCCACTTCGAGTAGCGGAACTGCGGGACGGCTTTGCGATGCCAGAAGGCCATTGGCGGCCACGTTATCGGGAGTGTTCGACAGCGATTCGATCGATCAGTGCCGCGAGCAGTGCAAACAGGCCGACCCGCACCGCGACGGCCGCCGGCATGGCATGGCGACCGGGCTCGAACACCGACCCGTGCCAGCTCAGGACGACGTACAGGAGGGCCGCGCCGACGACGACCATCGGGATGTCGTGACGGGGATCGCTCCCGGTGCGAGCGCTGACGACCACCGCGCCGCTGAGCGCGATGGCGCCGAGCATGAGCAGCGCCCCTGTGTGGCCGGGATCGAAGAGGAGATCCTCGAGAGCGGAGGGCAGCACCGGCCGCGACCGTCCGTAGGCGTCTTTGGGTGACAGCAGCACCTCCTTCGCCGGGGTCGTGTCGCTGAACGCTTCTCGCTGCTCGAGCAACTCGCGATACGGGCCGTCGATTGCAAAGCTCGGATGCGTCAGCAGGTACCGGGCGTACACCATCCAACCGCTCGAGGCCCATCGGTTGAACTCCGGGATCGCGAGCAACTCCTTGTCGGGGTGGGTTCGGCCCTCCGCGAGCTGTGGCATCGCTGGCATCCCGGCGTCGACGAACCATCGCCGCACCTCGTGTTCCGGCAGTACGCGCGCCCCGATCACGCCGGCGAGGTTCTCCTTCGACGTCTGACCACTCGCGCGCCGCTCCGCCACTCCGAGCACGGCGATGATCGCGAGCCCGATGGCCAGGATCCGCCACGGCGCTCGAGTGCGTCGAACGACCACGATCGCCACCACGATCAGTGCGACCACCGCCGTGACGTACACGTGCAGCTCGCGCGCGAACGTCCAGAGCGTCGTCACCATGAGAACAGCCGCCACCGACCAACGGCTCGGCGATCGGTACACCGCTATCCAGGCGGCCACGAGCAGCACCGTGAGCGAGATCGTGATCGAGTCGGACAGGATCGCCGTGTCCCAGTTCGTGATCTGTGTCGTGAGTCCCAACGCAAGGAAGGTGGTCACGCACCCCAGCCGAACGCGCCGATCTTCCAGGCCCGCCGCCAGGACCAAGGCGATCGCGATCCATGCGAACATGCTGACCGCCGCCTGCTCGACGATCTTCCACGTGTCCGACGGTGCGAGCCAGAACAGCAGCGGCACGGTGAATGGCCTCCGGCCACCCCACAGCTGAAGGTGGCGGTAGTCGCCGGAGTCGAAGTACACGAGCGGAGTCGTTCGTAGCGCCAACGCGCGCAGCGCGAAGAACCCCAGCAGCAGGCTGCCGACGATCCATTCGTCACGGCGGGCAATCCCCAACCGCCCTCGCGTTCGCTCCGCCATTCCGGGCGAGATCTTGGCACGGCGTTCTGGCGGGTGGCCTAGGTTCCCGGTGTGAGCTTCCCCGATGGATTCTGGTGGGGCACGGGCGCGTCCTCGACGCAATGCGAAGGGGCCGCGCCGGCGTCCGACTGGGCGCGGTGGGAGCGAATCGGGCGGGCACCGGCGTCAGGCGAAGGCAACGGCTTCAGCACGCGCTACGCCGAAGACTTCGCGCTGCTGGCGGAGCAGGGGCTGACGCATCATCGTCTTTCCATCGAGTGGGCTCGCATCGAGCCGCGCCAGGGCGAGCGCGACAACGGCGCCATCGAGCACTATCGCTCGATCCTCACGGCCGCTCGGGATGCAGGTATCGAGCCGTGGGTGTGCCTGCACCACTTCACGCTGCCGGGCTGGTTCGGCGACGACCTCGGTGGCTTCCTCGACGAGAAGGCGGCTCGCTACTGGTGGCCCCGGCACGTCGACTTCTGCGCCGAGACGTTCGGAGATCTCGTCTTCGGGTGGAAGCCCGTCAACGAACCCGTCGCGTACGCGCTCACCAGCTTCCTGATGGGTGTGTTCCCGCCGGGACACAACGACCTCGACGACTTCCACACGGTGGTGCGCAACATCCACGTGGCCAATGCAGAGGCCGCAAGATTGCTCCGTGGCACCGATGCGCCGGTGGCAACGATCCACAACCTGTCGCCGATCTACGCCGCCGACTCCAGCGTAGAGGCACAACAACGCGCCGCGCGCATCGACGAAATGGTGTGGGACTCGTGGACCGAGCCTGAGCTCCTCGACCCTTTCGATCTCGTCGGCTTCTCGTATTACGCGGCAACTGCGGTGCACGGGGACGGCTCGCAAGCGCCCTATCCGGCCGACGCCAAGGTGGGGCCGATGGGCTACGCGCCGTGGAGCCCGGGGCTCGGCGAAGTGTTGCATCGCCTCGCCGAGGAGCACTCGGACAAGCCCATCCTGGTCGACGAATGCGGCATCGGCACCGAGGACGACGACTGGCGGGCCACCTACCTACGGGAGTGCCTCGACGAGGTCGAGCGCGCGTTGAGCGACGGCATCGACATTCGAGGCTTCTTCCATTGGACGGCCGTCGACAATTACGAGTGGCTGCACGGCTACACCGTGCCGTTCGGCCTCTTCGATCGCCAACGAAACGCCCGCGACTCGATCGAAGTCTTCTCGTTCTTGCGCTGATCGACCACCGCATGCGGGATTGAGCAGCGCAATTTCGTGAGAGAGGGCTAGCCCCGCGACCGGTAGGTGGCCCTGGCGCCGACGGCGTCTTTGTTCAGCCGCTTGCTGAGATGCAGACCTTCGAGGATGAACTCGACGGCACTGGCCACGGCCGCAGGCGACTCGTCGCCGCCCGTGAGCGACGACACCGGTTGACGCAGCGCAGGAATCTCGGAGACGAGCTTGGCCTCCTCGGCCGAGAGCACGTCGTCGCCGGCATGCACGACGGTGCCGCCATCGAAGGCGCCGATCACCTCGCGCACGGCATCCGTGCCGACGCGGTCTTTGAACACCGACAGCACGGCGGCGCGCAACAGATGCTCGATGATCTGCTCGTCGCGTCCTTCCTCGAGCGATTCGATCTCCACCTTGCCCGCGGTCGACGACGCGAGCGCCTCGAGATCACTCACACGGGGCACGACATCACGCTCGCCGTGGCGCAGCGCCCGGCGCAGCGCGTTGGCCACGAGCGTCTCGCTGTTCGACACGGTCAGCCGCACGGAGACACCCGAACGCTGGTTGATGTGCGGGCTCTGGCGCGCAAGGTGCGACAGCGTGGCGACGATCTCGGTCATGAACTCGGGCACCGAGACGCGGATGCCCGGAGCATCGAGTGGACGCACCTCCTGCTTCGCGATGGCCACCTCGGTGTCGATCTCGAGCGGGTAGTGCGTGCGAATCTGGGCGCCGAACCGGTCTTTGAGCGGAGTGATGATGCGACCGCGATTCGTGTAGTCCTCGGGGTTGGCCGACGCGACGAGCATCACGTCGAGCGGAAGGCGGACCTTGTAGCCCCGCACCTGCACGTCGCGCTCCTCGAGCACGTTGAGCAGGCCGACCTGGATCCGCTCGGCGAGGTCGGGCAACTCGTTGATGGCAAAGATGCCTCGGTTGGTACGCGGCACGAGCCCGTAATGCAGCGTGAGCTCGTCGGAGAGGTATCTACCCTCGGCCACCTTGATCGGATCGACCTCACCGATGAGATCCGCGATCGACGTGTCGGGTGTGGCCAACTTCTCACCGAATCGCGTGTCGCGGTGGATCCACTCGATCGGGGTGTCGTCGCCGTGCTCACGAATGAGATCACGCGCGTGCTTCGACACCGGGTTGTACGGATCGTCGTTGATCTCCGACCCGGCGACGATCGGCAGCCACTCGTCGAGCAGATTGATGAGCGATCGGATCATGCGGGTCTTCGCTTGGCCGCGCTCCCCCAAGAAGATCACGTCGTGGCCCGCGAGCAGCGCGTTCTCGAGCTGCGGCAGCACGGTCTCCTCGTAACCGAGCACTCCGGGGAACAGGGGCTCGCTCTCTCGCACCTTGGCGATGGCGTTGCGGCGGATCTCTTCTTTGACGGGAATCGATTCCCATCCTGACTCGCGGAGCTGGCCGAGAGTGGCGGCACGTGACATGGGCATGAAGCTACCGGCCGGCGGAGCCGAGCCGGTAGGCGAGGCGACCAAGAGACACGGAGCCGAGCCGGTAGGCGAGGCGACCAAGAGACACAGTGGCGTTTTCTCCTCGCCACCGCCAGCGGCCATCATCGAGTCCAGTGAAGTACTTCGCCGGCCTACTCGCGATCGTTGCCCTCGTCGCTGGCGCGACGGTCGGGGCGTACCGAGCCTGGGACCGCGCCACCCATACCCGCGACGACAACGGCGGCGTGCTGGCGGGGGGAGTCCCGTCCTCATCGACGCTCCCGGCAGGCACACCCGCGCCAGCCGACGGTCAGGTGATCGTCACCGGAACCGTCACCGCCGCGCATCTCGAAGGCGCGACGATCGCGCAGCTGGCGACGCCGATCACGGTGACCCCGGCCACCCGCGGGCAGGGCGGAGCCACGATCACTCCGGTGTTGGTCAACGGGAAGCCCACCTCGATCGAGTGGACCGCCGGGCAGCCCCTCCCACTGAAGGGCGATGGCGGCGGCCTCGCGCTCGGGCCGATCACGGTCGAAGTCACCGACGGCGTGGCTCTGGTGCTCGACGGAGTACACGGTGTGCTGCCCGGGACGTACACGATCGCCACCTCGGTCGCCGTCGGTTCGCAACCGAAGGACTCGGTGACGTTCACCGCAACCGACAAGACGACGATCGAGTTCCGCGGCGGGACGACGACACCGCTCGCGACTCCGGATCTCACGGTGGAGGGCAGCGGCGCTGCGTCGCTCGAAGGCAGTCTGATCGTCGCTCATCCAAATCGCACCATCACGCCGGCATCGGCGATCGCGCTGGACGGCGGTACCTATTCGATCAAGCTGACCCCCGCGGAAGGCGGCGGCTTCACGGTGCAAGCGACCCTGCAAGGACCCGTGCACTAGTGCATTACTCATGAACCTTGACGGCGGGTGGCGGGCCGCGGTGGCCGACGACGACCTTCGCAGGTTGTTCACCGACCCGTCGTTCGCTGATCAAGGGTGGGAACCCATCGCCGTGCCCGGCCACTGGCGATCCGTGAGCGCGTTTGCGGAGACAGACGGCCCGCTCTTCTACCGAACGACCTTCGAGCATCCGACGACGCTGTCGGGCCAACGCACGTGGCTCACCTTCGACGGCCTCTTCTACCAAGGCGACGTTTGGCTCGACGGTGCCTACCTCGGCGACACCGAGGGGTACTTCATGCCCCACACGTTCGACGTCACCGATCACGTCGCAGCGCGCACGGAGCACACCCTCGCCGTCGAAGTCACCTGCGCGCCGCAGACCGATCGCACCGCCAAGCGCAACCTCACCGGCGTCTTCCAACACTGGGACTGCTTGGATCCGGAGTGGAACCCGGGCGGGATCTGGCGGCCCGTGCGACTCGAGCAGACCGGACCCGTTCGCATCCGCGACCTACGAGTCCTGTGCCGTGAGGCCACGACGGAACGAGCAGTGGTAGTGCTGCGCGCGAACCTCGAAACGGTTGAAGGACGCACGGTCACCGTCCGATCATCGGTCGGCGCAGTCGATCACGAGCTCTCGCAGCCGTTGGCGGCAGGTGAGAACCATGTCGAGTGGACGGTCACGATCGAGCAGCCGCAACTGTGGTGGCCCTGGGCGCTCGGCGCGCAGCCCATGCACGACGTCGTCGTCGAGGTGTGGGCCGACGACTCGCTGAGCCATCGGCGCGCGGTGCGCACCGGGTTGCGCCGCATCGACCTGCGCCGGTGGATCTGCTCGGTGAATGGCGAACGCCTCTTCCTCAAGGGCACGAACCATGGACCGACCCGCATGGCGCTGGCCGAAGCCACCACCGAGCAGCTTGCCGGTGATGTGCAGCTGGCGAAGGACGCGGGGCTTGATCTGCTGCGTGTGCACGCGCACGTGAGCCGGCCGGAGCTGTACGACGCGGCCGACGAAGCGGGCTTGCTGCTCTGGCAAGACCTTCCGCTGCAATGGGGCTACGCCCGCGGCGTACGCATGCAAGCCGTGCGCCAAGCGCGTTATGCGGTCCAAGTGCTCGGTCATCATCCGTCGATCGCGATCTGGTGTGGGCACAACGAGCCGATGGCGTTGAACCTGGAGCCGGGAGGACAGATGGGCATCGGCGTCGCCGGTGCCGCCGTCGCCGCCCAGGTGCTGCCAACGTGGAACAAGTCGATTCTCGACCGCTCGATCAAGCGGGCCCTCGAGCAATCCGACGGCACTCGCCCCGTCATTCCTCACTCGGGCGTGTTCCCGCATCCACCGCAGTTCGACGGCACGGACAGCCACCTCTACTTCGGCTGGTATTGGGGCGACGAGCGCGACTTCCCGCGGTTGTGCGCGTCGATGCCGCGGCTGGCGCGCTTTGTCACGGAGTTCGGCGCGCAGGCCGTGCCCGCCGACGCCGAGTTCTGTGAACCGTCGCGTTGGCCCGAGCTCGACTGGGAACGCCTGGGACACCGGCACGCGCTGCAGAAGGCGGTGTTCGACAAGTACGTGCCGCCCGCGGACTACGCAACCTTCGACGACTGGCGCGAGGCGACGCAGCGCTATCAGGCCACCGTGATCAAGCATCACATTGAGACGTTGCGCCGGATCAAATACCGGCCGACCGGAGGTTTCGCCCAGTTCTGCTTTGCCGACGGCATGCCGGCAGTCACCTGGTCGGTACTGGGACACGATCGTCAGCGCAAGCTGGGCTATGACGCCCTCGCGGCCGCGTGTCAACCAGTGATCGTCGTAGCCGACCGACTACCAGCGACCGTGCGGCCGGGCGAGGAGCTCGATCTCGATGTCCACGTGGTCTCCGACCTTCGTCGCCCGCTCGACGCGTGTGTCGTGACGGCCCGCGTTGCGTGGACGGGCGGTGAGCGTGAGTGGAGGTTCGGAGGCGACGTGGGAGCGGACGAATGCGTCCTGGTCGGGCACATTCGCACGACGGTTCCCGATGCGGTCGGGCCACTTTCGCTCGTCCTCGAGCTCAGCGGGTCGGTGCGGGCGACCAACGCCTATGAGACCGTGGTGCAACCGAACTCCCCCACCGCTCGTCATTAGGGATGTATGCAGGCTGACGTCCACCAACTTGTTCGGACCGGAGCCATCGCCCCGCTGGTCACCCCGAGTTCGACGCCAATCGGGTTCGTGGCGCTGTACACCGACCGGTACGACGCGATGGTGCGGCTGGCGGCGATGCTCGTCGACCGAGTCGACGTCGCCGAGGAGATCGTGCAAGACGCGTTCGCCGCGGTGTACGAACGCTGGGAACACGTTGAAACGCCAGCCGCGTACGTCCGCACCGTCGTCGTCAACAAGTGCCGCGACGTGCTGCGCCGGCGTCGAGTCGCTGCCGCGGTCACGCTCGGTCGAGCACAGGACGCGATCGAGCCCACCGGTGACCTGCTCCACGACGCGCTCGCATCGCTGCCCACTCGGCAACGCGCGGTGCTCGTGCTGCGCTTCTACGAAGACCTTCCGAACGACGAAGTCGCTCGGCTCCTGAAGACCCGTCCCGGCACGGTGAAATCACTCGTGCACCGCGGGCTGACCACATTGCGAGAGGTGATCGAACAATGAGCATCGACGTCCAAGATCGAATCCGCGAGTCGCTGCGCGAGCACGCGTCCGGCATCGAGGTGCGCGGGCCGCGCCCAGAGGGTGTGTTCGAGCGGGTGCGCGAGCGACGTCTTCGTCGACGCACAACCCGCGCCGTGGTTGCCACGCTGGCCATCGCCCTCATTGGATTCGGTGCGCTCAGCCGCGGATCGTCGACGACCGTGAAGACTGGTCACGCCGCCAACCAGTCGACGGGAGCCACTGCCGCCGCGCTCAGCCACCCCGCGATGATCGCCCTCGACGGCTGGAAGGTGACGTTCATCGCAGTGGTCGACTCGTACACCGAGTACCAGTTCACGGACGCTACGCGGAAGCTTCAGGTGAGCTTCTACGACCTCGGCTCGCGCACCGGGAACGAGACGAACCCGACCGAGGTGACGCTGCGGGGCACCACTGGCGTCACGACCGACGAGGGCGCGCCGCGCTACCGAGTCGACTGGGACGAGCAAGGCCAGACGTGGGAGGCCGATGGTGAGCCGTTCGTCGACGTGAACGAGTTCGTCTCCGTCCTCGAGCAACTGCGGGTCATCGACGAAGCCACGTGGAAGGCGGGCCTCCCCGACGGCATCGGGACGTCGATTCTCGCCAACTCCGACAGAGGCGTCACGTGGTACGACGACGACAAAGGCCTCAGCTGCTTCGGGCCGCAGAACGCCGTTCCGTGTAGCTAGTTGTCACGCTCGTACAGATAGCGGTCATCACGAACTGGAATGACCAATTTCCGCTGGTCAGGGCAGGCACGGCTACCTTTCGCCTTGTGGTTGCTACTCAGCAGGACCTGACCACCGCGCCAACCCCGGTGGTCAACGGGCGGGCTCGGCGGCGCCGCTGGTGGCCGCTCGAGTTCTATCGATCCGCGATCGGCAAGAAGTGGGTCATGGCAATCACGGGGATCGCGTTGCTCGGCTTCGTGCTGGTCCACATGATCGGCAACTTGAAGGCGTATCTCGGCCCGGCCGAGATGAATCACTACAGCGACTTCTTGCGTGAGCTCTTGGTCCCGCTGCTCCCGCGCTCCTTCCTGCTGTGGACGGTGCGCCTAGGGCTCATCGCCGCGTTCGCGCTCCACATCCATGCCGCGTACTCGCTGACGGTGATGAATCACCGGGCTCGTCCTGAGTCGTACACCTCCAAGCGCGATTACGTGGCCGCCAACTTCGCATCACGCACGATGCGCTGGAGTGGCGTGATCGTGCTGCTCTACCTCGCGTGGCACCTTGCGGATCTCACGGGCGGGTGGGTGAATCCGAACTACTTGCGCGGCGACGCGTACAACAACCTCGTGCACAGCCTCGAGCGCCCCGCAGTCGCGGCGCTGTACGTCGTCGCCAATCTCGCGCTCGGTGTGCACATCTTCCACGGCGCGTGGAGCCTGTTCCAGAGCCTCGGCTTGAACAATCCACGCTTCAATCAGTGGCGACGCAACTTCGCAACCGCCTTCGCGTTGATCATCGTGCTCGGCAACCTCAGCTTCCCGATCATGGTCCAGGCCAAAGTCCTGTCCTACGACCAGCACGAACGCGATGCGGTGGTCGCTCTTCACGAGGCGGGCGGATGATTCTCGACGGCAAGGTCCCCAACGGGCCCATCGAGAAGCGTTGGGACCAGCACAAGTTCGACATGAAGCTGGTGGCGCCGCACAACCGTCGCCGGTTCAAGGTCATCGTGATCGGCACCGGGCTAGCGGGCGGCGCGGCCGCAGCGACACTCGGTGAGATGGGTTACGACGTCCACTGCTTCACGTTCCACGACTCACCGCGCCGCGCCCACTCGATCGCCGCGCAGGGCGGGATCAACGCCGCCAAGAACTACAAGGGCGACGGCGACTCGATCTTCCGCCTGTTCTACGACACGGTGAAGGGCGGCGACTTCCGCGCCCGTGAGGGCAACGTCCACCGCTTGGCGGAACTGTCGGTCGACATCATCGATCAGTGCGTCGCACAAGGCGTGCCTTTCGCGCGCGAGTACGGCGGCCTCCTCGACAACCGCAGCTTTGGTGGCGCACAGGTGAGCCGCACCTTCTACGCCCGCGGTCAGACGGGCCAGCAGCTGCTGCTCGGCGCGTATCAAGCGCTGGCCCAACAGATCGGCAGCGGCAACGTCACGATCTACCCGCGGTCGGAGATGCTCGAGCTGGTCGTCAAAGACGGACGCGCCTGCGGCATCGTGGCCCGTCACCTCCACACCGGAGAGGTGAAGAGCTACAGCGCCCACGCGGTGATCCTCGCCACCGGCGGCTACGGCAACGTCTTCTACTTGTCGACGAACGCCAAAGCATCGAACGCCACCGCCATCTGGCGAGCGCACCGCAAGGGCGCGCTGTTCGCCAACCCGTGTTTCACGCAGATCCATCCGACGTGCATCCCGGCAAGCGACGACTTCCAGTCCAAGCTCACGCTGATGTCCGAGTCGTTGCGCAACGACGGTCGGGTGTGGGTGCCGATGACGACCGACGATCCCCGCTCGCCCGACCAGATCCCCGAGGACGAGCGCGACTACTTCCTCGAGCGCCGCTACCCGGCGTTCGGAAACCTCGTGCCGCGCGACGTTGCGTCGCGGGCCATCAAGGTCGAGGTCGACAAGGGCCGCGGGGTCGGCCCGTTGAAGAACGGCGTGTACCTCGACTTCAGCGACGCGACGAAGCGGCTCGGCGAGGACACCATTCGTGAGCGCTACGACAACCTCTTCCAGATGTACGAGCGCATCACCGGCGAAGACCCGTACAAGGTGCCGATGCGCATCTACCCCGCCGTCCACTACGTGATGGGCGGGTTGTGGGTCGACTACGAGCTCCAGTCGACGATCCCCGGATGCTTCGTCGCCGGCGAAGCGAACTTCTCCGACCACGGAGCGAACCGGCTGGGCGCATCTGCACTGATGCAAGGCCTCGCCGACGGCTACTTCGTCCTGCCCTACACGGTGCCGAACTACCTCGCGGACCTGCTCGGCCAGGCGCCCGTGCCGGTCGACGATCCGGTGTTCGCCGCCGCGGAGCAGGAAGTGCGCGACCGCACCGGCCGGTTCATGGCGATCAACGGCACGCAGTCGGTGGACCACTTCCACCGCGAGCTCGGCAAGATCATGTGGGACTACTGCGGCATGGAGCGGTCGCGTCAAAGCCTCGAGAAAGCGCTCGCTGAGATCCCCGCGCTGCGCGCGGAGTTCGAGAAGGATCTTCGCATCCTCGGCACGGAAGACTCGCTGAACCAGTCGCTCGAGAAGGCCGGCCGGGTGGCCGACTTCTTCGAGTTGGCCGCGTTGATGTGCCGCGACGCACTGCATCGCGAGGAATCCTGTGGTGGCCACTTCCGCGTCGAGCACCAGACGGAGGAAGGCGAGGCGTTGCGCGACGACGAGCAGTTCGCGTACGCCGCCGCGTGGGAGTACGCACCTCCCGGAGGCGAGCCGGCGCTCCACAAGGAACCGCTGAACTTCGAGTACGTGCATCTCGCGCAGAGGAGTTACAAGTAGGTGGCTCGCACCCTGAACCTCACGCTGAACGTGTGGCGGCAGTCGCAAACGGACGACAGCGGGAAGCTCGTCACCTACGACGTGCCGGACATCAGCGAGGACATGTCGTTCCTCGAAATGCTGGACATCCTCAACGACCGCCTGCTCGCCAACGGTGAGGAACCGATCGCGTTCGAGCACGACTGCCGTGAAGGCATCTGCGGCTCGTGCGGGATGATGATCAACGGTCAGGCCCACGGTTCGCAGCGGGGCACGGCGGCGTGCCAGCTGCACATGCGCAAGTTCAACGATGGCGACGTGATCACCGTCGAGCCGTGGCGGGCCGCGGCGTTCCCCGTCGTGAAAGACCTCGTCGTCAACCGCAGCGCGTTCGACCGGATCGTCGAGGCCGGAGGCTTCATCAGCGTCACCCCCGGCGCGGCGCAAGACGCCAACATCATCCCGGTGCCGAAGCCCGTGGCGGACGCAGCGTTCGACGCGGCGGCGTGCATCGGCTGTGGCGCATGTGTGGCCGCCTGCCCGAACGGCGCCGCCCAGCTCTTCACCGCGGCCAAGGTGTCGCATCTCAACCTCCTGCCGCAGGGACAGGCCGAGCGCTTCTCGCGCGTCGAGGCGATGGTCGACACCATGGAGGAGTACTTCGGCTCGTGCACCAACCACGGCGAGTGCGAGGCGGCGTGCCCGAAGGAGATCTCGATCGACTACATCGCCCTGATGAACCGGGACTACATCAAGGCCAAGTTCAAGAACCGCAAACTGCTCTCCCAAGCCCCCTGACCCCAAATCCAGTGCACAGCGACACATTTCTGTGTCGCTGTGCACTGGATTTGCTGGACGTCGGCTCGATCTTGCCTTCGAGGCAAGATTCGTACTAGCAAAGAGCTGGTTTTGCCCCGGTAAAACCTTGTCGGCCGAGCGATCTTCAGGAGACCGAGCGCGATGTTCCACGTCCTTGCCAACGAAGGCGGCTATCAGGAATTCACCCTGGCCGGAGGAGACAAGTTCTGGCTCCTCTTCTCCGGGCTGACCTCCCTGCTGGCCATCGGTACCGGCTTCTACTTGATGCGCGGTGTCCTGGCCGCCGACCAGGGCACGCCGAAGATGCAGGAGATCGCGAAGGCCATCCAGGAGGGCGCGCTCGCCTACCTGAAGCGGCAGTTCAAGACGATCGGCGTGATCCTCGTGCCCCTAGCCGTCGTCGTCTTCTTCACGTCGACGAAGGTCGTGAACCCCGGCAACAACTCAGAGGCCCTGTCGTTCGGCGAATCCGGTCTCTTCCGAACGCTGGCCTTCGTCGCGGGCGGGCTGATGTCCGGGCTGACGGGCTACATCGGGATGACGCTGGCGACTCGGGGCAACGTCCGCACCGCGGCGGCGGCGCGGAACGGATCGATGCCGGCCGCGCTGAAGGTGGCCTTCCGTACGGGCGGTGTGGCGGGGATGTTCACCGTCGGCCTGGGCCTCCTCGGCGCCACGACCATCATCGCGATCTTCCAGAACACCGCCTCGGCCATCCTGATCGGCTTCGGCTTCGGAGGCTCGCTCCTCGCCCTGTTCCTCCGAGTTGGCGGCGGCATCTTCACCAAGGCAGCCGACGTCGGCGCTGACCTCGTCGGCAAGGTCGAGGCCGGCATCCCCGAGGACGACCCCCGCAACCCGGCCACGATCGCCGACAACGTGGGCGACAACGTCGGCGACTGCGCCGGTATGGCCGCCGACCTGTTCGAGAGCTATGAGGTCACCCTCGTCGCGTCGATCATCCTCGGCGTCGCCGCCTTCCATTCGATCTATCCCGAGGATCCGAAGAAATGGGTGCTCGGCCTGATCTTCCCCGTGATTGCACGCGCCATCGGCGTGCTCGCCTCGATCGTCGGCGTGTTCTCCGTACGCGCCAGAGAAGGCGAGACGAACGCGCTGAAGCCGATCAATCGTGGCTTTCTCACAGCCAGCATCCTCAGCGTCATCGGCACGGCCGCGGTCGCGTTGCTCTACGTCGGGAACGACGACGGCACTGGTCCGGACGCGGTCTCGAACGTCGGATGGCGCGTGCTCGCGGCCGTGGTGATCGGGCTCGTCCTCGCGCAAGCGCTCAGCAAGCTCACCGAGTACTTCACCTCCACGGAGACCACGCCGGTGCGCGACATCGCCGAAGCCGCTCGCACCGGCCCGGCGACCACCGTGTTGTCTGGTATTGCCTCAGGCCTCGAGTCGTCGGTCTACGCCATCATCCTGATCGCCATCGCGCTGGGCGCGTCGATCGGTCTCGGCAGCGGCAACCTCCAGTTCTCCTTCTACCTGGTCGCGCTCTGCGGCATGGGAATGCTCGCTACCACCGGCGTCATCGTGTCCGAGGACACGTTCGGGCCCGTCTCCGACAACGCGGCGGGCATCGCGGAGATGTCGGGTGAGTTCGACGGCGAGGCCGAGCGCATCATGGTGAGCCTCGACGCGGTGGGCAACACGACCAAGGCGGTCACGAAGGGCTTCGCCATCGGCTCGGCGGTGATCGCCGCGGTGGCGCTGTTCGCTTCGTTCATCGAGACCATCGGCGCGGAGCTGCCCGACAAGCTGCTGCCCAACCTCAACCTGTTCGAACAGCCGATCACCCAGATCAACGTGGCCGACCCGAAGACGTTCATCGGCTTGCTCATCGGCGGCTCGATCGCGTTCATGTTCTCGTCGCTCGCCATCCGCGCCGTCGGTCGCACCGCCGGTGTCGTCGTGCAGGAGGTCCGTCGCCAGTTCGCCGACGGCCTCATCATGAAGGGCGAGAAGGAGCCGGAGTACGGCCCGGTCATCGACATCTGTACCGCCGCCTCGCTGCGAGAGCTGGCCACCCCGGCACTGCTCGCCGTGCTCACGCCCGCGATCATCGGCTTCGGCATCAACTACCTCGCGCTCGGCGCGTTCCTCGCCGCGGTGATCCTCACCGGTCAGCTCATGGCCAACTTCCTGTCGAACTCCGGCGGCGCGTGGGACAACGCCAAGAAGTACATCGAGGATGGCCACGAAGGCGGCAAGGGCTCAGAAGCGCACAAGGCCGCTGTGATCGGCGACACCGTCGGCGATCCGTTCAAGGACACCGCTGGTCCCGCGCTCAATCCGCTCATCAAGGTGATGAACCTGGTGTCGCTGCTGATTCTCCCCGCCGTGATCACGTTGCGCGACAACAACATTCGTTTCGTGATCGCCGGTGGCGCGCTCGTCGTCCTCATCGGGGCGGTCGCATTCTCGAAGCGCAAGACCCAAGGGCTCGACGCCGGCCCCGTCCTCGGAGCCGCGGCCGCCGTAGCGGAGTAGCCCACACCATCGAATTCCCACTCATCCGAACACGTTTCTGTATACGGATGAGTGGGATTTGGTTCAGCCGTTGACGATCTTCGCCAGGCCCTTGTTGACGAGGGAGATGGCCGTCGGCAGTTGCGACGTATCCGACCCCTTCTGCGTCGCAAAGGTGAAGACGACGATCGCGACGCCGTCCTTGATGACGAATGCCTGCCCTTGGGCCTCTTCCGTCTGGAAGTCGATCTCGAACGCAGACTCCACCGGCGTCGTCATGCTCGACGACACGTCTTTCCGTTGCGAGAAGACCATGGGTCCGCCACCGGCAACCGTCGGGTTGGGGCAGTCCGGCTGCGCGAGGTAGATCTCCAGGACCTTCTGCGCATCGGAGGAGGAGCTGTAGGCGATCGCCTCCTCTCGGAAACCCGCTGTGCCGTTGGACGACTGCGAGCCGACGATGCCCTTCGGTGGGAAGGTTTCATTCGGATTCGGCTCGCCACAGTTCGTGGGATCGGTGTCAGGCGTGAAGGTGTCGTCCACGAAGCCCGGCCCGACGTCGGAAGCCGTCAGCATGCGCGCCTGAAGGTCGGACGGAGACACCGAGCTGGACGAAGACGACTTCGACGAGGACGACGACGACTTCGATGACGAGCTCTTCGATGACGACGACGAGCTCGACGACGAACTGGAGGTTGCCGCGACGTTGTCTTTCTTGTTGTCACCGCCGAGGAGCAAGAACGCGGCGATGGCAACGGCCGCAACCGCGAGCACACCGGCGATGATCCACTTCGCATTGTTCGATCCCGCGCCGGGGGTGCCGGGCGGCGGCCCAACTGGTGCACCGGGCGGCGGACCGGGCGGAGGACCCCCAGGCGGCGGCATCGGCGGCGGTATCGGCATCGCGGCCGTCGGCGGCGGTGACGACATCGCCTCGATCGGCTGGGTTGCCCCCGCGTCGAAATCGGGATGCTGTTCGGGCGGGTACCACTGCCCGTCGGACGCCTGCCACCAACCTGGACCTTGCGTGCCCTCGCTCATGGGCGAGCAGACTAGGAGGCCAAACGGTCCAGCGCGTTCACCACGACAGAACTCGCCTCCGCGACCGTCGACGTATCGGCACCGTCGAGCGAGATGAAGGCGAATTGCACCACCATGGTGTTCGTCTGCACAAGGAAGAGCTGGCCGTGGAAGCCGTCCGACTGAAAGTCGATCTCCACGGCCGTCTCGACGCCAAGATCCGACGACCGGTCCTGCGCACGCTGGAAGGTGAACGTCTGACTGCTGCTACTGCTGTCCACGGACGTCCCTCGAGAACACGAGAAGCCGCCGACGTCGAGGTCGAAGGCCCGGCCCGCGGCCGCGGCGTCATCGAACACGGCGATCTCCTGCTGGAAGGAGATGCCGGTCTTCGTCTTTGCCGCTGATCCCACGTCGATCTTCGGCGGAACCACTTGATCGGGGTTGGGTGTGCCGCACAGCGTCTTGGGATTCGTGTTCCGGCGAAACGTGTCGTCGGTGAAGGTGCTTCCGAGCTCCTTCGCAGTGATCAAGCGGTCGCGCAGCTCAGCTTCGGTGAGAGCCACGGTCGTGGATGACGAGGAAGACGAGCTCGTCGAGGAACTGCTCGAGCTGGTCGCCGACGAGATCGCAACCGTGTCGTGCTTGCCGTCGTCGCGTCCGAACAGCAGAAACGCCGCCAGCGCGACCACCGCCACTACGAGCACGCCGACGACGACCCACTTCCCGTTGCCGGACGGCGTCGCTGGCGACGCCCCAACCGGAGGTGCCGACACCGGCGACGCCCCAACCGGAGGTGGCGCCACCGGTGGGGGCAAGACCGGTGGTGGCGCGACCGGTGGTGCCGGCTCGGGTTCCGCGACGGGCGCCGGCGGCGGCTGAACGTCGGGATGCTGATCAGGCGGATACCACTTGTGGTCCGACGCCTGCCACCACCCGTCGCCCCCTGAGATGTCGCTCACGAGCTCACGAGCTCACGGGCTCACGGACTCGCGGGAACGACTTCGCCGGGCGCGCACCACCTCCACCACGATGGGCACGAGTGAGAGCGCGATGATGACCGCCTCGATCACCAGCAGGTGATCCTCGGCGCTCGGGATCGTCTTGCCGAGCACGAAGCCGACCATCGTCACGCCGACGGCCCACAACGCTCCGCCGATCAGGTTGAACGTCGTGAACGAACGCACCGGCATCCCGGCGACCCCGGCCATGGGGTTGGAGAACGTCCGCACGATCGGGATGAAGCGCGCCAACACGATGGTCTTGGGCCCGTATTTGTCGAAGTAGTGCTGGGCCTTGTCGACGTACTCCTGCTTGAACAGACGGGAATCAGGCCGGGAGAAGAGTGCCGGCCCCGCCTTCTGCCCGATGAAGTAGCCCGTCTGCGCACCGGCGACGGCCGAGACGAACAGTCCGACGAGCACCACTGCCAGGTTCAGGTGGATGTCGAGCTTCGACTGCGCGCCAACCGCACACACGAGACCGGCCAGGACGAGCAACGAATCGCCCGGCAGGAAGAAGCCGATGAGCAGGCCGGTCTCGGCGAAGACGATGGCGAAGAGGCCGATGACCCCGAACGTCTCGAGGAGGTTTTTGGGGTCGAGCACCCGTCAACCTTAAAGGGCGGGCTGGTTCCATTCCGTCCAGCCGAGGCCCTTTTTGCCATCCGCTGACGCAAACGAGCACAGCGCTCGGGGGAACCTCGAGACCTTGCCCTCGTACTCGAGCAGAGCCGGTGCGAATGCCACCGGACTGATGCCGAGCTCGAGGCCCCCGATGTCGACGCTCCCCGAAGTGACGAAGCCGTTCGCGCCGAGGTGCTCCCGGGCATTCACGTTGTTGGTCGGCTCCATGCCGCCGTCGCGTTGGACGTACCCGAAGCCCACATCCAGTTGCGGAATCCTGATGTCCGACCCGTGAAATCGGGTGTTGTCGTCGAGCCGCCCCGCCGTCCAGACCCACCCGAACTGCCACCAGTCACGCACCCCCCAGGAGTGGTCGCGCTGGCCGAACCCATCGAGGTCGATGCGCTCCTGTCCGACATCGATCGTGCCGTGCACCGTGCACGGGATCTCGTAACGAGTCGTGGCGATGTAGTGGTATGGCGTGCCAACCGTCTCCCACTCGAGGTCGAACGCGATCGGGACCTGATCCCCGCGTGGAATCTTCTCGTACAACGACGCAGGGTCGTCGACGCCCAATCCGTGGGCCTCGTTGCCGAGCGTGAAGTGCTCGAGCGGCGTCTCGACGATGTGGTCAGCCCACAACCCGTGCGTGCGCAACTCGAGACCGGGCGCTTTCGGCAGCGGCGCTTCGTAGTCCATCACCGCCACGGTCTGACGATCGGGTCCGACGAGGTACGCGTGATACCAGGTGACCCCGAGGTTGGGGTAGAGCCCGATGCGGACCCATCCGCCGATCGAGCCGTCCGGCGCGAAGAAGTCGAAATACCACGACTCTCCCCACAGTGGCTCCGGACCAGGCTCGTGGCGCCGCTCGTCGGACCCGAGGACGTGTTGGATTTCATTCATCGGAGACCTCCGGAAAGAGCTCGTAGTACGCCACGTCCTCATCGACACCGCTGTTGTCGCCTTCGATGGCCGACAACAGCGCGTACGCGGGCTCGGGCAGATCGCGCGGCACCGTCCAGTCGATGTCGTCGATACAACCGGCCTCGGCGGCGAACGGCCGCAGGAACGAGAAGTACACGTAGGCGCCGCAGCGAATCTTGTCGTCGCGCGACATCGCCGCGATCCGTCGATAGTGATCGGACTGCGCGACGCGCACGGCGGTGACGATGTCGTCGAGCTCGTCGAGCGGAACGGCGCGCAACTCACCAGGTGCGCAGTCATCCGTGGTGTAGAGGCCGAAGCCGACGAGATGGTCGAGGTAGTCCTCGGGCTGATGGTTCGAGGTGCCGAAGTCGGTCACCGTGAACTCGACATCGTCCAGCACGAGCGCGGCGGTGAGGTTCTGATACGGCACGCCGGCGGCCACGTCGCTCCACCAGTAGTCGCTCTTGCTCAGCCGGTAGAAGTCGCGCACGAGCAGCCGGCGAGACGGATGGCCCGGCACGGTGTACGGCCCCGTGTCGCCGTAGCCGGCGCGGGTGTCGAAGTACATGAGGAACAAGTGGTTGACCAACGTCGCGTTGAATCGCTTGATCCGGGCGCGATCGTCGGGATCGTCGACGGGCGTCGAGCCCGCGAGCAAGTCAGCGACGATCGCGTCGCCGTACGGCGTCGACGTTCCCGTGTCCCACGCTTGGCGCGTGCCGTCGTCGCCGCGGTATGCGAGCGCGGCGCGTTCCCAGAAGTCGAGCACCGTGTGCAGCCGTTCAGACGTATCGAGCGAGGGGTCGATCAAACCGAAGACCTTGCGCCCGACGAGCGGGAAGTTGGCAATCGACCACAAATAACAGGTGTCGACTTGGCAACCCGGCCGGCGGGCGCGCCGCCCGATCTCCTCGGCCGGAAGGGCGGCGTCGATCGTTCGCATCATGTCGGGGTACCGGAGGTAGGCCTCGGCGCAGGCCACGACGATGTATGCGGTGACCGGAATGAGCTTCGACTCGAGCGACGTGCGCTCGGCGGTGAGCTGCTTGCTGATCGGCGAGTGATAGGCGATGAGCGCGTTGGCCCGGTCGCGAATGCTGGTCAAGTGCTCACCACACCTTCGACGCCGGAGCAATCGACCTCGACCTCGACGCCAATCGACGGCTCGTCCCCATCGAACGAGCAGCCCATGACGCACGGAACCTGGAACTCTCGGCTGACGATGCCGATGTGGCTGCGCGGCGTGCCGCTCGTACACACGATGGCGGTCAGCTCGTGGTAGATCGGCGCGAGGAAGGTGGCGCCGGCGTCGCGTACCAGGGCGATCACGCCGTCTGCGCCGGTGCCCATCAGCTCGAGCACGTCGTCCGGCCCGTCCATCGATCGCCAGCGACCGCGCACGGGCGCGGCATCGAAGACCTTGGCCCCTCGTCCGACGATCCGCACCAGCGGCGACGATAACGTCACCGTTCAGTGCCTGGCTATCTGACTTCCGAGTGGCTCGACGCCGCGCAGCGCGCCGTCGAAGCCGACACGACATTGCCCGAGGCCACCAAGGACGTGCAGCTCACCGTGCAGCAGGTCGTCACCGGTGGCCCGAACGGCGACGCCGCCTATCACGTGGTGATCGACCACGGAACGGTGCGCGTCGTCGATGGTGAGACGAGCGAAGCCACCGTCACGTTCATGCAGAGTTGGGACACGGCGGTCGCCATCGGCCGAGGAGAGCTGTCCGCCCAAGGCGCGTTCATGACAGGCCTCATCCGCGTCCGCGGCGACCTGCCGAAGCTGGTCGAGTACGGCAGCGTCTTCGGAGGCGTCGACGATGTGTTCGCTGACTTGAGGACCCAGACCACGTACTGATGCCGGAGCTACCGGAACTTCAAGCCCACGCCGAACGTCTCGATGCGCGATACGCAGGCGCGCACCTCGCGCGCTTCACGCCGCTCACGTTCACCGCGCTGAAGACGGCCGTGCCGCCAACGTCCGATGCCCATGGGCACGACCTCGTGTTCGTGGGCCGGCGCGGCAAGTACTTGCTGTTCGACTTCGGGACGCTCACGTTCGTCGTGCACCTCATGCAAGGCGGACGCATCAAGGAGGAGCCACCCGGCAAGCAGCCGGCGAAGCCCAAGACGGGCGTCGCTCGCTGGCTGTTCGACGACGGCAGGGCGCTGCTGCTGTCGGAGCAGGGCACGGAGCGCAAGGCCGGCGTATGGGCGGTGGGCGGCGATCCCGAAGGACAACGTCCACTCGAAGGGTTGGGCCCCGACGCCGACACGATCGATCCTCCGCACCTCCTGACGCTCCTGCACGAGCGCCCGATGCGACTCCACGGATGGTTGCGAGACCAGCACGGCGTTGCCGGCCTCGGCCGGCGGCTGGCGAACGAGATCTGCCACCGCGCCAAGCTCTCGCCCTACACGTCGACGGCCAAGCTCACGGCCGCCGACGCGGAGGGCCTGGTCGAGGCCATTCACGCGTCGATCAACGAGTCATTGGCCTACGAACGCGGACGCGACAACATGAGCTCCTCGGCCGAACGGCCCGGCGCGGTGCATCACCGCGAAGGTGAGGCCTGTCCGGCGTGCGGCGACACGATCCGAGCGGTCGAGTACCGCGCCTACACGATCGACTACTGCCCCACCTGCCAGACCGGCGGCAAGGTCTTGGCCGACAACACCACCTCAAAGTTCCTGAAATGAGCACGGCATCGGCGTTTGTGCGGTTTTATTCGCCGCGAGACGGCGAATA